>NZ_JAFBEC010000035.1 GCF_016908595.1 Geomicrobium sediminis | reverse complement strand
GGTAGTGACCCCAAAAAGTTAGAGTTTGTTAAACAGCTGATTGGCTGGTTGATGTTCGATATTGAATCGGACTTTGACCAGCCAGTTTTAGTTTTATACGTTCGTGATTGTAGTAGTGGATGTACTCCTCAATTCGTTTCTTTAACTCTTCATAGGAAACCAAGGGTTCTCCATAGTACATTTCTTGTTTTAATAGACCAAAGAAGTTCTCCATGGGTGCGTTATCTGCACACGTGGCCTTCCGGGACATGCTTTGAAAGATTCGGTTTGCTTCCAGCTTCTTCACCCATGCTTGGTGCTGATAATGCCAACCTTGATCAGAGTGAATCGTGGTTCGGTACTTTGCTTCTTCCTTCAAAAGGTCGATGGTTTGATCCAATGGTTCAAGCACAAGAGGCAGGGTCGGCGTTCGTGCCGTTCCAAAAGAAACGATTTCTCCATTATATAAATCTAACATTGGATTCAAATACAGTTTTTCATCGTGTGTACATTTAAACTCCGTAATATCCGTCGTCAATTTCTGCAGTGGACCGGTGGTATGAAACCGTCGGTTCAAACGATTCTTCGTCACTGTACCAACCCTCCCCTTATAAGATCGATACCGAGATTTCCTTATAAATTTCTTGCAAGTTAACCCTAACACCCTCATCAGATTTTGGACTTTCTTGTGATTGATATACCAGCCTTCTGAACGTAATTGAGCATGAATTCGACGGTACCCATACCGTCCCTTATGTTGGGTATAAATCTCTTTTATGCGTGTCTTAAGAGAGGGATCTGGGTCTGGAAGATCAAAACGTTGGACGTGATAATGATACGTTGACTCTGGTAAATCGACAAACTTAAGTACGTCTTTTAATCGGTATCCTTCTTCTTTGAGTTCGAATGCCAGCGCTGCTTGTGCTTTTCGAGGTAGGCGTCCGGATTCTCCCGAAAAGCGCGGAGCTTTTTTAAATAAGAGTTCTCTAAACGAAGAAGTTCATTCTCCCTCTTCAACTGCTCTTCACGTGACCATTCATGCTTTGTTTGATCATCTTTTTTAGGTTTCTTAGCCATCGAAGGGCGTCCTTTCGGCTTCGGTTCTAATCCTGCAATCCCTTCTTTCATAACGGTGTGTTTCCAAGAAGAAATGAGAGCTGGACGATTGAGCCCAAATCTGGTTGCAGTTTCACTGAGCGAAGCACTATTGCTTTTCATCCAGTGTAAGACATCAACCTTAAATTGAACAGGATACACGGTCTTTGAAGCTTTACGCTTTAACCCTTCCTTACCGAAAGCTCGAAATGCCTGTACCCATTCTTCAATGATCTTCTTCGAAGGAATGTTATAGTTTTTCGCTAATCGTCTGTATCCAAAGGGACCTTGTAGATACTCATAAACAACTTTTTCTTTAAATGTGTCACTATATTTCACCAAACAAAACACCCCAAAAGTGAGTTTTTAACTCTAACTTTTGGGGTGCGGCACC
>NZ_JAFBEC010000034.1 GCF_016908595.1 Geomicrobium sediminis | reverse complement strand
CAGGCTGTTGAGAAAGTCATTTCTCAACAGCTTTTTCTTATTTATAGACGCCGAATCATAACCACGCTTTGTTATAATAGAGAAAAGAACGGAAATGTGTTGGGGGAATGCGCCTTGTTACGTCGTCAAACGGATAAACAAATTGAACTCGAGATGGTCTCCATTGATCAAGTAATGCCCGAAGATCATTTACTACGGAAAATTGATGAACATGTAGATTTCAATTTCATTTATGACAAAGTGGAAACCTACTATTCAACGACAAACGGTCGCCCACCGATTGATCCGGTAATGCTTTTTAAGATGATGTTTGTCGGGTATCTGTATGGCATTCGTTCGGAACGTCAATTGGAACGAGAAATTCAAACGAACATTGCGTATCGCTGGTTTCTTGGATTAGGGCTCACTGAAAAGGTTCCTCATCATTCTACGATCAGTTTTAATCGCCATAAACGGTTTCAAGGAACAACAGCCTTTCAAGACATCTTTGACGACGTGGTTGTGAAAGCCATGGAACAAGGCATGGTGAGTGGTCGGGTATTATTCAGTGATTCCACGCACTTAAAAGCGAATGCGAATCGGCAGCACTTTACACGTGAGACGGTCAAAGTCGAAACACAGTCTTATATCAATGAATTGGATGAGGCGGTCACGGAAGATCGGGAGGAACACGGAAAAAAGCCGTTAGCCAAAAAGGAAAAGGAGGAATGGAAAACCGTCCGTAAAAGTACGACGGACCGTGAAAGTGGCTACTTGTATCGAGAAGGAAAGCCTGAAGGGTTTTATTACTTAGATCATCGGACGACCGATATAAAGTTCAATATTATTACAGATGTCCATGTCACACCTGGCAATGTTCATGACTCCCAACCGTATCTCGAACGATTAAAACGTCAACTGGATCGCTTTCAGTTTCCGGTTGAAGCCGTTGCCCTGGACGCTGGCTATTTCACGACCCCCGTTTGTAAAGGCATTGAAGACTTAGGCATTATGGCGGTGATCGCTCACCGTCGCTATCGTCCTATAAAAGGACGCATCCCCAAGTGGAAGTATACATATGATGCAAAAACCAATACGTACACGTGTCCGAACGGCAAAACATTGACGTATTCGACGACGAATCGAGAAGGGTATCGTCAGTACCATTCCAATCCCGAAGATTGTAAAACCTGTCCACTCCTTTTAACCTGTACACAGTCACAAAATCACAAGAAGGTGCTGACCCGACACGTGTGGGAGGAAAGCAAAGAACGTGTGCGAATGAATCGACTTTCGAAGGAAGGGAAAGCAATCTATCGCATGCGAAAATATAAAATTGAGCGAAGCTTTGCGGATTCAAAACAACTCCACGGGCTTCGCTATTGTCGTTTGCGCCGTTTGGAAGGTGCCTCGGAACAGGCACTCATGACGGCAACGGTGCAGAACATCAAGAAGATTGCGATGCACCTCTCCAGACAAAAGGAGAGGTTTTTTATACTTTTCACCAAAAAAATCGTCATTGGAACCAATTCAAAGACCATAAGAGAAAGCCTTGGTTCACAGAACCAAGGCTTTCTCGACAATCTG
>NZ_JAFBEC010000032.1 GCF_016908595.1 Geomicrobium sediminis | reverse complement strand
TGAGAGTGTCGTTCTCTCAAAACTGAATAACGGATTCGCAAGACATTTGACCGGATTTGACCCAGCAACCTTAAAAAGTTTGTGGATAAATCCTCGACCGATTAGTATCTGTCAGCTCCATGTGTCGCCACACTTCCACACCAGACCTATCTACCTGATCGTCTCTCAGGGGTCTTACTCATTTACATGATGGGAAATCTCATCTCGAGGGGGGCTTCATGCTTAGATGCTTTCAGCACTTATCCCTGCCACACGTAGCTACCCAGCGATGCTCCTGGCGGAACAACTGGTACACCAGCGGTGTGTCCATCCCGGTCCTCTCGTACTAAGGACAGCTCCTCTCAAATTTCCAACGCCCACGACGGATAGGGACCGAACTGTCTCACGACGTTCTGAACCCAGCTCGCGTGCCGCTTTAATGGGCGAACAGCCCAACCCTTGGGACCTACTTCAGCCCCAGGATGCGACGAGCCGACATCGAGGTGCCAAACCTCCCCGTCGATGTGGACTCTTGGGGGAGATTAGCCTGTTATCCCCAGGGTAGCTTTTATCCGTTGAGCGACGGCCCTTCCATACGGTGCCGCCGGATCACTAAGCCCGACTTTCGTCCCTGCTCGACTTGTAAGTCTCGCAGTCAAGCTCCCTTCTGCCTTTGCACTCTTCGAATGATTTCCAACCATTCTGAGGGAACCTTTGGGCGCCTCCGTTACTCTTTAGGAGGCGACCGCCCCAGTCAAACTGCCCACCAGACACTGTTCCTGAACCGGATCACGGTTCGAGGTTAGGATTTCAACACAGCAAGGGTAGTATCCCACCAGCGCCTCCACCGAAGCTAGCGCTCCGGTTTCCAAGGCTCCTACCTATCCTGTACAAGCTGTGCCCAAACCCAATATCAAGCTGCAGTAAAGCTCCATGGGGTCTTTCCGTCCTGTCGCGGGTAACCTGCATCTTCACAGGTACTATAATTTCACCGGGTCTCTCGTTGAGACAGTGCCCAAGTCGTTGCACCTTTCGTGCGGGTCGGAACTTACCCGACAAGGAATTTCGCTACCTTAGGACCGTTATAGTTACGGCCGCCGTTTACTGGGGCTTCAATTCGAACCTTCGCCGAAGCTAAGTCCTCCTCTTAACCTTCCAGCACCGGGCAGGTGTCAGCCCCTATACTTCGTCTTACGACTTCGCAGAGACCTGTGTTTTTGATAAACAGTCGCTTGGGCCTTTTCACTGCGGCTCCCCAGGGCTATTCACCCCAAGGAGCACCCCTTCTCCCGAAGTTACGGGGTCATTTTGCCGAGTTCCTTAACGAGAGTTCTCCCGCGCGTCTTAGAATTCTCATCCCATCTACCTGTGTCGGTTTGCGGTACGGGCACCTGTCTCCTCACTAGAGGCTTTTCTCGGCAGCGGAGGATCAGGGACTCAAGGGCGCTATGCCCTTTCGCGGTCACGACTCAGCCTTATCTGTTGGACGGATTTGCCTATCCAACGGCCTCGTTCGCTTCGACGCACATCCAATTGTACGCTCTCCCTACCTTTCTGCGTCCCCCCATTGTTCAAACAGAGACAAGGTGGTACTGGAATTTCAACCAGTTTGCCATCGCCTACGCCTTTCGGCCTCAGCTTAGGACCCGACTAACCCTGAGCGGACGAGCCTTCCTCAGGAAACCTTAGATTTTCGACGGAAGGGATTCTCACCCTTCTTTTCGCTACTCATACCGGCATTCTCACTTCTGTACGCTCCAGCTGTCCTCACGGTCAACCTTCTCTGCCTACAGAACGCTCCCCTACCCAACTCCTAAGAGTTGCCACAGCTTCGGTGGTGTGTTTAGCCCCGGTACATTTTCGGCGCAGCGTCACTCGACCAGTGAGCTATTACGCACTCTTTCAATGGTGGCTGCTTCTAAGCCAACATCCTGGTTGTCTAAGCAACGCCACATCCTTTCCCACTTAACACACACTTTGGGACCTTAGCTGGTGATCTGGGCTGTTTCCCTCTTGACGACGGATCTTAGCACTCGCCGTCTGACTCCCGGTCATAAATCTCTGGCATTCGGAGTTTGACTGAACTCGGTAATCCGGTAAGGACCCCTCATCCAATCAGTGCTCTACCTCCAGGATTCTCAAAACCGAGGCTAGCCCTAAAGCTATTTCGGGGAGAACCAGCTATCTCCGTGTTCGATTGGCATTTCACCCCTACCCACACCTCATCCCCGCAGCTTTCAACCTACGTGGGTTCGGGCCTCCAGTCGGTGTTACCCGACCTTCACCCTGGACATGGGTAGATCACACGGTTTCGGGTCGACGTTCACGTACTAACTCGCCCTATTCAGACTCGCTTTCGCTGCGGCTCCGTCTCTTCAACTTAACCTTGCACGTACACGTCACTCGCCGGTTCATTCTACAAAAGGCACGCCATCACCCCTTAACGGGCTCTGACTACTTGTAGGCACACGGTTTCAGGATCTCTTTCACTCCCCTTCCGGGGTGCTTTTCACCTTTCCCTCACGGTACTGGTTCACTATCGGTCACTAGGGAGTATTTAGCCTTGGGAGATGGTCCTCCCTGCTTCCGACGGGATTTCTCGTGTCCCGCCGTACTCAGGATCCACTCAAGAGGAAACGAAATTTCGATTACAGGATTCTTACCTTCTGTGATGGACCGTTCCAGGTCGCTTCATCTATCTCGTTTCTTTGTAACTCCGTATAGAGTGTCCTACAACCCCAAGTGGCAAGCCACTTGGTTTGGGCTATGTTCCGTTTCGCTCGCCGCTACTAAGGAAATCGCGTTTGCTTTCTCTTCCTCCGGGTACTAAGATGTTTCAGTTCTCCGGGTCTGCCTCTTATTAGCTATGTATTCACTAACAAGTACTACTCTGTGAAAAGTAGTGGGTTTCCCCATTCGGAAATCTTCGGATCAATGTGTACTTACAACTCCCCGAAGCATATCGCTGTTCGTCGCGTCCTTCATCGGCTCCTAGTGCCAAGGCATTCACCGTGCGCCCTTCTTCATTTAACCACAGGTTCTTTTCATGGTTTGATCATTTAAGATCACGCTAGGTCGGTTGTTCGTTAAGATGTTTGCACATCTCAATCGATCAACCCGGTCATGATGTCTTTTCATGCTTTCCGTTATTCAGTTTTCAAAGAACGAAT
>NZ_JAFBEC010000031.1 GCF_016908595.1 Geomicrobium sediminis | reverse complement strand
CCGTTCTTTTCTCTATTATAACAAAGCGTGGTTATGATTCGGCGTCTATAAATAAGAAAAAGCTGTTGAGAAATGACTTTCTCAACAGCCTGACATAACACAAATGTGTTATGCCTTACTTTCTGATTCTGCAATTTCATTTGCAACGTCTTCAGCTTTGCTACGACGAATCACGATTCGCTCGTCAATCTCATAAAAGGTCTGATCTAATGAGCGTTGGTCATTTTCATCGATGAGAGCGATAATAAATGGGTTTTCAGCTTCAATGCCATCTAATTTCCCATCAATGATTTTACTTTGATCATTAATTTTGTCTCCTGTAACAACAGCACCGATGAGTGATCCGATTCCACCGCCTAGTAGAACCCCAAAAGGGCCACCTAGAATTCCAACAACGGCACCGATCATTCCGCCTTTAAACCAGTCGTTGCTATGTTCTTGTTCTGTCGTAAATCCATCTTTATAGACCATATCGTCATTAATGCTCTTTTCAACGACAGCAGCTTGTACAATGCGATGTTCTGGGCCTTGGGAACGCTTTTTTAGCTCAGATAGTGCCTCATATGCTTGACTTTGCTCTGGGAATTTAACAAAAAGTAAGGACTGATTCTCAAGGTCCTTTTTTGCCACTTTGTGAGCCCCCTATCTTTAATCATAATGCTATAGTTCCCGCGTAATGAAGTTATAAACATGTAAATGCGATTCGTTTATGACAACTGTGTGATCAGTTATGTATACTAGGCTTAGACAACATCCTCGTTAGGAGTTGTACTTTTAATGAAGAATTGTTTCTTCCTTGGCCAAAAACATTTAACTTGGACCATTAATGATGGAGAAAACCGTTCAAAGGAGTAAGCGATGTACCGTCATATGATGAAAGCCAAATTGCATAAAGCGACCGTTACGGAAGCGAATCTGCACTATGTTGGTAGCGTTACAATCGATGAAGATTTACTTGATGCAGTTGATCTTGTCGAAAATGAAAAAGTACAAGTCGTGAACAATAACAATGGTGAGCGACTAGAAACGTATATTATAGCTGGAGAGCGCGGGAGCGGTGTGTTCTGTTTAAATGGGGCTGCCGCAAGACTTGTTCAACCTGGAGATGTTATTATTGTTATTGGCTATACAATGATTGAAGAAGCCGAATGTAAAGGTTATCAACCCAAAGTGGCTATACTAGATGAATCAAACAAGATTATTGAGCTAACAGGTACTGAACCTGCGCATACGATCAAGTAAGAAGTATATCGTTATGGTAAAATGGGCAGAACAGAGATGTTACGTGCAGTAAAAAAGTTTTTCAAAAGAAATTCATAAAAACTATTGCATTTCTCTATCTGTCCGTGATACTATAATTTTTGTCGGACACGTTGTATCACACACGGAGGAGTACCCAAGTCCGGCTGAAGGGAGCGGTCTTGAAAACCGCCAGGGGGTTAACGCCCCGCGGGGGTTCGAATCCCTCCTCCTCCGCCATATTTTTAAAACACGACCTACTTTATCATGAAGTGGTCTTTTTTTATGTCTAAATTTAAAAGAAAAGAGTTGTTTCATATGGAACAACAAAAACGTGACGAATACTTTATGGGTTTGGCTATTAAAGAGGCGAAAAAGGCGGAAGAGATTGATGAGGTGCCGATTGGTGCTGTCCTCGTTTATGAAGATGAGGTTATTGGTCGCGCTCATAATCGCCGTGAACATGATCAACATACGTTTACCCATGCAGAGTGTATGGCTATTTTGGAAGGGAATCGTGTGATTGGGTCTTGGCGTCTTGAAGAATGCACGTTATATGTAACGTTAGAGCCTTGTCCGATGTGTGCAGGTGCGATTGTGCAAGCGCGGATTCCTCGCGTTGTTTATGGAGCGAAAGATCCAAAGGCGGGTTACGCCGGGACACTCGCCAATGTGCTTCAAGATGAACGCTTAAATCACCAGTGCGTGGTAACCCCTAATGTGCTCGATCAGGAATGCAGTAAATTATTGACGGATTTTTTCAAAAAACTTCGTATGAGAAAGAAATTAAACAAGTCCATTGATTTCTAGTAACTGATCAGATATACTTTAACATGCCGTGCTAGGTGGGGAATTAGCGGTGCCCTGTACTTGCAATCCGCTATAGCAAGACTGAATCCCTTCCCGAGGTTTATGCGCTGCGAGGTCTGCCCTTTGTAAGTAGTGTTGACGTTTGGGTTCTACGCAACGGAAACATGTGAACCCTGTCAGGTCCGGAAGGAAGCAGCAGTAAGCATGACCTTTCGTGTGCCGTGGAGTTGCCTGAATCGAGCCAACTGCTTAGGTAACGCTTGTGGTGCATAGATCGACGGAAGGTGCGCGGTTACATAACATAGCTATTGAAGTCTCTCTTTACTAGAGGGGCTTTTTTCATTTTGAAAAAGACACTTCAAAACAGTATAATAGAAACAAAGCGTCAAAGGACTGGAAAGGAGGGGGCAGAAGCTATGAGCTATCAAGCATTATATCGCGTTTGGAGACCGAAACGGCTCGAAGACGTTGCAGGTCAAAATCACATCACGAAAACATTGCAAAACGCCCTCATCCAACAGAAAGTAGCGCACGCCTACTTGTTTAGTGGTCCGAGAGGAACGGGAAAAACGAGCGCTGCAAAAATTATGGCGAAAGCTGTGAACTGTGAGCATGCGCCGGTTGCTGAGCCATGTGATACATGCGATGCTTGCAAAGGGATCCAGAGTGGAGCGGTCGTTGACGTAATAGAAATTGATGCAGCGTCGAACAATGGTGTAGATGAAATTCGCTACATTCGTGACAATGTCATCGCAGCACCTCGAGATGTAAAGTATAAGGTATATATTATTGACGAGGTTCACATGCTCTCTACAGGAGCATTTAACGCATTACTGAAAACGCTCGAAGAGCCTCCAGCTCATGCGATCTTTATTTTAGCAACAACAGAATCTCATAAAATTCCGTTGACGATCATCTCAAGAACACAACGATTTGATTTTAAGCGAATTGGTCCGGAGACATTGATCAAGCGTATGTCTTACATTCTTGAACAAGTAGAAGCAGAATGTGAAGAGGATGCTTTACACCTTATTTCTCGAGTAGCAGAAGGCGGGATGCGTGATGCATTGAGTCTGCTTGATCAAGCATTATCATTTTCAGAAGATAACACGATTCGTACAGAAGATGTGCTTGCAATTACTGGAGCGGTATCTCAAGGTTTCTTAGCGGATGCTGTAGAGGCTATTATTGATGGAGATGCTGAAAAAGCCGTTCAAGCTGCGGATGCATTGATTCGAGAGGGGAAAGATCCTCTTCGTTTTATGGAAGACTTAATTTACTATTTACGTGATTTAATGCTTTATAAAACCGCACCGTCTCTTAATACACTATTAGATCGTGTTCAAGCTGATGATGCATTTGTATCAATGGCAGAGCGAGTGGAGAGCGCGTGGGTGTATGATAGCATTGAACGTCTTCACGGAGAGTTACGTGAAATGAAAGGTTCGTCTCATCCGAAGATTTTTCTTGAGATGGCCTTAATTCATGCAGCGAAAGCAGGCGGGGGTACAAACGTACCAGCGTTAGACCAAGGTGAAGTATCTCAACTTAAAGAGCAACTATCCCAGTTGCAAAAAGAACTTCATTCTGTGAAAACACAATCACCTGCAGCTTCTGGAGAAGAACAACATCAAAAAACTCCTCCGAAACGAAGGCCACAGCCAACGGCGCAAAACGGTGCATCCGTTAAACAAGCCACGCGAATGCTTCAACAAGCATCAAAAGAAGAGCGGGCGAAAATTGAAAGCAAGTGGGCAGATGTCTTGCGTACGATAAAGCAAGAAAGTGTTCCTGCTTCTGCATGGATTAATGATGCTAAGCCGGTAGCTGCTAGTACAGATGCATTGATTCTCGTTTTTCAAAATGAAATGCATCGTGGAATGATCGATGACAAATTTCGAACATTGACGGAAAGGGCTATTGCATCTAATAATGATCATAGCTACCAAATTATTACGCTTTTAAATCATCAATGGGAAGAGCTCAAATCGAACTTTAGATCTAACCAATCTGATGAAGATCAGAACTCGACGTCAGAAACAGAGCAAGCAGAAGTGAAAGAGGAAGAAGATCGCCTAATTACAGAGGCACATAAACTTGTCGGTGAAGAGTTTGTTCATGTCATTGACGATTCGCCGTCCAATTCTTAAGGAGGATTTTACGATGAAAAACATGGGTAACATGATGAAACAAATGCAAAAGATGCAAAAGCAAATGGCTGAGGCGCAAGAGAAACTAAAAGAAAAGACTGTTGAAGCGACAGCTGGAGGCGGGGCTGTTAAAGTTGTTGCTTCTGGGGACAAGCGTATCTTGGAAGTCATCATGGATGAGGAAGTTGTTGATCCTGAAGACGTAGAAATGCTACAAGACCTCGTACTTGCTGCGACAAATGATGCTTTGCAACAAGTAGACAAGCTTGTTGAGGAAGATTTAGGTAAGTTCACGAAGGGAATGAATATTCCTGGCCTAATGTAGGAGGAATGAATTCGTGCAATACCCTGCACCGATTTCTAAGTTAATCGAAGGATTTATGAAATTGCCAGGCATTGGTCCGAAAACGGCGAGTCGCTTGGCGTTTCACGTTTTGAATATGAAAGAAGATGATGTTCTTGAATTTGCAAAGGCACTCGTCAATGCAAAGCGAGATCTAACTCACTGTTCAGTTTGTTACTATATTACAGATAAAGATCCTTGCTTGATTTGTGATGATAGTCAGCGGGATCGTTCAGTCATCTGTGTTGTTGAGGATTCTAAAGATGTAATGGCTCTTGAGAAAATGCAAGAGTATCGTGGTCAATACCATGTCTTACACGGAGCCATTTCACCAATGGATGGTATTGGGCCTGAAGATATACGCATGGCAGAATTAATTAAGCGTCTGCAAGATGATACGATTAAAGAAGTTATGGTTGCAACAAACCCTTCAATAGAAGGAGAAGCAACAGCGATGTATTTATCAAGAATGATTAAGCCAACAGGAATACGTGTAACAAGACTTGCACATGGCTTACCTGTCGGTGGAGATTTAGAGTATGCAGATGAAGTGACACTGTCTAGAGCAGTGGAAGGACGTCGAGAACTTTGAAGCCAAAGAAAAAGGTTTATAAACGAGAAAAAGCACGAATCTACCATTTACTTGAACAACAAAAAGAAAAGCTTCATAGACAGAAGAAACATATGGAGAAGAGTATCGATCCAAGTCATGAAGCACTCACGTATGTAAAAGTAGAAGAAGCGAAGTATCGTTTTTATTTAAAAGAAGCGAGAAGAATGACGTAAGAAGAGCCGATTCCAAGGTTCTTCTTTTTTTATTAGAAATAAGGAAAGTCTAAACGAGTACAAGCATACAATGGTGAAAACTAGAAAGAAGAAGGGGATGTAAACATGGAGCCCATTGTACTTGTATCGATCATTGGAGTGGCAGTTTTTATATTAATGTTTGTAGGAGCCTCGTTAAAACCAGTGAAATGGATTGGTAATGGAGCGATCCGATTGCTATTAGGGGCAGTTGCTTTGTTTCTTATAAACTTATTTGGAAACTTAGCTGGTATTCACATGCCCATCAACCTATTCACAGCTTCTATCGCAGGATTCCTTGGTATACCAGGGGTTCTCATGCTTTTTGCTGTTCATTTTTTCGTGCTTCCATTCTAAAAATAGGAGCACGGAATATTTTTTAAAAAAAATATTACTAGATTTGTTGACAGTCTAATAGAACCCTGATAATATATTAAGAGTCGCCACAAGAGATCGCGAAACACAAACGATCACAACGAAAACTTTTTAAAAAAAGTTGTTGACGCGGACGACAAGAGATGATAAGATAATAAAGTCGCTGTCACAACGACAGCAACGCAAAACAAGCAAAACAATTGCCCTTTGAAAACTGAATGAAAGTTAAGCGAATTAAAGCAATAAAAGCTAGCGCTTCTATTATAGAAGTACGAGCCTCGTTGGCACCCCCGTGCTAACGAAAAAGGAAACACTTTCAAT
>NZ_JAFBEC010000030.1 GCF_016908595.1 Geomicrobium sediminis | reverse complement strand
AAACTAAAACTGGCTGGTCAAAGTCCGATTCAATATCGAACATCAACCAGCCAATCAGCTGTTTAACAAACTCTAACTTTTTGGGGTCACTACCGGTAGTCCGTTTTCTTTTTTATGACTGAATGAACGATGATGTTTTGGGGAAACTCGTTTGTTATACGCGTAAGAAACTAATCTGTATCATTATGTAAACGAGGAAATCACAAGATGATATATAACAGATTGGAGTTGTTCGTCAATTTTAAAAATGTATCGATTAGAAAATGAATATATAGCTGTAAGGATTGACGAATGATTTACTATTCATGTATGCTGTTATTGAAATGTTGTGTATTAGTTTTTAGATGAGTGTCCATGAAACAGATTCAACTCATATGTGAGATTGAAAAGTAGTGATTCAGGGTACGTTAATCATTAGGGAATCACTCAAGTTTGTTCGCTCAACAAGGCATGCTACACAATGCCTGATAATAAATGAAAGAGGTGAGCCGCTTTGGCTGAAAAGACGATTGAAGCAGTAGAAGACAAGTTTGAAACTTTTCAGGTACTAAACGAAGACGGTAAAGTCGTAAACGAAGATGCACTACCAGACTTAAGTGATGATGAACTTAAGGAACTTATGAAACGAATGGTCTACACACGTGTCGCTGATCAACGTGCCGTTTCCTTAGGTCGTCAAGGTCGTTTAGGTTTTTATGCGCCAGTTGCAGGACAAGAAGCGTCAATGCTCGGTTCTCATTTTGCTCTAGATAAAGAAGATTGGATTGCACCAGGTTATCGTGACATTCCACAATTGATTTGGCACGGGTACCCGTTATCAAAGGCGTACTTATTCTCAAGAGGCCACTACAAAGGCGGACAGATGGAAGGCATTAATGTGTTGATGCCACAAATCATCATCGGTGCACAAATCGTACAAGCTGCAGGAATTGCGCTTGGACTTAAGAAAAAACAAAAAGAAAACGTCGTCATTACGTATACAGGTGATGGTGGTTCGTCTCAAGGTGACTTCTATGAAGGAATGAACTTTGCCGGAGCATTTAATGCACCAGCGATCTTTATCGTTCAAAACAACCAATTTGCGATTTCTGTTCCAGCTGAAAAGCAAACAGCAGCAGGTACGATTGCTCAAAAAGCAGTTGCTGCCGGAATTGAAGGCGTACAAGTAGACGGAATGGACGTTTTGGCAGTTTATGCTGCAACAAAGAAAGCTCGTGACAACGCGATTTCAGGAAACGGTCCTACGCTAATTGAAACGCTTTGTTACCGCTACGGGCCACACTCCCTTTCTGGTGATGATCCAACGAGATATCGTACTGAAGATCAAGACGATCCTTGGGAGAAGAAAGATCCACTCGTTCGTTTCCGCAAGTTCCTTGAGGAAAAAGGGCTTTGGTCAGAAGAACAAGAGAACGAAGTCGTTGAGCAAGCGAAAGCGGACGTTAAAGCTGCAATTAAAGAAGCAGACGAGACCCCTCGTCAAAAGGTAAGTGAACTCATTGAGATCATGGGTAATGACCTCGGTTCTAACCTTGAAGAGCAACTCGAATACTATCGTGCGAAGGAGTCGAATGAATAATGGCAGAAATGACAATGATTCAAGCAATTACTGAAGCCATGCGCACGGAACTAAAAAATGATGAAAACGTCTTGTTATTCGGTGAAGACGTCGGTCATTACGGTGGTGTATTCCGTGCCACACAAGGTCTCCAACAAGAATTCGGTGAAGAGCGTGTCTTTGATACGCCGCTAGCTGAATCAGGAATTGGTGGTCTTGCAATCGGACTCGGGTTAACTGGATTTAGACCAATTATGGAAATTCAGTTCTTCGGTTTCCTTTTTGAAGTAATGGACGGAGTCGCAGGACAGATGTCTCGTACTCACTATCGTTCTGGTGGACATTATAGCAGCCCAATTACAATTCGCGCGCCTTTTGGTGGCGGTGTAAAAACGCCAGAGCTTCACTCTGATAGCTTAGAAGGTCTTATTGCACAAACGCCAGGGATTAGCGTTGTAATTCCTTCAACTCCTTATGATGCAAAAGGACTTCTAATTTCAGCAATTAGAAGCAATGACCCTGTCGTATTCCTAGAGCACATGAAGCTTTACCGTTCTTTTAAAGGTGAAGTTCCCGACGAAGAATATACAATCCCACTCGGCAAAGCAGACATTAAGCGTGAAGGTAAAGACGTTACACTCATTGCCTACGGCGCTATGGTGCATGAAGCGCTTAAAGCTGCAGACCGTTTAGAAAAAGAAGACGTCAGTGCTGAAGTCATTGACCTTCGTACTGTAAGTCCATTGGATCTTGATACGATTTTAGAATCTGTTAAGAAAACAAACCGCGTAGTTGTCATTCAAGAAGCACAGCGTCAAGCAGGCGTCGGTGCAACTATTGTTGCTGAAATTAGCGAACGTGCAATCTTACACTTAGAAGCACCAATTGCTCGTATTGCAGCACCGGATACAGTATACGCTTTTGCTTCTGATGAGGATGCTTGGCTTCCAAATGCTGAAGACATCTATGAAAAAGCGAAAGAAACGATTGAATTTTAAACGAGCGTTCACGAAAAGGAGGTAGCAACTTATGGCTTACAAATTTAAGCTTCCTGATATTGGAGAAGGCATCCATGAAGGTGAAATTGTTAAGTGGTTCGTTAAAGAAGGAGACAAAGTCGAAGAGGACGATGTTCTTTGCGAGGTGCAAAACGACAAGGCCGTTGTTGAGATCCCATCTCCAGTTGAGGGTACAGTATTAGAGATTAAAGTTGACGAAAACACAACGACTACGGTCGGTGAAGTCATTCTAACAATCGATGACGGTAGTGAAGATGATGATGAGGAAGAAGAAGTAAAAGAAGAAGAATCATCATCTAAAGAAGAATCAAAAGCAAGCGAAGAGAAGAGTGAGAAAGAAACGACGAGCTCTTCATCTAAAGAAGATCAAGCTGACTCAGCTGATGATAAGCGTGTGATTGCGATGCCGACAGTTCGCAAATATGCGCGTGAGAACGATGTAAACATTCAACAAGTCACAGGTAGTGGCAAGAATGGGCGCGTTTTAAAAGAAGACATCGATTCATTCGTGAGTGGCGACCAGCCATCTGCTGACGCTTCTAGCGATGAGCAATCAGAAGAAAGCACAACGACTGAAACGAAGCAAACTACATCAACGGAATCCACTGTTACTGAAGAGCGTGTACCATTAAAAGGTGTACGTAAAGCGATTGCCAAAGCAATGGTAAACAGTAAGCAAACAGCTCCTCACGTAACACACATGGATGAAGTTGAAGTAAGTGCACTCGTTCAAAACCGTAAGAAATTCAAGCCGGTTGCAGCTGAACAAGACATTAAGCTTACGTACTTGCCGTACGTTGTCAAAGCCTACACGTCTGCACTTCGCGCTTACCCTGCATTGAATGCTTCAATTGACGATGAAAATGAAGAGATTGTTTACAAGAAACAATTCAACGTTGGAATCGCAGCGGATACAGATCGTGGTCTAGTTGTTCCAGTTGTTCGTGATACAGATCGTAAATCAGTATTTATGCTTGCATCAGAAATTACTGATCTTGCAATTAAAGCTCGCGATGGAAAATTAACGAGTGGTGAAATGCAAGGTGGTACGAGCACGATCTCAAACGTTGGCTCTGCAAGCGGTGCTTGGTTTACACCAGTTATTAATCATCCAGAAGTTGCTATTCTCGGTATCGGTCGAATTGAAGAAAAAGCTGTTGTCGAAAACGGAGAAGTTGTCGTAAGACCGATGCTTGCATTATCATTAAGTTATGATCATCGTCTTATTGATGGTGTTACTGCACAAAATGCACTGAATCACGTGAAGCGTTTGCTTAACGATCCAGAGCGCATAATAATGGAGGGGTAATTCATGGTAGTAGGAGATTTAGCAGAAGAAGTAGACACGCTGATTATTGGGTCTGGCCCAGGGGGATACGTTGCAGCAATCCGTGCCGCACAACTCGGACAAAAAGTAACGATCGTAGAACGCGAGAACATGGGTGGCGTTTGTCTAAACGTTGGTTGTATTCCTTCTAAAGCTCTCATTGAAGCGGGTCACCGTTTTGAAAAAGCTCAAGGTACTGACGAAATGGGAATTACGACAGAAAACGCTACACTTGATTTCTCTAAAGTTCAAGAGTGGAAATCAGGCGTTGTTAAAAAGTTAACTGGAGGAGTCGAAGGACTTCTTAAGGGCAACAAAGTAAACATCGTAAAAGGTGAAGCTTACTTTTCTGCCAAAGATACAGTAAGAGTTTCTGGTGAGAACTACAACTCTCAATCGTACAAATTCAAAAACTGTATCATTGCAACAGGATCTCGTCCAATTGAACTTCCTCCGTTCCCACTAAGTGACCGTGTAGGAACGTCAACAGGTGCTTTAGCACTTGAAGAAGTACCAAAGCGTCTCGTCGTTATTGGTGGAGGTTACATCGGTGTTGAGCTTGCTGGTGCTTATGCAAACCTCGGTAGCCAAGTGACTGTACTTGAAGGTGAGAAGCGTATTCTTACTGGATTTGAAAAGCAAATGGCTCAGCTCGTACAACGTCGCTTAAAGAGCAAAGGTGTTGAGTTTATTACTCAAGCCAAAGCTTCAGGCGTTGAAGAGACAGAGGAGGGCATTACAGTATCTGTAGATGTTAAAGGCGAAGAGCAAAAAATCGAAGCGGATTACTTGCTCGTATCTGTTGGACGTCGTCCAAACACAGATGAGCTCGGTCTTGAGCAAATCGGTGTAGACGTAACAGATCGCGGTCTTATTAAGACGGACAAGAAACTTCGTACGAGCGTTGACAACATTTTTGCAATTGGAGACATCGTTGATGGCCCACAACTTGCACACAAAGCGTCTTATGAAGGTAAAATTGCAGCAGAGGTTATCTCTGGAGAAGCAAGCGAAATCGATTACCTCGGTATTCCACTCGTTGCCTTTACAGAGCCTGAGCTTGCATCTGTTGGACACACTGAGGAAAGCGCGAAAGAAGCAGGATTTGAAACGAAAGCTTCTAAATTCCCATTCCAAGCTAACGGTCGTGCATTATCACTTAACGACTCTGATGGCTTCATGAAGCTCATTACTCGTAAAGATGACGGACTAATTATCGGTGCACAAGTAGCTGGACCAAGCGCATCTGATATGATTGCTGAAATCGGTCTTGCAATTGAAGCGGGTATGACAGCTGAAGATGTTGCAATGACAATTCACGCTCACCCAACACTTGGTGAGATTACGATGGAAGCAGCAGAAGTTGCAATCGGTACACCAATTCATATTAAGTAATTTAGTAAATAACCGTCCGTGTTCATCGCGGACGGTTATTAATTTGTTGTATAACACGTAAGGGTAAATGAGGCGCTGTTTCTAACTGCTTAATGTTAGGTAAACCTTCGAAAATAAAAAGGCGGTAAGAGCTCAGAAGAACTCTTACCGCCTTTTTCTGTTGGACGTTCATATTAATACGCATGTTGTAAACTGAAGCGATCATGGTCACTTCTTAGTTGATGCAAAATGACCTCACGCGATGTTTTTCCTGAAGCTCGTACATGGTATACACCCGTATCTTGTAAAACAAGTGCTGGGTATTCATCAAGGTTTAAATCATCGATGAGAGATTCGTGTGTCGTTTTGTCTACTAAGTTTACTTCCGTATCGGGATGCTCTGCATGAAACGTGCTGATGGCTTCAAGATACGTTTTCTCTACTTCATGATCTTTATCATCGTAAATGAGTAAAATCATTGGTTGATCACTGTGTATTAGATCATCAGTTTCAATAGAAGAAGCGTTATTAAAGGAACATGCGATCATTATGACACTACATACAAAAAGTGTGATAAGTTTCCCCAACTTAAACATTTCACGCATCCTTTCATCAGCCTTAGTGCGATCATATCATTAAAGGTAGATGAAAAGACTATATTTCCCATATTTGTAAACGTAACGAAAGTTCTGTGATGCGTTTGTTATAAAGCAGGAAAAACATACCAACTACTAGTTGTTTTGATTGCCGTCTTTATTTTGTGGGTTTGTTCCTTTTGAATCTGTTGTTTGTTTGCGTTTTTGTTGTTGCTCTTCTTTTTTCCTTGCTTTTTCTTGTTCGCGAAGTTGTTTGCGTTCTTTTCGTAACTGTTCTCTCTCTTCTTTGAGTAGTTTCAATTCCTCATTCATTTCTTTTCGACTCCGAGCTTCTTTTTGGTCGATGGCTTTACGCTCTTGAATTAAAGATTTTACAAGTGAGACAGTCATAAGAATCATAATTACTGAAAATGGTAAGGCTGCAATGATTGCTGCTGTTTGCAGGGCATCCAATCCGCCGGCTAAGAGTAAAATGGCAGCTGCTGCCGATTGAATTATACCCCATACTGCTTTGACTGACATCGGTGGGTTCATTCTTCCGCCTGTTGTTTGCATACCTAGAACGAATGTGGCTGAGTCGGCTGATGTCACGAAGAACGATGCAATTAATAGAACAGAAAGACCTGTCATAATCGTCGCTAACGGATATTGCTCAAGGAGCGCAAACAACGCCATTTCTTCACCGTTAGCAGGATCTGAGATCAAGGAGAATATCGCTCCGCCAGTTTGATTATCCAGTTCCATTGCAGCAGTACCAAACGTCGCAAACCACAATGCACTAACGGCAGTTGGAGCTAAGATTACGCCTAACACAAATTCACGAATCGTACGTCCCCTTGAGACGCGAGCAATAAATGTGCCGACAAAAGGTGCCCAAGAAATCCACCAAGCCCAATAGAATAAGGTCCATTCATTGACCCAACTCGTTGCCGTTTCATCGTCAAATGCTGCGAGCCTGAAGCTCATGTGAGGGAGGTTTTGTAAGTAACTACCTACAGTTTGCGTAAACGCACTTAGAGACATTACGGTTGGACCTACAATTAAGACGAAAAGTAAAAGCGCAAAGGCTAATGCGATATTCGCCATACTAAGTATTTTGATCCCTTTATTAATACCAGTTGCAGCTGATGCGATATAAATAACCGTAACAACGGCGATAATCCAAAGTTGTAATGTCGTGCTGTTTTGCACAGGGAAGAGTTGTGATAGTCCAGCGCCAACTTGTGCAGTTCCTAGACCAAGAGAGGTTGCGACTCCAAAAATAGTAGCAAATACAACGATGAAGTTAATGAGAGTGCCAATCCAACCATCTGCTTTATCGCCAATCAGAGGGCGGAATGCTGCACTTACAACGCCTGGAGCATTATGCCTGAACCCAAAGTATGCAAGCGCAAGTGCGACGACTGAATAAATTGCCCAAGGGTGAAATCCCCAGTGGAAGAAAGAATATTGAAGAGCCTCGGCTGCAGCTCGGCTCGTTTCACCTTCAGCAGTTGCTGGGTTGTAGTAGTGATTGAGTGGTTCTGCTGCTCCCCAAAAGACGAGCCCAATGCCCATACCAGCTGTAAATAAAAATGCGAACCAAGTGAAATAATTGTATTCAGGTCGTTCGTCAGGTTTCCCTAGTCGAATTCGTCCAAAAGGACTGACGACAAGAAAAATAGAGAGAAGTACGAAGGCTGATGCGGTTAACATATAATACCAGCCAAGTTGTGTGGAAATTGCCGCTTGTAATGATGACAGCGTGTCCATCATATGCTCAGTTCCTATTGAGCCCCAAAGAATAAATAGGGCGGCAACGACCACGGAGATGTAAAACACAGGTGTAAGTCGTTTCATACTAGCTACCAACTTCCTAAAAATATTGCAATGAGTTAGTGAAAGCCAATAATTGTCTTCCAGATTTCTCATAAGTATTCATCTTAACAAATAAGTTGTCCTTTTTGGTAGGAAAATATTTCTCATTTTGTGTCGATTCCTGTACTATGGAAAATGAATGGAATTAAATGGAGGTGGACGTATGAATAAGCCCAAAATGCTTATTGCTTTAGGAGCGTTGCCATTGCTCGTGTTAAGCGCCTGTGGCGACACTGAATCAGAGGAGACAGCAGCAGAAGTTGAAGGAATTGATGAACCAGTAGAAGAAGTCGAAACTGACATTGAAGATGAGAACAAGTCAGACGATGAGCTAGAATCGGATGAAGAAAATGATAATTCTGATGAAGATGTTGAAGAAGAACCAGAAGAACTTGAGCCTCAATATACATGGAATCAAGAAGCGGGGATCTTTGAAAGCATTGGAGATGCACAGAGTGAAGCAGTACTATTAACGATCGATGACGCACCTGACAATCATGCAGTTGAGATGGCGGAGATTTTACATAATCTTGATGTAAGTGCAATTTTCTTTGTGAATGGACATTTTCTAACTACAGAAGAACAAGAAGAAGAGCTACTGCAAATTATTGATTATGGCCATGCAATCGGAAATCATACGATGGGCCACCCAGACTTACAAACGCTCTCTGAAGAAGAGCAATACGAAGAAATCGTTGGGCTCAATGATGTCATTGAAGACATTAGCGGTGAGCGCCCGGACTTTTTTAGAGCTCCGTTTGGTTTGAACACTGATTATACGAGAGAACTTGCGAAAGACGAAGAAATGCTATTGATGAATTGGACATACGGATATGACTGGGAAAGTGATTATTTAGAGGCAGAGCCACTCGCTGACGTTATGGTTAACACTGAACTATTACGTAACGGTGCAAACCTACTCATGCATGACCGCGAATGGACGAAAGATGCTCTTGAAGATATTGTTTTAGGTATAGAAGAGAAAGGTTATCGCTTTATTCATCCTGATGAAATCGCTCTTGAAGATGAATAAGTTATACAATTATAAAGAAAAGCACACGTAGATGTTAATCTTGTGTGCTTTTTTGTGTGAAAAAAATAAATGTGTTATACAAATAATCGTTGACAAGATCAATGTGACGTCATATTATAGTATTAACAGTAATAAAACGCTTACAAGGAGTGTTGAAGATGTCAATCATTATTTGTGGAACGTGTAATTGTACAATTGAACATTACCAAGGTGAGAAAATAAGCACACTATATAGTAGCTGTAACGAGTGCAAAAGCAAAAAGAAAAAGAAGTAAGATCATACGCTCCCTTCAAAGCTGATCCTTTGAAGGGAGTTTTGTTTGTATTGTGTTATACAATTAGCTCGATGAAAACGAGCTAAGCGTGTCGTTATGACTGGTCGGGTAAGTTTGTTCACTTACCTTTGTCTTATACGTCTACGATTTGGTACAATGTGTGCGCGATGAACGTGCACATATTGTAGTGTGGTTTAAAGGAGGAAATGAGAATGGCAAAAGATGAAGTTTCAATTCCGCTATCTCCAGATTGGTCTCAAGAAGAAATTGTTGCGGTCGCAAATTTCTTTTCGGTCATTGAGCAAGTGTATGATCAAGGGAGACAAGCGAGTGAAGTTCTAGCAGCTTATAAACAATTTAAAGCGGTCGTTCCATCTAAAAGCGAAGAAAAGAAGACGTTTCAAGAGTATGATGAACAAGCTGACACGTCGACTTATTCGGTCATTCAAAAAGCAAAAGCAATAGAGCCTGACGAGAAAGTAAAATTGTAATAAAAAAGGACAAAGAGAATGTCTCTTTGTCCTCAGGCTGTTGAGAAAGTCATTTCTCAACAGCTTTTTCTTATTTATAGACGCCGAATCATAACCACGCTTTGTTATAATAGAGAAAAGAACG
>NZ_JAFBEC010000029.1 GCF_016908595.1 Geomicrobium sediminis | reverse complement strand
ATAAACAACTTTTTCTTTAAATGTGTCACTATATTTCACCAAACAAAACACCCCAAAAGTGAGTTTTTAACTCTAACTTTTGGGGTGCGGCACCTTCTGGTCGTTTCTTTTTTTGTGTGAGTTCATTCCATTGACAATCTAGAACACAATCCGCTAGCATTAAAACTAATCAGTTTTCATAAAACTAAAGAGTAATCTATAAATGTGAGGGTCGTCGTGAAAGATAAAATTATTGTAGAAGCGTTAAAACAGTTTTCTAGAGAAGGCTATTATGCGACGTCTGTACAGACGATTGCAGTGAACTGCGGAATTTCAAAAGCATCTTTGTATAAATATTTCTCATCAAAAGACGATCTACTTATGCAAGTGTTTGATTATAACTTGAAGCAAATGTTCATCCGAACGACTACGTATAAAGCTGATGAGTCCCTTTCTAAAAAGGAACAGCTTGTTGATAAAATTGTTCTTGAGCTTGACGTTGCAAAAGACCATCGACCGTTTGCAAATCTCGTTTTTCAAGCGATTCCTCAAAAGAAGACGAGCGAAATTATGATCATGGTTAAACGGACGAAAGCGTTATTGATGAACTGGCATTTTACGAGTTTGAGAGATGCATACGGTGAAGAAGTGAAAGACTATATTTGGGACCTTGTTGTTATGTTTCAAGGGACGCTTCGAGAATACTCTCATTTGATGGTCGATGATCACAAGCCCCTTCATTCTAAGGAGGTGGCACAACAAGTCGTTGACATGATTGATTGTGTCGTCCAAAGAGGGGGGCATCTTTCCCCCCTCTTAACGAAGGAAGTTATGCACGATTATGAACAGTTTAGAGAAGAAGAAACTGTCGCGAGTATAGAAGAACAAGTGAGAGAATGTTGCGTACAAATTCGTCATCAAGTTGAACAAAAATGGACGCGTAAACAGAAACAACAAGTGTTTGCAGCCCTCGACCACTTTGAGAAAGAAGTGATGGCAAAAGAGCCAAAGCTTTACTTATTTGAAGCATTAGGTCGCTATTTAACGAGCGAAGTCCCGATCTCAATCGAACTTGATCGCTTGCGGAAACTGATTGAGATCAATGGGAACTCGCCGAATGATCACTTAGATGTTACTAAAGAAAAGAAGGAATAAGATGAGTACAACCACAAATGTAAGATCGATGGTCGCAATTTTACTTGCGGCCGCTTTTATGGCGATATTAAACCAAACGCTATTAACGACCGCATTGCCACACATCATGCGAGATTTTCAAATTAGTGCAGACCTTGGACAATGGGTGAATTCAGCGTTCATGCTCGTCAACGGTGTGATGATTCCAATTACTGCCTTTTTAATTGAAAAATACACAACTAGGCGACTGTTTTTCGTTGCAATGGGATTGTTTGCGATCGGAACACTCGTCTGTGCGTTAGCGCCATCGTTTTTAACGCTCATTGCTGGGCGTGTTATTCAAGCCGCAGGGGCAGGCATTATGATGCCTTTGATGCAAACCGTATTGCTATTAATTTTTCCGGTTGAACGACGTGGATCTGCGATGGGAATGGTAGGACTTGTCATTGCATTTGCTCCAGCGATCGGACCAACCTTATCTGGTTGGCTCGTTGAAAGTCACCATTGGTCGATATTATTCTGGATTATCTTGCCACTAGCGTTGATTACAATCTTCGCCGCTTGGCTCAAACTCGAAAACGTTTCGACGTTGAATAATCCAAAGCTTGATATAACATCGATTATTTTATCGTCGTTTGGTTTTGGTGGGATTTTGTATGGATTTAGTTCAGCGGGGGCATCAGGATGGTTGAATCCAGTCGTTCTTGTATCGATTGTCGTCGGAATCGTAACACTTGTTCTATTCATCGTGCGCCAATTGCGGTTAACACAACCGATTCTAGAGTTTCGAGTTTTTCAATATCCAATTTTCACATTAACGACGATTATCGGGATGATTGTATTTATGTCGATGATTGGTTCTCAGACAATTCTTCCTGTGTATATGCAAGATATGCATGATTTCACTGCATTTGAAACCGGACTAATGTTATTGCCCGGTGCTGTATTAATGGGGATTATGTCACCAATTACAGGGCGTATTTTCGATAAGATTGGAGCGCGAACCCTTTCGATTTTAGGACTCTTTTTAGTAACAGTAACAACGTTTTTATTAACGCAGTTAACGACAGAGACGACCTTTCTTTATTTGACGATCGTGTCAACGATTCGCATGCTCGGGATCGCTCTTTGTATGATGCCAGTTACAACTGCAGGAATTAATGTACTGCCTAATCGTTTAATTCCTCACGGTACAGCGATGAACAATACGATGCGTCAAGTTGCTGGTGCTGTAGGAACAGCGTTGCTCGTAACAATTATGACTCAAGCAGCCATTTCACCGGCTGATGCGGGTTCTATGGAAGGTGCAGTTCGAGGAGTGAACATGGCGTTTTTATTCGCAGGAATTTTATCTTCTCTAGGCTTCCTACTTTCGTTTATGATTAAAAGAAAGAAGCAGACCGTTAAGGATTCAATGAATAAGAAATAACAAAGTTTGGAGGTTGTAGATGGGTGAGAACACAAGTTTAAAGAAAGCGCCGATTGTAACGGTTTTACTCATCGGTTCTTTCGTTGCCATATTAAATCAGACGCTCTTAACGACGGCTTTGCCTCATCTCATGACGGACCTATCCATTAATGAGAATGAAGCACAGTGGGTGACGACGGTCTTTATGCTCGTAAATGGGATTATGATTCCCATTACCGCATTTCTCATTGAAAAGTTTTCAACGAGAAAACTCTTTTTAACCGCAATGAGTTTATTCGTTCTCGGGACACTTGTCTGTGCTTTATCTCCGTCTTTTGAAATGCTCATGTTAGGTAGAGTTATTCAAGCTTCCGGCGCAGGTATTATGATGCCACTCATGCAAACATCATTTCTTTTGTTGTTTCCAATTGAAAAACGGGGAAGTGCAATGGGACTAGCTGGACTAGTGATTGCCTTTGCACCTGCAATTGGACCGACCCTGTCTGGTTGGCTCGTAGAACAATATCATTGGTCGATTCTTTTTTGGGTCGTCTTGCCGATTGGCGTCCTGAATACGGTCCTCGCTTACATATTCTTAAAGAATATCGCGACGCAACGAGAAGCAAAGCTCGACATTCGATCCATCGTCTACTCGACACTTGGGTTTGGGGGATTGTTGCTCGGGTTCAGTAGTGCAGGGGACGGGGTATGGCTACAAGCGACGGTTATAGTGCCGATGATCATTGGGGTTATCACGCTCGTTGCCTTTATTAGACGACAACTGCGTTTAAAACAACCAATCTTAGAGTTTCGAGTGTTTAAGTCGAGAATATTCATGTTTTCTACGATGATTAGCGTAATTATCTTTTTATCGATGATTAGCACCGCGACAATTTTACCGATTTATATGCAAAATATGAACTCATTTGATGCGTTTGAATCGGGTTTGATTCTGTTGCCAGGAGCTATTTTGATGGGGATGATTTCGCCGATTGCAGGAAGAATATTCGACCGAGTAGGTGTACGATATTTAGCGATTCCAGGTTTGTTCTTAATTTTTATATCGTCATTAATGTTCATTGATCTTGATGGTCAAACGTCTGCGCTATATCTAAGTATCGGTTATGCGATTCGTATGGTTGGTACGGGGATGGCGATGATGCCTGTGACGACGGCTGGAATAAATGATTTGCCACATGTGTTGATCCCTCACGGCGCAGCGATGACAAACACAATGCGTCAAGTCGGGGCATCGATTGGGACGGCAATCTTCGTAACAATCATGACAACAGCAGCGGTGGATAGCGTTGCGGATGAGACGACTGCACTAATCATTGGTGTTAACACGAGCTTTATTGTTGCATCAGTGCTTGCGTTGATCGGTTTTATTCTCACTTTGTTTTTACGAAGCAAACCACGGTCCGAGTAACTCAAACCGTGGTTTTTTGTATTAATTAAGTTTACGATAATTGCCTTCAAAGTAAACGAGTGGATCGATCTTTTCTGGATCTTTAATGTTGAGGTTCGTAACCTCACCGATAAAGATCGTATGATCTCCTGCCTCTACTTTATTGTACGTTGAACAAATGAGTTGAACCATTGCGTCTGGAATGACAGGTAGTCCGTCAAGGTCTGCAAAGGCGAAGTTTTCTTTGCCTGGTAACTGTTTTGAGAAGATTTTAGAAATATCTTCTTGTGATTGATCTAGAAAGTTCACTGCAAATTTGTTCGCATCTTTTAGCTTTTGGAACATTGTAGTCCGGTGATCAATTGATACTGCAATTAGCTTCGGTTCTAATGAAATGGACATGAATGCATTTGCAGTCATTCCATGAGTTTCAACACCATTCTCTGTCGTCACAACGGTAATTCCGGTCGTGAACTTTGCCATTGCACGACGGAAAAGATAATCATCCATATGTGCCACTCCTTTTTCTCTGACGGGTAATCTATATCATTAACTTATGATAAAAAGTAAAAAAAGTACGATGCAAAGAGATGCATCTTATTAATTTTAGCAAGAGTTTTTGATTCTCGCTAACAATTCGCTCACATTCAAACCGAAGTTTGAAAAAAATGATTATTTAAGAAAGAGGTTTAAATCGAGTCTTTCGCTATATTCTAAGAGAAATCTAATGTATGATAAAACGAGGACATGTAAAGAAAGGATGAAGGTCATGCCTAGCACAAAGTTAACATCATTTTTAAACAGTGGACTTAACGAACTTAAAGATAAAGGTCTGTACAATGTGATTCACCCACTTGAGGGTGCAAATGGACCGAAGATTCAACTTGAAGGTAAAGAGCTTATAAACTTGTCATCAAACAACTATTTAGGACTTGCTACAGACGAACGTCTAAAGGAAGTTGCTAAAGATGCTGTCACAAAGTATGGTGTCGGTTCTGGAGCGGTTCGTACGATTAACGGTACGTTGCAGCTTCACGTTGAGCTTGAAGAGAAGCTTGCAAAGTTTAAGCATACGGAAGCAGCAATTGCCTATCAGTCTGGTTTTAATTGTAACATGGCTGCGATTTCAGCAGTTATGAACAAAAACGATGCAATTCTTTCAGATGAATTGAATCATGCTTCAATTATTGATGGATGTCGTTTATCAAAAGCGAAGATTATTCGTTACAACCACAGTGATATGGAAGACCTTCGTCAAAAAGCAAGTGAAGCGGTAAAAGAATACGAGAAGGTTATGGTTATTACTGACGGTGTCTTCTCCATGGATGGCGACGTTGCGAAACTTCCTGAAATCGTAGACATTGCTGAAGAATTTGATCTAATTACGTATGTTGACGATGCACACGGTTCTGGTGTCTTAGGTGAAGGTAAAGGTACGGTTAAGCATTTCGGACTTTCAGACCGCGTGGACATGCAAATGGGAACGTTATCGAAAGCGATTGGTGTTGTTGGTGGTTACGTTGCAGGAAGCCAAGAGCTCATTGATTGGCTTAAAGTCCAATCGCGTCCGTTTTTATTCTCAACTTCTCTAACGCCTGCTGACATTCGTGCGAGTATCGAAGCGATTGATATTTTGTCTGAGTCTAAAGAGCTTCAAGAACGACTTTGGGAGAATACAAAGTATCTACAAGAAGGATTAAAGAAGCTAGGTTTTAGCGTTGGAGATACAGAGACACCTATTACGCCGGTAATTATTGGTGATGAGCAGAAAACTCAACAATTCAGTAAGCGTCTTATGGAAGAAGGCGTTTATGCGAAATCGATCGTATTCCCTACGGTTCCTCGTGGGACAGGGCGTGTAAGAAACATGCCAACAGCGGCTCACACGAAAGAAATGCTCGACGAAGCGCTTTCTGTGTATGAGAAACTTGGAAAAGAACTAAACGTATAATAGCGGAACAACGTTTAAATAAAGGGGGAAGACAGCGCGATCGTTGTGCGCTGTCCAATGAGCATGAAACGGATTTTATTAACTGGGGCACTTGGTCAGATCGGCTCAGAGTTAACGACAACTCTGCAGCATAAGTATGGCGTTGATAATGTCATTGCCACCGATATTCGATATAGTGATGGAGCATTTGGAGAGGATGCGCGTTTTGAAACGTTAGACATTATGGATGGGAATCGCTTGAATGAACTTGTGAAGAACAACAACGTGGACACGATCATTCATCTTGCGGCGATGTTGTCTGCGAATGCTGAGCATCATCCACAACGTGCATGGGAAATTAACATGACAGGACTAATGAACAGTTTAGAAGTTGCTCGTGAACACGATTGCAAGTTCTTTACTCCGAGCAGTATTGGTGCTTTTGGTCCTTCAACCATTAAACAAAGTACACCACAAATTACTGTTCAACGCCCAACTTCAATGTATGGAGTAAGTAAAGTAGCGAGTGAACTGTTATGTGATTATTACTATACGAAGTATGGGCTTGATACACGTGGTCTGCGTTTTCCTGGGCTAATCTCCTATTTAACACCACCAGGTGGTGGAACGACAGATTATGCAGTGGACATTTATTATAAGGCTGTTGAAGAAGGAAGCTATACGTCGTTCTTAAGTGCGGGAACTTACTTGGATATGATGTATATGCCAGATGCGATTCAAGCTACCGTAGATTTGCTTGAAGCGGATCCAAGCCGATTAAAGAATCGCAACGCTTACAATGTAACAGCGATGAGTATTGAACCGGAAATGATCGCTGCTGAAATTAAAAAGCATATTCCAGACTTTACGTTATCGTATGATGTTGATCCAGTACGTCAAGGAATTGCTGATAGTTGGCCAGATGCTATTGATCCAACGGCAGCAAAAGAAGAATTCGGATTTTCGCCATTATATGATTTAGAGAAGATGACGAAAGATATGCTTGAGAAAGTTCAAAAGTAATGAACGCAAAGAAACCGTAAGTGAGAGACGATGCTCGTTTCTCACTTACGGTTTTTCATTGTGTTCAATTACTTCATAGCCGTTATTATAGACATCAACAAAACTAATAACCTCTTCAACGTACCAATCGGCGCGATTGTATGCAAACAATGCTTCTTCAATGTCACCATCATCTGCACCGTTCGATGATAAATACCTAGCGGCTGCAAAAATCGCATCTTCATGATTCCAAGGATCGGCGACGCCTTTATCACGCACGTCCATTCCATATCCGCCATGTTCTGCAATAAGGTCTGGGTCTGTTAGTTCTTCATTTGGAATGGCACCTGCACCATTGCCTTCACACGTTGGATGGCTCCATCCAAACCAAGTACAAGGCATAAATTGCATCGGTCCTTCAGCTCCAGCAGGTGAAATCATAGGGTCCATCGTTGAGAATCGTGTTTCCACTCGGTGGACGGCAGCAAGAAGTTCCCAAGGGATATCGTATTTATCTGCAGCTTCTTGATAGATTGGCATATATTCAGCCGGAATTTCATTGTTCGCAATTCCTGACAGTCGTCCATTTAAAAGCTTGTCCAATTCATTTTCAGTAAACATAGAGCTAACGAGATAAAACGCTCCAATGCCGATTGCGGCAATGAAAAAAACACTTGCGAACAAGCAACCGAATAACTTTCGTTTCTTTTTCTGTTTCGCTTTGCCCATGTTAAAAATCCCTCACTTGCCTAACCATTTCGATGTCACTTATCCATCATAGCGTTAAAGTGAGAAGTTTGTCTATCGTTAGATTATCCATCGGTGACTTCTACTTCATGGACAGGCATCGAATGCATGCCACGCGCAGTTACGTGAGGTTGAATAGAGTAGGTAGTATCCTTTTCTTGAAATGCGAGTTCGGCTTCATAAATGCCATCGGCACTGTGTTCAGCTGGTATCATCGCACTGTTTTCTTTGTTTCCTTCTGTCCACACTTCAATGACAACTTCATTTGCATCTTCAACAGGTTCATCTTCTTGTGTAACTTCGACTTGTAGCGTCCACTCTTCATCTAGTGTTGCAGTTGTATCATTTAGAACTTCAACGTTGATCGGCTCTGTTGAGAGCGTTAACTCTTGTTCTTCTTGATTTGAATTGCAAGCAGAGAGTAAGAAGCAGGCGCCAACGAAAATGAGCATACGACGCTTCATAACATCACCTCATCGTTATCATATCTTATGATGTTCCAAAAAGAAAACCTAGCCTGATAACGTTCAAAAGACCGTCACGATTCTATTTGAATGAACTTCTCTACCGTCTGATCACAACGACTTATCTACTTATGTTTAGAATTATAAAAGTAGTTCTATTGTTTTGATTTATAGCGAAGCGTGTTTACGTAGAAGTTTTGTCGGGTAGTTCTACATGTAAGGAGATGATAGCAATGGCAGCACCAGTATTTAAAGAATTTATGAATGACGATGAAGCAGTAAAAGCAGTAAACGAATTAAAGACTCAAGTAGATGAAGATAACATTTATATTTTGACACATGATGATGATCATACGAAGCGCGTTGCAAACCGTGCCGATGCAAATAAGGTTGGCGCAAGTGAAACAGGCATTACGACATCCGTAAAGAATGTTTTTCGCAAAAAAGGCGATGAACTTCGTGCGAAGTTTGAAGAGCTTGGCTTCTCAGAAACTGAGTCGAACAACCTTGAATCGGAGCTTGATAAAGGTGCCGTTATCGTTGTTGTAAAAGACGCACCAGCAGGAATTACGCTCTAATAAAAAAATCCCCCTAATCGCTATGTATAAGCGGTTAAGGGGGATTTTTTTAAGTTGATTTACAAACAGCATTAATGAGCAAGTCTAGCTTTTTCTCCATGCGATGTAGCAAATAAAAAGCGACGACTGCAGCAAATCCATGGTTGAAAACAAGGGTTAACCACTCTTCCATAAGAACGTCCTTTCTTATGACGTTTGTTCAGGTTCAAATACAGTTTCAACCGTTCTTGTTACATACCTCGCGTCTACAATCGTTACTAAATCACCACCAGTTGAAGTGAATACGTCTGCTTGGATGAGCTCATTCATACTCGTTTCAACATCTTCTGCCGTAATTGTCGGAGATGGATCTGGAACGGCGATGGTCGTGATTCTTTCTTCTTGATTTCGAAAGCGTAGTTCTAAAACAGTAGTCATCAATTATTCCTCCTTATTCCATGTTTTCTAATTGAAGTAGGTCGTAATCATTGCGACGAATAGCTCTACGAAGCGGGAAGTCGCTTAAGCTTGCAATTGCGCGTACCGAAGCAAAGACACGTTCATCTGTTGCAGTAGACTTGATGTTTTGAAATCGACGGCTTAGGAATACATCATTCCCTTCAAGATCGTACCCTTGCAAAAAACTGAGTTCGACAACAGTGTTTCCTGGTTGCATCTGATCACCTCCTTTCATTAGATAAGTCTTAGACAAATCCAAAAAAGGGGAGGCAGAATTATAGTTTTTTTGAAAAAACTTCATTATGATAAAGGGTAGAGGAGAAAAGGGGAATGATAGGTGGGCAATCAACAGCAAGTTGTACTTGGGGTCATAGGTTCATTGTTGGCATACTTTATTTGGGGGTTATTGCCACTCTATTGGAAATTAACCGAAGAGGTTGGAGCGCTTGAAACATTAGCGCACCGTGTCGTTTGGGCTTTGTTATTTATGCTCATATTGCTAATTATAACGAGACAATTACAAGCTACAACGAAAGAAATCCGCTTGATTTTCAAAAAGCGAAAAACAGCAGTCGCCATTACAGCCGCTGCTGTATTTATATCAATCAATTGGTTCGTTTTTATTTTTGCAGTTAATAGTGATCGTGTTATTGAAGCAAGTCTAGGTTACTACATAAATCCATTAATGAATGTCTTGCTTGCGACTGTATTTCTAAAGGAGAAGTTGTCACGTAATGAAATAATCGCGGTTGCCTTTGCTTTTGTTGGGGTTGTCATTATGACTGTGTATTATGGGTATTTTCCTTGGGCAGCATTCGTGTTGGCGCTCAGCTTTTGCATTTATGGATTGATTAAAAAGCTCGTTCCAATTGGAGTTTTAACAGGCTTAACGATTGAAACATTACTCGTCGCTCCATTTGCACTAATTTATTTGTTTTACGTGTATACATTTGGTGAAAGTACAGCTTCATTTACGCAATCACCAACGCTCGCATTGGTTCTACTTGGCTCAGGTATTGCGACGGCATTGCCATTGCTTTTGTTTGCGTATGGTGCAAAACGCATCACATTTTCTGTGATCGGCATCTTACAATACGTCGCTCCAACATTGATGCTCATTATCGGCGTCTTTATCTTTCAGGAACCGTTTAGTAGTGTTCAGTTCATGTCGTTTGTAATGATTTGGCTAGGTTTACTCATTTTTACGACAAGTCGTATGCAATCGACATTGCGCCTTCGTAAACAGCATGCAGAAAGTTTATAGTATCAAAAAACGGAAGAGTATTCGACTCTTCCGTTCAGATTGTCGAGAAAGCCTTGGTTCTGTGAACCAAGGCTTTCTCTTATGGTCTTTGAATTGGTTCCAATGACGATTTTTTTGGTGAAAAGTAT
>NZ_JAFBEC010000028.1 GCF_016908595.1 Geomicrobium sediminis | reverse complement strand
CATAAACAACTTTTTCTTTAAATGTGTCACTATATTTCACCAAACAAAACACCCCAAAAGTGAGTTTTTAACTCTAACTTTTGGGGTGCGGCACCCGGTGTGCGTTTCTAAATTATCGATAGAACTTCTCAGTAAAATACGGTTGATTCTCTTCGTTTATTGCAACGCCAACACCTAATCGTTCAAATTGGGATGCTACAATATTTTCCCGGTGGCCGAGAGAGTTCATCAACCCTTCGTGGGCAAAAATACTACTCGCTTGACCGTACGCAAGATTTTCACCAGCTCGTGTGAAGGAAATGTTATCTTCCTCCATTCGATCAAATGGCGTTTGTCCTGCTTGATTATTGTGATCAAAATACCCATTCTGAGCCATATCCTCACTATGATCCCGAGCCGTAACCCGTACGTCCTCACTCCACGTTAGCACACTTAGCCCATGTTGCACTCGGGCAGCATTCGTTAAGTCAAACAGCTGGTACTCGAAGCCTTCGATTAGCTCTTGGCTTTCATCCGCATAGAACTCACTTCTTTGTTGTTCTAAGCTTTCATCAATAATCTGAATGGCTGTTACGGTCTGATCTTGATGTTGATCATAAAAAATTGTGACATAAGATCCGTCAAGTTCGTAAACATCGTATTCACCGTTACTATTAATTTGATAACGCATGAGCCCCTTTGTCATCACTTCAAGCGGTTCACCTAACGCATCTTGGACACTTTGTCTCGAACTTCCGTGTTCAATTCCAAATTCCGAAGTGACGAGTTCTTGGTTCGTGAACAGCGCTCTCACTTGATCTTGCTCGTCGTAAGAAACCATAATGAATTGATGATAATCTTCATGATAGGCTTCCCAATCGACACCATACTCATTTAACGTTGCACGCTGGACTTCGCCTACCTCTGCTTCCACATCGTCTCTTACATCACCAAGTTCAATATTATGAATGGCAAATTGTTGAGTACCTGGCTCATCTAATTCAGGAAGGTTAGGCTCTGTTCGTTCCTGTTCATCCTGTTCAATATCAAACGGCAAAATCGCCGTTAGCCAGTCATTAAATGATTCCATCGCTTCATACAAGTTCAACTCACCGATCCATGATTCAATGACCGCATCTAGCCGTTGCCATATCGACTCGTTCTCTTGTGTCGATGCAGCGATTGAATTGCTAGTTAACACACTCATACAAAGTATTGCCGTACTTAGCATTTTATTCAATGCAACACGCTCCATACATCCTGACGTCGTATCTTACATCGTAGCCTTACTCTATTTATTTTAAAATACGATGAACAAAAAATTAAGTGACACATCTTGTAAAATCGATTCCCTACATCGAAAGGGTTTTACTTTTTCATCTAGAATCTTTGAAAAAGACACAGTTTCAATGACTAGCAAGTGGATGTAAAGGAGACGCTATAAGGGAGATTGGAGAAATAGCCGTTGTCTAGTTTATGAACATAGGACTCTCCCCTACAGATCGTTAAAACTCCTCATGAATACTCCTACACTCACTTGATAAGGAACATATGTTCGTATATAATAAAGAACGAAGACGTCCATTCGGAGGTGGTTTGGTGTTATATGCAGAGCCTAAAGTAAGCGCAAAGGAATGGAGAATCATTGCTAAAACGCTCGTTAGTGGAAGAGCGCAACAGGTCGATACGAAATTGACCTATTATGATGGCGTGAAACAAACGGTTACTGGAAAGGTGATCGATTGTAACAATACCGATCAAGTCGTCATTATCGACGATGGCGACCAATTTCATATCATTCCTTACCGCCATATTATGTTGGCAGCCTTAACCGTCAATGAATAATGACAGTGAGTGAGATGAACTTACTGTCTTTATTTATGTTATCAATGCTATGAAACAGCCTTTAAGCCTGTCACTCCGATGACGATGATCACAACACTTATGATTCTTCCTATGCTCTTAGATTCATTAAAAAAAGCCATATTCACGACTACTGCCGCTGCCGTACCAATGCCAATCCACACGGCATAAGCGACGCTCATTTGCAAATAGTTAAATGATGCATATAAGAAAACAAATGAGCCGCCAAACCCACCAAAGAATAGCAAGGCATTTTGAATGGTTTTGTTCGAACTAAACTTCTTCAATCCTATTACCCCAGCCACTTCTAGAATGGCTGCAATACTCACGTATAACCAACCCATGTTACGCCACCCCTTCTGCTTCAGAACTTTGGTCTGCAAGCTTTAATGCAATTACTCCAATAACGAGTAACCCCATAAACAATCCTTTTAACAAGCTAAATGCACCACCGAATATAAATAGATCCATAAGTGCTGTACCTACAGTTCCCGCTGCTGCAAAAATTGCATAAACCGTTCCTGTCGGTAATCCTTCACACGCTTTTGCTAAAAAATAAAAATCTACGAAAATGATTGGAATGATAATGGCCCAATGCCACCATTCACTTGCCACATTAAACCCAAACACCCAAAGCAATTCAAAGATACATGTTAAAATGACATACATCCAATATTTACTCATTTGATATTCCTCCTTTAGTAATGAATGAATGACTGTCAGTCATTTTTATAATAAATAAAAAACCGTTTAAAACGGCTTAGGCAGCTGACTACATTCAATAAATGACTGAATGTCATTCATATTTAGTATACCTCAAAATAAACTATTGTCAACTCCCGTCACCGACCTTGCAGAAAGTAAGAGAACGAGCTGAATGATTTGCTCATTCTCCTTTTATACTTACTCTTCTTCAAGACGCTTTATAACGGTTGCTTGTTGCGCTCTCGTTAATGGATGATTCGGATTCTGACCATTAAAAATCCCACGGTTCGTTAATTCTTCCCAAGCGTCGCGATGCGTTTCTGGTATGGTTTGACTCGGTTGCGCAAGAATTGCCTTTGCAAGTACCCCCATCGCATCACTAACATTCAATGTGTTGTTCTGGTAGGCTTCTTGCTCTCGTTGATTTCCAAAACGACGTAATACCGTTTCGAAGCGTTCTTTTCCTGAAGCCCATTGGAAATCTTCCGCTCTCACAATCATCAACCCCTCTTCAATCGGATTGCCATTAGGGTTCGAACGTTTCACTAATTGGAATTCAGCAGCAATGCCTAGTACATGCCCTCTCGCAATGGCATCAATCACTTCTGGTCTTTTTAATAAAGCAGCGTCTCGCTGACTATCAACAAACAATGACTCGGTTAACGCAGTTCTCATGTGTTGATATGTGCCACGTAACACTGCAAAGTTCGCAGACTTTAACCCTCGATCTGTTACACTTCCGAACGCTCTAATCTCACGTAATATATTTTGTTGCAAGTGATTTCGTAGACCCGGAAGGTTTGAGCTCGAATGCATAAACGTTTCTGTTCCATTCGAAGAACCGTTATGTGCATTCAAATGAATGGAAACAAAGCCATCCGCTCCCCATGCGACAGCCAACCTTGCTCGTTCATTCAAAGCAATAAACGTATCGTTCGTACGGCTCATGCTCACTTGGACATTTTCATAGTCTTGTCTTAAAAGGTCCCGCACTTTCAATCCAATTTGTAACACGAGATCCTTTTCACGCAGACCGTTTCCTTGCGCCCCTGGATCATGACCTCCGTGTCCTGGATCAATAAAAATTCTGGGCATAAGAAAACCTCCTCTTGATTACTTTACGCTAAATGTCATTTGCTGTACGTGCTATTGTCGTAGGGTATTCGCTCATTTTTCTCTAATCTGGCACTAAGACTTTTTAACGTTCTGCCCCTTTGTATGCGACCAGAGGCAGCATACACTAAAGGAACTAACAGAAATGAAGGGAGCTTACTTTAAAATGAATACGATTCGCAACGAAAAACTAACCGTTTCTGATCAAACACAAGTCGAGACATTCATTACAAAAGCACGAATTGGACATTTAGGAGTAACTGACGGTGATTTTCCTTACGTAGTACCGCTGAATTATGCTTATTATAATGACCAACTGTATTTCCATGGTGCAAACGAAGGGAAAAAGGTTCGTATTATAAAAGAAAACAATCACGCATGCTTTTCAATTTGTGATGAATACGGCACGATGGTCGATCCAGTTCCTGCCAAGACCGATACGGCTTATATGAGCGTGATGATTTTTGGGGAGATTGAAGAAGTCACAGATCTTGATGAGGCGACTCAAGCGATGCAAATGATGGTTGATAAATACGTACCAGGATATTATGAGCGAGCGGTTCGTAAATCACACGTTCAAAACTATCGATCTTCTTTAGGTGCTTCCACTGCTGTCTATCGGATCGATCCACAAACGATAACTGCTAAAGCTAACCCTCTCGACGAGGCCATTGCCTTTTTTCCAGGTCGACGCGTACATAAAGATGAAACTACGGAATAAAGCGAGTCGAAGAACCGTTTCGACTCGCTTTATTCCGTGTCTTTTGAGACTTTCGCATAGATACACGTATTTCTTAATTCATCCGTTTGATGAAGAGCAACATCGTCGTTTTGTAAGATTCCTTCTAACGTAAACCCTAATCGTTCTGGAACAGCGCGACTCTTTCGGTTCAATTCATCACAGCGAATCTCGATGCGATTCGCCTTTAACTCCTGAAAAGCAAACGTTGTAATGCCTTGGACCGCTTCAGTGATATAACCTTGGCGCTCGTGACGTTGATCAACCCAATAACCAATTTCAAATCGCCTCACATTCCAGTTGATTCGATGTAATCCTGTAGATCCTACAAACTGACCACTTTCACGATGAAAAATATGCAATCGTAGATCTTCCCTCGTTAAAAACCTCACATGTGCTTGACGAACTTCCTCTTCGACTTTTTCCATTATTGGCACTTCTTGGGCGAACGGCATCCAAGGTTTTAACGCTTCATGTGAATGCTTTAAGGCCTCATACACGACTTCCCCATCACCAAAACGCGGAGCTCTTATGTACAATCGTTCGGTATACATCTCATCAGGAAAATCAATCATAATCGGTTTCATTTGTGACCCTCCCTTATAGAAAAATGAGAAAGGAGCGAATGCATATCTTACGCTCCCTTAGCTTGCTATTCATTCTATCACACGAATGATTGATCCCACACTTGATTAATTTCGCGTAATCGAACATAAATGACATCGCCACTTCCATAACCATCGTTCACTTCTAGTCCAATATATTCGCTCGTAACAGTAATAAGCATGCCTTCAATGAAATTGTTATCTGTCGTTACTTCAATACGCGTACCTAACTTCGAATAGAGTTCTTTTTTCAATCGATAAAAAAACATCTTCTTCCCTCCTTTTATGAAACGCTCTGGATCGTCTCAATCTTCCGAATCGCAATTAATACTTGCCGATCACTATTTTCAATGATTACTATATAATCTTTTCGTACAGCAACTAACGTACCTGATGTCACCCCAAATGGTGTTGTGACTTCAACACTGCTTTCTTGTAATCGCTTTAATAAGCGGCGAAACGAGCCTTTGCACAACCAGTTAAACCAACGTCTCCAGAAGTTAATTATAATCACAGTACAGTCCTCCTTTTCATTAACGCTCTTACATAGTAGATTCAACTGCACTGCTTTCGACTGTAGTACAACCTAATTTAATGCCCGTTTTCTTAAGAAACCACATACGCCTACTAAGATAAACTCTAGATTTAATGAAACATTTGTTTAAAAAAGCGAGAAGCTGTTATTAAAGAATAAAAAAAAGATTCGTAAGCCATAACGTTTTTTGTCTACTATTGATGGGTACACTATACATAGGTAAACCACTTTCATAAGAAAAAGGTGCTTGATTATGCTAGATGCAGAGGAACGTTTTCTAATGACCCGTGAATTAGAGCGTTTACGCCAACAAGCAGCCGCCCTACACAACCTACAAATGACAACTTCAATTACAGCGATAGATGAACAAATTGACTTACTCGAGCTTGTACTCAAAGAACATTAATCAAAAAAAATAACAAGCAGGGATCCCTGCTTGTTATTTTTGCTTAATAACGATGAATAGAAACAATATATAACTGATCATTAAGATTGTACCGCCGACAATAAATGAAATCATCGTAAGTGTTGAACCGACTGTGTTGTACACCCACATACCGATAACTAAACCAGTCGTTCCGATAATCGCTGTCCACGTATGGACCTTTGATAACCAGCCTTGTGATGTGAAGATTTGATAATAGATGCCCCAACTAAATAGAGACAACCACCCAACAACAAGTGCATGTGCGTGCACCGCGCGTAATGAATAATCTCCAGCTCCTGCAAGATGGCCACCCATAAATACACCGAGAATACCAAATAAAGCAGACGTTACGAGTAATGGCTTAACGTTCTCTTTCAACACAATTGCCCCCTCTAACCTATTCTCTACTCAGTGTAGCATGGCTCCTTGAGGGACGCACAACAGACGGTTCTGTTGATGTGTCTAGAGTCTAACAATTAGACATGTGCTGCTGGCGTTGTTTTCTTCCAAAACCCAATCATCAAACCGCTCACCACTGCTCCGATGATAATGGCAACTGCATACAAGAGCGTATTCGTTACCGCTGGAGTTAACATCGTAAGCACGCCTCCGTGACCTGCCATAAGTGTCACATTAAAGAGCATCGATAAACCACCTGCAATTGATGAACCGACGATAATTGATGGAATGACCCGACCAGGATCAGCAGCTGCAAATGGAATCGCCCCTTCTGTGACGAAAAACGAGCCGAGTATATAATTCGTTTTCCCTGCGTCCCGTTGCTCTTGTGTAAATTTGCCTTTAAAGAGTGTCGTTGCGAGTGCAATTCCAAGAGGTGGCACCATCCCCCCTGCCATAATCGCCGCGTGTGGCCCGAACTGGCCAGCGTCAATCATCGCAATTCCAAACGTAAACGCTGCTTTGTTTACTGGACCTCCCATATCAACGGCCATCATTCCACCAAGAATAATGCCTAGGATAACAATATTACCTGTCTGCATATTGTTCAGCCAATTTTCTAATACGGAATTAAACGCATTTAACGGATCAATTAAGACGAAATGCATGATCATTCCTACAATAAGAATTCCAAACAACGGATAAAGTAGAATCGTTTTAATGCCATCGAACGTTGAAGGTAACTTCTGGAACAACTTACGCAATCCTAAAATGACATACCCCGCAAGAAAACCAGCAATCAAGCCTCCTAAAAATCCTGCATCCCCAGTTGTCGCCATGAACCCACCAATCATACCCGGAGCAAATCCAGGTCGATCCGCGATGCTCATCGCAATGAATCCTGCTAGTACGGCTACCATCAGTCCAAATGCATGATCGCCACCAATTGAACTTAAAGCTTCCGCAATGGGATGATAACTTGGGTCATTAGGGTCCGCTGCATTAATTCCAAATAAAAACGATAGCGCAATGAGAATTCCTCCACCTACGACAAACGGGAGCATATTCGAAACACCGTTCATTAGGTGGCGGTAAAATCCAAAGCCTGTTTTTTTATTCGCTGAGCCACCCGATTCAGCTTGGTCATTTCGATGATCGGACCGGTAATATACGGGTGCATCTTGATGTAATGCTTTCGTAAGTAATTCGTTTGGCTTTCGAATCCCCGCTGCAACGGGTGCCTCAATGAGACACTTTCCATGAAAACGATCTTTTTCGATTTTCGTATCTGCAGCAATGATCACTGCACTAGCCAGCTCAATATCCTCAGCTGTTAAGGCATTGCGTACCCCGTCAGATCCATTGGTTTCAACTTTGATCGTAATGCCTTGTCGTTTCGCCTCATCCTTTAAACCGTCTGCCGCCATATACGTATGCGCAATGCCTGTTGGGCAACCTGTAACCGCAACGATTTGCGGAGCATCTTCTGTTACCTTTTCATCATGATTAGATTCATTGTGATCTTGTGCATCAATAATGGATAGAATTTCTTCCTCACTACTCGCATGCAAAAGTGAATCACGGAACTCTGCACCCATCAATAATGAAGCAAGGCGAGATAACGTTTGTAAATGATCACTGTGAGCGCCTTCACTCGCTGCAATCATGAAAAATAAATGTGCAGGTTGACCATCTAATGAATCGTAATCGATGCCAGCAGAAGATCGACCAAAAGCAATAGCAGGCGTTGTCACCGCTTTGCTTTTCGCATGAGGAATAGCAACACCTTCACCAATGCCTGTTGAACCTTCGCGTTCACGTTGAAGAATCGCTTCTTTAAACAAATCCGTATCTTCAATTGCCCCAGCGTCATTCAACGTCTGAATCAATTCTTCAATGACCTCTTGCTTGGACTGGCTATTCACATCAAGGACAATTGTCGTTTGCTTAAGTAGCTCAGTAATCCTCATGACGACATTCCTCCCAATTCTTCATTGTCGTTTTACGATACATCTCCATCACATCTTGTTTATCACAAAATCCCATTTGAAATGCACTTGCTGAACCACAAGCAACAGCAAAGCGTACAGCGTCTAAATCGCCATCATTCACGTGCTTTGCATAAATAAAACCAGCTACTACTGAATCTCCTGCGCCTACGGAGTTTAAGACGTTTCCACGAGGTGGCTGATAGTGGTATACGCGTTCATCCTCTGCAAAATATAATGCTCCCCGACTTGCCATTGAAATGATTACGTGTGGAATGTTGTATTCTTGTTTGATCAGTGAACCATATTGATAAACGTCTTCTAAACTTACAATCGAACGATTGTACAATTCTGAAAGCTCATGATGATTGGGTTTCACAAAGTACGGCTTCGCCGCTAACGCTTCCTTTAATGAAGAGCCGTTTGCGTCTAAATAACACCGTACCCCTCGTTCACTTAATAACTTGATCCATTTATGATAGATAGACTGATCAACAGATTCAGGTACACTGCCTGCAAAAACAACGGTATCCTCTTTCGTTAACCCTAGTAATAAGGCTTCTAGATTGGCAAGATCTTTCTGAGTAATTACCGGAGAACGTCCATTAATTTCTGTCTCTTCAAGTGTCTTTAATTTTATATTGAGTCTCGTATCGCCATCTACTGACTCGAAACGTTCCGCTATGCCTTCACTCGTGAGTACACTTCGAATATATTCACCAGTAAACCCTCCAACAAAGCCTGTCGCCGTAGATGCAATGCCTAACCTTTGCAATACTCTCGATACGTTAATTCCTTTCCCACCAGGTTGCTTATCATCAGCCTCTGATCGATTCAAACGACCCGTTTCGAAGTTTGTGACGTTCACGATGTAATCAATGGCGGGATTTAACGTTACTGTATAAATCATCTACTCACCTCGATTGTCGTCAATTTCCCCAACGATTTCACCTTACTCTTATCCGTATGCGGTGATGTGATGATAATCGCTTGTTCAACCGCTTGAACATATGCAAACGAGACTTGATCGAATTTCGTATGATCTGCTAAAACAAAAGATTTCGCGCTATTGTCCATCGCTGTTTGTTTGACATTCGCTTCCTCAGGATCAGGTGTGGTGTATCCATCTAGCGCAACCCCGTTCATTCCGAGAAATGCATAATCAAATCGATAGAAACGCAAACTTTCTACCGCTTTCGTTCCAACTAAAGCGCCCGTTTGTGACTTAACTTTTCCGCCAATGATGTACGTCTCAATTCCATATTCCATTAACGTTTGAACGTGTTGGATTCCATTCGTGACGACAAGTAGATCTCGATCAGCTAAATAGGGAATCATTTCATACGTTGTAGACCCTGCATCAAGGTAAATACACGAGCCTGATTGCACTGCCTTTGCTGCATACATCGCAATTCCTTGCTTCTCTTCTTTGTTACGTGTCGTCTTTTCAATCATGCTCGGCTCATCATGACGACGTTTTTGTAATGAAGCACCACCATGAACACGTGTTAACTGTTCTTCTTTCTCCAATTCGATTAAGTCACGTCGAATTGTTGATTCGGATGCGACTACTGCATCAATTAATTGCTGGATTGTAACAACATCTTGTTTCTTTATAACTTCTAAGATCGCTTCTTTTCGCTTAATTGATAACATCGTTTCACCTTCTTTTAGAAACCGCTTACAAACAGTTTATAATCAAAATTATTCACAGTCAATCAATTTCATTCATAAACATTCAATTTCTTTCAAAAAAAAAAAGTACCAGCTTAAGCTGATACTTTTCTTCGTTTATGAGAATTCTTTCATAAGAACAGGAGCGATTTGCTTTTTACGGGATACGACTCCTTTTAATAATGCACAATTGTCATCCAGCTTCATCTCAAACGCACGCTCTACTTTATCAAGATCGGTACCTGAAGCAAGAATCGTTGAATCATTGTTCAGAATGTCTGTAATGACGAACAAGAAAACTTTCAATCCTTTTTCTTGAACGATTACATCTAATCGCTCTTCAATTGCAGCCTTCTGCTTGAGGACATCTTCAACATCTACCGTATTAACTTGAGCGATTTCTAAACGGTGAACCCCGACTTCAAATTCCTTTGCATCAAGTGTAACGAGTTCATTCACGGTCTTCTCACTAAGATCTGCGCCGGCTTTTAGCATGTTTAGACCGTATTCTTGTGCGTCAACTTCCGCAAGTTGAGCTAATTCTTCTGCCGCATCAATATCTTCATCTGTACACGTAGGTGACTTGAATAAGAGAGAATCAGAAATGATTGCCGATAACATAAGACCTGCAATATTCTTTGGAATCGCTATTTGATGTTCTTTGAAGATTTTAAGAAGAATTGTCGCTGTACAGCCAACAGGCTCAGCACGATAATAGAGCGGGTCCATCGTTTCAAAGTTCGCGATTCGATGATGGTCAATCACTTCAGTAATCTTAAAACGCTCGACATTCTCAATGCTTTGTTGGAATTCATTATGATCCACGAGAATGATTTCCTCTCGTCCTTCAACCACATCATCAGATGCAAGCACTGGGGCTTCTGTATTAAATTGCGTTAATGCATATTCCGTTTCTTTATTAATCTCTCCAAGTCGAACGGCAATCGCATCAGCACCTCTTTGCTGCTTAAAATACGCATAAGCAATCGCAGAAGTAATGGAATCTGTATCTGGATTACGATGTCCCGTAACAATAGCTTTTGACAATGGTAGAACCTCCTAGTTTTATCTCTATATAAGATCATTCATCGATTTGTTCACACCTTTGAGAATAACATTTTTTGTAGTAACCATTCAAATGAATTTATAAAACTTATTCCACCCATCTAGGTAAAAAGCATGAGAGTTTATTCAATTCAAGTTTCAGAGTTGGCGTCCGGGGTATATATGGAGTAACGGAGGTGAAGCCATGAATCGTTTCACCCAATTCATAATTGGGCTAAACAGTTTCTTAACTCTACTACTTGTCACAGCAGTACTTCTATCAATTTTTGATGTGTACAGCGTAATGTTACAAATCGAATTATGGCCCAATACAGCAGAGTTGTTCTGGGTATTAATCGGTATTCTTTCTTTCATTGCTCTCGTTAACTTAATCTTGTTCTTTAGCAGCTTTAGAATGGGTGGATCTCCACGTTCTCGAGGACAACTAGATGTTCGTACGCAAAACGGGACATTGTCGATTTCACAACAAACCATTGATTCTACAATCTATCGTTCGGTCAAACGTTTTGATGGAATTCGGGCGATTACAATACGCTCTCGCATTCACTCAGAAGAAGAGTCGCTCGACATTGCGATCAGTTTTTCAGTCATCGGAAATGAGCCTGTTCAACAACTAGCATCTAAAGTACAACGTGCAGTAAAAGAAGATGTTGAACACTTCTTAGAAGTCGCTGTCTCCACGGTCCAAGTGAACATTAAGGAACCAGAGCCTGACAATAGTCAAAAACAACGAGTAGTTTAAGGAGGGAGGGAATATGGACAATAAGGAAGTATTCGCTCGGTACAGAGGACGAATTATCGGCATTCTTGCCGCAATTCTGTTTAGCTTACTTTATTTCTTTGTAGGACTCTCAGTCGCAATAACCGTTTTCATCTTCTTATTTGTCGGTTACATACTCGGAAAATGGTTTGATGGAGACATCGATGTTGCTGGGTATGTAAATGCATTATTTCAACGCAGACGTTAATCTTTAATTCTAATAAAGGAGAGATTGTCCATGGCTGAAGCAACGAAAACTGAAAGAACTGAACCTAAGAAGGAAAGTACCAAAGTTCAAGAACAACGAGAGCAAGAACTTCAAGAAGTGAATCGATTCAAGCTAACATTTGATGACGAAGTGATTAAGAAGGTAACCGCAATCGCGACTAGACAAACCGACGGTATTCTCGGAATGAGTGGCAGTGTTTTTGAAGGTTTATCCGAACGATTTGGTGCTACACAGAACATTTCAAAGGGCATCTCTGCTGAAGTTGGAGAAAAGCAAGTCGCCCTCGATATTGATGTTATTATTGAATACGGCAAGAGCATTCCAACCATCTATCAAACCGTACAAGACAATGTAAGTAACGCCATTCGGGAAATGACTGGACTTGAAGTTATTGAATTTAATATGCACGTTGAAGATGTACTCACACGCAAAGAATACGAGGAGAAAGAAAACCGCAGCAACCAAACCTCTACAACAGATCGCGTCGAATAATCATGAAAGCCCAAATGAAGGTGTTCCCACCTTCATTTGGGCTTTTTTAATAGCAAGTAGAAATCAACATGCCGTCTCTATGTTACGACCCTACGCGTCTATATACAAAGTCTCCTTTACTAATCATTCCTACGACTATAGTTGGCCAATAAAAATAGCTCCTCTGCACCTAATGTTACGTCGTTAACTATGTTACATTTTGGTAAACGCATCAATGGAGGTTTATTCTATGATAGAACATGTCGTTGACGATGTTCGCTTTCACTTACATGAAAAGCATGATTTTCGTTGGATCAAGAAATTTGGAAAGGTTTTTGCTGTATACCCAGACAAAAACGATGGCTACCTCTGTTTCGGTATTAATCGTAACGGTGTAAAACGATATATTAAGTATGCAGGAGCAAAGACAGCGCTCTACTTTGGCAAACCCGAAGACGCTGTTGAGCAGCTAGAAAAGGCAAAACTTCGCTATGAGTTCCTAAAACACCCATCTCTCGTTAAGCTAACGCACCATGAAGATGTAGGCCCCGGCTATATGCTTGAGTATGAATGGATAGAAGGTGAAAACCTTTGGCGCTACCCTTTTGAAAAACTAGAGCTACAAGAACGTTTACAGATGCTCGAAACAATCTTTACTTTTCACGAGAAAGTAGAACAGAAGAGCTTTATAGCCATTGGCTTTAACAATGCGAGTATGATTTATGACGAGACGAACAAACGATTAAAAATCATCAACATCGATCATTATGAAAAAAACGAGCACATAAACAAGATGGAAAATGTCCTTCCTTCATCCCCTTTTGTTAGCCCAGAAGAATTAACATTAAACACGAAGCTAAATACGCGAACAAACGTATACCGTATGGGTGCAATTGCCTTCTCTGTATTAGGGAAAGATCAAAACTTAGCGGGTAGTCCGATGCACAAGGTGGCAAAACGTGCCATGAGTAAAGACTCGACAGAGCGATTTGAATCTGTACAGGACTTTCATCAGATTTGGAAAAAAGCTGTAGAAGTCAGCTTAGCTGTACAAGGTTATTAAATAAAGGATCAAAAAAACACGAAGTTCTTTTGAACTTCGTGTTCGCTTGCCAGGCAACGTCCTACGCTCACAGGGGGTTGCCCCCCAATTACCATCGGCGCTAAAG
>NZ_JAFBEC010000027.1 GCF_016908595.1 Geomicrobium sediminis | reverse complement strand
TCCGTTCTTTTCTCTATTATAACAAAGCGTGGTTATGATTCGGCGTCTATAAATAAGAAAAAGCTGTTGAGAAATGACTTTCTCAACAGCCTGACGAACCGAAAGGTTCGTTTTTTTGTTCGTCACGCTAGTAATTCTAAAAGCTCATGTTTTCATTGGTGATCCGTAGCACTGAGTGAAAATCGACGTTCTAGATTTGATTCAGAACATCAAACGAACAAATATTAAATATTTTTAGAAATTAAGCAGGAATATGCAATCTTGATGTGGAAAAATATTCCCCAGAGCCAAAATAAAAACGCTCACAACATGAAGATGTGAAGAGTTAGTGAAGGTGGTGAAAGGATGGAAGTAACAGACGTAAGACTTCGTAGGGTCAATACAGCTGGTCGGATGCGTGCCATTGCATCGATTACCTTTGATCAGGAATTTGTTGTACATGATATTCGTGTTATCGACGGCAACAACGGGTTGTTCGTGGCAATGCCAAGCAAGCGTACCCCTGATGGAGAATTTAGAGACATCGCCCACCCAATTTCTTCCCGTACACGCGAGAAGATCCAAACAGCAGTGTTGGATGAATACGAGCGTCAAGGACAATATGAAAATGTTGAGTATGAAGAAGCGGGTGCTTCTTAATCATGAAGGCTCTGCACAACGATGTGCAGGGTCTTTTTTCGTGATTGAAAAACCCCTCGAGATAAGATATATTCATACAAGATCATAAGTCATTACTAAAGTGCAGACGTCTGTACTTTTTGGATAATTAATTCAATCGGAGGTCTTTGAATGAGTAACCGATACGCAATTATTCTTGCTGCTGGGCAAGGTACACGTATGAAGTCAAAACTGCCTAAAGTTTTACACCAAGTTTGTGGGAAGCCAATGATTTCACATGTCTTAGAACAAGTGCAATCGGCTGGTTTTGAAGAGTCGACTGTCGTCATCGGTCATCAAGGTGAAGAAGTCAAAGAAACGCTAGGAGATCGTTGTCAGTTTGTTTGGCAGCATGAACAGCTCGGAACCGGTCATGCTGTGAAACAAGCAGCACCCCATTTAGCCGATCGTTCAGGAACGACGCTAGTCATTAGTGCAGATACGCCAATGATTTCTGCTGAGACGATGAAAGCGCTGAGTGATTATCACGAAGATCGCGGGGCGAAAGTAACGGTACTTACAGCGCGCGTAGATGACGCAACTGGGCTCGGAAGAATTATCCGTGATCCTGAAAGTGGCGATGTCTTACGTATTGTTGAACATAAAGATGCAACACTAAAAGAGCGTGGAATTTCTGAGATTAACACAGCGACGTATTGTTTTGATAACGAAGCTTTATTTGCTGCTTTAGAAAAAGTCACGAATGAAAATGCACAAAACGAATACTACCTTCCTGACGTATTAGAAATCTTAAAGAATGAAGGCGAACGGGTTGCAGCGTTTGAAACCCATGATGGCGCAGAAGCAATGGGTGTTAATGATCGTTTAGCGCTCTCGCAGGCGGAGCAAGTCATGCGAAAGCGGATTAATGAACATTGGATGAAGCAAGGCGTCACGTTTATTGCGCCTGATCAGACGTATGTTTCGGCAGATGCAGAGTTACACCCAGATACGATCCTCCACCCTGGTACGGTTATTCGTGGAAAATCAATTGTTCACGAAGGAAGTGAAATCGGACCAAACTCAGAGATTGAAGATAGTACAATTGGTTCTTATTCAACGATTAAACAATCGGTCGTTACAAAGAGTACAGTCGGTCGAGACGTCAACATCGGTCCTTTTGCACATGTTCGTCCAGAATCAACAATTCATGATGAAGCAAAGCTCGGCAACTTCGTTGAGGTGAAGAAATCGACCATTGGCAAAGGGTCAAAAGCTAACCATTTAAGTTATTTAGGTGATGCGAATATTGGGGAAAACGTCAATGTTGGTTGCGGTTCAATTACCGTGAATTATGATGGGAAAGAAAAGCACTTAACGACGATTGAAGATGGTGCCTTTATTGGCTGTAATGCGAACCTTGTCGCACCTGTTACGATCGGCAAAGGCGCATTTGTAGCTGCCGGTTCGACCATTACAGATGATGTGCCAGATGATTCTTTAGCGCTTGCAAGAGCGAGACAAACGAATAAAACGGGCTATATGAACAAAAACGATAAAAAATAACCTTTAGGAGGTTCGTTCAATGAGCTATGTTGACTCGACATTAAAGATATTCACATTGAACTCAAATCCTGCACTTGCTGAGGAGATTGCTTCTCACATCGGTGTAGAAATGGGAAAGAGTTCTGTTAAACGATTTAGCGATGGAGAAGTACAAATCAACATTGAAGAGAGTATTCGTGGAGATGATGTCTACTTAATTCAATCAACATCTGAACCCGCAAATGAGCATTTGATGGAGCTATTAATTATGATCGATGCTTGTAAACGTGCCTCTGCAAAAACGATTAACGTGGTTATTCCCTACTACGGCTATGCAAGACAAGATCGTAAGGCACGCTCAAGAGAGCCAATTACAGCAAAGCTCGTAGCAAATCTTCTGGAGACGGCGGGCGTGACTCGTGTATTAACGTTTGATTTGCATGCGTCACAAATCCAGGGTTTCTTCGATATTCCAGTTGACCAACTACTCGGATCAAGAATTCTGTCCTCTTACTTCCTAGAGAAGAACCTAGAAGATCTCGTGATCGTGTCTCCAGATCACGGTGGCGTTGTACGGGCAAGAAGAATGGCTGACCTAATGGATGCACCGATTGCAATCATTGATAAGCGTCGACCTCGTCCAAATGAAGCTGAAGTCATGAACATTGTTGGTCATATTGAGAACAAGACGGCAATTATTATTGATGACATCATTGATACAGCAGGTACGCTTCAACTTGCAGGCGATGCCCTCATGAAACACGGTGCAAAAGAAGTGTATGCATGTGCCACTCACCCTGTATTATCAGGACCTGCAATTTCTAGACTAGAAGACTCGCAAATTAAAGAAGTCGTCGTTACGAATACGATTGCGTTACCTGAGGAGAAGAAGATTCAAAAGCTCGTTCAACTGTCAGTTGGCTCGTTAATGGCAGATGCAATTATTCGAGTCCATGAGCAAACATCAGTGAGTACGTTGTTTTAAGGAAAAGGGGCATCATTTGCATGAGGGTTTAAATCATGCTAGCATATAGCCTTAGAGGGTGAGTTTATCGTACGTACAAACGTTAACAGGATGCATGAGCAGTAATGTACGTGAAAATAATCGATGAGGTGACTATAGACAATGGCTAAATTACAAGCACATTCTAGAAATGACTTACGACGTTCAGTAACACGTAAGCTAAGAGTTGACGGGTTTGTTCCAGCTGTTCTTTACGGAAAGAAAACCGAGAGTACTGCGGTTTCTGTACCAAGCATCGAATTTATGAAGACATTGCGTGAAGCAGGACGTAACGGTATTATTGATCTTTTTGTCGATGGCGATGGTAAGAAGCATCAAGTAATGGTACACGATCTACAAAATGATATTCTCAAAGGGAACACAACACACATTGATTTCTTTGAAGTCGATATGAAGTCAGAGCTCGATGCAGATGTTGCCGTTAACCTTGTTGGAGATGCACCAGGTGAAGCAGAAGGTGGCGTACTTTCTCATATGCTTTACACGATTTCCGTTCGTGCACTACCAACAGAAATTCCAGAATCAATTGAAGTTGATATCTCTCAATTAGGTATTGGTGATTCAATTTCAGTTTCAGACTTGAAATCAGGAAAGAACTTTGAATTCAACAACGATGATGAAGAAACGGTTGTTGCAGTTCTTGCCCCAACTCTTGAAGACGAAGGCACTGAAGAAGAAGCTTCGGACGAGCCTGAACTTGTAGAGAACGATGAGGCTTCTGATGAAGGGTCTGACGATAGCGAACAATAATGAAAAGCGAATGAAGGACAAGGCATAGCCCCTCGGTTATGCCTTTTTTCGCAGTTTAAGTAAATGAACTGAAAGGAAGTTACATCCTTGAAGGTAATTGTAGGCCTAGGTAATCCTGGGAGAAAATATACGAAAACGAGACATAATGTTGGCTTTATGGCGATCGATGATCTAGCAAAGAGCTGGGGCGAAAAGCTAAAAAAGCATACTAACTTTAGGGCTGAATATACTGAAGTGATTCGTGATGGCGAGAAGTTAATTCTGTTAAAACCGCTTACATTCATGAACCTATCTGGAGAGTCCGTTCGAGCGGTTGCTAATTACTACGATCTTGATTCAGAAGACATTCTTGTCGTCTATGATGACCTTGATTTACCGGCAGGTACTGTAAAATATCGTAAATCTGGTGGTCATGGCGGTCATAATGGAATCCGTTCTCTAATTGATCAATTAGGGACGAAACAGTTTAACCGAGCAAGAATTGGCATTGATCGTCCGCCAGAAGGAAAAGCTGTTGTCGATTACGTCCTATCGAAATTTGATAAACGGGAAATGGACGCCATTCAAGATGCGCGTGAAAATGTTGTACGTGCATGTGAAACTTGGGTTCACGATGATTTTGATCGCGTCATGAATCAACACAATTAAGAGGTATAGCGCTCTCCTTACTCGTTGAAACTAATAGAAAGAAAGTGAGGAGAGTATATGGTCGTTTATTATCATTGCAAGCAGTGCAACGCAGAACTGGGTACAGTCTCATCTCGTGAGGCAATGGATTATGATTTAGGTTTTTCGGTACTCAATCAAGAAGAGAAGAAAGAAGTGCTAGAGACCGATGAACAAGGGAACTTACACGTACATGCGCTATGTGATACGTGCTATGAGATGAGTCAATCTTCACCGCACGTTCATGAACAAGACCATTGGTATCATTAAGATGAACAAGGACATGAACGAGTGACATATAAATGGAGAATAGTTTGAATCATTAGGGGAGGATCGGCTTCATGAAAGCGATCGAGCATAAGCTCTTAAATAATCAGCAAATCCAAAGCATTAAAGATGGTTTGGAGAAAGGATTAAAAGAGCAACTTTTAACGGGGTTGAGCGGATCGGCTAAGACATTATTATTGTCTGGCCTTTATGAGTTGGGGCATAAGCCGCAAGTTCTTGTTACGTACAATTTATTGCAGGCTCAAAAATGGCAGGAAGATTTAAGTGATCTCATTGGTGAGGATCACGTATATCTTTATCCGGTGAATGAATTGATCTCTTCAGAAATCGCTGTAGCGAGTCCAGAAATGAGATCTCAGCGCATTGAGGTTATGAATGCGCTTTTTGCTGATTTCAAAGGAATTATTATTATCCCAATCGCAGGATTACGTCGCTTGCTGCCGCCGAAAGAACGATGGGAAAAAAGTCAATATGAGTTGCATATTGGTCAAGATTTAGATGTTGAGGCGTTTTTAGCTCAGCTTCAAGCAATGGGGTACGTACGTGCAGACCTTGCGTCCACACCGGGTGAATTTAGTGTACGTGGTGGAATTATAGATATTTATCCTTTAACTGAAGAACATCCGTTACGGATTGATTTATTTGATACTGAAATTGATTCGATGCGTTATTTCAATGCAGAAGACCAACGTTCTCTTGAAGCAATTGAGCACATTACAATTGGACCAGCTGAAGAGACAATCTTAACTGAGTCTGAATGGCAACGAGCTTCTGAAAATCTCACAGAACAAATGCAAAGCAGCCTCAAAAAAGTAAACGACGAAGAAACACGGGATAAGCTCGAGAAATCGTTATCGTTTGAACTTGACCAAATTAACGAAAGAATTCGTTTCCAAGGATTATACAAGTATATTTCGTATATGTATGAAACGCCTGCAACATTGCTTGATTATTTACCGAGCGAAACGAAAATTTTCGTAGACGAAATTAGTCGGGTGCAAGAAACAGCCGTTCGCTTGGACCGAGAAGAGTCAGATTGGCACATGACGATGCTTGAACAAGGGGAAGCTCCCCATGACTTACGTTTATCAAAGCATTATGAAGATATTATTAAGTCAATCGACCAATCTGTCATTTATTTCTCGATCTTCTTACGTGGCGTACCCGGTGTTCAGCCTGCAAATGTTGAAAGTATCAATTGCAAGGCGATGCAACAATTCCACGGTCAAATGCCTGTGTTGCAAAATGAGGTGGAGCGCTGGTCGAAAGCAAACTTCACTATCGTCTTTATTGCTTCAGATGACGATCGTGTAAAGCGTCTAAAGGGGATTCTTCAAGATTATGACATCGAAGCAACTCCAGTTTCTCGGGATGAATCTCTTGACCAAGGTAAGGCATACATTGTACAGGGAGACTTGCACAATGGCTTTGAGCTGCCGTTTGAGCATCTTGCTGTCATTACAGAGCGTGAAACGTTCACGAAAAAAGTAACAAAAGCTAGACGTCGACAGAAGTTATCGAACGCTGAGCGAATCAAAAGTTACTCTGAACTTAATGTCGGTGATTTAGTCGTTCATGTTAGTCATGGGATCGGTAAATACCTCGGTGTTGAAACGTTGTCTGTAAACAATATGAATCAAGATTACGTTCATATTTCTTATGCGGGAAATGACAAGTTGTACGTTCCTGTAGAGCAAATTGACCAAATTCAAAAGTATGTTGGTTCTGAAGATAAAGACCCGAAGATCTACAAGTTGGGTGGTCAAGACTGGAAGAAAGTTAAACGGAAAGTACAGTCGTCTGTAGAAGACATTGCTGACGATTTAATCAAGCTTTATGCAGAACGTGAAAGTTCGAAAGGACATGCGTTCTCAGAAGATAGCGCGGAGCAGCGAGAGTTTGAGAGCTCATTCCCTTATCAAGAAACGGAAGATCAAGTAAAAGCGATCGAAGAGATTAAAGAGGATATGGAGAAAGAGCGTCCGATGGACCGCCTACTATGTGGTGACGTAGGGTACGGGAAGACAGAAGTAGCAATCCGTGCAGCGTTCAAGGCCATTATGTCAGGCAAACAAGTCGCACTTCTCGTTCCGACAACAATCCTTGCACAGCAACATTATGATACATTCTTGGAGCGTTTTGGCGATTACCCAATCAACGTCGGTGTACTTAATCGCTTTAGAACACGTAAAGAAATCAATGAAAATGTCCGTTCCCTTGAGAACGGTGGCTTGGATATGGTCATTGGAACGCATCGTATTTTATCGAAAGACGTAAAGTTTAAAGACTTAGGGTTACTGATTGTCGATGAAGAGCAACGATTTGGCGTCACGCATAAGGAAAAAATTAAGCAATTGCGTTCGAACATTGATGTACTAACGTTAACTGCGACACCAATTCCGCGAACGCTTCACATGTCGATGCTCGGTGTACGGGATTTATCCCTTATTGAAACGCCACCAGAAAACCGTTTCCCTGTGCAGACGTATGTACTGGAATACAATTCCTCTCTCGTAAAAGAAGCAATTGAGCGTGAAATCAGTCGTGGTGGCCAAGTGTACTTCTTGTACAACCGTGTCGATCACATTGAGCAGATGGCAGAACAGATTTCGATGCTCGTACCAGATGCTGACGTCACCTATGCACACGGCCAAATGAATGAGCGTGAGTTAGAGTCAGTGATGATTGATTTCTTAGAAGGTCATAAAGATGTTCTCGTAACGACGACAATTATTGAAACGGGTGTAGATATTCCGAATGTAAATACACTCATCATTTACAATGCCGATCAAATGGGATTAAGTCAGCTGTACCAAATCCGGGGTCGAGTTGGACGTTCAAATCGTGTTGCATATGCATACTTTACGTATAAACGCGATAAAGTTCTAACTGAAGTGGCAGAAAAGCGTCTACAAGCGATTAAAGAGTTTACAGAGCTTGGCTCAGGATTTAAGATCGCAATGCGTGACTTATCCATTCGAGGCGCGGGGAACTTGCTTGGAGCTGAACAACACGGCTATATCGATAGCGTCGGCTTTGATATGTATTCACAAATGCTTAAAGATGCAATTGAACAGCGTAAGTATAAAGGAAGCACAAAAGAGCGTGAACTAAAAGCCGAAGACATTCCATTGGATATTAAAGTTGAAGCGTACATTCCTGAGACGTACATTCATGATCCAAAACAAAAGATTGAAATGTATAAGCGTTTCAAAGGGATCAATACGTTTGATGAGCTAACCGATCTACAAGATGAGATGATTGATCGATTTAGCGAATATCCAGATGAAGTGCGAGCGCTCTTCTCGATTGCAACGATCAAATTGTATAGTTTACAAGAAGGTGTTGCTTCAATTTCTGAATCAGGCGGTAAATGTACAATCTTGTTTACTGAAGAAGCATCGAATAACATCGATGGCGCTGAATTGTTCCGCCTAGTTAATGAGCTTGGTCGAGACGTTGGCGTTGGGACAGAGGGTAGTCAAATTAAGCTCAATATCCAAAAGAAACGCATGGGCTCTCTCGTTTATGTAACGTTACTTGAGAAGCTAATGTCAAGAATACCAGAAGTGAAAAAGAAAACCGCTTCCAAAACGGTATCTTAGTAAATGAAGCACTCTTTTATAATGGAGTGCTTCATTTTTTTTATGGAATTAACCCCTGTAATCTACGGGATCAGGATGTGTAAGGTAAACTTTTTTTATTATGGGTGAATAGTTCTTTTTTGGTTACGGATACTAAAAACAGTCATGAGAGAAGGAACATCATTGATTAGATAGTACATCGACATGAAAGTGAGGCACACCAATGAAAGCTACTGGTATTGTTCGTCGAATTGACGATCTAGGCAGAGTGGTCATCCCAAAAGAAATCAGACGTACGTTACGGATTCGTGAAGGAGACCCATTAGAAATTTTCGTAGACCGAGATGGCGAAGTCATTTTGAAGAAGTATTCACCAATCTCTGAGCTTGGGGACTTTGCAAAGGAGTATGCAGAAGCACTTTATGACAGTCTAGGGCATCCTATTCTTGTTGCAGATCGCGATTCATACATTGCTGTATCTGGTGGATCGAAAAAAGACTATGCAAACAAGAGTATTGGGGAAATTGTAGAGGATGCAATTAATACGCGAACGACGAAAGCGGAGTTTCAACACGGTGAGTATAACTTAGTAAGTGATCATCGTGATACGATGGAAGGTTATGTTGTCGCGCCAATTATTGCAAACGGTGATCCAATTGGAGCTGTTGTAATGATTTCAAAAGAAAAACCACCTGAAGAAAGCGTGGCACGAATGCTTATTGAAACAGCGGCAGGCTTCTTAGCAAGACAAATGGAACAATGATACCGAACTAATTTAAATTTATAAGCCGGTATCCCTTTACAGATTCCGGCTGTTCCTTTATCATTGTAAGTAACATATCGATTCACCCCAAATATCATAACCTACGGAAAGCAGGCCATTGTCATCGTGGTCTGCTTTTCTAACGTTAAAGAACCTTTTCCCGGTTTTTATAGATTTAAACGTAAACGATTAGAAAACGTCGCGAGATAATGGGGTCGAACAACGGATTCGAATGCATCGTCGATCGATTGAAGGATAGGTGAATGACATGTGTGCTGCAAAGATTGATAAGCCAATTCCATATTATCTCCAATTATATCGAGAGATCAAACAACGCATTTATGATCGCACGTACCGTGCTGGTGACAGAATTAATGAGAGTCAGCTCTCAAAAGAAATGGGCATTAGTCGTTCGCCGATTCGAGAAGCAATGCGATTGCTTGAGAAGGATGGTTTGCTTATTGCTGATGAAAAGCTTGGATTTGTCGTCTACTCGCTAACGGTAACCGACGTAGAGCACATTTATGAGCTTAGGATCGCCCTTGAAGTATTAGCAGTTGAATTGGCAGTTCAACACGCAAGTGAACAAGAATTAGAGGTTGTTTCAGATATTCTAGATGAAGTTGATCGACTGATTCGTGATAAAGCCGATGACGAACGCATTATTGATTGGAATCAAAAGTTCCACCAAGAAATCGCTCAATGTAGTCATAACCCATACTTAGCGAGACAACTCAGTACAATTGAGGCTTTAATCTTTTACTGTAGAGTCATGAACTTTGAAGGGCGTGGGCGTGCTACGCATATTCAAAATGAACATCGACAAATCTTTAAAGCCCTAAAAGAACGAGATGCGCAAACAGCAAGCGCTATGATGGAGAAACATCTCAAACATGATTTAGAACACTTACATGAAGTACTTACATCATAAATAAATCCCTCCAAATTTTTGGAGGGATTTATTTATTTTATTTTTGCCATTCTTGTTTAAAAGCTCTAAACCAAAGAAAGCTAGCCAAAACGATGAGCAGTGCTGAGATCAAGTAGATAAACATTAAATGCAAATGGTCCGCAGCAAAGCCAACGAGCAAGGAGCCTAGTGCAAACCCGAACATGGCAACAGTACCTTCTGCAGCATAGACGTAAGGAAGAACGTTTACGTCGATTCGCTCTTGATACAGCGTCTGTGAAGCGACGGCCTCTAGCTGTAAAAAGAACCCGAGACAAGCAATGATAAGAAGCGCAATAAAGGGCTCAACGGTTAACGCAAACAGTATTGTAAACAATGCAGTGCCAACCAACCCTACAAAAACCGTCTTTGATTGGTTTTGTTGAATAAGGGAATGATGCGTTCTCAACACGAGACTCGCAAGGAGCAACCCAATTAACAGGCTTGCATTCAAAAACCCCCACCAGCCTTCACTCACCATAAGAACTTGTTCAACAAAAAGGTACGTGATTGCTGCAATCCATACGACACTTGCGAATGACGTGAGAAATGACGCCAATACAGCATGCAATAGCCAGCGAGACGAGACCATTACCGAGAAGCCGCGGCGCATCTCTGTGTGCCAGCTCTTTGGTTCGCCGTCGTTCGCGAACGTCTTGTTCACTCGTTGATGTAAAAAGGTGCAGGAAGCGGCGGTGAACACGGCGTTAAGCACAACGAGTAGGAATAAAAAAGGTGCATGAACATAGGCAAGCAATAACCCTCCTAGCGCCCAGCAAATAAATTCAACACCTTCGCTAACGAGACTGATCGTACTGTTCGCACGGACGCGCTTTTCTTTGTCAACGATTCTCGGTACAAGCGCTTGGCTGCTCGGGTCGAACCAAGCGTCCATCATCGATACAAAAAAAACAATAATATAGGCTAAAAACAATAAATCATAGAATATGCATGCAAAGACGAGCACAAGAAGTAAGACTTTTGTTCTCGTAGCGAATATAAGGATTGTCGTTAAATAGAAACGAGCAAACAGTAACGGAGCGATAAGATTTGCACCGAATCGGGCCAAAGTAATCGTAACTGGGATAAAGCTCATGAATAAAGCTGATGCAGTTTCTATATAAATTACGTGCATGAGAGCTACGATAAACAGTACAAATCCCGATTGATGACAAGCTCTGCCCACGACTAAAAAAACAAAATTCCAATGCACGAAAACGTAAGCCTCCTTTTCTTATCAGTTATTTACTGAAGAAAAGGAGTGATTCACATTGGATAACCCCCTTCATTGAATTCTGAATGGTCGGGTGGTTGTTTTACATTGGAAACACCCTAAGTTTTTTATTTATTCAGATTATATCGGAGTGTTCGAAAGAACACAATAAACCCATCTATACAAAAGTACAGATGGGCCATAAACTCGGACTTAATATCCTGCTTCTTCTTCGTTGATTGAAACTTCACTGAGGTCATAAATGCCTGTAGCTAGGTGGTTAAATCCTTCTACAGAGTCAGCAATGCCGGTGATGTAGTCATTATGAACAGTAAAGATCATAGGAGCCTCTTCAATAATGATTTGCTCTGCTTGTGCATAAAGGTCTGCACGAGCATCATTATCAGATTCGCTACGAGCTTCTGTTAATAATGCGTCGACTTCTTCGTTATCGTAAAATGTTGAGTTTCCTTGAGAACCATGATTTCCAGAATAGAAATTAGGATGTAAAGCATAGTCTGCATCAGCTGTTACCGTAGACCATCCAAGAACGAACATTTCTGTATTCCCTTGATCAGTGGCATCTAAAAATGCTCCCCACTCCATCATTTCAATTGAAAGATCTACTCCAACTTCTTGAAGGTAGTCTTGAGCAACTTCTGCAATGTGAATACGTGTAGGGTTTGCATCGTTTGTAAGAATCGATGCAGAGAAGCCATCTTCGTAACCCGCTTCTGCTAATAATTCTTTCGCACCTTCTGGATCGTATTCAATTCCTTGTGTATCTTCGCTATATCCGAATGTGTACTCACTTAATGGACCTGATGCAACTGAACCAAACCCACCATAAAGGCCTTCAAGAAGCACTTCTGAATCAATAGCCATTGCGATGGCACGACGAACATCAGGGTCATCAAAAGGCTCAACATCTGTGTTAAAGCCGATGTATTCAAACCCAAGTTGTTCTTGTGTAAGAAGACTTGCGTTTTGCATGTCGTCAACAATGCCTGAATTCGCGGATTCTACTTGATCAATAAAATGCACTTCACCTTGGTCAAGCATCCCGATACGCGTGCTTTGTTCAGGAACAACACGCATTGTTACTTGTGATACTTGAGCTTCTTCGCCCCAATAATTTTCATTTTTGCTTAAACGAATTTCATTACCTTGAACCCACTCGTCAAGTTCAAAAGAACCTGTACCTGCTGCATGAACACTTAAAAGTGCATCCCCACTTTCATCTGCATCAATGGCCGCTGGGCTAATAATCGCTGCTGCACTATGAGCAAGATGTGCATCAAGCGGTGCAAATGGTTCACTCGTTGTAAATTCTACTGTATACTCGTCAATTGCTGTAATTTCTTCCACTAATTCAAACATGTTTGCACGAGGTTTCGCGTTGTCTGGATCTAATAGACGCTCGAAGTTCTTAACGACTGCATCTGCATTCAACTCTTCACCATCATGGAACGTAACGCCTTCACGAATTTGGAATTCCCACGTTAAATCGTCAACCATTTCATACGATTCTGCAAGTACAGGTTGAAGTTCCATGTTACTGTCGTGCTCTAGCAAGTTTTCATAAATGTTTGTCGAAACTTGAGATGATGGAACATCTGTTGTTTCTTGAGGATCCAAAGAAACAATGTCTGAAGAGAGCGCTAACACAAATTGGTCTCCTCCAGCACTACCTGTTGATGTACCTCCGTCGCTTCCTTCTTCAACTGCACCAGGATCTGATGAACAACCTGCAAGAAGTACTGTGGCTCCTGCAAAGCCAGCGACATAACGTTTTAAGTTAGCCAAAACTCATTCCCCCATTAATAAATGATGTGTAAAGCTTCTAGATTGTAGAGGTATTGCCTATGATATAATAACATAGACAAGCAAGAGAAACGAGGAGTTGTCTTTGGTGAATTTACCAACAATTTGTGTATTTGGCTTAGGGGCGGGGACGCTCGACCAAATGACACTTTCAACGTATAAACGATTAAAAAATTCAAATAAATTGTATGTAAGAACGAAAGCACACCCGGTGATGGAGGAATTGGAGCTAGAAGGACTAACGATCCACCCATTTGATGATGTGTATGAGGTCCATGATACGTTCCAACCGGTATACGAAGCCATTGTTGAGCGTTTAGTTAGCGAAGCATCTAGTCAAGATGAACCGGTTTTATATGCTGTGCCAGGTCATCCACTTGTTGCTGAAGAAACCGTTCAACGATTACTAGAAAAGGAACGACAAGGTGTTATTCAGCTTCAAATTGAGGGCGGACAAAGCTTTCTTGATCCGGTTTTTACAGCATTACGAATGGATCCTAGTGAAGGTTTTCAGCTTCTTGATGCGACAAGCTTTACTAGCTCAGACTGGTCATTGAACCAACATTTGATTTTGACCCAAGTGTACGATTTCTTTACAGCCTCTAACGTAAAACTTTCGTTAATGGAGCAGTTGCCAGATGATTATCGTGTAAGGATCGTAAAAGAAGCCGGTGGAGCTGGGGAATCGGTTGTAGAAATGCCTCTATATGAATTGGACCGGGCGTTTCAAGAAACATCGAACTTAGCTGTCGTCTACGTACCACCGGTGCGCGAAGAAATGCTAACACGTCATACGTTTCGTCGTCTACGAGAAGTGATTCACGTATTGCGAAGCCCTGACGGGTGTCCGTGGGATCGTAAACAGACACATCAATCGCTCAAAAAATACTTGCTAGAAGAAGCGTATGAAGTATTAGAAGCGATCGACGAAGACGATGATGATCATCTTATTGAGGAGCTTGGGGACGTGTTGTTGCAAGTCATGCTTCATAGCCAAATTGGTGAAGATGAAGGGTACTTTACGATTGATGATGTGATTAAGACACTTACAGATAAGATGATTCGTAGACATCCACACGTCTTCTCAACAGCTACGGCTGAAACGAGCGAGGACGTCGTTACGAATTGGGACGAAATTAAAAAGCAAGAAAAGCAAGGCAAAGAAAACGATCAATCAGAGCTGACAGGAATTCCGAAATCGATGCCTGCTCTAATGGTTTCTTATGAATTGCAAAAGAAAGCTGCAAAAGTAGGGTTCAGCTGGGAAACAGCAGCGCCGATGTGGCAAAAGCTCGAAGAAGAAATTTGGGAGTGGAAAGAAGCGATTAGCGAACAACACGATGAATCAGACATCAAGAAAGAATTAGGTGATGTGTTGTTTATTGTCGTTAACCTTGCTCGGTTTTATCGATTACAACCTGAAGAAGCCTTGCAGATGACGAATACGAAATTTAAAAAGCGGTTTATGCACATCGAAAAGCGTTTATTAGAACAAGGACAAACGATGAATGACGTATCGCTAGAAGCGATGGACCGCTTTTGGGACGAGGCAAAACAATTGGAGAGAGAAAGTGAGGGTGAATAAGTGAGAATCGATAAATTTCTAAAGGTATCACGCATTATAAAAAGGCGTACTGTAGCGAAGGAAGTTGCAGGTGCAGGCCGTATTACGGTAAATGGTCATGCTGCTAAGGCTGGAACTGAAGTGAATCCAGGAGATGAAGTGTCCATTCGTTTCGGAAAAAAGACACTTCGTGTGAAGATCGAATCAGTTAACAGTGCGGCTCAAAAGAATGAAGCCGCACTGATGTATACGACAATTGAAGAAGTCTATCACGATGATTGATAAACGTGTATTTTAAAGAAGCCCTATAAGGTAGTGACCCCAAAAAGTTAGAGTTTGTTAAACAGCTGATTGGCTGGTTGATGTTCGATATTGAATCGGACTTTGACCAGCCAGTTTTAGTT
>NZ_JAFBEC010000026.1 GCF_016908595.1 Geomicrobium sediminis | reverse complement strand
ACTTTTCACCAAAAAAATCGTCATTGGAACCAATTCAAAGACCATAAGAGAAAGCCTTGGTTCACAGAACCAAGGCTTTCTCGACAATCTGACGAACCTTTCGGTTCGTTTTAGGCTTGTACTAGCGCAATCACTTCGATTTCAATGAGGACGTCTTTAGGAAGACGTGCGACTTCTACGCACGAACGCGCAGGCTGGTGAGTATCAAAATACTGTCCGTACACTTCGTTAATCTCAGGGAATTGATTCATATCTTTAATAAACACTGTCGTCTTCACTACTGATTCAAGCGTTGCACCCGCTTCTTGTAGCACGGCCTTAACGTTTGCCATCACTTGGTGTGTTTGCTCTTGAATACCCCCATCAACAATCGTCATGTCTTTTGTAAGGGGGATCTGACCTGAACTATAAAACATGTTATTCACGATGATTCCTTGAGAATATGGGCCAATGGCTTCAGGTGCTTCTTTCGTAAATACCTTTTTCATTGCTTTTCCCTCCAAGATCAACCTAGAATTTGAGATGTTTTGAGTAATTCCCTGGAACGGCTTTGATTTGTTTCGTTTTCTCGTTCACTTCTTCAAGTCGAACGAGTGAAATGTAATCATCTATAACTCTTTCATCTGTTGCAGCTTCAACGAGTACGGCAATACCAACAAGGTTAGCCTTCACCTCTTTTAATAGCTCTGCCATCCCTTGAGCGGTGCCTCCGCCTTTCATGAAGTCATCAACAATGAGCATGTTCGCTCCTTCGGATATACTACGACGTCCAATTGACATCGTTTGAATCCGATTTGATGAGCCTGATGCATAATTGATACTTACGACAGAACCTTCCGTTACCCGATGGTCTTTTCGAACAATACTAACCGGAACATCAAGGTGATTACCAATCGCATAAGCGAGAGGAATTCCTTTTGTTGCAACGGTCATTACCCCGTCCACTTCTCTTGAACGATAAATACCAGCGAACAATCGTCCAATCTCATTCATAAATCGGGGTTGTCCAAGAATATCCATAAGGTAAAGGTATCCACCTGGTAGCAATCGACTAGCGTCCTCTAAACGCTCGCAAAGAGATTGAACAAGCCGCTCCCCTTCTTCTAGTGGAACCGCAGGCTCATAACGAACACCACCACTTGCGCCAGGGACCGTTGTTAAATAACCCATCTTCTCACTTTCAAAAATGGACTTAACGATCGTTAGATCTTCACTAATCGATGACTTTGCCGATTGGTAACGTTCTGCAAAGTACGTTAACGAGATCAATTGATTCGGATTTTGTAATAAAAAGTACGTCATATCAACAAGACGTCCACTTCTTTTTAGCTTTTTCATGACGACCTCCGAAAACACGAATATTTCAAGAGTATGATACCACTTTTATACGTATTTTCACAAGTAGCTTAGGAAATCGTTCGGACTGCATACACTTGATCACAAAATCCTCGCAACGCATTGTAAACCCGGTGAACTTGCCCTTCGTTACGAATAAGGCCAAACACAGTCGGACCACTACCGCTCATTAAGGAGGCATCTGCACCTGATTCAAGCATACGCTCTTTAATTTGTAGCACTTCATGATGCAACGACATCGTCACAGGCTCCAAGTCGTTATGGAGATGATGACAGATTTTGTTGTAATCTCCTGCAAGAATCGCTTGCTTAATCGTTTCACTTTTAGGAGCTGCAGCGTTTGATGACATTTGAACCTTTCCGTACACTTCTCCCGTCGACACACCGATTGGAGGCTTGGCTAGGACGACCCAACACGGGGGAGGAGCAGGTAGCCGTTCAATCTTCTCGCCTCTTCCCGTTGCTTTTGCCGTACCACCGTACACACAAAATGCAACATCTGAGCCGATTTCTGAACCTAGGGCAGCCAATTGTGCTTTCGACAACCCTAAATCCCACATTTGGTTTAATCCTCGTAACACCGCTGCTGCATCACTACTGCCTCCAGCTAGACCTGCAGCTACGGGTATGTTTTTTTGGATATAAATCGTTACACCGGCAGCAATTCGAAATCGATCCTTAATTAAACGTGCGGCTTGGTAAGCGAGGTTACGGCTATCAGCAGGAATGTATCCCGCTAATGTTTGTATAACAATTTGTTGGTCGTTTCGAATCGTTAAATCAATTCGATCAGCTAGATCAACTTCTGTCATAATCATTTCCACTTCGTGAAATCCATCCTCGCGTTTTGCCAGCACATCTAACGAAAGATTAATCTTTGCTGGTGCTTTCAGCGAACATTTCAACAGCTTTCTCCTCTTTCTCGCAATCTACACGAATTGTATTCCTTTATTTTAGTCGAAATACTTACCTATGTACAGGATGCGGACCCATCGCTTCTAACGAGTGTTCTTATACAAAAAGAGACACCAGCAGATGAACTGCGGTGCCCCTACTTGGTACGGCTGTTACTTCTGGTACTTGCTGGCTAATTGCTCTTCTGCCATTTGCACGGCGCGTTTGACCATGTTCCCGGCATCTCTTGACTTAATGCCGCCCCAACCTTCTCGTTGGACCGTATCATAAAAGCCTAGTTCTTTTGCAATTTCTTCTTTGAGTGCATCTGACATTATACTTCGATGACGGCTCAACGGAACCAGCTCCCTATCTAAGCTTTACCGTACAATCTTTATGATGCTCTTCAGACAAAAAAATATAGCTGCCAGTTCTTTACAGAACTCAGCAGCATAAGTAAGGTCAAACTATCATTCTCTGTTATATTACGCTAATTCTTGATCTTCGCAAACCGTAAGTTGTACGGTTTCCGTTAATACGTCCGTGTAACTGTAAGACACACGTTCTACTTTGTGTTTGTCTCGATCTAACTTCACAATAAATACTGAGGGGTACGTGCCTTCTAACATTCCTGAACGCTCCACAATCTTGCGGCGTCCGCCATTAGCTTTCAGTGTAATCCGCTTACCTACGTTCTCTTCAAGCGACTGCTTAATTTCTACTAACGTTTTACCCATCTTGTCACCCCACCTCACTAAGCTAATTTTATCACAAATCCAACAATTGGTCAACGAAATACAAAATATTAAATTTTAACAGCCAGAAGTATAGGCTGTCAACCATTAATAATGTCGAATCTGAAGATTTCTCGTTAGGATGCCTCATTTTGGTAAGACTATACATGTATGTTCTAACGTGTCGTTTACTATGAATTGAATACGGAATACATGAAAACCTGTCGAACGAACGTTCACAACAGGTTTTCTCATTACAAATCATCTTGGTTCTTCAGAGGAATCCCTCGACGTAGAACTCCTTTTGTATCGATTCCACCAAGGCCATCTTCACCAGTGATCGTATTGCGTAACACTTCACTTAGCTGTACCCGGTCCAAAAATGGTGTCATACTAACACGCGATGCAATATATACAGGGTCAAGGGCATGAATATTCACTCTCGAAGGAGAGCTTGCAAAGTTCGCCCCAGCACGAATTAACCCTTCGAAGTACGACTGACAAGCACCAGCAAAAATAATAAGATCATCTAAGTTCGGGATTGCCTTTCGTGCCTCTCGAACCGTTTGGGCAAACGCTTTGGAATGTCGGTACGCCTTTAAATCTTTATCCGTTCCTTTTGAACGAGTAAACGCATCGTGCCCTGTAATGACTAGAATATCAGGTTGAACCATCTCTAGAAGAGAAGCAACTTGATGAGGCATATCTGTCTCACGCATATGGGCGCCGTACACAGGAATTCCTAGACGGTCATACATGGCTGTGCATTTTTGCAAATAAGAAGCGTCTCCATCCATATGCAAAACACGACCCCTCATCTCAAAATATTGGGGATTCGGGGTCGTATACGCTGAAGACAATTCATATTCATTTTTTTCTCGCATTAGCCGATAGTCTTGCCGAAACAATCGGTAACATTGTTCTTCTTTTTTCTTTTGCTCTTGTTCGAATTCCGTCCGTTCATCATCATCTACTTTTTTCAGATCAGAGAGCGGGGCATCTGCAACGAGGCGTAGCTCCTCACCCTTCAGTTCAATGTTCGCCTCATCATCAACCGATGTAACGCGAAACAATACGTCCTCCCCATAGGAAATCCGTGTAACTAAATCGCCGACCTGTAGGGACATCGTGATTCCTCCTCTTATATCGTTACCTTATGCAACGATCCTTAGAGAGGTGAGGAGGTTCGTGCAATTTCCCAAGCATCTGCAAGCTTTGCAAACTCTTCAATTGATAACGACTCGGCTCTTCTCCCGCCGTCAATGCCTGACAAATCAAATACTTGAGCAACCGCTTCTTTATTTCCAGACCACGACTGCAAATTATTTCGAAGTGTTTTTCTCCGTTGTGCGAAGGAAGCACGAATGAGTTTAAAGAACGCATCTTCATTTTTTACTTGTACAGCTTTCTCACTTCGAATCGTGAACCGAATAATCGATGATTCAACATTCGGTTTAGGCACGAAAACATTGGCTGGTACGTGGCTAATCACCTCAGTTTCTGCATAATATTGTGTTGCAATGGATAAGGAACCATATGCTTTCGTAGAAGGCTTTGCTGCTAGACGATCGCCAACTTCTTTTTGAATCAATACCGTTAACGTCTTAATCGGCAAGCGCTCTTCTAGAAAGCGCATTAGAATTGGCGTTGTCACATAATAAGGCAAGTTCCCAGCTGCATAAACGTGTTCTACTGACTGGAAATCTTCGCTAAATACATGATCTAAATTGGCTTTTAAAAAGTCTTCATGACGAATCTCCACATTGTCATATTGCTTCAACGTTTCATCTAACACAGGCAATAAGCGTTGATCTATTTCATATGCGATGACTTTCTTAGCACGCTTTGCTAATTGTTCAGTTAACGCACCAATACCAGGACCGACTTCAATGACTCCATCTTCAGCAGTCATTCCCGTCGCATCAACGAACTTATGCAAAATATTAACGTCAGTCATAAAGTTTTGACCTAGGCTTTTTTTTGCTTTTAAATCAAACTGTTCAACAATCTCCCTCGTTCTTGAGGGCGTTGCAATGTCTTTCATCATTTAAGACCAACTTTCTTCACAGCATCATAAAATTCACTCTTGGAGATTCTGAACTTGTGCATCCGTTTTAAAAACTGCTTACCGTTTGCATAACCAATACGCAGTTCGTTTCCGATCAGCTCACGCCTGTTACGTGCTTCTGATCCTGCCATTAAACCGACTGCATGGATGTCTTCAAGCAAAACCGGATCATAATCGTCTAAGACGCTACCACCTCTCACATTTTGCAATGCTTCACGAATGACTTCCGGAGAAGCATGTTCAACACCTACACTCTTCTTGTTCGCAGAAATCGCTAGATGCTTCGGTATAAACGCATGTTTAGCAGAGGGTACTGCTTCTGTAACAATTCTACGAATACGCTCTCCTGGATAGTCAGGATCTGTTAAAACAATAATTCCTCGTCGTTCATCTGCCAATTTGATTTGTTCAATCACATGCTTAGGAACTGATGAACCAATGGTTTCAATCGTTTCCGCATCAACTGCGCGCTTAATGGCTACCGTATCATCTCGGCCTTCAACGACAATGCATTCTTTAATCTTCATGATGAGATCCTAAATAACCGCTTCGCATTCTCTGTCGTTATTTCACTTAATTCTTCAAGAGTCAGCCCTTTCAACTCCGCTAATTGCTCCGCAATAATACGTACACGCGCAGGTTCATTTCGCTTTCCACGGTACGGATGTGGAGACAAGAATGGGCAATCCGTTTCAATGAGTAATCGATCAAGAGGAACGATCTTTGCTACTTCCTTTGGCAACTTCGCATTTTTAAACGTAACAGGACCACCGAATGAAATGTGCATCCCTTGAGCTAAACATCGTTCTGCAGTTGCAACATCACCACTAAAGCAATGCATAATGCCCCCTGCTTCACCGACGCCTTCCTCTTCTAACAGGGTTGCAATGTCTTCTTGAGCATCACGACCATGAATAACGAGTGGCAAATTCACTCGTTTATGAAGTTCAATTTGGTCTTTAAACACACGTTTTTGAACGTCAGCTGGGGATTTATCCCAATGGTAATCAAGGCCTGTTTCACCAATTGCGACAACCTTTTCATGAGTTGCAAGTGATTCAATCCATTCCAAGTCTTCTCGTTTCATATCAACACTATCCACTGGATGCCAGCCAATCGTTGCATACATGAATTCGTATCGGTCAATTAAATTCATTGCCTTTGTAATCGTCTCCCGATCAAACCCGACAACGTTCATCCACCTAACTCCGGCTTCCTTGGCACGTTCAATGACCTCTTCAAGATCCTCATCAAACTGTTCAACATTTAAGTGTACATGTGTATCAAATAGTTCAACCATTTTGTACTCCTTCTATATATCGTAAAATGAGTCAAGTCCCATACGTTAGTATGGAACTTGACCGTTTTTGTTTAAGAAATTAGCGTACCATTCGGAAGATCGCCATCAACGGTTACGACTTTTAACGTACCTTCTGCTTTACCGGCAAGAATCATTCCTTCTGATTGCTCGCCTCGCAGTTTTACTGGCGTTAAATTCGTTACACAAATAATCTTCTTGCCTGTAATTTCTTCAATTGAATAATCTTTTGCAATGCCAGATACAACTTGACGTTTTTCATCCCCGAGATCCAGTTGCAATTTCAACAGTCGATCTGCCTTCTTCACGGGCTCGGCTTGAACGACTTCTGCAACACGTAGCTCAACTGCCTTGAAGTCATCAATCGTAATCAAATTCGCATCTTCTTCCTGCTCGTCATCATCTGCTTTTGGAGGAGCCATAAGCGCACTGATGGACTCGACTTCTTTTTCAATTTCTAAACGAGGGAAGATAGGTGTTCCTTTTTCAATGACCTTTGAACCGCCTTTAAGCTGACCAAATTGTTGAATCGACTCCCACGTTTTTAGTTCTTCATCGTCCACGAAACCGATCTGTTCAGCGATTGCCGCTGGGGTTTTCGTAAAGAACGGTTGTAACATCACCGAAATGTAGCGGAGTGACTCAGCAAGATGATACATCGCAGCTTGCAATTCCTCTGTTTGACCTTCTTTTGCAAGCATCCATGGTTGCGTCTCATCGATATACTTGTTCGTACGGCTTACAAATTGCCAAATGGCTGTAAGCGATACTGAGAATTCCATTGACTCAATATGGGAACCGACTTTTTCAACGGTCGCTTCTGCCACGTCTAAGAGGCTTGAATCAAAGCTCGTCCCGTCTTTAATGTACGCTGGGATTTCACCGTCAAAGTATTTATTAATCATAGCCACTGTACGATTTAATAAGTTCCCTAAGTCGTTTGCGAGGTCATAGTTAATTCGTTCAACAAAGGCTTCTGGTGTAAATACACCATCGGCGCCAAATGGCACTTCACGAAGCAAATAATAACGAACAGCATCAAGACCGTAACGCTCAATGAGTGCTTCTGGATAGATGACATTGCCTTTAGACTTCGACATCTTCTCGTTTTTCATTAACAAATGTCCATGACTAAATACTTTCTTCGGTAATGGCAAGTCCAAAGCCATCAACATGATCGGCCAATAAATCGTATGAAAACGAACAATCTCTTTACCTACGATATGAACGTCTGCTGGCCAATACTTGTTGTACTTTTCATTTTCATCAGTGCCGTAACCGAGTGCTGTAATGTAGTTCATGAGCGCATCAATCCATACGTACACAACATGCTCAGGGTCACTCTTAATTGGAACTCCCCAAGAAAAAGCTGTACGTGAAATGGCTAAGTCTTCAAGCCCTGGCTTAATAAAGTTATTAATCATCTCGTTTTTACGAGCTTCTGGTTGGATAAAATCTGGATTTTCTTCATAAAAAGCGAGTAAGCGGTCCGCGTAACGACTCATTTTGAAGAAGTATGACTTCTCTTTAACAAGCTCAACAGGGTGACCGCTGTCAGGGCTTTTTCCTCCGACAATCTTGCCGTTCTCTTTAATTGGATCCACGAGCTGCAATTCTGTGTAATACGTTTCGTCTGGTACGGAATACCAACCTTCGTATTCACTTAGATAAATGTCTCCTTGATCTTTAAGTTGCTCAACAACTTCTTGTACAGAACGCTTATGACGCTCTTCTGTCGTACGAATAAAGTCGTCATACGAAATGTCCAAGTCATCCCAAAGCTTCTTAATTCCAGCGACAATATCATCAACAAATTGAATTGGCGTTACACCGTTTTCTTCTGCTTTACGCTCAATCTTCTGACCATGCTCATCTGTCCCTGTTAATAACATGACGTCATAACCTTTCAAGCGTTTGTAACGAGCGAGTGTATCCGCCGCAACCGTCGTGTAAGCATGTCCAATATGGAGCTTTCCACTTGGATAATAAATGGGTGTTGTTACATAGAACGTAGGTTTCAAAACAATCTGCTCCTTCCAATCTCTAATAAAAAAACCCCTCGCCCTTAATCGAAGGGACGAGAGGATTACTCACGTGGTACCACCCTGCTTCCTTCTTATCCGTAGCATCGCCAGAACATACTCGTTCCTACACCTACTTCTAAGAAGCTCAACAGCACTAACATTAATCGTTAGCAACTTGTCATTAACGCTGACACACGTAATTCCCTTATGCACAATTATTGCACTCGAAAATTAAACCTCCAGGACCATATTCAACGACTCGTTTACGACCGGCTCCCAGCAACCCGGCTCTCTGAACATACGTGATCGTTTACTTATCCATTCATCAGTTTACATGATTATACAGAAAAACTTAATTAATAATTATAATTTATAAGTAGTGAAAAGTCAATGACAAACCCAGTGCCAAGGAGCATCCCCAGTAGTGAAAACGCGAAAAAAACCTGATATGACGCCCGTTTCCTTCATTTGAATTTTAAGATTATTATATTGACTTGATTTTACTATACTGGTATGATTGCACACATAGAGATAAAATGTGTCAAAAAATGACACGAATATACAGTACACTCAAGGAGGAGATTCTAAGCAATGAAATCAACTGGAATCGTAAGAAAGGTTGACGAGCTTGGTCGGGTTGTTATCCCCATAGAATTAAGAAGGACTTTAGATATTGCAGAGAAAGATGCACTAGAGATCTATGTAGACCACGACCGCATCATTTTAAAGAAATACAAACCGAATATGACTTGCCAAGTCACTGGAGAGGTGTCTGACGATAACATCTCCATTGCAGATGGTAAAATTATTCTTAGCCCAGAAGGAGCAAAAGAAGTCGTCGAATCTCTTCAAGGTTATTTATCACAATCGAACCAAAAGGCAACAACGGTTTAATACCTTCTATATACTTATTTCAACAACTAGGGCTACCTTGTCGATGCAACAGGTAGCCCTTTTCTTATTGCTGAAGTTCATGAAATGCTTTATAAATTTCGTTACGGCTAAGACCACGATCTTTTGCACACTGCTTGAGTGCTTTCTTATGATCGTCCCCTTGCTCTTCATAGTACTGGATATGCTCTTGTACCGTGTACGTTTGCCACCAAGCCTCTTCTTGACCTTTACCCGTGCCACCTTCAACGATGAAACAAATTTCTCCGCGCCATTCATGGTTAAGATCAATTAATTCAGTGATGGTTCCACGGTAAAACGACTCATACCGTTTCGTCACTTCACGCCCAATGACAATTCGACGATCTCCCCACACAATTTGCAACCGCTCAAGCGTTTGTTTCATTCGATGAGGTGATTCATAAAAGATCATTGGGACAGTAATAGCTTCTAGCGACTGTTGTACTTCTTCGATTTCTTTTTTCTTACGAGGTAAAAACCCATGAAAGTAAAACCGTCCCCCTTCAAATCCTGAGGCAATCCACGTCGTTACCGCTGCGTTTGCACCTGGTAATGGGATGACGGTAATTCCTTCTTCAATACACTTTTGAACGACCCACTCCCCAGGATCAGACACGAGTGGGGTTCCAGCATCACTTACGAGTGCCAGGCTCTTTCCATCGTATAAGTCAGCCAACAACTGCTCTGAACGAGTTCGTTCATTGTGCTCATGTAAACTAATCATTTTCGTCGTAATTTCAAAATGATTGAGCAGCTTCACGGTCTGACGGGTATCTTCTGCACAAATAAGATCGACTTCTTGTAGCGTTCTTACTGCGCGGTACGTCATATCTTCAAGATTGCCAATCGGTGTAGGAACCAGGTATAATGTGCCCGTTTGCATACACGCCCCGCCTCCTCTCTTTAATGTATTGGAGCTTTTCTACGCGAGAAAGCTGCTTTAATCGCCATTCCTCTTGTAACGCTTCACGCTTGGTTTCAAAGCCTTCCATATGGACAAGTGTAAACGGCCCTCGTCCTCTAGTATACTTTGCACCTTTACCACTTTCATGTAACCGCAGTCTCTCCCACACGTTTCGCGCATATCCAGTGTAAAGCGTATTGTCCACACATTGAATCATATACACGTAATGATCGGTCTGCTCTTTTTCATTGACCCTGCGCTCATACGTGACCTGTTGTCCGTTGTAAGATCTTTGAAAGGCGTCGGTATGTTTCCCATCCTCACCGTATACGAAAATCGGCTCTTGTACAGTTAATCCTCGTTTGCCGCCTTTACTCGCTTCAAGCAGTACGATATTCGCTTGTACACCGGCCTTTGGATGAACAAACTGAAGTCGTTTCGGTTCCAAATTCGCACGCGTACACGCTTCAAATAAATCATGAATTCGCTCAGGACGAAAAACAAACGCCGTTTTGCCTTTGTCCTTTAATAGCGCTGAGGCTACTTGAGCAATGTCATAAATCGTGAGTTCAGTTTCATGCCTCGCTAACGTTAACCGCTCGTTCTGATTTGTAAGAGACGAGTGATAATAAGGAGGATTGCATGTGACAACATCAAAGCTTGCACGACCGAATGCTTCAGGCGCTTCTTTAAGATCCCCACAATGCATTTGAATTTGATCTTTGCGATTGTTCAGCCTCATGCTTTTTTTAGCCATTTCTACAACATCGGGTTGGATTTCAATTCCTGTAATCGGCACTGTACTCCGCTCTGACATGACGAGAGGGATTACGCCATTCCCTGAACACAAATCAACCATTGTTCCTCTCGTTTTCTTAACCGACACAAACTGCCCCAAAAGAATAGAATCAATTGAAAACGCCAAGCGTTCCCGACTTTGTATGATCTTTAATCGGTTTCTAAAAATATAATCGATCCGTTCTTCATCATGCAATAACAAAAGCCTTCACCTTCAACCTGCGTTCACCAAAGAAAAAACCCGACACCTTGGTGACGGGCTTCTAAGCAAACAACGATTATTTTGCCTGGAAAAATGAAAGACAAAACAAGCAATCTCCATCTGTACGCAAGCTACCGTAGTGCAAGTTACAAATGTGAAAGCCTTCGTGATACAGTCTTGCTAAATTATCATAGCCTTCACCAGGTGGGACCGTATCTTGTTTGTCTTGATTCGAATGGTCAGCATGCTCGTCCTTTTGTTCATGGAGTTCTTCTGCTTCCATTCGTTCTCGCAACAGACGGTTCTCTGTTACTAATGCTTGATTCTCCTCAATTAGCGAAGCAAGCTGCTCTTTTAATTCACGGAGTTCTTCGTGAAAAGCAAGGAGCTTCTTTTCCATATGAATCACTTGTGAAAACATTTCTTTCTTCGCCACGTTCGTCTCCCACCCTCTTGTGGCAGCTTTAGCCGATTAATGAACCTTGCTCAATCAATTCTTCTAATGAGTACTCAACCGTTCGCTCTTCATCAAACAACTCGACTTGAACAAGTCTTTCAAGCATGTTCAAACCAACGACACGACCTTTCCCTTCTGAGGTCACAATCTTTTCACCAACATCAGGAAGTTCTTTCTTGGCTTGTTCATACTCATCATTCTCGTATTTCAGGCAACACATTAAACGACCACAAAGACCTGAGATTTTCGCTGGATTTAGCGATAAATTCTGATCTTTAGCCATCTTAATACTCACTGGTTCGAAATCGCCAAGAAACGTTGAGCAACAGAGAATTAACCCACACGGTCCTACACCACCGAGCATTTTAGCCTCGTCACGAACACCGATTTGCCTAAGTTCTATACGCGTTCGAAATACCGCCGCTAGATCCTTGACCAATTCTCGAAAGTCAATTCTTCCATCAGCAGTAAAGTAAAACAACACTTTGTTACGATCAAATGTATATTCAACACTAACAAGCTTCATGTCCAATTTATGTTCTCTAATCTTCTCTGAACATACATCTTGTGCATTCTGTGCCATCGTTTCGTTCTCAAGCACTCTAGCTGTATCTTCGTCTGTCGCAATCCTAAGTACTTTCTTTAATGGAAGGACAACATCTTCTTCTTCCACATTCTTGACACCTAGGACGACGACTCCATATTCAACACCTCGCGCGGTTTCAACAATGACTGAATCGCCAACTTGTATGTTGTGACCTGCTGGGGAAAAATAATAGATCTTTCCTGCTTTCTTGAAACGAACCCCAATCACTTGGTGCAATTATGATCCCTCCTGAATTCGGAACAAAAGACGCTCCATGATCAGTTGTGGGTTAACATTCGCGGACAAATATCGTTTCGCTTCTATAACAGCTTTCATATTTGCCGCAAGCATTAATTCTGAACGATGCAGACCCTCGGTGCGTAGTCGTTCCAACTGATCTGGATACGCAAGATCTTCTCTGTTCCACTTTGTATAAAGTACATCTCGGTACCAGAATAGGATAAGGTCTAGCCCCGTCTCAATATGGTTCCTATCTTTAAAATGGACGTGCCATTTTTCTTGTAAAAAAAGCCTTGCTTGACGAGGTCGTAATAAAACCTCTTCCGCCAATTGTATCACTACCTGGCGCCCGTGTACAATCCACGTTAACCGCTCTTCTTCAGGAATATCTGCTGGAATTTCACGAATCCTTGCTTTGATTGCTGCAAGCACTTCGGTTTCCCCTTCGTTTTGAAAAACTTTCTGTCGTTCAACTTCAGACAATGGGGCAAATGTTAACACTTGAGACCTCGATACGATCGTAGGTAACAAAAAGTGTAAGTTTGACGTAATTAAAATTGCTAACGTCTCTCCTTCGGGTTCTTCAAGAAACGTAAGCAAGCTATTCGCCGCGCTTGCGGTCATTAAATCAGCTTCCTCAATGATGTAAACTTTTCGAACCGACTCCATTCCTTTGTACGTAAACTCTTTTTGAAGTCGTTCGACTTGATGCTTCTTAATCGATTGACCGTCAGGCTTAATCGATGTCACATCAGGGTGATTTCCAGATTCTACACGTCTGCAATCACTACACTCTCCACACGGCTTGTCAATCGCATCTTTTTGGCATAAAAAGGCACGACAAAGGAGCGAAGCCGCTGATACTTGCTCAGAACGATCTTCGCCTTCAAATATATATGCGTGAGGAAGCCGCTCTCTTACGACCGCATGTCGGAGCAACTTAGCAACGACAGGTTGCCTCGTTTGCAGTTGTTCCCATTTCATTGATGAGCGCCCTCCTCTTAATCATTAAAACTGTTCAAATTGATCGACGTCCAATACGAATACTGTCGCTCCACCAACTTGTACTTCTACCGGATAAGGAACATAAGAGTCTGCATTGCCACCCATTGGAGAAACTGGTGCAACGAGCTGTTCGCGACTTTCACAATTCTCTTTAATAATGTCTAATACGTCACTTACTTGTTCATCTTCAACTCCAATGAGGAACGTCGTATTCCCTGCCCGAAGAAATCCACCTGTTGACGCAAGTTTCGTAGCTCGATAATCGTTCTCTACAAGCGCTGTTGATAGTCGGTTGCTGTCTTTATCTTGAACAACGGATACAATTAATTTCACAGCCGTTTCCCCCTTTGCAATAGATCATTACGTATTTTTAACTGTCTTAATCATACTGGATGACGTCAACAAAAACTAGTCTCTGTTTTTATTGACGATAAAGTCCTCGATCACCTGAGTCACTTCTTCAATAACTGAACGAATAGGCGCTTCTGCATTTATGATACGATACCGTTCATTGTTTTGTGACGCAAGTTCAAGGTAAGCTTTTCTCACTGTTAAATGAAAATCAACCTTCTCATCATCTAAACGATTCGTTTCCCTTGCATTACCGTGAATCCTCGCTTGTCCAACTTCTACTGGTAAGTCAAATAGCAAAGTGATGTCAGGCATTCTTCCTTGTATAGCAAAATCATTAATTTGTCGGACTTCTTCAACACCAATGCCACGTGCTGCACCTTGATACGCAATGCTACTGTCAACAAAGCGATCACAAAGAACGATCTTCCCGTCTTTCAAGCCTGGAAGTATACGCTCGATTAGATGTTGTCGTCTTGCAGCCGCAAACAACAAGGCTTCCGTTCGTGCTTCAACTTCAATCGTTTGATCGTCTAACAAATAGTACCGAATCTTCTCTGCAAGTGCGACGCCCCCAGGCTCTCGCGTTGTATCTACACAATGTCCCTTTTGTTGCAATTGTTCTGCAACCGCTTGAAGGACTGTAGATTTCCCTGCTCCTTCGCCACCCTCAAATGTAATAAATAAACCTGGTTGATTCATCGTTCACCTCAATTTACGAACAAGAACTTGTCCGTTTCTAACATGTTCTTCATTTTGTAACTTACCGCCTTGACTGACCCATTCTAATAAGTAACGCAGCCGTTTAGCATCAATGGTTTCTCCAGCAATAAACAAAGGAATTCCAGGTGGATATGGAACAATATTCTCTGCAATAATCTCACCTACTGAAGCTTTCATTGAACATAACTCAACGTCATGTTCAACCAAGAACGCTTTCTCAATTGTTGCACGTGTATACGTTGGATAATAAGGGAATTGGCGTTTTTTTATCTTCACTCGTTGATCCGCATACGCATGAATGAGACGCGTTTTTAAATCCATCGCTTCTTCAGCTTCCATTTGTAAAGGAAGAAAAAGTAAAACATAGTCATGGTCACTTAATTCAACATAAATCTGTTGTTTTTGAAGCACCTTTTCCCACTGTAGACCTGTAACCTGTTCAGGTGCTCGTAATACGAGCTTTAAAGGGTCCTCATTTGGTACGTATGTATCTTTAGGCAGGCTTGCCTTTAATTCATCATGAAACGTCCACAATCTCCTTGCAGGCTCCTTAGAACCAACCTTTGCAACATAAGCTCTTGCAGCATCTAACGACGCCATGATCAAATAAGACGGGCTACTTGATTGAAAACGTCGTAACCAAGGTCGAATTTTTTGCTCATCATCTTGGTTTCGTACGTGTAAATACGCACCCATTGTTAACGCTGGCAACGTTTTATGTGCCGATTGCACAACAACATCCGCACCTGCCTTCAAAGATGATACTGGAAACTGCTCATCACTATGTAAATGAGCACCATGGGCTTCATCAACGAGGACTCTTTTGTTGTTCTTTTTTGCATACTGAACAACATGTTCAATCTCGCCAACATTCCCAAAGTAGCTCGGTGATGAAAGAACAACAACCTCGGCCTCTTTATATGCATCAATCGCTGCAGTGAGTGTTTGTAAAGACACCCCTTTAGAAAGTCCTGTTTGTTCGTCAAACGTAGGACTAACAAATACAACGTCGACACCAATCATCTCTAATCCATGTATGATTGATTGGTGTACGTCTCGTTGCACAATAACAGGAACACTTGGACGACAAAATGCTGACAACATCGCCAAATTCCCAATGGTAGAGCCACCAACTAAAAACATTGACGCTCCCGTTTGGTAATGCTCTGCCGTCAGCTTTTCTGCTTGTTGAATAACACCGGTTGGTGCATGTAAATCATCAAACCCAGGCAACTCGGTCTGATCAAGCCTCATAATCGTCTCGTAATACGCTTGATAGGTCCCTTGTGTTAACTTCCCATTTTTATGACCAGGCACATGCAAAGAAATCGGATCGATATTAGCATGTTGTACCAGATGATCAAGTAAAGGTGTAGACTTCGTATTCATCATTTCCTGGACATTCCCTTACAACGTTATCATTTTCATTATAACAAAGTTTAGAAGTGAGCTCATTAATGAGTCAACAGCAGGTTCATCTTGCTTTTACGTAGTTGTTCCACATACCATTGATAACTCGCATCTTCAATCTCTAACTCTACAATCGCTCTTTCACAGTCTTTGCAAAGCCACATGGACATTAAGTACATCCCTTGAACGGACTCATGTTTACAAACCCCGCACTCTTGTCTTGAAATCCTCATCTCCATCTCTCCCTTTACGACCGTATTCGATCTTAGTGTTTCCTAAATTCATAGAAATATACTTAGTCAAAGGTATGAGAGTGCTGTTTATAATAAAAAGACGTTAAATCGGAGCCCATTAATTCAGTCTATGGTTAAAAATTAATAAAAGTGCCTGTATGGATAATAAAAAGAAGCTTCCCTTTAAAAAAACCAAAAAACACGAAGTTCAAAAGAACTTCGTGTTCGATTGCCAGGCAACGTCCTACGCTCACAGGGGGTTGCCCCCCAATTACCATCGGCGCTAAAGAGCTTAACTTCCGTGTTCGGCATGGGAACGGGTGG
>NZ_JAFBEC010000025.1 GCF_016908595.1 Geomicrobium sediminis | reverse complement strand
GCACCTCGGGTCCGCTCGACTTGCATGTATTAGGCATGCCGCCAGCGTTCGTCCTGAGCCAGGATCAAACTCTCCATTGAAAGTGTTTCCTTTTTTCGTTAGCACGGGGGTGCCAACGAGGCTCGTACTTCTATATAATAGAAGCGCTAGCTTTTATTGCTTTAATTCGCTTATCTTTCATTCAGTTTTCAAAGGGCAATTTTGTTTGTTTTAAGCGCCGTCATCTCTTGTGGCGACTCTTAGTATATTATCACCATTCGCATTTCGCGTCAACTCTTTTTTTAAAAGTTTTTTTCGTGATTTGCGATGTGATGTTTGCGCTCTGTTAAGCACAAATAGAAATATACCATCTCCCCGGACAACTTGCAAGTATTATTTTAAAAAAATATTGAGCAACGAAAAATTCGTTGCTCAACCTGTATTTCTACTCTTCTGATCCCCTGTTTTTCATTTGCGGGAACAAGAGTACATCACGAATTGACGCTGAATTTGTTAACAACATCACGAGTCGATCAATCCCAATTCCTAGACCGCCTGTAGGAGGCATTCCATACTCTAGTGATTCAAGGAAATCTTCATCTAATGGATGCGCCTCATCGTCACCCATCTCTTTTGCCTTTAACTGATCTTCAAATCGAGCCCGTTGATCAATAGGATCATTTAACTCTGTAAACGCATTAGCATGTTCACGTGCAACAATGAACAATTCAAAGCGATCCGTAAATCTAGGATCCTCTGCATTCTTTTGAGCGAGTGGTGAAATCGCTAGAGGATGACCGTAGACGAATGTAGGTTGAATAAGCTTTTCTTCAATTAGTTGTTCAAAGAACTCATTTACGACATGCCCAAACGTCATGTAGCTTTCTACATGTACATGATGTTCCTTCGCAAGTTGTCTCGCTTCTTCATCACTTAAATCTGCCCAAAAGTTTACGCCTGTCTCTTCTTTAATCAGATCTACCATGTGCACACGACGCCAATTTGGGGTTAAATCAATAACATCTTCACCGTATTGAACTTTCGTTGTGCCGTGTACTTCTTGTGCAATATGAGCAACAAGGTTCTCTGTTAAATTCATGATGTCGTTATAGTCAGCATATGCCTCATACAACTCAATCATCGTAAATTCAGGGTTATGACGCGTTGATACACCTTCATTACGGAACACTCGTCCAATTTCATAGACCTTTTCCATTCCACCTACAATGAGGCGTTTCAAATGAAGCTCAATAGCAATTCGCATGTACAATTCCATGTCGAGTGCATTGTGGTGCGTGACAAACGGTCGTGCAGAAGCCCCACCGGCAATGCTATGCATTGTTGGTGTTTCTACTTCTAGGAACCCTTGGTCATCAAGGTATCTACGCATCGTTTGAAGAATTTTACTTCTAGTAATAAAGGTATCCTTTACTTCAGGATTTACAATTAGATCAATGTAGCGCTGACGATAGCGTTGCTCTACATCTTTTAACCCGTGATGCTTGTCCGGAAGGGGGCGTAATGATTTGGACATTAGCGTAAATGTAGTAGCTTTCACTGAAAGCTCCCCAACGTTCGTTTTAAAAGGCACACCAGATACGGCTACAAGATCACCGATATCACACGTCTGGAACTTTTCGTACGCCTCTTCACCTACTTGATCTTTACGCACGTAGATTTGGATTTGACCACGTAAATCTTGAATGTGCGCAAAGCCCGCTTTCCCTTTACCACGCTTTGTCATTAGCCTTCCTGCAATCGTGACCACATGCTCACTTTCTAACTCGACTAATTCTTCTTTAGAATACTGGTCGTATTGCGCTTGCATCTCGACCGTATTATGTGTGCGATCTAAACGCGTTCCAAATGGGTTATACCCTTCTGCTTGCAAACGTTCTAATTTCTCAAGCCTAACGAGTCTTTGGTCTCCTTGTTGTAAATCAGATTCTGTCATGACGTTCATCTCCTTTGTTTAATGCTCCTCTACATACATAAAAACTGCCAGTGAAGACTGACAGTCCGTGCAAACAAAAAAACTCGTCTACTACCTTTGCGAATTTCTTTACTAGCGTTTTATATCCTGTCCGAGCAACTCCTCAACCGATATATCTAACAGATGCGACGCTCGTTCAATGAAGTCTTCTTCTGCGGCCCGCGTCCCACGTTCAATTTCACCAACAACGGAAACCGACATGTGCATTTTATCAGCGAAACTTTGTTGCGTGTAACCTTTCAATTTTCGAAAGGCACGAACTCTTCCACCTGCTTTTGTTGTTTCCATAGAAGTACCCCTTTTCTTAATCTTTCCGGCAAAGCCATGAATAAGTCATGCACCGACGTTTTAAGAGTTGGTATCTGTTCTAAAGGAGCAATTTCTTGTAGTGGAGCGAGCACAAACGCCCGGTCCTCCATACGAGGATGTGGGATACACAACTGTTCCAACTTAATATTCTCATCGTTAAATAATAGAATGTCAAGATCAATTGTTCTCGGACCATTTAAAATCTCACGCGTACGATGAAGTTCTCTTTCAATACGTTGAAGTTCCAATAGCAAGTCAATCGGCTGTAGTGTTGTTTCGACTTTACAAACCATATTTAAAAATTGACTTTGATCTAAGTATCCAACCGGTTCAGTTTCATAAATTGAAGAAACTGAACTGATCGCGATCTGTTCATGAACTGCCATTGCCTGTAAAGCACTCTTTAAAAACTCTTCTCTTGGATTAATGTTCGATCCTAAAGCGATATATGCAGTATGTTTCATCTTGACCTCTTCAATTCGATTGCTACAGAATCATAATGGCCGGGAATTGGCGGGTCCGGTTTAATGACTTTTACCGTTACACTTTGAACAATTGCGAAGTCACCGAGTAACGTCTTCGCAATTTCTTCTGCAACGGCCTCTACTAAGTCAAATGTATTCTCTTCAACAACTTGTTTTGTTTTCTCATAAACTTCAGCGTAGTTCACACTATAATTTATATCATCATTTAACGATGCCTTCGTTAAATCTGCTTCTAATACGACATCCACTTCGAAACGTTGACCTAATGTATTCTCTTCTTTATAGACACCATGATAAGCGTAAAACTTCATGCCATTAACAAAGATTTTATCCAACAGGATTCACCTTCCCTTTACCGAGCATCGCATCCATCATCTTAGATGTACGACTCATCTCTTTCACGTCATGGACCCGTACAATATGACAACCTCTTTCAATACCTAAGCTAATTGTAGCGCTTGTCCCTTCTAAACGATCATTGGGTGGCGTTTGAAGTGTATTGGCAATTAAAGACTTCCTTGATGTCCCTAACAAGACAGGAAAGCCTAACGACGTAATAACATCTAAACGTCTCATTAACTTCAAGTTCTGCTCATGCGATTTGGCAAACCCAATACCAGGATCAAGAATAATCCGCTCTTTTGGCACACCGGCTTGTATGCTAACGTCCACACTTTCTAATAAGTCGTCTACCACATCTTGCAAAAAGTCATGATAATCCACCTGATTGCGATTATGCGTTAACACGATTGGAACCTCATGTTTCGCTGCAACCGATGCCATTTGCGAATCATACTTCGCACCCCAAATATCATTAATGATTGCAGCTCCCGCTTTTACCGCAGCTTCGGCTGTAGCCGCTTTATACGTGTCAATGCTTACTGGGACTTCGACTGACGAAGAGATCGCTTCAATAATTGGAACAACGCGAGCAATCTCATCTTCCACACTGACTGGCGTAAATCCCGGACGAGTCGATTCACCACCAACATCAATAATGTCCGCACCATTCTCTACCATTTGCCTCGCTCTTTCGACTGCAGCATCGAGATTGTTATAGCGTCCACCATCAGAAAATGAGTCAGGAGTGACATTTAGAATTCCCATAATATACGTTTTCTTAGCAAAGTCCAATCGCCACTGGCCCCAACTCAATTCTAACTCTTGTATCATGCTTTTCTTCCCTTCTAAATGGATGTTACGACTTGCTCTCGATGCTGAATTAACCACTGTTGCATCATTTGTTTCCCGAATGCAGTCATAATTGACTCAGGGTGGAATTGCACCCCTTCGGTAGGATGTGTACGATGGCGAAAACCCATCAACTCTCCTTCCTCAGTACGGGAAGTTGCAATGAGGGAACTTGGCAATGACGCTTCATCCACCGTTAGTGAATGGTACCTCATAATCTCAGTTCCTTGTGGAATTTCTTTATATAACGACTGGTTGTCATGCATTAACTTTGATGTTTTGCCATGCATCAACCGAGGTGCACGTACGACTTGACCACCAAATACTTGCCCGATCGCTTGGTGCCCTAAACAAACACCTAAAACAGGAATCTTTCCTGTAAAATGCTCAATTGCTGCCAAACTAATTCCTGCTTGGTCTGGGTCACATGGTCCTGGTGAAATAACGAGGCGACTTGGACTTAGCTTCTCCATATCGTGAAGCGTTATTTCATCATTGCGGTAAACAACGCATTCTTCCCCAAGTTCACCAAAATATTGGACTAAATTATACGTAAATGAATCATAATTATCAATCATCAACAACATCTTCTCTTCCTCCTCAGCTCAGCTTAACTCAACTATTCTCTTTCTTCTTTTTTAGTTTATCATCTACCTTTAAAAAACTAAAGCGACCTCTATAGAAGAGATCGCTTTTCGTTATTAGTCTTCAAATTGATAAAGTGGTGTACTTAAATACCTTTCACCGTTAGAAGGTATAATTGCAACAACCTTCTTACCTTTGCCTAATTTCTTCGCTTCTTCTAGTGCGGCATAGATCGCAGCACCAGATGATATGCCTCCGAGTACTCCTTCTTCCCTTGCAGCACGTCTAGCAAATTCAAACGCTTGCTCGGTTGAAACTTGTGTAATCTCATCATAGATATCTGTGTTTAAAATTGCAGGAACAAAACCAGCCCCAATGCCTTGAATCTTATGTGGCCCTTTCTGTCCGCCAGATAATACTGGTGCGTCTGCCGGTTCAACAGCTACAATTTTTAGGTTCGGGAAGTTTTCTTTAAGAAATCCTCCAGCCCCAGTTATTGTACCGCCTGTTCCAACACCTGCAACAAACGAGTCAAGTTTACCGTCGACTTGTTCAAGCAATTCACGTCCTGTCGTCTCCCGATGGACATTTACGTTCGCATCATTCTCAAACTGTTGGGGCATAAAATAGCCATTTTCATCAGCTAATTCCTGCGCCTTACGAATGGCTCCGCCCATTCCTTCAGGTCCAGGTGTTAAAACAAGTTCTGCACCATATGCTTTTAATAAATTTCGCCGTTCTTGACTCATCGTCTCTGGCATGACAAGCTTCGTGCGGTATCCTTTAGCTGCCGCAACCATCGCTAAGCCGATTCCCGTGTTCCCACTTGTTGGCTCAATGATTGTATCTTGCCCTGGCTTAATCTTACCTTCACGTTCTGCCTTTTCAATCATCGCAAGTCCAATCCGATCTTTAACTGAAGATCCTGGATTGAAATATTCAAGCTTTAGATAAACGTCTGCATCATTTTCCCCAGTTAGGCGGTTGAGCTTTACAAGAGGTGTATTCCCTATTAACTCCGTAACAGAATTTGCAACTCTACTCATTCAGTAGACCTCCTCAAGTTAATCCCAAGTAATTTTATTGGTATTATTAAATATTCTACTGGAACGACTAAATTCTGTCAATTAATATTTTCACTATTCCGCTTCTTGCTTTAGTTCCTCTAAATCCACTTCATTAAACGTGTACACTTCATTGCAAAAATGACATTGCGTCTCTGCACCTTTGTCTTCTTCAATCATCGATTGGATTTCTTCTTTGCCAAGACTTACAATTGCTCTTCCAATCCGTTCTTTTGAGCATTCACACTTAAACTGAACAGGCATCGTTTCCAACACCTTGTAATCATCACCCGTAACCGTCGCAATCATTTGTTCAGGTGTATCACCACGCTCAATCAACTTAGAAACTGGCGGCATGTTGCCAATTTGCTTTTCAAGTCGATCAATAGTTGCGTCATCTGTCCCAGGCATCACTTGTAAAATGAATCCACCAGCAGCTTTAATGGAGTTATCTGTATCGACTAAAACACCAACTCCAACTGAAGAAGGAATCTGCTCAGACGTTACGAAGTAATACGTAAAATCTTCACCGAGCTCTCCTGAGACAATCGGAGAATGTCCTGTGAATTGTTCTTTCATACCTAAGTTCTTCGTGACCGCAATTGAACCGCTCGTACCGACAGCACGAGCTACGTCTAGCTTACCGTGTTGATTGAGTTCAAAGTGCACACTTGGATTATATAAATACCCTCTAGAATTACCATGTGCATCGCTATCAACAATGATCGGACCTAGTGGACCATCGCCTTCAACTTTAAGAGTTACTTTATCTTCACCCTTAAGCATCGAACCCATAATCGTCCCTGCGATCATCGTTCGTCCAAGTGCCGCAGCCGCTGTTGGCAACACATGGTGACGTTGTACGACTTCATTGACCATATTTGTCGTTGTCGCCGCATACACTCTTACTTTTCCATCATATGCTGTTGCCTTCGCTAAATAGTCCATCATCCTACATTACTCCTTCTATTCTTACAGTATATTTTTATCGTAAATCCGCTTTAATCCTTTTAACGTTAAAAAAGGATCAATAACATCGATTGAAGTTGTCGCCTTCCCAATCAGCCTAGCCAGTCCTCCTGTTGCAATGACCTTAGGCTTTTTATTCCCTCGCTTCGACATTCTCATCACAATTCCGTCTACGAGTCCTGCATAGCCATAATAAATACCTGATTGCATCGCATGGACAGTGTTTTTCCCGACAACAGATTGAGGTTCTTGAATTTCAATGTGAGGCAATTTGGACGCATGTGTATAAAGGGCATCTGTTGAGATCACAATTCCTGGAGCAATCGCACCACCTTGATAGCGATCTTTCTCATCGATGTAGCAAAAAGTTGTTGCTGTACCAAAATCAACAATCACCAGAGGACTGCCATGTTCATGTATTCCAGCAACAGCATTTACGATGCGGTCTGCCCCTACATCCTTAGGATTGTCGTAAAGAATGTTCAATCCGGTTTTAATACCCGGTCCAACAACCATGGCTTTCTGATTGAAGTATTTCTCAGTCATATGCTCTAACATAAACATCAATGACGGCACGACCGAAGAAACAATAACTCCGTTTACTTCAGATGATTGAACACCTTTGTTGTTTAGCATCGTCTGCATAGACGTCCCATATTCATCTTCTGTTCGTTCAAGAGACGTCGTCATTCGCCAATAATGGAGAAGTTCATTATCATCGTATACCCCAAATACAATATGGGTATTCCCAACATCGATTACGAGAATCATCGCTATTTACCCCCTTTTTGTAACAAGTCCAACGCACTTAATCGTAACCAATTGCTATCAATTAAACAAACCATTTGCTTTTTAACATAAGAATGAAGGGAGCCTGTAATGGGCTCCCTTCACGTTTAATATCGTTATGATCTACGATCATCCTTGTGATCTTCTTGATCATCGGTCGGTTCAGACTGCTCTTCTGTACGTTCTTCTTCCGATTCGTCTGTACGTTCCTCTGCATGTTCAGCTTGATCTACTTGCTCGCTTTCTTCTTCACGATCTTCATCTTGCTTAGAATTGAAGTTCACCTTCACATCGTCAGATTCGATGTCTTTTCGATTAGAATGGTGATTGTCCGGTAATTTACCGTCTTCAACGAGTGAATAGATTTGCTCAGCATCTAGTGTTTCAAGCTCAAGTAAGCTTTCTGCAACAAGCTCAAGCTTATCTTTATTCTCAGTAAGAATTTGTTTACAGCGATCATAACATTCTTTAATGATCGATTGAATTTCACGATCAATTTCAAATGCAATGGCATCGGAGTAGTTTTGTTCATTTTGAATGTCGCGACCTAAGAATACTTGGCCTCCACTTGATGAACCAAATTGTAATGGTCCGAGCTTCTCGCTCATTCCATATTCCGTAACCATCTTACGAGCAATACTTGTTGCTCGTTGGAAATCGTTGTGAGCTCCTGTACTTGCTTCCCCGAAAATAACATCTTCAGCCACTCGGCCACCAAGTAACCCGACAATCTTATCAAGCAGCTCTGGTTTTGTCATGAAGTAACGATCTTCTTTCGGTAACATCATTGCATAACCGCCTGCTTGCCCACGTGGAACAATCGTCACCTTGTGAACCATATCTGCATTCTTCAGCTTCACACCAACGACCGTGTGTCCCGCTTCATGGAACGCGACGATATTACGTTCTTTCTTCGAGATGACTCTTGTTTTCTTGGCAGGTCCAGCAATTACTCTGTCGATCGCTTCCTCAATATGAATCATGCGAATTTCTGTTTGATCAGCTCTAGCCGCAACGAGTGCTGCTTCGTTTAGAAGGTTCTCAAGGTCCGCACCAGAGAATCCTGGCGTTCGTTGAGCAACGACTTCCAAATCTACATCATCGTTTAATGGCTTGTTTTTCGCATGTACAGCAAGAACTTCTGCACGACCTTTTACGTCTGGAGCTCCTACTGTAATCTGGCGGTCAAAACGTCCTGGACGTAGTAATGCCGGGTCGAGAACGTCGGCACGGTTTGTCGCTGCGATAATGATAATTCCTTCATTACCGTCAAATCCATCCATTTCAACGAGTAGTTGGTTTAACGTTTGCTCACGCTCATCGTGGCCTCCGCCTACGCCTGCGCCACGTTGACGACCAACCGCATCGATCTCATCAATAAAGATAATACACGGCGCATTGCTTTTCGCATTGTTAAACAAGTCACGAACACGAGAAGCACCGACACCAACAAACATCTCAACAAAGTCGGAACCACTAATGGAGAAGAAAGGCACTCCTGCCTCACCTGCAACCGCTCGACCAAGTAAAGTCTTACCAGTACCCGGAGGACCAACAAGAAGTACACCTTTAGGGATACGCGCACCAATGTTTGAGAACTTACGAGGATCTTTTAAGAAATCTACAACCTCTACAAGCTCTTGCTTCTCTTCTTCAGCACCGGCAACATCTTTAAAGCGTGCTTTCTTCTTATCTTCTTGATACATCTTCGCCTTACTCTTACCGAAGTTCATGACTCGGCTACCGCCACCTTGCATTTGGCTAAGTAGGAAGAAGAAGAGAATGAAGATAATAATAAACGGAAGCATCGCCGTTAGGAATTGCAACCAACCACCAGACTCAGGTGCAGGTTCAGAATCACCTGATACGAGGTTAGGATTATTTTCAAATTCGCTAAGTAGCATATCTGTCATTTCTTGAGACTGGAGAACATGAACTTGGAACAAGTTCGGTTCTTCTTCTGTACCTCCAGTGAGTTCACCTTCAATATAGTAAACATCTAGCTCTGGTTGAACAGTCATCGAAACAATTTCATCATTATTTAATGCTTGTAAAAATTCCTGAGTCGTCATAACCTCTGAATCACCGGTGTCATTATTAAACATGTTAACGATACCGACGAGAATCAGGACTATTACACCCCAGAAAATCGTATATCTAACCGCCCGACTCATTCGAGACCTCCTCCCGCATGTCACACAATACAGGTAATATTATCACATTTACTTGAAAAGCCATAATTAAGAGCCTTGATACACCTCAGGTTTCAAAATACCGATATATGGGAGATTACGATATCGTTCAGCGAAATCAAGACCATACCCAACAACAAATTCATCTGGCACCGTAAATCCAGCTAAATCTGGGACAATGTCTACCTTACGTCCTTCAGGTTTGTCCAATAGCGTCACGATCTTTACAGAATTCGCTCCGCGGTGTCGAAGTAAATTGACGAGATAACTTAGTGTTAAGCCACTATCAATAATATCTTCAATAATTAATACATCACGGCCCTCTACAGAAGCATCAAGATCTTTTACAATCTTAACTTCTCCAGATGATCGCATTTTATTTCCGTAACTTGAAACATCCATAAAATCAATTTCAACGTGAGTATCAATTGCGCGCGTGAGGTCTGCCATAAATGGCAATGCTCCTTTTAGCACTCCAATGAGTAATGGGAACTTACCATCATACTCGTTTGTAATTGTCGTTCCAAGTTCCCGGCACTTTTCACCAATTTGCTCAGCACTAATTAATACCTCTTGTATTTCACTTCTCATGTGAACTAAACACCCTCGTTTCCATACAAAAAATTTCAGAAAAGACCTGCGTCCTTTAATGATCGCTGCAATGTTATTAACACATAGGAATCCGCACGTTCTGTCGTGAAGCGACTTTTCTTTAAAAGCGGTAGCCATAAGATGTTCCCTTTTGAATCCGTAACGACTGGCCATTGATCACGCGCTCTTCTTGTCACTTTCTGATTGATGAAGATTCTATTTAGCTTCTGCCTTCCGTCTAGACCTTTCGGTTCAATAACATCTCCTCGGTTTCTCGTTCTAACAATGAGCGGAAACGATGCGTCCTTCATTGGAATAAAACACTCGTGCTCACTCGCTTGACGTTGTTCCAAGCTTTTCTCAAACGTGAGAATGCCATAAGACGTCGTAATCGCACTTGGAACTTCCTCAACCCTCTGGTTGTGTTCGAGCAAGTCAGTTAGCTCATCTTCTAAAAGAAAACATAACGATTCATAATCCCTTTTGCAAATAAACCCTTTAGGTAGGGCAATCTCTGCAGAGGGATTCGAGGAGAAAACTAAACGCAAGCAGTCCTCAATATGTACTCTTGAAACATAGACAGCTTGGGATTGATATAGATAGTTCAATAGTAAGTGAATCGCCTGTCGTTGTAAAGGAATAGCGTGTTTACGAAATCGTGTCAATGCTACAATCGCTTGCCCTTGCTCATACACCACACAATCACGTAATAGATTTTCCGCTTCTTGAGTGACATATGCACGCAGTTCATCGTATTCTTCCACAAATTGTTGATACGATTGCACGTAACGCTCGTTCTCTTTTTGGATCTCCGGTAAGATCCGGCTTCGATAGCGGTTACGCGTATAGCTTTGATCTGCGTTTGAAGCATCCTCAAACCAAGGCACCCTTTCTTCAGATGCGACTGCGACAATTTCTGCTTTCGTTAACCCGAGCAACGGTCTAACAACGACTCCTTCTTCTAACTTTCTTTTGGCTTTAATGCCAATACTTCCACCAACATGCCCTCTTGTAATCTTCATTAGTACCGTTTCAACTTGATCATCACCGTGATGACCCGTCACAAGAGTAGCTGCATTTTCTTTTTGCATCACTTCTGAGAAGAATGCATAGCGTATCGCCCTAGCATCATTTTGAATTGACTTAGAAGAAACGCAATTCCCTTTTAAATCGATACGCTTAAAATAGAACTTTATGTTATGAGCTTCACAATATTGTTCAATCATTAGTCGCTCATCGTCCGATTGCTGTCGTAACCCGTGATGAACGTGCGCAACGATGACCCGGTGACTCGTATGATGAATCAACCAATGCAACATTAACATTGAGTCTACCCCACCAGATACGGCAGCGACGACGACTTCGTCATGTTGTAACAATTGATGTCGCTTCACAAAGTTATCGATTTGTTTCATATCGTTGCCCGACTCCTCTACCGATTGAGAAAATAGAAAGTGCAAAGGCTAGTCCGCCTGCAATTGCACCTGCTTGCAATAAAGTTCCTGCTCCTTGAGACAGTCCTTCGATGTAATCACCTTGAACGAAGGCAAGCATCGTTTCATAAGCTCGGCCACCGGGCACGAGCGGAATAATTCCTGGAATCGTAAACGTTGTAACCGGCACTCTTTTCTTCCTCGCTGCAAAATGGCTAATTAACGCGGATGAAAACGCCGCAACCGCGGCTGCTGGAACAGGACCAACACCAGTGATTGGCAATAGACTATAAACAGACCATGAAAGCATTCCAATGAGTCCAATCATCCATAACAATCGATAAGGAATGTTGAAAATTATGGCAAAGGCAATCGTTGCAATGCCACAAATGATTAGCTCCCAAACCATAACACTCGCTCCTTATCTATAAAAATAACGACACTGCCGTCGCAACACCAGCCGCAATGGAAAGTGAAGTTAATGCGGCTTCCGCTCCCCGTGCAAGACCTGATATTAAATCCCCCGCCATAAGGTCACGAACGGAGTTCGTTAAAGGAACCCCAGGAACAAGCGGAATTAATGATCCGATAATAATCTGGTCAATGTTCGTCCCAAATCCACTATGAACAAGGATTAACGCCGTTACTCCTCCAAAAAATGCCGCTAAGTATTCAGAGAAAAACTTCGCTTGTAAATAATGTTGAAAAAGTACTAAAGCAAGCGTCGACACAAGCCCACCAATTGAAGCTGGGATCATATCAAACAGTGAATCACCAATAAGGTATGAGAATGCACCACCACCGATAGCTGAAGCAATGTAAATCAACCATAACGGATAGTTCATCGGTTGCTTCTCAACCCTCTTAAGTTCTTGCCTTGCAACTGTGATTGACATACGACCAGCGACGAACTCTCTTGATATGTGATTAACTTCCGTTACCTTACTAAGGTCTTGAAAACGGTCAACAATCCGAATCATTTGCATAATATCATCATCGTCTTCTAATACACCGGATAAGAAAATGCCCGTCGTTGTCACAAAGCTATTCACATTGTCCATTCCACCAGCAATGGCCATTCGCTTCATTGTGTCCTCAACCCGATAGGTTTCCGCACCATACATGAGCATCAACTTACCCGCAAGTAGACACAAATCAATTAATTTGTCCTTTTTTGTGGTCATGTATCTTCGTCCTTTTATCGGGCTTTAAATCATCTGTCCTACCAAGTATAAGACAGAAGTGATTAAGAGAAAAGCGATGACTAGCACAAGATCTACAATGCCGACGAGCGCCGGCTGTTTTTGTGCCTTTCTCCTCATTTTCTTTCTTCTTTTTGGCCTAGCCGATTGATCAACTTTCCTATGACGATCTTCTCGTTTTGCAATAAATTTCATTAGATCTGTACGCGCAGCTTCTGCATCTTGAAACGAACCTTGGACCATTTTTTTTAACCAATGCCGATAAGGACGTAGCTGTTCATTTCGCTCTAAACAAGTCATTAACGTTTGCTTTCCGTCATTGCCTTTTTCAAAGCGTTTCTTTTCGATGAGATGGATAAAAATCATACCCGCTGCAAATAAATCGTATTGTTCGTCTGCTTTTCGATCGCCCATCCCCCAATACCCTCGATCGTAAAACTCCGTATACTCTTTAATCGCCCGGCCTTTTATTGTCGTTCCACCAACATCTAACCAACGTACTCGGTACGGCGGGCCAGTAATGAGCAAGTTCTCGGGCTTTAAATCACCAAATACCCAGCCAGCGCGATGCAAACGCGATAAATCACCAAGCAATTGAACCATAAATACAGGCGCCCATTCGTTGCCATGCTCCTTTAAATGATCAAATACAGGCACACCTTGTAAATACTCCATCACATAAAATGGATGCTTTTGGCCTTGTACAATACAATCATCCGTATCGATAAAAGAAGGCCCAAGTATTTGTCCTTGGACCTTCCCAAAATGCTTTAGTACATTCACCTCAGACGTAATCGACATACTGTTATGTCCGATCTTTAATGCGACTTTTCCATGTTTCGAATCAGCGAGGTAAACGACCCCCGTTGCACCGCGGCCTAAAGGCTTTAGAATATGATAAACATTGCGGTTCCATTTCCCGAGCAATTTCGTCCCCCTCGGAAAGTTAGGAGCCTCGTTCCTCGAGTTCATATTCGTCTTCTCCATAAGAGATCATGCTCCTTCTTTTCCGAGACTGGAATTGTTGAATTGCTGCTTGGATCGCAGGCCCTGTCGGTGTAATGCCACCAACTGATATTTTATCGAATAAACCGCTCAACCCTGTAATTCCAGATGTCCACCCTTTAATAATGTCTGTATCGTTTCGCTTGCCTGGGAACGTGAGCAACGTGTAGTAGTTGCTTCCCCCTCTAGAATCCATCGATATAGACAAATCGACAAGCGCCTCTTGTACAGTGCGTAATTTATTTCTCATACTTGCACTGGCGTCCACAAGAATGACGACTTCAAAATCAACACGTTCACCAAGATCATCAACGACTTCCATCACTTCTCCACGTTTCTCTGGAGAAAGGTCGTCCCATTCTTGTTCTCTGCCAAGAATTTGGGACAACTCTTTATTAACGACCCCTTGTAGTGTTTGTGTCATCGCTTGTCTCGTTACCATCTGGACAGTTTTGGCGAGTTGTTTCATGTAAACAACTTGACTAATCCCTCCACCAGCAGTCGCAATCTTTTCAATTTCATCATAGGCTTCTTCGTTTAACGACCCTTCTTCAAGAACACCAATCACATTGACCATTATGTTTTCTTCACGAGCAAGAGCTGCGATTGCAGCTGGATCACCGCCATCATTTGAACAACCATCGGTTAACAATAGAATCTGTTTTAGCGTTCCTTTACTCATGGCTTAGTCCTCCCTTAGTGAATCTTAAACTTTGTATCTAGCATTGTTGACGATTTCACTAAGAGATATACCAATTAAGCTTCTTTATACATTTGTGGAACCCACTTTTGCATTGGGATCTTCGCCCAACGTGGCGTATTCCGACGAATCTTCGTTACAACAACGGTCATGTCATCATCAATCTTGCCGTCGCTAACACGAATGACTTCTTCTAATAATAAATCTGACATCGTCTGAGGATCTTCCGTCTCCATCTCAGAAATGATTCGTCTCATCCACCTTTCTTTGTTTTCCACATGCTTCACCCCATCGAACATTCCGTCACTCATCATAATTAATAAATCTTCATCTTGCATACTTCTTGATACGACATCAAAATTAGCTTCCGAAATAATGCCCATCGGCAAATTACCAGATTCAACAGAAGAGACTTGCCCACCTCGTTTAATGAAACTTGGCATAGAGCCGATTTTTATAAATGACGTATCTGCCGTTTGCAAATCAATAATCGTTAAATCAAGCGTTGAAAACATCTCTTCGTCTGCACGAAGTGAAAGTACAGAATTCATGGATTGAATCGCTACTTTCTCATCGATGCCTGACTGTAATAAATTTTCCAATAACTTTAGTGTTGCCTTACTCTCATCATGCGCTTTTTTGCCGTTACCCATGCCATCACTTATGGCAACTGCAAACTTCCCGAATCCAAGTTGCATCGCAGCATGATTGTCCCCCGATAACCACGCACCACCTTGTGCAACAGTTGCCGCTCCTGAGTCAACTGTATAGGTCTTTGCAGAAACGAAATTCATTACTTTGCCGTCTTCCACATCTTCGTCATTTTCCGGATCGACGATAATGTGGTCATTTAAAATCCCTGATAACATCGGCGCAATTAGCTTTTCCGCTTCTTCCCTACCTACATCTTCCCCAAGTTCAATTTCTACTCGCACGTCACGAGGCGTTAAGTTATAGACATCGACTTGACCGATATCAATCCCTGCTTCTTGAATCGCTTCGTGAATTTGTTCCTCTTGACTATCATGTGTTTCTTTTTCCTTTTGAATTTCTCGCGCAAATTCCCCCATCACTTGCGATACCCCTTGCAACTGATCAGCAACAAGTCTTCTGCTTTCTTCAAGTTGCTTAGCATACGTTTTGCGAAGTTCATGAGGTCCCCACTGTTCTTTCATCGTTTTAACAATTCGATCAGGATAAATACAATGCCGCTTTAGACGGTCATAAGAGCCTTTTTGAACATCTCCTTGTTCAATATCTGTCATAACGTCTTCCATTACATCATAGGTTGTATCAAAGCGCTCTGCCCAACAGGTCTCTTTACGGAAACACTTTTGACATGTACTTGCTGTAATCGTCGCTAAGAACCGATCACCTTCAAGGTCTTTCTCATTTGTATACGTCGTTTCCCGATCATTTGTAAAACTAGATGATAATGTCTGAAAAAGATCGGAAAATCGCTCAACACGCGCAGCTGTAACATCCCTAATCTTACGCATATACCGCTGTTGTTCCTTCGAATGTTCGGTCGTCCCAGGTACATACTTCGCCATATATTGAATGGCACTTTTTGGCGTCAGCAAAAATAACGCAATCGCTGCGACCGACTCCATGACAGTAATTCCTGCACTACTTAGTCCTTGTCCATATAAAGCAATTAACGCCGTACCAACAAGTAGACCTGCACTGACCCCAATTTTATTACCATCTTTAAGAAGCCCGCCAAGAAGACCTGCAAATGCGAGTAGACTCATCTGATACAAGTTCACAACGGCAGCCAAACTCAAAACGAGACCAGTGACCACACCGACAGTTGCCCCAATCGTTGCGCCTCCTGCCAAAGCAAACAATAAAACTAAATACCGAGCAAGAATATGTTCTGCACCTAGGCCGTAAATAACCCAACCAATCGCCCCTGTCATGACCGATGCAATAAGAATGATAAAACAGATAATCTCTTCGCTTTTTAACGAGCGCTGTTTTCTTTTATGTGTAATAAGAGGCAGGCTTTGTAAAAAGATCATCGTAAGCATTAGTGCAAGACCTGCTTCGATCGCACCCATCATCCAATGGTATTGAGTGACCGTCCCCATGCTCACGTATGTGATTGCTATTCGTGCTAGAAACGAAGTAACCAATACAGCAACTGGCAATGCCCAACGCGTTTGTATCATTAATGTTTTAAACAACTTGTACAAAACGAGAAAACCGACCATCCCGATCAGTACATGAGGCAAGTTAAAGGTTAAGCCCCAAATCGTTCCGACAAGTATAGCAGTTGCAGCTAGTAATGCTCGATTCTTCTTTAGAACGAAGACGGCTGCGAAAAAGGGTAATGCAAACGGATATAAATCCGATAATATAGCAGCTCGACCGAGCATGACCCCAACGATAAATAACAAGACGCCCCATTTAAGAAAAACAAGTTCCGTTCCTTTCTCGAATTTACTCATGAGTTGCATCCATCTCTGTTTTAGAGGAATGAACCCGTCTGTTCCAACTGTGACTCTTGCAAATGTTCCCTGGCCCGTCTCTTTATGAATCATCTATGCCCACCACCGTTTTGTTTTTCTTGGTGATGAGTATATCGAGGTTTTGATGCAGTGTTTGTCAGAATGACGACGACGTAAAAAAAATCGTTCGACTCTTTTCTTAAAAGAACAGAAATACTTGTCCCTTCGCCGTTTTGTAATCATAAGTGATTGGAATGCTCACAAAAATTCGCCATAATCATCAATCATTTTCCGACAGAAGCTACAAAAACAAACCTCTAAACCGTGCGAAATAAAGCGAACAACAAAAAAACCATGTTGCTCGTAAGCAACATGGTTGAACATCATATAAATGGTAGCGGCGGAGGGAGTCGAACCCACGACCTCACGGGTATGAACCGTACGCTCTAGCCAGCTGAGCTACACCGCCATTTAACAAGACAAGAGTTATTATATCGACTACATAAAGCAAAGTCAATGGTTAACCGAAAAATCATGTAAGAATAAAATAGGCAGATCAGGAAAGCTCCTGTTCTGCCTTTATTTATACATCTATTTGAGACGAATCATCATGTCTCTGTTTGCAGAAGGGATCTAACTATTTACGGCCACCGCCTTTTCGGTTGTCGCTCTTCTTACGCAAGGTTGAGAGATTCTCCTCACTATCTTTTAAAAAGCGGCTCATCTTATCTTCAAATGAGAGTGTCTGCTCACGCTTCTTAAACCCGCCTCCTTGACTACGACGCGGTTTCTCTTCTTTTGGTCGCTCTGTTGCTTTACGAATCGAAAGTCCAATCTTCCCGTCACTTTCAACCTTTAGAACTTTAACCGTTACTTCATCGCCAACTTTAATGAATTCCTTGATGTCTTTCACATATTGATCAGCGACCTCACTAATGTGAACGAGTCCTGTTTGACCTCCTGGTAAATCTACAAAAGCGCCAAAGTTTGTTACACCGGTGACTTTCCCTTGATACTTGCTGCCAGCTTCAATCGACATTGATGAAACGTTCCTCCTCATATTTTCTTAAACCATACGTTAAACGTATGTAGGTAAAGCTTACACGATTATTATTCTATGTTGCAAAGGTTACTTTGTGATTAGTCGTCTTCCTCATCTTCTTCTTCCTGATCGTCATGACTCTCAGGAACCTTAAAAATCGTTTCACCTGGTTTAGTTAAGTATAAATCGCGCCTCGCAACTTCTGCAATATAATCAATATCATTATAATTGACAATATCTTGCTCGAGCTGCTTTTGTTCTTCCATTAACTCAGCGTACCGCTCTTCAAGTTGCTCTTGTTCTTGGTCATTAGCGTCAATCATTGACTTTTGAGAGATAAGCCCGACCGCTGCAAACACGATCACAAACGCACCAACGATTCCAATAAAAATCAGTCTTCGCTTTAGTCCTCGACGACGTCTTTCTTCTCTCATTTGCAAACGCTTTTGTTCTTTTTCAAATGGCTTGTCCTTATGAATTGTCGTTACTTTTTCTCGATCGTTTGATTTCGGCATGTCGCACCTCTCTCTCATCATATGAGAAACGCAATGAGAGGATTGCTAGGAATCCTCATCATCACTTTTTTTCGAGAACCAACGAATCAATCGTGAGTACATGGCTTTTACTTGTTTAACAATTTTTGGACCTTGTAAAAGTAGATACACAGGTCGAATAAAGAAAAACAGAAGTTTACTTAATTGAATCACACTCCACTGGACAATTGTCAAGAGAAAAATTGCTATTTTTGAAATTAGTTTATATAAACCGAGGATGGGTGTGATGATTAAGACGTAAATCGTTTTCTTTATTGCCATGATCAACCATTGTACCATTTGAATGATTCGTTCGAGCAATCGCAAAAAGAAAGGACGTACCGTATGCCAATACGTTACAAACCCTAGAATAATCGCAATAAAAATGTAAATTCTAAGCTCTCCAAAATTCATATAAAACAGCAGATAGAAAACGAGTAGAGCCTGTACAATCCAGAAAGCTAAATCCATTACTGCCTGTGTCCACTTTGAACGCAACAGTAAACATCGATGATACACGTCTAGCTGTAACGCAATGGCAGAACCTGCAGCAATCATAGCGAAGAAGGTTTGGAACTGTACAACGAGTGTCACTTAAATAACTTCCCAAACAAGCCTTTTGGTTTCCCTGATCCACTGCTATCTACGTAAATTAAATCATCCACTTTCCCTACGATTGAAACGATGCCTTCTTCAACATTCAGATTCTTCATATGCAAGTCATGGCCTCGAACGGACAAAAATCCCATCACAGTCTCCAATAAAAACTCTTCACTATCAAAACTCTGGACTTCTTTTACTCCGCTAATCTCGAGAAGTTTACGACCTTTCATCATCACTTCATGATCATTATTCGTGTTGTTTTGATACCGTTGATTAGTGACATATTCAGACATATCGATTCCTCCTAACATAATCCACTCGTTGTCTTATCTTATGCCTCGCCGAATTAAAAAAGAACAAGCCATTCCCCACCACTAAAAAAAGAAGCCCTTAATTAGGTGCCGCACCCCAAAAGTTAGAGTTAAAAACTCACTTTTGGGGTGTTTTGTTTGGTGAAATATAGTGACACATTTAAAGAAAAAGTTGTTTATG
>NZ_JAFBEC010000024.1 GCF_016908595.1 Geomicrobium sediminis | reverse complement strand
ATACTTTTCACCAAAAAAATCGTCATTGGAACCAATTCAAAGACCATAAGAGAAAGCCTTGGTTCACAGAACCAAGGCTTTCTCGACAATCTGACAAACGGTACAAACCCGTTTGTGTTTTTTTATCGTTTACGTTCTACTCGATTTCTTTGGCTTTCTAATAATAGAAGAAGGCCAAAACAAAAATACAAAACCAATAAACAATCCAAATAGTGGGTAATACAATGCATCAACATAAGACATAATATAAATCACTGTGAAGATAAAATAAGAAATGTACACCGAGGAATCTGAACCATACTTAAAAATGTACCACGTCGTCACAATGGCATAACCAAATAATAATATGGTAGTCCAATTAAATTGATGGTCTTCTAGATAACTTAAAACAGCAAATCCAAGCGTAAAAAATGGGTAAAACCATAAAAGTCCTGCAATTAAAAAGCTTACTCTTTCGTAGTTCTCCACTTTAGACCAGCCATAACGATAAAGTTGGTCAAGTTGTTCTTGATGTAACTCAACGTCATGAACCTCTTTGAGTTCGGCACTACGTACTTCAGTAGTAGAACCGTGTTCATTCTTTTTAGACTTGAATAAGCGTTTTACAATTCTCATCTCTTCTTTATCAATTTGATTAAGATCTTTAATTTCGACAAATTGTCCTTCACCGTTCGAATAATAGGTCGCTTTGTTTTGATAAACCAATGACGCTAAAAAAGTCTCGATTAACTCTTTGCGATTCGGTGCACCCATTGATCTAAACAAATAAAAGAACGGATCTACATCACCTTTAAAGCGACGATCTAATTTTTTGTATCGTCTTCCAACCCTGGCGATGTAACGCCACATCCTCACAACAATAACATAGACACTCAATAACAACGAAACGACTATTGAACCATATGTAACAATCGTTAGAATAAATTCGAGCATGCCGCTTTGAACACGAACCACTGACTCCTCATTAACATAAATCCAATCATCAACAAACTGATCGGCCTCGGGCACAACATCAAATGGAACGCCGACCTTTAATGGTAAATAGCCTATTGAAGAAAATCGGTAATAATCGGTCGTATACCTAATTGAATCTCGTTCAATAAAACGAAGCAAATCGAAATATTCATAATAATGATCTTCGAAAATGTTCAATGGCTTACCATTTTCTGTTTGGAAAATAATCTCAAAATCTTCAGTGAGATGGTGAACAATATCGAGTACAGATGGATTCATCATAGGAATTGTTGCCAAAGATTCTTCTGGAGCATCTTCTGTATAATACAAAACATCATCCCATACTGATTCCACAACAAACGTCCCTTGATGATCACTTAAGTCAAATACAAAACCTTCTGACGCTTCTTCACCTTGAATACGCGGTGCCTCATCATCTGCAAACGATTCATACTGCTCAGTTACATAAGCTTGGACGTCAATCGGTTGAACCTGTGCATGAACGTTATAGATTAACTGTTCATGATCTCCATGCAACTTAAATGCATGCTCAATATAGACTTTCCCATCTTCTTGAACTTCTAACGTAAGCACAACTTTTTCAAACTCTTCTTCGTGTAGATCTACGGCTTGTGCATCTGAATAAACCGTAAAAGGCAGAAGCATCAACACAAGGATCGACAAAATTATTGCATAATTCCTCATTACAATAGTCCCTTCTTCTTTGCCATACTTTTTTATCTTATAAAAAGAAGAAACCTTTTCCAAAAGGTAAAAAGAGGTAAGTCTTAAGACTTACCTCTTTTGCAATGATAAGTTCGGCACACCATTTAAAGTGAGTGCCGCGATATTTTTCTTTTTCCATTCTACGTGCGCAGCCGCACCAATCATGGCTGCGTTATCTGTACAAAGTGATAGTGGTGGAACGATCAACTGTACGCCAATCTTCTTCATCTTCACTTCCATCGCTTCACGAATTGCAGAATTGGCAGCGACACCACCCGTCAAAATCAGTTGCTTCGTATCGTACGACATTGCCGCTCGAGCTGCACGTTCAACGAGGACATCAACAACACTGCGTTGAAAGCTCGCGGCTATATCTGCTTTATTAATGTCCTCTCCACGTTGCGTTCGGTTATGAACGTAGTTTAATACCGATGATTTAAGCCCACTAAAGCTAAAATCATAGCTATCTTCTTCAAGCCAAGAGCGTGGAAATTCAATCGTTTCTTCACCCTCTTGCGCCAATTTATCAATTTGTGGCCCTCCAGGGTATGGCAATCCAATTGTACGAGCGACTTTGTCATACGCCTCACCGACCGCATCATCCCGCGTTTCACCAATAATTTGATAGTCACCTTCGTCCTCCATGTAAATGAGGGACGTATGACCTCCTGAAACGACGAGTGCCATCGCAGGGTACTCAATCGTTTGGACAAGGTTTGCCGCATGAATGTGCCCTGCAATATGATGAACAGGTAACAAAGGCAAATCGTTGGCATAAGCGAGTGCCTTTGCCGTATTGACACCGACGAGTAAAGCGCCAACAAGCCCTGGTCCTTCCGTTACAGCAATTGCATCGAGATCAGCATAAGTGAGTTCTGCTTCTTCTAAAGTCTTTTTAACAATCGTTGTCATGTTCTGAACATGATGCCTTGATGCAACCTCTGGTACGACCCCACCAAATTGTTCGTGAATGGCAATTTGAGATGCCACTTGGTTACTTATAATTTCTTTTCCACCACGTACAACAGCAGCTGCCGTTTCATCACAGCTCGTTTCAATGGCTAGAATTGTCGGATTGTTGCCCACTCCGCATCGTCCTTTCTACATCTCCAAAGTCATCACGTATGCATCTTCATTCGTATCTGTGTAATAGCCAACTTCAAGCCCTGTTTTGACAAATCCAAAATGCTGATACAGTTTTTGAGCACGGTGATTGCTAACGCGTACTTCTAACGTGACTTTCTTAACCCCGTACTTCACAGCTTCATCTAACATGGCTTGAAACAGCTCCTTGCCAAAGCTATGCCCTCGAAAGGACGAATGAATGGCGAAGTTCGTAATATGGGCTTCGTACATCACAATCCACATACCACCGTAACCAACAATTTGTCCGTGTGTCTCGATGACTTGGTAAGTTGCAAATGGATTTTTTCCGAGTTCATTTAAAAACGCTTGCTCTGACCAAGGCATTGTAAAAGCATCACGCTCTACAACGAGCACTTTCGCAATATCATCCAAATGCATCTTACGAACAGTTCGAGGCAACGATTGTGGATTTGTCATGATGATGACTCTTTCTTTATATTCTTCTCCGCTTCTGCCAATTGCAAATATCTTGGAACAACTGCATCTACGTTCGTTGCTGCTTCCTTTTGACTTGCAATCCTTAACACTTCACTTGGCTTTGTCCGATTGTCACCGTTTGCACCAAATATGGCATGCTCACCAAGTTCATGTGTAAGCGTTTCGCGGTGCAGATCTACATCCAAACTCAAAAACAACACCGAGCGTTCTTCATTTTTCAGTTCTTGTAACAAGTCTTCCAAAAGAAGTAGACGTTCTTCTTTGTACACAGTCAATGCTTCATCTTTCACTTCATACACCCCTGCATACACTTGTCCACGCCTTGCATCAATAAATGAACAAACTAGACCTTCGCGATACTTGCCATTTGAAGCAAGTGTTTCAAGTGTAGACACTTCAACGAGCGGTACGTTAAGTGAACTTGCCATTGCTTTCGCTGTTGATACGCCAATTCGAACTCCTGTATAAGATCCCGGTCCGGTTGTTACTGCAATTTTCGATAGTTGCTTTGGCTTAAGTCCAACGCTTTTTAACACGAGGTCAATGCCAGGCATTAACCGTAGTGAATGATTGGTCTTTTCATGCGTCGTCCACTCCGCACGAACCGTTTGATCATCTCCAACTGCCACCCCTAATACGTATGTGGACGTGTCCATTGCTAATATCATTGCCCAAACCCCTTTAGAACCTGTTCAAATCGCTCGTCTACGCCTTTAAACTGAAGCTGTCGCTCTTCATCACTCACTCTAGTTAACGAGATACGTATGGTATGGTCTGGCAGCTCATCTTCAATGATTGATGCCCACTCGATGAGCGAGACCCCTTCACCTTGAATCACATCAAATAGGCCAATCTCTTCACCTTCACCGTCATCTAAGCGGTATGCATCAATATGATAAAGTGGAAGGCGTCCTTCATAGTGCTTTATGATCGTAAACGTTGGTGAGTTAACATTTCCTTCAACGTGCAGACCTTTGGCAAAGCCCTTGCTAAAATGGGTTTTGCCCGCTCCTAAATCACCGTCTAACGCAAATACATCCCCAGCCATTGCTACTTTTGCAAGTTGTTCACCAACGTACATCGTTTCCTCTACATGTTTTGTATGAATTACGTATTCCGCCATGGTTCTCCCTACTTTCATCCATGCTTGTAGCCATCACGAGAAAGAAGTGTGGTCTGGTCTTGTGACGTCATAAAGACACCTTCGCCTTTATGAATGACCGTTCCAATTTTCGTTACTCGCTCTCCTATTTCCTTTGCTATTGTTTGAAGCGGCTGCCAATTGTCACGAGCGACAGTGCCTAGCAATTGAAAGTCTTCCCCACCGGTAAGAGCCATCTCAATCGCTTTTTGTTGACCAAAACGTTCGACCAAACCAGCAGAAAGTGGAATCTTCTCTTCAAGCAATTCAATTTGAACATGACTACTCTCTGCAAGTTCCCAGCTTTCACTTGCTAGACCATCACTAATATCGTTAAGAGCAATTCTCCACGGTAAACGGGCAATCTCATATGCCAGAGCCGTGTGCATTGCAGGTTTCTGATGCGCGGCTTTCCAATGCTCTTCTACATTCTCACCTTCTAGTAGCTGATGCAGACCTGCTGCAGAACCACCGAGGTCTCCTGTAACAAAGACAACATCGCCAACTTCAGCATGACTTCGCAACCGTGCTTTTCCTGAGTCCACTTCGCCAATAACAGTCACAGAAAGGTACAAACCTTTTTGTGACGTGACACTGTCGCCACCGATTAACTGCACGTTTTCATTACGAGCGAGCTGTTGCATTCCTTCATAGATGTCTAGAATCTCATCATCGGTCCATTCTTTAGGAACTGCAATTGTAACGAGATAATAGACAGGGATTGCTCCCATCGCAGCAATATCACTAATATTAACCGCAAGTGCTTTATAACCGATATCACTCGGTTTCATCGTCTCACGAGTGAAATGGACACCTTCTGTGAGCGTGTCTACACAAGTGACGATGTCTTTACCAATCGTTGGGGTGAATACTGCAGCATCATCACCAATTCCAACTTTTGTTGAGGAGTGGTTCACGTTTTCTAATTGTTGTATTTTGTTAATGAGCCCGAATTCGTCCATTAGGGCATCTCCTTATTGTCAATGTCGAACATTATTTTATCATAATACGAAGATGGATGTATTTTTAGGCATAAAAAAAACAAACGATTTGCCGTTTGTCTGAGTCGTTGGTTATTTAATTTACTAAAGATTGGATGTCGAATGACATTTCCATTAAATACCGGAATTCTTTCTCGCTAAGAAGCAAAAAAAAATCGACGTAGTGTCGAGGGTATATTGGTTGCACCATTGGCACTACAATCCCCTCTTCCTTCGAAGAGTATTCGACGTAGTGTCGAGGGTATATTGGTTGCGGGAGGAGGATTTGAACCTCCGACCTCCGGGTTATGAGCCCGACGAGCTACCAGACTGCTCTATCCCGCGATATTATGAATGACCTGGCAACGTCCTACTCTCACAGGGGGTTGCCCCCCAATTACCATCAGCGCTAAAGAGCTTAACTTCCGTGTTCGGCATGGGAACGGGTGTGACCTCTTTGCCATTGTTACCAGATCAGTGTGACTGTATTGCCCTGCGCCACGTTTAATAATATATCATGGGGTTTTACATAACGCAAGTGTTTTTAAAAACTTTTTTTATTTCTTTGCTATAGATAATGCAATTTGCAATGCTTCGCGAACCTCTTCTGAATGCTCAAGCCCTACAGACATGCGGACTAAGCCCTCTGTAATGCCTAGTTTTTCTTGCAAAGGTTTTGGAATACTTCGGTGAGATGTTTTTAAAGGATAGGAAACCGTTGTTTCTACTCCTGCTAGTGTTGGTACGATTTTGATCCATTGCAACTCTTTAAAGAATGTTTCAATATCATAGCCTGCTCCCAAATCGAAACTCACCATCGCACCGTTTCCTTTGTCGCTCAAATTCATAGGATAATAAACCTTAACCCCTTCTTGCTCACGCAGATACGTGGCTACCGATGCTGCATTGTCGCTTTGTTGCTTCATTCGTACTGCGAGAGTTTTTAAACCACGGACCGTCAGCCATGCTTCAAACGGACTCACATTCATCCCAAGTTGAATGACCCGCTTCTTCGCTTTCTCCATCCATAGACTCGTTCCTACGAGCACGCCTACGGTCACATCACTATGACCCCCAATATATTTAGTAGCACTATGTACAACTAAATCTGCACCCAGTGTCATCGGTTGCACGAAGTACGGCGTCGCAAATGTATTATCGACCATCACTGCAATGTTATGGTTCTTTGCAACTGCAATCACTTCTTTTAAATCTTCTACTCGTAGAAGTGGGTTTGTTTCCGTTTCTGTATAAATCAACGTTGTTTCGTCCGTAATGGCGGCTTCAATTGCGCCTCGCTCATTAAATGGTGCTGTATTAACCGTTACGTTCCAATCCGTTAAGAATTGATGAAACAAATCATACGTCCCACCATACACATCTTCAGGAATAAGCATATGATCACCAGGCTTTACGACCGCCAACACTCCCGCTAAAATTGCAGACATGCCGCTTGATGTTGCAACGCCCTCTGGTGCCTCTTCTAAACTAGCAACCATTTTCGCTAATTGGTCAGTATTGGGATTTCCGTACCGCGTGTACATATAACGCTCTTCATCGGTAAAGAAACTTTCCAAGTCATCTAAATCTTGAAATGAAAATGCTGATGTTTGGTAGATTGGAGTCGTTTTACTATGTAGATCATTTTTCTTCCCTGCTTGTTGGTGGATTGCTTTGGATTCGAAATACTTCATCGTTCCCACTCCTTTTTCTGAATAGTTTACCACAATAACGCATCATAGATATAGAATCAATTTCTTTTAGATAAATCCAGTTAAAAATCGATTCTTAAATCTAATAAGAAAAGGCGCTCCACTTTACTAGAGCGCCTCCCCTCTATTCACTACGATACTTTTTTCCAAACATCCCACTCACCAGAATGACTTGGATTTTCTCCGCGTGTCCACCATTTTGCCTCGTATAGCTCTCCTTCGTACCATACGCGGTCACCTGCCGTGTACGTTACCGTCTGCGACCATTCTTTGTACCCATCGCCTTCATCTGGTTGACAATCAGCGACAACTTGCCAGACGTCCCATTCACTCGAGTTCTCTGGGTTCTCGCCTACTGTCCACCACTTTGCTTCGTAGACAACATCGTTGTGTGTCACTCGATCACCTTTCGTATAAACGTCCGACTGTTGCCATGTGTCGTATTGACAACTGACAGCGTCTTCCTCAACCCAGGCAAAGTGATTCGCATCTCGCATACCAGGCGTACCGAAGTAACGTTCAAGCGAACCTGTGATGACAACTTCTTTTTGCAGGTGATCTGGATGATCAACGAGGTTCAATCCATTGCGTACTGGCGTCTGATTAACCAATTGTACTGGTAGCATGTTGCTTCTGTCTGTTTCATTCGGATCATCAGCTAGTAACAGATTAGACGGTGCATGCTCGCCTTCACCTAATACGACTTCGTTGTTCTGAATACTCCCTATGATATATCCACGTACTGCTCGCTCACCTTGATTGTTCTGAAGAGCTTCTGCAACCGTCCATGTTCCTGTTGGGTCTGGTTCAACGTCTTGACCTTCAATTGTAATTCTTGAACCTTCTTCATAATTGATTGGACCGCTTTGTTCTGTCACATAATCAACGACTTTTTGCCATACCGGTCCTTTTTCTTCAATGAGCTCACCGAGATTATAGAAGGAATTGCTATGCATAAAATCATTGTAAGCAACCACATAAGCTTCATCATCTTCTAATTCTGAACCATCAGGAAGAACAATGTCTACACTCTCAAATCCACTACCAGATTCTTCTGGTATAAGCGTATAAGATAACCCAGATACTTGCAGGTCCACGCCTTGATGATAATTCGACTGCTCTAAAATCACTTCCTCAATGCGTTCACCCGTTGTCTCAACAACGACAACTTCATTCCCAAACCCGTCAAGAGCTTCGATTTGTTCATCTGTAATTTCACCAGGAGGGATTTGACCCGTGACCGATGAAGCATTCAAAAATGCAAAATCAGCATCTGTATCGTCGAGGATACTGTCGGTATACAAATTACCTAAACCAACATCTTGGAAAGACTTGTTCTGTGAATAGAGTCCCGTTTCTGTTGAACCAATGATCGTACCTGGAATTGGTCCCGATGGATCAATGGTAATTGATATACGTTCCCCACTCGCATAATCCAACGTTTCACCTTGATCGGTCATCATTCTTGCCCAATCAGTCATGGCATCCGTCATGAAGCCTACCGTCTCTTGTAAAACCTCTCCTTCGAACTCATAACCTGAGCCACCTGTACCGATGTAATCAGCAACAGCCACTGTATAGGTTTCTTCATCTTCTAAAGGAGAACCATTAATTGTCATGTTCACATCTGATAATTGTCCAGTCATCCCTGTAAGAATTTCATATTCCATGCCTGAGACTTGCAAATCGATTTGGTTACGTCCATCACGGCTATACGAATACTCCAGTACATTCCTAATCGCTTCACCTGTCATTTCAATCGTCATAATTTCATTTGCAAACGGCTCAATCGTATAAATTTCATTTAATGTGACGTCACCGCTCGGTATGCTATCACGAATTCCCCCGTTGTTTGTAAATGCCACGTCTGCTTCTGCCCACTCTCTCATTGCATCGGTCCAGAAGTTTCCGAGTGGAGCGTCTTGTTGGAACCGTCCATCACGACTTAATCCATTCTCAGAGTACCCAATAACTTCACCTAACACTTCGTCCATCTCTGAGTTGTAATGATCAATAACGGCTTGTACATCTTCATTCATCGTATCAAGATCTGCGACAGGAATGAGTGTACCATCCACTTCAGTCACTTCATTGTTCTCAATTGCAAGCGTAAGTTCGCCAAGGTTGTTTAAATTCGAACCAGTTTGAACAATGGGCGTCCCGTTTACGATTTGAGGAGAGTTCAATGTTGTGTGAGAGTGTCCACCAATAATAACATCGAAATAATCAACATCTTCAGCCAATTGTCGATCTTCGTTATATCCGATATGTGTGAGTGCAATAATGACATCCGCTTCACTCGTCAACTCTTCTTCATAAGCTGCTGCAACCGCCGCATAATCACTATCAAAGGACATACCTTCAACGTTCGCAGGTGCCGTTGCTGGTGGTGCTTGTGTAATGCCGAGTACGGCTACAGATACTCCGTCAAGATCAATCATTGTATACGGTTCTGGATTGTCTACGCCTGTCTCCCCTGTATCTACATTTGCTCCAAGCCATGTAGCAGTAGACGTATCCATGTTGTTTATCAGATGGTCTTGCCCGTAATCGAATTCATGGTTTCCTATCGTTAGTACATCAAGATTCGCCTCATTAAATGCTTCGATCATTGGAATGCCATAGTTCAAATCAACCACTGGGTTTCCACTTGCATAATCTCCTGCATCTAAGTACAAAACATTGTCGTGCTCTTCACGAACTTGGTCAATGTAACCTGCAGCTTTACCAAAGTTATCAAACGTTGCGTGAATGTCATTCGTATGTAGAATCTTTAAAACTTCACTTTGCTCTGCATCTACCTCACTTGATAAAGCTAGTGTGGCGGTTAAAGCTAGACCAGCTAGTGCTGTTACTTTTGAATAACGAACGATTCTCCCTCTCATAAACTTGCTCCTCTCCGTATAGTCGTTTACAAGTTAAGAATAGCAAATGAGTGGTTCCATTCGTGAATAGAAGAATAATTGATAAAATTAAGTTACTAATACCCGGTTTTATAGACCTATACCTTGAGTGCTTGCATTACTTTTATCTCACTTCCAAAAATAAATGCGAATACCTTTAAGGTCTTCGCATGTCATAACTTAGGTTCGTTTCATTGCGTCTTCTTTTCTTCGTTGAATTTCATCCACATACCCTTTGTAATGTTTATCGATTGTAAAAAACGACAGGCAAATGAACATTAAAATGGAAATGATAATCGGCAAGAAGATTCCGATGAAGATAATCGTCTGCAAAGCCAATGGCGTCTGTTCTGCTGCGGTACCTAGGTAACCTCCAAAGCTTAACAGCCATCCAATGGATGCTAACCCTACTCCGGTACCTACTTTAATCCCAAAACTAGCCCCACTATTCACAAGGCCAACCGTTCGTTTTCCTGTTTTGTATTCGCCGTATTCTGCCGTATCATTAATCATTGCAAATAACACAGCAAACGTCGGCATAACACCAACCGCTGCGATCACATTCCCTATAACAATAATGGATACATCAAACGGGTTGATAATCTTAAATGCATTACCAATAATACAAATAACAATTCCGATTAACACAGTGTTTCTCTTCCCGAACCTCAGAACAAACGGACCAACAAAGAACAACGTAATGACCATTGGCAATATAGATGAGATTCCGAGCAACGGATAAATGCTTTGGTTTTCTAATACCCACGTTGCATAGTAAAGACCAGATCCTTGGTTAACAGCGATTAATGTATAAAACAATATGCAATACACTGTAATAACAATCCAATATTTGTTTCTGAATAATGCAGAAACCCCCTCTTTTACACCAACCGTCTCTAGGTTAACAGGGATCACTCGCTCTTTCGTTTTTAGAAAGGTGATATAAAGTAAAACGACCGCAATGGTTGCATAAATGATAGCGACTGTTGTCCAACCAATTGCTAATGCAAGAGGTTGCGTGATGACTGTAACGATTAAAGCTCCTGATAAGTTCAAAATGGTTGAATAAATGTTTGCCATCGAACGACTTTTAGGATCGAGTGTTAACATTCCCATGAGAGACTTGTACGGAATTGAAATAAACGTGTACATAATAATAAATAAGAAAAAGGTGACGTAAGCATAAATCACTTGATTGGAAAGCGTCATCTCCGGTACTGAGAACACAGCCACAATCGCGATTCCTAATGGCACCGATCCCCAAATTAACCACGGTCTCGCTTTGCCGTGCTTTGATTTTGTTTTATCGACGGCAACGCCCATTAAAATATCCGTAACCCCGTCAAACACGCGACTTACGAGCATTAAGGTCCCTACCACTCCCGCAGCTAAACCAACAACATCTGTATAATAAAACGTTAAAAATGTCCCGACCATCGTCCATAGAGAAAACGTTGCATACGCCCCAAAGCCATAAAACCATAATTCTTTTTTTGGAGGTACTTGCATGTCCAAATTCGGTTGGGCCCGTGAAGTGATCTCTCTGCTTAACATATGATCCCCCTTTTAAATTAAAGCGCTTACATTATTGATTATTATGAATATTATCATATAAGTCGCGCTTTTCCTATACTTATTTCATATTGTAAGGGAATCTTTTTACAGCATTCATTCAAAATCGTATCCATTTAACGATTAACATAAGGTAGGGGACTCATCACCTAGAATGAAAGTCTGGACCTCATCACACATAGAAATGTTTCATTACACAATACCAATCAAGTCGCGTTTTTCCTCTGTTGAATCTCGTTTAAATAAGTCGCATAGTGCTTATCAAGTGTAAAAAATAGCAAACAAATAAACATCATTACTGAAAGGACAACCGGTAAAAAGATAAAAATAAATTTAATGGATTCTAAAGCTGATGGCACTTGCTCTTCTGCTGTACCAACGTATCCTCCGATACTCAGCAACCAGCCAATCGATGCTAGCCCAAGGCCTGTCCCCACCTTTATACCAAAACTAGCTCCACTATTAATTAATCCAACAGTACGTTTCCCCGTTTTAAATTCGCCGTATTCCGCTGTATCATTAATCATCGCAAACAAAACAGCAAACGTTGGCATAATGCCAATCGCTACAATGACATTTCCTGTTAATATAATCGCTAGACTATACGGATCAATGACTTTAAACACATTGCCTATCATACAAATGACAATACCGACTAAAACCGTGTTCCGTTTACCAAAACGATGAATGAGTGGTCCTACAAAAAACAACGCGATAATCATCGGTAAAATTTGAGTGATTCCAATGAGTGGATAGACTTGTTGATTATTTAAAATCCATGTCGCATAATAAAGACCTGAACCTTGTACAACGGCAACAACTGTATAAAATAAAACACAAAATACTGTGATTACTACCCAATATTTATTGCGGAATAAAGACACTAATCCTTCTTTTATTTTGATAGGTTCACTACTGACTGAAACGACTCGTTCTTTTGTTTTTAGAAAGGTAATATAGAGCAAGACTATGGCGATCACTGCATAAATTACAGCTACTGCCGACCAACCAATTGCACTTGCTAACGGTTGAGTGAAGACCATCACGAGCAACGCACCTGAGAGATTTAATATCGTGGAATAGATATTCGCCATCGAACGACTTTTCTGATCAAGTGTAAGCATCCCCATTAACGATTTATACGGAATCGCAATTAACGTATACACAGCAAGAAACACGAAAAAAGTAATATACGCATAGCTAATCTGATGTGAAACAGATAGGTTAGGCACAGAAAACAAGCACACGATGGCTATTCCTAGCGGTAACGAACCCCAAATCAACCAAGGCCTCGCCTTGCCGTGTCTGGACGTTGTTTTGTCAACAGCAACACCCATTAAAACGTCCGTTACCCCATCAAAAATTCGGCTCACAATCATTAATGTACCGATGACCCCTGCTGCTAATCCAACAACATCTGTATAGTAAAACGTTAAAAATGTTGAGACCAATGTCGACAATGAAAATGTCGCATAGGCCCCTAATCCTTAATACCAAAGCTCCTTTTTGGGCGGTACTTGCATGTCCATCGTTTGCGAAATGATCGGTTTCACTTCTTGACTTAACATTGCACCCTCCTTTTTGCAAAGCGCTTACATAACTTAATATTTTGAATAGTAGCATATTTATAATGCTTTTCCTATCTTTATTTTATTGATTCAACAGCTTCGACAATCTTTTCTACATACGAAAGACCGGTCGCATTTGCAACCGGTCTTTCTTTGTTAGTGGTGTTTCGGATGAAATGTGTGGCAATCAGTTTCCATTCGCTCTGTCGTTCGATCTTCTGCGTTTGAAACGACATAAATTCGATCCGCTTCGCAATGGTTACCTTCGCCCCAGTGAACACAGTTTTCGACTTCACACAATACTTCTTGAGCCATTGTCATTCCTCCTCACGAGCTAGTGTAGACAAGTGAAAGAGATTTTACACATCAATGCAATAGCTTATTCGTGACGTAACGCCTCGATTGGATCGAGTTTCGCTGCTTTATTCGCCGGTAACAACCCGAAGACAATCCCAACAAACATTGAGAAACCGACACCGAGTAAGACGACTGGGATGGAAACGAGGAATGGCCAGCCTGCGATAAGCGAAACCGTATTCGCAACGCCTGCTCCGAGCATAATTCCGATCAATCCACCGATTGTTGTAAGCGTCACAGATTCAATTAGGAATTGAAGTAAGATGTTTCCCCTCGTTGCACCAAGGGATTTTCTTAACCCAATTTCACGCGTTCGCTCTGTCACTGATACGAGCATAATATTCATAACACCAATTCCACCAACGAGCAGTGAAATGCCTGCTACACCGCCGATAATCATCGTCGTAACATTCGTTACTTGCGAGATTCCTTGTTCAATCTCTTCCATGTTTAACACTTGGTATTCACCAGAAAGAGTCGATTGATCGTTAAGGTAATTGGTCACTGCATGGCTTGCTATCTCTATATCATCAGCGCTGTTTGCTTGTACGTTTAACATGTCCATGTTGTCAGTGCCATAAAGCATTGGCCATGAAGACTGAGGAAGCAATACTTCATCAACTTGGAAGGCGAAGAAGCTTTGATTCTCACGTTCATGTACGCCAATGACTTCAAACGGTACACCTTCGATGTTAACAATTTGACCGACGGCTTCATCATTGGCCGCAAACAACTCTTCAACAACACCTGTACTTAATGTAACGACTCTTCGTCCGTTATCTACATCTCGGTTATCAAGGAGCCGACCTGAAGAAGCTGTAAACTCATTTAAGTCATAATAATTCTCGTTAATGGCGAGGATTTGTGCCCCTGCGGCTTCTTGATGATAGACAACGTTCGTTGAATTATATGCATAAGCAATCACTTGATTAACAGACGGCATTTCTTGAATTGCCCGTAAATCCTCGGTTGTATACGCGACATCGTCATACGCATCATAGTCCATTAACTCTTCATCTGGAGGCATATAATACACTTCAAACGTATTGTTCCCACCACCAGCAAATTGCGAGGTCAGTACCGCCTCCCCGCCCTTACCAATTGCTACTACCGTAATGACAGAGCCTACCCCGATAATAATTCCGAGCATCGTAAGCATGGAACGTAATCGGTGACTCCATAAAGAACGAAGGGCCATCTTTACACTATCGAGGAACGACATTCTCATGCCCCCGATCTTTAATAATCTCACCGTCACGGACAGTTACAATTCGCCTTGCGTAGTCTGCGACTTCTTGTTCGTGTGTAACCATAATCAGTGTAGCTCCCTCATGATGAAGTTGTGTGAACAACTCCATAATTTGAGTTCCCGATTTGGAATCTAGAGCACCTGTTGGTTCATCTGCTAATATGAGGCTCGGTTCATTAATTAACGCACGTGCGATGGCAACTCTTTGCTTTTGACCACCAGATAACTGGTTCGGTAAATGGTTGACTCGATCTTCTAATCCAACCTTTTCTAAAGCAAGACGTGCCCGCTCTTTGCGTTCTTTTTTCTTAATCCCACCATATATGAGAGGCAATTCTACATTCATCATCGCCGAGAGCTTCGGTAAAAGATGAAACTGTTGAAAAACGAAACCGATCTGAGCATTGCGGACTTTTGCCAACTCTTTCTCAGGTTGTGATGCCACATCTGTCCCATGTAGTAAATATTCACCTGAAGTCGGCTGGTCAAGGCACCCAATCATATTCATGAGCGTAGATTTTCCAGATCCTGATGGTCCCATAATCGCGACAAACTCATTTTCTTCAATTTTAAGATGAATATCATTTAAGACGTGAAGCGTTTGATCCCCGTTTTTGTACTGCTTGTCAAGATTCTTCAGGTGGATCATTGACGACTACCTCCATGCCTTCATAAATCGTCTCCAATGGTTCTAAGTCAATCACGGATTCGCCCGCTTCAAGACCAGATAAGATCTGTACACCTTGCTCATTGGTAATGCCCGTCTCAACCGCTTGCATTCTAGCAATGCCCTCTTCTACTTGATAAACATAATTTTCTTCGTCACCAGTAAATTCGTTGTATACGGTCTCAATCGCTGAAGCTTGTACAACAACAGCATCGGCTTCTGCCTCAACTTCGAAGTAAACATTCACGTGAAAACCGTGTAATAAGTCTTCAGACTGATCATGCAATTGCACTTCAAACGGGTATGACGTTACATTCGAACCTTCAGCTTGGATTGACTGTTCTTCATCCGCAGGTGTCGAGCCTAACCGTGCTAAAAACCCTTCAAATGTCTGATCAGGTAATACATTCGCTTCAACTTCTACCTCCATCTCCTCATGGAGCTGGATAAGATCATATTCGGTAACGGTTCCGTTTACGTTCCAAAACTCATCGGATTGGATTCGAATTAACGGTTGTCCTTCTTCGACTTCATTCGGATAATTAGCGTGTTCTACAATCCCATTTACATCGCTATATATTTCATGAAGTTCTTGATCTTCAAGATATGCGATCTCTTCTTCTTGTTCACTGTACTGTAAGTTTGTAAGTCGTCGTTGATACTCCATCGCGTCACGTTCATTTTCAAGTTGACGAATGACTTGATCCGTTTGATCGAACGGATCATCATCATCACGATTACTTCGCTCTGTACTAATTTGTGACTCAATGGTAGAAATTTGATCGTTTTGTTGCTCCATTTCAACCATCAAACGATCAAGGTTGTTACGCAGCGACACGAGCTGTCGTGTGATTTCTTGATTCTCATACGTGATCAGCACATCGCCTTCAAAAACCTCTTCGCCATCATTAACATGAATATCATAAACGGTACCATGTTGAGCTTCTTCGAAAATCGCCTGACTTTCTCCTGGTTCAACTCGACCATTTGCAATAATTGTATCGTATAATGTTTCTTCACTAGTAAGTACGTTCGTTACGACGACTGGGTCATCTGTCGTCATACCTTCAGATAAAATATAGCTATTTCCGACCATAAGCCCACCAAGCATTAGTAAGCCTATGAGAATCCCAATTCTCTTTTTCATGTTATTGCACCCCTTGCATCATTGAGAAATAGGTGTAAAGAGCAATAAGCGTCATAACAACGAGATAAATAAGCGTTGTCGTGAGTACTATGTAGCGTGTGCTCTTGGCAGTATTCACCTTAAGTGCAAAAATCTGCACGATAAAACACCCGATTATAAGGAGGTTAAACTGGCCAAAGAAAAACGATAAAAACGATTCATCAAAAGCCAAATGCGCCAAATAACCGAAACTTGTTACAGAATATTGATGCTCCAAGCCAAAAGTTATGTAATAAGGCAAATCAAGAAGCAATGTTACGATATAAATCGGCAAGAAATAGCTGAATATTATAAACAGCCTCTTAAAACCTACGTCTTTATAAAAAATCCAAAATACAAGAGCTAATAGTAACACGGCAAGAATAGCCATTCCGATTGCAAACACACCGCTTAACGCTGTTACAACCGTCACAAGCATCGATGCTTCATCGTAGCCAATCATTCCTGCCCCTTCAGCCACAAAGGTCTGAATGAGATCTTCTCGGATAAACCACTGACTTAAGAACGTCAGAACCCCGACTAAAAGTGCACTTACGATTAATCTCCAAGCTAGTCCTTTCGTTGCTTCAGATTCTTTTAACGTAGAAAAATGTCTTTTCGTGTCAAAAAGCCCACGCAAAAACTTAACGTGATGGATCATCTATGTACTCCCCCTATGTAACAAAAATCAAATCGTTAGATTTATTATCAAAAAAATACTAATCCTTTCTTATTATGACAGATTTCTCATTGTGTACAATATCCTTTATAAAATCTTATTATAAGAAAATCATATAAAAAATGGCAAAAGCCTAATGCTCTACGAATAGAACATTAGACTTAGATTGTTAATAACTATTTTCTGTATCTTCTAATGTGACTTCATCAAACACGAACCGTGAGTTTGCATATCGTTTAAAGCCGTCCACATGCTCTCCAACCGCATCAATGTTTTGTGTGAAAGAGATATAATCGACAGGTACCTCTTCAGCAAGTAGTGCTAACGCTTGATGATAGAGTTGCTCTCGTTCGTCGATGTCAGTTTCATTTCGGGCTTCTTCAATAAGGGAATCAAATTCATCATTCGTATAAAAGCTACGATTTCCTGGTGCTCCTTGGTTTTCTGAGTGGAATAAGGAGAACATGGTAGCATCAGCATCAACTGTTCCAGAAGACCAACCGAGCAAGAATAAATCATGTTCTCCATTGGTCAATGCATCGAGATAAGCTGCCCATTCCATATTCTCAATCGTTACGTTTACACCAATAAGACTGAGTTGATCTTGAATGACCTCTGCAATTTGAACACGTACTGCATCCGCATCATTTGTCCATAAATTAATGGATAACTCCCCTTCAGAAAAACCCGCTTCTTCTAGGAGTTGTTCTGCTCCCTCTGGGTCATAATCAATCGGTTCTTGGTCTGGGTTACTACCAAAGACAAGATCGTTAATAGGACCCGTTGCTTCGCTTGCATAGCCTTCATAGATTCCTTCAATAATAACTTCTGTATCAATTCCTTTTGAGATTGCTTGTCGAACAGCGACATCATCAAGAGGTTCTTTTTGTGTATTAAATCCTAAATAGGTCATAGACAATGTATCATTAATTAAAGGCTCCGCATTTTCAAGACCTTCAACGCGCGATATGTTTACTGGTTCGATTCGTTCAATCGCATCTGCTTCACCATTTTCAATCATCGCAATTCGTGTTGATTCTTCTGGTACGACCTTAAATGTTACTGAATTCAAATGAGGGTGCTCACCCCAATAGTCTTCGTTTTTCGTAATGACTAGTTCATCCCCTTGGCTCCAGTTTTCAAATTTGAAGGGACCTGTACCAACAGCTTCAATATCTAAATTCACATCGCCTTCAATCGCAGCAGGACTAATCATGCTTCCGATATTGTGAGCTAGGTGTGCTATGAGTGGGGCAAAAGGTTTCTCTGTGATTATCTGTACCGTGTAATCATCAACAACAACAACCTCTTCAATATCCGTTAAATAATCAGCTCTTGGGGCAGCAGTCTCTGGACTAAGAGCGCGTTCAATATTTACTTTCACTGCCTCCGCATTAAAAGGCTCGCCGTCATGGAACGTAACATCTTCACGAAGAGTAAATTCCCACGTTAGCTCATCGAGCTGTTCATAGTCACTTGCAAGCCCAGGAACAAGCTCCATATCCTCATCACGCTCGACTAATGTTTCATACATCGTCCAGTTCACAACATTCGACGGAACGTCACCTGCCATATGTGGATCAACCGTTACAGCATCAGCCGGTACCGCTAGAATAAAGTCGCCACCTTCTGGTGCTTCACTTTCCGCTACCGTTTCTTCCTCTTCAGTTGCACTTGACGTTACTTCTGGTTCTGCATCATCTGAACAGCCCACTAATGCGAAGGCAAATGCCGTTGTCGCTGCTGTAAACCCTAGTTGCTTTTTCATCTTCTGTCCCCCTCAATTAGCGATATAATTTCTCTAGAAATTCTGCCATTGCTGTATATGCGGTTACTTGGTTTTGGATTTTTACGATGCCATGCCCTTCATCTTCAAACCGGATGTACTCAACAGGATGATTTCTCGCCCTTAACTCTGTAATCATTTGCTCCGTTTCACCAATTGGTACTCGGGGATCATTTGCACCGTGAGATACGAGTAATGGAGCTGTAATCTTCTCTGTATGGTGAATCGGATCAATTTCATCGAAAAACACACCGTCTTCTTCAATCGTCCCATACTCGCTTTCACGAAGCTTTCTTCGCCAAGGTCCTGTATTCTCTAAGAAGGTTCTAAAACTCGAGATTCCAACTAAATCAATCGCGCCGGTAAACACATCTGGGTAATGTGTAATCGCCGCAAGTACCATAAACCCACCATAACTACGACCGATGACAGCCACCTTAGATTCATCGACAAGCGACTCTTTCTTCAAAGCGTTCGCAATCTCAATTAAATCTTGGACAGAATCCATTCTTTTTCTTACATCATCTAAATGGATATACGTCTTGCCGTATCCCTTACTACCACGTACATTCGGCGCACATACGACGTAACCTAATGCAGTTAATGATTGAATAACCGGATGATACTCCGCTTTTGTCTGCCCTTCTGGACCACCGTGTACCCAGAACACAAGTGGTGCATCTTCTGTAAGCTCTTTAGGCTTGTATAAAAACGACGGAACACGTAACCCATCAAATGACTCGATCGTATAAATCTCTGGTTCGACGAGAGACTTCTCAAAGTTAGGATCAACTGATGTGCAATACAAACGCTCTAACTCACCGTCTTCAATCGACCATTTATAAAGATCCGATGTTCTCGTAGGACCATTAAAAACAATTGCAATCGTCTTTGAATCACTAGACCAAGACATACCAGAGATTGTCCCAATTCCTAAATCAAAGGAACGTGTCTCCCCTGTAGCTAAGTGATACACTTTTCCTCGATCAATTCCACCTTCATTGACGGTATATGCGAACCATTCTTTCTTCTCATCAACGACTAAATTCTCAATGTCCCAATCTTCCTCAATCATAAAAGTTAATTGTTTTGAGTGAAGGTTGAACTTCGCTACAGTGATAAACTCATGTTGATGATTTGTTAATAAGTAAAGATCTTCACCTGTTTGTGAAAAGATCGGTGTGTCATAAGAACTGATTGCTTCGTCTTCAAACCACCAGTCAACTTCTCCAGTATGTAAATCCAACAAGCCGACGTTGTTATACAAGTTGGTAAACACTTCTTGAACAACTAGTTTCTCATTACTCGGATGCCAGCCTAGTACACGATACGTGCCATCCCCTTCAAAAACTCTCGTAGCAACTTTACTCTGAAGGTCCATCGTATACAAATCATAATAATAGGCATTGCGCTCATTGCTAGCATAAGCAATTGCTTTGCCGTCTGGAGAGCTGCCACCAAATACATATAACGCATCATCTTGTTTCGTTAATCTCTCAATTCTTTTATCTTCATCCACATAATACAGCTGTTGCCTTTCATTGCCCTCAACATCCATCCCTAGAATAAAAGACTCACTGCGAGAAACTTTCTTAAAAAACTGAATTCTGTCATTTGTCTCAAGCCACTGCGAGCTATCATTTGCTTCTTCATCATACTTCCAAATCTGAGGAAGATCTGTTTCATCGCTAATATAAAACAAATGATTGCTTTGATAAACTGGATTCTGCACCTTCGACACTTGCAAATAATTCAAAATACTTTCTGTAGCAACCATACTTCACCATCCTTTACCTTCTATTTTCTATATCTAAATGGTACCTCATGATAACAAATGTCAGAAAAAACAGCAATATCATTTGTTAAATAATCTTTCATATATTTTCTAACAACTATTACATTTGAAAACTATTAGTAACGATTACAACAAAAAACACGAAGTTCTTTTGAACTTCGTGTTCGCTTGCCAGGCAACGTCCTACGCTCACAGGGGGTTGCCCCCCAATTACCATCGGCGCTAAAGAGCTTAACTTCCGTGTTCGGCATGGGAACGGGTGGGACCTCTTTGCTATCGTCACCTGACTATGAAAATGATTGTTACATCTTCCGGGGAAAATCTCTGTCGAATCTCTTCGTCCAGTCGTTTCTCTGCTTCTCACGTATCACGATACGCTCCGATGCTCGTAACTTCCTGTCCTCGATCTTCTCGGACCTTTTCGTCCTCAGATTTAACCTTTTTTGAGAGTGTCGTTCTCTCAAAACTGAATAACGGATTCGCAAGACATTTGACCGGATTTGACCCAGCAACCTTAAAAAGTTTGTGGATAAATCCTC
>NZ_JAFBEC010000023.1 GCF_016908595.1 Geomicrobium sediminis | reverse complement strand
TACTTTTCACCAAAAAAATCGTCATTGGAACCAATTCAAAGACCATAAGAGAAAGCCTTGGTTCACAGAACCAAGGCTTTCTCGACAATCTGAAACTCGGATCCAAAGTAGGATCCGAGTTTTTTATTATTGGGTTACTTTAGCGAAGAACTCTTTGTATAATGCTTGAAGTGCATCATCGGCTTCACGTTCTTTTACTCCAAACGTAAGCGATACTTCTGAAGAACCTTGATTGATCATTTCTAAGTTAACACCTGCACCTGATATTGCTTGAGTTGCTCTTGATGCAAGACCGACGGTCTCGTGCATGCCTTCTCCCACGACCATCACCATCGCAAATCCATGCTCAATGTAACAATCATCCACACCAAGTTCGTTTTGGATTCGTGTAATAAGACGATTCTCGCTATCAATCGAGAATTGCGACGTTCTTAGAATGACTGAAGTATCGTCAATTCCAGAAGGCAAATGCTCGTATGAAAGTCCTTCTTCTTCAACCATTTCTAGAAGTCTACGTCCAAACCCAATCTCGCGGTTCATTAAATACTTTCGAACATAAATAATGCTAAACCCTTTATCAGCAGCGATGCCTGTTACAGGGAAGTACGTATTCTCTTCTTTACGACGAGCGGTAATTAATGTCCCTTCACTTGATGGGTTATTCGTATTCTTAATGCTTACTGGAACATCATGTTGAAATGCTGGAATTAACGCAACATCATGAAAAACTGAAAAACCAGCATACGAAAGCTCACGCATTTCGCGATACGTCATATGGTGGATCTCTTCTGGATTTTCAATGACGTTTGGATTTGCAACATAAACCGAATCAACATCTGTGAAATTCTCATAGAGAGAGGCCTTTACACCAGCAGCTACAATGGCACCTGTAATGTCTGAACCGCCTCTTGGGAACGTCGTTAAAATTCCTTCTTCGGTATACCCGAAAAAGCCTGGGAATACGATTACGCGCTCTTCATCACGTAATGCTTTTAATTGTTCGTAAGCTTCTGGAATCACACTAGCGTCCCCTGGTTCGCCTTCAACGAGAAGTCCAGCTACTTTCGGATTCATATAAACTGCATCAATGCCTACATTCGAAAAGTGAGCTGCGATTAGTTTCGCATTATTGTCCTCGCCTGCGGCTTTCATTTGATCCATAAATTGATCATCATTGTCCGCTTTGCTATAAAAACCAAGGCGAGCGTGAAGGTCTTGTTCTACTTCTTCAATCGCTTCACTCGGCAATGCGAGCTCTTTTGCAATCGATTGGTAGCGTTCAATCACTGCTGCAAGCGCATCGTCTGTTGATTGGCCTTTAATACACTTCTCACCTAAGTCAATCAGCATGTCGGTTACTTTAATATCGTCTTTCGTTCGTTTTCCCGGTGCTGAAACGACAATAATTCTTCGTTCAGCATCTTCTTGTACGATATTCGTAAGCTTTTCAATTTGTGGCCCACTCGCCACTGATGTTCCTCCAAATTTTACAACTTTCATTTACTCTCTCTCCCTTTTTCTTGGTGTACATTCATAGCTATAGACGGTCTTCTTCCGACCATTGTTGTTCTCCTAGTCCAAATAATTGCAGCATCGCGAAAAAGATGGGGACGTCTGATTGAGTGTAAAAATCAGTGGAGCATGAAGACTCTGCATCATAATCCAACGATTTGGCATGGCCAAACGTCGTCTCTTGAAGGAAGTTTGTCATTTCTGCTTCATCAAAACACGAAGGAGCAGCATACGTTTGTGTCGTATGATCAATGATGGTGCGAGTATCACTCGGGGCACTCACGCTGATCGGCACAAACATTCCACCGATGATAAGAATTGCAACAACAGATAATAGCGTAATGACAATTTTTTTATCCTTGCGTTTCATATACAATCCCTTTCGTTCCTAAATCTTCTTTTATTATACTTAGATTCTTAATTAGAATCTAGGAATATCCTTTATTGAGACCGTGAACCGTCGTTCATTTCTTGACAATTTTTCAAGGAACTTCTACGATAATACATAAGATTGTAAAAGTAATGTATTCATTTTTCTTCATTCGTAAGGGGATCTGATGCTATGACGCTCAACGTTTTGAAAAATCGTCAACTGATGACGAAAGAAATTAATGATCTAATCGTCTCTCACGAAAAAGTTGCACACGTTCAACTAGAGAACCGACTTGATCATGCATTACTTGTTCTCATTAAATCGGGATATACAGCCGTACCTGTACTTGATCGTGACTACCGAGTAAAAGGTCAGATTAGTAAAACAGAAATCTTAGACTCTATTCTCGGTTTAGAGCAATTGGAGATGGAGCGCCTTCATGATATTACTGTGGAGACGGCAATGAACAAAAACATCCCACGATTACGCACGGACGCTACATTCCAAAAAGCATTAACGACGTCAATTAATCATCCGTTCATATGTATTGTTGACGATGACGATGCCTTCGTCGGAATTTTAACGAGACGTTCAATTCTCGCCTTGGTTCACAGATATTTGCAATAGAGAAAAGCTATTAAGAATCAACCGTTCTTAATAGCTTTTTTATGGAATCAACTACAGCTACAGCTCCCACCTGATCCACATCCCCCACTACAAGACGAAGAGTCAAAGTAAGGATTTGAAGAAGGAACTTTAATAAACGGCGACACTGAGCTTGCCAGTAGCTCACCAATCGAAGATAACAACTTCTCTAAGTCCCGTTCTGCTTTCCGAAATGCAGCGACTGTTTCACACATGTCCATTTCGCGCTTTGCAAGTCGCATAGCTTTCGTTACTGTATGATAATCTGGATGGTATTTACCAAACCGTTGAACTTCTTCAAAACGCACCTTTTCATCATTAAAGGCTACGATACAAGACGTTGCGTAAGCATCTTCGTTCATTTCTCTTTTTGTATCGAGATAAGTAGTGTACACATCACTACGAGTGATCATAAAAGAAAGTTCTTCGGAAACATCCAACAGGTCAACAGGTGTTGATACGACACTTTGCACTGTAAAACACCTCCAAACCCCAGTATAACATGCGTAGAGTTACAATTGTATGGTTTCCTCATATTCATGTAGTAACGAACCTTTTTCATCATAGAGTTCGATGATTAATTGGTGCTTCCCATTCGGAACGTCCTTAAGCATAAACGCGGCTTGCTCGACTTTTTCTTTTTCCCCATCAAGAGTGACGATGAAATAGCCTTTTGGTCGTTCCTCATCATGACGATTAAACGTCACTTCTGGAACATACGTTTCAACATAGATCGTACTCCCAATTTGGTGCGTTTGTATTTTTGTTTCAGTATTCTCAGTAGACACTTCTTGAATGGCTGGCAACGGTTCAATCGTTATATCGCTTTGCACGAAAGGTGACATGAGTAGCATAATCATCCATACGGACATAAAAACGACCTCCTTTGTCTTATTATGCCAAAGAAGGTCTAAAACTATGCTACCTACGGAACATGCTTAACAAACTCATTGTCATCCCAAGTCCTTGGTTTACTTTAGCTACTCGTTGGGGCCACGTTTGACCGTTGAATACTTTCGCTTCTTTCTCCATGTCAACAAGCTGTTCAGGATGCCGTGCGAGTTTGCGGTACCATGTCGGTTCTGCACGTAAATAGCGCTTAAGATCTGGACGACTCCGAATGTATTCCATTACGTCACTTCTCATCGTATCAACCGCCTTTTAAAACCCTCTAAAGGAAAACGGATTATCCCTCGTGCTACTACGAACTGGAGCTCCTGTATTTTGGAACTGCCCCATTAGTTGTTGCACGTTGTTCATCACACCACTAAATTGACCTAAATAACCTTGAAGCTCGTTTACGTTCATTTGTCCGAGCTTGGAGACGACAGAGGCAACGGTTGGATTGTTATCAAGTAACCCTTGTAAATTGCTCGCAGCTCCTCTTCCTTCTGCACTGGTAGCTTCTTGTTTTTGATTGCCACCTACTCCCACTTGTTCAGTTGGAGCTGCTGTTGTACGTGCAAATGCTTGCCAACCTTGATCGTCTGATCCTAAAATACTCCAATCTTGATATAACCCATTCCATGAACGGCGTCCTTCACGGACTTCCTGAATTAACCCTGGATGATTTTTGACAAATGCCTTAAAATCAATCACCGAAGGGTCCATGTGCTCATCTGGCATGATACCCCCTCCTTTTGCTTTTACATTACGCATCCACTCTTGTCTATGTTCATCAAAATTCCTTATGCTAGCAATTGCATATTTAAGCGTTTTTCTATAAAATAAAGAATGGATTGAGCCTTTTAGGAGGGAACGGGATGAAAATAACAGACTTCAACTTTCCAGACAAAGAATTGAAATTTGGAAACTTGCTTCCAGTCATGGACAAGCACGGATTTATCCACGCAGAACAATGGGATTACGAACGTGTTACCTTTGATTATGAAATGAAGGACGAACGCGAAGGTGCAACGTACTTCTTACGAGTACCTGCCTACGCAATCGACGGAGATATTCCAGGGGAAGATACGGTCGTTAAATTAATGACGCCGATGCTCGGTAGACATTATTACCCACACGGTGTCGAATACGATGAAGAATTCCCAGACAAAATCGTATCAAAAGTGAAGTCTAAACTTCAAGGCATTGAAGAAGGATTAAAAGACTTCTAAACCGTTAAGACAGCTGTATACTCAGCTGTTTTTCTTTTTACGAAAAAAGCGAGTACGCATGAATAGCGTACTCGCTTTTTTGTCATTAGCCGTAATAAGGTGAGATCATAATGTAGATTAGTACACCTGTAATACTCACATAAAGCCAAAGTGGCATCGTCCAACGAACAATTTTCTTGTGTTTCGTTACTTGATTTGTCATACCCCAGATGACTGAAAACAGTACGAGCGGTACGATAATGGCCGCAAGTGGAATGTGTGTAAGTAGAATAAAGTAATAAATGCCCGCCATAATTCCTTCTCCACCGTAAGGTGTAGAGTCTGCAAGTAAATGGTGTGCCACATACGTTACGAGGAATAGCGTTGTTGTCGTTAACGCTGCATAAATAAACCGGCGATGTACTTTTACGTTGCGCTTTATAATTGCAAAGAGTGCCGCAAGTAAGAACACCGTCGTAAAGCTGTTATAGATCGCATTCATCATCGGTAAGATCGTCACATCAAACGACGCATCCGCGCCTAGCCCGTCCATAAAAAATAATAGAGCGATTAAACCATTAATAACGATGGTTAGCGTGACGACAATCCACGTGTAATTTTTGTTCGTTTTTGGTACATAATCTGCGTTTCCCAAAGAAAAAAACCTCCTGTCGTTTTCATTATACTGCAACGACTACTCACACTCAAAACGTCTCCTTGACGATTATATGACAAAAGAGCGACCGAATTCGGCCGCTCTTTCTTGTCACTTAATATTTCGTCACACCGATAAGAAGCATTAACGCAACAATCGTAGGAATAACGAGTACGATTCCGGACACAATAAACGTATTCGGCCAACCGTGGTCTTTATCCTTTAAGTGCATGAAATAGTAGAGTTGTAAAAACAACTGGATCCCTGCTAAACCTAGAATAAACGGAATCGCAAATGATCCTGGAACGACATCAGCACCAACAGCAATAAATGCAAGTAGTGTGATTGCGATCATAAAACCAAATGCAATCGTTTGAATTCGTTGCTCCCGATTAATCTTTCTAATTTCTTCAGGAGTCATTGAGCTTTTCTCAAACGGTTGAGATAAATTTTCACCCATTTATGATCAACCTCCGATTCCCATTAGGTAGACAACCGTGAAGATGAAAATCCACACGACGTCGATAAAGTGCCAGTAAAGACTAGCTACGTAAAACTTTGGAGCATTCGTAAGCGTAATGCCCGATTTGTTGTAACGGATTAATAACAAACTAATCCAACATAAACCGAACAATACGTGGGCCCCGTGCAAACCTACTAGTGCGTAGAAAGATGATGCAAATGCACTCGTCGTAAATCCAAGTCCATAATGTACATATTCCACAAACTCATAGATTTCAAAACCTAAGAATGCAGTACCGAGAGCAACCGTTACCCACATCCAAATCTTCATCTTCTTAAATTGATTTTTCTTCATCGCAAACATTGCGAACACACTCGTCAACGAGCTTGTAAGAAGAATCATCGTCATAATAAAGACGAGTGGCAGTGAGAAAATATCCGCCGCTTCCGGACCAGATCCTGTTCCATTACGTAAACCTAAGTACGTTCCAAAGAACGTGGCAAACATCGTTGTTTCACCGGCAAGGAACACCCAGAAGCCAAGAAACTTGTTCTTGCCTTCTAAGGTTGCCTTTTCCGGGTGGGAAGGAAGTCCTTTGGATAAATCAGTTGTTTCAGCCATTCGTTCCCACCTCTTTCTCCATCTGCTCAACGGTTTCTTTCGAAATATGATAACCGTGGTCTTCTTTCACAGAATGCAAGGCCATTGAGCCGAATGTAATAATTCCACCGACAGCAATTACAATCCAAGGGCTAATAATCGCATTTTCCATGTTTAACATAATGAAACCAAATCCTGCGATGAATAGCCCAAGACTAATCGTAAACGGATAGATTGAACCGTTTGGCATATGAATATCACCAATTGGCTCTGCTGGTTTCATCGTTCCGTCACCATGAATCTTTTCATAGAATAATGGATCAAGAGAACGAACTTGTGGTGTTTGAGCAAAGTTGTATTCAGGTACTGGTGTTGGTGTCGCCCACTCAAGTGTACGACCATCCCAAGGATCTCCACCTTCGCGTGGTGACTTCATTGCAGAGTACACAATGTTAATCACAAGCAAGATAATTGCCGCACTCATGACAAATGCACCAATCGTAGAGATCATGTTCATCGTGTCCATCCCTTGGTCTTCAAGGTATGTATACACACGACGTGGCATACCGATCAGTCCAAGAATGTGTTGAACGAAGAATGTTAAATGGAAACCAACATAGAACATCCAGAACATAATTTTACCTAATGTTTCATTAAGCTTATGACCGAACATCTTCGGATACCAGTAGAATGTTGCACCGATGAGTCCAAGAACGATACCACCTAATATGATGTAGTGGAAGTGGGCAACAACGAAATACGTATCGTGGTACAAGTGGTCAACTGGTGCCATTGCAAGCATAACCCCTGTTACACCACCGAGTACAAACGTCGGTACGAATGACGATGCACAAAGCATTGCCGTATTAAATGTGAGCTTACCGCCCCACATCGTAAAGAGCCAGTTAAAGATCTTAATACCGGTAGGTATACCGATAATCATCGTAGCAATCGCAAACACAGAGTTTGCAATCGGACCAATTCCGACGGTAAACATGTGGTGCATCCATACCATGAAACCGAGGAAACCGATGATTAGTGTTGCAAAGACCATTGCAGTATAACCGAAAAGACGTTTCTTAGAGAATGTCGGGATAATTTCAGAAATCATACCGAACGCTGGTAATACGAGAATGTATACTTCCGGGTGTCCGAAGATCCAGAAGATGTGTTGCCAAATGACAACATTACCACCCTCACCAGGGATAAAGAACATACCATCAAACATACGGTCTAACATAAGAAGTGCAAGACCAGCTGCAAGTGGTGTAAATGCAAATACGATTAAAATTGATGTAACGAGCGTCGTCCAACAGAAAAGTGGCATACGCATCATCGTCATACCAGGTGCACGCATGTTGATGATCGTTACGATAAAGTTAATCCCCGATACGAGTGTACCAATACCGGACACTTGTAAACCAAGTACGTAGAAGTCAATTCCAAGTCCACCGTAATCACGGCTTGCGAGCGGAACGTACGACGTCCAACCAGCATCTGGTGCTCCTCCGAAGAACCAACTCAAACTAACGAGTAGTCCCCCGAAGAAGAACAACCAGAAACCGAGAGCGTTTACGAACGGAAATGCTACGTCTCGTGCACCGATTTGCAGTGGCACGATGTAGTTCATAAACGCGAATAATAGTGGTGTTGCTGCTAAGAATAGCATGATCGTACCATGCATCGTAATAAATTCATTAAATGTCTGACCACTTAAAAAGTCATTCATCGGGAACATCAATTGAATTCTCATAAAGACTGCCATTAGGCCGGCTTTTAAGAAGAACAACGTACCCGAGATGAGATATAAGACGGCCAGCTTTTTATGGTCGACAGTCGTCAACCAATCCCAAAGCACACTCTTTTGGAGCGTGTTTGTAGCCTCTCTTACCACGTGGATTAGCCTCCTTTATGCATACCCTTAAGCGATTAGTCTCGCTCAAGCCCTTCTTTCGTTTCAGGGTCTAACTTCTCTAACTGATTTAAATAAGCTACAAGGGCGTCAAGCTCTTCATCGCTTAAATCTGGATAAGCAGGCATTTCATTCCCTTGCTTTAATGATTGAGGATCTTGAATCCAAGCTTTCAAGTTCTCATCAGTCACGTCAAGATAGTTCGCGATTGTCTCTCGATCTCCAAAGTTCGCAAGTGATGGACCCATTGCGCCTCCATCTCCATCTACTGCGTGACAGTTCAAGCAGCTTTGCTCTTCAAAGATTTCACGACCTTCGTTTGCAAGTGATTCAGTTGGAGCTTCTTCTTCTTCTTGCATTGCAGTTGCCCACTCATCGAACTCATCTTGCTCAAGAGCAATGAGTCTGAAGTCCATTAGCGCGTGTGACGGACCACAAAGCTCTGCACATTTTCCTTTGTATACACCTGGCTCACTTGCTTCAAGCCACATGTAGTTCTCAATTCCAGGAATGTTATCGACTTTACCTGCAAGTGCAGGTACCCAGAATGAGTGCATAACGTCTTCTGCTTCTAGAACGAATGCAACTTTCGTGTCAACAGGTACGTATACTTCGTTACCTGCTGTAAATGAGTCATCACCAAAGTCATAATCAAACTGCCACCAGAACTGATGTCCAGTCGCTGTAATCTTCATGACATCGTCGCCGAGCTCTTCAGCACTTTCAGCGTCCAATTCTTCTTCATCAACCTCTTCTTCGTTTTCAGCTTCTTGAGCTTCAAGTCCAGTGTTTGATAAGTAAAATTGTCCAGTTACTGTAGGTACAGCTAAAATAGCTAATAAAAATAGCGGAATAACTGTCCAAGCCACTTCTAGCTTTGTACTTCCGTGAACTTGTTCAGGGTATTCATTGTCTCCTTCTTTATGACGGAAACGAACAACTACAATAAAGAACAGTACGAAGACGACAATAATAACGATCGCCATGACGTAAAGACTTAAAATCATGTTGTCATAAATCCATTGCGACTGAGGACCCATCGGGTCTAAAGCCGTCAATCTTCGCTCACCACAGCCTGCCAAGAAAAGGAAGACTGCCATAAACGGCGCAAACTTGAAAAGTCTTCTCAAACCATTCATGAGTGATTAAACCCCACTTTCTTTCTGTTGCTGATAATACAAGTGTAACCGTTGACTCGTAAATTCATGTAAAAACATGATCGAATTCACATCAGACTTAATCCTCCGTATAAATAAAACGAACACTAGGAACGCTTATTGTTATACGAAGTAATCCGAAGGGGTATCCAAGTACATACAGCATGTTTTAGCCCGTCTTACAGTGACGAGCGTGGTCCAAAAACGAATTACAATTGCCGGTTGAATATACTGAGGAAACGTACAACTTACACATCTAAAGTGAGCGCTATACGGTCACACCAACTGTAAACAAGTTGATGTTACTGACAAACGGTAGTAGTCGTATTCATTCTCTGTCGGACAAAAACGGTACAATCATTATTATGTAACTACTTGATCACACCATCTGTGAACGCGAAGCGTCATAGCGAGTACTCCTCAACCAAGAGCGGCAAAGCCCCGTTTATCGCTAACCGTGTCACCCCCTTTAAATCGTAAGAATGGCAATCAAGTAAATTCACTTGGACCAATCAAACCTACTACAGTCTACTACAAAAGTCAGATAGAGCGTAGAGGTTATCATTTTAATGCTATTATAGCCTAAAATTAAAATGGTTTCATCAAGTATCACCAATCTGATGAATATTTCACATGAATTGCCACGAAATGTTCACTGAACGTAAATTGACTTCTGATGATAAAGTTCTTTACTATTTACATGAGTGGTTCTTTACGTGTCGAAACATGTCGCTCGTAATAGTCTATTTTACGTAATCATACTCTATTTGTTTTGTCAACAGGTTTTACCCTACTTATGAAAAGGTGATCATCTTGAACAGAGGTTTGAAGTTTTTTGGGATTCTAACTTCAATCGGTATGATTATTGTACTTTTACAAGGTGCAATTGTCACGAAAACCGATTCTGGTGACGGCTGCGGAGAAACGTGGCCATTATGTTTTGGAGAAGTTCTCCCAAGCAACATGGTATTTGCAACAATTGTCGAATATAGCCACCGTCTCGTTTCAGGAATTGTCGGGTTGCTCGTTATTATCTTGGCAATTTGGTCGTGGCGAAAGTTACGTCACACTCAGGAAACGAAGTTCTGGGCGCTAATGGCCGTCTTATTCATTGTTTTCCAAGGGATGATGGGTGCAGCTGCTGTTGTGTTTGGTCATTCGAATATCGTCCTTGCACTACACTTTGGTATTTCAGCCATTTCTCTAGCAACTGTTGTCATCTTAACGATTCTATCATTTGAAAACGACAACCGACCACAGCCTCGAGTCACGAAAGGCTTTAGAAATTACGTATTTGGTGTACTCGTTTACGCCTATGCGGTCATTTACACTGGTGCTTACGTAAAACATACCGGCTCAACTTACGGTTGTACGAGCTTCCCTAATTGCGATCCACTTTCATCGTCGATTAATTTTCAGGCACTCGTTCAAATCATTCACCGCTCTGCGGCAATCTTACTCGTCGTTCTACTCGTAATTTTAGCGATCAAAGCGATGAAGTTTAAGAGCGAAAGTAAAACATTATCGATTAGTGCGTGGACAGTCGTTGCTCTCGTTCTCATTCAAGCTACTGCCGGGATTTTAATTGTTTACTTCCCAGATCAATACATGACGTTTGCACTGATTCACTCACTCGTCGTTTCAATTATGTTTACGATGATTTGCTACATCGCTACAATTATTGTACGACGACCTGCTTATTAACAAAAAGCCCTCTCAATTGAGGGCTTTTTGTTTTTTAGAATGCATCAAACAAGTTCGGCTTATACTTCGGTATTGCCCGCTCTAACAACTGTGCAGTATCATCACTGATTGATAGTTGCCCACGTTCTCTAAGGATTGAAAGATCAATATAACGAAACAACAACGGCACGAGTGTGCGAATATCTACAGTGATTGCATCATGACGCGTATCAGTTAGTGTTTCAACGTGTGTGCGTTCAACGTGATGATTGCCATTGTTCCACTCAGCAAATTCATCCGTAATCGCAAACGTTATACTTTCACCATCTTCTAACTGAAATGGGAATTGCTCTAAAAACCGCTGCGCATCGACGATACGTGCCATGAAAAATGGTTTTCGCTCCTCTTTCACTTGAGGGTTATCCAAATAAAATTGCCACGGTGTTTGCGATAATTGTCGCACTTTAATCGTCTTTGCCATCGAATCATGGTCCGCAATAAATCGCCACAGCTGCTCATAGGCTTCTTCATTTAATGCAACAAACTCCGGTACAACTAGATTGTCGTCTTTAATCTTGTAAAAAAGATAACCCTGGTCTTCGCCTTGTTGATCTACGTATACGATGGCACGAAATTTTCTCGTGAAATGATTAAACTTACGGTTTAACCACCACCATTCGTCACGATCAATCATCCCGGTGTAGCGTGTCGCTAATTGCTGATAGATCGATTGCAACCTGAGCCAATCTTCTTTAGTCGCTCGGGCAAAACTACCAGTCCCTGTTTTTTGCGGTTTAGGAAACTGTTCTTTACTCGTAAAAACCGCTGTCGAGTGATCACAATACAATTCCCAACCGAATTTTCTGTAATACCCGACAGAGAAGGGGTCAAGTAGAGAAATTGTTTGACCTTTCTCTACCATATCTGTCAGGGCATGTTTTATTAATGTACGAACGAGCCCCCCTCGCCGATGCTCTGGCCACGTCGATACGCCTGTAATCCCACAGGCTTTCATCGCTACGCCTTGAACGTATACATTCATCGGTAACATCGACACTTTCGAAGCAAGTCGCTCACCTTCAAAAGCGCCCCAAATGTTTAAAGGTTCAATACGAGAGCGTATATCTTCTCGATCTTCCTTCGAAAAGTTGCCTTGGAAAGCAAATTCACCAAGTTCGATCACTTGGTCTATCTCATTGTCATTCAACCTACGAATTTCCATTGACTACTCCTTCATTAGCTCTCGAACTCTAGCAGTAGATCACCTGCTTCAATCGCTTCATTGTTGCGAATATGAACCGATTTAATTCTGCCATCCTTTGGAGCTTGTACTGTTGTCTCCATTTTCATCGCCTCCGTAATAATCAGGTGATCACCTTTTTTCACATCTTCACCTTCTTTTACGATCACGTTTAAAATGGTCCCTGGCATCGTTGCTGCAATATGTGTTGGGTTTTTCTTGTCAGCTTTAGCTTTTTCTCTGACGTTCGTTTTAATACTACGATCTTTAATCACGACTTCACGTGGTTGACCATTTAATTCGTAATAAACAATTCGGTCTGCTTTTTCGTTTGGCTCTGATACTGAAATCAATTTAACGATTAATGTCTTTCCTTCTTCAATGACGACTTCAATCTCTTCACCTAAACGAAGCCCGTAAAAGAACGTTCCTGTATCAAGAACCGATACGTCACCAAAGCGGTTTCTAAACTGCTCAAATTCCTCAAATACTTTCGGATACATCGTATGATTTAATACGTCATGAGCTGTGACTTCACGCTCTAGTGACTCAAACAATTCTTTCTCTACTTGTTCAAAATCAACCGGGTCCATATGCTTTCCTGGACGATCTTTTAGTGGTTCACGGTTTTTTAAGATGATCTTCTGAAGCTCTTCTGGAAATCCACCGTGAGGTTGTCCAATTTCACCTCTGAAAAGTTCGATCACTGATTCTGGAAAATCAAGCGACTCTCCTTTTTCAAAAATGTCTTCTTCTGTTAGCTCGTTTTTGACCATGTAAAGTGCCATGTCTCCAACAACTTTCGAAGAAGGCGTCACTTTTACAATATCGCCAAACATTTCATTGACTCGCTTATACATATCTTTCACGTGATCCCATTGGTTTTTCAAACCGACTGCTTTAGCTTGCTGTTGCAAATTACTATACTGCCCGCCTGGCATTTCATGTTCATAAATCTCAGGATGAGGCGCGAGCAAGCCATTCTCAAAGCCTTTGTAATAGTGACGGACGTCTTCCCAGTATCCCGTGAGTCTTTTCACGTCTGTCACATTCATTTGAGGTTCTTTATTCGTACCCTTCAGGGCATAATAGAGACTTTCCATACTCGGTTGTGATGTTGAGCCTGCCATCGAACTAATGGCCGTATCAACAACGTCGACACCTGCATCGATCGCCCGGCTATACGTAAATACCCCATTTCCGCTCGTATCATGCATATGCAAATGAATTGGCAGCGAAGTTGCTGATTTTAGTTCTCCGATCAATTCAAACGCAGCTTCTGGTTTCAAAAGACCTGCCATATCTTTAATCGCCAAAATATGTGCGCCTTCACGCTCAAGTTCTTTGGCAAGGTTCAAGTAATAATCCAAGTTGTATTTCGTTTGTTTCCCTTCGAGTAAATCTCCTGAATAACAAATCGCTGCCTCTGCGAGTTTACCGCTCTCTCGAACGGCTTTTATTGCAGGTTTCATTCCTTCTAGCCAGTTTAATGAATCAAACACACGGAACACATCGATGCCCGCTTCTGCAGATTTCTTCACAAACTCTTCGATAACATTGTCAGGATAGTTTTTGTAACCGACCGCATTAGCCCCACGTAACAACATTTGGAACATCACGTTTGGAATTTTTTCACGTAACGTAACGAGTCGTTCCCACGGGTCTTCATGCAAGAAGCGCATCGACACATCGTACGTTGCTCCTCCCCACAACTCTAGAGAGAATAAGTCAGGCATGAGCCTCGCCGTTTGATCAGCAATCGCTTTTAGGTCGTGTGTTCGTACACGTGTAGCTAAAAGTGACTGGTGCGCGTCTCTATACGTCGTATCTGTAATTAACGTACGCTCTTCTTTTTTTAGCCACTCAACAAATCCTTCAGCTCCTAGTTCATCAAGACGTTGTTTCGTCCCCGTTTTAGGAGTCTTTGTTAAATCAACTTCTGGAATTCGAGGGGCTAAATAAATAGGTTTCTTCTGCTTTTCTAAATCTGGGTAGCCATTTACGATCGTTTCACCAATGAACGTCAACATCTTCGTTCCCCGGTCTTTCTTTCTAGGAAATACGAACAATTCTGGTGTCTGATCAATAAATGACGTATTGTACTCCCCATTTAAAAACGAAGGGTGTGTAACGACATTTTCTAAAAATGAAATATTCGTTTTAATCCCTCTGATTCGAAACTCTCGTAAATTTCGGAGCATTTTCTGCGCAGCAACTTCAAACGTTGTCGCCCACGTAGAAACTTTTACGAGTAAGGAATCATAATGGGCACTAATGACCGCTCCTTGAAAACCGTTACCAGCGTCAAGTCGCACACCAAATCCACCACTTGAACGGTATGCATTAATTCTACCCGTATCTGGCATAAAGCCGTTCTCAGGGTCTTCTGTCGTCACACGCGACTGAATCGCAAAACCGTGCAACGTGACTTGATCTTGTTTTGGTAACGCAAGTTCTTTGCCGAAAAGCGTCGCACCGTCTGCAATGTACAACTGTGCATGAACGATGTCTACGCCTGTAACCATTTCAGTAATCGTATGTTCCACTTGAATCCTAGGGTTGACTTCAATAAAATAAAATTCTCCATCAGCGCCTACTAAAAACTCGACCGTACCTGCGTTATAATAATTGACACTTTTCGCAAGTTGCACCGCTGATTCACAAATACGTTCACGTAACTCATCTTCTAAGTTAATACTCGGCGCAATTTCTACAACTTTCTGATGACGTCGTTGGACTGAACAATCACGCTCATACAAATGCAAGACATTCTTACTATGATCACCGAGAATTTGAACTTCGATATGCTTAGGGTTTTCAATCAGCTTCTCAACGTAAACTTCATCGTTGCCAAATGCACTTAGCGCCTCTGATTTGGCACGATCGTACGACTCTTTTAACTCTTTAGCTTCCCTTACAATCCGCATACCTCGGCCTCCGCCGCCTAAACTCGCTTTAATAATAAGCGGATAGCCGTGTTCGCTCGCAAACGCTTCCACTTCGTCTAAACTTAATACCGCACCGTCACTCCCTGGAATTACTGGAATGTTTGCGTTAATTGCAGCTGTCCGTGCGCGTATTTTGTCACCGAACATTTCTAAGTGTTCTGACTTTGGACCTATGAATACAATCCCTTCTTGTTCACAACGCTTCGCAAATTCTGTATTCTCTGCTAGAAATCCATATCCTGGATGAATCGCATCCACACCGATTCGCTTCGCGAGTTTTATCATCGCTTCAATATCTAAATAAGCCTCAATCGGCTTTTTATCTTCGCCTATTAAGTAGGCCTCATCTGCTTTATAACGGTGAAACGCTCCTGAATCTTCTTTCGAGTACACCGCAACAGTACGTATGTCAAGCTCCGTACAAGCTCTAAAAATACGAATCGCTATTTCTCCACGGTTTGCAACGAGTACTTTAGAAATCGTTTTTAATTTACTCATCGAAGTTCCTCCCACCAAATATGTATTTCTCGTTCTAGATATATATCATATCACGTTCATTTCTAGGTCGGCTACTAATCAGCACATGATTGTGTCGAATGTACTCGTAAAAACACTAAAAAAAGCCATTCTATGTAGATAGAATGGCTCTATTTATTCACGACAGTTGCATCATGTAACGCGGCTAATTTACGTTCTAGTTCTGACAATATGTTCTTTCCAGCTGTCTCATCAATAAGATTCAATCGAATCGCAAAATCAATCTCACGAGACAAACCATACATCTGTGTATCGAGCACTTCCTCATACAATGGGCATTGCGGCATCGTTAGGTTATCCATCTGCACTTCGATCAATTGCCTGATCTTCTCAGCATCTGCTTTTAGGATGGCGAAGGCCTGCTCTCTGCTGTCCATCACTGTCTCCACCTGCACATGCATCCCTCCAGTTTGAACTCTCTTACCATCATATCGGCTACAGCTAGAAAATGCAAGTTGAATCCTACAAGTAACCGCTTAAAAAATGCTAAGATCGTAATTTTGTGAAATGCGCTTTAAAAGTTCAATCCCTACGACGCTATTTCCCTTCTCATCTAACGCCGGACTGTAGATGCCTATGCCAATGCCGCCAGGTAAAGTACCTAAAATTGCACCTGACACACCACTTTTTGAGGGAATGCCTGCTTCGATCGCTAATTGACCTGAGCTGTTGTACATGCCACACGTTACCATAAACGTCTTAACGAGCTGAGCAATTCTCGGTGAGACGAGCTCTCTTTCATGTAGTGTACTATATCCCCTGTTTCCGAGCACTTGGCCGATTCTAGCAAGGTGACAACAACTCATCTCAATTGAACATTGTTTCGTATAAATATCAATCACTTCATCAATGTCGCCTTCTAGAATGTTGTTCGCCTTTAAATAATAAGCAAGTGCTCGATTTTTGTCTGTTGTGTCATATTCACTTTGCGCAACGTCTTTGTTGTACGTAATGTCTTCATCGTCGGCAAGTTCACGTATAAAATGCAAAATCCGCTCAAACTTCTCTTCTTTTGTATTGCCTTTAATCATTGATGTAATCGTCAGTGCCCCGGCGTTTATCATTGGGTTAAGTGGCTTTGATTGGTCGGTTAGCTCAAGCCTTGCCATTGAATAATACGGATCCCCTGTAGGTTCCATACCAACGCGTTCAAACACATACTCTTTCCCATGATCTTCAATCGCTAGTGCGAGCGTCAATACTTTTGATACGCTTTGAATCGTAAACGTTGTCCCGACGTCACCAAAGCGATGACAAGCCCCGTCTTTTGTAAAGATCGAGCAAGCAACAATCGACGGGTCGCTTTTTTTCAATGCAGGTATGTAATCAGCAACATTCCCAGATGATGAAAGCGGGCGAACTTCTTCAATTGTTTTTTTCATTTCTCTTACAAAATTCTCAGTTAACATACACTACCGCCTCCTATTTAGTAAGTTGCCCTTTCTCTTCTATTATCATCATAATAAAGTAGCATAAACGAAGACAAGCTGTTACGATTATTGATGTAGGAATTAGAGGAGGATTCAAATGGATCAACACATACTTACACTATCGGGAGAAAGTAAATTCACGATTACCATCGACCCAACGGTATGGATCTTTGATAATCGCAAACTCGATGTGGACCAACACTTTAACGATCAATCAGAACAAGATAAGCTAGAAGAGCCAGAATTCGGACCGAGAAGATGGCAAACGAATCAAATCCGCACGAAAAAAGAAGCCCTCATTGAAGGCTCCTATGGGATGGTTCTTAAACCTTTTATTGAAAATGCTGAACCGACCGAGCAAGCGAAGACGCTCGTTGCAATTCGCCGAAACGGTGAAGAATACAGTGCACCTATTGACGTTGCGAAAGAATGGATCGCAGTATTCTCTGAAAACGGTCAAGTCATTAAAACGAGTGGTCCTCTTCATATTTATTATGGTGACGGTTCCAATCGCGAAAATCCGATCACTGATGTTGTCGGGCTTCGACTTGATGCATAACGAAGATCATCTCTTAAAGAAGATCTGCTGCTAATTGGGCTAGCGCTGAGCGCTCGCCCTTTTCTAATGCCGTATGACCGCTAATTGAAACGTTTTTAAAGCGTTCAATCACGTACGTCAGTCCATTGTTATACGCATCCAAATACGGATGGTCAATTTGCTCTGGATCTCCAACGAGAACGACCTTACTGTTTTCTCCGACACGTGTAAGAATGGTCTTGGCTTCGTGCTTTGTTAAGTTTTGCGCTTCATCAATAATAATAAATTGATTTGGCAAACTCCGGCCACGAATATACGTTAAAGCCTCCACTTGAATGCCACCCATGCCAGCTAAAATATGATCGAGTTCCTCTGGCTTGTTCGTATTAAACAAGTACTCCAAATTATCATAAATCGGTTGCATCCATGGGCGAAGCTTTTCTTCTTTCTCCCCTGGTAAATACCCGATATCTTTCCCTAGCGGCACGACAGGTCTTGCTACGAGTAGCTTTTTGTACCGCCCTAAATCTTCAGCTTGGTAAAGTCCTGCTGCAATTGAAAGCAACGTCTTGCCTGTCCCTGCCTTTCCAGCAAGGGTGACGAGTGGCAATTGCGGATCAAGCAACAATTCAATCGCCATTTTCTGCTGAACATTTCTCGGCTTCACTCCCCAAATGTGCTCACGCTCATAGCGGAGTGGTTCAATATGTGTTGCAGAGTGATTCACTTTTGCTAAACCTGAAACAGAAGGTTGCAGTCGATTCTTTAACACTAAAAACGTATTCGGCTCTAGCTCACCACATTTCAATTCGTGAACAGGCAACGTTTGATTTCCATAAAAACTCTCAAGTACTGTTCCATCAACTTCAAGACGGCGATAACCTTTGTACAATTCGTCATTCACGACAACACGATCATACAGAAAATCTTCCGCAGTTAAGCCAAATGCTTCGGATTTAATTCGAACGAGCGCATCTTTTGAGACGACAATGACTTTTCTTGCTTGCTCAGCCGCTTGTTGTTCCACGTTTAAATTTAATGCTACTGCAATTAAACGATTATCATTCGTTACATCCGGAAGAGTCACGCCAACGGTTTTGTATGAGCTATGATTTAATTCCACTCGTACAAAACAATCGCTTCCAACTTTAATACCTTTATGAAGCGGTCCTTCTTCTCTCAACTTATCAAGAATCCTAGCCACTTCTCTTGCATTTTTTCCTAGTTCATCCATGTTCTTTTTTTTCGCATCAAGCTCTTCTAATACTACAGCTGGAATGACAACATCATGAGGCTTAAAGGAAAACAGCGCGTATGGATCTTGCAAAAGAACATTGGTATCAAGAACGTAAATATTCTTCAATCGATTACCTCCCGGCATTGAGGGTCCCCATCCGTCATGCATTGATCCTCTACTACTTTTTTATGCACAGAGAGCTTCAATGTTGACAAGTCTTTCAATTTCATTGCACGATTACTATATGAAAAACGATTTTTATCTTTTTTGAACGAGGTGAACGAAACGTGCGAGCGAAATGCTTACTATGTGATCGCGTTGATTCTCTAAACGACGAAGACCCACAAACAAAGAAGTTACGTAACCGACCGATTCATACGTACACGTGTAAAGATTGCTATGAGCGCATTGCTAAACGAACAGAAGAGCGTCTTGCGACGGGCAATTATCACATCCCCCATCATAAAAACAATCCATAAAAGAAAAAACGGTACAGGTGAGAACGCTCACCTGTACCGTTTTAATTTGTCTGTTCTTTTTGCGGTTTGCTCCGTTTGTGCATTCGTAGTCGGATTCGGTAAATCCCGAGTATAAGACCGGCTACAATGAGTGATTCAACTACTGGATAAAACACGCCAAAAAACGCAATAATTAATGAGCCTATTAAAAGCGCTGCATAGACGACGATGTTTTTTAGAAGCGGTAGTTTCCTTGCAAACCCAAGGTTAAACACGACAATTGAAAGGATTACGACTGTCAAATATAACAACCAAAACCCTAAGGCAATGTTTTCGTGTAAATTAAATAATCCCGCTGCAAAAGACACATCATCTACAGTCATCTCTCGACCTTCCACGATCGATTCCTCCTTTTCCTAATCAAAGGTTACGAGGTTTTCTTTTTACGTTTCGTTTCACGTTCACGCATCGCCGTATTTAACGTCTTCTTACGTAAACGAATTGAATCAGGTGTTAATTCACAGTACTCATCATCACCTAAATACTCTAATGCTTCTTCAAGTGTGTGAATACGAGGTCGTTTTAACGTTGTTGTTTGTTCTTTGTTTGCTGAACGAATGTTGTTTGCTGCTTTTTCTTTCGTAATGTTTACAGCAAGATCGTTGTCACGGTTATGTTCACCAACGATCATTCCTTCGTAAACCTCTGTACCTGGTTCAATAAACATGACACCACGATCTTCAAGTTGAGTCATGCTGTACGTCGTTGCTTTTCCTTTTTCATTCGAAATTAAGACACCTTCACGACGCCCTGCGATGCGACCGTCAAAAGCAGGTTGATACGAATCGAACGAGTGGTTAATGATTCCGTAGCCTTTTGTTTGACTCATAAATTCTGTACTGTACCCTACGAGACCTCTAGACGGGATCTTAAACTCAAGACGAACTTGTCCATCCCCTTGTTGCTCCATGTTGAGCATCTCGCCTTTACGTGCACCGAGCGCTTCCATAACAGAACCTGTATATTGGTCTGGAACGTCTACTTGAACGTGCTCATACGGCTCACATTTCACACCGTCGATTTCTTTAATAATAACTTCTGGCTTTGATACTTGTAGCTCATAACCTTCACGTCTCATGTTCTCAATGAGAATCGACAAGTGCAATTCACCACGACCTGAAACCGTCCAAGCATCTGGTGATTCTGTTTGCTCAACTTTCAAACTAACATCTGTTTCTAATTGACGGAACAGACGCTCTTCTAATTTACGGCTCGTCACATGACTGCCTTCAAGTCCTGCAAACGGACTGTTGTTCGTAAGGAACGTCATTTGTAGTGTCGGCTCATCAATGCGAACGAGCGGTAGCGGGTCGATGTTGTCTTCATGACAAACTGTCTCCCCTACGTTAATGTCATCAATACCGGCAATGGCAATAATGTCCCCTGCTGAGGCATGTTCAATTTCAACCTTCTCTAAACCGTGGAAACCGAACATTTTACTCACGCGGAACGATTGCTCTTTCCCGTCACGTTTCACAACGACACAACGATCACCTTTGTTCAGTGAACCTTGGAAAATACGCCCAACCCCAATACGACCTAAGAAATCGTTGTACTCAAGCATCGTCACTTGGAATTGTAAACCTTCGTCACTGTTTTCAACCGGTGCAGGAACTTCTTTTACGATCGTGTCAAAGAGAACTTCCATGCCACTATTCTCTTCATCTTCTGGACGCTTAGAAATTCCTTGAATCGCTGATGCGTACACGACAGGGAAATCAATTTGCTCATCTGTCGCTCCGAGCTCGATGAAAAGGTCAAGCACTTCATCTACAACTTCGTCTGGACGTGCGTTCTCACGGTCAATCTTGTTTACAACAACTACAGGTGTTAATTCTTGTGCTAATGCTTTCTTTAATACGAAGCGTGTCTGTGGCATACAGCCTTCGTAAGCATCAACGACGAGAAGTACACCGTCTACCATCTTCAAGATTCGTTCAACCTCACCACCGAAGTCGGCGTGTCCAGGTGTATCTAGAATGTTGACTTTCGTATCATTGTATTGAATCGCTGTGTTTTTTGCGAGAATCGTAATACCTCGTTCTTTCTCTAGATCATTCGAGTCCATCGCTCGCTCAGCAACTTGCTCATGCTCTTTAAATGTCCCTGATTGCTTTAATAATTCGTCTACAAGTGTCGTTTTTCCATGGTCTACGTGTGCGATAATCGCTATATTTCTTAATTCATGTTTATTGTTCACTAGATGACTTCTCCCCTTATAATCCGTTACTTATACTGTTCAACTTTTCTATTTTAGCACATCTCTCTTGACAACTCCACTTCATAAAGTGCCTTTCCAATTACGACAATTTCCGTTACACTAAAAGTAGAATAATAAAAGCAGGTGAAAATGTTGAAGAATATTCATTGGCCCGTGTTGCTTTTAGCCGCCCTAGCTGTATTAGGCATTGCCACATATGGTGTCGCTGTTGCTGAACGCAGTTTCTTGATTGCCATCTTGGCAACTGTTATGGTCGTTATTGCCTTTATGGGTTCTTCCAAATATCGATCCCGTAATACTGCTTCTTAAACGTTAAAGAGCGTTCCACATCGGAACGCTCTTTTTATTATTGTAATCGACTCAAAAACTCTTGGCTAACGTTTGGCACAGCGGCTAAATACGTACTCTGGTCTTCAATAGAGATTGGTGAACCATCAACTTTTACGCATTCACAGCCGGTTTCTTCTAACAACACTTTAGCAGCAGCAAAATCCCACGGCGATAGACGTAAGCTCATATAGCCGTCTAGACGCCCTGCAGCAACATACGCACTTTCAAGAGCTGCTGATCCATATGAACGTACTGCACGCACGTCTCGTACAATCGTCTGAAACCCTTGTTTTAATGATTCATCAGCTTTACCGACGAGCCACCTTGCGTTAAAACCTAAAATTGCTTGCTCAAATGGCACCGACGCTCTTTTTGGTAATCTCTTACCGTTCATGTACGCCCCGAGACCGCGGACCGCCGTAAACCACTCTTCACTTTTCACATCATAAACGATCCCAACATATCCAATTCCTCGTTGATAAATTCCAACGGATACGCAATAGTTCATCGACTGATGAACGAAATTTGTCGTCCCATCAATTGGATCAATAATCCACGTAATCGTGTCGTCGTTATGAACATCGTCATGATCTCCTTCTTCCCCGACAATACGATGCGTCGGATAGAACTTTCGAATTTGATCAGTCATCAGGCGTTGAATTTCAATATCTTTATCTGTCACTAAGTCATCTGCATCTTCTTTCGTATCTATATGTAAGGATTCACGCTCCACATCGACAATGCGGGTTGCTGCAGTTTTTACAAAAGATACCGCCTCGTCTTTTAAAGCTGACCAGTTCATTTGTTGCGTCTCCAATTCACTCGCTCCTTCTCCCAGCCATCCATTTCTCTTCCACTTAGTTTAGCTTACATGACATTGAAAGTAAAAAAAAGCGGGCTTCTGCCCGCTAAAAACTCCCTGTATGATTATCCTTCAAGCCTTAACAGTTCCTGTGTGAGTTTCTTCAATTTAAGCTTCACTTGTTCTATTCCCTTTTCATCATTCGCTACCATATAATCGTGTAGGGTGACCAATTCATAATCAATCTCTAGACGTACAACAGGAATTCGTTTCTCAGCGTCGTTTCTCTTCATCGCTTGAATCACTTGTTCCATTACATACACCCCTCATTTTTTGTCCGAAAAACTTAGGGCCGCCTATGAACTTGGCGGATGGCCAAGCCTTTCGATCACCTGCGACACATGATTAAAAATTCTGATTTCGGATATTATATCATATGCGCTTCGATTTTCAAATGACATTCTAATTCGATGTTTTAGGTAAATGCACGTACACGAATTGTGACTCATTGTATGACAAGACACCTTCAACTTAGTACAATATAAATAGAAAGGGGATCATTATGGAGAAAACAGGATTTACACCTTCCGACTTTGACGTATTTACAATTGACGGCCTTGAAAATCGTATGGAAGCATTGCGCGAGCAAATTCAGCCTAAGTTTAAAGAAATTGGAGACGAGCTCACTGCTGAGTTAAATCGTCTTACCGGTGAAGACATGCATTTACACATTGCTAAGCATTTAAGAAGAACAACCAATCCACCGAACGACTCGTGGCTCGCTGTTGCCCCAAACAAGCGAGGTTATAAAAAGCTCCCACATTTCCAACTCGGGCTTTTTGATGATCATTTATTTATCTGGCTCGCGTACATTTATGAACTACCGAATAAATCGGAAATTGGTCAAGCATTCTTAAACGAGATCGAAGAACTTAAATCGTTACCTGGAGACTTTGCAATTTCTACAGATCACACGAAAAAAAGTGCTGAGAAACTTCAAGACTTGGATGAAGAAGCACTACGTGCAAAAATAGAACGGTTTAGAGACGTAAAAAAAGGTGAGTTCCTAATTGGCTTACAACTTAATCGCGGTGATGCACGCGTTGAAAACTATGAACGTCTAAAAGAAACAGCGATTACCACGTACGAAACGTTATTGCCGTTGTATCGCCATAGCTTAAACATCTAAAAAAGGACAAAGAGACACAGATTGTCGAGAAAGCCTTGGTTCTGTGAACCAAGGCTTTCTCTTATGGTCTTTGAATTGGTTCCAATGACGATTTTTTTGGTGAAAAGTATAA
>NZ_JAFBEC010000022.1 GCF_016908595.1 Geomicrobium sediminis | reverse complement strand
CATAAACAACTTTTTCTTTAAATGTGTCACTATATTTCACCAAACAAAACACCCCAAAAGTGAGTTTTTAACTCTAACTTTTGGGGTGCGGCACCAAAGAGTGTGCGTTTCTTCTTAGATTTTCAATTAAATTAAGATAATCCAGTTTTGCTTAGTTTCTCATAGTAGTTGCAAATTGCACGCAATCCTTGATCGAAGTTTTCTAAGTGAAAATGCTCATTTGGAGCATGGAAGTTCTCTGACGGAAGGCCAAAGCCCATAAGTACGATCGGTAAATCTAGGATTTCACTAAATGTCTCAGCAATTGGAAGGGAACCACCCATACGTGTGTATGCGGTTTTCTCTCCATATACTTCTTCTAGCGCTTCGCCTGCTCGTTGAATAGCAGGATGGTCGTATGGCGTTACAAATGGTTTGCCTTTATCAAAAGGTGTAGTCGTAAATGTGACTCCTTTTGGCATATGTTTCTCTATATGGGCGTCCAAACGTTCAACAATGTCATCAGGATCTTGTCCTGGTACGAGGCGACAACTAATTTTCGCGGAAGCTTCGGCTGGAAGAACAGTTTTAATTCCCTCACCTTGGAATCCACCGAACATACCATTGATTTCAAGAGTAGGTCGAACCCATGTGCGTTCTAGGAACGAGTAGCCTTCTTCCCCGAATAACTCCGGAACTTTCAACTCTTCGATGAGAGCAGATTCATCGTAATTAAGCGCATCATATGCCGCTTTTTCTTCATCCATTAGTGGGATCACGTTATCGTAAAAACCTTCCACAGTTACTCGACCTTTTTCATCGTGCATACTAGAAAGCAAAGAAGCTAGTGCGTGTAGAGGGTTTTGTACGCCTCCGCCGTAGAGACCAGAGTGAAGGTCGCCCTTTGCGCCTTTAAGGTCGACTTGCAATCCAGCTAATCCTCGTAATCCATAACAAACGGTCGGCTTACCTTTTTCAATCATTGTCGTATCGGAAATGACAAGAACATCAGCTTTTAGCTTTTCTTTATATTGCTCAACAAAAGCATCAAGGTTCGGACTTCCGATTTCCTCTTCGCCTTCAATCATGACTTTCACATTGATCGGAAGCTCGCCATGCACAGCTTTGAGAGTTTCAAGAGCTTTGATGTGCATGAACGTTTGACCTTTATCATCGGTGGCTCCACGAGCGTAAATTTTATTGTCACGAATGTCAGGCTCAAAAGGAGGTGTATCCCACAGTTCAATCGGGTCAACGGGTTGTACGTCATAGTGACCGTAAATTAATACGGTCGGCTTATCATCGTGTTGAAGGTACTCGCCGTAAACGACCGGATGCCCTTTCGTAGGCATAATCTCAACGTTCTCGAGTCCAATCGTTGTTAGTTGGTCTGCCGTCCATTGTGCCGTTCTTGTCATATCTTCTTTATGCTCAGATAGCGCACTCACACTTGGAATGGATAACCAGTCGCTTAACTCTTTTAAGTGTTGCTCGCGCTTTGCTGCTAATGTTTGTTCAATCGTAGTCATAATCGCCCTCCGTTATGAAAATAAGTCCTATCTTCTATTTTGCCACCAGATGAAACGAAGGGCAAATGTCTGATTGACTCAAACGTTCGTTCGCCTGTATGATTATGCTCATATAAGAGTGAAAAGGGAAGGATTTGTGTAATGAGGGCACTACAATTTATGTTTATCTTCTTACTGACCATCGTGTTGGCAGCTTGTGACAATGGGTTTAATCAATCGACTACCGAAGAAGCACAGTCAATGTCAGGTGCAGAAGTCGTCTTTTATGACGTCGGGCAAGGGGACAGTACATTACTTCGAGATCAAGAAACGACGATCCTAATTGATACGGGAAGGCACGACGATCCAGCCGTTTTAGAGTATTTAGAGGCTGATGGGGTTCAGGATATCGATCTGCTCATTCTAACTCATCCTCATGCCGATCACATCGGGCAAGCAGACGTGATCTTAGAGAATTATGACGTTGAAGAAGTGTGGATGAACGGTCAAGAACATACATCCGCAACGTATGAACGAGTGATTGATGCAGTTCTTGAAAGTGAAGCTGCGTATGAAGAACCAAGTCCTGGTGATGTGGCGACGATTGGTGGATTTGAATTTGAGGTTTTAAACCCTTATGAGCTAACGAGTAACCTTAACGATGGATCACTTGCAATGCGTGTGACGTATGACGGGGTATCCGTTCTTTTCACAGGAGATGCTGAGCGTGAAGCGGAAGAGAACATGATGCAACAACCAGAGTTGTTAAATGCAGATGTTTTCCACGTCGGTCATCACGGCTCTAGTACGTCAAATGGTGAAGAGTTTTTACAAGCGGTTGATCCTGAAGTGGCCATTTATTCAGCGGACGTTGATAGTGAATATGGTCACCCCCATGATAAAGTTGTAGAACGCTTTGAAGATTTGGGGATCGAGTTATTCGGAACGGCTGAACATGGTGAAGTGTATGTGATCATTCAAGATGGCGAATGGGAGTTATTCTCAGAACGGTAAAATGCAGGATTATTCCTGCATTTTTATTTGGATTAGTAAATATGCTAAAATACATGCTTGTCTGAATAAAGAGAAAAAGCTACAATAGTCATGATCACTTTATCGGAAAGTTACTAGGAGGGTTAAAAGTGAAAAAATTCAAAAAGCGTTTCGTTAGCGGGGTTGTAGCACTAACGATTGTTGGCGCACTAGCAGCATGTTCAAGCGATGAGTCGGTCGATGAAGACGCGGTAGAACCGGATACAGATGCTAGTGGAGAAGAAACAGATGTAGAAGGTGACACTAGTACTGCGACTGAAGGCGGGGACCTTCGACTTGCAATGATGAGTGATGCAGTAGACCTTGATCCGCACGGATCAAACGACACGAGTTCTTCTCACGTGCGAACGAACATTTATGAAAGATTAGTGAATCATGATGAGAATATGGAATTAGTACCGGAGCTTGCAGAAAGCTTCGAGCAAATTGACGAATTAACGTGGGAATTTGTTCTTAGGGAAGATGTTACATTTACAGACGGTGAACCATTTAATGGTGAAGCAGTTAAGCGAACACTCGAAAGAGTGATTGATCCTGATGTTGCTTCTCCAAAAGCTTTTATGTATGAAATGATTGAAAACATTGAAGTGATTGATGATTACACCGTTGAAATCACGACAGAATATCCGTTTGCACCACTCGCTGCAAACCTTGCGCATGATGGTGGCGGAATGATTAGTCCAAAAGCAATCGAAGAAGAAGAAAATGGTGAGCGTAACCTTGATCTTGAGCCTGTAGGTACAGGTCCGTTTCAATTAGAGGATTGGAATCAAGGTACGGAGATTCTATTAACGAGAAACGAAGATTATTGGGGTGACCTACCTGCAATTGATACGGCTTCGTATCTTGTTGTTCCAGAGCAACTCACTCGAATCGGTCAACTTGACACAGGTGAAGTGCACGTAGCCGAGAATATTGAACCAGTTAACATGAGTCAAATTGAAAATATGGAAGGAGCAGATGTTTCATCAGTAGAAAGTCTGCGCCTAGACTATATTGGATTTAACAATGAGTCTGAACCATTTGATGACGTGAATGTACGTGTGGCAGTTGCAAAGGCCATTGATAAACCTTCAATTGTAGAAGCGATTTATGAAGGGTACGGGTCTGAGGCAATTGGACCATTAAACCCACTCGTATTTGGCTATAGCGATGGAATAGAGCCCTTAGAATACAATCCAGAAGAAGCGCAAGAGTTGTTAGATGAAGCTGGACATGAAGATGGATTTGACGTATCGGTAATGGTACGTGAAGAGAATGAATTAAGTGTTCAACTTGCAGAGATCATTCAAGATCAATTGAGCGAGTTCAATATTAATGTGACAATTGACCAACGTGAGTGGAGTTCTTTGCTCGACGCATCTGCAAATGGTGAGCATGACATGGTAATTTTAGGATGGACAACAGTAACGGGTGATGCAGATTACGGTATGTACTCTCTGTATCATACAGAAGAGCATGGGGCGTCTGGTAACCGAACGTTCTATAGCAATTCAGAGGTTGACGAGTTATTAGAAGCGGCTCGCTCTGAAGTAGACGAAGACGCTCGTGTTGAGTTGTATGCAGAAGCACAACAAATCATAATTAATGAAGCTCCAAAAATCTTCACCGTTCATGATGACTTCCGAATTGGTATTGCTGACAATGTGGAAGGCTTCCTCCAACTATCGAATGGCGTATTTGATATTTCTGGAGTAACGATTACTGAAGAAGAAGCAGGTTACTAAAAGTAACCGAGGTTTATCAACATATCTCTAAAAAAGCATTGCATGGAACATTCCCATGCAATGCTTTTTTTAATTAATCATCGATTTCTTGTTCAAGTAACGTTCCGTTTTCTGCATCGACCACTAGCTCATAACGAACGTTATCTGCTATAATTTCTACTTCGTACATAAATTTTCCATTTTCACGGTCGAGATCAAGATCTTTAATTGTTAAATCTTCACCGAATTGTTCAACGAGAATTGATTCTAATTCGGAACGAGGCATAAGATTGGCATCTTTGAACGCATCAGCTCCTTTTGTTGCAATGGAAGTGTCCATAGAATAGACGTCTCCGCTATTCGCGTCGATCACGATGTCCGTATCATCATCAATTGAGAGCATTTCAATATCGTATACATAGGATTGGTTTTTCATTTCGAGTTCAATTTGGGCGATGTCGGCTAAACCAGTTTGGTTACGGGCAATGTCTTCAGCTTCTTCTTTTGAGATGCTAACGTCTATTGTGTTTTCAGCTTCTAATAAATTCCCGTCAATGTTCAGAATGTCTCCAGTCGCTACGTCAATATCTACGTCGAAATCTTCTTGACCGCTATAAAGCTCAACTTCATAAACGGTTACGCCATCTTCAACATCACGATCAACCTTCTCAATTGTACCTCCGAGTAAATCAGTGGCAATTTGACTTGCTTGTTCTGTGCTGATTTCAGCACTTGGTGACGATGATTGACTTTCATCTGTACTTGAGTCACCCGAGTCATCTCCAACGTTAACAGCAGTTTGGCGGTCGACGGATGATTGATTATTTTCTAATGCTTGTCCTGTTGAGCATGCCGCAATGAGCAATGAACTAGCGAGGATGCTAAAAGCAAATGTTTGTTTTCTCATGGATCATCTCTCCTTTGAGGTTGTAATTATACAGTACCCAAAGGAGATGAAGATGGCCTGAGTTGTTCATTAAAATTTGATGAGAATTCATTTACTGGTTTCGTGATAATACGTTTTCGGGTAAGAAGAAGCATTAGTATAAAACGGTTACGATTCTTGATCGGTTAATATACGTAGACCTTGATTTGTAATGGCGACAGTGTGCTCGAATTGAGCGGAATTAAGACCGTCAAGCGTGCGAGCGGACCACCCGTCTTCGTCAATGAAGAAAAGGGGAGTTCCCTCATTAATCATCGGTTCAACGGTAAGCACCATCCCAGGTGTAAGCTCCGTTCCTGTACCTGGTTGACCGACATGAGGATAGAACGGCTCTTCATGAATCTCACGACCGATCCCATGTGAAAGGAGGTCTTCGACGACCCCGTACCCAAATGATTCGGCATACGTTTGAATGGCGTATGCGATGTCGCCGGTATAATTACCAGGTTTTACTTGTTCTAACCCTTTTAATAAGCATTGCTTTGCTACATACACTAAGTGATTCGTTTGTGGCGTTGTACGACCAATACAGTACGTCCAAGCAGAATCACCTTTCCAGCCAGCGACATCGAAAACCGTATCAATCGTAACGACATCACCATCTTTTAATGGTGTGTGATCGGGAAATCCATGCGCAATACAATCGTTGACGGAACTACACGTCGCATACGGATAATCTAAATAACCAATTTGTGCGCACCGGGCACCAGACTTTTCTGCGAACGTTTTTACGAAATGTTCGACATCCATTGTCGTAACCCCAGGTTTTAAGAATTGTCCAAGCTCGCGATGCATCTTTGCGACAAGTTGACTAGGGATGAGCATTTTATCAATTTCTTCAGAAGTTTTTATTGAAATCATCATCGTTCCTCCCTACACCGTTTTTGTATCGTATGTAAGTAAGTGAACAGATGCTCTTTGACTTTTATTTGCTCATAGGAAAGAAGAGTTGTGGAAAGAATAAGAAGAGCATTCAACTAGAAGAGAGGCAAAAAAATGAATCGATTGAAACGAATCGACAGCGTATTTATTATTTCTGGAATTATTATCTTAGTACTCGTACTGATTGGTTCAATAATTCCTGATCAGTTAGAAGAATGGACGGCTACAGCGCAGGATTTCATTAGCAATACATTTGGTTGGTATTATCTAATTCTCGTAACGATGTTTCTAATAGTTACGTTGTACTTAATGTTTGGTCCGATGGGAAAAATGAAACTCGGTAAACCGGATGAGAAACCAGAATTTAGCCGGTTGTCTTGGCTTTCGATGTTATTTAGTGCAGGTATGGGTGTAGGTCTCGTATTCTTCGGAGCCGCTGAACCACTCAGTCACTATGCGATTCAAGCACCAGTTAGTGCAGAAGGTACCGGTACAGATCAGGCTGTAAATAACGCCATCATGTTTACGGTATTTCACTGGGGACTTCACGGTTGGGCAGTCTATTGTATCTTAGCATTGTCTCTGGCTTACTTTAACTTTAGGCACGATCGACCTGGATTAATTAGTTCTACATTACACCCGATTTTTGGGGATAAGATTAACGGACCAATCGGGAAAGCGACAGATATTATTGCTGTTTTAGCGACTGTTACCGGTGTCGCTACGACAATCGGGCTCGGAGCGACGCAAGTTAATGGGGGCTTAGCCTATGCATTTGATTGGGACATGAGCTTCTGGTTGCAAGTTGGGATTGTTGCAATCGTGACCGTATTGTTCTTAATGTCCGCATGGAATGGGCTAGACAAAGGTATTAAAGTATTAAGTAATTTAAACATGTCTGTAATCGCAGTTATATTCCTCTTATTACTAGCGACTGGACCTACGATGTACGTACTTAATTTGTTTACGAATACGATTGGTAGCTATATTCAAAACCTACCAGAATTAAGTTTTCGAATTGCACCACATAATGAAGAAGACCGCCAATGGATTAATGATTGGACGTTGTTCTATTGGGCTTGGTGGATTGCTTGGGCTCCGTTTGTAGGAATCTTTATTGCTCGTGTATCAAGAGGAAGAACGATCCGTGAATTTGTCACTGCAGTTCTGCTCGTTCCTACTGTCATCGTGTTTATTTGGTTTTCTGTTTTTGGTGGGGCAGCGATTGCCCTAGAGCACAATGGAACAGCGATGATTTCTGATTACATTACAGAACAGATGTTGTTCGCAACCTTTGATCAATACGGTTTTGGTACATTGATGTCGATTCTTACGATCTTTGCTTTATTCGTTTTCCTTGTCACATCAGCTGACTCGGCTACGTTTGTACTTGGTATGCTTACAACGAATGGTTCTAACAACCCTCCAAACCGCTTGAAAATTATTTGGGGTGTGTTATTATCTGCAACTGCACTCGTACTCTTGTATTCAGGAGGGCTACAAGCCTTGCAGAATACATTAATTGTCGCCGCCTTGCCGTTCTCGGTGATTATGCTACTCATGATGATCGGTCTGGTTATGGTCATGACGAAAGAAGCGAAGAATTTGCGTAAGACGAAATCGTAATAAAAAGAAGACGTTCAAGTATATGAACGTCTTCTCAGATTGTCGAAAAAGTGCTGTTCTTATATAAATGAAGTAGAGAGTTAATGAACTTGTAGATTTTAAAGTATTGAAGTTATACATTTTACTTTTGCTTTTACAAACTCAATATGCTGTATAAAAGCGGCTGTCGTGGCGAAGACGCCTGCGGGAGTAGCGTTAGCCGAAGATCATCGTGCGAAGCACGATAGCTGAGGCAACGCCCGCGGCAAGCGTAGCCACAGAAGCCGCTTACTCATTTACGAGTACGCTTTTGGTCCGTTTAAGTTTCTCAACAGCCTGAGAAGACGTTCAAGTATATGAACGTCTTCTTTCATTATATGACCATGATCTTAAGACACAATTCGAAGACCAATAACTGCAACAACAACGATTCCGATGAAAACGATCCGCAGTCGATCTTTGGATTCATTGTAGAACATCATTCCAACTAATGCACTTCCAACCGTACCAATCCCCGTCCAAACAGCATAAGCGACACCGAGAGGGATTTCTTCCATCGCCATTCCGAGTAACGAAAAGCTAATGGCAAAACCGAGAATAAGAACGAGGAACCCTTTTTTGCGTTCGCCTTTTGTAATCATTTGAATGCCGGTAACACCAACCACTTCAAACAACCCAGCTACTATTAAGAAGGTCCAACTCATCGTTTTACCTCCTCTTCTTCGTCAAGACTTCCTGTTACAACTTTTAAACCAATAACACCAACGAGTAATAAAGCAATAAAGACGAGCATCCAAAGATTAAACGGAGCGCTAAAGAACAGCAAATCAACAGCAACGGTTCCGACAGTTCCTAAGGCAACAAAGATTGCGTATACTGTACTTGTCGGCAGTGACGTTGCTGCGCGTACAAGTAACCAAAAACTAATGACAATTGCAATTACGGTTAATGTCCACGCACCGAAGCTATCTGCGTATTTCAAGCCAGTAGCCCAACCAACTTCAAAGAATGCAGCAATAATTACGAGCCACCATTTGTTCATCGTGTTCACCTCAAAGTGTAGAACTTACCATACATTTACTAACTAACGATAGTTAGTTTATCATCTCGATTAATGAAATTCAATGGAAGGGACTGGTGCATATGTCAACGAAAGAACGAATTGTATATGAGGCGATGCGAGCGTTTGCTTCTAAAGGTTATGAAGGGACGACGCTTGCAGAAATTGCAACAAACGTAGGAATTAAGAAACCGTCTCTTTATAATCATTTTAAGAATAAAGACGAATTGTATTTAGTTGTTGCTGAAAAAGTGATGAACGAGTTAATTGAAGAATTACGAAAAAGCATTGAGACATTTACTCATCAAGACCTTGAACAGCACGTCCGACAATCACTAGAGCAAAGTTGTGAGTTTATTATTAAAAAACATGAGGGGATGATGTACAAGCGGTTTATGATTTTCCCTCCAGTCGCCATTCATAAAGAAGTGAAGGCAATTGTTCGTGATGGTGATGAGCGCATGAATGCACAATTAGTGACATTGTATAACCGTGGAATTGAGGAGAATCAGTTTCATCACCTATCAAAAGAGCAATTTATTGCAAGCTACTTTTGCCTTCTTGATGGTTTGTTTACAGAGAGTTTTATTTATGAGGAAAGAGATTTCAGGCAACGGTTTGATCATGCCTGGGATGTTTTTTGGCGAGGAGTTTGTTATTAGGCACAAGCACAGGTTTGTTGATTTTACATAGGATGCCACAAATACCTTTCTTTTTGGGAGGAGTGGCACGAAGATGGCTGAGATTAGTTTATGCTTAATCGTAAAAGATGAAGAAGAGGTTCTTGATGGCTGCTTATCGTCCGTGAAAGATTACATGGATGAGATTATTATTGTAGACACAGGATCAACCGATCGTACGAAAGAGATTGCAAAAAAGTATACAGACAAGGTTTATGACTTCGAATGGGTGAATCATTTTGCAAAAGCGAGGAACTACGCATTCGACCAAGCAACAAAACCATTTATTATGTGGTTAGATGCCGATGATATGCTCAGTAAAGACGATCAAAAAAAGCTAAAAAAACTAAAAAGTGAGCTTAACGAGTCGATTGATGCAGTATCAATGAAATACCATTTATCATTTGATTCAAACGGCGAACCGATGTTTACGTACCGTCGCCATCGAATCGTGAAAAAAGCTTGTGGGTTTAAATGGGAAGGTGCTGTCCACGAGTTTTTACAAGTGGGTGGAAACATACTCACCTCTGATGTCGCGGTGTTTCATCGTAAAGAAGTTAAAACGAAACCGACGAATTCGAATCGTAACTTAGAGATCTATGAACAAATGTTGGCAAATGAAGAGCCGTTTACACCGAGGGATACATTTTATTATGCCAATGAACTTAGAGAAAAGGGAAGGCATCAAGATGCGATTGAACGGTATGAGCAGTTTTTACAAACGAAACAAGGTTGGGTAGAAGATGAGATTCGTGCTTGCCAAGCGATGACTCATTCTTATTTGGCGTTAGGAGAATCAGAAAAGGCGTTGGAACAGTCTCTTAGAACGTTGAAATATAAAGAGCCTAGGCCGGAAAGTTGTTGCATGATTGGAAATTACTTTCAAGAAAAACAAGACTTTGAAACATCGTTATTTTGGTATCAGCTCGCGGTACAATCACGAGAAGGTGACCAGTTAAATTTCGTAAACCATGCGTATTCAACATGGTATCCACATTTGCAATTATGTGTTTGCTATTTCCGACTCGGAGATTTAGAAAAGTCCAAAATTGCTAACGAAAAAGCAGCAGAAACGATGCCAGATCACGAGAGTGTCCTATATAACCGGAAAATATTCAAAGAACTAGAACAATCGGAACAACAAGGATGACCCAAGTCGAACATAATTAGGTATATGAGGGTACCGGCTTGCCTCCATTTGAATAGGATGAATCGAGATCGCATCTTACTCAATGGAGGTGGAATCATGACTTTTGGAAATCCATTTAATAATAGAGGTTTTCGCGGAATTAGAATTAACAACAACTTAATTAACGGACCTGGATTTGTTGGTGGGGGCACGATCCCGACATTCCCAACGTTTCCAACATCGCCAACATTCCCAACATCACCAACGCAACCAACACAGCCAACATTCCCGACAGGTATCACAGGTATCACAGGTATCACTGGTGTAACAGGTGTTACCGGTCCAACAGGTCCGATTGGTCCAACAGGAGCGACAGGAGAACCTGGTCCAACAGGAGCGACAGGAGAACCTGGCCCAACCGGAGCAACAGGAGACGTAGGTCCAACAGGAGCGACAGGGGACGCAGGTCCAACCGGAGCAACCGGAGACATCGGTCCAACCGGAGCAACCGGAGACATCGGTCCAACCGGAGCGACAGGAGAACCTGGTCCAACCGGAGCAACCGGAGACATCGGTCCAACCGGAGCGACAGGGGACGCAGGTCCAACCGGAGCAACCGGAGACATCGGTCCAACCGGAGACATCGGTCCAACCGGAGCGACAGGGGACGCAGGTCCAACTGGAGCGACAGGGGACGCAGGTCCAACCGGAGCAACCGGAGACATCGGTCCAACCGGAGCGACCGGAGACATCGGTCCAACCGGAGCGACCGGAGACATCGGTCCAACTGGAGCGACAGGGGACGCAGGTCCAACTGGAGCGACAGGGGTAACGGGAGACATTGGTCCAACCGGTCCAACAGGTGGCGTAGCGCCTACTGAAACCTTTGGTTTTGCTGCGAATACAGCAGCTCCTACAATCGCTGTCCTTCTTGGAGGTACGAGTGTTCCATTACCTGACGGTCAAAGTTTGAGCAATGTTACAGTTAGTGGTGATAATGAGACGTTCACAGTTACTGAGACGGGTAGCTATTTAATTAGTTATAGCTTACGTTATACAGTCGGATTGCTCTTAAGCTCTCAAATTACCGTTAACGGTACAGGTGTTCCTCAATCAGCAGTTGAACCGACAGTTGCACTTACAGAAGCATCTGCAGATGTAATTATTCCTTTAACTGCAGGAGATACAGTAACATTGCAATTGTTTGGTTTAGTTGGAGCAGCAGTACTACAAGGTGGTCAAGGTGCAAGTCTGACCATTGTCCGCTTAAGTTAAGTGAAATCCCCTTGTTCATCATGAACAAGGGGATTTTTTTATTAAGATAATTTTTGAAGTGCTTGGCGAAGATCCTTCCATATATCAGCATAATGTTCAAGTCCAACAGAAAGACGGAGCAGCGAGTTGGTAATTCCCATGCGATTACGATCTTTCAAAGCGATACTTGCATGCGTTGTGGAAGCTGGGTGTGAAATGAGTGTTTCAGCATCACCAAGACTGACTGCGAGTGGAATCATGGTAAGTTCATTTAAAAACGCAAAAACATCATCTTTATTGCCATCGATATGGAAACTAATCATGCCACCGCTGTCTTTCATCTGAGTGCGAGCTAACTCATAATCGGAAAAAGAGGGGTCACCTGGAAATAAGACGGTTTTTACCTTTGGGTGTTTCGCTAATCGCCTTGCAATTTTCTTAGCGTTGGCACAGTGACGATCCATACGAATGGCAAGTGTTTTCATACCGCGAAGAAGCAACCACGCATCAAATGGGCTGAGTACAGCTCCAATATTTTTTTGTGCGTACGAGCGGACATCTTTTATTAATTCATGAGAACCAGCGACAACACCTGCGATAACATCACCATGACCACCAATGTATTTCGTTGCACTATGAATAACAAGGTCGGCACCTAACGTCAACGGTTGCTGAAGATAAGGGGTAGCAAAGGTATTATCAACTGCGATTAATAAATCATGTTTTTTTGCAAAAGCTGAAACAGCCGTAATGCTGGACATTTTCATCGTAGGGTTAATCGGTGTTTCAAGTAACACTAGCGTTGTTTTCTTTTTAAGTTTAGTTTCAACGTGTTCGAGATCGTTAAAGTCTACATACGTAAACGATATCTTATACCGTTCTTTCATTTGTTTTAATAAGCTGTACGTCGCCCCGTAGATGCCGTCAGAAGCTAGAATATGCTCCCCGGATTTTACATGAGTAAAAAGTACAGCAGAAATTGCAGCCATCCCTGATGAAAATGCTAAGGCGCACTCTGCTCGTTCAGCAATGGCCATTCGTTCTTCAAATTGTGTGACTGTTGGGTTGCCCATTCGCGTATACACATAGCCTGAATCAAGACCAGCGAAACGAGCTTCACCAATTTCAGCTTGGTCAAAGGAGAACGTACTCGTTTGATAAAGAGGCGAGGTCAAGCTTCCGAAAGGGTCATGATTTTGATCGCGACCACCGTGAATATATGAAGTTTCTTTTCGATCATTCAAAAGATAACCTCCTAAAATAAATAAAAGAATTGGCTCCTCAATGTATAAATGACAGTTTAGGTTGTAAAACTAAGAATACATTGGAAAAAATTGAGGAGGCAGGAAAATGAATAAAGCTGATTTAATTCGTGTTGTAGCAGAAAAAAGTGAGTTAACGAAAAAGCAAAGTGAAATGGCTGTGAATGCTATTTTTGAGACGATTACGGAAAACTTACAAAATGGAGAACGTGTACAGTTGATTGGCTTTGGACAATTTGAAACTCGGAAACGTGATGCAAGAAAGGTACGCAACCCTCGCACTGGTGAAGAGATTGAAGTGAAAGCGAGCATGTCTCCTGCTTTTAAACCAGGGAAGCGACTAAAACAAGCTGTAAATGTATGATGTAATACAATAGCCTACGCAACCCAAGCTTGCATTGTTCTTCAATTTCGTGTTTGATTTTCCAACTTCTAGGGTATAGATAGCTAACCCAATACGCCCTCAAGTCCATAGAGAATATATACGGAAAGGGTCGAACACGAATGACACAGTTTGATCAAGGAATGAACAAAGACTCCCTTATGAAGGAATTGTTAGAGTTGGAAGTGTATAAGGTTGATGGGAAGCAACTTTACGAGCTAACGATGGAACAATTAGATGCTGCATATAAAGAACATTTAAGTATATAAAAGCTTGAAGACGAACTACAGTCTTCAAGCTTTTTTCGTTGAAAAAAAAGTTCTACATAAGTACAACTAGTCACTACATACGCTAAAGATGGTAAGCATTTGCATATAAGTGTGGCGAGGAGGCGTGAGTGGTGAGTGATTTTTATAATCAAAAAGACGAAACGTATTATCAATCTTATAATACAGTGCTTGTGAATTTAATTCCTGAACAGGCAAAACGAATTGTTGATATTGGATGTTCATCAGGTCGGTTAGGGGAAGTGTTAAAAGAGCGGAATGGTGCCTACGTGACAGGAATTGAGGCATTCAAGGAAGCCGCTACTCAAGCAAAAAAAGTACTAGACCGTGTTTACTTTGGCAACATCGAAGAAGAAGAGTGGCCCTATCCAGATGAAACCTTTGATGTCGTTGTTTTTGGTGATGTACTTGAACATTTAGTCGACCCATGGGACGTGTTACGTAAAGTCCATCCGTATTTAGATGAAGGTGGTGTCGTCTGTGCAAGCATTCCTAACATTAACCACGTCTCCATTATTGAAGAATTGCTCAGGGGAAACTTCACGTATGCGGAAATGGGATTAATGGATCAAACCCATATGCGTTTCTTTACTGTAAATGAGATTCATAAAATGTTTGTCGAGAATGGCTTTGAATTTGAAGCATTTCAATACATTCCTCTCGTTCAAGGGAATCAAGTTCAATTGTTAGAACGTTTAAAAACAGTCGGTTCAGAGTTTGGAATCGATACAACAACGCTCGTTGAACGGGGAAGTGCATACCAATATGTTATGCGTGCGAGAAAAATATAATGTAGATGGTTTCACGTTCATGGGCACCTCACATAAGAATAACAAACGGAGGTGTTTAAATGATTACGAGCATTGTTGTGCTTACGTACAATGAACTTGATAAAACGAAGCAATGTATTGATAGTCTTTATAAACATACGAAGCGAGACGATTATGAATTGATCATCGTAGATAACGGTTCGAGCGATGGAACAAAAGCATACATTCAATCGTTGTCGGACGTTATTTTTATTGATAATGAGAAGAACCAAGGGTTTGCAAAAGGGTGCAATCAAGGATTGAACGTCGCCACTGGGACCGATGTTTTGTTTTTGAACAATGATACGGTGTTAACGCCGAACTGGTTAGAGCCGTTGAGAAAAGCCTTGCATGAGTCAGATCAAGTAGCCATGGTAGGACCGATGAGCAATTATGTATCTGGGGCACAGTTAACCAGTGTTGATTATGAATCGATTGATCAACTAGATGAATTCTCGATCAAACATTGCAATCAATATAAAGGAGAGACGAAGCGTGTTCTTAGGCTCGTAGGCTTCTGTTTGCTCGTTAAGAAGCATCTACTTGACGAAATTGGAGGGTTTGATGAGCGCTATACGATGGGGTCATTTGAAGATGATGATTTATCGACTCAAATGTTTACGAAAGGTTATGAATTAAAAATTGTTCAAGACTCGTTCGTACATCATCACGGTCATGCGACCTTTCAAGCGAATCAAGATATTGATATCTATGATCTGTATATTCGAAACAAGCAAACGTTTATCGACAAATGGGGAGCCGATATTACGACGTTCATGTTCCCGAGAATTGAACTCGTTAATTTAATCGCAACAAACAGTCGCAAGGTGCTTGAAATCGGTTGTGGTGCAGGCGCAACGGGGCTTGATTATCGCAATCGCAATAATGATGTTGTGATCCATGGAATCGAAGAACGTAAAATCATCGGCAAAATGGCACAAAGTCATTTCGAGTATGTTCAACTTCCAGACAGTTACGATCAGGTTGACTTTACGGAACTTTCTTCTGATTATGATTCTGTTGTGCTGAATAATGTGATTGAAAAAGTCGTAGATCCGTGGACGTTTATTGATCAGATCAGTCAGATTCTAAAGCCTGGTGGTGTACTCGTTTGTAGCGTACCGAATGTAAGCCACGGGGAAGTCATCATGCAATTGTTACAAGGTCAATGGACGTATGCACATTCGGGAATGCTTGATGCACAGCATGTCCGTTTTTTTACCCCTTATAGTGTTGATCAATTGTTTGCTGGTGATCAATTTCGATTGCAGTTAAAAACGTATACGCAAGTGGACCAAGATGAGCGAACGAACTTGTTTTTACAAGACGTTGCAGAAGCGGGTATTAAGCATGGATTTCATCTCGGCCAATTAACTTCATTTGCAAAAATGCATCAAGTCATTTTCCAACTTAAACGAACAGGGGGAGAGTGAGGCGATGAAGGGAATTATTTTAGCTGGGGGAGACGGTACACGACTTTACCCACTCACCCGTGTCGTATCGAAACAATTGCTTCCTGTTTACGATAAGCCGATGATTTATTATCCGTTGTCGGTTTTCATGCTCGCAGATATTCGTGAAATCTTAATTATAAGTACTCCGCAAGATACACCAAGGTTTGAACAAATGCTCGGAGACGGTTCTTCAATTGGATTAAACATTACGTACAAAGTGCAAGAAGCACCAAAAGGAATCGCTGAGGCGCTCATTTTAGGAGAGTCATTTATTGAAGGTGATTCTGTAGCGTTAATTCTTGGAGATAACATCTTTTATGGAAGTCAGTTTTCTAGTGTTGTTCAACGCGCATCTAAGTTAAAGGAAGGTGCGATTGTTTTTGGCTATCCAGTAAAACGACCAGAGCGCTTTGGGGTAGTTGAGATCGACCAGATTGGTAAAGCGGTTTCGCTTGAAGAAAAGCCTGAGCAACCAAAGTCTTCAATTGCTGTTACGGGCTTATATTTTTACGATCAACAGGCCGTTCAATATGCAAAAGATATTACCCCATCTGCACGTGGTGAATTAGAGATTACAGCAGTGAATCAGCGATATCTAGATGAGGGCAAGTTGCATGTTGAACAATTAGGTCGTGGGTTTGCTTGGTTAGACACAGGAACACACCAATCGTTGCTGGATGCATCATCTTTCATTGAAACGATTGAAGAACGACAAAGTCTGAAGATTGCATGTATTGAAGAGATTGCTTATAGGAAATCGTTCATTTCCAAAGAACAGTTAAGGCAACTGGCAGAACCGCTAAAGAAAAACGCGTATGGTCAGTATTTGCTCTCAATTATTGATAACGAACGAGGAGGGTGAGTATGAATGTCCTAGTTACTGGTGGAGCGGGTTTTATCGGCAGTCACTTTATTCTTCATGCCTTAGAAGAGGACTCTTCAATTACGATCGTGAATGTGGATCGGCTAACGTATGCTGCAGACCTCTCTTACCTTCAAGAAGTAGAGAAAGACGGTCGATATCTGTTCGTGCAAGCTGACATTTGTGATCATGACAAGATGCTTCAGCTGGTATACGATCATCACATTGAAGCGATCGTGAACTTCGCTGCAGAATCACACGTTGACAGAAGTATCCAAGATAGTGCTCCGTTTTTACGTACGAATATTACAGGCACCCATTCATTGCTTGAAGTAGCAAGAAAATGTGGGGGCATCCGTTATGTACAAATCTCAACGGATGAAGTATACGGATCGTTATCGTTTGATGACTTGAGATTGTTTACCGAACAATCCGTTTTGCAGCCGAACAATCCTTATTCGGCTAGTAAAGCAGGGGCAGATTTACTCGTGCGATCGTATTATGAGACACACGGTATACCGGTGAACATTACACGTTGTTCGAACAATTATGGTCCTCATCAACATGGGGAGAAATTGTTGCCGACGTTAATCCAGCGCTCTAGCAGACAACTGTCGTTACCGATTTATGGGGATGGCAAAAACATACGTGATTGGCTATACGTGAAAGATCATGTTCGAGCCATTTTACTCGTTCTCCAAAAAGGTAAGATCGGTGAAGTGTACAATATTGGCGGTACGAATGAATGGACGAACAATGAAGTTGCAAAACACGTTCTCGACTATTTTGGTTTGCCTCATTCAAACATCTCTTATGTGTCAGATCGACTAGGGCATGATCAAAGATATGCAATTGATGCGACTAAGATTCAACAACAGTTAGGCTGGCAGCCTCAGACGACGTTTGCACAAGGTCTCGTTGAAACGATTGAATGGTACCTTGAAAGAGGGGATAAATCGTGAGTATCCATAAAGTACTCGTGACCGGTGCGGGCGGTCAATTGGGCAATGCACTCGTCAAACAATTGCTGATTGCAGGCTATAATGTTGTGCCGATGGATCGTAATCGATGTGATGTTCGAATGCTTGAAGAAGTCTATCAGATCTTTACAAAAGAAAACCCAGATGTTGTTATTCATGCAGCGGCATATACGAACGTCGACGCTGCTGAAGAGAATATGGACGATGCTTATGCCGTGAATACGTATGGCACGAGAAATGTAGCCATTTCTGCAAAAGATGTTGGTGCACGTCTCGTTTACGTGAGTACGGACTTTGTATTTGAAGGAAATCAAACGAAGCCATATTCAGAGTTTGATCAAACAAATCCCCTTACAGTATACGGGCAATCTAAACTCGCCGGTGAGTCGATGATCGCCCGTTTTCATCCTCGTTCTTATACGGTTCGTACGTCTTGGTTATATGGAGAAGATGGTCATCATTTTGTAAGCAAAATCATTCAGCGAGCTCATGAAGTAAACGAGTTGCAAGTCGTCAGTGATGAGATTGGTACGCCGACGTATACGTATGATCTCGCTAGTTTTATTCAGCAACTTATGAACACGAAAGCGTACGGAACGTATCATTTTTCAAATCAAGGTAGCTGCTCACGATATGAATGGGCAAAGGAAATTATTCAATACACAAAAATAGACGTTCCAGTGCGACCAATTCAACGTAACGAGCTTCATATGAATGGTGTCCCAAGGCCATACTATTCCGTATTAGCTCACCAAGCACTACGTCTAAATGGATTCCCAAAGCCTAGACCGTGGCAAGAGGCGCTAGAGGAATATATAAACAGGCAACACTCCTCCAATTCATGATACGATATGTGGGTGAAGGAGGAATGAATAACATGGATGGAAAAACGCGCTCAGACGTTACACCTGGTAAAGTTGTGGATATCGTATTGAAAGCCGACCAACGAACAGGTAAGACGACACAAGGGACAGTGAAAGAATTACTTACAAAGTCAAACCATCATCCGCACGGTATTAAAGTACGCTTAACTGATGGACAGGTTGGACGAGTAAAGAAAATTTACGAATGAAAAGAATAAGGCGTTCCTTGAATGAACAGCTGTGACTAATGCGAGGCACGCCTTTATACATGATTCAACAGAAAGTGAAGTGCATATTGCTTCAATAGGAGCAACGTATACATAGATTTGAATGCCGAAATAAAGTTAGCATCTAGCAGCATTTAAGCGAGGTGACATCCTATGAAAGACCTTCAATTACTCGTCGCGTTGGACGAATACCGCTCCATGCAAAAAGCTGCGTCTCACTTGTTTATCTCACAACCTGCGATTAGTCAGCGGTTAAAGACGATCGAGAATGAATGGGGACAAGAGTTGTTTATTCGAACGAGTGCAGGTATTGTACCGACGCCATCTGGCGAGATTGTCATTGCTCATGCGAAACTGCAACTTCAAGCGGTTCAAACAACGAAGGATCAGCTAGCGATGGTTGATTACCACGTTGCAGGTTCCTTAAAAATAGGCGTCTCATCCGTTGTTGCTCAATATGTATTACCAACCGTACTTGCAGAGTATATGAAAACGTTCCCTGAAGTACGAATTGAAATGCAAACAGGGCTAAGCGAAGACTTATTAAAAGACGTCGTGCATCATCACGTTACGATTGTACGTGGCGATGAACCTTTAATTGGAATGGCGGTACAACCTTGGTTTACGGAATCGTTAGCACTCGTTTATAAAGAAACGGGAATGACAGCAACGGAAGTTCTTCAACAAAAGCCGTTCCTATCTTTTCAAACCGAACCAAGCTATCATGTGAATGTTAGAAAAGCAATCTTAAATCAATACAACATATGGCCAGAGCGAATGCTCGAAGTGAACAACATTGGTACGTGTAAAGCATTAACGTTAGCTGGGGTTGGAGCTGCTGTTTTACCAGCATGTAGTGTGGAAGATTTAGATGAACGATATCGGGTAGAGCTCATTCCTAACTCAGAGCGCAAGACGTGGGTTGTGTTTGAGAAAGAATATAGACAGTTACCACAAGTTGAAGCGTTTTTAACGATGTTAGAACAACAAAAAGCGAACGATTCTTTATGACTCGTTTGCTTTTTGTTCGGTCAATGATTTGTAGGTTTACGAACATTACAATCCAATCAGTTCAGAAGGAATGCCTTCATAACCACTATGAAGCAACAGCTCGCTTACAGTAACAAATTCAAAGCCTTCTTTTTCTAATTGATCGAGGATTTTATCGAGTGCTTTTACAGTTTCAGATCGGTTGCCACCTGCATCATGGAACAAAACAATGTCACCTGGATGAGAGCCAGGAGCAACGTTGTTAATGATGTTGGCTACACCTGGTCGTTTCCAATCTCTTGAGTCTTGATGCCATGACCAAATAATCGTCCGGTATCCTTCATCTGCAGCTAATGTGATGAGCCGGTCATCGTAATAGCCACCGACTGAGCGGAAGAAAACAGGGCGAATTCCTGTAGCAGCGATAATGGCTTGTTCGGTTTTTTCGAGTTGTTGAAGAAACAGATCATCAGAAATCCCTTGCATACCGACATGTTCATACGTATGATTCCCGATTTCGTGTCCTTCTTCGACCCCTCGTTGTAAAAGCTCTGGATACCTTTCTGCATGTTTACCGATTACGAAAAATGTTGCTTTTGCTTGATGCTTTTGAAGTACATCCATAATTAACGGTGTATACAAGGGATGTGGGCCATCATCGAATGTAATCGCAATTAATTTTCTTTCACTTGGAACATTCCAGACGATTTCGCCAGAGTCTTGCCATTCTTCTTTTGACTTTGCTTGAACGTCATTGAAGCCACTCGTAAACAAAAGAAGCAAACTACACAATGCAAAAAGAATCCTTTTCATAAGCGACTCCTTTCTTTACATCTCTAGCTTATCTTGCCTGATCTTCCTTAAATCATGCGAAAAAAAGCTACTCATCGTTGATGAGTAGCAACAAAATTATGAAGCAATCGGACTGTCTACTTTAGATGCAGGTAAAGCTTTCTTAAAGAAGCTCGGTTGTGCTTTACTAATTAAGAAAATGACTCCAAATGTAATAAGTGTCGCTGGAATAATATAAGATGCATTGTACACGATCGAATAAATCCAAACGTTCCATCCTTCAGGCGTGTATGCACCAAACCAGATAACACCTGAAATAATGTGCACGAATAGGCGCAAAAAGCTTGCTACAAAAAGCCCAACGATTGCCCATTTGATCGCAAGTTCACCTTTATGATTACGTAGTGTAAACAGTCCGGCAAGTCCAACGACTGCAAAGGCAACGGGGTAATCCAATAGCGCCTGTACAGGGTGGAAAATCGATGAGCCTAAAACGAGCTTTAGCGACCCGACAAGTAATCCGGTTGCTACACCGACTTTAACGCCTCGACGGAATGCCATAACAAAAATCGGCAACATAACAAGTGTTATTGATCCTCCCATTACCCATGGACCGCTAAATTCAATACGATCAAGTATAAGTGCTAATGCAGTCATAAGAGCAATTTCAACCATGATTAACGTTCTTGTTTGCACAAAAATATCCCCTTTCTGTTTTTGCCACAGGGGGATGTAGGTAGACAGGTCCCAATAAAAACAAGTTACACAAAGGACCGTTCCCACTTCCCTACGCTGGTATGACCCAGGTCAGGTTCGAAGAGTTAGGGCAATATGAGCCCCTCTCAGTCTTGCGACACCTCTAGTGGTTTGATTTACAATTTTCATTTTTATTATAGACTAAAGGTACTGAAAATACCAATATCGTTTTAATGTGTAGAGCTTTTATAAAGATGAATGATCTTTTTCGTAGAGCACATAATGAGAAAGGACTGTCTAAAAAAATGAACGTACACATTCGAGAAATTAAGCTAGAAGACGCAAAACAAGTCGCGTATGTACATGTAAGTAGTTGGAAAACGACGTATCCAGGAATCGTTCCTACTTCTTTTCTTAATAGCTTACAAGTAGATGAGAGGGCAACACTATGGGAAAGCAGAATTAACGCTGGAATGGAAATGACTTATGTTGCAAGTAATGATCAAAATGAAATTATCGGATTCATTTCAATCGGAAGAAGTAAAAACGTTCAAGCACGTGCACAAGTTTATGCTTTATACTTATTGGAAGACGTACAGCGAAAAGGAGTTGGTAAGGCATTGATGAAACGAGCGATGGAGGATTTTTATGAACAAGGTTATCAATCATTTATCATAGAAGCACTTGTAGAAAACCCGTCGATGGCTTTTTATCGTGCATTACGACCGATGCATTATTCGTTATCGACGTTTGTCATTCATAAACGAGAGATTAAAGAATGGGTGATGACATTTTCTGTAGAGCAGGTACGTCAGCAACTAGCAACGTAAAACAATTGAAGTTTATCCTATAGATTATGAGGAGGAATAGGAATGTATCAACGCCAGAAGCAAGAAGAGTGTCTTGTAGAGTTAAATCAAACAGCTAGAGGGGAAATGAAAGCAACGCTCGTCATTCAAAATGCAACACTTGTTAGTGTAACAACAGGTGAGCTCCTTGAAGGAAGAGATGTTGCAGTTCATCAATCACGAATTGCCTATGTAGGAAAAGACGCTTCACATACGATCGGTGACGATACGCTCGTAATCGATGCGCAAGGAAAATACTTATCTCCAGGGTTTTTAGATGGACATTGTCATATTGAAAGCAGTCAAATTACACCGACGCAGTTTGCACGTGCCGTCTTATCAAAAGGGACGACGGGTGGATTCTTTGATGCCCATGAGATTACGAATGTGCTCGGACTCGAAGGATTAAAGCTAATGCTTGAAGAAGCACGACAAACGCCAATGGCAGCATACATGCAAGTCGCTTCTTGCGTCCCATCAACAGGTCCGGAGTTTGAGACGAATGGTGCTGAGATTGGACCGAATGAAGTTGCCGAAGCGTTTACGTGGGGAGACGATATGGTTGCACTCGGTGAAGTGATGAACTTCCCAGGCGTTGTGTATGGTGATGAAAAGATGCTAGGTGAAATTCGTGAGACGTTGCGTGCAGGAAAAGTTGCTGACGGTCACTATACGTGGTCTGCAAGTGACGATGTGAAACTGTCCGCTTATGTGAGCACTGGCATTAGTGGTGATCATGAGTGTACGACCGCAGAAGATGTGATTGAACGGATTCGTCTCGGTCAATACGCGAAATTACGTCGAGGTTCTGCGTGGCACGATGTGGCAGAAACGATTAAAGCTTTCACAGAACATAACATCAATACGAGAAGAATGGTACTCGTCACAGACGACCGTAGTCCAGAATCACTTGTTGATGAAGGTCACATTGACTTTGTAATCCGTCATGCAATTATGCAAGGCGTTCCTCCAGTTATTGCCATTCAAATGGCAACGATTAATACTGCAGAACGATTCGGTTTATCAAATGATGTCGGTGTCATTGCTCCTGGTCGCTATGCCGACATGGTCTTACTCAAAGGCTCTTTAAATGAAATTAATGTTGAAACGACAATTGCAGCAGGTACTGTCGTTGCTAAGAACAATGAAATGGTCGTTGATTTGCCTTCATTCGATTGGCCACAATCAGCAATTCAATCAGTCAAGCTCGAGCGCACGGTAGAAGCTAAAGATTTCGAAATCAACGCTCCAGTTAGCGATGGAACCGTGACGGTTCGAACGATTAACGTACGTGAAAATCACGTAGATACGAAAGAAAAGCATGTTGATTTAAACGTTCAAAAAAACAAACTCGTATTGTCCGATGAAGTGTGCAAGATGTCTGTCATTGAACGACATGGTAAAAACGGTAATCAAGGGCTCGGGGTTCTGTCCGGTGTTGGGTTTAAGCAACCAGTGGCGATGGCAATGACGGTTGCTCACGACTCCCATAACTTGATGGTCATTGGGAATGATGATGAGCTTATGGCAACAGTTACAAATGAAGTGAGTGCGATGCAAGGAGGAATAGTCGTAAGAACGCATGATCAAGAAACAGTACTTCCTTTACCAGTGGCGGGGTTAATGTCTGATGCACCGTTTGAAGAAGTTGCAGCAAAATCAAAAGAGATTAGCGAACATTTGGCCCAAGCCGGTTGTACGATGAACTACGCATTTATGACATTGTCGCTATTAGCACTTGTCGTCATTCCAGACATTCGTCTTTCAGATAAAGGGCTTGTTCGAATTGGAGAACAAGGGTTTGAAAAAGTATCGTTATTTGTAACGAATTAAGTTTCGTACAATAACATGAATAGCAATTGTCGTATGCTTGGAAAGATGTTACGTTTAAGGCAGTAATTGAGGTGATCACAATGACAATTGATGAAGCAAAACAGCAGTTACAAATGTTAAAAGCGGATTATGCCCGTGTGCAAGGCGATTTAGAAAAGATCGAATCCATTGGTGGGAATGTACGACCTGTTACGAGACAACTTAAACAACTTGAAGAAGAGATTCAAGTTGCTCGTCAAACGGTAAATGAATTAGAGCAGTAATAAATAACGTAAATGGAATGAATGTCACCTCGGGGACGTTCATTCTTAACTAAACAAGCTCGTGCCTATCATTAAAAGGCACGAGCTTGTTTAGTTTTCATAAGAAAGTAGTTTAATTCGTTGTTCGGTCTTGACATCAAAAAAGTGAGCGTGTGCCATATCGACTCTGAATTGAACTTGGTCACCTCGATTAAGGCGATGGGTTGGTTTTACAGTGACTCGTAGCTCATGTTGTTCGACTTGTGTATAAACGACGGATTCAGAACCTGTTAGTTCGATTAGATGTATCTTTGCATGAATGTGGGAAACTGAACGATCAGTCGAATCGACCAAGGACACGTGCTCTGGACGAATGCCGAGAAAGATCTCTTTTCCAATGTAGTGTTGAAGCGAACGATAAATTTCTGTAGGAACTTTAATGAACGTTTCATTGCCTACTTGAAAGTAACCGTTATGTAATTTGCCCTGTACGACATTCATTGATGGTGAACCGATAAAGCTACCGACGAAAATATTGTTTGGGCGAAGATAGACTTCAGAAGGTGTTCCGATTTGTTGGATGATGCCATCTTTCATTACGACAATTCGACTTGCCATCGTCATCGCTTCTGTTTGGTCATGTGTCACGTAAATTGTCGTCGTTTTTAATTGATGGTGGATTTGCATAATTTCTGAGCGCATTTGTACACGTAATTTTGCATCTAAGTTTGAGAGAGGTTCATCCATTAGGAAAACTTTCGGGTTTCTAACGATTGCACGACCGAGAGCGACGCGCTGACGTTGGCCTCCAGATAAAGCTCTAGGCTTTCGATTTAAATAATCGTCGAGTCCGAGCAAGTGACTAGCAGAATGCACCCTTTGTTTAATCGTATCTTTATTGAATTTTCTTAATTTCAATCCGAATGCAATGTTATCAAACACGTTCATGTGTGGGTATAGTGCGTAGTTTTGGAAGACCATAGCGATGTCACGGTCTTTAGGTGGCGCTTCGTTCATTAATAGATTGTCGATATAAAATGATCCTTCACTAATGGTTTCGAGTCCTGCAATCATACGTAACGTTGTTGATTTTCCACATCCTGAAGGACCAACAAGAACGATGAATTCTTCATCTTGTACATGTAAATTAAAGTCTTTGACAACAGGAAGGTCATTCTCGTAATACTTGTATAAATGTTCTAAGGCGATCTTGGTCATTGCTTGATTCCTCGCTTTAATAGAATACATTCAGTGTAATCGTTTATGTAGTAACAACCTAGTTAAAACGATGTAAAGCTCGTAAAGAGAGGCTTATGAATAGACGGGCGAATGTTTCGTTCATAAGAAAAAACCTGGTCTTAAAAGAGCCAGGTTCTAAGAAAGAATGAGACGTTGAATGGCTTTGGCAACTCCATCTTCATTATGATGAACCGTCGTCTCATCTGTAATGCTTTTAATGTAATCGTCAGCATTTCCCATAGCAATGCTAAGACCAGCAACCTCAAACATTGGGACATCATTGTAATTGTCACCAATTGCAATAGTATGTTGTTGCTCAATCTTTAAGTGATTAGCCATAAACCTAATACCGCGACCTTTGTCTACATCAGGGGGCATAATTTCAAGGTTGTCTGTACCCGATGTTGTGAATTCGATATGGGGATGGCCTTCCCATGCATTCTTAATATCCTCGAGTTTTTCTGGAAACAGTGATAAAACGAGGAATTTATAAGGAATAAAGGAATGCTTAGGAATGTCTTCAGGTGATGGTAATAAATTTAGACCCATCATTTGAATTTGACGATCGGCTTGTGTGCGAATCGCTTGCTTAAGCTTCGATGCATCTGAGTGAGACTCACCGTATGCTTCAAGGTCATTCAAAAAGAACTGATACGCATCTTTCGTAGCATAATGACCTTCAGATGTTCCTAAGTGAAAGTAGAATTCATGATCATTAAGCCAATGAGCAACTTTCGTTGCAGTTGGAACATCCATACTAAATTGTTCAAGGATATTCCCATCTTTGTCAGCGATCACAGCGCCATTTCCACAAACGAAGCCGTCTGCGGCAATGCCAGCATCAGCGACAATATTCATCGCATCTGTCAAACTTCTACCCGTTGAAATGACAAACTTGTGGTCTTTCTGAAGTTCCTTAATTGTCTCTGAAGTCGTTTCCGAAATGTGTCGATCAGAGTGAAGCAGCGTTCCATCCATATCAATTGCTACCATTTTCATTGACTTCACCTACTTATCTTGATGTCGGTCCTCTTTTAAATTGTAACGGTTTTCGTCTAATTTTGCAGGCTCTATGGATTGGAGGGCTTGTTCAAGTGTTAAGTAAGTACATATGTTTTTGAACCGGATACCAAGGCGTACAATTGTTTGTGAAAGCTCAGGGCGCATTCCAGACAGTACGACTTTAATGCCGAGTAGGCGTAAGGCTTGAATAAGGTTTGATAGGTTTTGGGCGAACCAAGTATTTATTGAGTTAATTCCTGATAGGTCAATAACAATGCAAGTCAGGCTTAACTCGGTCGCTCGGTTTAAAGTTTGGTTTTGTAAGTAAGTGGATCGTTCATCGTCAAGATCGCCGATAATCGGCAGAACGGCAACCCCTTTCCAAACTGGAACGAGAGGAATTGAAACGGCATACATTTCTTTACGAGTAAGTTCAATCGTCTGTACTTGAAAACTCATGTATTGACGGCATACGTTTTCGAATAGTTCTTCCCATCTAGATGCAACATCAATGATTAGTTCAAACGCTTGCTTTGAAGATAGAATATTCATTTCGACTTTTTTTACGAGCAATTGTTGAAAGGCAGTCCGAAAAGAACGGAATAATAATAGCAAGTGATCTGATGTAAATCGTTTACCTATACAGAAGTTCACGAATTGGCTTGACCATTGATCAAGGTCGATAGAAGTTGAGCCGATTATAATGTTGAACCAGTCTGTGGCGAACGGTTTAATTAAATCCCGAAATTCATCAAGGTCTCCTTGGTTATGTGAATGGAATTCATGTAACGCATCCTCGTACCATTCATCTAAATGGTCACGTAACGTAGTTAATGAATACTTTGATTGGTCTTCCAAGATGTCTCCCCCCCTAATCAGAACAAAATATCATTATGAACGGTTCCCTATATCTACTGCGTTTAAACATATTTTGAGGAAGTTACTGGCTTTGTGGTAAAAATGTCTAGGAATTACGTTTGAATTTAGAGAAAACTATAACCATTGTGGGAAAGTTTCAAAAGCACTGACAAAACGCATATTTGTTTGTTAAAGTGGGTATTAATCAAGTAAGCAACAACAAAACGCAACTATTTTAAGGAGGAGAATATACAATGAATAAGAAACTATTGTACGGAATGCTCTCTGGAGTTTTTGCGGTAGGTATGCTTGCAGCATGTGGTGGAGATATGGAAGGTGAAGATCCACTAGGTGAAGACCCAGCAGGTGAAGATCCAGCAGGTGAAGTTGAAGATACTGAAGATGATCTATAAAAAAAAGTGGTGCGATGCACCGCTTTTTTTATGCCTAAAATGAAGAAAACTTATGAACATTGACGATAGATAGCAACGATAATTACAAAACGCGGGTGCAGATTACAGGGATTTTTATCCAATCCCTGTAATTGGATTGTTACACAATTTAATGGAATGTAATTGGTAATATTATGTCACTGACACGAATGAAATCTCTATGAAATGTTCCTACGTATATTTCCTTTTCATACCTGATATTGCCAGCGGAAAACCTGAAATAGACCCTTTTCAACTCCGTATACACTCGGCATAATGAGTGTCGGAGGTGGAAGAAATGAAAAAATACTTATTCGCTTTATCCGCATTTCTACTTGTACCTACGGGTGCACTTGCTCAAACTGAGGAGCAGCCTAAAACGCAAAGTTTGGATCATCATAAAAACGTCATCGTGTACAAGGCTGGTCTTTGGAATGGTGAATGGAAGACGTACTCAAACTCTCATTCTATGAAAGAGCTAGAAGAGTTTGCAGTGTATTTAAGAGATCAATACAACATCTATTGCCCGCCGCTTCAAGATGAATTAGAAGAAGATACAGAGCAAGAAGAAGCACCAGAAGTGGACGAGCCAACTGAAGGTAACGAAGAAGAAGCACCAGAAGTGGACGAGCCAACTGAAGGTAACGAAGAAGAAGCA
>NZ_JAFBEC010000021.1 GCF_016908595.1 Geomicrobium sediminis | reverse complement strand
TACTTTTCACCAAAAAAATCGTCATTGGAACCAATTCAAAGACCATAAGAGAAAGCCTTGGTTCACAGAACCAAGGCTTTCTCGACAATCTGACCAGTTACAAAGAGTAACTGGTTTTTACTACAGTCGAAAGCTGCTTATTGAAGTGCTTGCTCCAAATCGGTCATAAGATCATCAGGATGTTCCATGCCGATGGATAAGCGGATCAAGTTCGCTGGAATCGATGCAAGCGAGCGACCTGTTTCTCCTTGTTGTTGATGAGTAGAAATTGAAGGAATAACAGCAACGGATTTGTGGCGTCCAAGGTCCGTTGCCCGCCAAATGAGCGAGAGTCGATCAAGTGTGTCCCTTGTTGCTTGAGCACCACTTGCCACTGTAAAACTAATTAGATGCCCATAACGATTTGATTGTTCAGGATGATCGACCAGTTGCATGTAGCGTTTTGCTGTCGTATGGCCTGCGTTTGATGGGAGACCAGGATAATAAACGGCTTCTACTGATGGGATGCTTTCTAATTGCTTGGCAACGGTTAATGCGTTTTTACTCATTGCATCTACGCGTGTCCGAAGTGTGCGAATGTCGTTAAGTAGAAAATGAGCACTCATCGGAGATAATGCTGGTCCGTGATCGCGCATTGGCCAAAGCTTTAAATACCCTGTAAAGTTTGCCTTTAAGTCGTCATTGTTAAGCTTCGTCGTAATGTGGTTCTTAGCAATAATTGCACCAGCAATTGCTGAACCACTGCCTCCGATCGCTTTACTTAACGAGTGGATGACAATATCAGCACCGTGACGAAGGGGACGCATGAGCGCAGGTGTAGCAATCGTTGCATCGACAATTAAAGGAAGATTGTGGTGATGTGCAAGTGCTGATAAACCTTCAAGATCTACAACCGTTAAGCTTGGGTTCGAGGGCATTTCTACATAGAGAAAGCGCGTATGTTCATCAATCGAATGTTCCCAATGAGAAAGGTCAGATGAATCTTCAATCCAACGCACATCGATATTACGCTCTTTGTGGTAACGCTCGTTAAATAGCATAAACGTACCGCCATAGCACTTAGCATCTGCAATAAAGTTCACTCCCGGCACGGGATCTTCTAAAAAGGGCTGAGTTGCCATGAAGATTGCAGACATCCCCGAACTAGTTACCGTTGAATTCGTTTCGCCATCATAACCGTAGCCTTCTAAAAGGGATAACGTCTCTTCTAAATAGTGAAGCGAAGGGTTATGAATACGTGTATATCCCCACGCGGGAGTAGCGTAAGATAATGCCGCCTCAAGATGGTCGGAGTTCTCGAAATGTTGAGCAGGAGAGAGGACGAGAGGCTCCATCGTGCTTCCGTAATTCGAAGAAGCTTCTTCGAGGCTGTACATACCGTGGGCAGCAATCGTGTCAAAGCGTTTTTTACGCATTTTCTCCCGGTATTGCTGTTCAGCTTGTTGCTTTTGTCGTCCAATTTCAATGTAGTGTTGCATGCCTGTCTTTACTTGTTGGCTCATTTGAAATCCCCCTACGAATTAGAGTGGTAGTGCAGTCGTTTGCTTTACTTCACCATATGAAACGGTCGTTTGAATTCTCGTCACACTAGGCAAAGAGCTCAAGTGTTCAACGATAAAATGCTTTAGATCATTCGTGTTTTTTAGTACGACTTTAAGGATATAATCGTATTCTCCGGTAACATGGTGGCATTCTAATACTTCTGGAAGGCAAGTGACGTTATGTTGGAATTGAGTAATATCGTCTCGTTGATGTGCATTCATTGCGATGTAGATAAAGCAGAGTAAATCATAACCTAATGCTTGTCGGTCAATCGTTGTTTCATAGCTTAGGATAATTCCTTCACTCTCTAGCCTCTTACGGCGTGTGTGAGTGGCAGATGGCGACAAATTAATTCGCTTTGCTAGATCAACATTTGCAATTTGTGCATTTTCTTGGAGTGCTTTTAATAATTGTCGATCTGTACTGTCAATTAATTTTACCATGATCTCACCCCTGAACATTATTTATTCTAAATAATAGGAAAAATAACGTGATTCATTCTGTTAATCTAAGTATAATCGAAGAATCTTCTAAAGCGATGAAAAAAAGAGATGGATTTCGGAAATTATTCGAACGCAAAAAACCTCCGATGCACGGGACATCGGAGGTTGTGTTATAGAATTAGTCCAAGACTGTTACTTCAACATTTTGGCGACCAAAGTTAAGTGCTTCTTCAGTTGTTGCCATGTGAAGGTCGATCTTGTTTCCAGTAATCGCGCCACCAGTGTCTCCGGCAATTGCTTCACCGTATCCTTCAACATAAACTGTTGAACCGAGTGGAATAACATTAGGATCTACTGCGACTACGTTTGCATTGCGATCGTTACGAAGGTCAATTCCTGTTGCAGTAATTCCTGAACAACCTTCGCAATCAGCCGTGTAAGCTGTTGCTTCCATTGTCATTGTCGTGCCTTCAGGTGACTCATTCGAAGAACTAGCTGATTCTGATGAACTGCTTTCAGTTGATTCAGTTGGTTCTGTGGATTCAGAAGCTACAGTTTCTTCAGATTGTGTTTCTTCAGCAGGTTCTTCTTCTTTAGCTACTGGTTCTTCTTCGCTGCGATTGTTGTTTGCAACGGGTGCGTCATTGTACATTAACTGACCGAAAGTGTCAGGGCCAGCGATTCCGTCAACGCTAATACCTGCTGCAGATTGGAAATCACGTACGGCTTCTTCAGTGCGTGGACCAAAGATTCCATCTACATATACTGGGTCAAACCCTTTGTTTTGTAGTTTTGATTGAAGGTCTTCAACGAGTTCGCCTTCATCTTCTAATGATAGAGCAGCAAGTGCTCCAAGTGTTTGTGTGCCAGCGATGCCGTCACTTAGTAGGTTGAAGTCAGACTGGTATGCTTGAACCGCATCTGTAGTTGTGCTGTCATACTCCCCTGTAACTTCTGATTCATTTAAATAGCCTTTATCGATTAACGTTTCTTGTAGTAGTTCTACGTCTGAGCTGTTCTCTAGGTCTGTGTTGAAATCACTAGCATCTGCAGCTGTAGGTGCTGTAATGAAAGCAAATCCCGCAGCGAATGCTGTGAAACCGAGGCTATAAGCAATCTTTCTAATAGATTTCATTGTTACCCTCCTAGTGGTTGTTAGTAGTTATCTCAATCCACAAGTTGCATCTTAACAACAGAATCGGAGGGGTACAAGGGTTATTCTGCTATTTAATCGTTTTGAAATCTCATTGTAACCTGTTTCCGTCATTATCCAACTTTTATTACATATTTACATAGATTTCGTGTCGAATTACCGTCACTTTACCATAGTGTAAATAACTTACATGGATAAAAAAGGTTTTAGTTTGTGTTTAGGCGGGTAAAAGATTAAGTTATTAGATTGAAAGTTTCATTGATTCATTGATGAACTCATCATTTACTTGATGTTCGTACGAATAAAAAACCTAAGAAGAGTATTCTTCTTAGGTTCAGGAAGTTAAACGATGCGTTTTCGGATGTTACGACTGAGAATGTCTACGAGCGTGACGACGACGATAATGATGAGCAACATCATACCGACTTGTTCCCATTCTCTTGAACGTGATGCAATGATTAACGGGGCACCGAGTCCTCCGGCACCGACCATTCCTAGTACCGTTGCAGATCGTAAATCAATTTCATAACGATATAACGCATAGCTCATAAATTCAGGTAACACTTGCGGTAGAACACCGTACCAAATGACTTGGATTTTACCAGCACCACTCGCTCGTAATGCTTCTAGTGGCTTCTGATCGATTGATTCAATGACTTCTGAATAAAGCTTCCCGAGCATCCCGACGGAGTTGATCGTAATCGCAAGGACACCAGCTAGTGGCCCAATACCGACAGCAGATACGAAGATGATGGCAAAGAGCAACTCTGGGAATGACCGGATTCCGTTTAAGACGCCTTTTCCTCCAATTGAACCTCTTTTTGCGATATTTCTAGACGCAAAGAATGCGAATGGGATGGCTAAAATGGAGCCTGCGAGTACACCTGCGTAAGCAATGGCAACGGTCTCCATCATCATCATAAACAATTCAGGAATACGCTCAATTGCCGCCGCATCGGTAAACGGACCTAAAATGAGGCGCTGTAACATCGTAGACGCTTGTTCCCAGCGAAATGCTGACTCAAGATCAAGGTTTGTAAAAGCGACCGAGTAAGCAATAATGATAAAAGCAACAATACCGCCGAGCTTAACCCAATACATTGGTGGCTTTTTTGGCTTCGTGATTTCGATTTCTCTCATTAGACGATCCTCTCTCTCAAGCGAATGCTCACCATATCAATCAACGTAACAACAACAAACGTCATAATGATAATGAGAGAAACATTCCCGTAGTTAAAGAAGTTCAGCTGTTGATTGAGTATGAGACCGACACCACCAGCGCCGACAAAACCAAGAACGACTGAAGCTCGTACGTTAATTTCTAATACATATAAGCTGTAAGATATGTAATGAGGCAACACTTGTGGCATAACGCCGTACCAAATAACTTGGAGCGTATTTCCACCCGTGGAGCGAATCGCTTCAAGCGGATCAGGATCTATGGATTCAATCGTCTCACTAATAAGTTTCGCAAGAATACCTACACTAAAGAAGAATAGCGCATACACACCAGCCATTGCCCCGAGTCCAACGAGACCGACAAATATTACTGCAAGAACGAGATCAGGAATGGTACGCAACACGTTCATAAAAAAACGAACAGCATTGTAAAGAATAGAGCTCGGGTTCACGTTCGATGCAGATAAAAAGGCAATCGGTAAACAGAAGATGACCGATAGCGTCGTTGCAAGCAGTGCAATGTTCCACGTTTCAAGTAGACTTGAAGCAACTGTGTCATAATAGCCCCAATTTGGTGGGATTAAGTTTCCGAAAACAAAATTAATAATCTGTGGTAATCCGTTAATGATTCGGTCAGGTGCAGCATTTGTTAAATAAGCGGCTGCAATGTAGAGACCAGCTACTACGGCGAGAATGGATAAAATGTTTAATTTAGAACGACGAGGTAAGATTGGAATTTTGTCCATTTTCGGTGCAGGCGTCAAGCGGAATCACCTTCTTTATGACTAGCTGTTTCGTTTTCAGTCGTTTCCTCGTCTTGTTCACTCATTTTGTCGTCTTCTTTAATTGGACGACCGTAAATGTCTTCGAACGTTTTTTCAGTAACTTCTGATGCAGGACCATCAAAAACGACTTCGCCATTACGCATGCCAATAATACGATCTGCATATTCCATCGCCATATCAATAAAGTGTAAGTTGACGATCATCGTAATGTTGTCTTCACGATTAATTTTCCTTAAGTCTTTCATAACGATATGTGATGTTGGAGGATCAAGACTGGCAACGGGTTCATCCGCAAGGAATACTTTCGTCTTCTGAGTGAGTGCGCGTGCAATACTTACCCGTTGTTGTTGACCACCCGACAGTTGATCCGCTCTCGAATAAGCTTTCTCCGCAATTCCTACTCGGTCTAGACTACGAAGGGCGAGTTGTTTGTCTTCATGCTTAAATAAGCCAAAAATACTTCGTGCCGTACTCGTTCGTCCGAGCGCTCCAGAAAGCACGTTGCGTAAGACGGACATGCGTCGCACAAGATTGTAGCTTTGGAAGATCATACCGATGTCGGTACGCATTTTGCGGAGATCACGTTCGTTAAATGCAAGTGAGTTCTTCCCGTCTACCATTAATTCACCAGATGTTGGTTTAACGAGTTGATTAATGCTGCGAATAAGCGTTGATTTTCCGGCGCCAGAAAGACCAACAACCACGATCATTTCGCCTTGTTCGATTTTTAGATTGACGTTTTTGAGTCCTTGGTGTCCGTTAGGATAGGTTAAAGAAACGTCTTTAAATTCGATCATTTGCGTTTCTCCTACTTTCTATTAAAAGATTGATTCTAAAAAAAGGGAGAGCTTGCGCACTCCCTTTTGTGTGTTCCTATCATTAGTCTAATGAAACATCTTCTTGGAAACGCTCATACGTATCACGAACAACTTCGTAATCCGCAGAGTCTGCTTCTGCAATGCCTGTCCAGTTATAGATGCTGTCAAGGACCTCTAACATTTCATCATCATCATTAAAGCTTAAGAAGGCTTCAATGACTTGGTTTTTCAAATCTTCATCAAGTCCAGGACGAGCTGAAATTGTATCGTTAGGAATTGGTTGTGTATAACCGATTACTTTGATGTCATCTTTAATGTCTGGATAATCATCTTCAAGATTATCACGCGCATCATCAAATGAGGTGGAGAAGTCTGCATCTCCGTCAAGGACTGCCATCAAAGCAGTATCATGTGCACCGACTTGAGAATGTTGGAACTGTGAGTTAAGATCTTCAACGCCAGCATCCATTAATTCGTTCGCTGGGAACAAGAATCCGGCAGCAGATGACGTATCGCCATATGCCCAAACGAGGCCTTCGGAGTTCACTAAGTCTTCGATACTGTCAATCTCATCGTTGTCAGCACGAACGTTGAATTGTGCTAAGTATTCATAATCTCCAAAACGTTCGGATTTTAATAACACTTCAACATCGTGTAGTTGTTCTGCTTGAACAAATCCAAGTGGTGGTAAGAATCCTATGTCGACTTGGTCGTTCCCCATAGCCTCGACTAAACCAACATAGTTCGTAACAACTTCTGCTTGAACCTCCATACCAAGTTCTTCTGATAAGCGATCTGCTAATGGTTGGACAGTATCTGCCAACTCATCGGCATCTTGTGATGGAACAAACCCCATAGAAAGCGTGTCAGGCGAGTCACTTGCCCCTGTTCCGCACGCTGCTAAAATCGTAGTCATGAGCACTGCTGTACTTGCAATGGTAAATTTTCTCATAATGACGATTTCCCCCTCCCGTAATATGTAAGATTTACCAACATGATTGGTAATAACCCCCACTATTCTACCACAATATTTCATGTTTTTTATATTGAATTGTTTAAATCTAGAGCAAATTAACAATTTACATAGGAAAAATTGACGATATCAACAAAATCCTTTACTTTATAATCAAAGCATAGGAGGGGACAACATGGAGACAAACCTTTTTAAAGAAAGTGAACTGATTATATTTGATCTTGATGGAACATTATATGAAGATACTGATCATTTCGATTACTATGCCAAGACGTTATCAGAGGAAGTCATCGAAGAGCACAAGCTGTCGTTTTTTAGCGACTATGAACTTATGAAAAAAGGAAATCACGCAGTTTCAATTGGAAAGGCTTATGATGTGCAAAACGATTGGGTTTTAGAGGTCGACCCTTTTACAGGAAACATTGAGCGTGTCGTAACATGGGAAGGGGAGAAAGTGGCAGACTCCACTTGGAGAGAGATTCACGAAGGGCCAGTAGAGTACGATTTCGACCAGGTCATTGCAATCGGTGATGGGTGGTGGCTCCCAAATGTAGCGGCGAGACATTACGGTGTGAAAGATCCTCAGCCGGCATATCATAAAACGAAAGAGTTTATGGCAACGGATGCGTTTACATTATCGGTCATCGAAGGACTTCGTGAAGGATTATTATCATTGAAAGAGAAGAAATCAATTGTTTTACTTACGAACAGTACAGATGACGATGTAGAGCGTTTGCTCAAGCTTCTTCATTTAGAAGGTGTGTTTCACGAAGTCGTTACGAATGCGATGAAGCCACAGGAGACGAGGGCGCACTTTATCTCGATTATGAAAAGGTACAATGTGACTACTGAACAGACGCTAAGCATTGGGGACAATTATTTAAACGAAATTATTCCTGCGAAGGCAGAAGGAATGAAGGCAATTTATATTGATCTAGATAATGGTGCTGTCGCTTATGGCGATCGTAAAGTAACGAGTGTTAGTGAATTAATTGAAGAAATGAAAGAAGTCTAATACGCTTTGATTGAATGGTAGGCATGAGAGCTTCGCTCACTGTAACGTAATGAGAGAATGAGGAGGATTGGTTTTGGGAGCAGACAATCAATCGATGATTTGTGAGAGGCGAACGTATCGGAAAGAACCGTACACACATCGTCATGCGTATGCGCAAATTTTATTTCCATTACAAGGCTCTATGGAAATTGAGACGGTAAATGGGAAACAGACGTTGAAGGATAAGAGCATTGTACTACTCCCTCAGAATTTGGAACATTCGTTTTACTGCAAGAGCTATAACGAATTTCTAGTCGTCGATCTTCCAAAGTTGTACGTTGATACGAAAGACTTGCGAAGTGAGCGAAGGTTTCAGAAAGATCAATCCTGGCACGCGATTCGTCAGCTACTACTCGAGAATACAAATCAAGCAAAAGGCCACTTACTTCCTCACCTTGTTGCTATAATGAAAGAAAAAGTATCTACCCATGAATACGCATCAATTGCTCATATTCATGAACAGTTTTCGTCACCGATCACAGTAGATAGTTTGGCGTCCATAGAGCATTTCCATCCTGTCTATTATGTAGAATGGTTTAAGCAGAAAACGGGGAAAACGCCTCGGGTCTACTTGGAAGATTACCGAATTGAACGGGCGAAGGAGTTATTAATTGAGACGAATTATTCCATTGCTCAAATAGGAAAGCAAGTCGGGTATACGTACTGCTCAACGTTTAGCAGAACGTTCTTGAAAGTGACTGGAGTAACTCCTACATCGTATCGGAGGATAAAGCGATGAAACTAAATGTGTTGCCGATGAGTAAACGAGAGGCGTCCATTATTACGAGTTGGACATATGAACCTCCGTACTCTTTATACAGTTTGAGTGAGAGTAAAGAGCAACAAGATGAATTGCTTAACGGTAACTACTATGTTGTTGTAACAGCAGAAGATGATGTGTTTGGTTTCTATTGCTATGGTGAAAGTGCAAAAGTACCGGGTGGAAAGCGAGAAGGGTGTTACGACGATCAACGCCCAATCGATATTGGCTTAGGTATGAATCCGGTATACACAGGGCAAGGGTATGGACTTCAGTTTTTTGAACTCGGACTTAGTGTAGGTGAAGAAATGTATGCGCCAGAATTCTTTCGGTTAAGCGTTGCGAGGTGGAATCAACGAGCCGTTACTCTCTACAGGAAGTTTGGATTTAACACTGAAATGACATTCATGAACTAACGGCGAAACGGACGTTGAATTTCTACTCATGACAAACAAAGGGGACAGTCCCCCACTGCGTTAATTCTGTGCAGTGGTGGGGGACTGTCCCCTTTTATTTAGTTGAAGCTAAATGTTGCGCCGTCTCCGTCTTCTTCGATAAATTCAATACGTTCGTGATCGTCACTTGCGTCTTGTGCTTCTAAAGCAGTTTCGAAAATGACTTCTCCAGCAGATTCAAATGGCGTGATCTGCCAGTTGTTGCTACGTTCAACGTTCAAGGCACCGTCATGATTCACGATGTAGTCAATAATGACTTGACGATTCTCGTCCGTCGTCTCAAGGACAGTTTCTACTGAACTATCAAGATGGTCCTCGCCACCAGCACGGTAGTTGTTCGTCGCGACGTAGAAACGATCATCGCTCGTTACGTCTTCACCTTCATGTTGTAGATCAACGATTCGCTCGCCTTCATCTTGCGTGACATCAATTTCGTAGGTCACGTTTTCGATGACGTCAAAATTATAGCTTGCAAAGTCATCATTAATTAATGCTTGCTCATTGCTGTCATCTGGATCAATTTGATTGAAGTTAAGGGCTGAGTATTCTAACCAGTTCTTCAGTTGATCGCCGTCCACTTCAACGACGTGCAATGTGTTCGGGAAGACGTAAACGTCATTCATGTCACGAATGGCAACGTCACCTTCTTCAACATACGTAAAGTCACCACCGCGTCCTGCTCTAAACGGGGCAGCAGCTGATAGAAGGGGAACGTCTTCTTCAAGTTCACCACTTGCTTGCATTTGTTCCATATAATCGAGTTGCGCGTCATTAATTAACTGTACAACTTCATTGTCTTCAACACGTGCGAAGAATGTATGGATATCGTCAGTAATCTCGCCAACGGGGCTATTTACGTAGCTTACCGTCGCTTCGTGAGCATCCATGACGAGGTTTTCAAGCCCCTCGTGTGATGGTTGATCTTCAGTGCTTTGAATTTCAGAATTCGCTGAAACGATATTCCATTCTCCGTCCGTATTCTCTAATTCAAAAGCTAACACGCCGAGGTGGCTTCCCCAAGAGCCTGGCATCATTGCTGGTACCCCGTGGATTGTTCCTGCATCCACATCCACACCATCTACTCCTTCATAATCTTCGCTTGGGAAGTGGTTATGTTGGTGCCCAAGTAACATTCCGTCCACGCCATCAACTTCAGCAATGGATAGTGCGGCATTTTCACTCATACGTTCGCCATCATTAATGCCTGTATGAGCAAGTGCAATGACAAGATCTGCACCTTCTTCTTGAAGTTGTGGCACAAATTTCTCAGCGGCATCTGCAATTTCTAACGTCTCGACTTCACCTTCAAGGTGTGCAGCGTCCCAACTCATAATTTGTGGTGGAACGAACCCGATAAAGCCTACATTAAGCACTTCACCGTCTACTTCTTGTTCTACAATGGTGTACGGCTCATAGACAGGCGTCTCAGTGCCAGGCTCAACAACGTTGGCAGATAACCACGGGAAATCTGCATCTTCCATCGTCTCATCAAGGAAATCGAGGCCGAAGTTAAATTCATGATTTCCAAGCGCAGCTGCGTCGTATCCCATCTCATTCATCGCATCCATCACGATGTGAGACTCATCATCTGCAAGTGGTTCAATTTGGGCAGGCATATCGCCTAAAATACTACCTTGAATCGTATCTCCGTTATCCGCAAGCATATGATTTGGATACTCTTCACGAAGTTCTTCGAGAAGAGAGTATACTTTCGTTAATCCAATTGTTGAATCTTCTTCATCGTTCATATAATCATAAGGCAAAAGGTGAGCATGAATATCAGTCGTTCCAAACACAGCAAATGTACTTGTTGAATCGCTTTCATTTGTTTCGTTATTCGTTTCCTCATCGACTGGATCTGCCGATTGTTCCTCATCATCCCCACAGGCTGCTAGCATCCCAACGAGTAAGGTGCTCCCCATAAAAATGGAAAATCTTTTTGTTTTTCCCATAAAATCCCCTCCTGATTTCACCCATTATGGTAGCAACGTTCGTCTGATTGAACAATAACTGGGAGGACGATCAAGAGGATTGCACTACGATGGCTAAGCGAAAAGAATGAGTTGTAGTCAAATAATTGGCGCAAAAGGTTATGTCTATAGCGTTTCGTTGTTATAATTTAATGAACTAAGTTTCGATGAGGTGTTTTTGATTGAGTAGAATAAGACATTTATTAAAACAAGTCGGGCTCGATGTTGCTCACGGTGTTGGCGCTGTCTTCTATGGCATGTTTATTTTTACAGTAGTCATCCTGATCGCAATCGCCATTCTGGCTTTAGTCAGGTATGGAATCAATCTACTATAAGTTCATGGAATACAATGCAGCTTAGACGTTAAAGCTGAATTGTAACGATGAGTGCAACAAGGAGGTAAGAAGATGTCTGATCAACATAAAGTAAAATCAGAAGAGTTATCTGGTAAGAAGATTCGGTCTGAAGAAATGGTCACAAAAAAAGATAAAGAGAACGTAAAATCAGAAGAACTTGTAACCTATAATCGTGATAAAAAGCAAAAAGAACGTGAAAACGATGAATGACCGGCAATACCTACTGACGAAACAATTACATTGAAATAATATTCAATAAAAATATACTTTTCTGTTGACAATCATTTTGTGGATGTTAGTATTAGATTTAATAAATTCAATGAATTCATTTTTCTTATCTAGAGAGGTGGAGGGACTGGCCCTTTGAAACCTCGGCAGCGGACTTTTTAAGTACTGTGCCAATTCCAGTAGTAGCGATACTACAAAGATGAGAAGAGTCGGATGAATGGCAACCATTTACCCCCTCTTCTTATTACAAGAAGAGGGGGTTTTGTTCGTAACGATTGTTGATTGATCGCTTAAAACTAGGAGACTACACACATAGAGGAGAGATTATCATGACAAAAACAGCAACGCACGCACCATTCAAAGCAGATCACGTAGGAAGCCTATTACGTCCGGAACGAATTCACATTGCGAGAAAAGATTTTCAAGCAGGTAACATTACCGCTGAAGAGTTATACAACATTGAAACCGAAGAGATTACTCGAGTGGTTGATAAGCAAATTGAAGTGGGTCTAGAAGCTGTTACAGATGGAGAGTTCCGCCGTCGTTTTTGGCATACAGATTTTCTTGAGCACTTAAACGGAATCGAAGGTTACGTGCCTGACCATGGTTTCCAATTCAAAGGCGAGGAAACAGAGCGTTATGATGTAAGAGTGATTGGTAAGATTTCATTTAACGAAGATCACCCGCACGTAAAAGAATTTATTCAGTTCAAAGAAATTGTCGGAGATCGTGCAGTTGCAAAGCAAACGATTCCGAGTCCGAATCAATTGTTTAATGCGGGAATTCGTAATCTAGACATTTATCCAGACCTAGACACGTACACAGAAGACATCGTTCAAACGTACCGCGATGCCATTCAAGCATTTTATAATGCGGGTTGTCGTTATTTGCAACTCGATGATGTGTATATCGCTGGACTTAATTCAGATGACATTCCGTTTAATGATAGTGGTTATTCAAGAGAAGACTTAATTGAACACGCATTAAAAGTAGCAAATGCAGTGCTTGAAAACAAACCAGAAGACTTAGTGATTACGACGCACTTATGCCGTGGAAACTATCGTTCAAAGTGGGCTTTTAAAGGAAGCTACGCAAAGATTGCACCCACATTGTTTGCCAAAGAAAATGTGGACGGCTTCTTCTTAGAATACGACGATGATCGTTCTGGTGACTTCGGTCCACTCGATCACATTCCGAGTGATGGTCCACAAGTGGTACTCGGTTTATTCACATCAAAGCATGGGGAACTTGAAGATAAAGAGACGATTAAAGAACGTATTGAAGAAGCGAAACAACACGTTTCTGCAGAGCAAATTTGTCTAAGCCCTCAATGTGGCTTTGCATCGACTCATCACGGTAACATCTTAACGGAAGAAGAGCAGTGGGAGAAACTTCGTTATATTGTTGAACTATCTAAAGAGCTAACAAACTAACACGAACCACAAAAGAAGCTAGGAGCCCCTAGCTTCTTTTTGTGCGGTTGAATAATATGAGCTAGCCTCTTCAATGAACGTTCGTGCAGCAAAGGGTAAGTACGAATCTTTACGCCAAATCATGACGAGCTCTAAGTGGAGCGGATTGTCTTCTAGTGGAACATAAGAAAGTACATGGGATTGCATCGTTTTTGCGATATGTTCAGGAAGTAAGGCAATCCCGAGCTTCGCTTCAACCATTTGTAGCATAAAATCTTTCTGAGAACTCTCACATACAGCGTTTGGAAAAAAACCTTGTCGTAAACACTCTTCAATAATTGAGCGATGCAATGAAAAGTCATTGCGATAAAGAATAAAGTGTTCTTCTTCAAGTGCTTTCAAAGGAATGTGTTCATTTAACGATAATGGGTGGTCGTGGTGCATGACCGCTACAAGGGGGTCATGAAGAATTTGCTTGCATTCAAAATCTTCCCCTTGCAAAGGAACATTGCAAATGAACCCAACATCAAGTGAACCTTCAGTAATTCCTTTTTTTATCGCAATGCTTCCAACCTCACTTAAGCGTAAGTCGATGAGCGGGAAGTCTTCGATGAATGAACTAATGAGAGAAGAGACGAAAGCGGCTCCAATAATCGGCGGCAGTCCAATTCGGATTTGGCCTTTTTTTATGTCTGCAAGATCGGTCACTCCTGCTTGCAAATTTTGAAAAGCATCAATGACGTTTTGGGCATTCTTTAACACCGCTTCTCCAGCATCGGTTAGTTCGAGTTTTTTTGAAGAACGATAGAATAACGGTACGTCAAACTCTCGCTCAAGTTGCTTAATTGTTTTACTTAGAGAAGGTTGAGATACGTGTAAGGTGCGGGCTGCTTTCGTGAAGCTTGAATGCTTCGCGACTTCAATGAAGTAAGTTAAATGTCGAATATCCATATCTGTCCACCTTTTTAATCGTACTATCCTTGGTAATTTCGATTTATAGTGAACGATTCCCTGCTAATGAATTGAAAGCGAAAGGAATGTTACGACAAAAGTAGCGATCATTCGATAAAGGAACTGAGCGAAATGAAGGAGAATCTATCGGTATAGACGAGAGGAGCGTGCTGTGATGGCGATTAACGACCTTAAGATGATCGGAACATTTTCTGAGCTCTCTGCCGATCAACTACACGTATCCATTTACAAAAGCCTAGATAAAGTAGCAAAACGTCAAGCGATGCTCACTCAGTTTAGTCATTACATCGTTGAGAACATGAAGTTTTACCATCCTTGTTGGCTCGTTGCATTTAAGAGAACGTGCGAAAGGGGATTGTTTCCTCCGAAAGCGGAGCGTGTGTATGCATTTATTGATGCGGTGTCGGGATACCGCACTGAAATCGATGCATTCCCTTCTCTTACTGACAATGTTGATCATTCAGTCCCCATCGTAGAAGCGGTTATTCAAAATGAGCGAATTCTACGACCCTATATGGTTGATCTAGAAAATTATTGGAACCGCCAATATGTAGGGAAACGGCCGAGTTATGACCGAGAGGAGATTATTCTTGCTTATGAGCCTATGATTCTTGTTTCCCTTAGGATCGGTGAGTTTCATCGCTCTATTGTCTTGGATGGTGTAACTGGAGAGACGCGAGAAGAGCGCGCCTTGAAGTGGGATCAAGATGATTACCACAAGTTTTAGGTGTGCTCAGGTTCCCGGTGATCGTCGCGCTCACGTTCATCGCGGTCGCGGTTTTCAATCGTCTCTTCTTGCTCTTCTGTACGTTCTGTATGCTCTTCTTTTTGTCGTTCATCGGAAGTGTACCAACGATCGTGTCGGAACAAGTCCCATATTGCCCGGCCGTTCGTCGGTTGACCGTCTGGCATGTAGACCGGTAAGGCATCAAAAAGAACGAAATAAAAGGTATAAAATAAAAATGTATTCCATAATGTCTCACTGCCAGGCATAAGCTCGAGTCCGAGTAATACGTTTACGATGATAGCCGCGACAATGTTACTCAGCATCGGAGATGCGTAGATAAATGCATGCCAAAATTTATGATTAGGTTTAATTTCATCATAATGACACCAACTAAACATAAAGAAATACCGTCTCACTTCAATTGAAGGGAAGCGAAATAAGACAGGCCCACAGCCGATGACAATTTGCTTATTCGTAGCACCAAACATTGAAACAACTGCATAATACCCAGCCTCTCGAATGAGAGACACAATCGGTAAAATAATAAAAGCTGACATAAGTAAACGAAGAAAATCTAAGAAGTCAAACAAAGTCGACACCGCCAATAGTTTAGTTACATACGTATCATGATTACCCGATGGACAGTGAATTAAAACAGCTTGCTTCTTAAGATATAAGATTTGTGTAGCAAGGCGGGGCGGTCGTGTAGCAAGGCGAGGTGGTCGTGGTGCAAGGCAAGGTGTGCGTGGAGCAAGGCAAGGCGATCGTGGTGCAAGACAAGGGGTGCGTGTAGCAAGGCGAGGTGGTCGTGGTGCAAGGCAAGGGGTTCGTGTAGCAAGGCGGGGCGGTCGTGGAGCAAGGCAAGGTGTTCGTGTAGCAAGGCGGGGCGGTCGTGGTGCAAGGCAAGGTGTGCGTGGAGCAAGACAAGGGGTGCGTGGAGCAAGGCAAGGCGATCGTGGTGCAAGACAGGGGGTGCGTGTAGCAAGGCGAGGTGGTCGTGGTGCAAGACAAGGGGTGCGTGGAGCAAGACAAGGGGTGCGTGTAGCAAGGCGAGGCGACCGTGGTGCAAGACAAGTAGGGCGCGGGGCACACAAACAAGATCGCCACGGAATACTAGGGAACTTCGAAATCCATGTTGCAGATACATCACATCGGCTATCCTTTTCCTCTCACAAAAAAACTCTCCAAAGTGGAACTTTGGAGAGTTTTTTGCTCTATTTCAACGCCTCGATAAATTCTTGCGCTACTTTAATTGAAGACTGAGGGTTTTGTCCTGTGACGAGCAAGCCATCACGTTGCACGTGCTCTGCCCAATCGTTTGCGGCGCTAAATTTGGCGCCTTTTTCTCGTAGGGTCTCTTCTAGCATGAACGGCACTTGATTCTCAAGCTCAACGCCACGTTCTTCTGAATCAGTAAAGCTTGTGACGTATTTGTCCTGGACGAGTGGAGTTCCGTCCTTCTTCGTTGCGTTTACGAGTCCAGCGGGACCGTGGCAAACGGCAGCGATTGGCTTCTTCTGTTCTTCGAATGTTTGTAATAAGCTCTTTAGCTGTTCGTCGTCTGGGAAGTCGAACATCGTACCGTGTCCACCTGGTAGGAAGATTCCGCTATAATTGTTCGGATTAATTTCTTCGAGTGGTACCGTTTTGGTGAGTTGGTCCGCAATTTCTTTCCAATCTGTTGGAATGCCTTCTTTTCCGAGGCTGTTTTGGTCAATTGGAGATTCCGTGCCTTTCGGGCTAGCAACGGTAATTTCATAACCGTTTTCTCTTAGAATCTCATAAGGCTCGGCAAACTCTGAGAGCCATATACCTGCAAGGTGACCGTTGTCCATTGTATGTCCATTCGTTACGACCATTAAAATGTTTGTCATTGTAAGCACGCTCCTTGTTCACTCGTTCTACTAATACAATGTTCCCGCTGACCTCTCATTTAAACATATGATTTTAAGACTGTAATCTACTATTGCGATTTTTTAATTTGTGTAGGTATAGTTAGTATACATACATAGAATTAGAAGGTAGGAGATTCCATGATCAAACGCACATACCTATTTACAGGGATGCTTTTGTTCGTTCTTATAGCTGCTTGTTCAAACGGAAATGTTAAAAGTGAAAGCGATGAATTAGTGATCGCTTGGCCACAAGATATTGGAGCGATGGATCCTAGAGGATATGGAGCATCTCAAATGTTTGCACAAAACTTAATCTTCGAATCACTTGTTCAATATAATGCTGAAGGGGAAATTGAACCATTGCTTGCTGAAGATTGGCAACAAAGTGAAGACGGCAAAACGACGACGTTCTATTTGAGGGAAGATGTGCAGTTTTCAGATGGTAGCCCATTTAATGCTGACGATGTTAAAGCGAATTTTGACAAAGTATTAGACAATCGAGAGCGTCATGCTTGGCTTGAACTAGCCAACCAACTGCAAGAAGTGAATGTGATTGATGAGTATACCGTGGAACTGACGTTAAGTGAGGCATACTATCCTCTGTTCGAAGAGTTGGCACTTGTCCGGCCGTTTAGAATTGCCAAAGAAGTTGATGGTCAATATGTAGGAACAGGCGTCTATGAACTTGAACAACACGATCGAGATGAACGTGCAGTATTTTCTGGAAATGAACACTATTGGTCTGATTCTCCAGACGTTGATCGCTTAGTCGTTCAAGTCATTCCTGACAGTGAATCTAGAATGATGGCGCTTGATAATGGTGAAATTGATCTCGTCTATGGAAATGGTTTGCTTAGTATGGATGCGATTCAATATTTCGAAGACCAAGAAGGGTTTACAGTCAATCAATCGAATCCACAAGCGACACGTACAGCAGTGTTAAATACAAACCGCGGACCTCTGGAAGAGTTGTCTGTACGTCAAGCATTCATACATAGCTTTAATACGAACCAAGTGGTTGAAGATGTTTTTTATGGTACGGAAGAACCTGCTACTGCCTTATTTGGTGACCATGTTCCATATATGCCTTCCGTAGATCCTTATGATTTTGATTCGAATCGTGCAGAACAATTATTGGAAGAAGCCGGTTGGAATCTTGGTGAAGATGGCTTTCGTGTAAAAGACGGCAAACATTTATCACTGTCGTATGTTTACGATGCCAATGATGCGATTCAGCGAACGATCGGTGAGTGGTTGCAGCAAGGTGCAAGTCAGGTTGGCATTTCTGTTCAACTTGAAGGAGTCGACAACCAAGCGTATTTGAATGCACAAAAAAGCGGAGAGTTTGATGTGATTTATCAAGAGACATGGGGTGCTCCGTATGATCCTCACGCTTTTGTTTCATCGATGCGTATTCCAGCACATGCGGATTATCAAGCACAACTAGGGTTGGAGAAAAAGACTGAGATTGACGAGATGATTGATCAAGTCTTCATTGCGACGGAAGAGTCTAAACGTACAGATCTCTATGATGAAATTCTTCAAGAGATTCATGACCAAGCTGTCTATTTACCAATTTCCTATACATCGACCATTGCTGTCTATCATGAAGGGATCAGTGGCGTTGAATTTGCACCAATTCCTTATGAGTTCCAATTAGAAAAGGTTCAAAAAAATGCTCCGGATGCTTAGTTGGCGTCTGTGTGCCTTAGTACCTTCTATTGTGTTGTTATCGTTTGTTGTATTCCTAGCTTTGCACTTAATTCCAGGTGATCCTGCAGTTGCGTATTTATCTGCTTCGCAATTGCCGATTACAGAGGAAGCGATCGAGCGTGTAACGATTGAACTTGGATTAGATCGAACAGTTTGGGAGCAATATGCTTCTTGGGTTTCTTCTGCGCTTACGATGGATTTTGGTACGTCGTATATGACGGGTGAACCCGTGATCGAGGAGTTTTTGTTTTATTTCCCAGCAACGGTCGAACTAAGTGTCTGGGCGTTTCTCATCGTAATTCTTTCTGTCATTGGTTTAGGGAGTGCTTCGGCTTACTACCGCAAGACATGGGTTGATTATAGTAGCCGGCTTTTTTCAATTGTTGGTGCATCTCTACCGTCATTTTGGCTTGGGTTTTTATTGCTTTATGTATTCTCGATGTCACTCGGGATTTTCCCGTCAGGGAACAGGGGCACTGTCGCACACTACGTATTGCCTGTTTTGACACTCGCAATTCCTTACATTGCGATATATAGTCGACTGTTTCGTACGAGTCTCTTGGAAGTTGAGAAGCTCCCGTGGATGTCTCATGCAAGAGCAAGAGGGTTGTCGGAGAAAACGATCTGGCTAAAATTCCAGTTGCGTCACGGAGTCCTTGCTTTACTGCCGGTGCTCGGCATTGTGATGGGGTATCTACTCGCAGGGACGTTTATCGTTGAAAATATCTTCTCGTGGCCAGGAGTCGGCCGTTATATGATGAATGCAATTGTTCAAAGGGATTATCCAGTGATCCAATTTTACATCTTAGTGATTGCCTGTCTGTTTTTACTTATTAATTTGATTGTTGACCTTCTTCAAGCTTGGCTTGACCCTAGACAGCGTCATCAAAAGGGTGGGGTGAAGCATGTCTAGAACCTCGAAAGTTTACATCAGTATGGCAGCAATCGGGCTATTAATGATCTTCATTGCACCACTCGTTATGAACCAAGACCCCTTTTCTGCTCATTCAGCAAACCGTTTATTGCCGCCATCAAGTAGTCATCTGCTTGGTACCGATCATCTGGGGCGTGATTTGTTGAGTCGCATCGTTTACGGAGCAAGATATACCGTGGTAACCGCGCTAGTGATTGTCGTGATTAGCGGTTTAATCGGGATGAGTGTCGGCTTTGTATCCGCGACGTCAGGGGGAGTAATCGATCACGTGTTTATGCGATTCACTGAGTGGATGTCAGCCTTCCCATCTGTGATTTTGGCGTTTTTATTTGTCGGTATAGCTGGACCGGGGTTGCTGAATATTTTGATCGCACTTTCTCTCGTGTTCTGGATCCCAATCGCAAGGCTCGTACGCAACACAACGGTACGAACGATGCAAGAACCTTATTATGAATCGGCGATAATTAGTGGAGTGCCTTACGTGAAAAGAATTCAAAGGCATCTTGTTCCCGCAATCTTACCGCAGGTGCTCGTTTTGCTCGCTTTAAACGTAGGGAGTGCCATGCTTCATATTGCGGGTTTTTCATTTTTAGGCATTGGAATTCAACCACCGTTACCAGAGTGGGGCGCAATGTTAAATGAAAGTCGCTCTTATTTTTATGCAGCGCCATGGCTCATGATTGTTCCTGGAACGGCGATTTTTCTCGTTGTATTTTTTTGGAATGGGTTATCAGAGCGAATGCGTGATGAGTTTGATCAGAAAAGGGGAAGTGGTTTATGATCGAGGTGAATAACTTAGCTGTCAAAACAGAGACTCAAATGCTTTTAGAACCTCTATCATTTTGTATACAAAAAGGTGAAAGCATCGGTGTTTTAGGTGAGAGTGGTGCAGGGAAGACGATGTTAACGATGGCGTTGTTACAACTTTTATCAAGTCCGCTTCAAGTAGAAGGAAGCGTCATTGTTCACGATCAAGATCTCAGTGTATTATCGAATGAGCAGTTACGGTCCGTACGTGGCAATACACTTGGATATGTACCACAAAATGTACAAGCGATCTTTGATCCTTATCGAAAGATTGGCGTACAGATGGTTGAGACGATCCGAGCTCACGAACGAACCACAAAGCGTGAAGCAAAAAGAACAGCGATGGCGTCTTTAAGAGAAGTGCAGTTAAAAGATGAACATTATCACTTTTTTCCTTTTCAGTTAAGTGGAGGAATGTTGCAACGGGCAGGGATGGCGCTCGTTTTCTCACTTCAACCAGAACTTGTTATTGCGGATGAACCAACTACAGCACTTGATAAAGAGACGAAAACGGTCATCTTGGAATTGCTATTACGAAAACAACGAGAAGAGGGACTTTCCATTCTATTTGTGAGTCATGAAATTGACGTCATTAAGAAAATGGTCACCCGAATTCTTGTTCTTGAAAACGGGAAATGCGTGGAACGTGGGTCGGTCGACCAACTCATGAACGAACCATCCAGTGATCGCTTGAAAAGCTTTCTTCATTATGAAGTCGTTCTAGGAAGAGGTACGATGAAGAATGATTAACATGCAAAACGTAACATTCCGCTACAGTAAGCGATCACCAATTCTACTTAAAGATTTGTCATTAACGATCGAACAAGGGTCTTCGGTTGCTCTCTTAGGAAGAAGTGGGAGTGGGAAAACGACGCTAAGCCGCTTGTTATTAGGATTGATAAAGCCAACAGAGGGGAACATCATCATAAAAGGGGAAGTAGCAACTAAGGCGTCTAAAGGTGTTGGACAACTCGTTCATCAATACCCAGAGTCTTCTCTGAACTCGAAACGTAGCATTGTGGAGAGTGTTGAGGAACCGCTGTTGAGATTGGGGCTCAGTCGTATAGAAAGGGTAAGGCAAGTACGAGAGATGCTTCTAGACGTAGGGCTAGATGAGTCGTTTCTTTACAGGCATCCACATCAATTGAGTGGTGGTCAGCTTCAACGTGTTTGTATTGCCAGAGCTCTCGTTGCAAAACCAGCGTTTGTTGTATTAGATGAAGTGGTGAATCGTTTAGACGTCCAAACGAAAGTGACACTGCTAGATTTATTACGTGAGTTGAGGCACTCTCATCAACTGACGTATTTATTTGTTACCCATGATGTGACAAGTGCGAAGTATACGTGCGATACGATTTACAAGTTGGAGAATGGAGCGATTCAGTTGCAATAAGTACAAAATTAAAGAAAAGGAGGGATTATATGAAGAAGATCTATGTAACGAGAAAGTTGCCTGGTGTTATTATGGACCGTCTGCATGAGAACTTCGATGTGAATTATTGGGATGATGAGGACGAGCCAGTACCTCGGGATGTTTTATTACGTGAGATGAAAGAGTGTGAAGGTCTGTTCTGTATGCTCACAGAAACGATTGATGAAGAGCTTCTAGATGCAGCGCCCAAATTAAAAATCGTTGCAAATCTTGCCGTTGGTTATAACAACATCGATATAGAAGCAGCAAAAAATCGCAATGTAATTGTGACAAACACCCCTGGCGTGTTGTCTGAAACGACTGCAGATTTGACGTTTGCGCTCATGCTTGCCTCTGCAAGAAGGCTTGTTGAAACGTCAGAAGTCGTTCGGAATGGAACGTGGGGGGCGTGGTCGCCGATGCACTATACTGGACAAGACGTTCACGGCAAAACGCTTGGTATCATTGGGCTCGGTAGGATTGGTGAGGCGGTTGCAAAACGCTCGACTGGGTTTGATATGAACGTGCTGTACCATAATCGTAGACGAAACGAAGAGGCGGAGTCTAGGTTAGGGGTTACGTATGTTTCATTCAACGAACTCTTAAAGCATTCAGATTTTATTGTGCTACTTTTGCCATATAGTAAATCAAACCATCACTTGATTGGAAGTCAAGAAATTGGTTTAATGAAAAAGGAAGCAATTTTAATTAATACTGCACGAGGCGGTCTTGTAGATGAAGGCGCTTTATATCATGCTTTAGAAAAGCGGGAGATTTATGGAGCTGGTTTAGATGTTTTTGAAGAAGAGCCAGTACCTTTGACGAATCCGCTACTGCAATCAAAGTATGTCACGACTTCTCCACATATCGGCAGTGCAAGTATTGAAACACGTCTTCATATGTGTCATCTTGTAACTGATAATCTAATTCACGTACTAAGTGGTAGAGACCCACTTACACCCGTGACAAAATAGGAAGGTAGAACAAACTCATGGATTACCATTTAAATGACAAGTTCAAGATTTTCAGCTTAAACTCAAATCAAGCCCTCACCGAAGAGATCGTCAGACACCTAGGTTGTGAACTCGGCCGCAGTTCTGTAAAACGTTTTAGTGATGGGGAAATTCAAATTTCCATTGAGGAGAGCGTTCGCGGTTGCGAAGTGTATGTCGTACAATCAACGTCATTCCCAGGTAACGAGAACATTATGGAACTTCTCATTATGGTCGACGCATTAAAGCGTGCGTCGGCAAAACGCATCAATGTCGTTATGCCTTATTACGGTTATGCTAGGCAAGATCGTAAGGCTCGCTCACGCGAACCAATTACTGCAAAACTCATTGCAAATCTACTCGAAACAGCGGGTGTGACTCGTGTCATCACGATGGACCTTCACGCTCCGCAAATTCAAGGATTCTTTGATATGCCAGTCGATCAACTGCAAGGTGTTCCGATTCTATCAGAGTACTTCGCAGACAAGAACTTAGAAGATGTTGTCGTCGTCGCACCAGATAACGGCGGTGTTGTACGCGCTCGTAAGATGGCTGAAGCACTCAATGCCCCAATTGCGTTTATCGATAAACGTCGTCCGCAGCCAAACGTCGCTGAAGTAATGAATATCGTAGGTGAATTCAAAGGCCGTAATGCCATTATCATTGATGATTTAATTGATACGGCTGGAACGATTACACTTGCTGCGAATGCGTTGATTGAGAATGGTGCAAAAGCTGTCTATGCTTGTTGTACGCACCCGGTTCTATCAGGACCAGCAATTAGTCGAATTGAAGGTTCACCAATTAAGGAACTTGTCATTACGAATTCAATTCAGTTACCAGAAGACAAGCTATCAGATAAAATTACAACACTATCGATTGCACCGCTCGTTGCTGATGCAATTAACCGTGTTCATAACGAAGTGTCCGTGAGTTCGCTTTTTGATTAATAGGTAAAGAGATTAGACGACAATTTTCGTCTAATCTCTTTATTTTTTTCTATTTTGACCGATAAAATGACAGAATACTAACAAAATATGTAAGAAATTGCATTGTAGTTGTATAATTATTAACGAGTGTTTATAATAGTTTTACAACTAGAAGTAATCAAACAACTAGGAGGAATAATTGTGAAGAAATTTAAACGACATTGGATTGGCGGTGCATTCGCTTTATCGATGGCAAGCCTAATGGTCGCTTGTTCTGATGATACGGCGGTTGATTCTGATGAAGTTCCGGCAGATGAGAATGGTGAAGAGACTGGAGATTCAGAAGAAGCAGTTAGCTCAGATGGTGGTGGCGACCTCATCATTGCAATTGAGGCGGACGCTGTAGATTTAAATCCACATGGTTCAAATGATACGGCATCAACACATATTCGTACGAACATCTATGAAGGCCTCGTTCAACACGATGAGAACATGGAATTACAACCGGGACTTGCAGAGGATTGGGAGCAAGTCGATGAACTTACTTGGGAGTTCCAACTCGTTGAAGGCGTTGAATTTACAGATGGGACACCATTTAATGCCGATGCGGTCGTTGCGAACTTAGAGCGTGTCAATGATCCTGAATTAGCATCTCCGCGTTCTTTCATGTACGAGATGATTGAAGAAGTGAACGCTATGGATGAGTATACGGTGGAGATTATTACTGAATATCCGTTTGCGCCAATTCTTGCTCACCTTGCACATGACGCTGGTGGGATGATTAGTCCAACAGCGATTGAGGATGAGGCGAATGGCGAACATAACATTGATGTTGACCCTGTAGGAACCGGTCCATTTGTACTTGATAACTGGGTACAAGGAAATGAAATCGTCCTTACACGTAATGAAGATTATTGGCGTGGGCCTGTTGCGCTTGATTCAGCTACATACCGTGTCGTTGATGAACAACTAACACGGATCGGAATGTTCGATACGGGTGAAGCGCATATTGTAAACGCAATTGAACCGGCAAACGTCGGACAAATAGAAAACAGTGATTCTGGAGATGTATCAGCTGTAGAAAGCTTACGACTAGATTATCTCGGGTTCAACAATACGGTGGAGCCACTTGATGATCCAGATGTGCGACTAGCCATCTCTAAAGCCATTAACAAAAACGAAATCGTAGAAGGAATCTTCCAAGGATACGGTGTAGAAGCAATTGGACCAGTGAGCCCGATGGCATTTGGATTTAGTGAAGATGTAGATCCCGTTGACTATAACCTTGAAGAAGCAGAACAATTGTTAGCAGATGCAGGGTATGAAGATGGATTCTCAGTAGAACTTATGGTTCAATCAGGAAATACAATCAATACGCAGATGGCAGAAGTCATTCAGGATCAACTGTCACAACTGAACATTGATGTTTCATTGCAACAAACCGAGTGGGGTGCATTACTTGATGCAACCGATGAGGCGAACTATGAAATGGTTATGCTCGGTTGGACGACTGTAACGGGTGATGCGGATTATGGTACGCACGCACTGTTCCATTCTGACAACCACGGACCTCCAGGAAACAATACGTTCTACACAAATGAAGACGTTGACCAACTACTTGACGATGCTCGTCGTGAGACAGACGACGAAGCGCGTGTAGAGCTGTACCGTCAAGTTGCAGAGACGGTTAACGAGGAAGTGCCACTGTTCCCGATCGTTCATGATCAATTCAGAGCAGGTGTTTCAAGCGATGTAGAAGGGTTTATTCAACTCCCTCACGGTGTATTTGATTTACGCGAAACAACTGTTTCAAGTGATGCATCTGATGGTGGTTACTAAATACTCAGAGCCGATTGTCACTTTCTAGTGATGATCGGTTTTTTTGTGCACATGTGGATAAGCGAAATGTCAATCGATAGAGATGGTTTGTTATTCTTGTATAACATTTGCTTTGTTTCAATACGGAGCGAATGATCATCGGGACTCATGGGGATTGGAGCGAATTTTGATCTAATAAGGTTAGATTTTAAGGTGTATTGATTTGAGGATTTTCACATGCTCGGTTTGTTTATTCTATTAGTTTAAAATTAAAGTGATTGATTTAATAAATTTGTAAACTGAATAACGAAAAAAAGGACTAATGACACGGGATTTGAAGGTCCTAAGTTTCAGTGCAATTCGACCTCTTGACTAAAATACGACAATCCGTACCAAAGGACTTGTCATAAAGTGCGGATTAATTGTTATTTTCGGCACAATAGATTTCCAGTAAATGTAAAATGGTGTTACAGATCTAGTTATCTGAATCTTCATTACTTGATTTGTTTTTATAATATGGTACTTTACTGTACTATGAGCAACTACTGAACTAAGAAAATACTCAAATAGTAGATAGGGAGAATCTATGGTCTGGATTCAAGGATCAAAAACAGTTCTTGTGGATCAGTTAATGATTGCAAATGGATACGTTTCAAGATTAAAAGGACTACTTGGGAAAAATAACTTGGGAGATCGAGAGGGGCTATTGTTGTATCCTTGTCAGCAAGTTCATACGTGGTTCATGAGATTTCCAATTGACTGTGTTTATTTAGAGAAAATTAATAATAATGAGTATCAAATTAAAGAAGCGTTCGAGAATGTTGCACCGTGGAAAATGCTGCCGTACGCAAAGTCGGTATACGGCGTTTTGGAGCTAAGAAGTGGCGCGGTTTTAGAATATGGACTTCAAAAAGGGCAGTGTCTCTATATAGATCCTAATGGAAGAAAGGAAGGTAAAGATGGACATTAGCAAGGAACAAACACAGCCACAAACGTTTAAAGACTTGATACGCAACATGAGTCAAAACGGAAAGCGAGTGTTCTTAGTCTCTATACCTGGGACGCTGCTTATCAGTTTTCCTCTCATAACGGTATTATTTTTCTTTTTTGATTACATGATTCAACTAGGCATGAGCGTTGTTGAGATTGAGGCATTACGTATTTTTAATCAAGCGCTACTGTTTAGTGTTCTAGGAGTTCATGTGTTTTATTTGTTATTACTCGATCGAGAGCTTCCTTTTAAGAAGCGTGTACTAACGGGTTTAAAAAAGACTGCTCTAGTGTTTCCGACGATTATTGTTGCGACAATTCTTTATACGGTGCTTACGACGTTTGGGTTAGCGCTCCTCGTTATACCAGGCTTAATCATCTACGCTTATCTAGGTTTATTTGCTCAGACGATCGCTTTTGAAAATAAAGGAATCGTTAAGTCCTTAATGCGAAGCCGTCAACTTGTAATTGGTTCATTTTGGCGAATACTAGGTCTGTTATTGCTCACCATTATCTCATCCAATGTACTCATCGTAGGTGCAGAAATCCTCTTTCTATTCATGTTAGGAACCCCAATATTCTGGGTGGATATCGTCATTAATACAATACTATACCTTTTTATGATGCCATTTATCGGCTCATTGTATATGAGCATGTATTTTGATTTACGAGCACGACAAGAAGCATTTGATTATGCTGTGTTTTCAAAAGAGCGTGGGCAATTGGTTTCGTAATGAATGAGACGGGTCAGGAGGATCATCGATGTTTGCTAAATTAAGTTGGCGTTTAATTCTTATACTTGGTAGTGCTGGGTTAATTGCTTATTTAACCTTTCAATATTTAAATTCTTTGCAACAGACAACTGCAGTTGTCGTAAGTGATCGAACGATTGCTGAGCAAACAGAAATTACAGAAGAGATGTTAACGACTGTGAATGTAGAGGCAAGTGCAGTAGAGACGCTTCTTCCAAACCGGGTTCAAGATCCTGAATCTGTGATTGGTGCGATTACACGACAAGAGATTGAATCTGGGAAGCCGGTGTTGTTAGATCCTGAACAGATTGTGTTTCCAGAGGATGCCGCAGAATATGTAACAGCTTCAGGAAATATTGATTCGTCCGAATTTATTCCTGACGAAATGCGTTTATATACATTAGCGTTAAGTCCACAAGCCGCTGTGGATAACTCTTTGCAAAAAGGAGACCACGTTGATGTCGTGTACACAGCAGAAGATGGTCAAGGGGAGTTCTACTCTCGAATGCTCATTCAGTTTGCAGAAGTGTATGAAGTAGAGTCCTACAATGAAGATTCACTTGCAGATTTGGCAAAAGATTCAACGGTGCAACATGTGACGTTACTCGTGAATCCACAGGAGGTTGTGGCGCTCGGAAATGCGGTTGAAAACGGCTCATTAAGCTTAGCGTTAAACCCTTCAAATGGTGAGTCAATTGATTTGGAGATTATAAGAGAATCAACACTAGAAAGCTAGAAAAGGAGGTGCCTATTCATGGATGCAGATTTCATTCCGGGTCGACATTCAAGCGAGTCATTGACTGTTGCAATTATTGATCAAGACCCAAGTTACCGCGCAGATATTAACCGGTATTACGAACAAAGTGAAGATCTAGTATCAGTCATTTTTCAAGGAGAAACATTGACAGATTTGTACGAATATCTAGGAAACCATACCGTTGATATTCTTTTAATTAACGTTGAGGCTACAAATGCAGATCCAGCGTGGTATCGCAATTTATTAAACTATAATACCCAAAAAATCATCCTCGTTGCTGAGCAACTTCATATCGTTCGAGAAACCGAGTTGATTCATGAAAACGTTGATCTCATTTATAAGTACACACCGATGGGAACGTACACTCAGAAGATGCTATCGTTCACGCCAATCGGCCAAGATAAAGATATTTTCACGAGTGTAAATGCAGCTGCAAAAGAGCATACCGACAAAAAGATCTCGTTGTTTTACTCTCCAAAAGGAGGCGTCGGTACGACGACGATTGCGGTTAACACAGCCGCTCAACTGACGTTAAAAGACAAAAACGTATTACTCGTAGACTTCGCCCTGTTCGGTCATGTTTCTGTTGCATTTAATCTTCCACAAGGAACAAAAGGTCTATCTGATGTCGTCACTTACTTGGAACAAGGTCGTCAAGACGACGAGGAGCTTGATGAAGTATTGCGCCAATCCATTGAAACGGTCAGCCTTCAAGGGAAGAAATTAAGTGTACTAAGTGCAGGGTCGCCGCTGAAGATGGCAGCTTTATCGCTCGATCATACAGACCGAATTATGGAAGCATTGCAACGGCTAGACTATGACATGATCGTCGTTGATTCTTCGACAGACTTGTCTGAACGTAACATTTCATTAATGAGTAATGCGACAGATTTGTTCTTCGTCTTAACGACAGATGTTGCAGCAAACTGGTCGATGTTATCTTCTGTGGATATTATTCGTAAGCTTCATCGCCCGTTGCAAAATCGTTATCTTATCATTAACGCTTACCATGATTCAATTGGATTCCCGATTTCTGAAATGGAATCCATGTTATCCATGAAAGTATCAGCAGTGATTCCACATAAATACGAGCAAGTACAAGGGTACGCAAACCGTGGCATTGTGATGGCAGAAAAGCCAGCGCTAAAGATTAATAAGCATTACCGCAGTATTGCAAACTTAATTGAGCCGATGTTCGAGAAGAAAGAAGTAGCGAAACGCAACGGCTTAAGAAAAGGGGTGCTTGCGTAATGGGAATCGAACAAGCGATTAAACGTAAGCAACGACAAAATGAAGGACATGAAGCGCTGTGGAACGAGGACTTAGATGTCGAGGTTGATCAACTAAAGCAGTCGGTTCGTGAAGACATTGTTAAACAAGGAAACAAAGATCATAAGATTTTAAGCAATAACGATCGATTACGGGCAGCGGTTTGGTATTCACTCGAGCAGAAAGAGACGATGAATCATCAAGATTTGCTGTTAACGACAGATGAGCGGAAGTTGCTTACAGATGAAATTATGCAACAGCTCATCGGCTACGGAATTATTGATCCACTCGTACGCAGGCAAGACATTACGGAGATTATGATTAATGGTACCGATGACGTGTTTATTGAGGAGAACGGTCGTCTCGGCTATGCCTATGATGAAGACGGAGAGCGCATTCGCTTCAAATCAGAAGCGGACCTCTTAACGATTATCGAGAAGATTGTAGCACCGATTAACCGGAAGATCGATGAAGCGAATCCGATCGTAGATGCACGACTTCCTGATGGTTCACGTGTAAACGTCGTGATTCGTCCGATCTCACTCGGCGGGCCGATCATTACGATTCGAAAGTTCCCAAGTGATCCTTTTACGATGGAGAAGCTAATCGACTTCGGTGCACTCGATATGCCGATTGCTGAATGGCTTCAAAAACTTGTAGAGGCAAAGTACAACATCGTCATTTCTGGGGGAACAGGTTCAGGGAAGACGACCTTTCTTAACGCATTGAGCATGTACATTCCAAATCACGAACGTGTGATTACAGTTGAGGATTCCGCGGAGCTGAAGCTTACACAAATTCAGAACTTAGTCAGTCTAGAAACAAGACCTGCAAATGTGGAAGGCAAAGGTGAAATTACGATGCGAGATCTCGTTCGTACGGCTCTTCGAATGCGTCCAGATCGCATTGTTGTCGGTGAGGTTCGTGGTGGAGAAGCTTTGGACATGTTGCAGGCGATGAATACCGGTCATGACGGTTCTTTAACGACAGGACACGCTAATTCGTCAGTCGATATGTTATCGCGGTTAGAGACGATGGTGCTCATGTCTGGTCTTGATTTACCGATTCCAGCAATTCGTAGACAAATCTCTTCTTCGGTTGAGTTAATTGTTCAACTCGGAAGATTGCGAGATGGCTCGAGGCGTGTGTTACAAATCACTGAAATTCTCGGTGAAGAACAAGGCGAAATTCAACATCGCGACTTGTTTCATTTCAAGATTAACGCAGAAGAAAGCACAAAAGATAAAGTCGTCGGTAGGTTAGTGCCGACAGGTGCAGCGATGGAACAAGTAGAAAAGTGGCAATCCGCAGGTTACGGAGAGCAACCGCTTGAAGAACCAACGATGGTCCATCACTATTCTTGAGGAGTGGACGAGCATGCTTTTGACTTATATAGCGATTGTGGTACTGCTTTTGATTATGTTAAAAGCAATTGTTGAACTCACACAAATACTCATCTATGGGACCGTGCCACAGAAAAAAATACTAGAAAAATCATTCAAGCGTTTAGAAGGTAGAAAGAAATCGGTGTACAGTACAAAGTCAACCGAAGAGCGTCAAGCTTCAAAGCGTCGAATGAATATGCTCCAAGCAGCCGCGATCTGTTTGATTCTGTTTTTGCTAGGGATGATGTTGTTCCGAAGCGTGTTCTTTGCAATAATGATTGCTCTTTTAGGCCTGCTCTATCCGAAAGTAAAGGCAAGTCACGATCAGCAAAAGCAAGAGAAAGTCATGTTGTTGCAATTTAGAGATGCGATTCTTTCATTGGCAAGCTCATTGAAAGCAGGTACATCTCTCCAAGTTGCTTTACGCCGTTGTGAAACGGACATGACTCGTGAGTTGCAGCTTCAAAACGACAAGCCGATGCTTGATGCATTGGAGCGAATCAACGGAGATATTCAACTAGGCACGCCTGTAGAGGATGCATTACAAACGTTTAAGAACGAACACGACATTGAAGATATTGCCCAATTCGTAGATGCCATTATTATGACGAGAACAAAGGGTGGCAATTTAGCAGATGTGATTGATAACACGGCAGAATCGATTTCAGACAAAATTATGATTCAACAAGAAATTAAAGTCGCAACGGCACAAAAGAAAATGGAAGCATCACTGCTAACATTTATGCCCGTTGGAATTGTCGTCATACTGATGATGCTAAATCCAGATTATATGCAACCGATGTACGATCAAACACTTGGAACGTTTATGTTATTTGCCGCGGTGCTTATGCTTATCGCGAATTACTTCATCGGTAGAAAGGTGACGAACATCGATGTGTAAAAGGAGGGATCGGACGTGGCTATCATCATATCCGCATTGATGTTTCTGTTTATTGTTCTACTGTTAACACCTAGGCAATGGGTGGAAGCGAGTAGCATTAAGAAACGTCTCGCTGTAGAAGAGGAAGTGCTCATTGAAGAAGAACGCCGCTTTACCATTCGTAAAGCAACACCTGCTGTGATGAGAATGCTCTCACTCGTTAACTTTCGATTATCGATTGAAAGAAGAGAACAACTTGAGACCAAAATCCAAATGGCAGGAAAAGCAGAGAAGTACCGTGTGGAAGACATTTTAACGATGAAAATGATAACCGCAGTGAGCTTGATGAGTTACTTTCTTTTTCTAGGAGTTGTTGCCAGCAGTCCGATGCTTTTCCTAGTTGCTATGGTAACCGCACTTATGGGCTATATTCTTCCAGAACATTGGTTAAAAATCTTAGGAAGCAAACGGAAAGATCAAATTAAGAAAGAGTTACCGTATGTGATCAATGCAATCGCAATTATGAGTGAGGCGGGATTAAACCTGGTGCCTGCTATGAAAGAAGTTGCGGATAAGAAAAAGGGTGTACTTGCTGACGAATTGCAAATGGTCATTCGCGATGTGTCGGTCGGTGTCTCACAAGTTACAGCATTAGAACGCTTGGCTGAGCGCTGTCAAGTTGATGAGGTGAACCGTTTTGTATCGGCTGTCACTCAGAACCTTGAACGAGGGGCTTCCGGTGTAACGAGAGTTCTTCGCAATCAAGCAAGTGAAGTGTGGCAACAGCGTAAGAAGAAAGCCCAAGAGCTTGGGGAGAAAGCGTCAATGAAATTGTTCCTCCCACTCTTACTTTTAGCGTTTCCAGCGACGGCAATCTTCCTTCTTGGTCCGGCCATTTTAGGTGTGATGGACTTTATCTTATCAATGAATTAAGAGGAGGAGCCCATGGTTTCAATCATCCTATTAGCTACAACACTGCTCATCGCTACCATTATTGATTTAAGAACGTGGAAAATTCCTAATTGGTTAACGTTATCAGCTACAGTCATCGGTGTCACACACAACAGTGTGATGTACGGATTAGATGGTCTGTTTACGAGTTTGCTTGGGATGGTGATTGGGTTTGCAATCTTCTTTTGTTTTTATTTAATGAAAGCTTACGGTGCTGGTGATGTGAAGTTAATGGCAGCAATCGGTGCCATCATGGGAGTTCCTTTTATTCTGTATAGTTCAATCATCATTGTACTCATTGGCGGTCTCGTATCAATTGTCGTACTCATTGTTCGGCATCAACAACGTCGAAAAGATAACTTGGCAAAAAATCAAATGAACACAGCGTTTCCGTTTAGTCTTTGGATTACTGTAGGGAGTGTGTTAACGGTATGGCAAATGTATCCGCAACTGTAAGTCCTAGGCCGAAGCGATTTTGGCGAAGGGAAGAAGGACAATCACTTGCAGAGTTCGGCCTTGTAGCGCCGATCATGTTGATGATTGCGATTGGTGTACTTTTACTTGGGTATTTTGTGTACTCACAAATTATTGTAGTTTCTGCCGCTAATCAAGGTGCACGCGCTGGCAGTGCCATCAGTGCCGATCTTGAGGCAAACCCTGGACAAATGATACAAGTTGCACAATCAACAGCAGAATCGACGTTAAGTCAAGGATTGAACATTAATCAAGGCCAAGTCTCGTCAGTCGTAAGCGGAGATCAATTCCAAACGACCGTGTCCTATGAATTCCGGTTTCCAGTAGGTATACCTGGTACAAACATTCCAACATCCTACGTGATCGAGCATACGTCGAGCTATCACATATGGGGGCGAGATGACGAATGAAGCGATGGCTAAACGATGAAGAAGGCGGCGTGTATCCTTTAGCAGCAGGCATTATCATTTTTGTTCTTGCGTTTGGGGGACTGCTCATCGATGGTGGCATGACCATCTATCACCATACGAAACTATCAAGTGCAGTTGACGCTGCCACCGTTGCAACGCTAGATGCTTATGACCGAGAGTTGTGGGAAGAGTCGGGAGAGATCTCGTTAAATGATAACGAAGTCCGTGCCATTGCGACCCGCTATTTAACACAGAACATGGAAGAGGCTTCAATACGAAACTTAACGATTGATGCCTCTAGAAATCGCGTCACCTTAGAAGCAAGTGCAACCGCTCCGTTATTCTTCATGGCGATGTTTAATCGATACGAGACCGAAGTTCAAGCTTCAGCCTCTGCGAGTCTCGATGATTCAAACTTTGAAGGCGGAGAAGAAGAGACTGATGACTAACATCAATAGAATGGAACGAATGGAGATGATGAATGGTGTCTCAAAACCTAAATTTCCTTGGTTTTTCTAAAGCGAAAGGTATCTATCAAAAAGCTTATGAACCTTATATGGAAAAAAGAGAGCAGGCGGTAATGTCTTTGCCGATTGTTATTCAAGAGCAAGAATATCGACTCCTTTATTCAAAAACAACATTGGAGCCTTTATATACAAAAATGATTGTACTTTACAACGACGGTCAGGTTGTCTTTGATACAGACGAAACACATCGGTGTTTATATGCCAGCCATGGTCTTACATTGTATAAAGAGCCCGAAAGTCAATTTGATTACGATGTGCGGCAAGGTGAACCAAAACGAAGAAGCTCGGAAATAGAAGGTTTAAAGAAGTTAATCGATCAAGGGTCAGGATTGTTTGATCAGACAGAACAAGAGGTCATTAAAAACCATTTAGAGTATTACATCGGTCTCAAAGAGGTTGGAAAGCCGTTAAGCGAGGTTGGTCAACAACTGATTGATCATAAAAGGGAACTTGAGCGATCAGAAAAAGTGACTGAGGAGCAATTATTAAGTGCCATTGAATTATATGACGAACGAACAAAACAGAGAGATGCTGTTGAACGATTGCTTTTCTCAAATGGTGAATATACTCGCAAAGATACTAATAATTTATTTCGAAAACATCGAAGAGACATTATTAAATTAATCGGAAGGAGAACGTATCGAAGAATTGTTAATGAAATTAAAGGAGCTGAAAACGCATCTCCAAGAATTATTAGAGAAACTAATCAAGTATATGAACGAAACATGAATTCCAAAACAGACTTTTTAACTTTCCTAGATCAAAAACCTACAGTTAAAGAAATGTTCATTAACCAGTCAGAGAAGGTCATGGATTTAGCTTGGATTCTTTCTAGTAATTATACGAAATAGATTTCGCTTTTCGTAGTTTCGAAAAGGAGGTGTGTAAGTTGATTAATATAAATGCTCCTTAAACAAACGAATTACGAAGTGCAGCAATTGACCATTGATCATGAAACTGTTTAATTGCTTTTAATAAGTATTTTAAGGAGGTGAAAGTATGAGACTCAGAAACAAGCTACTTCAAAAGATCTTTATTATTTTTGCAGCAGTAAGTTTTGTTTTTGCTACACCTTTTAGTTTTACGAGCATTGCATTAGCCGAAGATGGTGAAGCTATTGCCCCTCCCGGTGTAGGTATAGACGGTGCAGATGAAAAAACAGACATTCGTAGCGGTAATGGATCTTCAAGTTCTGGGAATTCTGGCCCATCTGTAGGAAGAGAAGGCTCTCCTAATTCACCTGGTTGGTCGGAGATCGGTGGCAATCGTCCAGGTCCTGAAAGTCCAAGTGGTGGTAACTCAGGCACGGGACCAGGCGGTCAAGGTCCAGGTGGAGGATATCCAGGCACGGGACCAGGCGGTCAAGGTCCAGGTGGAGGATATCCAGGCACGGGACCAGGCGGTCAAGGTCCAGGTGGAGGATATCCAGGAATGGGACCAGGCGGCCAAGGTCCAGGTGGAGGATATTCAGGAATGGGACCAGGCGGTCAAGGTCCAGGTGGAGGATATTCAGGAATGGGACCAGGCGGTCAAGGTCCAGGTGGAGGATATCCAGGAATGGGACCAGGCGGTCAAGGTCCAGGTGGAGGATATCCAGGAATGGGA
>NZ_JAFBEC010000020.1 GCF_016908595.1 Geomicrobium sediminis | reverse complement strand
CCGTTCTTTTCTCTATTATAACAAAGCGTGGTTATGATTCGGCGTCTATAAATAAGAAAAAGCTGTTGAGAAATGACTTTCTCAACAGCCTGACCCCCTTCTTTCAAAGAAGGGGGTGATTTTACGTTATTCTGCTAAAGGTCTTGGATCTTCCAAGTAGCTTAAGATTCCTTCAGCAGCTCGGTAAGAAAGTGCACCTACTGTAGGTGTTGGATTGTACCCACTGTTGTGCGGGAACGCCGAAGCACCAACGACAAATAAGTTTTCACAATCCCACATTTGTAAATAATTGTTTACCGCAGACGTTTCAGGGTCGGCACCCATAATAACCCCACCAGTGTTGTGAGTGGTTTGATAAGGCATAATGTTATAATCGCCAATGTCGGGGTTGGAGAAGACTTCATTGGCACCCATCTCTTCAAGAATCTCTGTAAGTCGAGCAGATTGATGAGCCGCTAAGTTACGATCTTGCTCTGTAAAGTTATACGTCATACGTAGAAGTGGATCACCGTGAGAATCAGTATAAGTCGGGTCCAGATCTAGGTAGTTATACCGGTATGGTAGACTTGCTCCTTGAGAACCTAATGATAAGGTACGATAGAAGTAATGAGCAGATGCTTCTTTGAATGCTGCCCCCCACGTAGGTGTTCCAGGTGGGACAGGGTTCGTTGCGATCGGACGAATCCCTGTCTGTGTACATTGGATTGTGCCACCGTGTAAGAAATCTAGATCACTGTGGTCAAAGTTATCGGCGTTATAATCATCAACTTGACCTCCGAGTGCTCCAGCACCTGCGTACAAGTTAAATTGCTCATCGAAGAACCCTTGTGCACTGGCCATGACTTGATAACAATAATTTTTCCCGATGACACCTGTTTCACTTTCTGGGTCGTAAGGCTCGCCGATTCCTGATTGTAGAAGTAATCGGGTGTTGTTCATAACGTAAGACGTCAAGATGACAACATCTGCAGGTTGGAAGTAATCCTCACCAGTTCTCGTGTCAGTGAAATACACGCCATTGGTTTGATCGCCGTCATACGCAATTTCACGTACGTTTGAATGAGTACGAACTTCAAAGTTTCCAGTTTCTAGTGCTGTTGGGATGACAGTAATAAGCGGATCAGACTTCGCTTGATAGTCGCATCCAAAGCGTTCGCAAAATGAACAGTACATACATTGATTGATTGTTTGACCGTCAGGATTTGTGTACGCTTCTGAAAGGTTTGCAGAAGCACTGATGTATGGATGTAAGCCAAGACTTTCTGATGCCTCAGCAAAAAGTTTCATCGATTTCGTTTGCTTCATCGGTGGTGTCGGGAACTCTGTTGATCTGGGAGCAGTCATTTCATTATCTTCTCCAGATGTACCAATTGTTTCGTCGAATTTAGCGAAATACTCTTCCATATCGTCGTAGGAGATGCCCCAGTCTTGTAGTGGCATATCATCTGGAATTCGATCTTCTCCGTATTTTTCGATCGTCTGTGTTCGAATTTCAAAGTCATAAGGATAGAATCTAGGGCATTGGCCGTTCCAGTGAATACCGGCACCCCCAAGGTCTGTACCGAGTAAAAACGAGCCCATCTGACGCATTGGAAGAGCTAACATGTCTTGATCATTTCTAAACGTAAGTGTTTCTTTCGATAAATCTTGCATTAATTCATAGCGAATGGCATATCGCAATTCGTCTTTTTGCATGATAAAATCGTTTACTTTACGTTCGCTCCCTCGTTCTAAACCAATGCATTCGTAACCTGCTTTTGCAAGTTCAGATGCAATGATACCGCCAGACCATCCGACTCCTACAATTGCAACTTGTTTATGTGGTAATTCTGTTGGCATAGTTACGTAACCTCCAAAACTTTTAATTAACGTAAACCAAACGATTTACGTATGGTGTGCATGTAAGCTAATTGGCTCCATTTCAATAAATTCATCTGCTTCGATAACATCAAAGAAGGCCATTTGTCCACCAGGGTATTTCTTAATGCGCCAACCGTCCATATTTAAGTTACCGCCGTAGACGGGGTCTGAATAAACACCTTCTAAAGTCGCCTGACGTAGCATCGTGAAAAATGCGTCTGAAGCTACACCAGTCATATCAACCTCAGCATTTTGAAAAGCACCTAAAATCTCATCTTGTTGTTCGCCATCAAGATCAAAGAAGGCTTCACCATGCTCATCCTGTGCGACCTCTTGGATCTTGGACACTCCGTAGAGGAATACTTCACGTCGACGCATCCCGGTTTGTGGGCCTTGAGTTGGTGCACCTTCATGGAAAGGACCTTCCATGTATTCCCGTGAATTAAAGCCATACTCACCGGCAAGCTGCTTATCAATAAAGAAAGGAACGGCGAGTGCGACGGCTCCAGGACCTGTATCATCCTCTGGGAAGATACGTTCTACGGCTGCACTAAGTACACGGAAGTCTTCTTGACGCTTAAAAAACATTCTTGCTTTCGTTAATTGTTCACCGCCTGATTGATCGGTTTGTTCTCCTTCGGTGTCTGTTGCAGGTGAGGTTTCGTCTGTGAACGAATTCGTTAGTAGACTACCTAAAATCCCCCCTCCAACAACACCACCGACGACGAGTCCACTGTTTTTAAGAAAGTCTCGTCGTGTCATGCCAGATTGGTTATTTTCTTCTGCCATAATGGGTTCACTCCTTTTAACCGTCATTACGATTGTTTCTTGCGCATTTTACTTTTGCCCATATTTGGTTAAAATTACTCAAAAAAGAAAAAAGTTACGTATTCTTCTTTGAATTTGGTGAGCCTTATATGGAGAAATTGGGAATCACATGCAAATATAGCTTGAAAACATACGTTCTTAACCTGTATTGTATAAAGAGAACAAATCGGCAAAGACCGAGATAGAGATGCCTATACAGTAGGCTTTTTGTTTCTGTTTTAGGAAAGGGGTCACTTAGATACGTGAGTCAAGATAAAGATCAAACACTTGAATATAATGATGATGCGATTCAAGTACTTGAAGGACTTGAAGCTGTCCGTAAGCGACCTGGTATGTACATCGGGAGTACGGATACGAGAGGATTGCATCACCTTGTTTATGAAATTGTAGATAATGCTGTCGATGAAGCGATGGCGGGTTTTGGTAATCATATTAAAGTGATCATTCATAAAGACGATAGTATTTCGGTAGAGGATGAAGGACGCGGGATGCCTGTTGGGACGCACCGAACAGGTCGACCGACACCAGAAGTGATTATGACGGTTCTTCATGCAGGTGGTAAGTTCGGACAAGGTGGATATAAGACGAGTGGAGGTTTACACGGGGTAGGTGCATCGGTTGTAAACGCATTGTCGTCTTCACTTGAGCTTACAATCCATCGTGATGGCCATAAATATCGCCAACGATTTGAACGTGGTGGCGTTCCCGTTACGACGCTTGAAAAGCTTGGCAATACGAGAAAGTCTGGAACGGTCGTTCACTTCAAGCCAGATGATACGATGTTCCAAACGACAAACTATCAGTATGAATCGCTTTCAGAACGGTTGAGAGAAAGTGCATTTCTTCTTGGTGGAACGTCGATTACGCTCATTGATGAGCGCAAAGATAAAGAGAAAAGCGAGACATATCAATACGAAACCGGAATTGATGCGTTTGTCGAATATTTGAACGAAGATAAAGAGGCGCTTCACAACGTTGCTTCTTTTGATGGTGTTCATCAAGACATCCATGTGAATTTTGCTTTTCAGTTTAACGATGGTTATACGGAAAACATCTTGTCATTCGTTAACCATGTTCGCACGAGAGACGGCGGAACTCATGAATTTGGAATGAAGTCTGCGTTTACAAGAGCAGTTAATGAGCATGCACGAAAGCTACAGCTCCTAAAACAAAAGGATAAGAACCTTGATGGCAATGATATCCGAGAAGGATTAACTGCAGTTCTGTCTATTCATATACCTGAATCATTACTTCAATTCGAAGGTCAAACGAAGAGTAAACTCGGTACGCCAGAAGCACGTCAAAGTGTCGATAACCTTCTTTCTGAGAAGCTCGTATACTTTTTTGAAGAAAACCCTAAATTAAGCACGCAATTAATTAAAAAAGCGATAAAAGCTCAAGAGGTACGTGAAGCTGCCCGTAAAGCAAGAGAAGAAGCGCGAAGTGGTAAGAAGAACAGCCGTAAAGATGCGCTTTTAAGCGGTAAGCTCACCCCAGCTCAATCGAGAAACCCGAAGCGCAATGAATTGTATCTCGTCGAAGGGGACTCTGCAGGCGGTTCTGCAAAGCAAGGTCGAGATCGCAAATTCCAAGCAGTCTTGCCCCTCCGAGGGAAAGTCATTAACACTGAACGTGCAAAACTTGATGACATTATGAAGAACGAAGAAATTCGCACGATTATTTATAGCATTGGTGCAGGCGCTGGGACGGACTTCTCTGTGGAAGACTGCAATTACGATAAAGTGGTCATTATGACAGATGCTGATACCGATGGTGCTCATATTCAAGTCTTGCTACTAACGTTTTTCTATCGTTACATGCGTCCGCTCATTGAGGCAGGAAAAGTATTTATTGCACTGCCACCACTTTACAAAGTCGAAAGAGGCACAGGTAAAGGGAAAAAGCTTGAGTATGCTTGGGATGAGTCCGAATTAAAAAGGGCCATTGAAAAGGTAGGAAAAGGTTATACGATCCAGCGTTACAAAGGACTTGGTGAAATGAACGCTTCCCAATTGTGGGAAACGACGATGAACCCTGAGACACGTACGCTCGTACGCGTTCGAGTTGAAGACATTGCTAGGGCTGATAAGCGTGTGGCTACGTTAATGGGTGACAAAGTCGAGCCACGTAGAAAATGGATTGAATCACATGTCGCCTTTGGCTTAGATGAGGAAACGAACATCTTAGACAACGAAATGCTCGTTGCAGAGGAGGACGACACCCGTGCAAGAAGCTGAAAAGTATTTGGATTTACCGCTTGAAGAAGTGATTGGAGATCGCTTTGGACGGTATAGTAAGTACATTATTCAAGAACGAGCGCTACCGGATGCTCGGGATGGCTTAAAGCCTGTACAACGACGGATTCTTTACGCGATGCTCCGAGATAATAATTTGTCTGATAAACCGTTCCGTAAATCCGCAAAAACGGTCGGAAATGTAATCGGTAATTATCATCCTCATGGTGACTCTTCTGTGTATGAAGCACTCGTTCGGATGAGTCAATCGTGGAAGATCCGTAAAAACCTCGTCGAAATGCACGGCAACAACGGTTCCATTGACGGAGATCCCCCTGCTGCGATGCGTTATACCGAAGCACGTCTCTCTTCGCTTGCAGAAGTGATGTTACAAGACATTAAAAAAAATACAGTCGAGTATATCCCAAACTTTGATGACACAGAAGAAGAGCCAGTCGTTTTACCTGGTTACTTTCCAAACTTACTCGTCAATGGGTCGACAGGGATCTCTGCGGGGTATGCAACAGACATCCCTCCTCATCATTTAGGGGAGATCATCGACGGTGCGATTTTATTACTTGATCGTCCGAATTCCGATGTGAAAGACTTGATGAATGTGATTCAAGGTCCAGACTTTCCTGGTGGAGGGACCATTCAAGGTTATGAAGGATTAAAGAAGGCTTATGAAACGGGGAAAGGACGAATCGTTCTCCGTGGAAAAGCTGAATTCGAAACACTTCGAGGCGGGAAAGAACAAATCGTCATTACAGAGATACCGTATGAGGTGATTAAAGCGAATCTCGTTAAGCGTATGGATGAAATTCGCTTTGATAAGAAAATCGACGGGATTGCCGAAGTTCGCGATGAAACGGATCGCACGGGGCTAAGAATTGTTGTCGAGTTAAAGAAAGAAGCCGATGCGAAAAGCATCCTGCATTATTTGTACAAAAATACTGACCTACAAGTGAATTACAACTTTAATATGGTCGCTATTTCCGATAAGGCACCAAAGCTTCTCGGATTAAAGTCGCTCTTAAATGCGTATCTCGATCACCAAAAAACGGTCACAACGAATCGAAGCCGTCATGATTTAGATCAAGCTTTAAAGCGTAAGCATATTGTTGAAGGGCTTATTAAAGCGATTAGCGTGCTTGATGAGCTCATTCAATTAATCCGAGAATCTAACGACAAACAAGATGCAAAGAATAATATTATGCAACGTTTTGGATTTACGGAAATGCAAGCAGAAGCGATTGTTACGTTGCAACTTTATCGATTGACGAACACAGATATCCAAACGCTAGAACGTGAAGCTAGTGAATTGGATGAAACGATTAATTCGCTGAATGAAGTGTTAAACAACCCAAAAAAGCTCGTTCAAACGATCAAAAAAGAATTAAAGCAGGTCAAAAAGACGTTTGCAGATGAAAGACGAACGAACGTTGAACGAGATGTTGAAGAACTCAAAATCGATATGCAGACGATGATTCCGCAAGAAGATGTCATCGTCACCGTAAGCCGAGAAGGCTACGTGAAGCGGACGAGCGTTCGATCGTTTACAGCTTCCAATGACGAACGTCCTGGCATGAAAGAAACGGACGACTTAACATTCTTTAAAGAAATGAATACGACAGAGACGATTCTTATCTTTACTGAAAAAGGTCAGTACCTTTATGTGCCGATTCATCAACTACCAGATATTCGTTGGAAAGACAATGGTCAACACGTCGCGAACCTCGTGCCTATTTCACCTGACGACCGCGTGGTAAGCGTTATTCCAGTTGAACAATTTCATGAAGATCAGTTCCTCGTCTTTATTACGAAGAACGGCATGATTAAGCGAACACCACTTAGTGAATATCAAGCACAACGTTTTAACCGGGCACTCGTTGCTTTGAAATTAAAGGCAGATGACCTCGTGCGCTCTGTTGATGTAACGAACGGTAAAGAAGAAGTGATGATTGTAACTCGCCTCGGTTATGGCTTACGGTTTGATGAAGAAGAAGCGAATGTTGTTGGCCAACGAGCGGCAGGGGTAAAAGCAATCGCATTGAAAGACGATGATTTTGTCACTTCAGCATTTACGTTTGATCCAACTCATGTGAAGACGATGCTCGTTACGACTCAGCGAGGTGCGATGAAGCAAGTAAAAGTTTCTCTATTTACAAAAAGTAGTCGAGCTAAGCGAGGTACAACGATGGTTCGGGAACTTAAACGAAGTCCCCACTTCGTCGTTCAAGCATGGCCGGTTACGACAGATAGCAACGCTTTTGTGGCTCGTACTGAGAATGGTGACACTGAACATGTCGAGGGTGAATCAATTAAAGAATATGATCGTTATCAAACGGGGAATTATGTCGTGGATACGGATACAAGTGGCATGATTGAAGACGTTTGGCCATATATTGATCATAGTCAAAAAAAATGAGGATAGTCGAATTGAGAGAGTCTCACAGAACGTGATGTGAGGCTTCTCATTCGTTATTGCAAAGAACGGAGAAAAGATATGAAAGCCGGTACGCATTTGGTCGGTGCCGTTGCATTAACGACCTTGTATGATCGATTCGTGCCTGTTTCATGGGGCGCGCCACCAGAAGGAGTGGAATCGGTTGTTATGCTTGGTGCAGCGTTAATTGGGGGACTTTTACCAGACATCTGTCACCCAAACTCTACAGCAGGCAAAAAAATATCATCTCTATCTGTCATGATTAGAGGTGTTTTTGGTCATCGTACGTTTACACACAGTTTACTTTTTTTACTCATTGTTGGAGTCTTAACCGGACTCATACCAGGTACATATGGCGTTGCCATTCAAACCGGAATACTTATAGGTATGGTTAGTCATTACTTACTAGACATGTTAACGTCTCGAGGCATTCGACTATTCTACCCAATTCCGACGATGGTTCGATTTCCATGGCATACGAAAACCGGTTCATTTTTAGGAGAAGGCAGTGTCTTATTCGTTTGTATGTTATGGATTAGTTATTATAGCTTAGAATACGTAGGGGTAATTGGTTGAAATTGTCGAAAAATGATTGTTGCAACGTGACTTTTGGCTTATAATGAAAATCAATGTCATGTTTAGGGGATGGGATGGCAATGGTTCGACGTGTAACAATCGCTTTGTCACTTCTACTGCTAAGTTTTTCGTTGTTCACGAGTAATGGCGTAACGGCAACGTCTGAGGGACTTGGCAATAAATACGTGTCAGCATATGAAAAATCAACAATTTCGAAGATCCCAACGAGTGAGCTTGCGGAAGTACAAGCAGAGGCTGCGATCGTAGTCGACGTGAATACTGGTCAAATGCTATGGCAAAAGAATGCTAGAGAGCCGTTTGCACCAGCGAGTATGTCAAAGATTATGACGATGTATCTCGTATTAGAAGCGATCGAAGAAGGTGACGTTGATCGTGAAGAAGTCGTAACGATTAGTGAAGAGGCTGCAGAGACAGGTGGAAGTACGATGTTTTTACAAGAAGGTTCAGAATGGACCGTTTCTGATTTGTTTGTCTCAATGGCTTTAGCTTCTGCAAACGATGCATCTGTTGCTTTAGCAGAGCATCTCGCATCTGATGAAGAGGCCTTCGTTAGGAAGATGAACGAGAAAGCCGTTGACTTTGGTCTTTCGAGTCATGCGAACTTTGTGAATAGTCACGGATTGCCACAACCCAAAACGAGAGAAGAATCAACGTTAACCGCATACGATACAGCGCTTATAGGTTTTCACTTAATTCAAGATTATCCTGAGGTGATTGAACTAACCCAGAAGCCTTATTTTACGTTATCGTTTTCGAATCAACAGTTTTACAATACGAACCAATTACTTGACCGACAAGTAGAGATCGAAGAAATGAATGACTACTTGCATCAACTAGAGGATGAAGATGAACGACAAGAGCTTGAGGAACAACTTCTCTTGATGGACGAAGGATTACAAGGGATGGATGGGCTAAAAACGGGTTACACGAATCGTGCGGGTTATTCATTTATCGGGACGGCTGAACGAGGTGAGCAAAGATTGTTGTCTGTTGTAATGAAAACAGACTCGAATCAGTCACGCTTTCAAGCAACAAAGACGTTATTAGAAGCTGGATTTGATTATTACCCTGTAAATAGAGTAGCTGTGAACGACGGAGATCGTGACAACTAATCAAAGCAAGAGCTGAATTCATGTACGATACATGAATGCGGCTCTTTATTTTTTTGTCAGATAAATTGACAATACACTATACGCAAAAAACGTATTGACTTCTCGTTTCGCATTCGATAGGGTTTATATAAGAATATTCTGTTATATTACAGGATTAAAGTCGGGAGAGATGTACTAATGCTATAACAAAGTCAAGAATTATGGAAGTACATACGTTTAATAATCTTAATACTTAGTCAATGGAGGAAGCTGGGGGACGAGCAATGATGAAGAAGTTAAAAGGGGGACTTGTCGGGTTATGTATGGCAGCGTTCGCGTTAACTGGATGCATAACTAATACGACGTCAACAGGTGAAGAAATTCACGAATGGAACATGACCATAACTGTAGGACCAGGGTCTACGTGGTATGAAGGCGCTTTGAAATTCGCAGAGGATTTAGAGAGAGAGTCGGACGGGCGAATGCAGATTGAGATTTATACGAATGAACAACTGTCAGCTGGCAATCAAGAAGCCGGTGTTGAACAACTGATGGACGGCCTTAAAGACTTTTCGTATAACTCTAGTATTATTTATGCAGGTGTCGACCAACGCTTCGGTGTGTTAAGTGCGCCGTTTTTAATTAATGATTATGACGATGCTAGCCGCGTGTTAAATGGCGAGAGCGGACAAATTATTGAAGGCATGTTACGAGAACGGGGAGTTGAACCACTAGGATTTGGCGAAAGTGGTTTTCGTCAAATTACGAATGATACGTTACCAATTCGTACGCCTGAAGATCTTGATCATCTGAAAATCCGTGTTCCGAACATGGGAGTATTAACGAACCTTTTCCGAACACAAGGTGCGGATCCAATTACGATGCCGTTTTCTGAAGTGTACACGGCCTTACAGCAAGGGACCATTGACGGCCAAGAGAATCCAGTAGACGTTACGTATTCATCAGGTCTCGTTGAAGTTCAACAATACATGACGATGTGGAACTACGTGTACGATGCGATTATTTTAGGAATGAATAAGGACTTGTATGATTCATTACCTGAAGACGACCAAGCGTTAATTCGAGAAGTTGCTGCTGAGGCGAATGCGTATCAAATTCAAATTACCCGTGAAAAAGAAGCGATGCAATTAGAAGAGCTTGAAGCAGCTGGGATGGAAATTTATTATCCAACCGAGGATGAAATTGAACAATTTAGAAACGACTCACAACCTGTCTATGAACAGTTTCGCGACATTTGGGGCGAAGATCATATGCAAATGTTTTTAGATGAAGCGATGGGAAGTGAGGAAATAGAATGAAGTGGTTAACGTATATTGAATATGTACTCGTCATTGTTGCTATGGCTGGGATGTCAATCATTACGTTTGGCAACGTATTGTCCCGTTATTTCTTTGATACGTCCTTTGCCTTTGCAGAAGAAATTACAATTAACTTGTTTGTACTTGCCACATTTATTGGAGCATCAATTGCAATTAAAAGACAAGCACACTTTCGATTTCAGTTCCTTTATGAAAAAATGAGAGGTTCGTTTAAACGCATGATGTTACTTACAACGAGTGCTCTTATGCTATTCTTTTTGTTATTAACGCTCTTATTTGGTTTGGAGCTTGTCATGAATCAGTTTGAACGCGGCCGTATGACACCAGCTCTTAACATTCCACAATGGTTATTTACGCTTTCAATTCCTGTCGGTTCACTGTTTTGCATGATTCGAACAGTAGAGAGTACCCTCCTTTCATGGAAAGGTATGAATCGAAACAAATCGCATCAATGGTCAAACATCGAATCGAAGAGTAAGGAGTTGGAAGGGTAATGTTAACAGCGCTTATGTTTGTCTTGTTTTTCATCTTGATCTTTATTAATTTACCTGTCGCATTTGCCCTAGGCATTGCAGCAGTCGTCGTTATTTTACTCGATAGTGGCTGGAGTTCTCTTGGACTCATTCCTAGCATCATGTATTCATCGATATCATCCTTTACATTGCTTGCGATTCCTTTTTTCGTGTTAGCAGGCGTCATTATGGGTTACTCAGGAATTTCTAAGCGCTTAATTGATTTTGCTTATCTCGCGTTCGGACACCGAAAAAATGGGATTGTCATTGTGGCGATCGTAGCAGCATTCTTTTTCTCAGCCATCTCTGGTTCAGGCCCGGCAACTGTTGCTGCAATGGGTGCTCTTTTAATACCCGCATTGATTCAAAACGGTTTTCCCGCAAATCGCGCATCCGCTCTCGTCGCAAGCTCTGGTTCATTAGGAATTATCTTACCACCGAGCATTGCATTTATCGTTTTTGGCGTGATCTCGAGTGATTTTACGAGTGTATCGATTAGTCGTCTTTTCGTTGCAGGAATCGTTCCAGGCATTTTACTTGCTGTTGGTCTTCTCGTAGCCAGTATATTTGTGAGTAAGCAAAACAAGCAGTTGATGAAAGCTCGCAATGAAGCGGCACCTGTAATTGAAAAAGCGCCACTCGTAGATGTATTAAAAGCCTTTGTGAAAGCTCTTTTAGGGCTCATGATACCAGTCATCATTCTCGGTGGAATTTATTCTGGAATGTTTACACCGACCGAAGCAGCAGTTATTGCGGTGTTCTATGCACTCATCGTTGGTCTATTCTTCTATAGGGAATTAAAGCTAAAAGACATTCCGAAAATTCTGATCGATGCTTCTGTTCAATCTGCGGTAATTATGTTCATTATCGGTGTTGCTTCATTATTTTCATATATTATTACGACACAACAAGTCGCATCAACGATTACATCGTCTGTACTAAGCTTAACTGCGAATCCGTTTATACTATTGCTAATGACAGCAGTGATTTTACTTATCGTTGGCGCGTTTATTGATGCCATTTCAGCGTTTTATATTTTTATTCCGCTTTTGATGCCAATTTTACTTGAAGTAGGTGTAGATCCGACGACAATTGGGGTTATGATGACCGTTAGTCTTGCGATTGGATTGTTTACACCACCGGTTGGACTGAATTTGTTTGTTGCGAGTGGCATTTCAGGTGTTTCTTCAGAAAGTATCGTACGAGGAATTGGTCCTTATTTAATTGCATCCATCATTGTTTTACTCATCGTCATGTACGTACCGATCGTCTCGAATGGTTTGCCGGATTTATTAGGGATGTAGCAGGGAATTGAAAAAGAAACGAGAACTAGTGTTTATTGGGAGGAGAGAAAAGAATGGCTGAAGAGAATCTATTTGAGGGTTTGCCATCAACAGCTGTATCTGACGGTTTGCAAGGGTATAACCATATGAAAAACGGTGTGTATCCACTCAAAGAGAAGTGGCAGCTAAGTGGACCTGCATTCACAGTAGATGTGTCGGGTGGTGAGAATCTATCCCTTTTAAAAGCGATTAGAAGTGCCTCTGAAGGCGATGTGTTGGTCATTGACGGCAAAGGGGAACGAAGCGTTGCGATTGCAGGTGACTTTATCATTGGGCTTGCGAAAACACTAGGTCTAAAAGGGATCGTCGTTGATGGCGTCATTCGTGATTTAGAAGCGATTCGTGATCTTGATTTTCCAGTCTTCTGTATAGGGACAACACCGGTTGCGAGTAAAAAGAACGAATACGGAAAGCTACAAGTCCCTATCACTTGTGGTGGTGTTGTCGTAAGCCCTGGCGATTATATTGTTGCTGACGTCGATGGCGTTGTTGTTGTGCCAAAAGAAGATGCGAAAGACGTGTATATGAAAACGTTAGATAAGATTGCGAAAGACGAAAAAAGAGAAAAAGAGATCGGTAACGATCCAAAGAAAGCACGTAAGTATTTAGAGCAGTATTAATTCGTAGACGACGTACATACATACGTGTTGGTGTATGCTCGTTACAGGTTTAAAAGAAGCCTCACTCGGGAATGTATTCGATACCGAACGAACACGATGAACTATTAATCATTTGGCAAAGGTGTGATGTTGAATGGTGAAGATTTCCCATATTAAAAAGGTTTTAGAGAACATGAGTAAAGATCATGATCAGCGTACAAGCCCATTAAATGAAGACGTGTCATGGTTTGCGCCGATCAGCCGTAAGTTTGATGAGTTTTTACTTGAAAACAACGAGAATAATCAACACGGATTAGAGAAATTCACCATTCAACACCTTAAAGCGTTGAAGAATGAAACTGCTGAATAACTATGAAAGGCTCCCCATGATGGGGAGCCTTTCATAGCTTAATCGGAATTAATTGAAGCTTTGTTGCTTCTTCGAGCAAACGGTCATTAAGTTTTTGGACTTGTTTGTTGTATGCGGTTTTAAGCAACTTTCGTTCGATCACTAAGCTTTCATTCGAAAGCGGTTGTGTCTTTAATAAGTGATCGATATTTTTCATGTTTCGCTTTAACGTAGCGATTTCTTGTTCACACGATTGGATGTGATTTTGAAGTTCAATCGGAATTAATGACTTTGGGATAAAAATGTCTACGAGCGCTCTTACTTTTGTTATGTTTTGTTTTTTGGCAAGGTATATTCGATGATTACCATGTCGGATGCCAAAGCGCCCGTCGGGTAATAGCAGCAACGCAATTGGATCGGCCGGGTCATCATACCATTCCCCGCGTCGTTTATAGGCCTCTTTTAGACGATCTAATTTTTGTTGGCGTAATACTTTACGGTGTGACAATGCAATGACGTCTTCAGGATGTATATACGTAATTCCAAATTCACAAAAATACATGTCATCTTTTTTAAACGAACGCATCACTTCATCCATATAGAGCCATTCATTATGGTCTTTAATTTGCACCAAAAACACCTCCTGTACAATGTATGAGTACGTTTTTGGAAGTAGGACTCAAAAGCGAAAAACAGTTTGATTCATCCCTTTAATTAAATAAACATTCAAAAAATGCTAACGCTTCCAAAATGAGTGGGTGTAAAATAGAAGGGTAGTTATTTATAGAAAGGAAGTGGGAGAGATGACAGAAACAGTAGGTCACGTATTGCTTGAAGAAGTATCCATGAAGAATGTACAACTCCAAAGCCGAATTGTGATGGCACCGATGACGAGAGTGTTCTCACCAGACGGAGTTCCAAATGAAGAAGTTGCAGCATATTATCGTAAGCGAGCTGAAGGTGGTGTCGGTTTAATCGTTACAGAGGGCACGGCCATTGATCATCCTTCAGCAGTTATGCATAAAGATATTCCAAGATTTTATGGTGAAGAATCACTGGCAGGGTGGAAGAAAGTCGTCCAAGAAGTTCATGCAGCAGGCGGGAAAATCATCCCTCAGCTATGGCACGTTGGCGCAGCTAGAAAAGCTGGAAGTGAGCCAAATGTAGAAGCAGCACCGATTAGCCCATCAAGCATAAGCCTTAAAGGAAAAGAAGTTCCAAAGATTCATGCGTTAACAAACGATGAAGTTAAAGACCTGGTCCATCAATTTGCAAAAGCTGCCAAACAAGCAAAAGAGATTGGATTTGACGGAATTGAACTACATGGTGCCCATGGTTATTTAATTGACCAGTTCTTCTGGGAACTAACAAATCGTCGTGATGATGAATACGGTGGCAATTTAACAGGCCGCTCAACGTTTGCAGCTGACATTGTACGAGCTTGCCGTGCAGCAGTTGGAGAAGATTTCCTAATCGTTTTCCGCTATTCTCAGTGGAAAGGGACTGACTATGAAGCGAAGTTAGCTCAGAACTCACAAGAGTTAAAAACGCTATTGCAACCCCTTGTAGAAGCCGGTGTGGATGTATTCCATTGTTCAACGAGACGTATTTGGGAGCCAGAATTTGTTGAAGAAGATCCAGATCTCACGTTAGCTGGATGGACGAAGAGAGTAACTGGCAAACCAGCAATTGCCGTTGGATCGATCGGGATTAACAAAGCTTATCGTAGCGAACATGAAAATGACACGCGTGATTTAGTCGTATCAATCAATGAAAATATTCAAATCACAGAAAAGAAAATCGAAAACGGAGAGTTTGATTATGTAGCAATTGGCCGTTCATTACTCGCAGATTCTGATTGGCCAAAGAAGTTAAAAGAAAACCGTCTTGAAGATGCTACGATGTATACGAAAGAGCTTGAAGAGACTCTACGATAAGGTTTTCTAGTCTATTTTAGTCGCTTTTTAGAAAGATGAGGTTTAAAACTTAAGAGATTGCGGTAAAAGAAAGTAATTATGTTTCTGAAGGGTGAGAACAAATGAAGAACAAATACACATCAACGGATCAAGAAAATCAACCTGTAGCAGTGTTTGCAGCAACAGATGATCTTGAAATAGCAACTTTAAAAGAAGTTCGCTCACTTTATGAACGATTGCTAATTTTACCTTGGAAATCACATACCTCAACATCTCGAGAGAATGGGGAGATTACCCTTACACTTTATGAAAAAGCGAACCAAGAAGGCCATGAAATGTACTTATTAGAGACGACAACAAAAGGCAAACAAGTAGAATTGCACATTGTCGGTGGACGCGGAGTAGACGTCTTTCGTCAAATACCGAAAGTATTAACAAAACAATAGCTTAATCGTAAACAAGCTGAGAATCGATGATTCTCGGCTTGTATTTTTTTGTGTGTATTTTACTAGTAGCTTGTATCATTGCTTCTATAAAGGTCCAACTCAACCATATAGTTTTCGTTTATTGAAAGCCATCATCGATGTAACTAATCAGTGAATTGAAAACTTTAAATAGATGGTTCATTGTTCATTATTTATTCAACTAGGCTCATTCCACTTACTGATCACTAGGTCATAAGCACTGGATCGAGCATATCCATAATACATAAACTAAATGAAGCAACTGAAATGATTGGGGGTGAATAATATTGACAAAAAACCACATCACCTAGGAAAGCAAGGTATTCATGTAAATAATAATCTAATTAATAGTCACGCAAAGTGTTCTGGTATTGGAGTCACGGGTGTGACCGGAGCGACTGGTCCGACTGGTGCAACGGGTACGAGAATAACTGGCGCTACAGGAGTTACCGGTCCATCTGGTGTGACCGGAGATACTGGACCAACTGGAGCGACGGGCACGGGAGTGACTGGCGCTACAGGAGAAGCTGGCGAACCGGGTCCAGCTGGGGCGACCGGAGAAATTGGTCCGACTGGTGCAACGGGCACGGGAATAACTGGAGCTACAGGAGTTACCGGTCCAGCTGGTGTGACAGGTGGGATCGGTCCTACTGGGGCTACGGGCACGGGAGTGACTGGCGCTACAGGCACGGGAGTGACTGGCGCTACAGGAGAAGCTGGCGTTACCGGTCCATCTGGTGTGACAGGCGGGATCGGTCTGGAGCTACAGGCGAAGCTGGCGTTACCGGTCCTACTGGGGCAACTGGACCTTCCAACGGCAATGCGAGAGTCATTATCCCTTTTGCTTCTGGTCATCCGCCGCTAATTACTACGAATTCACAAGGAGTCACCACAATTGCTGGTGTTGCTGGTTATGCATTAGGTACAGAAATTGCTAGGGTAACATTAACAGGAGAAAATATTGATTTAAGTGATGCTGTAGCTGCAAATGATGATCGGCAGTTTGCTTTTTCGCTTCCTTATGATTGTGAAAATTGATCGAATCTATGTGACTGTTGGTTTTTGGACAGCAATTGCAGCACCTCCACCGAATGGGGAAATTATTTCATATATGATTTTGTATACAGCACCTCCTGGAGGAAACCTTTTTACACCTCTGCCAACTACACGAGTAAATGGGGTTCCTTTTACAACTGCAATGCCACAGCAATCGATGACCTTTGGTTCTTTAGAAGGGATCGGCCTTCAGTTTCCAAAAGGAACTCGTCTAATGGTAGTCGGTATGATGGAAATTACAGGTGATGGTACGACAGGAAAAGCTCGAAGCTACTATATGTATTTTACTGGTGGTATTGGGTTAACTATTATTGAAGGTGTGTAAGAACGATTTGGGATACGATTAAGAAATTGTGCTCTTAACGTTATTTTAGATAAGGCACGCATGAGAGTATTGAATCAAAGAACGAAATAAACGTACGCGTTTTTAGGCAGGTTATGGCAATCAAGCGTAATGATTGTGTTTTAAGATAGGACTATGCTACAGTATGAGTGTGCTTGATATATTGGCAAGCGCTAGGCCACCTTTATTTAGACCCTAAAAACCGCCCATGATAGGGCGGTTTTTCATTTGCGCGTAAACACTAGGTTAACAGTTTCCTCACCGTAATCCCCATCGCCGTGATGAATGAGCATGTGAGGTTCATAGTAATCTCTAATATCGAAATCTTTGATCTCATGAAAACCTACTTTTTTGTATGCGGCAACCGCCGTTTCATTCTTTCTCCACGGTCGCATTATGTAAGTTTGAATGTCATACACTTGAGTAAGAAAATTGATCACGCCACGTAGTGCTTCTTGTCCGTAGCCTTTCCCAGTATAGTGATGGTTGCGAAACCAAATATCAAGCTCCATATTTGTAATCTTGCCATGATGATACGTATGGGCAAGTGTGCCGATGATTTGATCCTCCGTTGCAATTAAAACGTACTTATTCGGACTTACATCCCCCGAAAAAAATTCTGCTGGTTCGAATTCAACTTCTTCTAGAGTAAAATCATCTTTTGAAGTAAACATTTGCTGCCAGATGGCGTCATCTTCAAAAGCCATTTGATGAATGAGTGTGCGATCTTCTTCCGTTGCTAAATAGAAAAAAAGCCGTTCGGTCGTAAATGCAAGTGTGCGTTCCATACCATCTTCCTTTCTATAAAAATGCTACCATAAACTGTTACATTCTTCAGAGGAATTGCTCACATAACGTAACGTTGATGATAGAAAGTAAAAGTCATTTTTTACATAATAATTGGAAATATCTGAAATAAATGCGGGGATAAAGAATCTTGTTGATCATAGCAAAACCGGGATTTTCCGTTCATTTGATTACAATTTCATAAAGAATCAGAGTTTGATGACTAAGGTCTGCTAGGCTATACAGTGGATTTGTCGTCCAGAGCAAAATGGATGACTACTTACGTTTATTTTTTAGTTAAGGTGCTTTTATACGTCGATCACATTCTTGCATACAGGCAACTTGACTCTTTTTTATGGGAAAACGCAATTACAACAAATGGAGGTAAAAACGATGTCAAAACATTCACTACGCTTTAGCGTCCTTGCTACAGCCGCTCTCGTACTAACTGCTTGTGGTTCAAGTGACGACACAACATATGTCGAAGAGAATGCTGCTGAGGAAGAGGTTCTTGAAGAGGAGGCAGACGAAGAAGAGCCTGAAGAAGTAGAAGAGGAAGCCGAATCAGAGGATGAGGAAAGTAGCGTCTCTCTTGAATTTGCTGAAATGATTGAGTATATGGAAGAAACAACAGAAGGAACAGCGAGTGTTCTTTTTGAAAACAATGAACAACAAGTTCATGAGACAGAAGGTTTTTCTGTTTCTTTAGACGGCTATACTCTCGTTGAATTAAATGATTTCCATACAAATTTCCGTATTCCTTTTGATGATCAAACTGACGGTGGCGTAATTTTGGCGCACTATACGGTCACAAATGATACAGGTGACGATGCATACTTTATGCCAGCGTTATCACTCATGTATACAGGTGCAATGAAATACTTCGACAACTATAGAGAACTCCTGCCAGAAGAAGAGCAATTAGACGTTCAACTTGCTCATTCAACAGATTATGCCATTGCGGATGGGGAAACAATTACAGGTTACTATACGTATCCGTTTGGCCCAGAGCAGCTTGAAGAAGTTTTAGCAGAATCAACAGCCATAATTGACATCCCTGCCCCTCATTCTGAACTTGGCGATGTAAATTCTAACTTCGGAGACGACGGAAGTTTTACAGTAAGCTTGAATGAAGAAGGTGCAGAACGTGCTGAGCATAATGAAGCGTTTTACCCAGATCTTGTAACGACTAATGATATGGGTGACAAAGAGATGATTGCAGAGAATGATGACATTAATGACAGCCAAGAACTTGGCAATACGACCATTACACTTGATGGCTATCAATTTACTGAATTCACACCAAATGACGTTGAGGCTCCTCGTTTTGAGAACTTTACGAATGGCATCGTTTTGTTGACGGTTCAATTTGGCATCGACAACCAGGAAGACTCTGAAATTGCTCTTAGCTCAATTATGTCAACACTTTATGTCAATGACGGCGCACAGTCGTTATTAAATGAAGGAATGCTCCTTGATTACAGATATGATGATATGATCGAACCTGGTGAATCAGGAGAATTGTTACAACTGTATACGCTCGATCAAGAGCAATACGAGAAAATCTGGAAAGATAAATCATTTGAAATCGAGATTGGTCCGATGCGCGATCAAGAAGCAGCGGATCTATCAAAAGGAAATCGCGTAACATTTGAATTGCCAACGGAGTAATTCGTTTGGTAACGTCCCTTTACCTTTTACATTAGGTAAGGGGATTTTTTTGGATCCGAATTAAATCTTATTGACGTTAACGTCAACGTTAAGTAAACTGAAAATTAGAAAAGAAAAACAGGGGAGATTCGACGTGGCTTGGACAATAACAGAACTTGCTCAACAATTTGATGTGACAACGAGAACCATTCGATTTTATGAAGAAAAGGGGTTGATACATCCTGACCGTACAGATGCTGGTCAACGAACGTATTCCAAGCGTGAACTCGTTCGCTTACGGTTAATCTTGCGTGGAAAGCGATACGGGTTTTCTTTGTCTGAAATTGCAGAAATGATCGAGCTGTTTGATGTTGATCGGACCGAACAGAAGCAACTCGAGACGACGATTACTTATGGAAAGAAGAAGGTTGCCGAGCTTAACGAAACGATTGAAAGTTTTATTGCACTTCGAGATGAAATGGAAGAGATGCTCGTCACATTTGAAGATAAGCTACAGCGCATAAATAAATTGGAATAACTATAGGAGGGTTCGTTGTGAATATTTCGCAATTGTTAGAACGGAATGCAAGGAAGTATTATGACAAAGAAGCTTTTGTTAGTGGTTCGGTTCGTCGAACATACGGAGAAGTGGATCGAATCGTGAATACACTGGCGCATGAATTTAGAAATCAAGGCATTGAACAGGATGATCGTGTTCTGTTATATTGCCCGAATACGCTGGATTTCGTTTACAGTTACTTTGCGATCATGCGAATTGATGCGATTGTAGTTCCGGTAAATGCAAAGTTCACATCAAGAGAGCTTGCGTATGTGATTGAACATAGTGAAGCGAAAGCTTGTATTGTACACGAACAACTAATGACTCAAGCGGAACCCCTTCTAGAACGCCATCCGATTAGTTGGTTTACAACTGGTCAATCAAATGAACGAATCGCATCAATCTACATAGAAAATGAAAGCGATTACAATCTACCTCTTAAGAGCACAAGAGTAGATGATGAACTTACGACGATTTTGTATACATCTGGAACGACCGGTGATCCAAAAGGCGTGATGTTTAGCAGCCGTAATATCTTAAGCGTCGCCACAATGATGTGTATAGAAACTGAAATAAACGAACCATCAAACGTATTACACTTAATGCCACTCACACATTCAGCGCCTCTACATTTGTTCTTTGTAGCAGGAATGTATGTGGGAGCGACTCACATTCTTGCACCTACGTTTACGCCTGATCTGTTATTAGACCTTATCGAACAAGAATCTGTGACTCATTTCTTTGGTGCGCCTGTCGCTTACTTACTCACTGCCAAACATAAACAGATCCAATCAAGAGACCTTACCTCAATTCAACGGTTTGTGTATGGTGGTGCGCCGCTGTCAGCTTCAGAAGTTAAATTTGTTCAACAAGCGTTTCAGAGCGATCAATTCATGTGTGTCTACGGCCTTACAGAAGCTGGTCCTAGTGGCACGTTTTTAGCCCCAAATGAGCACGAACGAAAAGCCGGAAGCATCGGTAAAAGAGCCGCATTAAACTGTGAAATTGATATTGTAAACGACAACGGTGATCACGTACCGAGAGGTGAAGTTGGTGAAATCGTGCTACGCGGGGAAGGCACGATGCTTGGACTCTATAAAGATGAAGCCAAAACAGCAGAAGTGTTAAAAGATGACCTCCTCTTTACGGGAGACTTGGCTCGAGAAGATGAAGATGGGTATATCTGGGTTGTGGATCGGAAGAAAGACATGATCATTAGTGGTGGAGTAAATGTCTATCCAAAGGAAATTGAGCACGTGTTACAAGATCATCCAGCAATTATTGAAGCAGCAGTTGTTGGTGTCCCTCACCCTGAATGGGGAGAAACGATTAAAGCGTTTCTTGTAACGACCGATGGTCTAGTGCCGAACATAAATGATTATTTGTCTACGCAACTCGCAAGCTACAAGATTCCTAAACTGTACGAAGCATTAGAAGAATTACCGCGGAACGCTTCTGGCAAGTTATTAAAACAAGTGTTAAAAACAAGAAAGGTTGAATCAAGATGAGTATTGATACCGTTGAACGTGTCTTGCTAAAAAAATTAGAAGAAGCGTGTTCACCACAGTTGTACACGTATGCAAAGGGAGAACTAGATACTTTCTATGCGAGATGTTATGAACAATTCGACGAAAGGGCAGCGCATACAGATCGTGAAGGGCAACCACGACTCATTCGTTATGACCGCTATGGGAATGATGTCTCACAGGTGTGGGTAAATGAAGGGTATAAGAAGACGGTTGAAGAGACATACAACACAGGGATTGTAGGCTATGTTCACAAACCGATTCCAAAGCTCGGCTCAACCGGTAACTATTCTTACAGCTTTGCTCAAGGCTACGTACTCTCACAAGTTGAGCCTGGTTTTTATTGCCCGGTTACGTTAACGATGGCGGTAGCGTATTTGATTGATCATTATGCTGATGAAACGATTAAGCAACGATTTTTGCCACACGTGTTAGCAACCGGTGATGTGGAATTGTATGAGGGGGCAACATTTTTAACTGAACGCCAAGGAGGTTCAGATGTTGGCGCTAATGAAGTTCGGGCTGTGAAAGAAGGCGACCATTATCGAATCTACGGTGAGAAGTATTTTGCTTCTAATGCTGGGCAGTGTGGTGTTGCAGCAGTGCTCGCTCGGTGCGATGATGCACCTCCTGGTTCAAAAGGGTTAAGTCTATTTCTCGTCCCTTGGAAAGACGAGAACGGCTCAATCAATAAGCTATATGTAAGACGTCTAAAAGACAAACTAGGGGTACGCGCCGTGCCGTCAGGAGAAGTCATGTTTGAAGGAGCAAAAGCGTATTTAATTGGTGAAGCAGATCAAGGATTCTATTATATGATGGAAGCACTGAATCTTTCACGCATTTGTAATAGCGTAGCTTCACTTGGCATTATGAAACGCGCATTGGTTGAGGTGAAGTCGTACACGTTATCTAGAAAATCGTTTAAGCAACGATTAATCGATTTTCCGATGATTCAAGAAAGCATTGCAAAATTGTATGCAAGGCAAGAAATTCAATTATCAGCAGTGTTTGATTCCATCGTTGTCTATGATGAAGTGACTCATAAAGGCAACGGGGATCCGTATTTAAACCGGCTGCTTATTGCGCTATTAAAAGCAAGAACAGCAGAAGAAGCGATCGCATTTTCACATGAAGCAATCGAGATTCATGGAGGTAATGGGTACATTGAAGATTTTGTAACGTCAAGGCTATTACGTGATGCTCAAGTGTTGACCGTGTGGGAAGGTACAGAGAACATTCTTGCCCTTGAAGTGTTACGCTTAATTACGAATTATGAAGGTGAAGCGCGTTTTTTCAAAGAAATCAATCGTCAACTCACGAAAGCAAAATTACAAATGAGTGATCACGTTTTTGCCGATGTTGAACAACATATACAAGGACTTACAGCTGATTTTGCTTATTTATCATCGTGTAACAAAGAAGAGCAAACGTTACACGTACGATTGATCTCAAGAAAAATGGTTGACCTTCTCCTCGTCGTTCACGGCTATGCACGAATTGAAGATCATCGTGACCACGTATTAGCCAACATTTATCGTAAGACCATCTGGCATTCGAATACGCTGGACAAAGAAAAGCTGGCGACGCAGTTCATCGAGGAAATCATTCGTGAGAAAGATGCAGTTCTAAGTACTTCTGATAAGAGTACATCATAACTAAAGAATTGTAAGTTTATCTAGAAGCCGTATTCGCTTACTATGCAATAAAACAAACACCTACCAAGTCGTACAAATTGTACTCTGTGATTAATAAGAAAAATAACTTTATTACGATTATCCTATGAAGAAACAGCGGCTAGTGTGGCGAAGACGCCTGCGGGAGTAGCGTTAACTGAAGACCATCGTGCGTAGCACGATAGCTGAGGTAACGCCCGCGGCAAGCGTAGCCACACTAGCCCTTATTCATTGATAATTGATAAGTATGTAACCAATACGATATATTTTTTAAAGCGTAAGACACATCTTATATACAGGTGTGTCTTTTTATTTTTATATACGAAATACTTTAATTTTGATAGAATATTATTAAAATAAAGTATTTAATTTTTCAGAAAGGGTACAACGAGAAGCTATCTACATCATAATTAAAAGGGGAAATGGCAATGAAAAAGAATGCTTTGCTGTTATTTAGTGTAGTGAGTGGGTTAACAGTATTAGCTGCTTGTTCAGGGCAAGAAGAAGTAAGTGAAGACGAACAAGCGGTAAGTGGGGAAGAAGCAGGGAGTGAAGCTGGAGAGCTTTTATTGGCAATGCCTTCGGATGCAGTCACGTTAGATCCTCATCGCTCAAACGATATTCCATCGAACATCGTATCCACGAACCTTTATGAGCGCTTAATTGAAACGGATGAGAACATGAACTTCATCCCCGGTTTAGCAAGCTCGTATGAGCAAATCGATGAAACAACGTGGGAATTCGAGTTGCAAGAGGGGGTTGAGTTTCACGACGGTGAACCGTTTAATGCCGATGCAGTAGAAGCAAACATTGAGCGCTTATTAAACCCAGAGATCGCCTCTCCCCGTGCGTTTTTGTATGACATGATCACAGAAGTTGAAAAAGTTGATGACTTTACGGTGCGACTTCATACCGAGTATCCGTTTGGACCACTACTTCATCATCTTTCTCATGATGGTGCGAGTATGATTAGTCCAAAAGCCATTGAAGAAGGGTTCAGCGGCGAACGCAACCTCGATGTTGAGCCTGCTGGTACAGGCGCTTTTACATTTGACCGTTGGGATCAAGGAAATGAAGTTGTTCTCACTCGAAATGACAACTATTGGCGTGAACAACCTGATCTTGATTCGGTTACATTTCGGGTGATTCCTGAACAATTGACGAGAATTGGGATGCTTGAGAACAATGAAGCGCACGTTGCAGCATCGATTGAACCAGTTAATACGACGGCTGTTGAATCGATGCCAAATGCGGAGTTGCAAATTCAAGATGGTTTACGTGTAGACTATATCGGTTTTAATACGCAGTCTGAGCCTTTTGATGATGTTCGAGTTCGTCAAGCAATCACCCATGCGATTAATACAGAAGACATTATCACTGGTCTTTATGAAGGGTATGGCATGCATGCAAAAGGCCCAGTAAGTCCATTAGTATTCGGGTTCGCTGAAGGTGCTGAACCTTTAGACTATGATGTTGAGCAAGCCAAAGAGCTATTAGCAGAAGCGGGATATGAAGACGGATTTAAAACGACCATCACGACCAATGAAGAAAATCCCATTCGCAATCAAATTGCTGCACTCGTTCAAGATCGCCTTAGTGAAATAGGAATTGACGTCGAAATTCAAAGCTTGGAATGGGCAACGTTTTTAGATGCAACGTCAGAAGGAACGTATGACATTCAGTTGAGTGGCTGGACAACAGCAACGGGTGACGCAGATTATGGCATTTACTCACTGTATCATACAGACAATTTAGGAAGTGCTGGGAATACGTCTTTTTATGAAAATGAGCAATTGGATACGTTGATTGAAGACGCTCGGCAAGAAACGGACGAAACGATACGACAAGAGTTGTATGAAGACATTACACAACAATTAATTGATGAGGCACCGCATATTTATACGGTTCATGAACAACACTTGACCGGTGTGAACGAGAGTATTGAAGGGCTAATTCAACATCCGAATGGAACGTTCATTTTTGATGATGTACGTGTATTGGATGCTGTTGAGGAAGACGGAAGTTATTAAAGGGGAATTATGATGAATGATTTACTAAACTTTTGGACGATTGATGGCGCAATTTCGGATTGGAACGGTGACGGGGTTCCAGATGGTATTGCCATTCGTGTTACGGGTTGGAAAGAAGTTGGATTGCCGGAAGGTCTTATTGACTTTTCGGCACGTCTTGGTTATGAAACGTCGGCAATGAATCCAGATTTTCTATCAGAGATGCCAACACGTTCTCCGTTCCATCTATCGATTGAAGGGGAACGTACCATTATTACAGCAAAAGGAATTTGTGCGCCAACGAAAGAGGCAATGAGTGAAGCCCTTCGTTGGTTTGCAAGTGAATGGCCAAAGGCAAGCATTGAGAGCGTGACGACCATTGAATTAAGAAGCGGCCAATATCGTTTAAACGAGGGTACGTGGCTTTTGGACGAGTCAGAAGGAGACAATCATTCATGGCCGCTTACTCCTGTTGAAGGCTTGAATGAGTTATTTGAACAAAGCAATTACAATTCTGAACGACGTTTGTCATCAATCGTTTATAGAGACTTCACGATTGAATTCGATCAAAAACTCGGTATACATGCTTTTAAAGAGACTTGTTATTACGCTGCGAAAATGGGCATGTACAGCACGCACATTCAATTCCCAATTACCGGTGATGAGCGAACGTTCCATGTAATGATCCATCACGATCATCGGGCAATTGTAAATTTAGAAAAACAACACCTTCTAGTACGAGGAAATGAAGAAGAGGTTGTGTCATTTCTTCATGCGTTAAATCATGGGGATTTGAGAATTCCACGAGACGTGAAAGAAAAACCAACTGATACGATTTTAAATGTTGATTGGACGAACGAAGGTGAACGCTTTGAGATTGAGGCGTTTGTAGAAAAAGTATGGCAACCAAATGCATCCATTGAAGTCTTCATTTCTGAATCAAAATTGGTGCGAGATCATCTTAAACATCTGTGGCTTTCTCAAGGAGCCAGTGATGTACACGTTCGGTCATCGTTTAAGCCTGGGTTTCATTGGATTCAAGAAGAAGTCCTTCCTCTTATTGGTGAAGCAAAGCATGTGACAATTGCTTGTTTGGAGGAAACTGGGGACGGTATGGAGATGCCGATCCGTTGGTTGCAAGAACTGTATCCAATCGATGAAATGATTGAAACAAACGACAGGACTGTAGACGTTTCGATCAAGAAAGATTTGAAACATACGTATGAGGTTAAAGCGTATGACCGAGAGGATCAGTTAATTGTTGATACGTACTTAGACGTACCAACGAGTCAAGTTCCTTATATTAATGAACAATCTTGGTCATACCCGACAACGAGTTGTGTTACCGTTAACGCTCAAAAGCAGCTCTTCCAAACCGATCGTGAACGGTTCTGGCGATATTACGTACAAGAAGTTTTGCCGACAATTCATGAACAGCTTGATCTTGACGAACAATCGGGCATGACGAAGCCCCTCTTTCATTCTTTAACGCTGGATGTGACGATGAGCGAAGAAGAAACGAAGCTGGATTTTGAACATGAACGAATTTCTTCACTGGAAGCACTTCATGAAGATTTGTATTTTAACACGTTAGAATATTACCGTGAACTAGGACTTCAAAGAACTGGCGTTGCTTGGAATACACCTGGTGCTGTGTTGCCTTTTATGCACGTCGTTGAAGGAAGCAAACCGAAAGCTACGATAACCGTTACTCGTTGGCAAGACGTACAAGCACCGAATAGTCGATTTGTTCAATCGTTGTTTTTTAAAAACAATGAACTACATTATGAAACAGATCAACACGTTCAGCGAAAAGTTACCTATTCCAATGATTTAGAGGATGAACGAATTGTAGAAGCGACAAAACAACCCGGTGTTTCTGCATTTGAAGTCTCTCGCTCATTTAATGGGAATCCAATTTACGCTTTTGAGATTACTGCTGAAACAAATGCAAGTTGGCAAAGTGCGCGTAAATTAGGCGTCTATAAGCCGACCATTTTAATAGAAACAGGTCACCATGCAAACGAAGTGTCGAGTGTTCCAGCGTTGTATGAATTAATGAAACGCATCGACCAAAAAACGTTAAAAGCAATTACAATCGTCGCAATTCCAGGCTCTAACCCTGATGGGACAGCTTTACATCAACAATTAATAAAAGAACATCCGGAGTGGAAGCATCATGCGGCAAGGTTTAATGCAGTCGGTTTAGAGTTCAATCATGTTCGCTTTCAAGACAGTGTATTTGGAGAAGCAATGAGCGCACCTGCACTGATTAACCGCTGGTTACCTGATGTTTATATAGATAATCACGGCATCCCTGCACACGAATGGATTCAACCATTCGCAGGTTACAATAGTCCCCCGCGATTCCCAGTTTCTTATTGGTTACCAAACGCAATGATGTATGGAATCGGCAAGGACGTCGACGATTGTGAAGAGCATCGTTTAATCCTTGATAAGGCGACGGTGTGGAGTGCAAAAGCAATCGGTAAAAATGATCGTTTGCACAATAAAAACAAACAGTGGCAATCGCGCATTAAGCGTTATGCTTATCCTCATGTTGCGAAGAAGTTTCCACTTCCTACTGTGCATCATATGATCTTTAATCGATGGCAAGAAAAGGAGGATAGCGACTCTACTCACTACATTTACCGGTATCCAGAATTGTGTAGTTTAGAAATCGTTACAGAAGCGGCGGATGAGACGGTTTACGGTGACTGGTTAGATGACTGTGTAAATGGTCAACGATTGTTTAACGAGAGTATCATTGAAATGGTTGCTTCAACAAATCAAACGATCGAGAAAGAATCAACGTCTAAGAGGTTTGGGTTACGAAGAAGTCGACCTTTACGTATAAAGTAGAAAAAAGCTAGGAGAGTCCAACGGACTTTCCTAGCTTTTTAAATTTGAATCGATATTACTTCGCATATTCTGCTTTTTTCACTTTAAGATCAAAGCGGTCAGCGTTCATCACTTTCACCCAAGCAGCAACAAAGTCATTTACGAATTTCTCTTTGTTGTCGTCTTGTGCGTATACTTCAGCAAGTGAACGTAGCTCTGAGTTCGAACCGAACACGAGGTCAACGCGTGTTGCAGTGCGAACGACGTTACCAGACTTGCGATCTTTTCCTTCGTACACGATGCCATCAACTGGTTTCCACTCGATGTTCATATCAAGGAGATTCGTGAAGAAGTCATTAGAAAGTGTTCCAACGTTTTCTGTGAATACGCCGTGGTCTGTTCCACTGTGGTTCGTACCGAGTACACGCATACCACCAACAAGAACTGTCATTTCTGGTGCAGTCAGACCTAGAAGCTGTGCTTTATCAACGAGAAGTTCTTCAGATGGAACACTGAATAGTTCTTTTTGATAGTTGCGGAAACCGTCAGCTTCTGGCTTAAGAACGTCAAAGTTTTCAACGTCTGTTTGTTCAGCAGTCGCGTCGCCACGTCCAGCAGCAAATGGTACCGTTACGTTCATGCCTGCGTTGCTTGCAGCTTTCTCGATCGCAGCGTTACCAGCAAGTACGATAAGGTCAGCAAGACTTACGTCTTGGCTTGCGTCTTTTTGGATATCTTCAAGTACGTTGAGTACTTTTGTTAATTCTTGTGGTTCGTTTGCTTCCCAGCTTACTTGTGGCTCAAGGCGTACACGTGCGCCATTTGCTCCACCGCGCATGTCAGAGCCGCGGTAAGTGCTTGCTGAAGCCCAAGCTGTTTTAACGAGTTCTCCGACACTAAGACCAGAATCAAGAATCTTCGCTTTTAGTTCAGCTACATCGGCATCAGTAAGGTCGTAGTTACCTGCAGGAACTGGATCTTGCCAGATTAATACTTCTTCAGGAACTTCAGGTCCCATATAACGGTCACGTGGTCCCATATCACGGTGAAGAAGTTTGAACCAAGCGCGTGCGAATGCATCTTGGAATTCTTCTGGGTTCTTGTGGAAACGACGAGAAATCTTCTCGTATGCAGGGTCCATGCGAAGTGCCATATCAGCCGTCGTCATGATTGTACGTACACGCTTTGATTCGTCTTCAGCATCTGGAGCTAGATCCTTTTCATCTTGGTCAACTGCAACCCAAATGTGTGCTCCCGCTGGACTTTTATCAAGTTTCCACTCGTAACCGAAGAGAAGATCGAAGAAACCGTTATCCCATTTTGTTGGGTTTGCAGTCCAAGCACCTTCAATACCACTTGTAATGGTGTCGCTGCCTTTGCCGCTTCCGTGAGAGCTAATCCAACCAAGACCTTGGTCTTCAATTGAACCGGCTTCTGGCTCTGGACCTACTTGCTCAGCATCTCCAGCACCGTGTGCTTTACCGAACGTATGACCACCTGCAACAAGTGCAACCGTTTCTTCATCGTTCATTCCCATACGACCAAATGTATCGCGAATATCAAACGCGCTACCATTAGGGTCAGGATTTCCATTAGGGCCTTCTGGGTTTACATAGATAAGCCCCATTTGTACAGCAGCTAGTGGGTTCTCAAGCTCACGGTCACCACTGTAACGGTTGTCGCCGAGCATTTCTTTTTCGTTACCCCAGTTTACGTCTTCTTCTGGATGCCAAACGTCTGCACGTCCACCACCGAAACCAAACGTCTTACCACCCATAGACTCGATCGCTACGTTTCCTGTAAGAAGGAGAAGGTCAGCCCATGAGATTTTATTTCCGTACTTTTGCTTAATTGGCCAAAGCAAACGACGTGCTTTATCAAGGTTCGCGTTGTCTGCCCAGCTGTTTAATGGTGCAAAACGTTGTGCGCCTGTTGCACCGCCACCACGGCCATCGCCGGTACGGTATGTACCTGCAGCGTGCCATGACATACGAATGAACATCGGACCGTAATGACCGTAATCTGCTGGCCACCAGTCTTGGCTATCTGTCATAAGATCATGAAGATCTTTCTTTAGTGCATCGTAATCAAGTTTGCTAAACTCTTCAGCATAATCAAAGTCTTCGCCCATAGGGTTTGACTTGTTATCGTGTTGACGTAGAATACTCAAGTTAAGGTGGTTTGGCCACCAATCTTGGTTCATCGTTGCTTTTGTTCTAGGGCTTGTAACACTTCCGTGAGAAAATGGACATTTTCCTTCAGAAGAATGATTCGCTTCAGAAATAATGTTGTTTTCACTCATACGAATTCTCCTTTTCACTAGTAAGAATAAGATACATCATCAACGACCACTAAATTATAATCGTTATTATGTAATCATTATAATAAAATATTGGCGAATTGAAAAGCATTAATTACTAGATTCACAACGAAATCTCGCATTTTATCTCGCTAAAATGCTTTAGAGTCATGATTTTAACGTGTTAAAGATTGAGAAAAAACAAGATCGTCTGTTCGCTTTACTGTTATATACAAAAAATCATTATCAATCAATGATTGACAATTGACAATGAAAGATGCAAAGAAAGTGAGTGTTAGTGCTCAGCTACAAGTTGATGTTGTTCGATGAGTTGGATGACGTCATCCAATGACACTTCTAAACTATCTGCAATGTACTCAACAGATAAGTGCTTATTGAGCTTTAATTGAATTTGTTTTTTGAGAAGATCTTCTGCTCCTTGTTGATAAAGCTGTAGATCCAACGCTGTAGAAGTCTGAGATGTACGGATTGGTTCTTTCATTGAAGGGTCTTGCACGACAAACGTTAATTCATAAGGATGACCCGTAATCTCTTGAACAATCGAAGATAGAAGCGCCTCGTACCGGTCTGCTAACCAATCTTTTGCGAACTCGTTTGGTGCTTCGATAAACATCGTATTGTTTTCAATCGCATGAACGTTTGTCGCTTTTAACCATGTTTCGTAACTTGGCTTACTTACGTGCGTTTTCACAGCACGTAACGTTTGTTCCCATACCTCCACCGTTTCCATCACCCATTCACTCCTTACTTTTCTATCAATACGTCACGTGAAAATCCTCCTTAATTGTACCATTTCATGAAGGAATCTTGTAGAAATATAAAGTGTAGTTCAGTTCCTTTCATAAAACTGTTTTCTCAATGCCGATTAAGAATTGTAGAACAGCGTGCATAACTGCAGTCTGTAATCATACGTATAAACTGAAGGACGATCCTCCGGAGGGATACGATGAAAAAAACGACATCTTACTTTAATGACCTTATTGATTCTCAAGTGATTGCCGCAATTAGTCATAAAGAAAAAATAACGAAAGCCATTGAAAGTGATTGCAATGTTGCTTTTTTATTAACCGGAGATTTAATCGTATTGCCGGAGTATGTTGAACAACTGAAACGTGCAAATATGTACGTATTTGTTCACTTGGACTTTATCGAAGGGCTGGCTAATGATAAAAGCGCGATTGAATACGTTGCCAAAATGGTACGCCCAACAGGCATTATTACGACCAAAAGCCACCTTATAAAATGGGCAAAAAAACAGAACTTGTTAACCATTCAACGATTGTTCGTTCTGGATCGAAATGCGGTAAATAAAGGAATTGCGATGGTTCGTGATTCTGATCCTGATGCCATAGAGATCTTACCAGGAATTATTCCGAAAGTGATTAAACAATATCTTGCATCAAGCAAGCTCCCAATTATTGCAGGTGGCCTTGTTGATCAAAAAGCTGAAGTCTATGGAGCGCTTGAAGCTGGAGTGTTGGCTGTATCAACTGGAGAAGAACCGCTTTGGAAAATGGGTGTATAACCTTTAGCATACAACTGAATAGAGGCGCTTTCAAAGGTAGAGACGTGGAGACACCTTAGAGAGGCATAGGCAATCCCTATGGCTTTTTATGGTGTTTTCTTTTGTTTGTAAGGAGGTGAAACGAACAAACGGAACGATCCATTTGTTTAGAAGGGAGAAATGAAAATGAAGACGATGAAGAAAATTTTAGCATGCGGGGTTTTAGGGGTTTTGTTGCTGCCGCAAACTCATGGTTATGCACAAGTTACGACAACCGGGGATGATGTTACGAACGTTGCACACCGAGGTGCATCAGGACACGCACCAGAAAACACGATTGCCGCCTTTGATAAAGCTGTCGAAATCGGTGCAGATTACATTGAAGTAGACGTTCATATGAGCAAAAACAACGAAGTTGTCGTCATTCACGATGCAACGGTTAACCGAACAACAGATGGTGAAGGTAGAGTGAACGACTTTACATTGCGTGAGTTGCACCAGCTTGATGCAGGTAGTTGGTTTAGCGACGAATATAAGGGAGAGCAAATTCCAACACTTGGAGAAGTATTAGACCGCTACCTCGGTGAGATTGGCATTTTAATTGAAGTCAAGGACCCTGCTAACTATAACAATATGGAACGGTTTGTCGCAATTGAACTGATTAAACGTCAGCTTCGAAAGCCAACCGATGAAGAAGTAATCGTGCAATCATTTGATCATGCTTCAATGGAGCGATTCCATAACATTCTTCCAGACGTTCCAATCGGGGTATTAGTGAGCAATAATCCGAATGGTATTAGTGATGAACAGTTAAAAGCTTTCCAAACGTATGCGGATTATACGAACCCGAACCATCTTATGGTTGACCAAGACCTTGTAACACGAATTCAAGATCATGGAATGCAAATCTCTACGTGGACAGTCAATGATCCTAACCGAATGGAAGAGTTGGTTGAGTACGGTGTTGATGGAATCATTACAGACTTTCCAGATCGTTTACAAGACGTGTTGCAATAGTGTCTAGTCGTAAATCTCGAAAAAAAGGTAAATAATCTCTTAATGATTGTCATAGGTTAATAGTAGTTACACTTCGATAAATAATTAATAGGGTAGAGACATGATGAGACGACCCGACAAACAAAACTCGACCCTTTGTTTGTGTTGGTCGTCTTTCTTTATCAGAAAAAAGGGGGAACGATTCATGAAAAAGATGAAACGCTCATTATGGTTCGTGGGTATGGGATCATTTGTGCTTTTAAGTGCATGTGGCAATGGGGATTCAGAAGATGATGTTGGCACAATTACGCTTTACTCACCAGAAACGCCAGATATGTCGGCAGAATTAGCCGAAGCTTTTGAAGAAGAGTACGGAGGTACTGTGAATGTTGAGTATGCAGGCACGAATGTGCTTGTAAACCAAATGCTTGCAGAACAAGACAACCCTCAGGCAGATGTATGGTATGGAGGTGGTGGGTTTATGCCGTTCGAATCAGCCGTTGAAATGGGAATCTTGGAAGCGTATCAACCAGAAGCAGCAAGTGATTGGGAAGTTTATGAAAACGATATCAAAATGAGACATGAAGATTGGATGTATACAGGTATCGAATTGTTCGCACTTGGATTCTCTTACAACCCTGAACTTGTATCTGAAGAGGAGTTACCACAAACGTGGGATGACTTACTCGATCCAAGGTGGGAAGGCGAAATTCAAATGCCAAACCCAGCTGCTTCAGGAACCGCCACGCTACTCGTACTCAGTCAACTTCTAGCTAAAGGAGAGGAAGAAGGTTGGGGATACTTTGACCAACTCGTTCAGCAAATGAGTGCAATGCCAGACTCCGGCCTAGCGCCAACGCAAGCGGCTGCTTCTGGGGAAGCATCAATTGGCATTGGATTTGACTTTATGGCGTATCAAATGAAAGAGCGTGGAGAATCGATAGATTTTCACGTGCCTGAGAGCACACCAGTACTCGTGAACCCAGCGACGCTTATTGCAAACGGACCGAATCCAGAAGGTGGGCAGAAGTTTATTGAATTTTTGCTATCAGAAAAAGGACAACAAATTAAAGCGGATTGGGGTCATATTCCACTTCATCCAGACGTTGAATCCCAAACGCCTCTCAATGCCGAAGCGTTAAAAGATCATGCAATGGAACTTGATGTAGATTGGATTATCGAAAACTATGATGATGCTAGAAACGAGTGGCAACAACGGTATTAAAGAAGTTTTGTCGTCATTATTATAAGTGAAGGTGTGAGGGCAATATGGGTTCTGTAACTGTGAAAGGATTAGTCAAACAATATAGCGACGTCCCCGCACTAAAAGGGGTGGATTTAAACATCCGAGAAGGGGAGTTTTATGCCCTTCTCGGGCCATCTGGATGTGGTAAAACGACAACGATGCGCTGTATTGCTGGTTTTGAGGACATTACAGAAGGTGACATTTACATTGGAGCACAGCGGGTGAATGATGTTGCTGCCAACCGACGAAATTGCGGAATGGTGTTTCAAAGCTATGCGTTGTTTCCTCATTATAATGTGTTTGAAAATGTGGCTTATAGTTTAACGGTTCGAGATCTTTATCGAGGTTCGTACGGTAAGCGGGTGAAGAGTTTTGCGCGTTTAATGAGCAAAAAGCTCGGAAAGCCACCGAAAGAACTGTATCAAAAGGTTATGGATGCCCTGCAAACGGTTGAACTGGACCACTTAGCTGAACGTGGCGTTGGTGAATTGTCTGGGGGTCAGCAACAACGAGTCGCATTAGCACGAGCACTCGTCATGGAACCCGCGGTATTATTAATGGATGAGCCGTTATCGAACTTAGATAAAAAGTTGCGAAACACAATGCGCACAACGATTCGAACGATTCAACAAGAAATCGGTATTACGACGATCTTTGTTACACACGACCAAGAAGAAGCGATGAGTATGGCAGATCGCATCGCGGTTATGAAAGATGGAGAAATTGTTCAACAAGCGACACCAACTGAATTGTATGGAAAACCGTTAACACCGTTTGTTGCTGATTTTGTTGGCTCCTCTAATATTTATGACGCAACGGTCATCGATGGACGACAAGTGAAAATTAACGATCAATTTGTCGTTCATACGAACGGAGTAACAGAAAACGGTGAAGCAAAAGTGTTAATTCGCCCTGAAGGTATTAAAATTCTTCGTGAACATAGCGAGAGTAGGAACGTAATTGAAGGGAAAGTAACGATGAGTACGTATTTTGGTCCGAACATTCGTTACGATGTAAATGTCGGAGAAGCAACAGTTGTCGTTGAACAAGAATTCGAACCCGGGATTCCGGTCTATGATCAAGGAGATCATCTTTTTCTTCATATTCCTGAAGAAAGGGTGCTACTTCTATGATAGAAAAGCACAAAAAACCCACACGTTTTCAACGCTTAAGAAATTGGGATAGCTTGAAACTCTTAAAATATGCAGTGATCGGTTTCTTCGCCTTATTTCTGATGATCCCGTTATTATCGGTGTTTATCGTCAGTTTCACTGGAGAACCGGTAAACCTTTTTGGTTCATTTGTGAATCCAGAAATTCTCTCTACAAACATCGAGCGATTACAAAACGCTTCATTTGAACATTACGCAAATCTCTTTTCAAGCGGTAGTGTCTATTTATCAGCACTAAACAACAGTTTGTTACTGTCCATTTTAGTGTCAGTCATCGTTATTGTCATGTGTTTACCGATCGCATACGCGTTTGCAAGAACAGCGATGCCATTTAAGAAAACCTTAGCGGCACTATGTACGATGCCCATTATCGTGCCGACATTTATTTCTGCTGCTGGCTTTATTATCATGTTCGGTCGTACAGGCTGGGTGACACACGTCTTTAATACAATGCTCGGAACAGAGGGCGCGATTTTTAACGTGTATTCAATGTTAGGCATCATTCTCGTGCAAGTGTTCTTCTTCTTTCCGTTTGCCCTTTGGCCAATGGTTGCAGCATTTAAGATTGCTGATCTTTCTGTTGAAGAAGCCTCACGAAATCTAGGGGCAAAAAGCTGGTCGACGATGGTGTTTGTCACATTACCGCTTGCCTTACCTGGCATGATTTCGAGTGCACTACTCATTTTCACTGTCAGTTTTTCTGACTTTGGAACACCAATCATTCTAGCGCCTGATGGCTTAAACTTAATCGTCGTGCAAGCATACCGTGAAATCTCTGGATTCTTTAACTGGGCTGGCGCATCCATTTTAACGGTCATCATGGTCATCGTTGCAGCCATCTTCTTTTGGTTACAACGGTTGGCAACAAAAGGGAAAGATTACGGGACGGTTTCTGGTAAGCCTAAAAAAGTAAAACTCAATGCAAAAAAAGCAGTTACGTTGCCGCTCTTTACCTACACTAGTCTCGTCGTTCTATTACCTGTGCTTACCGTGTTCTCTGTTTTTATTCAATCGATCGCAACGACGTGGGGGCGCGATTTGTTACCGAGAGGATTTACACTCGATCACTATGCAACGATCTTTACCCGCTCAACGGATAACATTATGAACAGCATTATTTTAGCGAGTGGGGCGCTTGTTATTAGCGTGATTGTAGCAACATTAGTGAGTTATTTTGTCGTACGACAAAATGCAACGAAACTTGATTTTATTGCATCCATCCCTTTAGTCGTACCAGGCATTGCGCTTGGAATTGCGTTTATTCAGACGTTTAACACCGCTCCTCTACAATTAACAGGCACTGCGTTTCTTCTAATTGTTGCGTATGCAATTCGTAGAATGCCATACATGATTCGCTCGACGATGGGGAGTATGATGGCCATTCGCTCTGACATTGAAGAAGCTTCCGTAAACCTTGGCGCATCAAGGTTGTTGACGTTAACGACAATTGTCGGTCCATTGATGTTGCCAGGCATTGTCGCCGGGTCCATTCTCGTATTCGTTACTGTAATAAAAGAAACGAGTGTTACGATTCTTTTGGCCCCGTCTGAATGGGCACCGATGAGTTTAATGGTATTCCAAAACATTTTACGCGGGCAAATGTATACAGCATCTGCGATGGCGATCTTGATTATCGGTGTCGTACTCATCCTCCAACTCGTCGCAAATCGTCTGACGAAAAATTCGTTATATTAATAAAGGAGGAGTGGAATGCAAAGAGGATACATCTTTGATTTAGATGGCACAATTTATTTAGGGAATAAAGAAATTCCAGGTGCTGCAAAGACCATTCGCACGCTTCGAGAGCGTGGGGATCGCGTTTTGTTTATGTCGAACAATCCACTGTTTACGAGACTTGATTTTAAACGGAAGTTAGCAGCACTTTCGATGGATGTAAAGGTTGATGAGATTTATAACTCAAACTATATATTAGCAAGGCATTTAAAAAATCGTTTGGCATCTACTGATCGTGTATTTGTCATTGGAGAAGCACCGTTATACGAAGAATTACAAAATGCAAACATTCCACTCACATTTCAAGCAATAGAAGCGACAATTGTTGTCGTCTCATGGGACCGTGATTTTACGTATAAAAAGTTGAAACAGGCGTACCTTGCTTATCGAAATGGCGCTACGTTTATTGCGACCAACCCAGATCGTACGTGTCCAATTGAAGGGGGCGCGATACCAGATTGCGGTGCAATCATTGGCGCCATTGAGGGAGCAACAGGGGAGAAAATTACAGAAATTGCAGGTAAACCATCACGCATTACAACGACCGTCATCCAAGGCGCAGTTGGATTACCTGCAACGTCTTGTTATATGATCGGTGATCGGTTAGAAACTGATATTAAGATGGCAAATGACGCCAATTGGCACAGCGTGCTCGTATTAACGGGTGTAACGACGACGGAAATGCTCGAGAAGTCGCTGATCGTGCCTAAGACGACACTGCAAAGCGTAAGAGAATTAGTAGACATCTAAAAAGTACAATGCCATTTAGCATTGTACTCAGGCTGTTGAGAAAGTCATTTCTCAACAGCTTTTTCTTATTTATAGACGCCGAATCATAACCACGCTTTGTTATAATAGAGAAAAGAACGGA
>NZ_JAFBEC010000019.1 GCF_016908595.1 Geomicrobium sediminis | reverse complement strand
GAGGATTTATCCACAAACTTTTTAAGGTTGCTGGGTCAAATCCGGTCAAATGTCTTGCGAATCCGTTATTCAGTTTTGAGAGAACGACACTCTCATACATAAGATTATTTACAAAAAAACACTTGCATTCGTGATGGTTTTAGAGTAAAATAATGTTGTCCATGAGGCCAACAGACACATTCCACAGTAGCTCAGTGGTAGAGCAACCGGCTGTTAACCGGTAGGTCGCTGGTTCGAATCCTGCCTGTGGAGCCATACTTGGAGAGCTGTCCGAGTGGCCGAAGGAGCACGATTGGAAATCGTGTAGGCGGCATTAACCGTCTCGAGGGTTCGAATCCCTCGCTCTCCGCCATAACACATTATGCAAGAATAATCTTAAGCTGGCCCGTTGGTCAAGGGGTTAAGACACCGCCCTTTCACGGCGGTAACGCGGGTTCGAATCCCGCACGGGTCACCAACAATATCGCGGGATAGAGCAGTCTGGTAGCTCGTCGGGCTCATAACCCGGAGGTCGGAGGTTCAAATCCTCCTCCCGCAACCAATTATTTTCGACACTACGTCGAGTAATCAACGTAGTGAGAAAAGATTGTAGTACCCGAGAGGGTGCAACCAATTACTCTCGATGCTTCGTAGAAGAGTAATAAGATAAGCATCAAGATACATACATAATTACTATGAAGTAAAACATTTACTAATGTGGGCCTGTGGTGTAGCGGTTAACATGCCTGCCTGTCACGCAGGAGATCGCGGGTTCGATTCCCGTCAGGCCCGCCATTATTTCAAAAAGTGTTTTGGCTCGATAGCTCAGTTGGTAGAGCAGTAGACTGAAAATCTACGTGTCGGCGGTTCGATTCCGTCTCGAGCCACCATTTGTTGCCGATCTAGCTCAATTGGTAGAGCAACTGACTTGTAATCAGTAGGTTGGGGGTTCAAGTCCTCTGGTCGGCACCATCATAGATGGAGGGGTAGCGAAGTGGCTAAACGCGGCGGACTGTAAATCCGCTCCCTCAGGGTTCGGCGGTTCGAATCCGTCCCCCTCCACCATTTACTAATAGGGGTATAGTTTAATGGTAAAACGAAGGTCTCCAAAACCTTTGATGTGGGTTCGATTCCTACTACCCCTGCCATAACAAATTGGAGCTTAGAGATTAATATGGCGGCTGTGGCGAAGTGGTTAACGCACCGGATTGTGGTTCCGGCACTCGTGAGTTCGATTCTCATCAGCCGCCCCATATTGGGCCATAGCCAAGCGGTAAGGCATCGGATTTTGATTCCGTGATGCGCTGGTTCGAATCCAGCTGGCCCAGCCATTTCTCATGCGGGAGTAGTTCAGTGGTAGAACACCACCTTGCCAAGGTGGGGGTCGCGAGTTCGAATCTCGTCTCCCGCTCCAAATTATGGCGGCATAGCCAAGTGGTAAGGCAGGGGTCTGCAAAACCCTTACGCCCCGGTTCAAATCCGGGTGCCGCCTCCAAAGAGAAATTCTGCCTCAACCAATGCCGGGGTGGTGGAATTGGCAGACACACAGGACTTAAAATCCTGCGGTTGGTAACAACCGTGCCGGTTCAAGTCCGGCCCTCGGCACCATTTTTAAAACAAACGCGTAAAGCGATACTTTGAAACAGTCACAACTTATGTGGCTGTTTTTGTTTTATAAAGGAGAGTTATACTAGTGAAAAGAATTGATGTGCGAGTAAAGAAACTTGATGAAGATGCTATAATTCCAACCTATGAGTCACAAGCAGCTGCAGGGTTTGATTTGTATGCACTTGAAGATGTTGTCATTCGCCCTGGTGAGACGAAATTAGTTCGTAGTGGACTCGCTTTTGAAATCCCTGAAGGGTATGAGATGCAAGTACGACCACGAAGTGGGTTGTCAAAAAAAACGAAACTACGTATTTCAAATAGTCCAGGAACAATTGATGCAGATTACCGGGGAGAAGTTGGAATTCTATTGGATAATCTTCATTCAAGCGAAGCTTCTTCGGTCTATAATACATCAGGCAAAGTAATTGAAGGATTACATGACAAAGGAAGTTATGTCATTGCTAAACATGATCGCATTGCGCAAGGTGTGTTACAAGAAGTGCCACAAGCAAACTTCATTGAGGCAGACGATTTAAGTAGTACAAGTCGTGGCAGTGGCGGATTTGGATCTACAGGTCAATAAAGTGAGAAGAAGGTAACTATTCTAGGTTACCTTTTTTTGGCATTTTGTATAGAACTTGCCCTTAAAATTGTACAATCTGTCAGGTGCATATTGCTCGCAAATTCGATACAATAGAGCTCATACTCTTTTGATTAAATAATTGGAATATTAGTAATAATGTTATTTAATCTTACTTCATTCATGAAGGAGGGCTTTCGTTTGAATGTGTTGGATCGTTTAAAAGAGAACTTTGACGAAGTGGAACAAGCTTTATCAAAGCAAGAAGCTGTAGAGGAGTCCAATCGTTGTTTGTATTGTTATGATGCACCATGCATCACAGCATGTCCGACAGGCATCGATATACCCTCGTTTATTCAAAAGATCTCATCTGACAATGTGTACGGTTCCGCACGAACAATTATGGAAGCAAATCCAGTAGGAGCAAGCTGTGCAAGAGTATGTCCTACCGAAGAATTGTGTGAGGGTGCTTGTGTTCTTAATCATTCAACAACACCTATTATGATTGGCAAATTACAACGATATGCGACTGACTGGGCGAAACACAATGAAAAAGTATTGTTTAAACGAGGAAGACCGATTGACCGCTCTATAGGTATTATCGGTGGTGGCCCTGCTGGTTTATCTTGTGCAAGAGAGTTAGCAGTGCAAGGGTACGAAGTAACCATCTATGAAGCGAATGAAGAAGCTGGTGGGCTTGATACGTATGGTATCGTTTCGTTCCGACTTCCAAAAGCTGTTTCTCGTTGGGAAGTGGAACAAGTCGAACAGCTTGGTGTAGACATTCAGACGAATTGCAAAGTTGGTGAGGATGTCTCGTTTAATGAAATTCAGTCCAAGCATGATTCAATCGTATTAGCGATTGGTATGGGCGAAGTTCCAAATCTTCATCTTCATGGCGAAACGTTAGAAGGCGTACATGATGCAATTCAACTCGTAAAATCAACGAAGAAGGATGATCTTCCTGAACCGCTAGTAGGTAAACGAGGGGTTGTTATCGGAGCAGGGAACACAGCAATTGATGGAGCGACGTGTGCTATAAGGCTAGGAGCCGAACAAGTTCAAATTTTGTATCGACGTACGAGTGAAGAGATGACAGCTTATGACTTTGAATATGAGTTTGCAAAACAAGATGGTGTAGAGTTCCGTTGGTTAACGATGCCTACACGCATTCATGGAAACGATCAAGGAAAAGTCACTAGCATTGAATGTGTGAAAATGGCATTGCAAGAACCTGGTGAAGACGGTAGAAGGCGGGTTCAACCCATTGAAGGGTCTAATTTTACGATTGAAGTTGACTTTGTGATTAAAGCAATTGGCCAAAATCGTTATATAGACTTGTTAAATGAGATTGGTATTGATCACGTTAATGGTGTTGTTCGTGTGGAAGAAGGGCGATTTAGTACTTCATTAGAAAATGTATACGCGTGTGGTGATGTCACATTTGGAGAAGGTCATGGTGAGGCGATGGTTGTAACGGCAGCAGAGCAAGGGAAACAAACTGCCTATCGCATTCATGAACACTTACAAGGTCAAGCTCGTACTTTTGCATAGAGGAGGTTTACGATGGCAGATTTAATGACGAATGTAGGTGGGATTACGTCACCGAATCCATTTTGGCTTGCAAGTGCACCTCCGACAAACTCAGGTTATCAAGTACAGCGTGCGTTTGAAGCTGGATGGGGAGGTGCTGTCTGGAAAACACTAGGCGACCCAATTATTAATACGACGTCACGATTTGCGGCAGTTTCATACAACGGGCAACGAGTGGCAGGGTTTAATAACATTGAACTGATCACTGATCGCCCTCTAGAAGTGAACTTGAAAGAAATTTATGAAACGAAGAAACGCTTTCCAGATCATGCAATAATCGCTTCGTTAATGATGGAGCCAAAACGTGAGCGATGGCATGAACTTGTTAAACGTGTGGAGCAAGTAGGTGTTGATGGTCTAGAGTTAAACTTCGGTTGTCCGCACGGTATGGCAGAACGTGGGATGGGTTCAGCATCAGGACAAGTGCCTGAACTTGTTGAAAAGCAAACGTATTGGGTGAAAGAAGTAGCAACTACACCAGTGATTGTGAAGTTAACACCGAACATCACAGACATTACGGCGACAGCAGAAGCCGCAGTCCGTGGAGGCGCTGATTCAATTAGTCTAATCAATACAATTAATAGTCTTGCAGGTGTTGATATTCATACGTGGAACACGATCCCGAATGTTGATGGCAAAGGGGCTCATGGTGGATATTGTGGTCCAGCAGTCAAACCAATCGCGTTGAATATGGTTGCAGAATGTGCTCGCAATGAAAATGTGAATGTACCCATATCTGGTATTGGCGGTATTTCAAATTGGCAAGACGCTGTCGAGTTTATGCTGATGGGGGCCTCAGGTGTCCAAGTGTGTACACAAGCGATGCACCACGGATTTCGCATCGTTGAGGACATGATTGAAGGGCTTAACCTTTATTTGGATGAAAAAGGCTTATCTTCAGTTAGCGAGCTAACGGGCCAATCGGTTAAAAAATATTCAAATTGGGGCGATTTGAATTTAAATCACCAAATAGTTGCTGAGATTAACAACGACGTTTGCATCAATTGCAACAAATGCCACATTGCTTGTGAAGATACTGCTCACCAATGTATTGATATGTTAAATGACGAAGATGGCAATCCAATTTTACGTGTCCGCGAAGAAGAGTGCGTCGGCTGTAATCTTTGCTCGATCGTCTGTCCTGTTGATGGTGCAATTAATATGGTTGAGAAACTAAATGACCGTCCGCCGATGAGTTGGAATGAGCGTGAACGTGTGATTCAATCATTAACTGTTTCAAAATCGTCATAACCAGAAAGGAATTCGGATATGAAAATTATAAAAAACGGAATTGTTGTCACAGCTTCTGATACATTTCAAGCAGACATAAAAATTGTTGATGACAAGATTGAAGCAGTCGGACTCGGATTAAGTACAGAAGGAGCAGAGGTGATCGATGCTTCTGGACGTTATATCTTCCCAGGAGGGATTGACCCTCATACTCACCTTGATATGCCGTTTGGCGGTACAGTCACAAAGGATGATTTCGAAACAGGAACAGTGGCGGCTGCTTTTGGTGGGACGACGACAATCATTGATTTTTGTTTGACTGAAAAAAGCAAACCGTTGTCGGATGCGATTGAAGTATGGCATAACAAATCCAAAGATAAAGCAGCAATCGATTATAGTTTTCATTTAATGATCGGTGAGATGAACGATCATGTTCTTAAGGAACTACCGCAAGTCATTGAGCAAGAAGGAATTACGTCATTTAAAGTATTCATGGCATACAAAAATGTCTTCCAAGCAGACGATGCTACCTTGTTCCAAACGTTAATTAAGGCAAAGGAACTTGGCTCACTTGTGATGGTTCATGCAGAAAACGGAGATGTGATTGATTATTTAACGAAAAAAGCACTTCAAAACGATCAAACCGCACCGATCTATCATGCACTCACAAGACCCCCGGAAGCAGAAGGAGAAGCAACAGGTAGAGCTAGTCAATTAACAGCATTAGCCGATTCACAACTGTACGTCGTTCACGTGACTTGTGAAGATGCAGTCAAACAAATTGAAGAAGCTAGAAAACGTGGTGCTGACGTATGGGGCGAAACGTGTCCTCAATATTTAGTGCTCGACCAAAGCATTATGGACCAACCAGATTTTGAAGGCGCAAAATACGTCTGGTCACCACCGCTTCGTGAAAAGAAACATCAAGAGTCGCTCTGGAATGCATTAAGAACTGGCTCTTTGCAAACGCTTGGATCGGATCAATGTTCATTTGACTTTAACGGTCAAAAAGATTTAGGGAAAGACGATTTCACAAAGATTCCAAACGGAGGCCCAACGATTGAAGATCGTATGTCGATTCTTTATTCAGAAGGAGTGTGTAAAGGTCGAATTACACTCAATCAGTTTGTTGAGTTAACATCAACTCGCGCTGCCAAGTTATTCGGATTGCATCCGAAAAAAGGAACGATTGCAGCCGGTGCAGATGCTGATCTTGTTATTTTTAATCCGGATGTGATGCGAACGCTGTCTCAAAAAACGCATCATTTAGCGGTTGATTATAATGCGTTTGAAGGATTAGAAGTAAGTGGGAAAGCGGAGACGGTTCTCTTACGTGGACAGGTTATTGTTGAAAACGATCAATATGTCGGTCACAAAGGCCAAGGAGAGTACATTAAGCGAGCGAAGTATGGTCATCAGTTAGAATCGAAAGTCGCGCAACGATAGTTCCTTATAAAAGGAGTGAAAGTGATGAATGAACATGAAGATTATGTGAAAGAAAAGCGTCGAATTGACGAGCTATTTGATCGTGGCTATACGATTGAGCACGTAGAAGAGAATCTTGATGGTGCATTCGTGACGTTTCGTTTAGGGGAAGTAACAGAAGTCGTTAATTTTCTAAATGCCAATGCAAGGAAGTACTTTTCGACAAAGATGATCTCTTAAGGAGCATTCTATGCAAAATCAAAAAATAGCAATTAACGGCAAAAGGCTTGAAGAAACAATCGAGAGGTTTGCGGATTTTGGCAGAACCGACAATAACGGAGTGACTCGTCTAGCATTAAGTGATGAAGATGTTGGTTCGCGTAATTATTTGGTCGAGTGTTGCGAGGCGTTAGGGCTACACGTAACCAAAGATGATTTAGGCAACCAGTATGCACGATTCGAAGGGAGTGACCCAAAGGCAGATCCCGTGTATGTTGGTTCTCATTTAGATAGCGTCAAAAAAGGAGGTAGGTATGATGGAGCGCTCGGTGTAATCGCTGCGCTTGAGGTCATCCGTACGATGATTGACTATTCGATTCAACCGAAGCGACCGATTATTCTCGTGAACTTTACAAATGAAGAAGGAGCTCGCTTCGAACCTTCGATGATGAGTTCAGGGGTCTTATCGGGTAAGTTCAATCAGGAAGAAATGAACGAGAAACGTGATCAAAATGGAGTTACCTTTCTGGAAGCGTTAAAGGAAAGTGGTTATGAAGGTAAGGCAGACGAGCGCTTAACGAACGGCAAAGCATTTTTAGAACTGCACATCGAGCAAGGTCCGGTTCTAGAGCAAGAAGAAATAACAATCGGTGCGGTAGAATGTGTTGTCGGCATGGTCTGTTATGAGATTGAAGTGCTAGGGGATTCCAATCACGCAGGAACAACGCCGATGGCGATGCGGGATGACGCATTGTTTACTGCAGTCGATACGATCCAATCGCTAAGAAATCGATTGGATCAGTTAGATGAACGTCTCGTCTATACAATTGGCCGTATTGAAGCATCACCGAATATCCATACAGTGATACCGAACCGCATCGTATTTAGTCTTGAAGCAAGGCACCAAGACGAAGAAATCATTGATAAAGTGGAGCAGATCATTCACTCTTTCAAAGAACGTAATCGTATTGAACCGAAGCGGTTGTGGCAGCGAGATACGGTCTGGTTTGATTCAGCGGTCGTTAAAGTAGTTGAAGAAGCGAGTAAACAATTGGGCACAACGCATCGAAGAATGGTAAGTGGAGCTGGACATGACGCACAGTTTATTGCGTCGATGATGCCTACTGCGATGATTTTTGTTCCGAGTTTACGCGGCAAAAGCCATTCTGAAGACGAGTATACTTCGCCTAAAGATTGTATCGCAGGTGTGAATGTCTTATTTGAAGCAGTAAGTACATTGAGTCAGGAATAAGTACCGAAACAGCCATCTGTCTTGTGGCTGTTTTTTTCATTTTTAAGGTCGAATTATATCAAAGTCATGGAGCAAATGTAAACTAGACAATACGCCAACAATGAGATGCTAAACAGCAGGCGTGAACATTATGAAAAGCGTAACTTTATTTATAGGACTAATCGATCTGCTTTTATAGACAATGGTAGTGAAAAAGACATTGAATATTAATTATTCAGAAAACGATGATATACTAATAAAAACTGCAATGGAGGTCATGTATGAGAACTTCACACATAACAAAAGTAGGATTATTAACGTTAATTGTTGGCGGGACGTTGCAACTAGGTCTATCATCGGAACTGCAAGGGGAAGAAGAGGCGTCTGCGAAAATAGAACTTCGGAATGATTTATTGGAGATTTTGGATACAGAACAATTGCAAAGTGCTTTGCCGGGTGTCCATGTTCGTCATAGTGAAACGGGTGAAGAGCTATTTAGTTATAATAGCGATATTAGCCTCGCGCCAGCTTCCGGTCAAAAGCTTCTTGTTGGTGCCACAGCGTTAGACGTTTTAGGTCCGGAGTTTACATTTGAGACAGGGGTTTACACGGACGGCTATACACGCGGCAGCATACTACACGGTAATATCTACTTAAAAGGCGGAGGCGATCCGACGTTACTCGCTTCTGACTTTGATCAATTAGCTAAAGAATTACATAATCAAGGTATTCGCATGGTCCAAGGAGACATTATCGCAGACGATACTTACTTTGATGATACAAGGCTATCTTTAGACCTCTCTTGGGCGAATCAACGAGGACAAGTCGGGGCTCAAGTGTCCGCTTTAAGCTTTGCCCCTGATGCCGCGCTTATTTCAGACGTCGCATTAGATCGTTATAATACTGCCTCGGTTTATGTTGAAGTACACCCAGGTGAAGAGCCTGGTGATGAGGCAGAAATCAAGGTAACTCCAGAATCTGACTATTATTCAATTGATAATCAGATGATCACAGTTGAAGAAGACGGAGATCGACAGTTAGCCGGTTGGGGAAGAGATCATGGAACGAACGATATTTTCTTTGAAGGGACCATTCCAGTAGGTGGTAACTCATTTAATCAATACGTTTCAATTTGGGAGCCAACCAACCTAGCGGTTGACCTGTTTGCAGAAGGTCTTAAAGATGCCCGAGTTCGAGTCAATGGCGATGTTGTCTTAGGTGAAACCCCAGAAGATGCAGAAGCGTTATTTATTCACGAATCGATGACTCTTGAAGAACTGATGATTCCGTATATGAAATTTAGTCAAAACAGTCACTCTGAGCATTTAACAAAGGCGCTCGGTCAAGAAGTCTATGGAGAGGGAAGTTGGGATAAAGGTTTGGACGTTGTCGAAGAGTATTTAGATTCAGCAGGTGTGAATACGAACGTCGTTCAACTGCGAGACGGATCGGGAATGTCACACTTAAATGCGATTCCAACAGAAGAAATGACACAATTTCTTTTACATGCTCAAGATGAAGAGTGGTTTGACATCTTTTACGGCTCATTACCGGTTGCAGCAGAAAGTGATCATTATGTAGGGGGAACACTTCGTACACGAATGGCTGATACAGCAGCGGCAAGCAACGTGGCAGCAAAAACAGGGAGTCTTACGAGTAAATCATCGTTGTCTGGCTATGTGACGGACGCTGATGGTGAAGAGTGGATCTTCTCGATTATTATGAATAATTATATCGGAAGTTCGCCAACAGCGGTTGAAAACGACATTGCCATTCGATTAGCAGAATATGAAGCAGATTGAGAAAAAGCGCGGAGGGGCATTGGGCCACCAACCGCGCTTTTTTTCATCTACTCCTGTTCATGATCTAATTCATGTTGGACAGGTTCTTCAATAAAGATCTTGTGAGGAATTCCTTCTGCTTGTTCTAAAAACAACGCTCGTTGTTGAGAAATGAAATGGTTTAGTGAACGATACATTCCATTGGGACCAATAAGAGTCATACTAAGCTTACTAACGAGTTCTCCACTGTTATAAACCGCGATATAGCGGTTATTCTGTTCATCGATTTCAAAAGAAAATGTTAAGGTCATCGTCTGATTCCTACCTTTAGATCTCGATTATTTAGACATAAAAAAACTCGTCTAGCGATTCGTTTCTTGAAAAACGATCGAACTGTACGAGTGCTGACTAGTCGAACTTATCGTTTAGTTACTATAATAATTGGTGGCGATGGTGGGAGTCGAACCCACACTTCCGAAGAAACGCGATTTTGAGTCGGTAGAAATTACTCTCGAAAAACAAAACGCTGATTTTACGGTGATTTAGACGTAAAACTTTACATACGACCACGCCAAATTACCACAAATTTGCGTATAACGGACTAAAACACTTCGTTAGGCAGATTATGGACGTAATACGACTAATTGTCAAGTATGTATCGCAACTTAGCCGCCAACCCTCCGCGCAAACTAAACTAATTGCGCCATATGGACGTTTTGGGCACAAAAAAAAGGCGGCATCCCTCGTTAGAGACACTTCCAATTATTTAATTCAAGCATTTTTACAAATTCCTAAATAATGAATCATTTATTTTATTTAGTGGGTATATTTTAGTATTATATATAGAGAGAGGTGATATTTAATGGTAGAAAATATAGTCCCTTCTTATGGACAAGATTCTTTTAATTGTTTGAGGTGCGGTAGATTAACCCCTCAAAAATGGTACATGGTAAGAAAGATAAATAAATTCGGAATAACAACTATCGAGGCATTTGAAGGTAAGAGGGGTTATACTAATTCAGAAGAATATACTTGGTACCTAGATCTTTCACTTTGTACATATTGTAATGATTATACGATTTGGGAGAGTCAGAAAATTATTTATCCATTAACACAAGAAGCACCTGCGCCTCATGTGGATATGCCTGAGGACGTTAGAAAAATATATGAAGAAGCTTCAATGGTATATAAGCACTCTCCAAGAGCAACAGCAGCATTACTACGCTTAGCTATTGAGACTATGATCCCTGAGCTTGAAGACTATAAGGTAAAGAACGGGAATTTAAATTCAATGATTGCTTCATTGGTTGAGCAGAATATTCCGGAACATATACAAAAGGGACTAGACTTGATAAGAGTAAATGGTAATAATGGGGTCCACGCTGGGGAAATTAATTTAAACGAGGAAGTAGAGACTGTAAGTTTTCTATTCTACTTAATTAATCATATGACTGAGGATTTAATTACTAGAAATAAAAGAATTGATTCTTTGTATAACAAGTTACCGGCAAGAGCACTAGCTTCTATTGAAAGGCGAGATAATAAATAACGGCACTAACCTTTTTAGCCAGTGCCGTCAGTTCGTCATTAATCAGGCGTGCGCACCAACGCCGCCATTACTCGCTTTCATAAGTTTTTGCGCAACAGCATTACCGATTTTATCTATGTCCGCATCCTCACGTACATGGAATACTGCGTTCGGGAAGTTAACAGTCGCGCCTTGCATACCGTTCGAATAGGCTTTGTTCTCATCACGGGTAAGGACACGTTCGCCTTTGTGGAGCATGTAAGGCGCATTGTTACGAGGAACATAAGCCTCGCCGTGATAAGCGCTAGTCGCCTCCGCTGAACCACGCCCGAAACCTCGCGTCACGTTATTTACCATGTTGCCGCCAAAGTCGGTTAAGGCGCTCCAACCGTTAGACGCGGTTTCAAAGACCCATTTTACGGCGCCAGTTAGCTTCGAAACGGCAGTAGTAATGCCGCTTTTGATACCTTCAATCATCTGCGATCCTAAATTACGAAACGCGGATTTAATGTTACTGATTGCGCCACGTACTTTGCCCGGTATAGACTCCAAAAAGCTCGCAATTTTGTCCGGTAGTTGCTGTATCCACTCGATCGAATTGTCGTACGCTTGCTTAAACCATTCCTTCATATCCGATGCAAATTCCTTCATTTTACCGACTGCACGCTCGCCCATGTCGTAGAAGAAATCGTATATTCTGCCGGGTAGCTCTGACATTGTAGTCGTTGCATCGTCGCGCGTCTTCGTAAACCATTCGGCTACGTTTTCCGCAAATGTAGTTAATTTATCCGTCGCCCACTCGCGTAGCTGATCGAGTATTTCACCGATTCTTCCCGGCAACTCTTGGAAAAACGTAACGGCAGTAGTAACTGCGTAACCAATCCAAAAGCCGATCATTTCCGGAAGCCCTTTAAACCACTCGACTAAATCGTTCCAAAATTCTTCGACCTTTTCGATTGCGCCGTCTTTAAACTCGATAAATTTAGCGATACCGTCAACGGCTAATTTAGCGAGCCATTCGACGACTGCGTCTTTCATTTCTTCGAATTTTTCTTCGACCCACGGCACTAATATATCGAGAATTTCTTGCGCAGCTTCGAGCATGTTGTCCCATAACTCGGCAGCGAGCTCTTTTGTGCGTTCCCATATGTCGCCTAGTATTTCGAAGGCTTGCGCGAAATCACCGCTGAATAATGCGCGGAAGAAGTCAGCGCCCATTTGAAAGACGTCTTGTAAGTACTCCCATAAAGTGACCGCCTGAGTAACGGCATAGTTAAGGTATTCTTGAATCACACCCGCGAACGTGGCTATCGCGCCTTCACCTTCGCGTAAGACAGATAATGTACTTTGTAATTTATCCCAAAATTCAGTTATCTTTTCCGTTACAGTGTCCCAATGCTTTACGAGCTGATAAATCCCGACACCAAGTAAAGTGACGCCAGTAAGTATTAACCCAAACGGATTAAGTAATAAGAACTTAGATAACCCTAAAAATGCTTTGCCAAACCATAAAACTGACTTGCCTACCATCATAAACATTTTACCGACTAGCAAGCCTGCTTTAACTAATGCGTGGAATCCTAACGCTATTGGACCGATTACGCCTAAAAATAGCGAGAAGTAGGCTAATACTGACTTTACAGGTCCCGGCAAATCTAACACCCACTTCACGACGTTAGACGCGACGTCTGCTAAGTCTGCCATGACGTTCATGATCTGATTACCGATAGGCTCAAATACAGGTGCTAACTCGTACAACGTATCGATTACGCCCTGAATACCTTCCTTTAAACGCTCAAATCCGTCTTCCCCAATCATAGACTGTCCAAGAGAGCCTAGCGCGGCCCAGGTATTAGAAATTAGTCCCGGCAAGGATTCGGCATACTTGATCATACTGCCCTCGAAGTTTTCCATTATATCATCGGAAAGGTGCCGTAACGCTTCTTCCATCGGTATTGCGCCCTCATTGACCATTTTCGCGGCTTGATCCGCACTAGTACCGAGCGCCTCACCGAGCACGTCCCATACTTGGATACCTCCGATCTCTGATAGTCGATTTGTTAAATCACCGTCAATAGTACCTCGCGAAAACGCTTGTCCGAACATTTCGTTGAGGCGCAGTCCAATTTGCTTATCGCCTTTAAAGGCACCGAGTTCCATCGACACGTTAGCTAACATTTGCGCATCAGCCTCGGACATCTCACGCCCAAGTGAACCACCGATCATACTGGCGACTTCCGAGTACAAGTAAGAGGTGTCATCGGCTAAGTCGGTAACGCCTTTCATTACGCGATCGAACGCAGCGCCACCGCCAACCATTTGCTCGATCATCCGTTGAGCATCCTCCATTTGGGACATACGGTTCAACCCGCCTCCGAGAGCCGCACCGAAGAAGCCGGTAACTGGCGCAAAGGATTTCGTAGCCTCCATTCCGAAAGAGCCGATCTGATCGTTAATTTTCGGTATGTTACGGATGGCGTCGCTTAACTTATTAACACTATCCCGCGCAGTGTCGATCATACCAGCGATTCCGCCCGCCGATCCTGTAACGTTATCACTGGCACCTGCGAAGTCATTAAGCGATTTAGATGCGTCGCTGAAGTCTTTGCTCACGCTATTATCGATCATGTCGCCAGTTACTCTTTGCACGCTATCCGCAGCAGAAGTTATTTCATCTGTCATACTCGTAAAGTCGTCCATAGTACCGATGATTTTCTGCATGTCTTTTGAGAAATTGTCTTGTAATTGTAAGGACGCGGTTAAGTCTAGCATTGTTGGACGCCTGCCATTCGTTGTATCACGTCGCCAAGTTTATACGTTAGTCCGGGCAGCACCGTGCGAATCGCTTCTAAATCCGCGTCTGTTTCAGCACGGTACAATAAGCGAAACTGCTCGATAATCTTCGTCATAAGTGCGCCCATTTTGCGTCTTTCTGCGTCAGGATGCGCCTGCATTTTTGCAGCTAACTTTTGATATGCTGTAATTCTGCGCACCATTGGACGCGTGACATACGGCGTCTTTTCTTGCATCTTCCTTAGCGCAAACTCTTGCATCACCGCCTGCGTTTCTTCTATAAACGTCGCTAGTTCGTTAATTTCCTTCATCATTGCCACCCTGCCTTTTTAAGTTCATCCGCTACATTGCGCTCGATTGTCGCTTTGTAGCGCTCTTTTGACGCCTCAATTTCGTCCGTTAAGTATTGCTTGCCGTTGACTTCGTGCTGGTAGTACGCGTAGTTGAAACCGCGCCGGTAAGCGTTTGAGCTGATCGTTCCTTTTAGGTCAACCGTGTCAACTTCCGTTAATATGTTGCGGCGCAAGACAGCTGTATCGACCGGCGCTCTTTCGCGTGATCCGCGTTGCCACATCGTCATAGACTGATGCAGGCCTTTAACTGCGCCACGATGTGCGGCTTCGGGCGATTGCTTGAGCGCGCTTTGTAGCTGACTAAGACCTCCAATTTTAAAATTACGCATGTATGTTCGCCTCCTTATCCGCAAAAAAGACGCCCCGTGAAAGGGCGCCTAGTGTGCGTATGTAGTTTTATACTCGTTGGCCGTTCTGCTTAAAAGTTCCGTACTTTAATGCGTCGTTCATTTCGTGCTCCGATACTGTATATTTACATCCGTCGGAAGTCGCGCCACCAAGGTGACTCCAATTAACTTGATGACGAAGAGCTTTTACATCATAAGATTTTTCTGATGCATCTGCTGGCTTCATTTCCATTTCTTCGCACGCCTCGCGCTTAATAGACTGACACTCTTTTTGTAGTAGTTTGTAATCCGCAAGCGATTGTAAGTAAGCTGTTTTTGCTTTTGCGATATTATCCATTTTCTTATCAATTTCTTTATCGAAATAATCGTCGGCTTGTTTTTTGGCGGAAGCAACCGCCTCTGTAGATAAAGGCGTGAGCTTTTTGCCGTAGCTGTTTCGGGCTAATTCCAGCCGTTCCTGCGTACCAGTAAGCGCAAATTCAAGCTGTTCAATACGCTGTCGACATTCTATTTCGGCCTGCTCGTTGGCAGCGCTAGGGTCTGCGACAGTAGCGTCCATTAGAAGCGGAAGCTCTGCCTTAGCTTCGGAAAGTTCAGCGCTGGTGTGGTCTACCTTTGCTTGTTGGGTAGCAATAGATTCTTGTATTCTGCTTTTTTCCGCCTTTAAATTTTTAATTGCTTCTGAAACTGTCTTATTTAACTTTGTCATTTTATTGATCTCCTTCGTGTGAAACTGGTTTATTAAGCTCTGCTACAAGCCCATGTCCAAATTGTTGTGTTAAAGCATTTTCCTCAATCGAGCCGTACATTCTAGGATTGTTGCCCGGACTACCGATAAACTGGAGTAATTCTTCTGCTTTTTGTTTGTCTTCTGTATGCGAAATGCTCTCTAGGCCATGATAGATTTTACCTACCTCGACTCTATTTGCTGGATCAAGGTTAATTGACGACACGACAGCATCGGCTTGCTCGAGTGCGTCTTGCGCAAGGTAAGGGTCAGTAATGTCTCTTGAAAACTCTTTTAAACGTTGAATTACAGCTTGAGCACTACTGAACTTTGCGTCTCTTTTTATTTTTTCTAGTTTTTGATTGTGTAGTTCTAGGGTAGTGTCATCCGGTTTGGAAGGTTTTTGAACTAGAATTTGACGTGATAGATCATGAATTTCAGCATGTTTCGCCATAACTTCTTTTTTATCTTTTCGAGCTTGCTTGAGGAATTGGCCTGAAAGTTCTTGTTTTAGCTCACTAATTTTCTTACGTCTACCTTCTTCACTTAAATCACCATTTGCGTTAATTTTACCCTCGGATTCTTTGTACATATCAAGAAGAATTCTCGTTTTTCCCATACTTGTGTCTTTGATTTCACGTGTTTTTTGATAAGCCTCGACTGCTTTTTCAATTTTCGGAGTGGGTGCCTTATATAGACCACCTTGATTTGTTGATTGAATAGATTTTAAGAATGCCTTGCTTTGCTCAATAGTCATAAAATAATCATCCTTTTCTTTAATATAGTTTTCTGTTCGATACATGCTCATAGCCTAATTGTTCAGCTTCGCGCAACGCTTCCTCTATTGCATTTTGCCGAGCCAACCGGCGGGGGAGTCCTTCGCTTACCCGGACCAATCTTTTGCGCAAATCACCAGTGTTGTCGTCATAGATAGCGATTTCAACGGTCGTACGTCCGACTATCTTCTCCGTATTTTCGATTAGCCGGCAACTTTTCAATGTCATTTTTGCACCGCCTTCTGTACTTCGTAACCATGTTCTTGCGCAATTAAGGATGCTTCGTCGATAATATATTTTTTAGCGAAACTTATCGGAAAACTGTCCCAGTCTCTCGAAATACGGTGAATTATTTCACCAGTCTCAGCGTCCATAATGACGGCGTTAGCGATACAACCACTCGGCATGATTTGAATGTCATATTTCACAACACAACCGTTTACCAATCTACGTCACTCCTTTCGATCACACGCGCCCACCCCTTCGCATATAAAGCGCCTGTAACGTCAGCATTGGCGCGCTGCGACGCTTGCTCTTTCGTAGTTTTATATTCCTGCGTAAAGGTAGTGTGCAGCTCGTCCGGCGTCACAGCGTCGTATACGCGTGTTGTTACGCTAAATGTGCCGGGCTGCGGCTCCGCCTTTACGCTATGTTCGACGACCGCCCAGTGTTCTCCGCGCGTGGGCGGTCGAGTAGGGGAGGCAGCCGGATATGTATGTGAACCGTCTTGCCAATATGTAATTACTCGTTTACCGACATGCTGATTTTGTGCGTAAGTATTTTCGGTGCGGTTAATTCCGTATGTTTGCGCCATTAAGAAGCCTCCTCATTTCCGAATGTTAGACATGCAAAAATCGCACTTTAGGATGAATCTACCGCACCCCTTGAAATTGGCATCGTAAAAGCTTTATATATCAGTAGTTTCAATACGTCTAACGTTCGGCAATTGCTCGACGTCTAACGTCACTTTCATTCTTTTGCGTGCGTATGACGTGTTCTTTGCACGATGAACAGTATTTCTGCCGGTTGCTGGCGCGAATAAATCGCTTTTTACAGACGGCGCAATTAACTGTGTTAGAACTTTTGGTAGCCGGTTTCAACGGATAGTCAGCCGGGAAATGTTGCAGATACTCGTCAAATAACGGCGGATCGCTCGGTCCGACAGCGCGCATGTAATACGGGCACACGTTAGCAGTGGGGCGGTCAGCCGCGAAAGAAAGTACGCATTTTCCGTGTGCTGTCGCTAGGCATCCGTCTTGTCCGGTATGATTTGCGCAACTAGACTTGGCATGCCGGTGTAGCTTACGTTGCAGACGGTCAGTTTCTCTCTTATTAATCTAAGTCACCTCCTTAATAGGCTAGTATTTGTTGGCGCTGATCTTCTACGTAAATAAAGCACTTTTCAATCGCTGTAATTTTTTGTTCCGTTAGTTTTAGGAAATCCACGATCTTTTCTGCAAGACGACGAGTCAATTTACGGTCGCCTTTTTCTACTAAGACGATCAATGTGTCTGATACACCGATTTCTTTAGCTAGTTGCTTTTGGGTTAATGAATAAAACTCGCGTACCATCTTAACTTGAGTGGCTGTCAGCATAAGGTTCACCTCCTTTAAAAGTAAGTCATAATAACTTACTTAATAGATTTTAAAAACGATGTGAAGCAACACACTTATATACTGAACATTCTGAATCGTTCTCGCATATATGCAAAATTACTGCGGTTTTTTCTCGTTTGAGTACTTCATGCGCAAATATCTTTTCATTACTTCCGGTCTGATCGTGCGTTCTTTAACAGGCTCTACTAATCTAAGGTGCTTAACGAACCTCACAGCGACATGGTGGTTGTTATCCTTTTCGGTATGAACTTCGTATTTCGGTGTCTTCTTATAACCTAAGACTCTTTTTTCGTATTGTTTGCGTGCACGACGTTCGAAGACATCATCAACGGCATAACGAATTTCCTTTCGCTCAAATCTTTTGTTTGCGTAATCCGACCAAACTGGCATGTACAACTTGCGCGGTAGGTAAGTACCCGTTTTCTTTTTACGTCGGACGGCACTATTTTGATTGATTCCACACTTCTTACTGCAATAACGCTTAATGCCCTTTTTCCGAAATATACGAATGCAATTCCATGCATGACATACGGCTTCGTCGTCTTCCAATTCGTCAGGTTCGGGTGGTGCTGGCGTATGTTCGCGTTCTAATTCTGCCCACTGTTCAGGCGTATACGTTTCAAATTTTGCTTTAATAGCTTCACGGCGCATTGATTCGTCCGCAAGTAGTAGGTGAGTAGAAAGCTCGTCAAGCCATTCGACGGAAGGGCGGCGCTCGTACTTACGCCAGTGGTCGGCTAATTCTGCGTTACAATATTCGAATGCTTCATCGAGTTTCGTTTTAAACTTTTCGGCTGCTACTGCGATAAGATCGCCTCCAATATAATATAGTGCGTCCCATCCGGGACAGCTTGCGGCGCTGAGATTACCACGCACGCTTGTTCTTTCGAACTTATTCTTTTGAACCTATGCGCAAGGTAAGGTATTTACAAAACCGTTAGCAGTTATGAGCGTAAGCGAATGGCTGCAATCTTTTTAAATCTAGTTTCTTAAATCTAGTTAAATATAGTTAAATAAATATAGTTAACCCATAGAAAACTAAGGGTACGCAATATGATTTTCTAAGGGTACGGTACCTATAGTTTTTTAAGGGTACGCTTCTCTAAGCTGTCGTAGCTTCTCATGGTCACGCCGTTTCTCGTCATCCAACTGCTTGATTTTAGCGCGGTATCTCTCGCCGGCTTCCGGACAAGCGAGCCATAATTCTTCTTGCGTCAACGGTTTATATGGCACATAACGGTTGAAGTCTTTCGATGGCACCGTAATAATCGCAATTAAACCGGCATCTCTTAATTTGCGTAAGTCTTGGCTAACGGTCTGCGTCGATCGGTTTAAATCCGTAGCTAACTTTATATGCGACGGCCAAGCGTAGCCATAATCGGGATTGTAATAGTCAACGATCATCGCGTATAAGAAGGTATGTCGCGCTGAGATGCCCGGTACATACATATAATGCGCGATGTCTGACGGTAATTTTATGAAATATTCGTCCTCGTAGCGTTCCTTTTTGTTAAATACGGATTGGCTGCCGGTAATTTTCATGCGCCGCGTTCCTCCAATTCGTTAATTTTAGCGTCAGTTAAGCCGAACGCTGCCCGCACTAAGCGATGCGTACGGGCGCTAATCGGTCGCTTGCCGCATTCGATCTTGTCGACTAACGCTACGGAAACACCTATTCTTGCGCCGAATTGTCGCTGTGTGAGGCGTTCACGGAAGCGGAGATAACGAAAGCCGCGATTGGTTAGCATTAGGCAGCGCCTCCTTTATAAATGCGTTTGAATAAGTCGTGTCCGCTGTTGTAACGAGCAGATGCCCATGTACTTCCGCCTGCGTCGGGATGAGCACGACCTTTAGCTTTGCGAAACGCTTTATCAACTTGTTCAACGTTAGCAGTCTCGTCCAAGCCTACGAAGTGAGCGAAAATTTTAATCCCTTTGTCGTGACTTCCAAACATACTATATTTTCGGTAGAACTCACGCTCATCTTCTAGGCTACGAAGTTTTGATTTTTGTTCGTTATAGCTGCGAGTAACTGTGTCAAGCTCGCGTTTTAAACGTTCATTCTCCCTAATAAGTCGTAAGTGATCTTCCGATTCTCTTTGTTGCTTAGTATCGCTACTCTTCGCGGTCTTTGTCCCGCGTGGGACACCTTCGTCATTTATCCACCTTTCGACCGTACTCTTGCCGACACCTAGCCATTGCGCGATTTGACGATAGGAGCGATTCTCAGAACGTAACTTACGAGCGCGTTCGATTTTTTCTTTTCGGCTCAATTCGCGTGTGGTCGTATTCATCTTGTGCGCAATTTCTAATTTTTCGTCTTCCGTTAAGTCAAAGTACAATTTAACGAGTAGCTCAGTTAGTCCAACTTCTTGGCTGGCTTTGTAACGATGATGACCGTCTAAGATAACGTAATTTTCATCGACAATGATCGGATAAATAATGCCATGTTGCGCGATGTCTTCCTTTAACTTGGCGAAAGTTTCCGAAGGCATGTCCGACCATACTTGGTAATGTGCGGTTGTGAGCGCGTCAATAGATACCGTTTCTAACTGGTGGTTCTTCGTCATAAAAGATCGCCTCCAATATTTTTAATTGAATTTATTATTCTAGAATTCGTCAACCTCGACCGTTCCATCAGACGAAACTTCGCCAACAAAACCTAAATATCCGGACAATAGTTCCTCAGCATGTTCTCTATTGTTCGCCCAAGCATAAGCAACTCTCAGATAATCCTCGTCTTCTCCGTAAACGTATGTGGAACCTTCGATTTCATCAAGAGCCTCCGGAGATAGGTAATCAACCGAAAACACAGAGCCGAATAACCCCGCGCCTTCACTCGGCATGTTAATCGCTTTATCTGCGTAACCTGCACCGATTAACGAGCGTTTTCGTGAAGCTAACGCCTCGTATCGTTGAACTTCAAACTTCTTAAAAATTAATCTCACCGAATAATCCCTTAGTTCTTCATCTGTCATGAGACTTAGTTCATTATTACTTTTGAGTTCTCCGCGGCGGTCAAAGAAAACCGCAGCCTCACTAACTAAATTTTCGAATCCAGCCGCAAATTTCTCGTTAATTTTTGTCATAAAAGATCGCTCCTTTTTCGTAATTTGTTTTGGTGTCCGAAGTGACGTACAACTTGCGCAAAAAATATATGGCCGCCTAAACTGGCGATCACCTCCTTAATTTATTAACTACCTATGCTCCTGAATATGGGACAACCTCTAATTACTAAAGACACTCGCCGAATAAAAGTTAGACACTTTTAATTGCGAAATTCATGAAAAATTTACTTCCCCTACTTATAGATACCGATTTTTTCATTTGATTTGGGACACATTCCAATAAATTTTTGAAACTTCTACTATTACTTACGCCACCAAAACGAAAATTGGACACTATTTTAGAAAATACCCCTTACTATTTACGACATTTGCCAAACGAAAGTTCGACGCTTCTACTCAAATTATTAAACCCTGACCGCAAATTAATTGGGACAACTTCGCTTACTATTACTTACACCACCCGATTAAAAGTTGGACAATGAATTTAACGTCTTAGTATTAACGCCGTAGCATAAAATTAATTTGGACACTTTTATGATTAAAGAAGGAGTGATTGCGCAGTGTTCGGATTAGGGAGACCGCGGACTGATTTCGGCAAGATGATGGAAAACGAGGGAATTACACAGCAAAAACTTTCGGATGAATCCGGTGTTAGTCAGGCGACGATTTCAAGTTTAATGACGGATGCTGAGTATCGCGCAAAACTTTCCACCGAAGAGAAGTTAAAACAAGCTTTGAAAAGGTTAGGCGTAAAAAACTTGAGTAAGTATTTTTAATAAAAACGAACGTTTGTTCTTGTTTTCTAACGACCATTGTATTAATATTAAAAAAAGTAGAGCAACGCTGGCAGACGTCACCCTATTAAGATCATTTCTATTTTGGTAGTGTAGCGCTGGCAGACGCTTGCTACCCGTCATCATTTTCACGTTCACCCCAATACCGTTCGCAGTTGGCGCTACGATCGGCATATTACCCCTAGTGTTGGCGCACTAATCGTTCCTTTACGTAATCCACCTCCTTAAATTGATATCGCTCAACATCCGCCGGTCTCCGTTTCCCGCATGTGTAGCAGCAAATCGACCGCGCTCATTTGTAGCAACTCTTGCGCAGTTACTTGTAAGCCGCCATCAGCTACCCAATTAAAGCCGTCAATATCGTCATCAAGGTCGTATTCTACACGTTCCGGCGACAAATGACGGTGTTTTAATTTCAGGACATCGAGACAAGGGCCGCTCTTTTGATCGGTAATATTAACTAAATAACGACCGTCTACGAGGATACCCTCGCCGTAATCAACGCTATAATCAGGCGGAGAAACGTCGTCATAACGAACGGTACATTTCGTCTTAACAAGCTCAATTTGCGGCTTCTTAATTGGTAAATAAGCGACTGTCATACCGCAACAACTCCTTTATTTATAGCGTTTAAATCTAATTCGCAACCACCCATAATTGCGCGACGATCTACATAACCAGCAGCGACGACATAGTTCGTCCAGTTTGGCGCAGCTATATGTAGCCTTTCGCCTGTAGCGATAACCGTGACACGGTAAAAGCCGATTCCTAATTGCGAGACTGGCGGTACGTATTCGAAACCTACTTGCGTTGTTTTAGCTTTAATCATTTTGAAACCTCCTCGATTACGTTTAGCGTAATTAAAGTATAAATTACGTTTAGCGTAATTGTCAATTACTTTTTACGTAATTATTTTGCTATGATATATAAAAATCGAAAGAGGTGGCGTAATGGCGCGAGTTACTAATAATTTAAAGAGATTGATTGAGGAAAAAGGTATGAATCAAAAGGAATTTGCTAAAAAGGCAGATATTAGAGAAGCAACTGTAAGTGCTATGTGCAAAAATGAAATTAAGAGAATACCTTTAGATGTGTTAGAAAGTATTGTAGACGTATTAGAAATTGAGGATATGAATAAGTTGTTTAACATCGAGGCGTAATACATAAAAAAGAAGCCCGGGCATTTACGCCTTGGGCTTTTTCCAGCTAACGATCGTCAATTGTTCGCACGACGTACATTTAAAATTCTTCGTGTGTTGGAAATCATTAATCGTATTCTTACTCGCGCAATGTGGGCAATTTACGTCCGCCGGCACCATTAGCGCAAGCATCAATAACATGCCCGCCGGTATTAGCACCATAAAGCCGAATATAGCGCCCACCAGCGAGAATATCAACGTTATCGCAATAATCAGACCAATACCGCCGAGGATGCCGACAGGGACGCGCCATGCCAGCTCAATGCCGGTCACCTTGCGCTTAGTCGGATGTAACTTCTGTATCGTCATAATAAGACCTCCGTTTCTAAATTTCTGCCGAAAATTTTTTAAACTTCGATCGCCTTGTATACGTCCGCCACCTTTTCGCTAGTGATGCCGATATAATTCAACGTCATACGTGGCGTGCTATGACCGAAAATGTACATAAGTTCCGTAATGTCTGTGCCGTTCTTATAGGCTATTGCGCCGAAAGTTTTGCGCAAAGTATGTGTGCCAATGCGTCCAATTTTCGCAGCAATGCCGGCTTTTTGTGCTGCATCATTCAGAATGCGATATGCCTGCACGCGACTGATCGGCTGGTTAGCGCCTTTTTGAGATTTGAACATAAATTCGTCGTCCGCACCTTCCATCTTAGCAACTTCGTCTTTTACCGTTTGACTGAGCGTAATTGTGCGCTGCTTGCCGGTCTTTTGTTCCGTGATGGTCACGTTATCTTTGTTGCGCAAATCACCGATACGTAGCTGTAGTAAATCGGAAATACGGAGTCCGACTGATACACCGATAATGAACATCGCTTTGTTTCGCCCGGTTAATGCCTGCTTCATCTTGTCGCGGTCAGCTTTCACGGAAATAGCGCCTACACCTGTCGTCATACTAACGCCTCCTAAATGTATTGTTATTAATCGAACATTACGTTTATTTGATCGTTAGTGTATATGAATACGAAAAATTATGCAAGCGTCAATTTTACTTTAGTACAATAAAGTAAAGTGAAAAAATATTGTGCGCAATGTGAGAGCGCCAGCCGGACGATATATAAGGTGGGGGGCTTGGGGGGGCGGCCCCTCCCTTCCACGTCCCCATACCGACGTAATCAACGATGTATATTAATACAATATTTATACAACTAAAATGTAACGTTTCTAACTAGCGATACATTTAACCGACAGCGTAACTGTTGATACACTAGCGTTCAACCGCGTACAACTATCGGACGGTCAGCGCAATGAAATATGCATCGTGAAACGCGCGCCGTATCAACGTGGTAATTAATTGGAAATTCTACGCACCTGTATAAAATACTGCATAAACGAACGTCTAATTTACCGTACATACATAGCCGTCCAAAGTGTTCGGAAGGGTCGCGCGCCAGCAGGTTGTCGCAGGATAACACGCAGCTATACGCACGATAACGGTCACACACGGACGCACCATATGTCACACTACGTAACGCCCACGGTGTAGTATAGTGCAGCCCATAGTCGCACCTACTACCGACTACTACCGACCATCCTATGCCAATATAGACGCCTTCCTACATATATAATTGCGCCATCATTTTAGCGATCGGTAGGTGATGCGAGTCGGGTCGATGTTTTCCGGCTGTCCGCCTCATGAACGGCTTCGCAACTAAATGTCCGATTTTGCACAGTCATATAAACGCTGAAACCGAGTCGTTGCCTACGTTTTTAATCAAAATAACAATTGGGCAATCGGACACTATTAGTACACTTTTGCGAAAGAATATCCGACTATTTACTATAATATTGCGGAGTGTACTATGGTACTCAAACGGAAACACAGCGCTACAAAAGACGGCTTCCTACATATATAAATGCAGACATTCACCGTTTCAGTTTCGGAAAGCATTGGCGCAAAATATCCGGGTTTCTTCATACTTAACTGCCTGACTTTACATTTTTACATACAACGCAGCCAGCTCGTCATTGAACGCATCCTGAAACGTACGCATTAGCGCAGCATAACAGTAGCCAGCGAAGCCTTTACGTAACCGACCGCGCTTCCATACGTAAATACAGCGCTTCACGGTCGTTATTACTTCCGGCAAATAAGCGTCAATGCCGTAATCTAGCTGATGCTTTTCGTAGGCAAGGCGTACACGGCGATATAACTGTTGCGTCATGTCAGCGTCAAAGAACGGACGGCACACGGTAGCGAAGGTAGCCGGAACGTGCGCAAATGTAGCATCTAATTTAGCGTGTCCTATCGATTCTTTATTACTTTTGCTTGGCGGTAGCTTAAAAGACATAGCTTCGGTCGTCACTGGCGCAGGCGTATTGCTTGTCCGTGCTGACTTTGCGACTTCTTGACGATGGTTCATTTCCGATGGTTCACGCGATGGGGCAGGGGACAGAATGACGAAAACGCTATGTCCGAAGCCACCGCGTAACTTACCAACCTTGCGCAAGGTACGGTGAACAGCGATCAGACCACGCTCCTTTAGCTGTTTAATGGCGCGCTTGACCGTCGAAGTGGATACGCCTAGTGCGTCAGAGATCGAGCTGTATTTAAGAAAGGAGACGCCCAGCACCTTCACGGAATAACGCGCAATTAGCTTGAATATTTCGACCGTAGATGGCGTAAGCTCTGCGGCATGTTGGCGTAAGAGTGACGTCGTTGTAGCGTTTAGTTCGTCTAGGCTACGGAAATTAGATAGCGACCGATAGCGGCTAGGTCAGCGTTGCTTAAAGCGTTCATTGTCCGGTTCCTCCTCGATAACCGAACGCACGTTCTGTCAAAAAGATATACGTATCCAATTTGACAATCGCCGCTTTTTGAAATACACTGAATTTACCAGAGACAGTGTTCGGCGCTTAATTGCGTTCGGGCACTTTTTTATTGTTCAATAGATGTCTTGAATAGGCGAAAACTTACGATGACGCTCTGTTAGATCATTTGAATATAGATTTACATAGTGACGCACCATGTCCATTGTCGAATGTCCTAGTATCGTTTGAAGCGTAAACACATCTGCGCCATTCTGAACACACATCTTTGCAAAGGTATGGCGAAAAGTATGTGGGGAACACCGAACATTTAGGATACAAGCCATACGCCCATATTTGCGTACAGATTGTTGCATATTCTGTCTCAACATAGGCTCGTTATCTATATTTACGAATAAAAAGTCATGATTTAGTTGGCCTCTAAGCTGCACGTACTTAGACAGTTGTTTTTTCATGATTAATTGAATAGGGACGGAACGATGAGATTGGGTTTTTGGATGACGAATATAAATAACACCATCTTGCCATTTAATATCATCAACTTTGATATTTGCCATCTCGTTTAAACGCACACCAGTTTCAAGAAAAAGCATCATTAAAGTGTAGTCACGCATACCAGTAAAAGTTTCTTGGTCGGGTTGCGCAAATAGGGTGCGAATTTGATCGCGGGTAAAGGTCTCGACGATCCTTTTTGTATTGCGAAGTAATTTAACTTCTTTCATTGGATTGTTTTCAAGAAATCCTTTTCTGTCTAAGAAATTGAACAATGTACGGACAGCACGCAGTCGAGTGTTGATTGTAGTTTCTTTTAACTTCTGATCCATCATAAATAAGATGATTGAATCGTTAATATCGCTTGCAGTAATTTTGTTAGGGTCTTCAGGAGCGTCATTATTGCGCAATAGCTTGGCAGAGAAGTCGAGCTCCTTTTTGTAATAAATGAGGGTATCTTGACGCAAATTTCGTATTTTGCACTCACGCAAGAAAAGGTGGATAGCTTCGTCTAATGATTTCGGACCAAAGTCAGTAGGGGAGAAGCGTTGCTTTTGGGGAATAGATATTTGATTGCTACGTCTTTTTGGAGACATAAAAAATAACACCTCTTCGTTAGTATTTAACGAGGTGTTTTGCAAAGATTTAGTCGTCTATGTAACATGCGACTATTCCGTATGATTTTCCGAGTGATTTAACGCTCAAACTACCGACAAATCAACGTATTTTGGTGGCGATGGTGGGAGTCGAACCCACACTTCCGAAGAAACGCGATTTTGAGTCGCGCGCGTCTGCCAATTCCGCCACATCGCCATGATTATGTATTGATTTGTTCGTTCTGACAAGTTATATAATAGCACGCTTTTAACGCATTTGACAAGCCTTATTTTATATCAATATTAAATTTTATCGTGTAAAGCATTATATAGGGATAACAGCCCGGATCCATGTTAGTTGGAATCAGGGCTGTTTCTTTTTTGTCGACTTGCTTCTTCTTCTTCTAATTCTTTCACTAACTTCGCCCGGCGTTTTTTGTAATCTTTTACTCTCCAGACGAGGTTGATCATTATAATGACAATGGCCACTCCGATTAAAACGTAAATGATTGTTCCTGTCACCGCACCGGTCATCGCAAGGATGAGCAATACGATCATAATTCCCATCGTGATGTTCTCAAATGTTTTTAAAGACATTGCGTGTAAAAAATCCTTTCTTATCAAATAATAAAGTCAAAGGGGTGTGAGCTTTGAATTTAACGATCTTTGTTGTAGCAATTTTAGTCGGTGTACTAGGCATTGGTTATGGTGTCTTTTCGATTTTTAAGGAACTTGGTTATTCGAACCGAAACTAAATGAATTGTGCTAGCGGTTGTTCACGATGTAGAACAGCCGTTTTAACTTGTCCACCATGAACTTGTGTAAACAAGTCACCGATATGCTTCGTAAACGTAATCGCTTCATCTTCGCTTTTGCTCGGGGGAATGTATAACACGTGTAGTCCGTTTGTCGTTTCATGATTTATAGCCGTTCGGACACTATCGACAACGGGGCTACCGAATGGACCGTTTGTATCTTTTGTGATGAGCTTACGTTCTGCAGAATTTACTCTGTCATTTAGCCCTTCAAACGATTCATTAGATGTACCGAGGGTAACCGTAACATCTCCATGAATATTTTCCATGTCATAAAGCCCGAGTGGAAGTTCATATTGCAAAGAGAAAAAGTTGTTTAGACTTACCGCTGAGGAAATTTCAGGAAGCGGCTTTTTCGCTTTAATTCTTCGAAATAGAGCTTCGTGTGACGGTCGATATTTCCCAGGATCGACACCAATCGCTTTAAACACTTGCCTCCACTCTCGAACGCCTTCATAATATGTAACAGGTTGATCTAACAAGTCCAACTCAACGGTGTGACGATGAAGTTCAATTCGACTCGCAAGTTGATCAGGAATGTTACTAACGACAATATTCTTATATTGAATGAGACCGACTTTAAACGATGGAACGTGTTGAATGAGTTGTTCAGATAAATGAAAGTTCATCGTAACCTCCCTCTCACGTTCATTTTAGCATAATTGAAAGGAACGCTCGAAATGAATGAGGAATTAAAACAAGAGATTATCGCATATAGCAAAACGATCGGAATTGATAAAATCGGTTTTGCTAGTGCGGATCCTTTCTTAACATTAAAAGAACGCTTAAGGGAACAGCAACGACTAGGCTATGCGTCTGGGTTTGAAGAATCCGACATTGATTTACGAACTGAACCTGAACGGTTGCTGCCTTATGCGAAATCAATTATAGCCATTGCACTAAGTTACCCATCCAAGTTGAAAAACCCACCCAAAGGCGTTAAAGGAAAGCGCAGAGGGTTATTCTGTCGTGCTTCTTGGGGTGCTGATTATCATCATGTTCTCAATGATCGTTTGCAAAAACTACAAGAATTCATTGAAAGCAAGGTACCTGATGCGAAAACCGCGTCGATGGTCGATACCGGAGCGTTATCTGACCGAGCTGTAGCAGAACGAGCGGGTATAGGATTTAGTGGAAAGAATTGTATGATTATCACGCCTGAATATGGTTCATACGTTTATCTCGGGGAAATGATTACGACGATTCCGTTTGAGCCTGACACACCAATTGAAGAAGGTTGTGGAACGTGCAACAAATGTGTAGAAAGCTGTCCTACAGGTGCGCTCATTCAAGGTGGACAACTTGATGCACAAAAATGCATTGCATTTTTAACGCAGAAAAAGGACTTCATTCCAAAACAATATCGTAAGAAAATCGGTAATCGCTTATACGGTTGTGATACGTGCCAAGTCGTTTGTCCAATTAACAAAGGCAAAGGTGAGGAGTATCAACCGGAGTTTGAACCAGACCCTGAGAAAGTTAAACCAGAGTTGTTACCTTTATTATCGCTTTCCAATCGACAATTTAAAGAGAAGTATGGGGAAATGGCCGGTTCATGGAGAGGGAAGAAACCAATTCAGCGTAACGCCATTTTAGCACTTGGCCATTTTAAAGAAGAATCAGCGAGTGAGACGCTAAGGCAATTACTAACCGATGACGCAAGACCGGTCATTCGTGGTACTGCAGCATGGGCACTTGGTGAAATTGGTGGCGACGATAATGAACTTGCGATGCAACAAGCTTTACAAAAAGAAGAAGATGAAGACGTAATCAAAGAAATTGAAGAAGCATTAACGTGAAACTTCCGTTAAGGTCGTTGCCTGATGAACCGAGTGAGATGTTCAATTAGGGCAACGGACTTTTCGGAGGTTTTTTTATCTTGAACTGCAAATTGTTCGCATACATTACAAGTAACGAGGAAGGAGCGGTCAGGATGAATAAGTTAGTAAAAAAGCGACTTGCGGCGCATTTTCAGCAGTTGGCAGAGTGGAAAGCAAAAGGAGTTGATGTGAAACTACTGACTCCAGAAGAAAAAAAAGTAACGCAACGAATCAAAAAACAAACGCGCAAAGCAAAGCTCGTGAAAGTACATGTTGATGCCACTCCTTATAAAATTATTACGACAGGTCCCGATTCTCACATTGATTATTCATTAAACGTGAGTAAATTGTTTCGTTTCGGTGAGGATTTTTATTTAGAAGAAATGAATGAAATCCGACAAATCACTCTAAAGCATAACAAAATAATGAGCGATCAAGAAAAACAACGAAATATCACAGTTGATGTTAGAAAGCAAGGACGAAGCGCACATAAACGCCAAACTCTTAATCGTACCGGTACTTACAACCGCCTAAAAGCTGTACAATACGCTGAACGTTGGTGGAATGACTATAACCCTGATTATCCTGAGTTTACAGACAACTGCACGAATTTCATCTCCCAATGTTTACATGCGGGTGGAGCGCCGATGCATGGGGTCCCGGTTCGTGACCAAGGGTGGTGGTGGAGAGGAGAAAACTGGAGTTACTCGTGGGCGGTTGCTCATTCATTACGGTGGTATTTAAGTGGCTCAACAAAAGGCTTAACGGCTAAAGAAGTTGAACGGGCAGAAGAGTTACGACCTGGTGACATTATTTGTTATGACTTTGATGGCAGTGGAAGATGGGATCATAATGCAATTGTCGTTCGAAAAGATAATGAACGCCAACCCCTCGTTAATGCTCAAACCGCGAATAGTCGCAATCGGTTTTGGAAGTACGAAGATTCTACAGCCTGGACAGAGAACATTAAGTATAAGTTTTTTGCGATCCATGATCAGTTTTCGTAACGTAAGTTTGTGCTATACTGTGTGATGGAACATTATCGAAGAGGAGTCAACAAGATGGCTTTGCATATTGTATTACATGAACCAGAAATTCCAGCAAACACAGGGAATATTGCACGAACGTGTGCAGGTACGGGAACAGCTCTACACTTAATTCACCCGCTAGGTTTTTCGACAGAAGACCGAATGTTAAAGCGAGCAGGCTGTGATTATTGGCCGAGTGTTAATATTACGTATCACGATTCTCTAGAAGCGTTTTTAGCCTTAAGAAAGAATGATCGTGTATTCTTCGTAGAGACGACCGGCAGCGATTTGTATACGAACTTTGATTATAGTGATGTTTCAGAGGATGTTTATTTCGTCTTTGGAAAAGAAACGAAAGGGCTACCTGAATGGGTGGCAACGGAGTATCCTAATCAATGCATTCGTTTACCACAAAATGACCTTATTCGTTCGTTGAACCTTTCAAATGCTGCAGCGATTATTATTTATGAGGCACTACGTCAACGAGGCTTTCCAGCAGTTAACTAATGAACAAACCCCTGTGGAAGATCCACAGGGGTTTGTTGTTGTCTTATTGTTGATGAGGTTTTGAGTTTTTGCCAGCTGTCATAATAGCAGTGATGAACGCCGCGCAGACAGTTAATAGTAAAAATAAGCGCATCTAAGTAGTTGCCTCCCTTAACAGTCATTCGATTCAAAGTAGATGAGACCTAGCATCACTTTGGACACATACTAGATAGTATTATTATAGCGAATAATTGTTTTTATGTACATGTTTGTCAGTGAATCGCCATTCCCCTATACTAAAAAGGAATGGTGATTAAAAAGGAGGAGTTATGCAATGTACGTTGTAATGAATGAATTAAATGTAAATGAAGATCAACATGAACACGTGAAAGCACGTTTTGAGAAGAGTAAAGATCGTATGAATGATGTACCGGGTTGCTTAGAATTCCTTTTCTTAGAAAGTGAAAAAGAAGATGTAAGCTTTATCGTTTTTACGAAATGGGAAGCAAAGTCAGATTATGAAAACTGGCTAAACAGTGATGCGTTTAAGCATGCACATCGTGGGCAACAATCGCAAAGCCAAGAGAAACCTCCAACAACCGCGAACAACTTACGTTCGTTTGACGTTGTTTTTCATACGTAAAATCAAGAGGTCACCGTCTTAGACGGTGGTCTTTTTTTAGGGACGGATTGTTTCCTTTCCAAAGGTTATCTTCATCTAGGTGGCTGCATAGAATAAAAAACACATGGGGATGAGCGGAGCCGAAAGGCGGTTTGCGCTTCTTTTTCATTGTTGTTATTCCTAAACAGGCTGTCGGGGTGAGTCAGAACATATAACGATCCGAAAAAGGGAGGCCATTCGGTGGATATACTATCTAAAATGAAGGACTACCGTCATGAACATGAAAAGTTAAAGTGGGAAGGAACGTTCAGGGAATATTTGGAGATCCTTAAAGAGCGACCAGAAGTTGCGCAAACAGCACATTCGAGAATGTACAATATGATTAAAAGTCATGGCATTGAAGAAAATGAGGATGGCTCGAAAGCGTATAAGTTCTTTAACAATTCAATTTTTGGTGTTGAAGACTCTATTGAGCGTCTCGTAGAAGAGTATTTTCATTCTGCAGCTAGAAGGTTAGATGTTAGAAAGCGGATTCTACTTCTGATGGGACCTGTTAGTGGCGGTAAATCAACATTAGTGAATATGTTAAAACGCGGGTTGGAGCAGTTTTCGTATTCCGATGAAGGGGCGGTCTATGCGATTAAAGGCTGCCCGATGCAAGAAGACCCGTTACACTTAATTCCTCACCATTTGCGAGAAGATTTTTTTAGCGAATATGGCATTCGCATTGAAGGGGCGTTGTCCCCACTCAATACGATGAGGCTAGAGGAAGAATATGGTAATCGAGTAGAAGATGTTATGGTAGAACGGATTTTCTTCTCTGAAGATAAGCGTACTGGAATTGGTACATTTAGTCCTTCTGATCCAAAATCACAAGACATTGCGGATTTAACAGGAAGCATTGACTTCTCAACTATTGCAGAATACGGTTCAGAGTCCGATCCTCGTGCGTATCGTTTTGATGGAGAACTAAATAAAGCCAACCGTGGGCTTATGGAGTTTCAAGAGATGTTAAAATGTGACGAGAAGTTCTTATGGCACCTATTGTCGCTCACGCAAGAGGGGAATTTTAAAGCGGGGCGTTTTGCGTTAATCTCTGCCGATGAGCTCATTGTCGCCCATACGAACGAAGCGGAGTATCGTACGTTTATTAACAACAAGAAAAATGAAGCATTACATTCGAGAATTATCGTTATGAACGTTCCGTATAACTTGAAAGTGACGGAAGAAGAGAGAATCTACGAGAAGATGATTCGTGAAAGTGATATGGCCCATGTTCACATCGCACCTCATGCGTTAAAAACAGCTGCCATTTTTACGGTTTTAACCCGTTTAAAAGATTCGAAGCATCAAGGAATTGACCTCGTTAAGAAGATGAAATTGTACGATGGTCAGGTCGTTGAAGGCTTTAAAGAACAAGACGTCATTGAGCTTCGTAAAGAACATCAAGATGAAGGGATGACAGGAATTGACCCTCGTTATGTCATTAACCGGATCTCTTCGGCAATTATTCGCAAAAACTCAAAATCAATTAACGCACTCGACGTGCTTCGAGCATTAAAAGATGGTCTTAGCCAACATGCTTCAATCTCAAAAGACGACCGTGAACGGTATCAAGATTTTATTTCTGTTGCAAGAAAAGAGTACGATGAAATCGCAAAACAAGAAGTTCAAAAAGCTTTCGTGTATTCATACGAAGAGTCGGCTAAAACGATGTTGAACAACTACTTGGATAACGTCGAAGCGTTTTGCAACAACCAGAAGCTGTATGACCCGATTACAGGTGATGAATTAAGTGCAGATGAAAAGCTAATGCGTTCGATTGAGGAGCAGATTGGCATCTCCGAGAATGCGAAAAAAGCGTTCCGAGAAGAGATTTTAATTCGAATCTCTGCGTATGCAAGAAAAGGTCATAAATTCGATTACAACTCTCATGAACGTTTACGAGAAGCGATTCAAAAGAAACTATTTGCTGACCTGAAAGATGTCGTTAAAATCACGACGTCGGTAAGTACACCAGATGAATCTCAGCTGAAAAAGATCAATGAAGTCATTGCAAGGCTCGTGGATGAGCACGGCTACAATACGACTTCAGCGAATGAACTGTTGAAATACGTTGGAAGCTTATTAAATCGCTAATCAGACAAAAAGAACCCAGCAGTTAAACACTGCTGGGTTTATTTTACGATTTTGTTAAGCCGTATTGATGTGGAAATGGAAGCGTTGGATGTAGCGGTAGAAATGAAGATGGAATGCTTACAGGAGGCAATAAGGACTCACTGGACGATTGTTCGTCGTTGTGCAAAATGATATAGGAGCCATCTTCGTTCTCACTGAGGTGAATGCTAAATAAATGATCAGAATCATCCTCAGCTTCAATCGGTTGTTCACCATCAAATTCCATTTCTTGGTACTCTAACCATGTAGATGGTGGCATATCACGCTGCTCAACATCTTCGTCAATGTAAAACGGCTGTTTATAGCTTTTAGAAAGTGACTGATCACTTTGATTCTCGATTGAATCATTGACGTACAGATAATAAAGACCACCATGATCGTAACCGTCTGAAGGGGGTCTTACTTGGATTTGCGTCGGTGTGTAAATGAAAATAAAGTTGTGAATGACGTTACCTTCGTGATCTGTAACGAATAAGGACTCATTGCTAATTGTTTCTTCATCAAATGGCTCACTAAACTGCAACTCAAAAGAATGTGTTTCGGAAACCGTAAGAAGAGGGAAATGATGATAAAAACTGCTATCGCGCTCTTCAATTAATTGAATGTCTTGATATTCACTCGGTACCATTGTCGTTGTTTTTGGAAATGCAGTGGTTTCAAGTAATCCAGGTTCATTTCGTTCAGGTGTTGTTAATGAGTAAATGATTTGCCACTCACCATCTTGTTCATAGCTATCAACAATTTCAATTCGATATCCTGTATTCGGATGTGGTCCCCATACTAATTCAACATATTCACCATCTCTGTTTAGCTGAATGGTCGGTGGTGCGTCTTCAGTTGGTTCCAAAGAATGTGTGGTATGATAAAGGAACGGGGAAACAATCATTATGATACTCACAAGGATTGTTGAAATAAAACTCATAAAGTCACCTCTGCTCGTTCCGAGTCCTAGTAATAGACGAGTTCTTGTACGATGAAGTTACATACCTATACGTATTTTTCACAAAAATAACGTAAAAAGCAAGTAAAACATAAAAAAATATGTAAAAAGTCGTAGAGCAATTCAAATGAAACGCAACATATTCAGTTTGGGGGTTACGGCATTGACAAGTCTATCAAAAGAAATTTGGGATTGGGTAAAAACATTTATTATCGTCATTTGCATCGTCGTAATCGTAAGGACGTTTTTCTTTGCAAACTACATGGTACACGGTGAATCAATGATGCCGACGATTGAAAGTGGAGAGCGCCTAATCATAAATAAGATTGGCTACCACATTTCAGAACCTGAGCGTTTTGACTTAATCGTTTTTCATGCTACCGATGAAAGTGACTACATTAAACGAGTAATTGGCTTACCTGGAGATTCAATCGCCTACATTGATGACGTGCTCTATGTAAACGATGAACCGTTACTCGAAGATTACTTACAACCGTCAATAGCAGAGACGACAGGAGGTCCATTTACGAGAAACTTTACATTAGAAGATTTAGATCTTGAAAGTCAGATCGTTCCAGACGGTCACTTGTTCGTATTAGGCGATAACCGTAGAAATAGTCTTGATAGCAGACAGATCGGTTATGTAGAATACGATAGCATCGTAGGAAAAGCGAACATCCGCTATTGGCCAGTAAGCGACTTTTCAATTATTAATTAGTCGTTACAATGGCTTATTCAATTGTCACTCTGCTGCTTCTCATCACTGAGAGGCTTTTTTGTTTGCTTGAAATCTGGACGACTCTTTTGCAAATCAAATGACAATTCTTGTTTTCTGCTGCATACGATGGGAGTAGTACGACGTGTCCGAAATACGATGACGATTAAAATTATTGAACATTCGGTTTCTTGGGGAGAGCTGTTTGTTCTTTAGGAGGGTTTTTAGATGGATGAAAAGCAACTGCCACCCTTTGTCATATCAGAAGAGAATTGGTCCCTCCATCGCAAAGGCTATCTCGATCAAAGACGTCATGAAGAAAAAGTAAAAGATGCCATACATCAAAATTTGCCAGATTTAATTACAGATGAAAGCATTGTGATGTCCAATGGGCGTGATGTCGTTCACGTACCAATTCGTTCCTTAGATGAATACAAAATTCGTTACAACGATGATAAGAAGCAACATGTAGGGCAAGGGGATGGCGATAGTCAGGTTGGGGATGTCGTTGCCAGAGCACCCGGCAAAGATAAAGCAAACGGTCCTGGTAAAGGAAACAAACCTGGGGATACAGCGGGTGAAGATTATTATGAAGCAGAAATCTCAATTGCCGAATTAGAAGAAGCACTGTTCCAACATTTAGAGTTACCGAATCTTCAAAAGAAAGATGATGAGGATCTCGTCGTAGAAGACATTATCTTTAACGACGTACGTAAAAAAGGTCTGATTGGAAATATCGACAAACGACGGACGATTTTAACCGCATTAAAACGAAACGCCATGGAAGGAAGACCGGGAATCAATCCGATCTATCGAGATGATTTACGATTTAAAACGTGGAATGAAGAGATAAGACACGAATCAAAAGCGATTATCATTGCGATGCTCGATACGTCTGGTTCAATGGGGAAATGGGAAAAGTATATGGCGAGAAGCTTTTTCTTTTGGATGACACGCTTTTTACGTACGAAATATGAAAGTGTAGAGATTGAGTTCATTGCGCACCACACAGAAGCAAAAGTCGTTGATGAAGAACACTTTTTCACGAAAGGTGAGAGTGGGGGAACGATTTGTTCATCCGCTTATGAACTTTGCTTACAGCGTATAGAAGATCATTACGATCCGAAAGTGTACAATATTTACCCATTCCACTTCTCAGATGGCGATAACTTAACATCGGATAACAAAAAATGCCTCAAACTGATTGAGCAGATTATGGATAAGTCGAACATGTTTGGTTATGGCGAAGTAAACGCATATAGTCGTCACAGTACGCTAATGAACGTCTACCAAAACATTAAAGATCCAAGGTTCAGGCACTTCATATTAAAAGAAAAGAAACATGTCTTTAATGCATTGCAGTGGTTTTTCAGTAATGAAGAGAGTCACGCAAAAAACGTATAAACACTCAAAAGATCGGCGTGTTTCATGTGCCGATCTTTTTTTAGTTAAAAGATTGAGAATTAAACTTACTCATAATTGGGCTACGATTATCTTAGCTGACACTAAGTCAATTTTACTCCCAGTGATGACGGATAAATTCATCTCGACCGGACGCTTTGCGGTCTGTTTTGTAGTATGCAGGATTCGTTTTATAAAACTGCTGATGCTCGGCTTCTGCCGGATAAAAAGTCGTTGCTGGCTTAATCTCTGTGACGATCGGTTGCTTAAAACGACCGCTTGATTCGAGTTCAATTTTTGACTTCGTTGCAAGCTCTTTTTGTTCATCATTCACGTAGAAGATCGCGGTACGGTATTGACTGCCACGATCGTGAAACTGCCCATCAGGGTCGGTTGGATCAATTTGTGGCCAAAATAAATCCAATAGTTGAGTGTACTTATAAAGGGTCGGATCAAAGAGAATTTCTACGGCTTCGTAGTGTCCGCTCGTCCCTCGTTTCACTTGCTCATATGTAGGGTCTGAAATCTCTCCACCTATATAACCTGATGTTACAGCTTGAATGCCTGCTTGTTCTTCAAATGGTTGCACCATACACCAAAAACAACCACCTGCAAAAATGGCTCGTTCAGTTGCCATTAAAATCACACCTTCCTTAATCCAATTTTACCAAAGAACGCCTACTAGTACGAACCTACCTTATGAGATGGTATAATACAATCAGTGATTGCGCTAGCATGATATTTGGTTAGCCCAAGGGGGAGGATTCATGATACAACAACGTATTGATCATTGGAAAGAAAACGTTCAAGATGAAGCGCTACGTCAAGACCTTGAATCATTGCAAAAAGGCGATGAGGTAGTCTTACGTGATTGCTTTTATAGAAACCTTGCATTTGGTACCGGGGGAATGAGGGGCGAATTAGGTGTTGGACCAAACCGGTTGAACATCTACACCGTACGAAAGGCAGCATTAGGACTTGCTCATTACTTAACGAATAATAATCAACATGGCGGTAAAGTCGTCATTGCTTACGATTCTAGGCACCAATCACAAGAGTTTGCTAATCAATGTGCTCTTACGTTAATTGAAAATGGCTATAAAGCTCTTGTATTTAAAGAGTTAAAGCCGACACCGATGTTGTCATTTGCCGTACGTCACACCAAAGCAGTGGCAGGTATTATGATTACTGCGAGCCACAACCCCCCTGAATACAATGGGGTGAAAGTATATAACGAGCAAGGTGCACAACTACCTTTAGCGCAATCAGATGAACTCATTAGCTATGTAAATGCTGTAGAAGATGAATTAACGATTGCTGTTGCGGATTATACGGAAGCGATAAACAATCATCAGTTTACGTTTGTACCCGAGGATGTGGATGATGCGTATCAAGAAGCGCTAATCTCTATCGTACAAGATCAGGAACAAGTAAAGGCTCACGGAGCAGACCTATCGATCGTTTTTAGTCCATTACACGGAACAGCGAGAGAGCCTTTACGACGAGCGCTTACTGAAAATGGGTTTACTAATGTGACACTCGTTTCAGAACAAGAGCTTCCTGACCCACAGTTTTCAACGGTGAGATTGCCGAATCCAGAAGATCCAGCGGCATTTTCATTGGCGATGAAAAAAGGCAATGAAATGGGAGCAGACGTCTTAATTGCCACTGACCCAGACGCAGACCGAATCGGAGTTGCGGTTCCTGATGAGAACTCAGCTGCAGGATATCGTTTATTAAACGGAAATGAAACAGGACTACTGTTATTGCATCAAATGCTTCAAAAGAAATCAGAGGGTGTTGGCGTAACGAACAACGATCACGTTTTAAAAACGATTGTTACATCGGAATCAGGTCGTGTCATCGCAGAACACTTTGGTGCAAGTTGTGTTGATACATTAACGGGTTTTAAATTTATTGCTGAGAAAATTGAAGAGTTTTCTAGCGATAATCGCGAGTTTTTGTTCGGTTATGAGGAATCTTACGGTTATTTATTAGGCTCTTTCGTTCGTGATAAAGATGCCATTCAAGCGGGTATGATTATCTGTGAAGCTGCATTGTTAGCTAAAGCGAATGGAGAAACGTTATTGGATCAACTGCACCATATTTATGATCAGTTCGGTTATTTTAAAGAGCAAACGAATAGCATGGAACTAAAAGGCGAGCGTGGCGCAAAGCAAATCGAACAATTGATTCAATCGTTAAGAAAAGAGCCGTTTGAAGCTATTAACGGAATTCCAGTTAAGACAATTGAAGACTATCAGTTGCAGGAAAGAGTAGAAGTGACGACGAATTCCAAAGTAGCACTGCATTTGCCTAAATCAAATGTTATTAAGTATTTCCTCTCTGATGAAACGTGGATTTGTGTACGCCCTTCGGGCACGGAACCGAAACTGAAAGTTTATTTTGGTGTTCGCAGTGAAACGAGTGAAGGTGCTCATGAAAGACTCGCTGACGTTTCCGAAAACGTAATGAACGAACTAACGAATCGATTGTAAAGCTGTTTGTGTTATAGGTGGTGTATAAAATGTGGGTTTTGGAGTATTTAAGGTTGTTGAACGTTGAGCAAAAGCAGCCGTCACTTCCGTTTCTAAAAAAATTAATGAAGCGCCATCGACTCGTTTTTCCATTTGAAAACGTCAGTAAGCTCTTAATTGATCAGTACGAAAAAAACCAAATCATTACAGTTGAAGAGTTTTTAAATCGGCGCAAAAACTATGATATGGGTGGGACGTGCTATACGTTGAACATTCAATTTGCCAGGCTTTTGAGGGAGCTCGGGTATGTGGTGTCGTATATTCGTCCTGGCAACGAGCATTTAGCGTTGTTAGTAGGATTAGCTGATTCAAAGAAGGTGTGGTACGTAGATGTGGGTACAACGGCGCCGATTCTGGCTCCGTTACCGCTTGGGATTGAGCGACAAACACCGATTTTCGCTGGGGAGAAGGTACACCTGAGAAAAGGTGAAGAGCCACATACGTTCACGTATGTTCGAACGATTGGAGGCAGGCAAGTTAGTAAAAAGTGGGCATTCCGTAGTGATCAGCGTTATACGTTAGATGATTTAATGCAACCGATCCAACAATCGTTTCTGGAAAATGGTCCTTATATGAGCTGCATTCGCATCGACAAATGGTGTGAGTACAAGCAACGTATGCTGTCTTTGAAAAATACTGTATTGACGATGCGAGGCGGAGGAAGTAAAACAGAGAGATCAATAAAATCATTAGAAGAGATGAAGGCCGTCCTACAAGACACCTTTCACCTCCCAAAACTTCCGGTGCTTGAAGCTGTTGAACAATTAGAAGCGCGTGGACATTTTCTAATTAAGAAGTCTGCTAATATACAATCTTAAACGTTGAATCATCGTTTTCATTTTCTTTTTTCGTCGTAATGACATCTTCTACGTTTGATAAATCATTTCCTTTTCTAATCTCTTCTAGAAAGGAATCCATACTTGAATGATCGCCTTGTACATTCATTTCTACAGCACCATCCGAACGGTTTCGAACCCAACCGCTCAGATGGTGTTTTTTTGCGGTTTGTAATGTGAATTGTCTAAAACCTACTCCTTGCACAGCGCCATGAACAACAATATGGTAACGCATGGGAAAACCCCTCCTCTATACAGACTTATACCTACATCTTGAAATGTTAAAACATGTTGATTCATTTACACCAAGTTAAAACATATAAATAGAAGTAGCAGAAGTTTAAGGGGGAAGATGGATGATCGTACAAGAACACCGTGAACTTCAATTCAAAATTGCAGAGATCACAGAGATTGCTGAAGGGTTCGGATTAGATTTTTATCCGATGAGATATGAAATTTGCCCGGCCGATATAATTTATACGTTTGGTGCTTATGGGATGCCTACTCGATTTAGTCATTGGAGTTTCGGTAAGCAGTTCCATAAAATGAAAGTTCAATATGATTTAGGATTAAGCAAGATTTATGAACTAGTGATTAATTCGAATCCTTGTTATGCATTTTTGTTAAATAATAATTCGTTGATTCAAAATGAGTTAATTGTTGCTCACGTTCTTGCACATTGCGATTTCTTTAAGAACAATTGTCGATTTATAAACACGAGAAAAGATATGGTCGAAAGCATGAGCGCGACCGCTGAGCGAATTTTTCATTATGAGCAAATTCATGGCAAAGAAGAAGTGGAAACATTTCTTGATGCGGTTCTTGCCATTCAAGAACATGTCGACCCTTATCGTTTACCAAAAGGTGAAGAGAGAGAGAAAGTCTTAAAACCGATGCAAAAGAAATCCGAACCGTACGAAGATTTGTGGGAAACCGAAACGAAAGAGCCTGCGAAAAAAGTGAAGAAGAAGTTTCCAGAGAAACCTGAAAAAGATTTACTTTTGTTTATAGAAGAACATAGTACGGAGCTTGAAGATTGGCAGCGGGATATTTTAACGATGATGCGAGAAGAGATGCTTTACTTTTGGCCACAAATGGAAACGAAAATTATGAACGAAGGCTGGGCTTCGTTTTGGCATGCGAGAATTATGAGAGAAGTGGACTTATCATTTGCAGAGACGATTGAATTCGCGAAGTTAAACGCAAGTGTCGTTGTACCATCAAAAACGACAATTAACCCGTATTATTTAGGTTTAAAGATTTTTGAAGATATTGAGGAAAGGTACGACAATCCGAATGACGAACTGAGACAATTGGGAATTAAGCAAGGAAGTGGCCGTGAAAAAATTTTTGAAGTGAGAGAATTAGAGTCGGATGCATCGTTTCTTAGAAATTATTTGACGAAAGATTTAGTGGAACGAGAAGATCTTTACCTATTCGGAAAAAAGGGCAATCAATATGAAATTACCGATAAGTCGTGGGAACACGTTCGTGATGAATTAGTTGCTTCTAGGGTCAATGGTGGTTTTCCTTATTTAACGGTGACAGATGGGAATTATTTACGCGCGGGGGAACTTTACGTTACGCATCAGTTCGAGGGGATTGAGCTTGATGTGAAGGAACTTGAGAAAACGATTCCGTACATGTATCACTTATGGGGAAGGCCGGTTCATTTAGAAACGGTTTGTGCTGGGAAAATAACCGTATTTACGTACGATGGCCGTAGAATTCATCGAAAAACGAAATGATGCAGTAAGTGATCATAAAACAAGTCGACAGACGCTTTCTGAATGATACTACAATTGTTGAGAGGCGTGGTGAAATTCTAAGTGTTTTCTGTCGGCTTTTTTATTGATGACAATCTGAGGCAAACAATTTGCCTGGAAAAACAAAGCGTTTGTAAGGGATTTACTCCTTTTATTACAAAAAATGTCAAAGTTTCGTAAAAAAGGACGACCTACAACGTAGGTCGCCAGGCTGTTGAGAAAGTCATTTCTCAACAGCTTTTTCTTATTTATAGACGCCGAATCATAACCACGCTTTGTTATAATAGAGAAAAGAACGGAAA
>NZ_JAFBEC010000018.1 GCF_016908595.1 Geomicrobium sediminis | reverse complement strand
CCCGTAGCGCCCGTAGCCCCAGCGGGTCCAGTAGCCCCTGTGCCAGGTGGTCCAGTAGCGCCCGTCGCGCCAATAGCGCCAGCCTCACCCGTAGCGCCCGTAGCCCCGGCAGGTCCAGTAGCACCAGTACCCGCAGGCCCAGTAACACCCGTAGCCCCCGCCGGTCCCGTAGGTCCAGTTGGGCAGGTTGGACAAGTCGCCCAAGTCGAACCGTTGATTAAATTATTATTTATATATATAGAACAAGGTCCGCAACCGCAATTTTTCTTCCGGTTTGGTCCGAGGTGGTGTTTCCCTTTTGGTCCGCAGGCACAGTTAATGTTCGATGGAGTACTGTGTCCCTTATCTTTTTTATGCTCCAATGCTATTCCCCCTATAGATTTCTCCTTTAAGGTTACTGTACGAACATAAGGTCAAAAAGGTTCGTAATTGAATGCATTAAGCTGTAAATAGGGACACCCATTTTTTGTAATCTTAACTAAAATAGTTATTCCCACTAACACGGGCGAGAGGTACCTGTACATAAGCTATATAAATACAGGAGAAAGGAGGGGTTATATGGGTAATTGTTTCAAGAGGATCGAGGTTAACAACAATCTTATTAATGGCCCAGCGAATGTTGTACCACCTACTGCGCCAACAGCTCCAACACAACCGACAATCCCGCCATCTCCAACAGCGCCAACCGGTTTAAATAAAGTGTATGGTCTGCAACCATTCTCAGGAAATACAGCGGTTTTTGATGGGTTCACAAATGAACAAATTGGGACGTTGCCAACTTTTTATCTCTCATTTGCGTTTGCTATTGCTGTCGACCCTTACCGAAATTATGTGTATGTTGCGGCAGCGAATGAACCGGGAACAATGTATGTGTATAGTGCATTGGACGAAAGCTTAATTACACAATTTGCACTCTCAACGCCAGGGCCTAACCCAGAAGCTGTAGAAATCAACTTCACAACGAATAAGCTCTATGTGACAACACTAACAGGCCGATTGTTTGTCGTGGATGGGGAAAAGTTTGAAGTAGAAGCTGTGATCGGTGAAGGAGTCTTTCCTAATCCTTTAAATGCGATTGCTGTAAATTCACTAACGAACTTTATTTATATAGTGAGTGGTGGGCAATTCGCTAATGAAATGAATGTAGTTAATGGTGCAACTAATGAAATAATCGGCCCGTTTACAGAAGGATTGGTTAACCCGAGCGATGTAATTGTTGATGAGCGAACGAATCTCGTTTACGTTACGAATACAGAAGGAGGCACGGTCACGGTGTATGACGGAAATACGTTGGCGTTAGTCGACACGATTGTCGTCAATGGTAGTCCGAACCGTGTTGAAATTGACCCTTTATTTGATGAGTTATATGTTGTAAATGCGGATGGGTATGTTACGGTCATCGATGAGAATACGTCAGTGATTATTGCGGAGATTCCGGTAGCAGATTCAGGTTCGAACCCTGTTACAATTGGATTGAATCCGTATACTCGTCGAGCGTATGTTGGTTATTCAAATCGACAATTAATTTCGATAATTGATATGGATACGAAAACCGAGATCGGTTCTTTGCCTAAACAATCGAGTCCGTTTTGAGTTATAGCATTGCCATAACTAGGGTAATAAAGATCATTAACCAAAAGGTTCATGGTCTTTTTTTGTACGTGAAAATAGGAGATTTGAATGAATTCATGAACGTTTTAGACGATTTAATGTCGCATTCATCGTTGTTCATGATATTATGTTGATAATGATTATCATTATCGGTGGTGAGAGATGATGAATGAAAGTACGTTCACTCAATATGTAAATGAGCGAAAGTTTGAATTTGTACGAGCGATTGAAGGAAGAAAAGATAGGATCGATTCATACGACGGTGAGAGTGTGTACTTTGTCCAGAAGAATGAAAGGCAGCTCATCGCAACGAGAGAATATGTCGCAGATGAAGATGTGTTGGTTCAATTAGTTTGTAAAGCATACAAGAAAGATCAGTTTGAGGATGTTTATATTCGCGAGGCGATTGACAATTTATATGTAGAATTCCCGATCAACGAAGTAATTACAAGCAAACTAGAGCAACTCTCTATTGAATCACAAAATCCGGAAACACAACCATTTACGTTAACGTGCTGGTTCTATGAATTACTTTACCTCGTCTTGCAACAATTAAATGATCAAAAGAAAGATTCATTGCAGTCACGCTTGGCTGATACAAAGACGTATATCGACCAATTTTACAATGTACCTCTAACACGAGTTGACTTAGCACAAAGAGCAGGGGTCAATGTTGATTACTTTTCACGAACATTTAAAGCGCGCTATGAAGAAAGCCCGATGTCATATTTAAATCGTGTGCGGATCACTCACGCCAAAAGCCTTTTACTTAAACGTAATAAAACCATTCGCGACATAGCTTTTGATGTTGGCTTTAAGGATGAGTTTTATTTTAGTCGGCAGTTCAAACGACAGATTGGACGTTCACCACAAAGCTACATGAAGCGTTCAATTCTCTCACTAAAAGTGGCTTCCCTCCATCATCTTGTGACCGGTCATTTGTATGCGTTAAATCATTTGCCTCATTCAGCGATTATGAATCACTCGTATCCCCTTTCTTTAAAGGAAGCGGGTGTTGTCGAAATCGGGCAAGAAAGTGTCGATGTGGATAAGTTAGTCACGATTCAACCTGATGTTGTCATTCAGAAAGCCCCGATGAGTGATGCAGTAAAAACAAAGTCTGAGTTAATTAACCAGATTGCGCCAGTTGTAAACCTTGCATACGAAGGAACGTGGCGTGAACACTTCACACAAATCGCCTCAGTTGTTGATTGCGATCAGCGCGCACAGCAATGGTTGGAACACTATGAACATAAAGCGAGCAGTATAAGAGATTCAATCAAGAAGTACGTTGGCAAAGAGACGGTGATCGTTGTAGGAATTGGAGAAGTAGGTTGTTGCCTTTATGGGATGCGGAATATGGGTGCGGTCATGTACGATGATTTACAGATGGAAGCACCTGAACGCATTCGAAAGATTGCTCACATTAAAGAGGTTACATTAGAAGAGCTTATGGAAATCAATGCGGATCGAATTATTTTGACTGTATATCGAAGTCACAAGCGATTGCCAAGCCAAATGACGATTGTTAAGCACTTGCAACAGTTAAGCCAAGATGAACGCTGGCAATCATTAAAAGCGGTAAAGAACAAGCAACTGTATGGGTTATATGACACGAAACATTTATATACGAGCTACAATGCGTATTCACATAACCTTCTATTAAATAAGCTATCCGAGTTTTTCGTGACATAAAGTCTGAAATGTTCATGGTTATGTCAGTATGGTCTATGTTGATCAAGTCAAAATAGTCATATAATCAGTAATGAGAATCATTATCAACAAATGGAGGGTGCCATGAAGATAATACGATTAATTCCGTTTGCATCATTACTTGTATTGATCGGTTGTGGAGGCAGTGACGAACCGACGACAAGTGATGCGGGTCAAGATACAGAAGAGAACACAGAATCATATACAGTGGAACATAGCTTAGGGGTCGCTGAATTCGAAGAACCTCCTGAGAAGGTTGTCACGTTATTCCAAGGAGCGAACGATACTGCAGCAGCTCTTGGTTATGAACCGGTAGGGATTGTGGAGTCATGGTTAGAACCACCGGTATATGAATACTTACGAGAAGATTTAGGTGAAAGTACGGTTGTAGGTGACGAAATTCAACCGAATCTAGAAGAAATCGCAGCACTTGAACCAGACGTTATCATTGCAACGCAGTCACGTCACGAAGAAATCTATGAGCAACTGTCTGGCATTGCACCAACGGTTGTTGTTGATGAACTTAATGATTTTAAGATGACGTTAGACGTAATGGGAGAAACGCTTGCTGTTGAAGATGAAGCGGAAGCATTGTTAAGTCGCTGGGATGAAAGAATTGACCATTTTAAATCGGAAATGGAACAAGTTGAAGAAGAATCGATGACGCGTTCAGTCATTAACTTCCGATCAGATTCATTGAGACTGTTTGTCGGAGGGTTCCCTGGAAGTGTTCTTGAAGATGCAGGGTTTACGATGCCTGAAAATCAACAAGAAGCTTATGATGCTGGCGAGGCCTTTATTGAGTTAACGAATACAGAGAGTATTCCTGAACTTAATAGCGATCAGTTCTTTATTTACCTTCAAAGCAATCAAGACGGCGACGAATTGGATGAGTCTTGGGATCTTTGGACAGAACACCCGCTTTGGGAAGAGTTAGATGCTGTTGAGAATGATCAAGTAGAGATGGTCGATGAAGTGACGTGGAGCATGGGCGCTGGGTATATCGCAGCGAATCATATGCTAGACGATTTGTACGATATGTACGGTATCGAAAAGGAATAAACGATGCGTGAGCGACTACTAACGACGAGGTCAAAACTTATTGGCCTCATTCTCTTAATTCTACTGTTTATTCTATCCCTCTACATGAGCATTCAAGTAGGCCAACAACACGTTGCTTGGCATGTGATGTTTGATGCACTGAGGGAGTATGATGCGACCAATGCAGATCACGTGATTTTGTATCATCGAGTATCACGTGCGGCTTCAGCGATTTTGATCGGTTTAAGCCTTGCGGTCTCAGGTGCCATGCTACAGGCGTTAACGCGGAACCCATTAGCGTCCCCTGGGGTTTTTGGTATTAACGCGGGGGCACTGTTTTTTGTCGTTGTTGCAATTTCTTTCTTTTCAATACAGGCTTTAACGTCATTGTTCTGGTTTGCATTTGCAGGAGCTTTGCTTGCTGCGGTGCTCGTCTATGTCCTCGGTACAGTTGGCGACAAAGGGTTTTCTCCAGTTCGTGTCGTGTTAGCTGGAACGGCAATCAATGCGTTGTTCGTTTCCTTTACTCAAGGAATGCTCGTTACAAATGAAGCGAATCTTGATCGCGTGTTGTTGTGGATGGCAGGGACAGTTGCCAACCGTCCTATTGAAGTCTTGATGCCTGTCATTCCAATCGTTTGTGTAGCCTTAATTCTTGCACTTTTAATTGCTAAACCAATGAATCTGTTGCATACAGGAGATGAAATTGCAAAAGGTCTTGGGCAACGTGTTCTTGCCTTAAAGATGATGATTATACTCGTTGCCGTCATGTTAGCGGGTGGAGCGGTAGCAGTTGGTGGAATGATTGGATTTGTTGGATTAATCGTTCCTCACATTGCTCGTTTCTTCGTCGGTCATCAACATATGTGGTTAATTCTATACTGTGTGTTCATCGGTGCAATACTGATGTTGAATGCAGATGTTGTTGGACGAATTGCGATACAACCTAGAGAAATTCCAATCGGTGTTGTAACGGCTTTAATCGGTACACCGTTTTTCATTTACATTGCTAGAAAAGGGTTTAAACAATCATGAAAAAAGTGTTCACACTACGTCCCCAGTCCGGTGCATTTTCACTTCAATTACCGTTATGTCCAATCGTTCTTACGTTGTGTTTATTTCTCGTGATGATCGTGCTCATGATTGTAGGTTTGTCTCTTGGTAGTACGTGGGTGTCTCCATTAGCGATTATGCAATACTTTATCGGTGTAGATGTAGGTGCAAGTACCTTTATCATTGAGAGTTTGCGGTTACCAAGAATGTTAGTGGCATTACTCGCAGGAGCTGCGCTAGGTGTATCGGGATTGATTCTACAAGAAATGGTTCGTAATCCACTGGCCTCCCCAGACATTATCGGGATTACAGGCGGTGGGGCTGTTGCCGCAGTTTTCTTTATTACAACGTTTAGTGGAGTATTACCGATGAGCCTGTTACCGCTAGCTGCGATGCTCGGTTCAGCAATCGTTTCAGTACTCATTTACGCTCTTGCATGGAAAGAAGGCATATCGCCCCTACGATTAGTGTTAATTGGAATTGGAATCAATGCAGCGATGAGTGCTTTAACAACACTCATGATCATTTTTAGTCCGATTAATAGCAGTAGTCAGGCTTATGTTTGGATGACTGGAAGTGTGTATGGATCGTCTTGGACTGCAGTTCAACAAATGGTTCCGTGGATTGGTTGCGCAATGATTCTGGCCCTTCTTTGTGCAAGAGCTGTGCATGTGCAACAACTGGGAGAAGATGTGGCGAAAAGTCTAGGTGCACGCATTCAGTGGCAACGATTAGGGATGATAACGGTAAGTGTCATCTTAGCAGGTGTCGCTGTTGCTTTTGCTGGTGGAATTAGTTTCGTTGGGTTAATGGCACCGCACATTGCTCGTTTTATCATCGGTCGATCATTTGCATTACTCGTTCCTACGGCAGCGATCATTGGTGGAACGATGGTGTTTGTCGCTGATGTAGTTGGAAGGACGGCATTTTTACCACTTGATGTTCCTGTGGGTGTACTCGTTTCTGGAATTGGTGCCCCGTTCTTTTTGTATTTGTTGTATCGCAATCGAAAGGGTTGAAAAAAGTGATGAATGATATGTTGAGAACCGATTCACTTACACTCGGATTTAAAGATCGAATTGTCATTGATGAGCTAGATTTAGACATTCCAAAAGGAAAAGTAACCATTCTTGTCGGAGCGAACGGGTGTGGCAAATCGACCTTACTACGTTCGATCGCACGATTGCTCAAACCGAAAAGCGGAACAATTCAATTAGACGGGGTAGATATGGGTCAGCTTTCAACGAAGGAGATTGCAAAGCGTCTCGCTGTTCTGCCTCAAAGTACGGAAAGTCCTGAAGGCATTACCGTTTCTCAACTCGTTAAACAAGGTCGTTATCCCCACCAAACCTTACTAAAACAATGGTCCGTAGAAGACGAGAAAATCGTTAAAGAAGCGATGATTTCAACGGGTGTGTTTGAGATGGCAGATCGCCCGGTTACTTCTTTATCGGGAGGTCAACGTCAACGGGTATGGATTGCAATGACGTTAGCACAACGTACGGAAACGTTACTTCTTGATGAACCGACGACGTTTTTAGACGTCGCTCACCAAATTGAGATTTTGGATCTTTGTCATACGTTAAATGAAGTAGAAGGCAAAACGATTGTCATCGTCTTGCACGATTTAAATTTAGCCGCCCGCTACGCGCATCATATGGTTGCACTTAAGAACAAAACGATCTATGCACAAGGAAGTCCGGAAGAAGTCGTCACGACGGACATGATGAAGCAAGTCTTTGCATTAGATTGTGAAGTAATTGAAGACCCCATTACATTAACACCGATGACCATTCCGTATAGCAAAAAGGCGGCTCGCCGTGTAGAAAAAAAGGTCTTCGCATTATAGAAGTTTGAAAGGAGAAGGTAAGATGCGAGAATCTGTAACGATTGAACGCTTAGCTTCGTTTGGGATTGAGCGTTACACATCGAACACAACAGGATTCCGTATGGACCACTTATTGGATCCATTGAGATGTCGTGACTTCTTGATGAGTTATATGGAGAAGATTGAAGCACCGAATATTAAAGTCGCAGCATCACTATTTATTAAATATTATGCTCGCGTGACTGTGGGTTCATTATTGTATAGCTTAGGCAATTACAATCAGGCGCTCTCCATGCCGTTAACGGGTTGTGTTTTTAATGAGGATCGCAAAAAGCTATGTATTCAAGAACGGGATTGTCCGTGGGATACGTGTCCAGCTGAAAATCGGGTTGAGTGGCGTGATCGCACGTTGCAGACATTTTTTACGGAACATATGACGCCACTTATTCGCGCAATTTCAACGGTGAGAATTTCTACGAGAATTCTTTGGGAAAACATTGCGATTCGTATCCATTCGGTTTATCGAAGTCTCTTACAATCAACTGAATCGCGGATACAACGAGAACAATTATTGTCAGACTTTCGATGTTTGCAACGAGCAGAAGGTTCACTATTCGGATTGGATACCAATCCTTTACAACCCTTTTTGCAAGAAGAAGCAGTTTTAGGCTCGGCGTGCACGAGAAAGACATGCTGCCTTTTTCATCGGATGGAGAATAAAAAAGAAGACCTAGACTATTGTAAGATTTGCCCGTTGGAACGATCGTCTTAATCGTTTCATTTCAATCTTGCCATTAAAGTATCTTTTGAATAAGTATTAGTTTTGAACACGAAGGGAGTTGCTCCCTTCGTGTTTTTGGTGTGCGGATCAAGCGAAGTAGAGCGTGGAGCAAGCGAAGTAGAGCGCGGAGTAAGCGAAGTAGAACGTGGAACAAGCGAAGGTGAGCGCGGAGCAAGACCCAGACAAATAACCTAACCGAATAGACTAGATCATCAATTTATTCCAACTTTTTCAATGGAAATGCTCTCTAAACTGAAACTTTGTATGCAATTATCACGTATTAAAGATAAACATAACAATTCTATAAACTTTATTTTCATTTTGCAGTAACGTGTTAAAGTGATTTTATAGAGAGAGAACCGAGGAGGATGATTGGTGTGGAAGAAATTAGAATTCGTGAGATTAATAAAGTCGATGAGCTTAATGGCGAAGTTAAAGTTATTCTTCTAGATCAGAATGTGAGTCGTGCGGTGGATGTTGTGATTGAAAACGGTCAGCCTATGTTTAAACACTTTGATTTGAGAGTCGTTGTTCGGACTAGAATTGTTGATGAGATTCGTAAACATTGGGACGTTCAATGTATCGTGTAGAACACAATATTTATCATAATCTACCATTATTTATAATAGCAATAGAGTAACAATGATAGGATTGGATGGATGTTTGTGTATATTCGTTTAGGTTTTTCGGCAGCTTGCTGGTTGGTTTCAATGATTATGTTGATTATGGTTGCTTCGCAATCACTTAGTGTGATGCACTTTTCTTTTACTTCTTTTGGAGAAGTAATTGTCGCAATGGCCTATGTGAGTGTGTTTTTTGCTATACCTATTGTGTTGGCTTTCTCGAATCGGATCGTTTTACGAGTTGTGTCAGGGGTTTATCAACTTTTTGGATTTTTTACGTTCTTTGTAGTGACGTTAACGGTGATGGCTTTTTCAAACGGACTGTTACTAAGTGGTTGGGCTATTTTTGGTACGGTTCTTTGTTTAACAAGTGCAATGATCACCATTTCTGTTAGTGAGCAAAAAAGAAGAAGGTACCAACTGCAATTTAATTAGACAATCATGAACGTATATCTTAAGACGAGGTATGCGTTTCTTTCTATTCTTATCAATACGATCGAGTAGGTGAAAATAATGAAGCTAAGCGATGAATACATTCTTGAACGGATGAGTCATTACAAAGTTCAAGGGTTGAGTATAGCCGCAATTGCAGGCGATCATCAACTGTCTCGTCAGTATGGGGTTGTTCAAGCGGATCGTGATCGAAAAGTAACGGAGCAGACATTATTTAACGCATGTTCAGTGAGTAAATACGTAACAGCTCTTACAGCGATACTTTTAGTGGAAAAAGGGCTACTTCAATTAGACCAACCGGTTAATGATAAACTCATTCGTTGGAAAATTCCATCTACTAATAAAAAACCAGTAACATTAAGGCATTTACTCAGTCATCAATCAGGCATTATTGATCCAAAAGATAGTTTTCAACCCTATGAAGCTCGCTTTGGTGTTCCTACGATACCAGACATTTTAAATGGTAAAACATCATATTGTTCGACGTTAATCACGGTGGGGGAGCCGGAACGTGAATTCCACTATTCCGATGCCGGTTACTGTGTGATCCAATTGCTCATTGAGGACGTCACGCGAAAGACATTTGAGCAGGTAGTGAGCAATTATCTATTTACACCACTCCAGATGCATGCTCGTTATGTAACGCCAACGTCGCTTGCGTATATTAGCGATGATTTGGCGAGGGGGCACTCTAAACAAGGACAACCGATTTGTTTTACTGAAACGTTGTATCCATATCCAGCCGCCTCAGGTCTGTGGTCAAGCTCAAAGACGCTTGTGAGGTTGTTTCAAGAACTGCTACATGCCCAAAAAGGGAAGAGCAAGCTCGGTCTTTCAAAGGAATTAGCATTTGAAATGATGACCCCTCAATTTGGTAAAGCATGGTCAGGCTTAGGTGTCTTTATAGAAGAATCTAAAGCTGGGAAAGAAATTGTATCGTGGGGCTGGGGAAAAGGATATCAATGTATGGGGTTTGTGCACCCTGACGTCGACCGTGCAGCGGTTATTATGACTAATGGTGAACTTGGGGTTCATCAAATGGAAGGTTTGATCGGTGAAGTGTATCAGTTTCTTACATATGAGCATTGAAGGGTGTGTATAACATGATCTTGGAAACTGCTTACTTACAAGTTAAACGAGGACTAGAACATGAATTTGAAGAGGCATTTCACAAAGCATCAACAATCATTTCTTCGAAGAATGGCTATATTTCTCATGAATTGCAACGTTGCATAGAAGTGAAAGGGAACTATTTACTGTTGGTCCGATGGGAAACTATAGAAGATCACATGATCGGTTTTAGGCAATCGGACGAGTATCAAGAATGGAAACGATTGTTGCACCATTTCTATGACCCATTTCCGACAGTGGAACATTTTGAGCGAGTAGCAATAGAAGGGAGAATCCCATGCGATCAAGTGATGAAATGATGGAGTTGATTTTAACTGTAGCTAAGCGAGACGAGCGAGTGCGAGCGGTCTATATGAACGGGTCGCGAACGAATCCAAATGTTTTACCCGACTCTCTTCAAGATTATGACATTATCTACGTTGTTTCTGAAATCGATTCCTTTCGCGAGGACGCTAGTTGGATTCATGTCTTTGGGGAGCTAATAATGGTTCAACAACCTGATGAGATGGACCTTGCACTTGGAATTGAGGTTGATGTTACCGAATCGAATGCATACTTGATGTTGTTTGAGGATGGGAATCGAATAGATTTACGACTTGTGACACTAACGAAAATGCTTGAACAATATGGAAAAGATTCGTTAACGGTACCATTGCTCGATAAAGACGGTCGACTCAAAGAAATCCCGAAAGCAACAGATGAGAGTTATTGGATAAAAGAACCTTCAGAAGCGGAGTATTTTAGTTGTTGTAACAATTTTCTTTGGTGTGTACAAAACGTCGCAAAAGGTCTTTGTCGGGATGAACTTCCGTATGCAAAACAAATGTTTGAAGTGATTGTTCGAGCGGATCTTCACCAAATGATCGATTGGTGGATTGGTAGCCAACATTCGTATCGTGTTTCAACAGGAATGTTCGGCAAATATTATAAACAATTGCTGCCAAATGAATTGTGGGGGTTGTATGAGAAGACGTATGCAAGCGCCAACCTTAAAGTGTCCTTTGAAGCGTTGACTACTGCATGCGAACTGTTTAAAAGAGTCGCGCAAGAAGTTGCCATCGTTCACCAATTCTCTTACCTTGAAGAAGAGCATAGAAAGATGATGGTCTATCTTAAACAACTGCACATGAAAAACGTGGAGTAGTGGTTACTCCTCGTTTTTCATGTTATCTAGAATGATTTTTAATTCATCCACATGTTCACGCTGTTTGAAAAGAATCGTGTGGATGAGTTGTTGGTTGTGCTCATCCAATTCTTCACCGGCGATTTTTTCGGTCATTTTGTTTCCGTAAATGTTCTCACCTTTTATGGCGTGTTTTACGATCTCTTTTTCGTCGTGAGGGCGATCGAACAGTTCGCTCATAAAAAGCTCCATTTTTCCAACTAAGCCTTCACTTTTCTTTGGTGTGCCACCAAGTTCTAAAATGCGTGTGCTAAGTAGATTTGCATGGTCACGCAAATCAGATTGAATGGTGATAAATGGTTCTTTCAGTGGTGAAGAGGCTGGTAACTTCTCAAGGTAACTTTCGTAAGCATCAACTCCCATGTGCTGACCTTTTAATAATTTATTTAATGTATCAATTTGATGTTCATTACTCAATCGCAAACCCTCCTTATAGGTATCATGTGTAAATGTGGATGTATCCAAACTTAGAAAAAGTAGGGAAATACTGAAGGGTGAAGAATCGAGGACTCTCATTTTTCATGCTCCTTACGACCAAAGTTGTAGAGAAGAACTGACGAACGTCGAACGCTGATTCTTTGATTTTGTTGCGGGACAAGTACGAATTGCAAGGTCGACCGATCAATTCGATCGAGTGATTGATTTCTATGTGAATGGTTTAGGGTTGGCAGAAGTTGAACGATTTAAAGGTCATCGTGGATATGAAGGTGTCGCAATTAGATTACCAAGTTCTGATTCATTTAGAGTTCACCCATCACCATGATGGAAGCCCTTGCCCTGCACCAACTCGAGATAATTTACTCGTCTTTTACATTGAGGACTACGAACAAATTAGAAATGTAGCATACCGGTTATGCGATATGGGCTATCCTGAAGTGGCGCCAGAAAATGAGTATTGGAAAGAAAAAGGAGTGACGATTGAGGATCCCGATGGATGGAGAGTTGTGATGATGAACCAAACGTATGGATGAAAAGATGAAAACAACCACTTTAGCTCTGCATGAAATTTATGGCGTTAATGCACATAGTAAAGATTACTGTGAAGCATTGCGTGATGAGGGATTTCAAGTAGAAGCCATCGATTTTCTTCAACGAGACCATCCGTTTCGTTAGGAAGAAGAACATGAAGCGTACCGTTCCTTTATGGAAGATGTCGGTTTTCAACAAGCTGTGCACACTGTTAACAAACAGATTAGAGAGTATCGTAACGAGGGACGAAATGTGATACTTGTTGGATTAAGTGTAGCGGCAACATTCGCTTGTTTGTGTGGACAAGAAGAGAATATTGTGGGCATCGTCGGTTATTATGGATCGAGAATCTGTGGAGCGAATTCCGAAAGCAGTATGCATGTTGTTTTATCCACATGTTGAGAAGTCATTTGCGGTAGATGCACCTGTGGACAAGCGAAAGGCAAAAGGAATGAATACTCATACATACCTAGCAGCGCATGGATTTAGCGATATACAGTTGCTACAGCGAAACGATTAATTCGAACGGTATGAACAGAACATGATCGGGTTACATTATCAGTACATCTTAAAGGTGAGGTGTTGTTTGTTATGACGAGGGTGTTTGTTAATTTTCCAATTCGTGATTTGAAGAAATCGACACATTTTTATGAACAACTTGGCTTTAAAAAGAATGAACTGTTCTCCAACGATCATTCAAGCGCGATGATGTGGAATGACAATTTTTGGATTATGATTCTAACCTATGACTTTTACAAGCAATTTCTTAAGGACAAAGCAATTGCGGATACAAAAACGACAAGTGGAACGTTAATTGCCATTGAAATGGAGAGCATTGACGCTGTAAAGCAATTTGCTGAAACGGCAAAAGAACATGGTGGCGATTATTATCATTTAGATCACGGAATTCCAGAAGATCAGATGTACGGCCTCGAAGTTCAAGACCCTGATGGCAACATGCTTGAGCCTACATGGATGACGCCAACTTCGTAGAAGATCAATTGGCGAGTATAATCGGACGCTGATTGTAGGGAAGACCTCGTCGATGATGAGGCCTTTTTTGTATGCAAATACCTAAGGAAGAACTATTATTATTGATGCGTGTCATCATTTGGTGAAAGGGAATCGTAAATAGTTGAGGAAGAGATAAAAGACATGTAGTTTCTTATCGTGAATAATGAGAACCAGAAATTTGACGTTGAATGTGAAACCATTCTTCATGGGAATACGTAGAGTAAATTGAAAGAGATCTTCCGGGATTATATAACTGAATTTTCAATCATATTTATGCTTGTCAGCTCTTATATAATAGTTAAATGGTTCTTGTAATTATGATCAATTCAATTGATATTTGGTTGTTGTGTAGTGGTCACAAGTATGAAACCGTTGCATCCCTCTACATGAAGTCAAACTTAATATAGGAGGCGAAAATAAATGAGTGTAGGTGTATGGGTTGCTATAGGTGTTGCATTATTAACGGTATTAGGCATTTTCGGTAAATCAAAAAAGAAATGAAAAGTTGCATTGAATAGTGGTTGTATGTCGAAGAGGTCTGCTATGTTTTACAACGTTCTAGGCGCAATCCGATCATACGAAGGGATCGCGCCAACTAATTTAGCAAGTCAACGTAACTGGTATACTTTTTAGATAGGTGTTTATCATGTATACATAGGTGGCGAAGCGAATGAAAGCAGAACAATTTCAGGAATGGGTAGATAACTTCTACGGAAGACGAGGGTGGCTGGAATTAGATATATTTATGCGAATCGGTTTTTTATCTGAAGAAACAGGTGAAGTAGCAAGGGCGATCAGGGCGCTCGAAATTGGCAGAGATCGACCAGACGAAGAAGCGCAATCATCGGAAGTTAATAAGCAAGCTTTAGTTGAAGAATTAGGGGATTTAATGGGTAACATCGCAGTCATTGCGAATAAATATGATATAGAATTAGCTGATGTATTTTCAGAGCATCGAAGGAAATTAGAGCAACGTTTCAACTAATTGAATATTGTCTGTCATGCAAGTCGATTTCCAAATGTAAAGGAAATCGACTTTTTGGATTGGGGCAAAAAGTTATGGACTATTCAGTTGAACTGTATTATATTATTATTAAGTTCAACTGTACAGTTAGACTGAATAGGGGATTGAAATAATGAAACATAAATTATTACCGTTGTCTGAAACGATGCACTATATTTTGTTAGCTTTACGGGAACCGCATCACGGTTATGCTGTTATGCAGGAGATCGAAGAAATGAGTAATGGTTCTGTCATTTTAGCGGCAGGTACATTATATGGTGCCATTGAAAATCTAAATAAACATGGCTGGATTGAAGCAGTAGGAAGTTCAGGTCGGAGAAAAATATACAAAATTACGACAGAAGGAAGTGCTGTTTTGAAGTTGGAACAAGAAAGGCTATTGCATATTCTATCCTTGTATGAAGGAAGTGAATGATATGAAGAAGATTAAATGGTTTTTTAATATTGAAAAAGAAGAGCAATGGTTGAATGAACAATTACAAAAAGGCTTTCGATGTACCGGTATTAGTGGATTTGGCATATATACTTTCGACAAAACGGAGAAGCAGTATGTTATGCGACTGGACTATCAAGATTATTTACCAAAAGATAAATTGCAGGATTACAAAGGAATATATGAAGATTTTGGTTGGCACTACATTAAGGGGTCCTGGCTAAGTGGAATACGGTATTGGCAAAAAGAAGAAGGGAATCAAAATGAAATCTTCTCAGATCGTCAATCGAAGGGGAAGTATTATAAACGGCTAATGGGTTATTCATTTTTAATGGGGATGCTGTGCTTGGCTCTTTCGTATATGATTTACAAGGATCTTTCTGGCTTTTACCATGATGGGCTTTGGAATATGGAAGGTGCATTGTTTTGGTATGCATTATTATTTGAAACACCATTTGTTCTTTTGAAGTTGTCTCCTGTAATGCTAGCGATCTTGTTTGGTAGCAGTTTTTATAGCGGGTATCGTAATTACTCAGTGTTGATAGAAAAATGAAAGGCTAGGACATAAATTAAACGAAAAAAGCCGTGAGGCATGTGACTGAATTCGTCAACCTGATTGTGGTTGCATTTATTGTCCAATCATCCTTATAAGATACCGACAAGTTTAATACCATCAGATCAATCGAAAAAGCCACTTCTCTATAGAAAAGTGGTTTTTTCGTGTAATTAAGTTTAATAATTCGACGTGTAGTTTCTGTACGTTTTGCCTCTCCATAACGTGATTAACGCGATGAGTAATCCGATCAGTGAGAAGGACAAGATGACCAATTGGATGTCAACACCTCTTGAAACGAGGACGGTTACCCCTGCGTAAGCGAGTGGATCAAACCCGTTCATCGCTAAGAAAATGATACTCATGACACGACCCATAATACGGGGGTCTGTATCTTCTTGAGCTGATGTGAAGAAGGGAATAGAAACGAAGGTTATTGTAAATCCAATTAAGAACGCAAGTGCGGTCAAAATATGCAAATTAGGAATTTGGCTAAATGCGATCGCGACAAGTAAGGTTGCAATAAGACCAAGAAGTGAAGTCAATCCTCTGCGGCGAATTTTTACCGTACCGATAATGGCTGTACTCACTAACATTCCGATCCCTAACGCAGCTTCAATGTAACTGAGGTTAATTGGAGAACCTCCATAAGTCTCCACTAAGATCGGGATGGCAATGGAAATCGATCCGAAGGCAAAGAAGTTTAACGTGATCAGGATTAGAATTCCGGTAATGAGGAATCTGCTTGCTTTTACATAGTTAAATCCTTCAATTAAATCTTTCAGTGGTGTTTGCTTAATCGTATTGTCTACAGGTCCTTCTTTTAAGAATGGTGGGAACATAAAGAAGGCTGACAGCAGTACAATAATCGCTGCGACAAAGTAACCTGTTGTGACCCCTGCGAACTCCATTACACTTCCAGAAATGACAGGACCAATTACGATACCAATTTGACCGAATCCTTGAATGATCGCATTGGCTTGCTTGATTTGGCTTTTTTCCACTAATTTCGGAATCAATGACGTTCCCGCTGGGCCAGAAAAAGCGTCCAACGTTCCGAAAAGAAGGCCTAAAATAATTAAATACCCAAACGTTAATAGGTCTGCATTATTCAATAAGAAAATGATGACGAGTAGAATGCCTTGAATGAAGCTCGTGGTGAACATGATCGTTGTTTTTTTAAATTTATCAGCGAGAACCCCACCAAATGCCATCATTAAGATACGTGGAACTGTAATGGCAATGAGTATAATGCCAAGTGAACTAGCCGAACCTAGATCTGAAATGACAAACCAAGTCGTTGTCATGAAAAACATCGTAAAGCCGATCATTGCTAAAAAGCTACCGAGAAATAGGAATATAAATGGGCGATTCTTTAGTAATGATTGTTGTTGTTGCTCCTGTTCTTCCATACATAACCTTCCTTTCGAACTGAATCTATGACCTATATTAGATTGTTACGTAACGTCACAATCAAGCACTTTTTTTAGGGAAATTCATCCTGAATGAACAAAGAGCGAAAAGGATTGCCTATGACGTTACGTAACAGTATAAAATGGAGGGAGGAGGTATTTATTATGGAAGTAACCATCGGTTCATTTGCGAAAATTGTAGGGACAACCGTACGAACATTGCGGTATTACGATAAGATGGGTTTATTAAGCCCGAATAAACTGAATGATAATGGCAATAAAGTGTACACACGTAAAGAATGGGAGTCTTACCAACAAATCAACATCTATAAACATCTCGGTCTAACGTTGAATGAGATTAAAGAACAAATGACGGATAATAAGGTGAGTAACCGCGAGTTGTTACGAATTCAGAAGACGTTGATCGAAGAAAAGCAAGAGCAATTAAATGAGCTGAAGGGCGTTATAACTAGAATGGAACGTCTCTACAATTTTGAAGATACGTCTGAGGGTGAACTCGATCAATTTGCGTTTATTATGCTTGATTTATTTATGAGGGAAAAGAAACAAATGCAAGCATTTGAACAGCATTTTAACGAAGATGAACAGCTCATGGAACAAATCAAGTCATTTAACGAACCAGAGTCTCAAGACCTTATGGATAAAATTACGTGGGAATTATTTCAAGCGATTAAAGATTCGATACAGTTTAATGACGCTTCAAGTAAAAAGAAAGTCCATGATACGCTAGAGAAAATGGATCGATTATTTCCCGCGAATGAAAAGTTCCTATTCCGCGTCATTGATGACGATAGCTTCTTTGAAAAACACAGCTCCAATTTTAATAACTACTTTCCTGAAGAGATCGGCGATTACATGTATAAGGAAATGAAAGCTTATTATCAAGAGAAGCAAGATCGCGCTGCGGATAATGGACAATCTGATTCTAAGAAGGGCAATTAGTTGGTCGATCCACAAATCCAAAGTCGAAAAAATGGGTCCAGCGCCGATGAAAATTCTACGAAACACTCGGATGCAACAAAGATGATGTACTTTTCATGGAGAAGTGAATCGCATCAATACTGGGAAGCTGGCAAGCTGGCAAGCTGGCTATTTTTAAATAGCCAGCTTTTTTATAGGAAAAACTTTGTGCTCATGCAAGGAATCTTTACTCGGAGCTATTTACATATTCTTCAAAAGAAAGTAACCTAACAAACATCACCTGTTTTTGTAAAATTAGCATAGCTGTATTAAACGAGATGTGCGTATTCAAATTAACGTTGCCTTCTTCTTCAAAAATTGAGACGTTCTGTCATACTGGGTGTAGCAGTAAATTTATACTTGAAGAAGAAAGGTGTTTCTCACTTGGAAGCCATATTATTTATGCTATACATGATTGGCGCATTAGGGCTATTCGTGTTTCTGTTTCGGTCAAAAACAAAACGAGCGAAGATGATGTCTTGGGGGCTATTAATCGTATTCGTCGTCTCGCCGATGATTAGCTATGCTGTTGCAATTCTTGCCTCCGTGATCGCCGGAGTTGGTGTGTTGTTATTTGTGACACCGTTGATTGCAATTGTCGGTTTTGTTGTTTTTATTATCGGATTTATTCCGTTTGTGAAGGAAAAAGTTAAAAAAGCTCAATAGAGATAAGTTATGTGATCTCTTGTTTGTCATAGATTTTAGGAGGAATGACATGTTAAACCAAAAAGGCTTTGATTTATGGGCAGACGGGTATGATCATTCGGTACAGCTTAGTGAAGAAAATGATCATTATCCTTTTGCGGGTTATAAACAAATATTAAATGCAATTTACAATGAAATAATGACAAAGGAATCGCTCAACATACTAGACATCGGATTTGGAACAGGAGTTCTAACAGGTAAGTTATATGATGCCGGTCACCGCATTACGGGACTAGACTTCTCAGACAAGATGATTCAAATTGCTAAAGAGAAGATGCCGAATGCGACGCTCATTCAATGGGATTTAACGAATGGTTTCCCAGACCAAATACTGACTGAAAAATACGATTATATTGTCAGTACATATGCATTACATCATTTTACGGATGCGTACAAAGTTCAATTATTGGAACAGATGCTACCTATGTTAACTAAAGAAGGTAAACTATTAATTGGTGATGTTTCGTTTCAAACAGAAGAAGATCACAATCGTTGTCGTGATCGATACAAAGATGTTTGGGATCACGATGAATTTTATTTTGTAGTAGAAGGGATAAAACGAAGATTTAGCGCGAATGTTCACGTTGATTACGAACAAATCTCTCATTGTGGTGGGGTATATGTAGTAACGCCGCAATCATAGTTACGTGAAGTATTCTTGTAGAAATATAGGAAGGTGATTAACGTGTTCTCGAATTCTAAGCCACTCGAAGTTATTATCATGATTGTGATGGCAGTACTGGCCTTTGTCACTGGTGAATTTGTTACATTCATTATGCTTGGTCTTATTTTAATGCAACTTCATAATCTTCAACGAGCAATTGAGCGGTCGAATGAAACGAAGCATATTCAGACGTCTGAAGAAGGAACAAATGTTTAATCATGATACGTGTATTATTGAGATTTTCATAGACATATGGGGCATGACACGAACGATATAGTAAACAGAAAGAAAACGGCTGTCACAAATGACGGCCGTTTTACTTTTAAATTTAAGCAGGTTTTGGATTGTTTAATCGCTCTTTTAACTCTTGTTCTAATTGTGAATAGTCTTCTTGGTTGTCAGTCATTTGAGAGATTTTCTCAAGGTGTGTATAAAAGTCTTTCTCGTGGTATGCAAAGGCAAACGGTGCTTGATAACCTCTTGCGACCATCATCGCAAATGTCCAGACGCTTTTGTGATTGGCAGTTGAGGTTGAGCTCGCTAATAAGCTTATGGCGTGTAAGATATCGTTCGTGATGACGGGATCTTCTTTTGCATAAATGCTAATGTGTGAGAAAGAAGAGTACAGGTAATAGTCGAATGTCTCTTCGTTAATAATGACGCGAAGGTTACCTTCTTTGTCCGTAAGATACGGTGTGAAGTGCGTGATCTCAGAAATCGAAAGCAACAAGTCAGATAGCTGTAGAATGGCATTCTTTGCCGTGTTCGGATCATCATTTCCGATCGACTTAATCGCAATTTCTTTGAGCTTGTTTACACCAAACTCAATGTCTTGAACTTCTGTTTGCTTACGACCAACGAACACCTTACTACAAATAAATGCCTCATTTACATCGCAATCTTCTCGCTTCCAATAAGTGAGCAGAGGAATATCTTTTAAGACAAATTCTCCGATTCGCTTTTCTAATCGAATAATGAGTCCTCTTTTCTCTGCATATTGAAAGAGGCTTTTGAAATCAATGATTTGGATGAAACCAGAATCCTTGGCGTAAAGGATTGTGCCTTCATCTTCGTTTAACTCCATCTCTTCTTTCTTTGGCTCTTGTGTTCGATAAGGTTCAAGGTCTTCAACGAGTGTAGTAAGGATTTGCTTTTCTGACTCGTTCTTCATATTGAACGTTAAGTTAGGTACTTGCATCCACTTAACAGCATGATTAATAAAAAAGACGAAAGTAGCGAGTGCAAAGAACATAAGTAAAATGGTGAGCGTTGGGAAGGCGGCGTAATACTCTGCTGTTCCATCATTAATCATGAAAAAGGAGAACAGAATAAAGACAAACACCATATTAAAGATACCGACGGCGTGTTGTGTTTTACGATCCGCAATGAACGTGAGTAACATTCTCGGGGTGAATTGCCCAGAGAAGTTCGTTAATACGACGAGGATCGAGTTTAGTGTAAATGCGTTTAACGTAATAATTCCGGCAACGAGCGAGCTAATAATTTGTCTCGTTAATTCATAATCGACTTGAAAAAAAGAAGCGTGTTCTCCTATAAATAATCGCATGTCCAACACATACGCGATTCCTACAATTAAGAACCCGAGCAGTCCGTAATAGAGACTGATAAGCCATACATTCGCTTGCGTTTCAAAACGAATTTGCCTTCGTGACATACTAAGAAGACGTTGACCCGTTTTGGGCATCCATTTGCGGACACTCATCGACGTTCACTCCTTTGGTTAACTAAGCATGGTGAAGGTGTTCCCGAATATGGACAAGAATAACCCTTTTAATCTAAAAAAGGACTTTTGATGCGAGTGATGAAGTACAAAGAGTAGAATGAAAAGGGATGAAGTACCAATATGTTGAAATATAGTGGGAATGAAGCTACGTAGAAAAGAGGGATTCATTTGGAGGTTCGTCTGGCTACGATGAGTGATGTGAAATCAATGAGCGTGTTGCTCACTCAACTCGGTTATCCTACGTCGGTAAAGCAGATGAAAGAGCGGTTTGAACGAATTCAATCTCATGGTGATTATCGAACTTGGTTAGCGCTTGTTAATGGGGAAGTTGTTGGGTTAATTGCTGCAGTGAAGAGTTACTTTTATGAAAAAGACGGTGAGTACGTACGAATTGTTGCATTTGTCGTTGATGGGGAACACCGGGGCCAAGGCGTTGGGCAAAAGCTTATGCAAAGAGCTGAAGACTGGGCAACTAGTATAGGTGCGTGCACCATGGCGTTAAATAGTGGAGCAAAAGAGGAAAGAACAAATGCTCACGGGTATTATAAAAAAGCTGGATTTCTAGAAACGAATGTGGGCTTTACGAAAAGCATGAAGTGATGTTTTCGAAGAAAAAAGCCGCCACAGCTCGTAGCGACATTGTTTATTATTGTTTAATCGTCGTAACGGTATTGCAGTGCACCACTTGGACATAGCTTTACGGTACGCTCTACTTTTAATGCTGAAGCTTCATCGGGTGTAATCCAAGGTCTTTTCTTAGTGTCAAACACTTCAGGCGCGTTGCCAACACATTCTGCAGCGTGTTCACAAATCTCCTTATTGAAGTAGACGTTGATCTCTTCACCGTGGTATCGCTTAAAACCTCGCTCAAGTAATTGGTTGTCGCTCATCAAATCACCCTTATTTTTTGAATATTATCATATCAACATTGCTAGATTTATCCAACTGAAATGCACTTGAAGCGAGAATTGAATTGGAACGTGCTAGGCTAATATATACATAGACAGATTGAAGGTGGTCCAAATGAAATCATTTAAGAAGGACGTTTCAGATCAATGGGTGAACGCAATGGTGAAGGAACACTATCCTGATGCAGAACAATTCAAGAGAATTGATATCGGCGAGCTCAGTCGTGTTGATCAATTTATGACGAAAGAGAAGGTTTATGTTGCTCACATCCGAGAACATTCTGAGAGCTTTTACAAAGCGCGAGACGTGTACAATCGATATGGGACAAGGCTGCCAATCCCAAGAGTCATTGCGATTCATGATCATCAAGGAACGTATATGATGGTTAGTGAGAAACTAAACGGTGATCCGGTGTCTGCTTATCCACAACCTACGCAAGCAGATCTTGCTTCTCATCTCATTACGATCTTAGAATCTATGATTACGGTTCGCGACAATGACACGTTTGGTTGGATGAACCGAGGAGATAACAAGCGTTATCAAACGTGGCAAGACATGCTTGAGGGTTTCTTCATAGAAGAGAGCGAAGGTTTTTTTGCTAACTGGCGCACGATGTTTACAACAGGAGTGTTAGACAAAGAGGTGTTTGATGCAGGTTATGATAAGATGCTCGAACTAGCAAGTTATGCACCGAAACGACCGTTTCTCGTACACGGAGATTTCCATTTAGGAAATGTGGTCACAGATGGCACTGTAATTACTGGCATTGTCGATTGGGAAATGGCGATGTATGGCGACTTCTTATATGATGTTGCGAATCTTCATTTATGGTCACCAAACCTAGACTTTCCTGCAAAAGTAAAGCGGTACTTTGAAGAGGAAGGCGTAGAAATCCCGTATTTTAACGAGAGACTTCAAGCAAATTTATTGTGTCGATTACTGAATGGCCTACGTTTCTACGCTAAGCAAGAAAACCGTGACGGGTACCATCTTATGAAAAACACGTTGATGAAGCAATTAGACGAGGTGTAGTTATATGGATAAAGGATGTTCTGTAACGTTTCGTACGCGTACGTCTTACTCCGTCGGTTTGATGATGGCTTTAGCAATATCATTATTTTTGCCGATCATTCATCTGATCCTTAACGCTGAATTTGTTGCAGCGATTGTGATTACAGCAATCATCTTTCCAATCGTTCCTATATTTATTATTCATTATGAGGTTTGCGATGACACGTTGCGAATTCGATTTGGGTTTGTGATTAGAGCTATGTCGATTCCGATTGAAGACATTACAACGATTCAACCGACGAAAAGTCTGTTAAGTTCACCGGCGGCTTCACTTACGGATCGAATTGAATTGTCGAGGAAACATGGTGAGATGCCTGTCATTATCTCTCCGAAAGATCGAAATGGACTTTTAGATCAGCTCATCCAAATTCATTCGAAAATCGAATTGGATGAACGCCTAAATACTAACAAAAGCCGGTAACATAGGCATTTGGTTACTCACGTTGGCTTATTCAGGTTCGTACTATAGAGAAGCTAGAGAATAAGACATTCGTAACGAATTCGCTGAAAATTGTTTTTGTATAGCGTATTTAGGGTATCGGGTAGTACACAAAAAAATACTGAAGGTGTTGCCTATGACGAATCAAGAGGCAGTACTCGTTAAGAAACACCTTAACGACCTTATAACGTTCAGAGACAGTCAGACCTTTCAAAATGAATGCACTTATTTACCTATTCTAATCCAAGAAATTGAAGAGACACGACGGGTACTCACTGAGTATGGTTTCATTTGAAGCCATGCTCTTATTTGTGTTGTGATTAGAAATTAACGTACTCAAGGTGCAGGGGCAGAGATGCTAGATACTGTGGGCTCACACCTTTCAGATTAAGAGTTAAGTGAACTCACAGCTTATGATCTATCTATAGTAGCTTATGACAGTGAATACGCAACAATTAGCAGATTATAACTATCTTTTACTTCCCCAAGCTATAATAATTACACTCCTTATCGGTGCTAAAAGAAAACAGGACGCAAGTTAGACCATACCTGAAAAGGTGTGGTCTTTTTATAGGGGTAACGTAACATATTGTTGCCTCTTGACCTGCATATTTGCTAAAATAACTGTATAAACTAATAAAGCCCATCAGTGTGCGACCACTGACAGGCTAAATTAGAGGGAATAGGTTCACCAAGAACGGTGGGTTACTTATCCTCTAAATGATTCGGAAAAGTAGTTACCACAATTTTGGATGGTGGGGTGACTACTTTTTTCTGTTTTCGTCATTATTTTGGCTTCTTGAAATCGTATAGACTAGTGTTCCAACAGCTAAAGCTAGAAACAATGCTTCATACGTTACAACCATATTTACACCCCCTTCCCGATCTGTCATACAGACCTGAAAGGCAAGAGGATGTAAGCCACCATCCAACGGTAAATATTCCCTGTCTTCTAGTATAAGTCAAGAATAAGGGCATTGTAAGGGGATATTTCAAATGTGTGTGTAGAGTCTCATATGATATTATGAAGAGTGAACCATACTATTGTTCAACATGTCAAAAGTAGTCTCTGGTTATCTATCACGCTCATTACGTTAATTTCAATTGCGAACATCTTAAATACAATTTCAACAAGCATTGCACTTCGTAAACGAGAATTCGCCATGCTGAAATCAATGGGAATGATCCCTAAATCATTTAATAAAATGATTTACTTTGAAAGTGTTTTCTATGGCATAAAAGCTTTGGCGTACGGATTACCAATTAGCGGAATCATTATGTATGGCATCTATTTCACAAATCAAAATGCCTTTTCCTACGCATTTGAGTTACCTTGGACAGAAATTATCGCCGCTATCATCGGCGTGTTCATCATCGTAGCCATGGCGATGGCTTACTCCATGTCCAAAGTGAAGAAAAACAACATCATTGAAACGTTAAAACAAGAGAATATGTAACAGAATCCCCTCGTAGCGATTGATACGAGGGGATTTTTAGAAAGCTCAAGACTCGGGCCTGAAGGATCAAGGCTCTTACATTTTGGATCAATTCTGGCACAAGACGAGTCTCTTGCTAAATCACGTAAATCCACCTTAGCTAGCTATTTCTACATAGTCGAAGATACAATAGTCATCATGACGGCCATGATCGCGCCGATTCCAAAAGATCCTACTACGAGCCATTGCGGGGTTTTCTCCCGTCGTCTCTTTATTAAGAATTCTAGGATACTTACCGTGGCATAAATTGCTACAATCGGAAGTAGTAAGTTATCAAGAGTGATTGAACCACCTGTTGCGACCATTAATGTCACAAATAGCATTCCGTAGATGAGGACTGACATGAAGGCATGGCTTCTTGGCCCTAATACGCCTTCTCTTGTTTTAGCAGTAGTTTCAGTATTCATTAATTCTCACCTCTTACTTTTAGTGTACCTGAATTTATATCTTCTGAAAATTAGTGATGGGAGGAATACAGTCATGGGTATTCGACTTGCAATGGTTTCTGATGCGGTGTCCATCTATACCATTCAAAATGCAGTTATTAAAGAAGACAACGGCCTGATTACGAGCCCGTCAGAATGGAGAAAACAAGTGGACGATGTGGAGGAAGAGATTAATCAGACGATCATGAATGAGCGTGAAGTGATCTTTGTAGCTGTAGAAAATGAATCTTTGGTTGGATATATTTGGTGTCATTCTCCGAAGCCAGTTCGGTTACAGCATACAGCATCATTTGAAATGATGATCAGCAAAGAAAATCGAGGAAAAGGGTATGGTGAATCGCTCATTCAACATTTACTTTCTTGGGCAAAAGAAAACCCCTTTATAGAAAAAATCAGTTTAGGGGTACTCTCGTCAAATCACCATGCCATTCGCTTGTATGAACGGTTCGGATTTATTGAAGAAGGGCGCAAACGTAACGAATGGAAGCGTGGGCCGAATGAGTATGCGGATGATGTCCTGATGTATGTGTTTGTATAGAGGTGCACACCGACAGGTCTAGAAGGATTGGAGGAGGTGGGGATCATAAAAACCATATTTAATTACTTTTATGATGGGTTTTTGCGCCCCAAATAAAGGTTAAATCATTGAAATCTCACATAAACCTTTCCTTACAGGAAGATGGTCTTTTCTCGAACTTGAAATGACACACATAAAAAAACGAGCCAAACCTGGGCTCGTTTCTATAAATAATATGATTGCTGTTATCTTCTACCTGTTAGTAATTGGATAATAACGATAACCAATGCAACGACTAGTAAGAGGTGAACGAGCCCGCCACCGACACCGCCGATAAAACCGAGTAACCATAGAATTAAAATGATACCAATAATTGTCCAAAGCATGTGATTGGCTCCTTTGTGTTTATGTTATAACCTTACATTCCCTAGAGTTTCCCTAGTGAAACATCTAGTCTTTTTCTATTTTAAAAATAGGAGTTTTAGAGTAGAAGTAGCGGGAATGTTGTAGATGAGTATAGTTATTAGGGAGTGAGACCATGATTACAGCACAGAATACGAACGTAAATGAAATCCATAAAGAAATCGAAACTAGTTGGAATGAGCAACTTGAGTTTCTAAAAGAATTAATACGATATAAATCATTAAGTGGCGATGAACGACCGATACAACAATATATTGCCCATTACTTGCAAAATCAATTACACATGCACGTCGATCGGTTTCAACCAGACATTGAATCAATCGCTAAGCACCCTGGTTTTTCCCCGGTGGAGTGGGATTATGAGAATAGTGACGTTGTTGTTGGGAGTCACTATGGATCAGAAGGCGAAAATAATGCTTTGATTTTCCAAGGTCATACCGATGTGGTAAGTGCTGAGCCGGTTTCTCTCTGGAACACAGATCCTTATGAACCGACAGAGAAAGACGGTCGTTTATACGGGCGTGGTGCTGCAGATATGAAAGCAGGATTAGCGGCGATGGTCTTTGCGTACCGTGCCATTCAAAAAGCAGGCTATCAGCCGAAGTCGAATGTAATGCTCCAATTTGTTCCGGATGAAGAACGAACAGGTAATGGGGCATTAGCTGCATTAGAGGCGGGGTACACAGGAAAAGCCGCTTTAATTCCTGAGCCGTTCGGGTTAAAGGCGGCTTATGCTCAAGTTGGAAGCATGTGGTTTAGAGTTCGCTACGATACAGTTCGGAGTACACAAGATGGACATGTTCAATGCAATGCAATTGAAAAAGGACAAGTGATTATTGATGCCTTAAAACAGTTTGTCCGTCACTTAAACGGACAAGTAACTCATCCAGCTTTTAAAGATCAAGAAGAACCGATTGAAATGAACATTGGCAAATTTCATTCAGGAGACTTTGAATCAAATGAACCTGTCGTTGGAACGATTGAAGGTCGAATTGGTCTCGTACCAGGAGAAACCGTTAAAGAGCGTAAAGAATCAATGCGCGCCTTTTTACGGGAAGCTTTACAATCAGACGACTGGTTCTGTGATCACCTTCCTCACATTGAATTTTATGGATTTCACGCTGAGCCGACAGAAAGTGATGATCAATCGCAATTATTCCAAGCGCTAGATCACGCTCATGAAGAAGTGATCGGAGGTCAACCGAAGCGACGCACGTTGCCTTCAACGACAGATGCCCGTTTCTTCCAGTTGTATTATGATAGCGATGCGATTTGCTATGGTCCAGAAGGAGGGAACTTCCATGAAATCGATGAGTGGGTTGATTTAGAGAGTGTGAAGCAAGTGACAAAGGTTTATGCGAATTTATTAAGTTCGTGGTGTGGGTTAGAAAAGATTAGTGAAGCGACTGCTGAAGAAGTCGATGTGAGCAAGTAAGGCGGACCATTATGGTTCGTCTTTTTTTTATAGTTATGTTTACCACTCATTAACACAATTAACATTCGTGATGATCATTGTACTAGTTTACTCTGATAAAGTTCATGGCAATCGACTGACCGTACAGGAATATTAGCCTTAGGAAAGTCTCATTTTGAACGGTCTACGGAACATTTATCTTTCTCCAATATGAGATTAACGTTCACTTGTTACGCTAACTGTGACAACACAAACATTGGAGGGATTCGGGATGAAAAAGTGGATGGTTAGTTCCGTAGTGGCTACAGCTGTTTTGGCAGGGCTTGGAGATGTGAGTGAGCAGGCTGAAGCACAAGGGGAAGCGAAAAATGTAATTTTTATGATTCCTGATGGGTATTCATCTGGCTATGCTAGTGTCTACCGAGCGTTTAAAGAAGAAGGAATTCCAGCTTGGGATGAGCACCAAGTCGGCCACATGATGACACATTCTGCGAACAACCGTGTCACAGACTCTGCGGCAGCGGGAACAGCGATGGCAACTGGAGTAAAAACGAATAACGGTGTCATTGGCTTAAATCCAGAAGGAGAGCGTGTGCAGACAGTTCTTGAAGCAGCAAAAGACTCAGGAAGATCTACCGGGTTAGTGGCGACATCAACGATCACTCATGCGACTCCAGCAGCGTTTGCGTCTCATGTTTCCAATCGGAACAATGAAATGGAAATTGCTAATCAGTTTTACAATCAAGATATTGATGTGTTACTCGGTGGAGGAGAAAGCTATTTCTTACCGAAAAGTGAAGGTGGCCACCAATACTTAATGAACTACATGAAACGTTTTGAACGTGATGGGTATGAGATTGCCCGAAATGCAGAGCAGTTACAATCTGCGAATAGTGACCGAGTTGTCGGGTTATTCGCAAACAACGCAATGGCTCCTGAACGGGATCGTCATGAAACAGATGAACCTTCTCTTCAAGAGATGACAGAGGCTGCGCTAAGTGCGCTTGATCAGAACGATGATGGCTTCTTCCTCATGGTAGAAGGGAGTCAAATTGACTGGGCAGGTCATGCAAACGATTATGATTGGGCGATGACCGATACTGAAGCATTTGAAGCGGCGTATATCGAGGCAATTGAATTTGCGAAAGAAGATGAAGAAACGCTTGTTGTGATGGCGAGTGACCATGATACGGGTGGTTTAGCACTTGATGGCAATGACAACCCGGTCTGGAGCACAACAAATCATACTGGAGTTGATGTTCCAGTCTACAGCTTTGGACCAGGCAGTGAACAATTCGGTGGATTGATGGACAATACTGATTTACCTAAAATGATAGCAAATGCGTTAGACATAGAATTATAAGATCTTCTAAAAAAAGTCGTGTGGACGGGCATTCAGAATCCACATGGCTTTTTTGTCGTTGTTCAGCTCATTCGCCGTAAAAAACAGGAAAATAACAGATAAATGGATAATAAGTTAAAGAATAGAAATCTAGTTGGGAGGATCACAAGATGTCAGAACAAACGCATCAAACAGATTATGAAGTTCTAGTTGTTGGGGCAGGGTTTTCAGGATTGTATGCGGTTTATCGATTTCGTGAGGCTGGGTTAACCGTGCAAGGGTTTGAGCGAGCGGAGGATGTTGGTGGGGTGTGGCATTGGAATCGTTATCCTGGGGCGAAATGCGATTCCGAAAGCATCTACTACAATTTCACTTTCTCAGAAGATCTTTACCGAAAGTGGACGTGGTCATCACGGTTTGCTTCTCAAAAAGAAATATTAAGTTACTTACACTTTGTTGCAGAAGAGCTGGACGTAAAAAAGCATTTCCAGTTTCAGCGAGAAGTCGTGGCTGCATTTTATGATGATGTGAACGAGTTGTGGAAAGTTCATTTTAGTGACGATGTCACTGTGACAGCAAAGTATTTCATTGCGGCAACAGGCTGCTTATCCAAAGCGAATGTTCCACCGATTTCAGGGATTGATCAGTTTGAGGGGGAATGGTATCACACGGGTGATTGGCCAATTGAGGAAGTAGACTTTAAAGATCAAGACGTAGCAGTCATTGGGACAGGATCGAGCGGAGTGCAAGCGATTCCGGTGATTGCAAAAGAGGCCAAGTCGTTGACGGTGTTTCAACGTACGCCGCAATATGCAGTGCCCGCGAACAATTACGTGTATGAGCATGACTACATCGACAGCGTAAAGAACGATAGAAGTTCAATCCGTGAATTAATGTATTCGACTCGTCTTGGCATGCCTACGGACCGGCGCGAAGTGTCTGCTCTTGATGAAACAAAAGAACAGCGTGAAGCGGTTTATGAAAATGCATGGACCAAAGGCGGGTTTGTTTTTCCAACCGCGTATAATGATTTGTTAATAAGCGAAGAATCCAACGCAACGGCAGCGAGCTTTATTCGGAACAAAATTCGCTCGACTGTGCAAGATGAAGATGTTGCAGAGCAGTTATGTCCGGAGTATTACTATGCTGCAAAGCGGCCAATCTTTGATAGTGGATATTATGAGACCTTTAATCAACCACACGTCACGCTCGTGGACGTGAAACAAGAACCGATTGAAGTGCTCACAAAAACGGGGATCCAAACGACAAAGACGCTTTATGACTTTGATAAGATCGTCTTCGCAACAGGGTACGACGGAATCACAGGGTCTTTGTTTAAGATGAATATTCACGGGCGTAACGGTCAATCACTTCAAGAGCATTGGCAAAACGGCGAGGCCGTGCAAACGTACTTAGGAGTTGCAACAAATGATTTTCCTAATTTCTTCATGATTACAGGACCTCAAAGCCCTTCGGTTCTCATGAACATGCCGGTTGCTATTGAACAACATGTAGATTTCATTACGGACTTGATTTTGAATACGAGAGAAAAAGGGAGTACGAACATTGAGGTCGTTCAAGCTGCGGTGTCGAATTGGAGTAAAGAATGCAAGACGATTGCGGACTACACGTTATACGTAAAAACGGATTCTTGGTATACTGGTACGAATATTGAAAATCGCAAAAGCCGCTTTCCGATTTTTGTCGGTGGCTTTCCGATGTTTAAGCAGATCTGTGATCAAGTCATTCAAAACGAATTCGAAGGATTTGTGGTGAGCTAAGCAGACAAGATCTGGGACAACGACCTCTGTGATCTGTTCGGTTGCAGAGGTTAAGTTGTGCGTGTAAACGAACGAGGGGTGATGAGATGATTGTTGTTGTGAGTGCTTGTTTAGCCGGGATGCCGGTTCGCTATGATGGCCAACATAAAGGTCATGAGTTGATTCAACAGTGGCTTAGTGAGAAGAAAGCGATCCCGGTATGCCCGGAATTGCTTGGGGGATTACAGACACCAAGGGAACCTGCGGAAATCGTAGGTGGAACAGGGGATGACGTACTCGAGGGATGTGCACAAGTCATCGACAGAAAAGGAAATGATGTGAGTGATCAATTTATAGCAGGTGCTTATAAAACGTTAAGTAAGATTCAAGAACTAGATGCCAGCCTCGTTATTCTAAAAGAAGACAGCCCGTCGTGCGGGAGTCGGTCGATCTATAGCGGATCATTCAATGGTGAGAAAATTCAAGGCAATGGTGTCACTGCAGCTCTTTTGAAAAAGCATGGGATTGAGGTTTGTTCTGAACATGAGCTCGTAAACATGGGATGAAGAATACGAGCGACAAAAAATGAGTCTGAATAACTCCTTTGAAGTTAACGTCATGCATATGACGGGTATAGATTCTAAAGGAGGAATTAGAATGGGATTCGAGTGGATCGGTTTGTTTGCAATCTTGTTGTACATCGCTTTTTTTGCCGCTGGTGCAGTTGTTGCTTACTTTGTCATTCGCATTGCAGTGAAACATGGCGTGAGAGATGCCCAGCATGAATTGAAGAAACAACCGCCAGGAGTTTAGCAATAGTTATTGAACATATTTCGTAAGGAAGTGACTTTGCATTCATAGGAGTGTTACCGGTGTTGGCAGAAATTATGCTTGTGGTTGGTATTGCTTTACTCACCTTGACTGCAATTACGTATGCTTACAAAGGTGAAGAGAAAGTAGATAAAGGTTTTACGCTGAATTATCATCGTTTATCGTATCGAAGGAAGTTTATACGCACATTCTGGATGACACCGTTCATTATTTTTACGATTTTTTTCATTTTTATGTTATCGACTTGGGGAGTTGAAATTGATATTCTTATTATTTCAATGTTAATAATTTCTCACGTCTTTCAGTTAATCTACACGTACATCAAATGGAAAAGATCCGAATCTGAAGAACATGAGTTACATCATGAATGACCTGGAGCTTCGCATTTGCGTGGCTTATTTTTTTGACAAATTATTGAAATTATTGAATTGGACAAGGAGATTCGGATTCACTAACGGAAAGGGTTATCAACTGAAACGGTAAGGTGGGATGTTTTTGCAAAGAGATGACTGGAAACCACGTTTTCTGTTGCTATCTACGTTAGGAATTTCAAGTGTTGGTGATTTTATTTACCTTGTGGCAATTAATCTATTCGTCTTTCAACTGACGGGTTCTGCAGCGGCTGTTGCAACGCTTTGGTTAATCGGACCTTTAACGAATATGATTGCGAAGTTCTGGACGGGTAGCTTTATTGACGATCGTAGTAAACGGAAAGTGATGATGGTTACATACGTATGCCGAGCGGTTTTTGTGGCGTGTATTCCCTTAGCGCCTAATCTTTTTGTCGTTTATTTGATCTTGGTTTTACTTAGTGTTGCACGTGCGTTTTATCACCCTGCTTCAATAACATTTGTCACGATGACAGTACCTAAAGAGAAGCGCAAAAAGTTCAACTCGTTACGATCTCTGTTTACATCAAGCGCAGGTATTATTGGACCGGCAATTGGTGGAGCGTTAATTATGCTTACGACGGTACAACTTACGTTTTGGATTAATGTCTCTTTTTTCCTCATTGCTGCATTCCTCCTTTGGCTAATGCCAGACAATGAGAAGCGAGAGAAAGAGAAGATTCCTACACTAACCATTGCGCAAGTCATTCAAGATTTTCGAGTCGTACAGTCGTTTATGAAACAACAACGTTATGTTGCGTTCATTTACATGAGTTTTATTTTGTTAATGACATTTACGTTTGCGATGGATGCTCAAGAAGTCGTGTTCACTCAACAAGTCATTGGGCTGAGTGAATTTGAATACAGTCTATTAATTAGCTTAACAGGCATTGGTGCGATTGCTGGTGGTCTAGTATTAACGATGATTTCAAAACACCTCTCCATTCGAGTAATGATTGTTATGGGACTCTTGTTGACGATTAGCGGGTACGGCATTTACGCGTTGTCGTGGTCGTTTTTGTCGGTCACTGTAGGCTTTATGATTCTCGGATTTTTTAATGCATTTCTATATGCAGGGATGATAACTTTTTATCAAAACAATGTACCCGTCGAGATGATGGGGAGGGTGACGAGTATTTATGATTTAATTCAAAGTGCTAGCCAGATTTTGCTCATTTTTATGCTCGGGTTGTTTGCGGATTTGTTTTCATTACGAGCTACATTAATCGTTTTCGTGAGTATCATGGCAATCGGTGCAATTGGCTTCTCCATCGCAATTTTGAACAAGCAAAAAGATCCCCTATTTTCTGAACAAGAAGATCACCGTTCAGCATAACTTATGATAGAATAAGGGAGGTCTAAAGTTCTAATTATCATTAATTTTCAATGAATGAGGAGATTATGAGAAGGATAAAGATCTTTGCGATGATCGTTACGATAGGATTCATTGTCATCATCTTTGGAATTCAATTGCTACACTTCGTAGCGAGTGACAATGAAAGAGAACGTTTCCCCGCTCCAGGTGACGTTGTGCATATCAATGATACCAACATGCACGTGTATAGTGAAGGACAAGGTGAGACCACGATTGTCTTTATGAGTGGTGGCGGAACGCAAGCACCTACGATTGATTTCAAGCCATTATGGTCGCTTCTTACAGATGAGTATCGTATTGCTGTGGTGGAAAAGCCAGGATACGGTTGGAGTGAAGAATCAGACAGTCCCCGCACCGTCGAGCAAATGGTGGCGGAGATGAGAGAAGCACTTCGCCTCTCTGGACATACACCGCCGTATGTGTTGGCACCTCACTCCATGTCTGGTCTTGAAGCTCTTTACTATGCATCCGTTTACCCTGAAGAAGTGCAAGCGATTGTCGGTCTTGATCCTGCCGTACCGAAAAGCTATGAGCAATTGCAGGTACCGAGCTCAATAATCATAATCGGCTCGGGTACCTTAAGTGAGTTTGGCGGATTGCGCATCTTGCCTTCGTTTGTAAAAGAAGCGGATATTTTCTCGACGGAGTACTTATCTACAGAGGATACAAAAGCTTACAAATCCTTCATTCATCGTGGAACGATGACGAAGAATATGCGTGAGGAAATTGAGCGAGTGCATGAGAATGCGAAAGTTGTAAGCAATCATATTCCTAGGGAGACGCCGATGTTGTTTTTTGCTTCGAACGGTCAAGGGACAGGAATCGATGATTGGCGAGAAACATTGAACGAGTTTTTACATGAAATTAACGATAGTACATTTATAGAAATCAATCGTAGTCACTATATTCACGTGTATGAACCTGAACAAATTGCAGAAGAAATGAAACGCTTTTTGCATCGATTAGACGAAGAGTCTTAGACAATGTTTTTAGGAGAGGATTAGTTTATGAACATCTTTTTCGGAGTGTTGTTCTTTCTTTGGGGAATTGTTGTCATTCTACTCGGTCTAAAAAAGCTAAGTGAAGCGGATTTGAAGTCAAAAGGGAAAATTAATAGCCCGTATTTTGAAGTGGAGTGGTTGACGAGGTGGATTCAGAATTTCCCAACAGCACTCATTCGTGTCTTTGTGGTTTTCATTGGTGTTAGTTTTTCTGGATTTGGTTTGTTTCTGCTCGTATGGTAAATGGTTCATTTGAAAGTGGGGAGTTTCATTACAATGATTGAACAGAAGGTAAGAATTGAAATTCAAGAAGAGAGTACGTTAGTCACAGAATGTGTATCATTACAGATCGAGACTGGAGACGCGAATAAGTCCTTTCGTATAGCAATCTCAACGAAAGATGATCGAGGTCATACATTCGTTGCATCGATCGACGCGCTCACTGATGAACAAGGTTCGATTAAGATGCATAATGATTTGATGAGGCTTATTGAGTCGATGAGAAGTAAAGATGGAAAAGAAAGAATGTTCGTTAAACACTCAGATGCACCGGTAACGTTTGAACTGGAACTAATGGATGACGATAAAGTGATTGCTAAAGCAATGGTGACGAGAACATTTTTAAAAGATGATATCCAAAAAGAAGTCATTGAAGACAAAGAACTTGTCGGTACAGTGTATTATCCTCATACAAACGATCCATTGCCTGCAATTGTGATCGTTGGAGGTTCAGATGGTGCACACCATGAGTCCGCCGCAGCCTTACTTGCCTCAAAAGGATACGTGGTGATGGCGCTCGCCTACTTTGGAAAGGCGGGGTTGCCGAAAGGAATTGTGAACATCCCATTAGAGTATGTTGACAATGCGTTTACATACTTGAAGGAAAAGACGATCGTGGACAACGAAAGACTTGCAATGATCGGACATTCACGAGGTTCTGAGCTTGCATTATTGTATGCATCCTCTTATTCGAGCTTAAAAGCAGTGGTTGGTGTTGCACCGAGCGCAGTGCAATTTTCTGGGATTCAGAACTTCCAACCCGTAGCAAAGCCCGCGTGGACATACAATGGTGAGTCGTTATCTTATTTTGCAGCGAAGCAAACATTCTCAGATATGTTGTCGTTCTTCGGCCATATGATTAAGAGAAAGCCATTTTCAGGCTTAGAAGCGATAGAAAGAAACTTGGCGGATCAAAAGCAGTACGAAGAACATCTCATTCCTGTCGAAAAAATTGACGCATCAGTGATGCTCGTAGCGGGTACAGATGATCACGTTCAACCCGCAGTATTTTTCTCAGAGTTAATGGAAAAGAAACTTCAACATCATAGTAAATCGAAAGTGCACGTGAGAATTCAAGAAGGTGCGGGGCACTTCTCTGCATTTCCGAGTCATTTACCGCATCTTCCACAGACACTTGGCGATACAAATGCTGCGATGTCGATGATCTTCGGGGGAACGAGAGAAGCAAATGCAGAAGCGACAATCGATTCTTGGGACGAGACGCTTACGTTTTTAGAAGAATGTTTATAGTCATATGGAAGACACCTTTAATGAGTAAAGGTGTTTTTTTCATACGCTCATGTTGAGAAGCAACTGTCACGATCCTTTGCATACAATCATAAACAATTAGGTAAAGCACTTACGGATTTGATGCGATTGTTTTAACAACAGAGAGGGTGATCACTGATTATGGACACGATGTTAAGTGTATTCTTTTTAGTTGTCCTCATTGGTCCTCTAGTTATATTTGGACCTTCCCAAGTCATTCATGTCACAGAATCCACCATCACACCTCGAGAAAAACGACGGTTTTTCAATGTTGTTGTGATCAATTCTGGAGTCATGCTCATGGCTATTGTCATTGGCCTTGGCACGGGGACTTGGATTCCTGTCTTAGCTTCGGCACTAGTGTATTATCATCTAACCATTCTATTATGTGTGTATATCGTAAAAGTACGAAAAGAAAAGAAGAGAGAAATTTAATCCCTTAATTACCCCTTTGACAGTTGTCAAAAGGGTAATTATTCATTTTAGGAACCTGTAAGAAACCAAATAGAATTATAAAAGAAACTATTCTAACGGGCGTTTACTGTGATAAAGACGTAGTTGCCTTCGATCTACGCACCCTTCTAAAGAGTAATAAAACCAACATAAGACCAATACAGCCATAAATTATCGTATCAATCATGACAGTGGCACCGAAGTTCAGTTCAGAGACGTTTTCAAACGAGACGATCGGAGGTGCGCCATACTCTACGGGCATGATTAAGAATCGTGCCATTATTAAGTAGCCTAAATGAAAACCGATTGCGGCCCAAAGACTACCTGTATAAATTCGGATGAGCGCTAAGGCAATACCGAAAACAAAAAGTAAAATGAGCTGAGGCAGTTGCAAGAAGAACAGATCGAACGTCGACATTCCAACGAGTACTTGCAAGAAATTCACAGTAAGTGCCATCATCATGAAAACAATCGTTTGAAAAAGTACGGCGAGAAAGACAGTAAACCGATGATTTAAAGCATCGAAGATCAATCCCCGTAACGCCAATTCTTCTGGTAAAGCTTCATAGAAAAAAGCAATCAATAGATTTAAGAGTAGTGCTCCGATCCACGCATTTGGTACATTCCACTGATTAATTTCAATAAGGTTTAACGCACTTGCAAGGAACAAACCGACAAATGCTAATCCTGCTGCTAGTATAAATCCACCAAAAAAGTGATGTGCTCGTTTCATTGAATACGCCGGTGGTCTTGGAGTAGGTAACGACTTATTCATTTTTTTGTATAAGATGAGGATCGTTGGTAAGACTATCCCACTCATAACCACTGCATGGATTACTTGTCGCCCGTCACCTGTAATCCCGAAATGCTCTGTTGCAATCGATCCGAAAAAAGAAGCTAAAAACAGCCCAATTGTTACAGTTGACCACCCTGTTAAAACGTAAAACCATGCGTTTTTCATTTGAAAGATCGCTCCTCATCTGTATAGTTGTATTGAATTCAAGAACATAAGTACATGGTTAGTATGGGGGCTATTCTCAGACTAATCGATAAAGAGGTCATAAGACGTATGCATATCGGTATGAAAAGAGATGGATGTTGTAAAGCAGGTGTTTCGGTTGCGAAGAGAACCGAAAGAGGTTTTTGCAACTTAATAAAGTGGTCTACAAGAACAAAGTAAGCATAAGCATACATAGTTGAGGTTTGTTATGGTGGGAATATAAATAGATAAATCGCATTCATTCAACTCATCACTTATTGTGGGATAATTTATAATTTGCGCCCAATTTATGAGTGATCTATGTTTCACTGCCCGTTCAGCCTTTTTCAGGTGGTGAGAAAAGATGATTCATGTTGGATGGTCTTCCATAATGCTAATCATTGTCATAATTGGTCTAGTCATTTTGGGGTTTTATGGTCTGCTCAAAATGAATAAAAATTCATAATAACTTCCTCAAGGTTTTGATCTACAAGTTTAATCGTTGGATGAGGGGTGTCGTGTGTATATTATTTGTCGTGAACACAAAGGGAAATTAGAAGTATTGACGCACGCCAATCGAACTGACGAAAAACAGTATGAAACGAAACAAGAAGCAGAGCAGATGATGCATACGTTAAATGCGTACCGGTTAAGACATTTTGCACCTTGGTTTTTACAAGTCGTTTCAAAAACAGTAGAAAAAAAGGTCGATGCCCCGTCTTCGACTGCTTAGAAATGAATGTGTTTCGAAATTACGTGCACATCGATTTTGTTTTATACACTTTAAGAAGGTTTATGAACCTTCTTTTTTATATGCAAATTTAATTGCTTAGCGTACGATAATAGTAAAGAAACGTTGAAAAGGATGGGATTGACAATGGACTATTACGTTGTAGATGCGTTTGCAGAAAAGGTGTTTGAAGGAAATCCTGCGGGGGTTTGTGTGATGGACCGTTGGTTAGACGATGAGACGATGCAAAAGATTGCCATTGAGAATAACCTTTCCGAAACAGCTTTTACAGTGAAAGAAGGGGAAGTTTACCATCTTCGATGGTTCACACCAGGTGGGGAAATTGATCTTTGTGGTCATGCAACACTAGGAACCGCTTATGTGATTTGCAATTATTACGAAGAAGAAGCAACCGGTGTTACGTTTCTTACGATGAGTGGCGAGCTTTTTGTAAAGCGCAAGGGAGATCTTTATGAGATGGATTTTCCGAGTCGCATGCCAGAGATCATCTCCTCAACTGCTGAGTTGGAGGATGTTCTTGGATTTACGCCACTGGAAGTGTATTTAGGGAGGGATGTAATGGTTGTCGCTCCTCATGAAGAACTTGTAGAACAGTTCCGTCCGAACTTTGAGAAAATCAAGCAATTGCCAGATGGGATTGGATTAACGATTACAGCATCAAGCACAACATACGATTTTGTTTCACGGTGTTTTTTTCCGAAATTACAAGTGAATGAAGACCCTGTGTGTGGCTCGGCTCATTGCAACTTCATTCCCTATTGGGAACAGCAACTCGGCAAGTCAGAACTCGTCGCTCGTCAATTGTCAGCACGTGGAGGCACGCTCTACTGCAAATCAGAAGGAGACAGAGTTAAAATTAGTGGTTTCGTCACCTTGTACTCAAAAGCTACGCTCTACATAGGAAAATGAGCATGCCAACATGTTGGAAGTGCGAAGCGGCGATGAGTTGGCGCCAGTGCATCGGGTTGTATCACCGGATTGACTGCTCGACGTGTGGTACGAGAAATTATCTTTCGTCGAAGGCGCAGTGGAACATAGGGACACCATATATTATCGTGCTCATCTTCCAGACGGTTCTGCATCCATTTCTAGATATCTCTTTTACAAGTGGTCTACTCTTTATCGCAGTATATGCCGTGTTGATCCATCTATTTATTCAACCTTTCTTGCTAGAATACAAGGAAGACAAACAGTATTTAATTGATGGATTTAACTAACTGTTGACGTTTAGGACTCGCTTTCGTGAATACAGATGATAGGCGCACGTTTAAGCCGAGGGCTACTTCGGTTTTTCGTTTCTTTGGGAAGAGTGTTGACGATTTAGCATACATAGTGAACATCTCCTCTAAATAGTAATATGTTCAGTTTAACTGGAGCATCTGTATTTGCGATGTGGCTTTTGTAAAGATTCTATGAATAGAAGCGTAAAGAAACCCGGTTTGAGTCAGTCTCAAATCGGGTTTCTTTGTGTCTAATCAATTAATGTAGTGGGGTGGTAGATCGAATGAATATGAGCGATGAATTGAGAAAGTGCGGGGCTCGGATTTAAATTGGTCGTTTTTGTCATCATTCCAATAGGGAGCTGTCCATTGAAGTCTGCTATAGGTACGTATCGTGTTTCAGTAAAAGGTGGCTTTGCAATGATTTCTGGAATGACTGCAATGCCAATACCGGACTCTACATATGGTTTTAAAGCTAAGAGATTACTAATTTCAATGTTTTTGCTTACTTTAATGTCATTTTCTAGTAGCACTCGGTCGAGTGTCGCTCGAAATGGACACGAAGGGGTCGTTTGTAAGAGTGAATGACCGTGTAAGTCACGGAGTGAGACAGTATCTTTTGTTGCTAGAGTATGAGTGATGGGTGCTAATAACCCAAATTCCTCATTAAATAACCAAGAAAATGAAACGTCATCGTTGTATGTCGTTGGTGTCGTTCCAATTGCTACGTCAAGTTCCCCAGACTGTACGAGCTCTTCAAGTGCATTTGCGTTATGCACTTGTATTGAAAGTTTCATTAATGGGTGCTCTTCTTGAAAGGCAGCGAGAAGTTGTGGCAATCGAAAGCTCGCCGTGGGTTCCATCACCCCGATCGTAATAAACCCACTTTTTCCACTTTGTAAACTCGTCATCATTTCTTTCAACATATCAAAGTCTCGCAGGAGTACATCGCTTTGTTCATACAACAACTTTCCTGAACTCGTAAGCTTCAGTTTTGGCAGGCGTTCCAATAACGTGACGCCGAGTTCTTCTTCAAGATTTTTTATGTGCATCGTTACCGTTGATGGTGCGTAATTCAACGTTTCAGCAGCTGCATGGAAGCTTCCTAACTTCACGATGGATTGAAATGTAACAATATTGCGAAGGTCCAAATAGTATCACCTCTCTTAATTCCCTACTGTAAGCGTATTCGAATGAACCGTTCAGTAAAACTGAATTCCGAGTTTACTTATTTGAAATTGATTGTACAGCACTATTGACGTATATTCAATAAAACAGATCAATTTAATAAGAATTATATGAAAGGTGGACTTAGAATGACGATTCTTGCTGCAGCACTTAAGGGAGAAGAAATTGTTCCAATTGTTGAAGGCGATTGGGTTCGAATTTATAACACGGAAACAAACGGGTTTGAAGATCATCGTAACCCTGCATTATCTGTAGAGGAAGGACGACGTGGAGAGGTATTAAAGTTCGTGAACAACTTCAACGTCACTGTCTTTTTAGCTCCACCTAATACGTTTTGTGAGCGTTCTTATGATAAAGCGAAAGAACAAGACCTTCAGTTTGTCCAATTAAATCCGGGCACGTTGTTTCAGCAATTTTTAGAGTCATCGTATCAATTTAGCACGGAGCTTCCGCAAAAAGAGATCGTCCCTAGCTAAGAAAGGAGAATGAAGATGACCAACCAACAAAATGGCGTGCAATTACGCATTGAAAATATGAAAAAGAAGTTCGGCAGCACGGAAGTCATTAAAGGAATTGATTTGCAAGTTGACGCTGGGGAGTTTGTCGCAGTTGTCGGGAAAAGTGGGTGTGGGAAAAGTACGCTACTTCGATTAATTGCAGGACTTGAAGAAAAAACGGAAGGCACGATTTATCAAAATGATGCGCCTTTATCTAAGGAAAATGATGATGCGCGAGTGATGTTCCAAGAAGATCGTCTACTTCCATGGCAAGATGTCCTCACAAATGTTGGTTTCGGTCTACAACTCCAAAACGATTGGCAAACAGGTGCCAAACAATTACTTCAAGAGGTTGGTCTCGAAGACCATGCTTCTAAATGGCCTTCTCTTTTGTCTGGTGGTCAAAAGCAACGAGTAGCACTAGCGAGAGCACTTGCAGCCAACCCAAGATTATTGCTGTTTGATGAACCACTCGGTGCCCTTGATGCGTTAACGCGTATTGAGATGCAAGGTCTCATTGAGGAGATCTGGAAACGCAATCAATTCACAGCCTTACTCGTGACACATGATGTGAGTGAAGCTATTATGCTCGCGGATCGAATTATCGTCATTTCAGAAGGGACGATTTCTTATGATCGAGACGTACCCTTACCGAGACCCCGGGAGCGTAGTCATCCAGTATTTAAAGAAATTGAACGTGAACTATATGCAGAATTATTAGAAGAAAGTCACAAACAGCAGACGTTTGCAATGCAATCGTAAGGCAACAAAGGAGGAAATAACATGGTTGAATTTATAACGATGGCACCTACTTCCGGTGATGGGCGAGTCATCGCAACAGGAAATGCCGGTTGGACGAATGGAAAAGGGAAGACCGAACGGGAACCGACCTTTGAATACATTCGAGATATTGCGTTAGCAGCGGAACGCGGTGGATTTTCTTCACTACTCTTGCCTACTGGCGCAGGTTGCTTAGACTCCCTTGCGGTTGCTGCGAGCTTGAGTACTCAAACAGAGTCATTGAAGTTCCTTTTCGCAGCAAGACCGGGTGTAATGTCGCCGTTTACGTTTGCGAAACAATTTGCAACGGTTGATAACTGGTCTGGTGGTCGTGCGCTCGTGAATATCGTGACCGGAGGCTCACCAACAGAGCTTGCTGCTTACGGTGATTTCCAGCCGCACGACGTTCGCTATCGTCGTACCGAAGAATACATTCACGTATTAAAACGCCTTTTCACAGAAGAGAATGTGACGCATAGCGGTGAATTTTACGAATTGAACAATGCCTCTCTTTTTCCAGAACTTGCGCAGACTAAAGCTCCAGAGATTTACTTTGGTGGTGCATCGGAAACAGGAAGAAATGTCGCCGCCAAACAAGCGGATGTTTATATGACGTGGGGCGAAACGCTTGATAATACGAGAGAGACGATTACTGATGTGAAGTCAAGGGCAGCAAAGGAAAATCGAGAGCTTTCGTATAGCGTTTCATTCCAAGTAATTCTAGGTGAAATAGAAGAACAGGCATTTGAAAATGCGGAACAGTTAATTAAAGATCTTTCGCCAGAAGCGTTGGAACAAAAACAAACGGATCGCAAGAAAGGTGATTCTGAAGGGGTACGTCGGCTTCACGATTTAATGGAGAACAGCAGGGAGAGCAACTTCCTACTCGCTCCAAACCTTTGGGCCGGGCTCACGCAAGTGTTATCGGGGAACTCCATTGCTCTCGTTGGAACACCAGAACAAGTGGCAGCACGAATTGTCGAGTATGTTGAATTAGGGTTCGATAAAGTGTTGCTGCGTGGATTCCCTCACTTGGAAGTGATTGAACAAATCGGCAGGGAAGTTCTGCCTCTCGTACGAGAGCAACTAAAAAAACCTGTATAGAGACTAAGGTAGGGTCGGAGAGGATGAGATGATGCGAAAAGCAACAGGTGCTTTATTGGGGATGATTACGTCAGTAGGTGTGCTTTTTGCATGTAGCCATGAAGCCACGACGCATTCGCAAGAAATGAATGAATTCACAATCGGGTATCAAAAAAACGCGATTACGCTCATGTTACGTGAAGATGAACAATTTCACGCTGATCTGGAGGCGCTTGGTTACTCAGTGGACTGGGCAGAATTCAACACAGGTAGCTCCACACTTGAGGCACTCGGAACAGAAAGCGTGGACATTGCAAATGCGGGCGACATACCTTCCCTTTATGCGATTGCGAACAATCATCCGATCCGATATATTGCCTCAACCGAATCAGCGCCACATAGTCAAGGCATTTTAGTGCAAAGGGATACGGATATTGAGGACATTGGTGACCTTGAAGGAAAACGAATTGCTTTTAATCGGGCATCGATTGCCCATTATTTAACACTAAAAACGCTTGAAAAAGAAGGACTTGATTTAGAGAATGTGAGACCTGTTTATCTTGATCCTCCAGACGCAATTCTAGCGATGGAACGAGGAGAAATTGATGCTTGGGTCGTTTGGGATCCGTATTTAGCAGCAGGTGAAGAACGGGGACACGAAGTGATCTCAACGTCAGAAGATGTCGTTGCGTATCGCTCGTTTTATTTTACGAATGAAGCATTTTTAACGGATCATCCAGAAGCGTTGGAAGTATATGTCGATGCGGTCATTCGAATCGGTGAAGAAGTTGAAGATGATCCTTCCATTGCAACACCGTTACTGTTTGAGGAAACGGGGCTGTCTGAGGAGACGTGGCACCGGATATTAGATCGTGGCATTAACATTGCTGATTACAATGGGCCGGGTGTGGAAGAAGATTTACAGCAACAAGCCGATGATTTACTAGAATTAGGATTTATTGATGATCCTTTAGAAATGGATTCTTATATTGTAGAAGGGAAGGAGCTGTCAAATGACGAATAAAGCAATTAGTAATCACGGTCTTAAGCATGTGTATAAAAGCTCCATTGCCCCTTGGGTTCTGCCCATCGTTTTACTCGTTGTTTGGCAAGTTTCTGTTTCTACTGGAGCGATGCAGTTAATTGCAAGCCCTTATGAAGTGCTTACAACGGCAATCACGTATACCGTAAGTGGGGAGATTTTTGAACACATCGGTGTTAGCTTCTTCCGGGCAGCAGTAGGGTTCTTAATCGGTGGGGGACTAGGCTTTATCCTCGGAGTGTTAAACGGAATGTCAAACTCATCGGAGCGGTATACCGATACGACGATTCAAATGTTCCGTAACATTCCAATTCTCGCGATGATTCCGCTCGTTATTATCTGGTTTGGAGTTGGAGAGACGGCGAAGATCTTTCTCGTGACGGCAGGGGTTATGTTCCCGGTCTATATTAATACATTCCACGGAATCCGTTCTGTTGATCGCGGGTTACTTGAAATGAGCCGTATTTATGGTATTTCGAAATGGCATTTATTTACGAAGGTGATCTTGCCAGGCGCAATGCCATCCATTCTCGTTGGCGTCCGTTATGCACTCGGTGTGATGTGGGTCACATTAATTGTGGCAGAAACGATTGCTGCGACATCTGGTATCGGTTATATGTCGATGAATGCAAGAGAATTCATGCAGATTGATGTCATCATTCTCGCGATTTTACTTTATTCGGTATTAGGAAAAATCGCAGACACTTTGGCGAAGCTATTGGAGAAACGCCTTCTTAATTGGCACCCAACCTATCAAAACTTACGAAACTCTTAACTTCTGAAAGGTAGGAACTTGTACTATGGATCGTAAAATGAACATCGGTGTTTTTTTGATGGGATTTGGTCATCATATCGCTTCATGGAGACAACCGAACACACCAGCAGATAGTCCTGAAAACCTTGATTTTTACCGCGATGTTGCTCAAATTGCTGAGCAGGGGAAACTTGATATGCTCTTCGTATCAGACGGATTATCATTTAATCACTTATCACATCCGTCAGAGTTAGTACGCTTTGAACCGTTCACGTTACTCGGGGCGTTGAGTGCCATGACATCGAAGATCGGTCTGGCCGCAACAGCCACAACGACGTATAACGAGCCCTTTCATATCGCGAGAAAGTTTCTTTCGCTTGATCATCTAAACCGTGGACGTACAGGTTGGAACGTCGTGACGTCGTATTATACGGGTGAAGCAGCGAACTTCAGTCAGAACATTCATATGGAACATAATGAGCGTTACACGCGCGCCGATGAATTTCTTGATGTTGTGAAGAAGCTTTGGGGAAGTTGGGAAGAAGGCTCGCTCATTCGTGATAAGGAAGCAGGCACCTACTTCGATTCAGAGCGCCTACATGAAACAAACCATGACGGTCATTATTTTAACGTCAAAGGTCCCGTAAATGCTTCAAGCTCTCCGCAAGGTGAACCCGTAATTATTCAAGCAGGGTCTTCACCGCAAGGTAAGGCATTCGCAGCTAAGCATGCTGAAGTGATTTTCACGGCCCAATTGACGTTAGAAGAAGGACAGCGTTTCTACGATGAAGTGAAGAAGCTCGCAAAAGAAAATGGGCGCAATCCAGACGAAGTGAAAGTCTTACCAGGTGTGTCAATTTACGTAGCAAAGACAAAAGAAGAAGCACAAGCGAAGTACGATGAATTACAAGAACTCATCGTCCCAGAAGTAGGATTAGAGTTGTTATCTGAGTATATGGGTGGCTTTGATTTTACAAATTATGATTTGGATTCGCCGTTGCCAGAAGACTTGCCTGAATCCAACGGCAACCAAAGTCGTCGCCAACTCATCCTCGATCTCGCTAAGCGTGAAAACATGAGTGTTCGCCAACTTTACAAGCATGTTGCTGGTTCAAGAGGACATCGCATTTTAATCGGAAATCCTGAACAAGTTGCTGACGATCTTGAGCGTTGGTTCAAAGAAGGGGGCTGTGACGGGTTCAACCTTTGCCCAGGTAACTATCCAGACGGGCTTTCAAGCTTCGTAGATCTCGTCGTGCCAGAGCTTCAAAAACGCGGCATTTTCAGAGAAGAATACGAAGGAACAACCCTTCGCGACCACCTAGGTTTAGAAAAGCCGAAACCATCGGTTGTTGTTAATGCCTAGAGCGCAATGTTGAGAGACAGTCCCTTAATAAGGGTGCTGTCTTTTTTTGGAGCTCGTTTTGGCGAAAGATTTTATCTGACTGATTTGAAAATTCCGCTTGTTCGTGTTACATTACGTTTACTCTGATTGGAATGGGTGGTTGTGTTGTCTGGCATTCAAGCGGGCGTTGCACTTATGCTTATAATCGCTGTGATTGCACTGTTTTTTGCAGGAGTGCGCGTTGTTGTGGATCGAACCTTAGGTACGTTTTATGACAACCTTTTTCGTAAATGTTATCAATTGTATCGAACCATCGTGGAGCGCCTTAGGTGAAGAAATCGGCGCGCCAACGAATGACTCTACAAACTTATATTGTCGGGAGGCTTGAAGATGAGCTTAAAAGCTACGGTCGTACTCAAACAAGTCATGCGTTTATTCGTCTTAGTTTTAGGTTTGTTTATCTTCATTGTCTCACTTGTGCAATTGATGGGAGTTGCGTTGTTACCAGCTGTTCATTACATGGTGAATGGTGCAACGATCTTGATGGTTGTAAGTCTCTTCTTGTTTCTCATGTTTGAAAAGCATGAGAAATTGAAACAACAAAACCAAGTGCCCTTGTAAAATTTATGGACGGGTAGCGAGGTGAATATAGACAGGTTCGTTTGCAATCGTTAAATCTGGAAATAAAGTTTGACTAATCACAAAGCCCGCTTCTTCAAGTGCTGCCGACATATCTTTAGAAGATACTCTCGGCCCCCGTGACTTTTCTGTGGCTTCAATTTCAATGACTTGAATCATCCCACCTCGTTTTAGTACGCGAAATGCTTCGTCTAACGCGCTTGAAAGTGGTTTGATTTCATGAAGCGAAATGGATGCAATGACAATGTCCACATGTTGATCTTGAAGTGGGATGGCTTTGAAATCAGCTTCAAGCGTAGTGATATTCGTGACTTGTTGTTCAACCACTGACTGCTCTAAGTAGGTTAGAATGTTTAAATCACGGTCGAGTGCATAAACATTGCCTGAGGTTTCTTTTGCAGCGGGTAGTGTGACATAACCCGTACCAGCACCTAAATCCAGAATGGTACTATTATTTGTTATTGGTAGTAATTTAAGTAATGTACTAGCTGGAAAATGAGTGTGGCGATGCTCGTTTTCTAACGCTTGAATTTTCTTTACGTGCTTTTCGTTATTCATAATGTATCATCCTTTTTTTATTACAGACATAAAGTGTCTTTAATAACTTTAATATAGAAATTCGAAGAAGTAAACGGGAAATTGCAGAGTAGTTTCCAGTATATTGAAAATGGGTAAAGACCTACAAAGGGGGAAGACAATGCGAATTATGATTATTCCTTTGCTTGCCATTTTTATGGTTGCTTGCTCTAATGGTGATGTTTCTGAAGTACAACAACAAGTGAATGAAACATCGTATAATGTGAACATTCCTGAACATACGAATTATGATATTTTATCAATTTGGGAAAACGAGTCAATGTCGTTAGACTCGCTTATCGTCAATTACGGGCACCGGGCATCGTCTGAACCGAATTTAGAGATTGCTGAACTTGCGGATTTTGAATATGTGTACGGAGGTTACGATGGTGAGCTAGAAATTAACCTTGAAATTCATGTGTCGCCAACGATTCCGACACTTTCAGAAGAAGTAACCATTGGTGGACATCCTGTCGAAGCTACTCAATTTGGAGAGGACAATGAGAACGTTTCCCATCATTTTCCTCACGGTGATTATTTCTATTCAATCTATTATTTAGGTGATGAGGTTATGGTCGAAGATGCGGAAGCGTTCACGCAGCAAATTCTTGAAGAAGACGTTGAGTAGAATTAATTTTCAGTCATGGTATACTAAAGTTAGTAAACTCTTGGGGAGGTCAATATGTCGGCGAAAGTTGAACGGAATCAAATGCGTAACAGAGATACGCTCCTCTCATCTTGGATTGGAGCCTTAGCTGACGCTTTGCTGTTCGTGCCAAGGATGTTTGCCCCTTTCTTTAGAAATGGAATGTAATCGACTACAAAGCGACCCTGCTCTTAAAAACAGGGTCGCTTTGATCATTCTATATACGATGTTCGGGCTTTAGTTGATGGTTCTCATCAAAGTGGTCATTCGGGTGATACTGGATTAATGGAATGTCATCAATCGCTTTCATATGTTGTTTAAAACTAGCCAACATGGCTTTACGTTCATCGGCGCTCGCTCGAGCTGGCTGGTAGGTAATATAGGGTTCAGCAGGCTGCATGCCACTAAAGTAAAGCATCCCGTGGTTAATGTGATAAAGAATGGTCGTCATGTCTCCATCAATTCCAGTTGGGCTAAACCCACTTTCAGCAGAACCAACCGTAACAGATAGCATCGCTTTACGACCACGTAAAGCTCCTTCACTATACCTACCTAGCCCTCCACCATAAATGGTTCCTGCAGCAAACACCCGATCGAACCACCCTTTTAGAATTGCAGGTACACTGTACCACCATAATGGGAATTGGAAGATCACGAAGTCCGCCCAAAACAAGCGATCAAGTTCAGCCTGGATTTCAGGATGGAATCCATGTTCCTTAGAAGCATGTGCTTGTTCAGCTTGGTATTTAAAAAAATCCGGATTGCTTTGTTGGTCAAAATCACCACGGTCTGCAATCGCTTTGAAGTTTGCCCGATACAAATCCGATATACGGACCGTGTGACCTTGCGATTGTAGTTCTTCGACTGCCGCATCCTTTAAAGCACCATTAAACGACTTCGGTTCAGGGTGTGCATAGACGATTAATATGTTCACGATCAAGTGCCCCCATTAAGATTCTTTTTGATAGACAAGTTGTCCGCGGTGAAAGCTGTACAGCACAGGGTTTTGTCTTGCTACAAACTCTGCAGCTGATGAACTGTCCACGAGAATGAAATCTGCCTCCATTCCTTTTTGTAACCAAGGCTGTCCTTTTGCTAAAGAAAAAGGTTTGTCAGTAATGAGACTCAATGCGTCGGTTAAGTCTTCTTGGCTTCTCATCCGATAGACTTCTAAATAGCGATTTAGCTTCTCAATCACATTCCCAGTCCCAAGAGGTGACCAGGAATCGTACACATTATCGCAACCAAGTGATACGTGTACTCCCGCTTTACGTAATTCCTCAAGTGGTGGGAATACCCCGTTTAAAGGTAGGCTCGAAATAATGTGAACGCCGTTCTCAGCGAGTTCTTTAAACACGCTCCCACGTTCCTCGCCTGAAAAATCATTCAATCCAAATGCATGACTAATGGCAACTTTGTTTTGCCACCTCGCCTCTTTTGTTAATCGTATTAACTCACGAACGGTATTTCTTCCGTGATCATCACGATCATGAACGTGGATATCAATCGGCGCATTAAATTGTGTAGCCAGTTCAAACGTTTGATGTAACGACCGCTCTAAATCACCATCGAGTGAGGAGGGATCAACACCACCAACGAGGGTAGCGCCTGATTGGAGTGCGGTTAATACATCGTTGTATGCATTTGAGTGAAGTAAACCGTGTTGAGGAAACGCAACGAGCTCATAATCAAAGGTTCCCTTATATTCATGAAGTAATTCAATGGTTTCTTCTAAGTAACGTTGACCAACTTTAGGGTGAACATCAATGTGCGATCGAAAGAAGGTCACCCCATGTGAGCATTCAAGTTCAATTAAGTTTCTTGCCCGCTCTTTAAGAGGAAGGTCGAGGGCATCAAGTTCATCAATTTCTTTCGTGAATCGTTCGACAAGGTTACTTGCAGGTGTAACCGGTCGCCACGGCACTCCTAACTTACTCTTATCTAAGTGACAATGCATTTCGCGAATGGCTGGAAGGAGCAACAGTTCCTTCCCATCAAACGCATCAGTGTCGGTTAGTTCTTCTGAAGCGGGAGTAATGTTTGAGACATTCCCATTTTTAATTTGAATATCTACGAGCGATGTCGCACTTCCATAGACGAATTCATTTTCTTCTAAGTATCCTGTTTCTAGGCGTACGCGTTTAATGGTTGTCATGTGATCCGTCCTTTGTGGTTTAGTCAGCAATATCTACCTGTTAAAAGTCGACATCGGTCCCTGTGTTTGTCTCTATGGCCTTTTCGTAAAAGTAATTCGCAACGACAATATCAACGATGGCAAGGCCAACGGATTTGAAGACGGTAATCTCTTCATCATGTTCACGACAGCTAAGTTCACCAGAAACAATCTTTCCGAGTTCCCCGTGAATTTGATTCTCTTGATAATCGCCATTTTCAATCGGAGTAATCAGGTCTCCAGTCTCTTCAAGTGCAGCATCAACAGCTTCGACAACAACTTTATGTGCATCTGTCACGGTATGTGTCGGTAATTCTTGCATCGTAGGTCGAAACGATCCGACCGCATTCACGTGAGTGCCAGGTCGAAGTGACGCACTGTACACGGGTGTTGATGAATTTGTTGCGGTTACGATAATTTCGGCATGCGTAATAGCATCATCGGCCTGATCATGGAAGTGGATGTTCACGTACTGACTTAAATCATGCTGTAGTTTATGAGCAAAAGCCTCGGCTTTGTCTTTGGAACGGTTATAAAGGTGAACGTCTGTAATGTCTCTCGTAGCAAACACAGCAGCGGCGAGGCCGAAGGCTTGTTCACCAGTCCCAATGATGGCGAGAGTCGTTGCGTTCTGTTTTGCTAAATATTTCGTTGCAACTCCTGAGATGGCCCCCGTCCTAATCATCGTTAAGTAGGAACCTTCTAATATGGCAACGGGCTCGCCCGTTTTGTAATCGGAGAGGGCGACAAACCCATTAATGAGTTTCTTGCCAAGATCTTTGTTGTTCGGGGCAACGGTGACGACTTTCACGCCGATCTTTTGGAGACCGTCCGCCACAGATGGCATAAACAAGGCCGTGTTTTGTTCGTCATCGTAAGGAAGAGCTGTGCGAATTGGAGTGTTGGTCCTTCCCGAAGAATACTCTTCTAAAGCAACTTCCACTCGCTGAATAATTTCTTTCATGTCCATAAGTGATGTTAATTGCTTCTCATTTACAATTCTCAACGTAGATCCATCCTTTTAAAGAAGTAGTAGAAAGAACTTTCAGAATACATATGACCTACTAACATAATATCAAACTTTTAGCTTCGAGGCTTCGGGATATGCATGAAGCTCTACAACGTTGGATTGTGAACAGAAGATAAGAAAAAATACAAAGATGGTAGAGCGCTACTCACAAAGTTATGTTTTCTCCTCACAATAAGCCAGTTATGTGAGGAGAATGAGTGAAAAAGAAGCCTGTTTGACGTATTCTACTCACATAGTTCTGACGTCTAGAGCAACCATTGAAAAACTCCTTGAAAAGCGTCCGCTTTTCAAGGAGTTTTTCAATAGTTACGCAAGGTTAAGTGCGATATCCATCATTTTCGTAAATGAATTTTGACGTTCGTCAGCAGTTGTTTCTTCTTGCTTGAATACGTGGTCACTAACAGTAAGAATTGTAAGTGCGTTTACGCCAGCGGCGGCAGCGTTCATGTAAAGAGCAGCAGCTTCCATTTCAATACCGAGAATGCCTATGTCACTCCACTTTTTAGCAGCAGTTTCGTCGGCATTGTAGAACGTGTCACTTGTTAGGACGTTACCTACGTGAACCGTTTGACCTTGCTCGTCAGCGATGTTCTTCGCTTTCTCAAGGAGCTCGTACGATGCAACCGGCGCATAGTGGCCTGGTAAGTTGTACTGGCTAACATAGTTCGAGTTCGTAGAAGCTCCCATAGCGAAAATAATGTCGTAAAGGTTCAAGTCGTCTTGAAGTGCTCCACATGAACCGACGCGAATTAAGTTTTTCACTCCGAAAATGTTAATGAGTTCCCACGAGTAAATGCCGATACTCGGGACACCCATGCCTGTTCCCATAACGGAGATTTTCTTCCCGTTATACGTTCCTGTATAGCCAAACATGTTACGGACGCTATTAAATTGAACAACGTCTTCTAAATAGTTATCTGCAATAAACTTCGCACGTAATGGATCTCCTGGTAGAAGAACCGTTTCCGCGATTTCTTTACCTTCTGGATTAATGTGAGCTGTTTGTTTATGTTCTGTCATGAGTATGTCTCCTTTACTGATGGTGTATCAAGAGTTCTCCTTCACTATCCTACATGAGACAGGGCTGTATTGTCCATTTCCATTAGGATTCGTGTGAAGCCGTATTTTCTTTCTTAAGGCGGTGTGCGTGGTGTTTCGTTCCCCACTCATGCATTGCTTCAAGGATCGGTTGAAGCGTACGTCCATAATCGGTGATCGAATACTCCACTTTCGGTGGAACTTGAGGATAGACTTTTCGTGAAACGATGTCTTCTTCTTCAAGTTCACGCAACTGCTTCGTGAGCATTTTCTGGGTAATGCCAGGCATTTGACTTCGTAATTCAGAGAACCGTTGGGTTCCGTGATTAAGCAGGTGAAGGAGAATAATTGGTTTCCACTTGCCGACAATAATGGTTAAGGCGTCGTCTATTTTACAAAAGTCGGGTTCATATTTCATCGAAATCCCTCCTAAGTATCATTTAGTATACTATGGTTCCTAAAAGTGCGTACTTCCTAAATCGATCTATTTCACTCATACTATCATTAGTCACTCTCATAGAAAAGAAAAGATTCCGAAAGGGTGTTGAAATAAAATGGATAAAGGTCGTTTTAAATCAGGAAAAGGCCTAGAGTTCGGATTGTATACGTTAGGGGATCATTTGCCTCATCCGGAAACTGGAGACCGAATCTCAGCAAAACAAAGAATTCAAGAAATTATAGAAGTCGCAAAGCTTGCCGAACAAGCAGGCATTGATTTTATAAGCGTTGGGGAGAGCCATCAAGACTATTTCGCAACACAAGCTCACACCGTCGTTTTAGGTGCAATTGCTCAAGCGACAGAAAAAATTAAGATCGGAAGCTCATCGACCATTATCAGTACGTTAGATCCTGTACGCGTGTATGAGGATTTTTCTACGATTGATTTAATTTCTGAAGGACGAACAGAAATTATTGCAGGAAGAGCATCAAGAGTAGGTCTTTACGACTTGCTAGGCTATGATTTGCATGATTACGAGGAATTGTATGAAGAGAAGTTCGAGCTTCTTCGTAGAATTAATGAAGAAGAGGTCGTCAATTGGAGTGGTAATTTCCGTAAGTCGTTAAAAGATGCAAAAGTACTCCCGCGTCCATTAGAAGGGAAGTTACCGATTTGGAGAGCGGTTGGCGGTACACCTGCAAGTGCGATGAAAGCAGGGTATGCAGGAGTCCCGATGTTTCTTGCACATCTGGGAGGCGCGGCTAGTCACTTTAAAGGAACGATTGATGCGTATCGTGAAACGGCTAAAGCAAACGGGCATGATCCAGATTCGTTACCGATTGCAACGGCTGGGTTCTTCTATACTGCTGAAACGACTCAACAAGCCCAGCGAGAGTATTATCCACATATTAATGAAGGCATGAAGCTAACCAACGGTCGCGGTTTCCCGAAACAACAATTTGCTCAAAGCGCGGATATTCGCAGTGTTGTGAATGTGGGAAGCCCACAACAAATCATTGAGAAGATCCTCTATCAACATGAGCTCTTCGGACACCAGCGCTATATCGGTCAGATGGATTTCGGAGGGGTTACGATGGCGCAACTTCGTAACAACATTGAGTTGATTGGGACAGAGATCTTACCTGCCATTCGAAAATATACGTCTAAAGGATCGTGAAGAAAATGAATGTAGTTGTTCTTTCAGGTTCAACGGTCGGTTCAAAGACGCGTACAGCGATGAACCAAGTGATGGAGAAGCTTGATAAGCATACAGTTGATGCAACGTTAATCGATTTAGCGGATTACACGATCCAGTGGAGCGATGGACGTCACTACCTCGATTACGCCGGGGATACAAAGTACGTGACTCAAACGATTATGGATGCGGACGTTTTACTTATCGGTACTCCGGTATTTCAAGCATCCATTCCAGGAACATTGAAAAACGTTTTTGACTTGCTTCCAGAACGTGCATTTGAGCATAAGACCGTTAGCGTTGTGATGACAGCAGGATCTTCAAAACATTACATGATCGTCGACCAACAGTTAAAGCCGATTTTAAATTATATGAAAGCTCATATTACGCAAAGCTTCGTGTTCATTGAAGAAAAAGATTTCCTAAATAAACAAATCATCAATGACGACATTCACTTTAGACTTCAAGACTTAGTGGACGACACGTTGCTCTTGTCAGAAACGTTAAAGCAGCTTCGTGAACAAAAAGAAGCTGAGTTTGATTTTTGATTACGTAAGTAGGACTAGTAATACGTGATGAATGGCATTGCTCGTAAAGAGTGATGTCATTATTTGTGTTGTTCATTTTTGTTGAATAATGACTCTTGAAGCGTTGCCGTTTTTTGCCCGTTTATTTCATAGAATCGTTTTGCAAAAAAAATTAAAAAAACCCTTTTATACTAAGGGTTTTGTAAGAAAGAGGTTGATATCATTTTCTCTTTATTTCCCGATATGAAAATGATAAGAAATCAATGTGGTAGTTTGTCCTTATATGTAAACTTGCTGACTTGTTTTAAATTTGAATCATTTTAATGTAAAGCGGTGTGATGCAAATGCTGGTAAGCTACTTTCATATGAAATCTGATACAGTAAGATACTTATTTATGTATAAAAATGAATGTTTTGACTAAAAATCGCAAATTAAAAAGCAATCCTTTATAATCGGATTGCTCTTTAAATCATTAATTAATGATTAGATTTATATGTTTATCATTACTCACTATACTCAAAGCTATAATCGACCCAGCCATTTGCTTGACCTCTAATCTCAGCATCTGCAGACATTATATTTATTACCCAATCGCCGATTCCTATTTCAGCTATTCCTATAGCTTCTGAAGTAACAAACTGTTTGTTTGGAGCAATATAATCATACTCTTCTTCCCACCGCACATTCAATGCGGGGTTTATATTTCGATCAACAGTATGTCCACCATTATTTAATTCAATAACTTCTCTAAATGAAAAATCATCTACAGTCCTAGTTCCAGTATTATAGTCTATCGTATGCCTAATTCGTAATATGTTAATACCTCTAACTTCAACAGCAGTATAATGCGTTTCATTAATACGTTCGATATCAGTATGTTCATCTTCGTCTAAAGTAGTATTCACTTCTTCAGTATCAGAGTTCGTTGTTGTAGTTACCTCAATGTTTCCGCCATCTAAACTTGTACTCTCTCCTTGAAATGTAGCCTGCAATGCTTCTTCCATCAATTCAGGATCTGATAAAATGCGTAGAAACTCCTCCCTTTCTTCATCCCCCATATCCTTAAAGGTTTTTAAATCTTCATCTAATAAAGTTTTTTCATTGTCGTCAGCGCTTTCCATTTCGTTCCAGATCTCATTTTCAAATTGCTCTGATGTAATCTCATACTTTTTCGCTTCATCTTCTACTGATGTAGCACTTACACTGTTTACACTAGAAAAAGATAAGCATGCGACAGCGATTACGACGATAATTTTTTTCATACAAAATGCTCCTTTCAAATTATTATGAATTATTCACAATATACAATAAAATATATTTTATTAAAATAGTACGAAATAACTGAATTTAAATGATGAACTATAGGACCTGTTTGAAGTTTGCATTCTGCGTCCGGTAAAGAGAATAAATATGCGGATAGATAAAGTGAACGAATCTCTTTTTTACGATAATAAGCATATTTTAATCTATATTTTAACCTATGAAGTGAATTAATATATTCGATCTTGTCAAATAGCCCAACATAAATATTGACATACCCAACACATAGAGAGTGTTGGTGATTTTCGTTTGATGATAAAAATGTTGTTCAATAGAGCGTCCGTGTTCCGCCTGTGTTCTGCCTTGTTGCCGATTGCTTAAAAAAGATCATCTATCCGGTCGATTGTTTCTCTTTGTTTGTTCGGAAATAGGTGACCATAGACGTCAATGGTCGTTTTGATGGAAGCATGTCCTAAACCATTTGTTACAACAATCGCGGTCGCTTATTCATCGACATCTATCGTTGGAATCGTCTTCGGTCCCATCATGTTGTCCATTATTGCCACTCTGTCAGGATTGGCTATAGGATTCGCCATTCGAAGAATGTTTATTTTATGTTATTCCTTATCGAAGCTGAGGAATGGAATTGAAATGTTACTTTTTAAAGGTAACAAAAAGTAACGAAAAAGCGTTCATTGATGAATTTAAACGAATATACGTTCCTTTATTGGAAATATATACTCATACGAGGGGATAAGAACCTTGCGAATACAGGTGAATATGCTTGAGATAAGGGCGGTATGATGTAATAGTTTACCTGCACTCTGTGATCCGTTTCTTTGGCTAGTCGTTTTTGGGGAGTGCGACTGGTTTTTGTGTTAAAATTAATGTGTTTGTTTATCAAAAATTCCAATTTTGTTTTTTCCATTAACGGGCCATTTAACGGAAGAAGGTTGCGTTTTCTATGGCCTTCTTTGTGAACTTTTTTTAAGGTCCCTTTTAGCTATTTACTTTAACATATCAAAATACATGGGATTCAAAACAGAATGAAAATAGTTGTCCATTTCTTTCGGAGTTTCTTCTTTTTTGTTCTTCATCCAATAAGAAAGTAAAGTTCCAATCGTATTGGAGTAAACTTCAATGGCAATCTCTTGTGGTACAGAAAGAGGCTTATATACTAATAGTTCCTGTAAATCATGAGTTAATATCTTTCTTAAACTTCTAGTACAAAGATCGGTAAAATAATCATCTTTTGCATTTAATAATGCAATTTTCTCGACTATGTGATGGGATTCTTGTAGGGA
>NZ_JAFBEC010000017.1 GCF_016908595.1 Geomicrobium sediminis | reverse complement strand
ATGAGGTGCAAGCACCTCGGGTCCGCTCGACTTGCATGTATTAGGCATGCCGCCAGCGTTCGTCCTGAGCCAGGATCAAACTCTCCATTGAAAGTGTTTCCTTTTTCGTTAGCACGGGGGTGCCAACGAGGCTCGTACTTCTATAATAGAAGCGCTAGCTTTTATTGCTTTAATTCGCTTAACTTTCATTCAGTTTTCAAAGGGCAATTGTTTTGCTTGTTTTGTGTTGCCGTCGTTGCGACAGCGACTTTTCTATCTTACCACCGTCAGTTCGTTGTGTCAACAACTTTTTCAATTCTTTTTTTCGGTGTGTTTCGCATTTGTTAGTGCGAGTTATAAGATACCATGTTTTTGCAATTATCGTCAACAACTTTTTTTCGTTGTTTTTTTCGATGTTGTCTGCCGTCTCTCTTGGCGACGGATATAAAGATACCATGTTATTAACTAAAGCGTCAATACATTTTCCATAAAAAGTTTAAAAAGTTTCTAGAGCAGTCGATGCACCGCTATGAATGACTATGTTATACTATGGACGTGTTCTTATTGAAAGTAACAGGAGGTATAGCAAGTGGCGAAAATTAATCGCATTCGCACGTTTGCACTCGCATTAATTTTTATCGGGATCTTCATTATGTATATAGCTATCTTTGTATTTAGTGAAAATCCAATCTTAATGTCGTTTGCAATGATCATTGGCTTCCTATCAGTGCTGTCGAGCGCTCTTGTCTATCTATGGATTGGTATGCAGTCGATGAAAACTGTACAAGTCATCTGTCCTTCATGCGAAGGAGCGACGAAAATTCTCGGTCGTGTAGATGCATGTATGCACTGTAACGAACCACTCACAATCGATAAAGCGTTAGAAGGAAAAGAGTTAGACGCTCGTTACAATCGAAAGTCATCTTTTAACCCTAAATAAAAACACCGCCGAAATATGGCGGTGTTTTTTTGCATTTCATTATAGATCAAAACAATTAATCGTGTGCGATCGATTGTTTACTCATGCATTCTGGACACGTTCCATAAATCTCCATGCGATGTGATTGAACTTGGAAATTCGTCACATGCTCTGCTAACGTCTCCACTTCATCCAGAGCCGGATAATGAAAATCAACAATCTTACCACAGTCGTTGCAGATAATATGATAATGGCTATTTGTTACTGAATCAAAACGACTTGAAGAGTCTCCATAGGATAATTCTTTAACAATCCCTACTTCTTTGAATACGCGCAAATTATTGTACACCGTAGCAACGCTCATATTTGGAAACTTACCTTCTAAAGCTTTATAAATTTCATCTGCTGTTGGATGCGTCATCGTCTCAAAGAGAAACTCTAAAATCGCATGACGCTGCGGTGTCATTCGCACTTTTGTAGACTTTAATGAATCGACCGCGTGCTGAAGTCGTTCACTTGCCATCGCCATGCACCCTCTTTCATACAACAATTACTACATTATAATTCTTATAATTTAGTTTAACGGACAGTGAAATGCTTGTCAATATAGGGATTCTTACGCCTTATTAAACCGTGTTGTCCAATCATCATTCGTTGCCGTTTCCATAACAAACGATGTAAACCGATATTTACTAGTCGGTTGAATTTTTTTCTTTTGTTCTACGTGTACGCACGCTTCTTCCATTGTCTTCTTAAGATCATTGTAATCTTGATCTTTGAAACCAATTAAAAAGGTCGTATTCCCTTTTCTCCGAAACCCTCCACTACTTGCTAGTTCAGTAATTCGATAACCTGAATTTTGCAATACTTTCTCAAGATGATCCCGGTATACGTCATTAACAATACATACAAGCAGTTTCACTGGAAAACCTCCGTTTGACTCATGTTTATGTTTCATCATATCACAAAATGAACGCTAATAACCTTCACTTTTATTAACGATATTCTTCATTTCTCCTTCTTGTTCAACGAAGACACGAAGGTTATGTACAAATATCGGAAGAAGCCTCTCCATATAATGTGATGAGTAACCAGCGATATGGGGCGTGATCGTCACTTCATCCATTCCCCATAATGGATGCTCTTCGTGTAAAGGCTCCTCTTCGAACACATCTAAGTAAGCATGGTCCAACCTTTTATTGCGTAATGCCTCTATGAGCGCTTGTTCATTAACTGCATCTCCCCTACCAAAGTTAATGAACACTGCTGAATGTTTCATATAACTAAACGACTCTTCATTAATAAGTTGTTTCGTCTTTGATGTTGACGGTAGGACGTTTACGATATAGTCCGCTTTAGGTAACACGTTAAACAACTCTTGTAGCGCATATGTCTCATCAAAATGCACAACCTCTCGCCCGCTTTGATTGATTCCAAACACTCTCATACCAAACACGTTCGCCCTCTTTGCGACAGCTTGTGCGATTGCGCCTGTTCCAAGGATGACTAGCGTTTTCCCGTAAAGTTCACCTGGCTTGAAGTTCTCAAATCGTTTGATTTGTTGATACTCTACGCTTACCTTATGTTTACGTGCATGATCAAGCATCGCATGAAGGGCGTACTCCCCCATCTGCACATTATGAACACCTCGAGCATTCGTAACGGTAATTCCTCGTTTCTCAAGTGAGTCCAACGGCAAGTTTTCAACACCTGCCGAAGAAGTCATCACCCACTTCAAATTAACTGCACTCGAAATGACACGTTCTGTTAAGCCTCCGCCAAACAAGAACAATGCGTCCGCACTCTCAAGCTTTTCTTTCGCTTCTGACATCGTTTCAAACTGAGAGATGTTAACAGAAGGTAATTGCTCTTTAATCTCACGAATGGTTTCAGTCGGTATTTTATTCGTAATGACAACTTCCACGATCATCATCCTCCATTTTTGTGGGCTTGAATCGCTTCTTTCACTTTTTCTACATGGTCTTTAACACGAACGTTTCTCCATTCGTTAATTACCGTTCCTGTTTCATCTATTAAAAACGTGGATCTGACGATTCCCATGTATTCTTTGCCGAAGTTCTTTTTCAATTGCCAAACTCCGTATTTGTTTGCGGCTTCTTGCTCTTCATCTGCAATCAGCGTAAATGGAAGTTCATGCTTTTGAATGAATTTGTCATGACGATCTAACGAGTCAGGACTGATTCCAAGGACAACTACATTATCTTCACGAAGTGCTGGCATAGCATCACGGAAATCACAAGCCTGTGTTGTACAACCTGGTGTCATGTCTTTTGGATAAAAATAAAGGACAACGATGCTACCTTTATAATCGCTAATTGAAAGGTTCTCACCATTACTTGCTGGCAACGTAAAATCTGGCGCTACTTTGTTCAATAATTCCATTTCATTCAACTTCCTCTCACTTTTTTGATGACTTTCTTCTATTATGATCGCGTTTTACGTGTTTGTCGAATCATACAATGGTAGAATAAAGATTGATGATATTGGAGGTTACAAAATGAATATAGAACAGTCACAACGACAATACGAAATCGCAAATGAACATATCGTTGGAGGCGTAAACAGCCCTTCCCGATCATTTAAAGGAGTCGGCGGAGGAATTCCTGTTTCAATAAAGAAAGGAAACGGTGCATACTTGTATGACTTGGATGACAACCGCTACATTGATTACATTGCAGCGTACGGTCCAATCATCACAGGGCACGCACACCCTCACATTACAAAAGCAATTACACAAGCTGCTGAAGATGGTGTCTTATATGGAACACCAACACGGTTAGAAAATGACTTTGCAATCATGTTAAAATCAGCCATCCCTTCTCTTGAGAAGGTTCGCTTCGTTAACTCAGGTACAGAAGCAGTTATGACGACCATTCGAGTTGCAAGAGCATATACAGGTCGCAATAAGATTATTAAATTTGCAGGTTGTTACCACGGCCATTCTGACCTTGTGCTTGTTGCCGCAGGTTCCGGACCTTCGACATTAGGTTCTCCAGATTCCGCAGGAGTCACAAAGAACATTGCAAAAGAAGTCATTACAGTTCCGTTTAACGATGCGGATGCATTAGAACAAGCGTTAGAAACATTCGGAGATGACGTCGCTGCTGTTCTCGTTGAACCGATCGTTGGTAACTTTGGAATTGTAGAACCTGAACCAGGGTTTCTAGAAGCGGTAAATGATCTTACGCATCGTTATGGAGGCCTCGTCATTTATGATGAAGTAATTACAGCCTTCCGCTTTCATTATGGAGCTGCCCAAGACCTTCTCGGTGTTAAACCCGACCTTACTGCACTAGGAAAAATCATCGGTGGCGGTTTACCAATTGGTGCCTATGGTGGTCGCGTTGATATTATGGAACAAATTGCACCACTTGGCCCTGCTTATCAAGCAGGAACAATGGCTGGAAATCCAGCATCGATGCATTCTGGCATTGCATGTTTAGAAGTCTTGCAACAACCAGGGGTATATGATCACCTAGAAACACTCGGGAAGAAACTCGAAGATGGTCTACACGTAGCCGCCAAAGAAGCGGGTATTGATGATGTTGTGATTAACCGTAAAGTAGGAGCATTAACTGTCTATTTCTCAGACAAACCAATTAGAAATTATGACGATGCTAAAGCGAGTAACGGGGAACGTTTTTCACAGTTATTCCATGCTCTACTAAAACGAGGCGTTCATTTAGCACCAAGTAAATATGAAGCTTGGTTCTTAACGACCGCTCATACCGAAGCTGATGTAGAGGAAACGATTGAGATTGCTAAGGAAGCCTTTAAAGAAGTTCGATAAAAGAAGGAAAAGGTGATTTTCTTGAGCAATGAAAGAAAACCTGAAGAACTTCAACAATCACTTGAATTAATCCGGAATAAACTTTTGCCTAAACTTCCGGCCTCTGTTAAGCAGAAAATAAACCCTGAAGTTGAGAAACTTGAAGAATTGTTTTTAAATACCCGCTCCCCTCGTTTTGCCGTCGTAGGTCGGCGGGGTGCGGGGAAATCAACGCTAATCAATGCGATCTTTCAAAAGGAAGTCGCCAAAGTCGGTAGTGTGGTCGCAGAAACAGAACGCGCCTCTTGGCATACATTTAAAGATGAAAAAAACGAAACACTAATGGAAGTACTTGATACGAGAGGATTTGGCGAAGGCTCTTCAGAACGTTTCGCTCTTTCTGAAGAAGACGCTTGGCAAGAAGCCATTCAAGATACGTATCCAGATGCCATTCTTTTTCTCGTCAAAGCTAAAGAAGTTGACAGTCGGATTACAGAAGATATAAAGCAGCTGAAAAGCCTACAATCATTGATCTTAGAAAAGCACGATTATCGTCCACCAATTGTAGGTGTTGTCACTCAAGTCGATGAACTTGATCCCATTTATGATTCTGATCCACCGTTTACTTCGGAGAAAAATGATGCCATTCATCTTGCAGTTTCTCACGTTAATAAAATGCTCAAAAAAGAATTTCAAGATATTCCGAAGGTCATTCCAGTCTGTGCTTATCTCGCATTTAAAAACGGTGAGATCGTTTACGACCGCCGTTATAACATTGAAACGCTCACTGACTATTTACTTGATCAACTTCCAGGAAATACGTGGATGGAGTGGGCGAGGATTACACAGGGAAAAAAGATTCAAACCCGGATTGCTAAAACTGTTGGCAAAAGCGCATCCACCATTGCAGCCGGTGTTGGGGCACAACCGATCCCCCTCGCAGATTTACCTATTATAACGAGTATTCAAATTTCAATGGTCGCTGCGATTGCGTACATTTCAGGGCGCAAGTTCAATCGGAAAACACTCCTTGAATTTTTCACAGCGATGGGAGCCAATGTTGGAACCGCATTAGCTTTTCGACAGCTATCACGTTCTGTTAGCAAATTCGTATTCCCAGTTGCCGGTAACGCTATTTCTGGAACACTCGCTGCAACCGCAACGTGGGGGCTTTGCAAAGCAGCAATCCTTTACTTTATTGAAAAAAGACCAGCGATTGAGGCGAAAGAAGCCTATGATTTTAATCAAGAAAAGCCGCTGGACTAACCGTAGAAAGGAGCGCTTATTCTTATGCGTCTAGGCGCCCGCATTTTTAAGACTGGATTGGCCATTATGCTTGCTTTGTATGCAGCACAATGGCTCGGTTTAGAACCCGCTTTCTTTGCAGGATTAACAGCAGCATTTGCAATCCAGCCTTCCATTTACAAAACGTATCAAACGATCTTAGAACAACTTCAAGCGAATACAATTGGAGCGATTCTAGCTGTCGTATTCGGTCTTGCTTTTGGGCATGAACCGTTTGTAATCGGGGTCGTTGTCATGCTGGCAATCGCTATAATCACCCGAATGAATCTAGAGTCCGCAACGATTCCAGTCACACTCGTCACGATTATCATTATTATGGGTTCAGCTCCGAATGAAGAATACTTGATGTATGCAATCTCTCGTTTTGGTTTAATTATGGTTGGGGTATTCTCGGCATTTCTCATTAACATGCTATTTATACCGCCTAAATATGAAGAAAAGTTATATAAAAAAGTCGTCACAATGACCGAGAACACCGCACAGTGGATTCGACTAACGACTCGTCACGATACGAATACTCAATCCAGAAGAAAAGATCTAGAAAAATCAAAAGAAGAGCTCGTTGAATTAGATCAGATGTACTTGTTATTCAAAGAAGAACGTAATTATTTCATGAAAAACAAATTCAACAAAGCACGCAAGTTGGTTCTCTTTCGCGAAATGATTAACGTTAATAAGGAGCTTATTAGCATTTTGACCTTCTTAGATGATCGAGAAAATGCTTATCATCACCTTCCCGACAATATGCAACGGCTATTGTCACAACAGCTTGATCATTTAACGACGTATCATGAACGGATCTTAATGCGTTATGACGGAAAAGTGACCACTCAGATGACCGATACGATGGCTGAGGAAGTTGATGAAGGTCACAAATCACTGACTGACCTGTTCATGGACTCCTACGACTACAAAGAGGTTACTCGGGAAGAATGGTTAAGCTTACTACCGATCGTCTCTCATATTGTCGAATACAACCAGCGACTAGAGCATCTCGACCGACTTGTAGAAAGCTTCTTTAGTTATCACAATAGCGATGATTAACGATGCATCAGAAACTCTTCATACCAACGTTCAATAAACTGGGGATCAAACGGTCCTTTCCCTTGGTAAATCCAATACTTTAATTCCTCTACCCCTTCGATCACTTTTGTTGTGACATCGAAGGGGTAGTTCATTGTCTGTTGATGCAACAAAAACTCATCTTCATCCAACAACTGAAAACTGTGATCTGGATACACTTTGATGTCTAAGTCATAATCGATATATTTTAAAGCTTCAGAATCATAAGCGCACGGTGAACTGATATTACAATAATAATGCGTACCGTCACTTCGAATCATCGCAATCACATTAAACCATTTTTCATGATGAAAATAAAATAACGCAGGCTCCCTCGTTCTCCAAGAGCTCCCATCGCCTTCGACCACAAGGATCCGATCATTACCACCGATAATCTCTTGGGATGTGCTTTTTAATACAGCCGATTGCTCCCACACTCTATGCAGTTTTCCATTATGTTTGTAACTACGAATTTCGATTGTTTCCCCTTCTGTTGGAATCACGTGGCTATCCCCCCTTTTCTGACAATGACAAATCGTTATCCGTAGTATAATAAACCTAACGTCAAAAGAAAAGGGAGCCATCCGTATAGGACGCTCCCCATCTTACATTACTGTTGGTTATTTTGGTTTTTGTGTTGCTCAGATTGTGCGTTACGTTTCTTCACTTCTTGCACATCAGTCTCACTACCGAACTCTTGTTCGTAGTTTTGGTGTTGTTGATTTTGTTGTTGTTGGTTTTGCTGGTTGTTTTGTTTCTTAGCCATTTGACTTCACCTCCACAACGATTAACATGCCCGCTGTGTGAAATCTTATGCAAAGAAATTACATTGTCAGCGATATACCCCCATCTACAATGATGGTTTGTCCACAAATCATACTCGCTTCATCCGAAATCAAAAACATAATCGTCGATGTTAAATCGTGCGGTTCAACGATCCGCCCTGCTGGTGTATTTTTCACAGAACTCTCTAGAATTTCATCACGATTAGGGAAATGCTTTAACGCATCCGTATCAACAACTCCCCCACTTACTGCATTGACTCGAATGTTCTTCTGAGCGAGTTCAACAGCCAAATATCGTGTTAGCGATTCGACAGCAGCTTTTGAAACGCCTACCGCTGTATAGTTCTCTAATGTACGAATTGAGCCTAACGAAGAGAGACTTACAATATAGCCTTGTCCGTTTTTTTCCATTAACGGGACGGCTTTTTGTGCACAGAGGAGTAATGCTTTAGCGTTCACATTCATCGTCCAGTCCCAATGATTGCTCGTCAGTTCCATAGAAGGCTTTAAAACGCCTGATGCTGCATTGTTGACGAGAACATCTAATCTTCCATAACGCTCATGAATTGCTTCAAATAGTTGATCAATCTTTTCTTCATCATTTAAGTTCGCTTTTACACTTATTGCTTCAACACCGTGAGATTGAATTTCCTCGACAGTCTGATCCGCGTCTTTTCTGCTTCTAGCATAGTGTACGACAAGGTTATATCCACGTTTTGCAAGCTCAATCGCTGTTAGTCTTCCAATTCCACGGCTTGAGCCTGTAACGAGTGCTACTTTTCTTTCCATATAAATCCCTCCTTCAGTTTCATTGGCATTATACCATTACATTTGAGTCGTTTGGTTCAGATTATATTTATTCGTTAACGGGTAATCCTCTCATAAGCCAGATTTTAAGGAGAGATTTTGTGGCACGTGAAAAGTTTTTTGTTACAGTAAATCAAGGATCACTTGAATTATCACCGGTTAAAGTAGACGACAATACCATTCAATATGAAGTATTCGTTAATACAGAGGAAAAGCACGAATTAGAAAATGAACTAAGCGTTATTGAACTTCATGACGTTGAAGGTGATGAACTTGTAACGTTTTTCGATGAATTGCAAGCCGATCGCGATAAAGAAGAAGTCGGTAAGGAATTCGGTCGCCTGTACAAACTCATTTATGAATATGGTTCAAAAGAGACAAAATCAATGCTCGATGAGATTAGTAAGTAAACACACATAACTCCTCCTTACGTTTGCACATACTACGTATACGATAAGGAGGAGTTATCATGGATAAACAAATTTATTACGTGAATTTAAATCCCATTAGCATGGATGATGTAACTACAACAAAGATTGATGATAGCGAATTAATTCAGTTTGAGATCGAAGCATCCGCTCACGAAATCAAGGAATTAAAAACATTACTAAGTGAAGTCCAAGCCCATGATATGGAATTACAAGATTTATTTACGTTCAGACATTTTAATGAAGAATATACCGATGACGACAGTCGAGAATTTCAGCACGGATTGGATCACGTTTACAAACGTATCTACGAGTTAGGCACGCATAAGACGAGAGAAGATATGGAAAGCATGCGTCCTACACTCATGAGCAATGAGGATGAATCACCATCCTAAATAATGCTTGGCAATCTTTTGGTAAACAACAGGGAAACTATAGGTTTGAAACTCTTGTTTATTTACCCAAACACCTTGATGATCTTCTTCAGTTGCAATCGTTCCAGTGTAGATGGACACTTCCCATTTTAAATGGGAAAACACATGCTTAAATACGTCGCTTTCTTTTTGTAACGATATGTCTAATTTATATTGATCGTGTAAGACTGAAGAAAGATCATCTTCATGTCCAAGCACAGCTGGAAATTGCCAAAGACCGGCCAAAAGCCCTTCCTTCGGACGTTGCTCAATGAGCACTCGTTCATTTTCATCGACAATAACCGCACAGGAGACTTGTTGATCTTTTGGCTTTGCTTTTTTCGCCTTGATCGGGAGTTGTTCAACAACTCCTTTTTCTCTCGCTACACATAATTTCGAAACTGGGCATTGTTCACAATCCGGTTTTTTCGGCTTACAGATTAACGCACCAAGCTCCATAAGAGCTTGGTTAAACTTAGATGGCTCAGTCATTTCCAAATACTCACGAACGTGTTCTTCAAATTGCTTTCTCGTTTTTTGTTTTGAAATATCTTCAGTAATATAAAGCACTCTAGAAAGAACTCGCATAACATTTCCATCGACTGCCGGTTCTTTAAAATCGTATGCAATACTCATTACCGCGCCACCCGTATAAGGACCAACGCCTTTTAGCTCGCGGAACTTATCAGGGTCATTCGGAACGACACCGTCGTATGACGCTGCAATTTCTTTAACTGCTCCGTGGAGGTTTCTTGCTCTTGAATAATAACCAAGTCCCTCCCAAGCTTTTAACACTTCATCTTCATGAGCATTGGCTAAAGCAGGTAATGTCGGGAACTTCTTTAAAAAGTTTTCGTAGTATGGAATGACCGTATCGACTCTCGTTTGTTGAAGCATTACTTCTGAAATCCAAATCCGATAGGGATCTCTACTCCGTCTCCACGGTAAGTCTCGTTGTTCAGATTCATACCAGTCAACGAGGTCTTGTGTAAATTGATATGCAAAAAGTGACATGGTGAAGATCCTTTCTAGTTATTCTCCTTTTGTTCAATAAATGCCCAACAATTCATGTTGGCTAATGGCTTCGTAATTAGTGGCGCAAGCTTACCAAAAACCGGATCGTTCTCATTTCTTCGACTACTCTTCACGTACTCATATTCTTGTTGATTAGTCACTTCGAACATCTCAACAAATAAATTCGGCTGATCAAATGCTTTGTAGGTGCGATAATTCCAGACTTCAAACTGTTTCATTGCCTCTTTAATATGAGGTATCAGTCGTTCGTAATCAACTACATAGTCATCATTAACTTTATATTCCATAAAGATTTGCATTGTATTTACTCGTCATCACCTTTCTTTTATTTACGTCAGAAACGATTTTTGCTAATCTATTTACACGCATTACAAAAGGAGGAACAACCGGGTATGGACTCAGCGACACATGTAGTCATGGGTGTAGGGTTGTGCGGGCTTGCTACACTTGACCCGGTCATCGCCGAGAACCAAGCGACTTTCGCAGCAGCTGCTGTTGGGATCATGCTTGGATCACAAGCACCTGATTTAGACACTGTTTTAAAAATGAGAAATAACGCCGTTTATATTAAAAACCATCGTGGTTCTTCTCATTCACTTCCTGCAGTTTTACTCTGGTCAGTAGCCATTGCTGTCTTAACCTTTATGTTCATTCCAGAAGCAGCATTAATTCATGTTTGGATATGGACATTACTAGCAGTCGGTCTTCACGTGCTTGTAGACATTTTTAATGCTTATGGTACGAAAGCACTCGCCCCTTTTAAAAACCGGTGGATTGCACTCGGGGCCATCAATATATTCGACCCTTTTCTCTTTGGGATGCACATTCTAGGCATCGTTTTGTGGATTATGGGCGCACACCCTGGCTATACGTTTTTAGCGATTTACGGAGTTTTATTGCTTTATTATCTGTGGAGGATGCACGTTCGCAATAAGATCGTTCGTCTTGCGAGAAAAAGACATCCAAGAGCCAGTCACATCTTTATTTCACCGACGATTCGTTGGACTGACTTTCATCTAGTCATCCGTACAAGAAACCACTTACACGTCGCCACTTATAAGAATAAAAACATTCGTTATTTAGAAAGCTTTCCTTTTGAGCCAATTCCCCAAGATGAAGTCATTTTGGCAGCTCTAAAAGATACGAACCTTACGGCTTTTTTAAGTTTCTCCCCAGCATATCGTTGGAATGTTGAAGAGAAGTCGTTTGGATATGAAGTTACTTTTACAGACCTTCGCTATCGTTCTGGTGGATATTATCCATTTATTACAATTGTCCGCCTTAACAGCAACCTACAAATTCTTGGGTCTTATACTGGTTGGATTTACAACCAAACAAAGCTCGAACAGAAGCTACAAAAATCTACCGAACAGAATACGAAAAAAGCGAAATTAAGACATGCAACGTAACATTACGTTGCATGTCTTTTTAGTAGTGAAATTGGAATTGCAGTTAAGTCTGTTTCTCCATCTCGGTATCCCCAAGCAAAGACGCCATTCATATAGGAAATGAGTAACGAACCTTGATCTTCACCCTGAATTTCATATCGCTTTCCAGGCTCATACTGCTTTCGGTCAAGTAAATACGATTGAGCGATGGTTTTTTTTCTCTCATAAACCTCGAATTCACTTAACATTCCTTTCTGTTCTGCTTTTCTAGCTCGCTCTGTTAACGTTGTTACTTCTCGCAATAGCTCTTGTCGTGTTAATCGTCCATAACGTTGATCCATCTATTGATCTTCCTCCTGAAAGCTCTCATTAACATAATCGATCGCTGCTTGATACGAAAACCCCTTTTGCACAAGCTTTTGAACGATGCGTCGATGAAGGTCTTGTCCACTATATTTCTTTTGTAACTTTTGTGCAGCTTGTTTTGCTTGGATCGATAAAGCGTCTTCTTCATCTGCTTTTGGAAGATGCTCTAATGCCAATTGAATCATCTCATATGAAAAGCCAAGTCGCAACAAAGCGTCTGTAAGCTTCTTCTTTTTCATTTGTATACTGTCTTTTTTGTATTGCCTCGACTTCTTTTGGATAACTGCAATCGCCTTGTCTAGTTGTTGCTCTTTCGTGTAGCTCAAAAGTGCACCCTCAATGGTTGACCTTGCAACACCCTTCTCTTCTAAGTATTGCTTCATTCTACCAGGACCTTTAGAACTTGTTGATAATTCGAGATTTACATATGACTTGGCGTACATGTGATCATTCACATACTTACGTTCTTTCATTGCTTCAAGAATTCGATCGATGTGGTCCATTATAACTTCTTTGTTCGCAAGCTCGAGACGTACTTCTTGTTCTGTTCGCATGCGGCGGTTTACATAATGCAATGCATGTTTGTATGCTTTCTCATATTCGTCTTCTAATGCCCATTGCGCAAGCTTTTTTTCATCAACTTCCATGCCTTTATGAAGATGATGACGCAGTAGTAATTCTTGATCAACGCCACAAGCAAAGCGTTCTTCATGTTGGTCCCCAACAAAAATATTGTACCGCTCTGGATCATTTTTTTGGACGGTAATTTTTGTTATTTTCATTGCATCCTACTACTAGTCTAAAGAAAAATATCCCTAGCTCGTGTTCGTCATTAACTAGTAGCAGGCTCACCTCGCTTTCGTTATCGTTATCGAGTTCTCAGCTCGTAATTGTACGATCCTAGCTGTCTACTTAAGAAGTTCAAACAGGCAGCTCAGTTACGTTTGACTCCACTCGCTTCAATAGGCTATTCTTGCTCGTCAAAAACGGCTTTCGTTGCATCTATGACGTTACACAATTCGATGGACATTATAAAATTCTACTTTATAGGATAACTACTCGTCATTTTTGGGTATGAGTTACTTAGAAAGGGAGGTTCTTGATATGCACGTACTCATTTCAGGTGGAACTGGACTGGTCGGAACGAAACTGACCGAGCGTCTCATTGAAAAAGGTCACTCTGTTACTATTCTAACAAGAAATGCAAAAGACAAACAGAATCATTCTCACATTCGTTACGTAACGTGGCTCGATGGCTCAAAACCAGAAAATCAATTAGAAAACGTTGATGCGGTCGTAAATTTAGCGGGTGCTTCGATTAGTAAGCCCTGGACTCGTTCACATAAGGAAGCAATTTTAAAAAGCCGAGTGGTGGCCACACAAGAATGCATTCGAATTATACGAGCCTTAGAGCATACGCCTAGCGTTTTCTACAGTTCCTCAGCAATTGGATACTACGGAGTTTCTGAAGAAGATACGTTCACGGAACACTCAGAACCGATCAATCAATACTTTTTACAAACAGTCAGTGAACAGTGGGAAAGTGAAGCGTCGCAAGTGAAAGATGAAGTCCGTTTAGTGATCGGTCGACTCGGACTCGTATTGGATCGTAATGATGGGCCACTACCGCTTATGGTGCTCCCCTATCGGTTTGGTGTTGGAGGCAGAATAGGCAATGGCAGACAGTGGTATTCATGGATTCATGTCGAAGATGTTGCTAACGCAATTGTATTCTGCTTAGAAAATGAGCAATGTGAAGGTCCCTTTAATATCACCGCTCCTGAACCACTTCGAATGCGTAAATTCGGGCAAATCATTGGAGAAACGATCCATCGTCCGCACTGGTTACCTGCTCCGCGATTTGCTATGAGACTTGCGCTTGGAGAAATGAGTGACCTTATTATTAAAGGGCAACGAGTCATTCCGAAACGGACTGAAGAACTTGGTTATTCGTATCGTTTCCCCACATTAAGAAAAGCGTTACAAGATATTTATTCTTAAAAAAACCGCTACGCATCGAGGCATTCGATGAACGTAGCGGTTTTGTTTATAGTAAAACGAGCAATGCTGTGATTGAGAATATACTTATAATCGTCGTCACGAGCGTAATGCTTGAGACGAGCTTTGGTTCTGCCTCAAATTGAACAGCAAACATGACGATATTTGCTGCACTTGGCATTGCAGCAAGCACGATAATAACATTTGCTAACAATGGATCTACAGGAAACAACAACGTTAGCCCATAGGCAATGAGCGGCGATACGAAAAGTCTCATAATACTTGCATATGTAATGCCTTTCCATTCAAAACCTGATAGTGGAATTTTGGCTAACTGCATCCCTAAAATTAACATGACGGTAGGAATTGTAGCCTCAGAAACCATACTCGTCGTTCTCTCTAACGCTAACGGCAACTCAAGCGGAATTGTTTTCGCAATAGCAGCTACTACCAATGCCCAAATTGCAGGCATTGTTAAGACCATTTTTACCGCATACATCATCGATTCCTTCATTTTTGTTGCGAAATAAACTCCAAAACTATTCATTAGAATCGATTGAATGACCATAAACATAACCGCAAATTGAAATCCTTCTTGCCCGAAAGCAAATAAGATGATCGGTGCCCCATAGTTTCCTGCATTCATAAACGCCGTTGATAAAACGAAACCTGTTTCCCGATCGGAAGGAATTTTCATAAAATAAGCGATAATTTTATTGAGAATTACGAGGGTTAATAATAAAATAAGAGCAATCAAGAGCATATAAAAGATTTGTACATCGATCGATGTATGGTAAAAGTTCTGAAAAACGAGACAAGGCGTCATAATATAAATAGCGAGTGTTGAAATCGGTTTAATATCGAGTTTGGATTTTCTTTCTAATACGAATCCGAGTGAAAACACTAATAAAACAGGCAATACGACCTCTAAGAATATAGTCAAACTTCTTTCCCTCCCTTTCTCTTTCTGTATATTTTTGTCGAGTTTTTCTTAGCTAAATAAGGAAATTGATCAAATCGGCAGAAATTAAAATGCACCACTATGTTCAAATCATCAATTCACGATTAATCGTCTCTCAGTGGTTCAGAGTCCTTTTAAATGCATTTGATCTTTTTTTTGTTTCTCCTTATCATTATATACCGTAATCGTTTTTCAAAAAGGAAATAGTTAGCTACTCATTCCAAATAACTGGTTTAAACGATTAGGATAACGGTTATGGAAGAGTAGGTAAATAAAATACTCTTTAGAAGGTGATGATCACATGGCGGTTACTCCAATTACGGAGAAAGAAGCGCTAGTATTTACGAAACCATCAGTCGAAGATGGTGCTGAAATGTGGGAACTAGCAAAGAAGCTAGGACTCGATTTGAATTCATCCTACAAATATTTGATGATGGCTGAATATTTCGCCGAAACTTGTGTTGTCGTTAAAGAAGATGATGAACTTGTAGGTTTTGTTACCGCTTTTATTCTTCCAGAACGCCAAGACACTGTATTTGTATGGCAAGTCGGCGTAGATGAATCACAACGAGGACGCGGACTCGCTTCACGTATGCTAAATGAAGTTTTAGAACGTAACTCATGTGGTAAAGTAAAGTATCTTGAAGCAACAGTAACTCCATCGAACGACGCTTCGCAAAAGCTGTTCCGGCGATTAGCCCGTAAAAACGATACTGCTTGTCACGTGTCGGAATGCTTCTCCGAAGATTTGTTCCCTGGAGAAGGCCATGAAGCTGAACTATCGTTTAAGATCGGCCCATTTTTACGTCAATAAGAAAACGTTTTTTATACTTGAAAGGAGCACATCAATTACATGTCTGTCAATGTCATGAACGTATTTGAACAATTAGAATCTGAGGTAAGAAGTTATAGCAGAAGTTTCCCTACCGTTTTTCACAAAGCTAAAGGGTATAAATTATACGATGAGTCAGGTAAAGAGTACATTGATTTTTTCTCCGGTGCTGGTGCACTAAACTACGGTCACAATGATGATCAAATGAAAGCGAAATTAATCGAGTACATTCAAGAAGACGGAATCACTCATTCCCTCGATATGGCCTCAAAGTCAAAGCGTGAATTTTTGAGCGCTTTCCAATCTTCAATCTTAGAGCCTCGTAACATGTCTTACAAAGTCATGTTCCCAGGACCAACTGGTACAAATGCCGTTGAAAGTGCATTAAAGCTTGCTCGTAAGATTACTGGCCGAACAAACGTCGTAAGTTTCACAAACGGCTTCCACGGTATGACACTCGGTTCACTTTCTGTAACGTCAAATGACTTCAAGCGTAAAGGCGCTGGCGTTCCATTAAGCAATACGACAATTATGCCTTACGACAAATATGTCGATGAGCCTGTAGAAACTCAAATGAAGTACATTCGTAGATTTCTGGCGACGAACGGTAGTGGTGTTGATGCACCGGCAGCATTGATCTTAGAGACAGTTCAAGGTGAAGGTGGTTTGAACGCTGCAAGTATGGAATGGCTTCAAGAGATTGAGAAGCTCGCTAAAGACATTGGTGCGTTATTGATTGTTGATGACATTCAAGCTGGAGTTGGTCGTGCGGGTACGTTCTTTAGCTTTGAGCCTGCTGGCATTAAACCAGATATCATTTGCTTGTCTAAATCAATCGGTGGTTACGGATTACCACTTGCATTGACACTCTTTAAGCCAGAGCTAGACAAATGGGCACCAGGTGAGCACAATGGTACGTTTAGAGGAAACAACCTCGCCTTCGTTACTGCGACAGCGGCCCTTGATTACTGGAAAGATCCTTCCTTTGAAAAAGGTATTGAAGAGAAATCCCAGATGATCACTAGCTTCTTACAACTTATGATTGATAAATATCCTGCACTTGAAGGAAAGCTTAAAGGTCGTGGGTTCATCCAAGGAATTCGTACAGACATTCCAGACCTTGCTGGTAAAGTAGCAGCTAATGCGTTTGAGCAAGGCTTAATTATGGAAACAGCTGGACCTAACGATGAAGTATTTAAGCTCTTCCCACCACTTACAATTGATAAAGAAGGTCTTCAAGCAGGACTCGATAAACTAGATGCAGCCATCGATCAAGCACTTAACGCATAAACATCGATCGTTACTCAACAACTTTAGGAGGCAATACACATGAAAGTCGTCAAATTAGAAGACATCCTAGGAACTGAAAAAGAAGTCGAAGGTGGCAACTGGGTTAGTCGCCGTCTCATCTCTAAAAAAGACGGAATGGGTTATTCTGTGAATGACACGATTATCCGTGCTGGCACAGAAACACACATCTGGTATCAAAACCACCTCGAAGCAGTCTATTGCATCGAGGGTCATGCAGAAGTTGTTACGTTAAGTGATAACAAAGTACACACGATTAAAGCAGGTACACTTTATGCACTTGATGAGCACGATGAGCACCTACTTCGCGGCATTGAAGATGCACGTATGGTTTGTGTATTCAACCCACCATTAAGCGGTCGTGAAATCCACGATGAGAATGGTGTTTACCCAGCAGACTTAGACTAATTACAAATACAAAAACGCAGGAGCTTTTAGCCCCTGCGTTTTTCTTATGCTTGTTCTTTTAATAATCGTCGCATTATCTTACCGCTAATCCTCGTTTTCGGCAGCTCTTTCAGCACTTCAATTTCTCTCGGTGCTGCATGTGCCGCAAGTTTGCCTCGAACGTGTAAACGAATCTCTTCAAGTAATGCTGGTGACTCTTCATAGTCAGGGTGTAAGACAACAAAGCCTTTAACAATCTCCCCTCGTAGCTCGTCGGCTTTACCTACAACTGCCGCTTCAATGACGGCATCATGAGTAATTAAAGCACTTTCTACTTCAAAAGGACCGATACGCTCTCCAGAAGAGTTAATCATATCATCATTTCGACTTTGAAAAAATACGAATCCTTCCTCATCTTGGTATGCTAGATCACCAGAGACATACCATTCTCCATCATAAGGAAAATAGGAACGATACTTCTCCTCGTTCTTCCAAATTTCACGCATCATTGATGGCCAACCTTTTCGAACAGCCAGTTGACCTACCAATCCGCGTGGCAATTGATTGCCCGATTCATCAAGAATTGCAACTGTAATTCCAGGTAATGGTCGCCCCATTGAGCCTGCCTTAATCGTCTGATTCGGGAGATTAACGATTAATTGCGCTCCTGTTTCAGTCATCCACCACGTATCGTGAATCCGAACGTTTAGCTGCTCGTAGCCCCACTTTACAATTTCTGGATTTAGAGGTTCTCCTACACTTAACACATGTCGTAAGCTAGACAAGTTATAACGCTCAATTAATTCCTGACCACCAGCAGCTTTTAACATCCGAAATGCCGTTGGCGCACTATACCAAACCGTCACGTTAAATCGTTCAATATAGCTATACCACTCGTTTGCATCAAAGCGCCCTGTATTAATCAGACTCGTAGCACCGTTTAAGAAAGGAGCAAAGATTCCGTAAGAGCTACCGGTTACCCAACCTGGGTGTGATGTGCACCAATACACATCGTTTTCTTTTAAATCAAGCACCCATTCGCCAGTCTTCTTCTGCTGGACGATTGCCCGATGAGAATGCAGAACCCCTTTTGGTTGTCCTGTTGAACCCGATGTATAATGAATGATCATGCCTTCGTTCTCATCCACCCATTCCGTCACTTGTGCGGCACTCTCTTTAGATACCGATTCAAGTTCCTCTTGAAGATGATACTCGCCTGCTTCCTTGTCCGCACCTTCTCCATCAATTAGAACATGTTCTAATGCCGGCAACTTATTTGATGGTACTCGGCTTTTTAACTGTGCATCGGTAATGATCATTTTGGCATCACAATTGTACATCCGCTCGAAAATTGCGTCTTCTTGAAATGCCTCAAACAATGGACCAGCAACAGCGCCCGCTTTAATAATAGCGAGCACCGTAATGTATGCGTTAGGTGTCTTTGGTAATAACGTGAACACGCGCTCGCCCCGCTTGATTCCTTTTGCTTTAATGACAACAGCAAATCGATCCGTTTCATTCTTTAATTGACGGTATGTGATTTCTTCATGTATGTCATCGTTCACATAAATCATCGCGACACGGTCGCCTCTCCCTTCATCTACGTGTCGGTCGATACATTCATAAGCGGCATTCCATTTTCCTTGTAAACGTGCTCTCCATTGATCGAACTCATCATTCCAATGAAACGAAGTAGCGTCTACGGATTCTATATTTGCTTTTTCTTTATGCTCACTTGCTAAAATAAGACGTTCTCCTGATGTAATTGAACTCACCGTTAATCCTCCTCAATTGTCTAAATTGCTGACTTTACATGAACGTCATGATTTAAATCTAATGATTGCAAGATTTCACGTTTGTATTCTGCCATTTCGAGTGATCCTCGTTCCCGAGGTCTTTGCAAATCAATCTTCAAATCTTTAAAAAGCACACCAGGTTGATCTCGAAAGATTAACACGCGATCACATAAGAATAATGCCTCATCAATATCGTGGGTAACAATGAGCATCGACGTATGATTTGTCTCCCATAAATCGATGAGCAACTCTTGCAATTGCATTTTTGTAAACGCATCTAGTGCACTAAAGGGTTCATCAAGTAGCAACAATTGCGGGTTTGTAACGAGGGCTCTTGCAATCGCTGCTCGCTGCGCCATGCCTCCTGAAAGCTCTCGCGGATACAGTTTTTCTGTATCTTTTAACCCTACAGCACGAAGAAGACGGGCTCCCTTCTCACGCTTTTCTTGTTTATTCCCTTTTAAACCGAAAACAACGTTGTCAATGACCGTTAACCAAGGCATTAATCGGGGCTCTTGGAATACAACACCCGTGTGTTCCGTGCCACTTCTCACCGATTGCTCTTGAAACGAAATCTCACCGTCAAAGCCGAGATCAAGTCCGGCTATGGCACGTAGTAACGTACTTTTCCCACAACCACTCGTTCCGAGTATGCCGACAATCTCACTTTGTTCTGTATGAAAGCTTACCGGCTTAAATGCTTTATACCCATTGTCAAACGTACGACTCACTTTTTGAACCGCTAACATGCTCATGCCCTCCTTTATGTCTCATACCGATCTTGCCAACGTAATGAACGGTTTTCTAATTGTTTTAGAATTGCATCGGTTGCTTTACCGAGAATCGCAAACAAAATGATGCTCGCTAAAATTGTATCGGGTCGCGACGTATTCTGTCCGAGTGTTAACAAGAAGCCTAAGCCTTCACTTGCTCCCATAAGTTCTGCAGCTACAACGAACATCCACCCTAAACCAAGTCCACTTCTAAGCCCAACAAGAAATGAAGGTAAAGAAGCAGGCAATACAATTCTTGTAATAATAGAAGCTGTTGACATGTTGTAAACTTTTCCAACTTCAATGAGTTTTCGGTCAACGCCTTGAATGCCACTTACTATATTCAAATACACTGGGAAAAAAACTCCAACTGCAATAAGCGTCACTTTTGACGTTTCCGCAATTCCCATCCATAGAATAAAGAGTGGTACCCACGCTAGTGAAGGAATCGATCTTAACGCTTGAAGGAGTGGATCAAATAGTCGTTCCAACGGTTTAAAAAAGCCGATAAATGAACCTAAGACGACCGCAACAATTGTTCCTAAGAAAAATCCGATGAGTACGCGAGATAAGGTTGATGAAACGTGTGTCCATAGTTCTCCACTACTCGCTAAGGCGACCAACGTAGAAATGACTGCAGAAGGAGCTGGTAATAAATATTGAGGGAAAATCCCAGCTCTAGATGCCACTTCCCAAATGATGAGAAGAAGAGCTGGAATAATTAAGCCAATTGCAAATGAACGAATGTAGTTCACGCTAGACGTTGTTTTCTTGCCTGGTGATTTCTTGTTCGGTGAATGTGATACTTCTGTTTGTGTCATTGTGCTCCCCCATTAATTGCTCGTAGAGCCAACGACTGATTCGACATACGTAGGATTAAGCAGTTCGTCCACTAACTCTTCTACCGAAGAAGCTGCTGGACCTAAGTGTCCTTCTTCTAGTACAACACCCGCACCAATTAGTGCATCGCGATGCTCATCTTCAAGAACGGGGTTCGAGAAATCATTTCTTTCCATTTGTATTGCTGCAACTTCCTCACTTAAATCAGCTTGTTCCGCAAGAATGGCTGTCGCTTCCTCATTGTTATCAAGCGTCCACTTTCTTGCTTCTTCGTATAATTCAATGACTTCTTCAACGAGTTCTGGATGACTTTCAGCAAAGTCCTCACGAACATTTAACACACTATACGTATTGAAGTCTTGATTGCGGTAAAACAGTTCGGCATCATGTTCAACTTCTTGGGTAGCCATATGTGGATCAAGCCCTGCCCAAGCATCCACTTCCCCTGTTGCTAATGCGGATGCACCGTCGTTATGTTGCAATTGAACGATCGTAATTTCACTTTCATCGATGCCAGCTTCGTGTAGAGCTCTTAATAAGAAAATATGAGGATCAGTACCCATCGTTGCCGCTACTTGTTTGCCTTTTAAATCTTCAATCGTTTCAATGTCACCATTTGCTAGAAGCGCTGTCCATTCAGGATCAGAAGCAACATAGACTGTCTCAATTGGCGCGTGGTTGGATTTGGCAACAAGAGCTGCCGCTCCTGCTGTAGAGCCAAAGTCAACACTGTTAGAATTGAGTAATTCAATCGCTCGGTTACTTCCTTGACTGAGTACCCACTCAACATCAATTCCTTGTTCTTCAAAGTGTTCTTCAACCTTGCCTGACTCCTTTAGGACAAGACTCGTTGGTGAATAAAACGCATAATCTAAGCGAATGGTCTCTGGTGCGCTCTCTTCACCGCTCGTTGAACTTCCACAAGCTGACAACAGTAGTGCTCCGGCTAGTAACGTAAATCCTACATTTCTTTTTTTCAACATTCTCCACTCCTATTTCTAATGATAGTTTATTGGCCACTGAATGTACGGATTGTGCCACGCATTCGTTGGGCTTCCTTATACGTACATCTGTTGTGAACCACTTCTAAACCACCTTCGGTCGCGATGCGAACCGCCTCATCAGAAATAACACCCTCTTGTAGCCAGAAAACCGAAGCATCCGTAAGAATTGCCTCTCCAGCTATACCAATTGCCGCCTCCGGACTTCTAAACACTTGTACGATGTCGATTTTTTCATCGATTGATTGAAGATCTGGATAAACTTTCTCCCCTAAAATCTCTGACTCCTTAGGGTTTACCGGAATAATCTTGTACCCGAGTCGTTGCATTTTTCGAGCAAGTCGATAGCTAGGTCTAGCAGCATTGCCACTTAATCCAACAACAGCTAATGATTTCGTTCGAACAGAGTCTTGACCATTAACAGTCGTCCGTTCGAGCGAAGAATGAAGCGCCCAGCGAATGACCCCTTCATCATTCACGACTCCTTCTGGTCTGCTACTACCTGCATGACTTAGTCCTGTTGCTTTATAAAGAGCTTTATCGAGTGCAGTGATTAAATCTCCTGACGACTCTAAGCCAACTGAAAGACGAATAAGCTCTTCTAACACGCCTGACTTCTTTCGCTCTTCTTCATTCAATTGTTGATGCGTTGTACTAGCAGGGTGAATAACGAGAGACTTTGCGTCACCAACGTTTGCAAGGTGCGACCAAATTGATACAGAATCAATAAACGTTTTCCCTGCTTCAAGTCCACCTTTAATTCCGAAGTTCACGACAGAACCAAACCCACGTTGCAAATACTTCTTTGCAAGTTCATGAGAGTCGTGTGATTGCAGCCCTGGATAAGAAACCCAGTCAACAGCAGGGTGGGACTCTAAATATTCAGCGATCTTCAAAGAATTCTCTTGATGACGCTCAATTCGAAGTGGCAATGTTTCCAACCCTTGCAATAGTAAGAATGCATTAAACGGACTAAGCGCTGGACCGAAATCACGTAGAAGTTGGACGCGAACTTTTTGACTAAACGCAAGAGTAGCGAAATCAACCGCATAACGCACACCATGATAACTTGGATCTGGCTCTGTAAAACCAGGGAACTTCTCGCTATTCCAATTAAATCGACCACCGTCAACGATAATTCCGCCGATCGTTGTTCCGTGACCACCAATCCACTTCGTTGTTGAATGAACGACAATATCTGCTCCCCACGTAATTGGGCGACAAACAGCAGGACTAGCAAACGTGCTGTCAATAATTAGAGGGATCCCTGCTTGGTGTGCAACATCAGCAACTGCTTCAACATCTAAGACGTGTAAGCTTGGATTCCCAATAATCTCAGCAAAAACCGCTTTTGTATTCGGGGTAATCGCGCTCTCTATGTTTGAAGGGTTTGTTGCATCAACAAACGTCACATGAATTCCGTATTTCGGAAGTGTTGTAGCAAAGAGGTTATATGTACCGCCATAAAGATTGTTCGCCGCAACAATCTCATCGCCTGATTGACAAATGTTTAAGATCGCTAACGTAATTGCAGCTTGCCCTGAAGCTGTTGCTACCGCCGCTACTCCGTCTTCTAACAAAGCAATTCGCTTTTCCAAAACTTCGACCGTAGGATTACCAATTCTCGAATAAATGTTTCCTGGCTCATCTAATGCAAACAGTTGCTTTGCATGCTCAGTATCGTGAAAGACATAGGAACTCGTCTGGTAAATTGGCACTGCTCTTGAACCGGTTGTCGGATCAGGATGGTGACCACCGTGCAATACGAGAGTCTCTAAATCATAGGTTTTTACATCGTCTTGGTGTTTACTCACTGTTCTGACTCCTCCTAATACTTTCCTAATTCATGTTTAATCATACTAATCTTATAAGAATTAAATAGTATTCTACTGCTTCATCGCATTAACGTCAACATGTTTTTTTAGAAAATTTACTTTTTATACGCAAAATAAAAAGCAAGGATTAGCTCCCTGCTTTCTCTTCGTTCACCACAGCACTAAGCTCTGGCTTCTCCCAATATTCTGTTGCAATTAATTCTGCATCAAATTGCTCGAGGCTTTCCCATTCAATATTCCGTAATTGTTCATTAAATACCGTCATCTTTAAGATCGTATCGAATTCACCTGGTCCATACTCTGGCTCATAATAAAGGTCCCAATTAAGATGAATGATATCAACTTCTTCAATTTGCGACAAACGTTGTAACACTCTTGCTGTACGGTTCATCGTAGATGAACGAATCAGTTCTGTCGTTACATTGTCTTCTGTCGTAAGCGATGCATGAAGTTCAGTAAACTGTTCCTCATTATTCTCTACAAATTCGAGATTACGGATCACATCATTGTGATCAACGGTTACTTGTCCTAGTTCTGATGTTATGTGCCAACTCGCTTGTTCTTCTACTGTTGAAAGCGACTCTGGCGTTGCATACATCATTTCAGCGGGTATAAATTCATGGTCGTCTGCAGTCACCCAAAAAAGTAAAAACAAAACTGCTGCAGAAGAAATACTCGCTCCAAAATATTTCACTTGTTTATAGCGTGCGTTTTTCCGATTCGGCCACGTTATAAGCATTAGGAATGTTGTATAGGCCGTAAAAACCCCTGCAACAAAAAAGCCTGTCAAAAAAAGCGTCGACATCGTCAAGCCCCCAATTTCCGCATTGCTCATTCAAACTGTCTGCTTACAAGTGTACACGAAAATGATGATGAACCGAATGGAAATGTATGAACGTTTATTGACTAAACCACACATTTCCTAAACTTACTAGCGAATCTAACGCATAACGTTTGTTAGAATTGAACATGCACGAATGATCACTGGAGGGATTACTATGTCAATCGCAACAGACATTGCTGCAATTAAGATTGTAGCGGAACTCGAAAAAAATAATAAACATCCACGGTTTTTAGAAGAGACCGTCCACACATTAGTAGAGCGTGTTAATTACATTCATTACGCTGCACTTCATTTAGGTGATGACAAACCAATCGTTGCTTCTGACTGCGATGAAGATGAATACATAGGTTCTCTAAGTTTTGCGATCGGTGAGAATGAAGACAATGGAAAACTCGTCGTTCGTACGAAAGAAACGGTTGCCTTTGATGTTACGGATTTATCCACGTTACAAACGGTTGCAGACCGAATTGGGGCTCGCTTGTTTGCCCACTAATGATTGGTGAGGCTGAGTGTTTACCCGTAAGTTCGTCCAAACTCTTAAATGTATAACCCTCAGCCTTTAACTGATCAATAACTTCCCCGAGTGCATCCCGATTATCAGTTGAAACAGAATGAAGTAAAAGTATTGCCCCTGGATGGACACGGTCCATAATTTTTTCGTACGCGTACGCTTTTCCTTTTTGATCGTCAGTATTCCAATCAACATAAGCAAACGACCAAAAAATATGATGATACCCATACTTCTTTGAAACGTCTAACGTGCGCTCATTAAATGTTCCTCGAGGTGGTCGCACATAATGCATCGGATTTCCGGTTAAAGCATAATAATGATCTTCTACTTTCTTCAACTCTTGGATAATTAATTCATCAGACAAGTCCGGAAAATGCGGATGACTCCACGAATGATTTGCGACAATATGCCCTTCATTAGCCATACGCTTAATCAATTCAGGCTCACTTTCTAAATAATGACCTGTTACAAAAAAGGCGGCAGGGACTTGCTTTTCTTTTAGTGTGTCTAAAAGATCTGGCATTGTACCATTTTCATAACCGCTATCAAATGTTACATACAATTCTTTTTCATTTGCATTGCCGAGAAAGTATCCGTCATACTTATCGAGCCATTCTAAATACTGCTCTTCTGTTGTCGGTGTTTCATTGTTTTTTGCTGGTTTAAAGTTCCAACCATAAGACTCCTCAGCAAAAGCCTCTTCATATGTTGTGCCAACAGAGAATAAACATATCCCTATAACTACTATCATTAATTGCTTCATGTTTAGTTCCTTCCCGATCCATAAAATATCCTTTTCTGTATGTTACAATGGGAAATAGTGCAGTTTTGCTGTTCTTGACTTTTTACCATAAAGGAGACGAACGATGTCTTTACATACGCCTGCAATTCATCACCAACCGATTACACCCCAAAACGACCCGTGGGAAGCTTACGAAGACCTGCAATTGTTTGGGCAATCTACGTTAACGAATATAGAATTTACAACAACAACCCTTTGCAATATGCGCTGCGAACATTGCGCTGTCGGGTATATGCTCCAGCGTAAAGACCCTGAAGCATTACCGTTTGAACTGCTCAAAAAACGATTAGATGAGATCCCTCATTTAAGAGCACTGAGCATTACAGGTGGAGAGCCAATGCTATCAAAGAAATCGGTTGATCACTACGTTGTTCCACTTTTGCGTTATGCGCATGAACGCGGAGCGAGAACTCAAATTAATTCCAACCTCACACTCCCATTAAAGCAATATGAAGTGATCTTGCCTTATTTAGATGTATTACATATCTCGCACAACTACGGCAGCAAAGAAGACTTCGCTGAAATTGGATTCAAAGAAATGGCGAACGCACCTAGCATGGATAAACGGTATGCCTTCTTTGATCGAATGGTTGAAAATGCTCGAGAGCTAACGAAACGTGGGGTCCTCGTTTCAGCTGAAACGATGGTCAATGAACGGACATTACCCCACTTAGAAAAAATTCATGAACAAATTGTTTCTATGGGCTGTCAGCGCCATGAAGTTCACCCGATGTATCCGAGTGACTTCGCTTCTAAGCTAAGCATTTCAACACTTCCTGATATACGTAAAGGCATTCACCGATTGCTAGACGTTAAAGATCCAAATACGTGGATGTTGTTTGGGACTTTACCTTTTTATGCATGCAATGATAATGATGAAGATGTGGCGCTCATCAAACGTCTACATGAAACCGACGGCGTCACCATTCGAAACGACCCTGATGGTCGAAGTCGTTTAAACGTTAACATCTTTGATGGGGATATTATCGTGACAGATTTTGGTAATGAACCAAAGCTTGGTAATATCCGCGACACATCGCTTCTTGATGCATTTGATAAGTGGCAACAAACAGCGCTAAACCAATCCCTTAACTGCCATTGCCCTTCAGTTCAATGCTTAGGACCGAATGCCCTCGTTAAAAATGCTTATTATAAAAATATCGACTTCAAACAACGTGCAAGTCGCTTATAAAAACACAAGCTTCTATATCAAATAGAAGCTTGTTTCGTTTTATCCATTGTTATACTTCAATGTGACAAAGTCCTTAACTGGAATCCAAGCATCGACCTGTTGCTTTTCGATATTTTTAACGACGAGTGCTGGATTTTTCCCTTTTAACGTTAAGAACACTTCTCCATAAGTGACCGTCCCTTGGTCATGTACGGCCGGTACATATCCTTGAACCGTACCCATCTGACCTGCATGGACTTGATATTCTGGACCAATCTTCGTTTCTCTTCCAATAGGTGCTAAGAACGTTAACGGTAACGATGTTTTCTTCGTTGCTGTAATTCGCATCATGTTCTGAACATCTTCTTGTTGAGGGACAGGACTTAACAATTCCCCTTTGATGAACTTGTCATCATTTTGTACAAATGAAAGCTTTGAAGAATCTTCCCCGCCACGATTATCAATCGTATTCGAGTTAATTCTCTCGTACTCCCAGTTTACATCTGTTTCTTCGGAATCGTATGAGAGCGCCCAAGAGCCTAAATAAATCGATGCATTTACACCGAAGGCTACTTTCGAATCTTTCACATTGGATTCATTGAGCATAGAAATGAGTGTTGGATTTTCGATGCGTACGTCTGACGTGTCTTGAAGACGGCTCGTAAATTCTGCGGGCTCCAAGTAAGGCAATTCTCGACTCACGTTTTCAAACGTATTTTCTCTAGAAATATTATAGACATAATCAGGCTTTTCAAACGGGTTTGCTTCAGGCTCACTTTCTGCATTGGCAATCAACGGTAACAAGGCACTTGCAAGAACGAGCATGATCATGAGGATTCGACCAATTCGTTTCATAATAACCTCCAAAAGCGATTTTTTTATAGTCTTTTCAGAGGCCGTATGTTTTATCCAAATTAATCATCACTGACTTTTATTTTCGTAATTGAAACCTGTCCTTCACACAAGAAAAGCACGATTCCAAGATATGGAACCGTGCGTTAGGAATAAGTGAAAGTACGTACGGCAACGCAATAACATTTGCAGCACCAATGACAACTAACACACCAATGAGGTCCGACATTGTGAACACCTTTCAACAATTTTAAGAATTATTCGTTATATCATCACTTTATATTTTTCCCATTGAAAAATCTACACATTATGTTCATTTTAATGAATTCTTCTTCATAAAAATACGAGACCGGAATGATCCGCTCTCGCACATGTTACGTTCGTAATGTTAACGTTTCTTTAATTTCAATAGACTGATTTACCGATTGAACGATCGGACAGTTTTTAGAAGCTACATGGAGCATCTTCTGCAATTGTTCTTCTGAAACACCTCGTGCAGCAACAGTAAAATGAAGATGAACAGCTTGAACCTCACTTGGAGGGTTGTCGTTTCTAGTCACTTCTGCTTCGACAACGATGTCTTCAAATTCAACCCGACGTTTTCTCAATATCTTACGAAATACACTTGCGCTACAACCAGCAATTGATGATACGAGTAATTGATAAGGACGATAACCAAATTCATCGTTTCCTGAGATGACAAGAGGTCCAAATGGTGCTTCTGTTTCAAATGCTTCATCATTATGAATTGTGAATTTCATGATTTTGCCTCCTTTGTTCTCGTATATTGTACCGAATGTTTCTCGCGTTTGCGAACGGTTTGCTTTTCACCTTTTCAATTGTACAAAACTTCGCTATGATAGCTTTTGTACACGATAAGGAGCGGTAATTTTGACTACGTTACAATCCAATTCACCAACATTTCGATTTACGATGCTCGTCATCATGGTCTTTATCGCCGGGTTTGTCCAAGGCATGTTATTGCCTTTACTAGCGATTCTTCTTGAACAAGCAGGATATTCCTCTGCATCAAACGGTTTTAATGCGATTGCATTATACATAGGTATTCTGATCGCTTCACCATTTATTGAACACCCTGTACGAAAATATGGATACAAACCCGTCATTTCAATCGGCCTCATTGCCGTCATCATTACTTTGCTACTATTTCCATTATGGCAAAGCTTCTGGTTTTGGTTTATCCTACGATTAATTATCGGAATCGCAGATAATATGGTCCATTTTTCAACACAAGTATGGATTACATCAACGAGTTCAAAAGCGGTACGTGGAAGAAATATCGCCATCTACGGGCTTGCATTTAGTGCCGGATTCGCTGGCGGACCACTCATGTCGAACTTATTAGCGATCGACGAACGACTTCCGTTTGTGATTGCCGCGCTATTTTGTGCGATGATTTGGGTCATCATGCTAAAATTGCGAAACGAATGGCCTGACAACACGGTTGAAACCGTACAACAATCCGGAGTATTGGGTCGCTACTTCCTCGTCATCAAATACGGTTGGTTTGCATTTCTACCACCATTAACGTTTGGATTTATGGAAGCAACCATTCATGGCAGTTACCCGATCTATGCAATGCGGATGGGCATAGACATTGAATGGCTTTCGTTCATACTGCCAGCGTTTGTAGTCGGAGGTGTAATTACGCAAATCCCACTCGGGTTATTAAGCGACCGGGCGGGGCGTAAACGAGTCCTTTTACTACTTGCTACTGTTGGCGCGTTGATCTTTTTAGCGATTCCGCAATTTGAACATCATATTCCTCTTCTCATAGCAGCTTTTCTCGTTGCCGGAGGATTGCTCGGTTCATTTTATTCACTCGGATTAATGTACATGGCAGACTTGTTACCCAGACAGCTACTGCCGACCGGAAACGTCCTCATCGCAATTTCTTTTAGTCTCGGTAGCATGCTCGGCCCAGTCACTGGAGGCGTCTTAATTGAATGGGTCGGTCAAGGAAGCCTCTATTACGCAATCGGTTCGTTGTTAATCGTATTAATCGGTGCAGGACTCATCTTCCGCCCTGTTTATCGTGGGGAGGAGTGAGCCGAGGTGGTGAGACAGTGCCTTTCTGTCGCCAGACGAGTTCCGCCCGCTGTCGCTCAACAGCTTGTCGGTCTGTCTAGCGAGAGAAGAGTAACTTTAAAGCACACCAAATATAGTCACAATACAACATTTATACACGAGCACCTAGACTAACGCAAAGCTAGGTGCTCTTTATGATCAAATGAGTACGGCTGACGAATAGTCCAATAACAAATTCTCTGCTATAATAAAGAGAATATTTTTTATTTTATTAAATACTTCGTTACTCGAATCTTTAGGGGATGGAATTGATGAGTGATCCACAAAAATCTAAGTGGGGCGTCTTGTCTGCAACGTTATTTGCTGGCTTTACTGTCGTCTTAAACAATAGTTTAATGAATGTTGCATTGCCTTATTTTATGGGTTTTTATGCACTTACAGCCGTTGCTGGGCAATGGATTATTACAGCGTTTGCTTTAGGTATGGCTTTAATTATGCCTGTTTCAACCTACTTGGCAAAACGGTTTGGTAGTAAAACAATCTTTCTTACAGGGACGATTATTTTCTTATTTTCTTCTTTAGCAGGGTCTTTTTCTTGGGATTTTGCAAGCATGATTGCCTTTAGGCTCGTTCAAGGAATCGGCGGCGGGTTGATCATGCCAATTGCGATGATCATGATCTTTCAGAAATTCCCGAAAGGAGAACGGGGATTTGCAATGGGGATCTGGGGTGTTGCAGTTATGATTGCCCCAACGATTGGACCTACAATTGGCGGCTTATTACTTGAATTCTTTTCTTGGCACATGCTGTTTCTTATGAACATTCCTACTGCCTTGATTTCTTTACTACTCGCCATTAAGTTTTTACAAGAGGACGCACAAAAAGAACGACGTCAATTCGACTGGTTAGGCTTTTTATTCGTAACTGGCGGGATATTAGGAACGTTAATTGGGATCGATGCACTTCAAACGAACGCAGGAGTGTATGTTTACCTACTCATTTTTAGTGGAATAGTATTACTCGGACTTTTTGTCGTCCACGAATTACGGACTTCTGAACCATTACTAGACATTTCAATACTTAAAAACACTGTCTTCTCTGCAAGTTTACTCATACTTATTAACAGTGTTACAGCTATGTTCTCTGTCTTACTTCTCATTCCCATGCTTATTCAAGAAGTGTATGGACAATCGGCATTGTACGCTGGGTTGTTACTGTTTCCTCAAGCGTTAGCGATGGGGATCTCTATGACAATTGGAGGTCGTCTTCTTGACCGCAAAGGTCCTTATCCTGTCATTATGATTGGTGTTATTACGATCACAGTTGTGACGTTTATTCTCGCCTTTTCAATTAATACGACAAGTGTTGCTTTACTCATTACGTTGCTCGTGATTCACGGAATTGCGAACGGTTTTATTAATACTCCGGTCACTACAGCTGGTTTAAACGCCTTACCAGCTGAACACGTATCTGCAGGCTCTGTGTTTAACAATGTAGCGCGCCAAATGATGAAGGTCATTAGCGTTGTGTTGCTATCGATCCTTTATGAAAGTCGACGCAACTCACATCTTGTAACAACTTCTGATGAACTTCAATCTGGACTCGTTGCAATTCAAGAAGTATATATTATCGTAGCAATTTGCCTTGCCATCAGCATACCGATTGTGTTTTACCTAAGAAAAGACTGGCAATGATTGAGATCTTACAAAATTGTTCAAACTACCAAGAACTTATCGTGTGAGGAGAAATTGAATGCTCAAACTGATCGTAGCAATGGTCAAAACGACGTGGGAGCAGAGGTTATTTGATGTTGCTGCTCAAATGGCTTATTACTTTTTATTAGCTTTCTTTCCTTTGCTCATTGTTATTTTAAATATTATTAGTTTCTTTCCAGTTGGAACCGCTGAACTCCTTGAACTTATCTCACCGTATATTCCAGATCAGATCTACTCGTTTATTCAATCCACGTTAAACGACATCTTTACTGATCAACGTGCGAACGTATTAAGTATTAGCTCGATCGCGACAGTTTGGCTCACGTTTCTCGGCTCTTTTGCGGTCATTCGTGCTGTAAACAAAGCTTATCAGCTCCCCCATCCGTCATTAAAGCGAATGGTTGGCGTTGGTTCAATTCTTGTTGTTTCATTTCTTACTGCACTACTCGTCTCTCTTCTCTTTCCTATCTTTGGAGAACCGATTGGGGAATTTATCTTTAGCACATTAGGTGTTGAAAGCTGGCTAGCACCGTTTTGGTCCGTGGTCCGCTGGTCCATTAGCGTACTAGTTATTGGGATTGTGCTCATTATTTTGTACACGATTGTACCGAGTAAGCGAATTAGTTGGCGAGACACATGGCCAGGAGCCCTGTTCGCAACGATTGGTTGGCAGATCGCTTCACTAGGGTTTTCCTTTTATAACCAGTATAATGACTACTCGATTATATACGGTAGCCTAGGCACGATTATCGGTCTTATGGTATGGTTTTTCCTAACTGGATTAATGATTTTACTTGGCGCACAGTTAAATGCGTTACGAATCAATGTTCATAAGCACGAAGGAGAGACCTAATTTGAACGAAAAACAAGCGATACGTGAAAAAGTCTGGACCGACCTTACTGAACAAAAAGCAGGTCGCTTCCCATTTCCACTCGAAGGAAGGATCCCAAATTTCAAAGGAGCAGAAGCTGCAGCAGAGCAACTGTTTCAACTATCCATATATAAAGAGGCAAATGTCGTAAAAGTGAATCCTGATTCGCCTCAATTGCCGATCCGAACACAAGTGATTAAAGACCAAAAAACGTTACTCATTCCTACACCAAGGCTAAAAGACGGATTTGTCGTTATTCTCCCTGGCACAGTACCCACTGGCGAAGAACGAAAAGCAGCAAGCTTAAAGCATATGAATGCCTATGGTAAAGTTACCCCTCTTCATGAGCTACCTGAAATTGATCTCATGCTCATGGGCTCTGTTGCTGTCGACTTTGGCGGTCATCGCATCGGGAAAGGCGCGGGTTTTGCAGATCGGGAATACGGCATTATCCGTGAAATCGGTAACCGAGCGATCCCTGTTGTAACGACCATTCATGAGTTACAGCTCATTGAATCTTCTCTTCCTAGCGCACACTATGATGTCTCAATGGACTATGTCATAACAAATGAACGGATCATCGAAGTTCAGAAAAGCCATAAGTCTACCGGCATAGATTGGTCGATTGTCAGCGAAGACGACTTAGATGAGATGCCTATCCTTAGAGAGTTAAAAGAATTAAAAAGTAGTAACGCTTAGTAGTAAAGCAGCTTCCAAAGTTGTGAGGACTTTGCAAGCTGCTTCTTTTTTAAAAACTCCACAACTCAATCCTTCTCATACCACTTTAAATAGGTGACCCTTATTCAACAGATAACCATCCGCATTATACGTTGTCACATATAAATCACTTTAGGGCAGAGTCCCAAGAGCCGTAGCAATCAGCTCCGCCACTCGACTCGCTTATGTTAGCAATAACTTCGATAATACTGTATCGGTCATTGACCTTGAAACCAATACTGTAATTGCTACCCTGCTTGTAGGCAGAAATCCTTAAGGAATTGCAATTTATTAATTTCCACGTGAATGATCACATGACTAAAAAGTGGAGAACCGTATTAAACGGTTCTCCACTTTTTTAGGTTAATGCTTAGTGTTAAGAAACATCAAGTAAAACCTAAGCAGATCCTAATTATCAATCATGAATATGATTGGCAACTTGCTTCTATAACACAATTGTCTCGGTCACATTCACAAATTCATTTGAGTAAGTCTATGCTTCTTTAAATACCGTGTACACGATGTCTTTCACTGACTTTGAACCAAGGTTCTTCTCAACTCTACCTTGAATATGGTTTGATGAAAAATGTTGAGTGAGTTCCCCGATCATTGGCTTACTTCCAACGAAGAATGCGCCATTTAACTCGCGTTTCTTCATTTCTTGAATAATGACTGGGGCTAGCTTCTTATACCAACGTTGCATGTTCTCTTCAAAACGACGGTCGAATTCGTCATTTGCCGTATCGGCACCGTTCGGTGAACTTGCATGTCCCTCATCGTGTTGAACCCAATCGTCGTTCTCGAAATCCCAACTAAATGTAAACGAATCACGAACTTCACCAAGCGCTGTATCAATAAACGTAACATCGGTTTTCTGAGTGACGATAATGCCTGTTTGTGGATAAGATTTCAGAAGCTCATGCAATTGTTCAAGCTCAGCTTCTTCTTCCCAATGAAACGATGTTTCAACTGGCACTTGCAGTAGATGTGCGGAAAACACATCCCCATTAGCCGTCGTTACAATAACTAAGCCTCGTTGCATATTCGCTTGTTGGTCATTGATGTATGACTCGACTTCTTCAAGTCGCTTCTTCAATTTCTTCACTGAATCAGCGTCTTCGCTCTTCTCTGCGTATTCTATCAGTCGCTTTCGACCATTCTTCAGTCGAATCTTCCATTCGCCTCGATGATGGTTCTGATCTTGAAAATCGGTGTTCAAGTAAACCGTTAATGTTCCTTCTTTGTCTTGTACCTGTTGTAGTTGATCTAATTCTTCTATAAGTGACATATTCTATTCCTCCTACAGCAATAACGTACTGTACTTATTACCGCTCATAGTAAGGAATAAACATCTTTTTATCTTGGGTCCAAGTAAGTTAAATTGTCAGGAGTAGATTGATCATCTTCAATGTTCTTTTGATGTTTGATTTCTTCTGCCGCTGACTTTGCGGTGTCAATGAGGTCCGTTGCTGTCGTTTTTAAGTGTGATGTGTGCTTGGCAATTTGTTCAATCTCTGAGCTTGCAACGGTAACGAGTGAATTTACTTTCGTGCTCGTATCTTTAATTAAAGATCGAATCTCTTCTTGGTTGTCTCTTACAAACTTTCCGGTCTCATCGATAAACTGAGCACCTTCTCGAACGTAACCGATCGTTTTCTCACGTGTTTTCTTATTCGAAAATATATACGCAACAAAAGCTGCAATTCCACCGATGACTACCCACGCTGTCCATTTTCTTCCTTCTTTTGACAAGTTGATCCCTCCATCGTTCAAATTATTGTTTACTTTTCCATATTATACATCGAAACCGCTCTATATTTCACGATTCTTCGCAAATGTTGTCCATTCTTGTACGCTTCGCTAAATTGTAACAATTTATCAATGTTTAATTTTTTGCAAATAGGGTAAAATGATCTTACAGGTAAGTTTACAAATTACCTATTCAATGAATCTATTCAAAAGGACGGGAAACATGCGACGACCATTTAGAACTTCTTTTAATGAACTAGTCGACCAAAATAAACAAGATCTTGAGAGAGACGCTGACCTACTTAACGCGATTGAAAAGCGCGTTGAAGATCGCCAACTCAGACGTTTAAAAAAGTCAAATAATAAGAAAGCTTTATCGTAAGCTTAGATCAGAAGCACACTTTTATAAGAGTGCTTCTTTTTTTATTGTTGAAACTGCCACACAATATGAAAAATCCGACTGTACGTCATTTCTCTAATAGGTGATACCTCGTTTAGTAACTGGTGTTCACCATGTTCAATTAGAATCGGATTTGCTCTAGGAAACTTCTGTTTGTAAACCGAAAGATTATGTTTCCAATCGACCGTTTTATCAGCTGTGCCCTGAATAATAGAAACGGCCTTTTGACTCGGTTGATTAAAAAGAAATTTCTTTTCCCAACTTAGCATTTCTTTGACCCAAGCGATCGGTATTCGATCGCTTTGCAGCGGATCTTGTTGTTGCATCATCGCAAAGTGACCATCACCTGTATTATGCCGAAATTTCCGAGGTACTTCTTCTGACGTCAATTGAACGAGCGGTTGCCCTACTTTCATGAATAGTGAACTCATCGTTCTGACGAGCGGGGAAACGAGGATCGGATGCAAAACATACGGATTGTTTCTTTTTAATATATAGTGAGCAATAATACCTCCACCGGTACTATGACCGAGTAAGAACGGTCTCTTACGATTCTCCGTTTGTATTTGCTCTAACAGTATCCCCAACATTTGATCATAAATATCAAAAGAACGTACAGCATAGCGGTCACCTGACGACAATCCGTGACCTGGTAAATCGATTGCAACGACACGTAGACCGTGTTCTACTGCTTTTGTAAAAAACGGCGCTTGCGCGCCACTGTGGTCCATATATCCGTGTATAAAAACGAGCGTGTTGTCGTATGACTCTGGTGTAAACCAATGAACAATTACGTCTATCTGCTCCACACGCAAAACAGTTTGTTCATATTCTGCAATTGTTGATAAATGATAATGATTAAGATAGCTTTGTTGATCTTGCAAAAAATGAAGACGCTTCTGTTCTAGACGTTCCATTACTTTGAATCCATGCGCGCTTTAAACGCTCCGTAACCTTCTTCTTCTAATCGGTCGTAAGGAACAAATCGAATGGCTGCTGAATTAATGCAATAACGCAAACCCTCTGGTCCTGGTCCATCAGGAAATACATGGCCTAAATGTGAATCCGCTTCTTTACTTCGAACTTCTGTACGACGCATGCCGTGAGTTGTATCCAACTTCTCATTAATCACTTTTTCTTCAACTGGCTTCGTAAAACTCGGCCAGCCACAACTTGATTCGAACTTTTCCTTAGACGTAAACAACGGCTCACCAGAGACGATATCCACATATAATCCTTCTTCAAAATGATTCCAATACTCATTTTGAAAAGGAGGCTCTGTTGCATCATGTTGCGTAACATTGTATTGTATGTCAGTTAACCGCTCTTTTAAATCTTTTTTCTCACTCATTACTCATTCCCCCAGTGTTTCTTAATAAATCCTGCTCGACCTGAGCCTCTTTTATACAGTTGATAGTGAAATGGGTTTTTTAAATGATAATCTTGATGTTCTTCTTCTGCATCATAAAAAATCTTCGCTGGAACGATTGGTGTAATAACCTTACCTTCAAAAGGACCGCTTTTTTCAAGCTGGGTACGTGATTTTTCTGCTGAATCTTTTTGCTCGTCACTATGATAAAAGATTGCCGTTTTGTACGAATCTCCACGATCGTTAAACTGGCCACCAGCATCTGTTGGGTCGATATTCATCCAAAAGATTTCTAGAAGCCGATCATAACTTACAACACCTGGATCAAAGTCAATTTGAATTGCCTCAACGTGACCGGTCGTATCACTACACACTTCACGATACGTTGGATCTTCTGTATGACCACCTGTGTAACCAGATCTCACATTGGTGACCCCCTCTTGTGCTTGAAACGGGCCAACCATACACCAAAAACAACCACCAGCAAATGTCGCTTTTTCCATGACGAAATAACCTCCTCATGCGTGTTCTATATTTTTTCCCATTAACGAAACTTTATGTTACTTCCGTCCATAGTCAGCCTTTATTTCTCCCCAATCTTTCGTTTCCCATTTCAATACTTGGTTTGGGATACCATGTTCATGTAGCCACTCTTCTGCTTTTGAGACATCGTTCCAAATCGGCTTACTTTTTTCATTAACGACAAGTGTTGCCTTCGCTTTCTTCTTGTTCACCCAACCGATCGCTGTTTGTGAATCACTATAGATTGGAACGTTTAGGTTTTTCTCTTTTTGAAATTGGAGCGCGTGGACAATTGCTAGAAATTCTGCCATATTATTCGTCCCTAACGGGTATGGTTTTGTTTTAAATAATACTTGTCCATCTTCAGTCCAAACCCCTTGGTACTCAACAGGTCCAGGGTTTCCATGTGTCCCTGCATCGACAGAAATACTCGTTGTTTCATAATAAATCGACGTTTTTTTCTGGTTCTGGTTCGTTGTATGAGTAGGTTGCTTTTTTTGTGTTGATGCAACCTCACTTTTCCCAGATTGAAACGCTCGTTTAGCTTCCTCATACGTTGGATATGATTTAAAACGGGCGCCTTTGAATCCCTTAACCTCCGCTTCACACTCTGCCCACGTCGTATAAATACCAGGCTTTCTGCCTTTCCAAACGACGTAGTATTTCTTTTTGGCCATAATACGCCCCCCTACTCCCCGTATCATATCATGCTCTTTTTCTTATATTAAAGAAAAGAAGCTCCGTAGAAAATCTACAGAGCTTCGTTCTAACGATTACATATCGTCGTCGTCATCTTCCATATCATCCATGCCATCGTCTTCTAAATCATCATCCATACCGTCATCTTCCATGCCATCGTCTTCGAGGTCATCTTCTAGACCATCGTCTTCCATGCCATCGTCCATGCCGTCATCTTCCATGCCATCATCTTCTGGCGCCATTTCATCGCCACCGTTCATGTCATCGCCTGGCTCACCTGCTGGATCTTCAGCATCGTCTCCACAAGCTGCTAACATCCCTACTGCGAATACTCCTGAAAGTGCTCCGTACAATAATTTCTTATTCATGATATATTTCCTCCTTAAAATTATAAAACCAAATGTACTTTTTTATGGTTCTTGTTGATTGTTCTTGCTTGCCTAGTTAATGTTTTACCGTTTCTGATACTTCTTAAACAGAAAAAAACCCTTTCACAAACTTTCACACGATCATTAGAGATTGTGAGAGATTGTCTCATTTGCTTTGACATTAAAAAAGCTTATGCCCAAATGGGCATAAGTCGTTTCTTTTCTCTACAATTGCCCTCTAGAAGAGAGGTCTTTCACCTTCTGTACTTCTGAAGCTTCTTCTTCATTCGCATAATAAGCATCTTGGTCATGTATGCCTTCAATTTCAGAATCAGTTAGCTCTACCTCTTCATTATCTAAAAGATCTTTCAAGTAGTTATACACTTCATCTAAGTTCTCTTCAGTTAAACGATCGACAAGTTGACGCACTTCATCTTTTGTTACTGCCATTCATTATCATCCTTTCTTGTGCATCTCGTTCCCCCTTTTTGTCGATTCTAATCCTACATTGATTACCATTTCTTGCATTGCTACTTATTTATTCAATTACCTTTCGACCACGAATCGCTTGATCGATCACAAAATATAAACTAAACAAAACAAACGAAGTAAAAACCCCACCAATATAGAAGCGAATGATTCCATTACGTCCAGAATCAATAAATTGGCTCGTTAACGCACCAGCGATTGACGCAATTATCAGAATTAAGACAGCGATTATAAATTCTTTCTTATGAACACGCAATGCATTTACGAGCTCAACGGCATTGTCACGCCAAATTTGACTTAGCGTACCCATATCATCACTCCTTGTTTGTACAAGTATAGCATAAAAGAATCAGAAAACGTGCAATGATGAACAAGCTTTTATACAATAGGAGTAGCACGTAAGGAGGCAAATACAATGATCTTTGTAGATAATCAGAACATTACTGATCCATCACTGAACTTAGCAATTGAGGAATACATCTTAACGAAATTAAATCAAGACGAAACCTACTTATTATTTTATATTAATGAACCTTCGATTATTATTGGCAAGAACCAGAATACAATTGAAGAAATCAATCGCGATTACGTAAAAGACAATCAGTTACATGTCGTACGCAGACTTTCTGGGGGCGGAGCCGTTTACCACGATCTCGGAAACCTTAACTTTAGTTTTATTACAAAAGATGACGGCAACAGCTTTAGCAACTTTAAAAAATTTACTGAGCCTGTTGTGGAAGCGTTAAACCAACTCGGTATTCCGGCTGAACTTAGCGGACGTAACGACTTACACGCAGATGGAAAAAAGATCTCTGGCAATGCACAGTTTTCTACAAAAGGACGCATGTTTAGTCACGGTACGCTTATGCTCGATTCCGAAATTGAAAACGTCGTGTCTGCACTCAATGTAAGTGATGAAAAAATTCGCTCGAAAGGCATCAAATCCATTCGGAGTCGCGTAGCGAACATTAATGATTTTCTTGATCACCCTCTTTCTATGGAAGACTTTAAACAAAAGATCTTATTACACATCTTCGATGGTGATGAGAACTTTGAACGATATACATTAACCGAAGATGACTGGAAACAAATTCATGAAATCTCAAATAAACGTTACAAAAACTGGGACTGGAATTACGGCAAATCCCCGACCTACGATATAAAACGTTCTAAGAAATTCACTGCAGGTCTCGTTGACTTCCGTTTAAAAGTTCGTAAAGGAACCATTACAGAAGCGACAATCTTTGGTGATTTCTTTGGGACAGGTGATGTAACTGATGTCGAAAACGCACTAACAGGAAGAAAGCACGAAGCAAATGATGTTCGCAAAGCTCTAGAAGAGCTCAACATGAAGAAGTACTTTGGTGCCATTGACGTTGAAGATCTCGTTCAATTAATCTCAGAATAAGTGCTGGAGGGATACTCATGAGTGAATATGTTTACGGCAACACACCGACTTTTCTAGGAGCCAAGTGGGCTGTTGATAAAGATGAGCGAGGAGCAGACGTTGTCATTTATGGCGTTCCTTGGGAAGGTGGAGTCACGTGGGGCGATTACACCGGAGTTGAACTTGGACCCAAATCAATGCGAATTGCATCAGCTAGGTACAGTGGCTATTTACCAGAGCTAGATCATATTGATGTGTTCGAATCGCTATCTCTTGCAGATATGGGAGACGTTGATATTATCCCTGCCGAAGTAGAAAATACGATGCATCGCATTTCTTCATTCTCAAAAGACGTATGGAATAAAAATATATTCCCAGTTGCTTTAGGTGGTGACCATAGCATTACGTACCCTATTGTAAAAGGCTGGTCGGAAAGTAACCCTGGTAAAAAGCTCGGAATCATCCACCTTGATGCTCACTATGACAACATGAACGATTATAATGGTGACTTGTATGCACGGAACACTCCGTTTGCAAGACTCTATGAAATGGATGCTGTTGTGAATTCTTCTCTCGTTCATGCTGGTATTCATGGCCCGAGAAATAAACCTGAAAGTGGTAAATTCGCACGAAACGCTGGTGCAATCACAAGAACGGTTAATGAGTTTAAAGAAACGAACGATTTACGTGCACTTGCTCGTGATTTATACAAACAAGCGAGCAAAGACGTCGATGCCGTTTATTTATCGATTTGTAGTGATGTTTTAGATCACGCTTACAACCCAGGAGGCCCAGTTGACACAAACGGTCTAACTTCTTATGAGTTGCTTACTGTAATTCATGAACTTGGTAAACAAGGACTCTGTGGAATGGACTTCGTTGAAGTATACCCTCAACAAGATCCGACCGATTTCTCCTCTCATCTTGCATCTACCGTTATTCTTTATGTACTAGCTGGGCATGCTGAGCGTATATAATAGAATATGATTTGCAAGTCTAGTGAATAAGCGCCGATCCATAACACCTACCCTTGTTGCCGAAAGGGCGATACCTTCATGACTAAAGAACAAGCTTTTGTTGTAGCAAGAGCTGTTGGTGTGTTTATCGCAGCGATTGTTGCATTACTCGTGTCAGCGTATTTGTTTCGCATTTCGTACCCATTTGTTATTGCTGCATTCATTGCTTGGCTTTTCTCCCCGTTGCTAAAGGTGTTAAAGATCAAGTTCAAGTTTCCATCAACACTCGCTTCTTTAACGACTGTACTCATTGGAATCTCTGTACTCGGGGGAATTATTACAGGAATTACGTTTTTGATTATTTATATCGTTCAACAAATTTCTGATCAACTTCCTGGTTGGATTGAACAAGGCGCCATGCAATTGCAGCAAATGTTTAATCAACTGATTTTACCGATATGGCAAGAAATGAATTGGTTTATTCACAACCTCTCTGGCGAGCAACAACAAACGTTGCAGCAAGGGATTACCGAACTAGGTAATCAAGTGGGCAGCATTTTAGGTAACTTCGCCCAATCAATTGCTAACGGTATGACAAATATCGTATCTGGAATACCCGTATTTTTGTTTGCCCTTATCTTTGTTATTCTTGCCGTTTATTTTATTGGTAAAGATATCGGCACGATGAAAGCGAGCTTACAAAGCAGGATTCCAGTTGGCATTCAAACGAAATTCGTCTTGTTTACAGAACAAGTAAAAACGAGGGTTTGGGGATTTATTCGCGCCCAACTAATTCTAATGACAATTACGACAGTGATCGTGTTGATTGGATTGTTAGTTTTGGACGTTGAATACGCGATTACTCTAGCTCTCATTACTGGTTTAGCAGAAATTCTTCCTTATTTAGGAACAGGAACCATTCTTATCCCTTGGGGAATTTATAGCCTCGTTACAGGTGATATTTTCTTAGGCATTTCACTGCTCGTACTTTATGTCGTTGTCGTCATTGTACGTCAGTCGCTTGAACCGAAAGTGTTATCTGTCAGTATGAATCTGAACACGCTTGCTGTCCTTTTCTCCTTGTTTGTCGGCTTCCAAGTTCTCGGTGTAATTGGATTGTTCTTAGGTCCAGCACTTTTGGTCGTCTTAACCATATTAAAAGATATCGGCGTGATTACAGAGGTCGAACAGTTTATTCGACATGGTTTTATCGAAGAAACACCACCTGACAAGAAATAAGCATTAAAGTTCATATTTTCCCGTAAGAAAGCACTGCAATTGCGACAAGGACTAACAAACTCCGACTTTGTTACAACCGAACGATACTTGTAATGAATACATCTCACATATTACAAGGTGTTTTCAGTGCTGTTAAATTGTCCACAAACCTCTTGTGTCCCACTTGATTTACTTGCTAGGATGCTAGTGATAAAACAAGTGACTAAGCACGCCAAGAGGAGGAGTTAGCTTCATGGGGAAATTGAAATTTGTTGAACAGATTCACTGTTCTCATTTTGTTGCAATTGCAGTAACACTCGTTGCACTGCTTTTTGTACCTCTAACAGCAGATGCTAGCGATTTTGGTAGTGAGAATTTGCAAGACGGTATGGAACATGAACACGTTGAGAAGTTGCAAGAGTTACTCGTAGAGGCAGAATACTTATCTGCAGACGATGCAAGTGGAGTCTTTGATTCAACTACACAGGATGCAGTTTCTAGTTATCAAGAAACAAAAGGTTTGCTCGTAGATGGTATTGCTGGCCCCCAAACATTGAGTGCCTTATACAGTCTAGAGAAGGGCGATGAAAATACGCTCGTTGAACATTTACAAAGTGACCTACAAGCATTTGGATATTTTGGTAGCACAGTTGATGGGATTTTTGGACCACTTACTGAAGAGGCTGTAAAAGGATTTCAATCCGATGCTGGACTTTCTACTGACGGCGTTGCTGGACCGAAAACATTTTCAGCGATGATGACGTTTAGTCCTACTGCTACAACAGAGCAAGAACCTGCAACAAGTGAAGAACCTGAGCAAGAAGCGGCATCAGCAAGTACCGAGGAAGCAACAGCTACTGAGTCACAAAACAACAACGCGTCAAGCAGTCCAGAAGGAACAACGATTCAAATGGAAGCAACTGCATATACCGCTTATTGTGATGGATGCTCAGGGATTACAGCAACAGGGATTGATCTAAGAAATGATCCGCATGCCAATGTTGTTGCCGTTGACCCTAATGTCATTCCACTAGGTAGTCGCGTTTACGTTGAAGGATATGGAGAAGCGATTGCTGGAGACACTGGCGGTGCGATTAACGGAAACAAAATCGATCTTCACGTTCCAACTCGTGAAGAAGCACTGAACTTCGGTCGCCAAACCGTAAGTGTAACCATTCTTAACTAATTGATTTCTGAACCTTGATCCTAAGTGATCAAGGTTTTTTTATCGTTCTTTCGTCCATAAATTAAATTAATTGTATGAATTGACGAAAAAGTGTTGCATAACAGAGTTTGTTGTTATATATTAAATAGCATAAGAACTAACTGTTATAATACAAAGGAGTTGGGAAACATGACGACAGAAAAAGAATTACAACAACAGTGGGAAAATGAATCGCGTTGGAACGGAATCGAGCGTCCTTATTCAGCGGAGGAAGTGCTTAAACTACGCGGCTCTCTTGAAATTGAACACACGCTTGCAAAAACAGGTGCAAACAAACTTTGGTCTCAACTACACTCTATGGATAAAGTACATGCGCTCGGCGCATTAACAGGTAATCAAGCAGTTCAACAAGTAAAAGCTGGATTGAAAGCGATTTATCTTAGCGGATGGCAAGTAGCCGCTGATGCAAACATTGCTGGCGAAATGTATCCAGATCAAAGTTTGTATCCAGCAAACTCGGTACCTCAAGTCGTAAAGCGTATCAATAACGCATTACGCAGAGCTGATCAAGTTCAACATATGGAAGGCAAAGGCGATATTGATTACTTCATGCCAATTGTCGCGGACGCTGAAGCTGGATTTGGCGGAAAATTAAATGTTTTTGAACTCGTAAAAGGCATGATTGAAGCAGGTGCTTCTGGTGTTCACTTAGAAGACCAACTCGCTTCTGAGAAGAAATGCGGTCACCTCGGTGGTAAAGTTCTACTTCCTACACAAAACGCCGTACAGAATTTAATTGCAGCACGCCTTGCCGCTGATGTGTCAGGCACTCCTACTGTACTCATTGCTCGTACTGATGCCGATGCAGCAGATTTAATTACGAGTGATATCGATCCTGCAGATGCTGCATTTATCACTGGTGAACGAACGTCTGAAGGGTTCTACAGAACAAAAGCTGGCATCGACCAAGCGATCGCTCGTGGCCTTGCTTACGCACCTTATGCGGATCTGATTTGGTGTGAAACGTCTAAGCCAAGCCTTGAAGAAGCTCAAGCATTTGCGGATGCTATCCATGAGAAATTCCCAGACAAGATGCTTGCCTACAACTGTTCCCCATCCTTCAATTGGGAAGCAAACCTTGATCAAGCAACAATTGAGCAATATCAAGATGAACTTGCAAAGATGGGTTACAAATTCCAGTTTGTTACACTCGCTGGCTTCCACTCATTGAACTACAGCATGTTTGATCTTGCAGAAAAGTACAGAGATCATGGAATGGCAGCTTATTCTGAGCTACAACAAAACGAATTTGCAGCTGAGTCTCGTGGCTATACTGCAACAAAGCATCAACGTGAAGTTGGTACAGGGTATTTTGATGAAGTCGCACAAACGATCTCTTCTGGTACTTCTTCCACAACAGCTCTTGCTGGCTCTACTGAGACTGAACAGTTCTAATACAGTGAGAAAAGGCTACCAATTGGTAGTCTTTTTTTTTTGCTAATAAACAAGAAAGCCCTAGTTGTCTACACTAGAACTTTCTTCCTCAAAATAAAAAACACCAGGAAACCTGGTGTTTAACTATGCTCGACATGTCGTAAACAACGTTCACACTGAGTAAAGAAACGATCCGCTTTTGTCGGAAGTTTCTCCCCACAATCTTGACATCGGTTTGACTCTTTTAAAAGTTCAGTTTTTTTCATCGTCCGTTCCTCCTCGTGTATTTTTCCTTGTACAGTTATTGTATTATAACAGGTTAATTTTGTCTACAGTTGTTATATAAAAAAGGCTAACAATTTTGTTAGCCTTTTCTACATTTCTATAGCTCGCTCTGAACGCTTTGCATCAACCATAAGAAGCAACGCTGTTATCATGTGCATAATCCAACCAATGATTGGAATCCAAGCGAGGCATGCCGTTACAATTCCTAATATACTGCCGTGTTTGTTTTTGCCATCTTTTATACTAAGGACTAACGTTACGATGTGTAGTCCAAGAAGCAATAAAAATAAACCAGGAAACGTATGCGTATAAATGAGCCATCCTAACAGAGGAATTGCAAAGAAAGCCTCTATACCACCTGTGACCCACTTGAGAACCGATGATGTATTCAAGTTATTCATCTCCTCTTGCGATGATTATCTACATTTATTCTAACACTCTTTATACGTTTCATCGGTATAAGAAGTTTCAACGTCTAACTAAATTTGGATCTAGACATTGCACTTGGCAAAGCGCATGACAATCAACAACTGCATATTGCCACGTTCTTTGCAATTGTACTTGATCCACATTCACACTTTGAATGGGAATTTGCGTTGCGCTTTCTGGTACAACAATTGGCGTTGAAGGTCTCAGTAATTCAAGAGTTACGCACCCTTCATCGTCAATGTCTTTTACTCGAAAATAAACGGTAACAAACGATTCACCGAAGCGATCTTTTCCAAACGCATAAAGTAAATGATTGTGGAATGTTTTAAATAGAACAGGAATTGTTCCATAGTTACCTTCGTTTTTTAACGATAAGCAATAACAAGACTGTGAACATCCATCTGTTTGATGCTTTAAAATCCACTCGACCTCTTTACATACACATGAACAGCCACATCCGCATCGATGTTGATGTTGGTGTTGATCTAGACACGGAATTTTTGGTTCATGCTTTTTATTACCACTATGACAGCCCATAGCTCATCCTCCTTTTACAATACTCTATGCGCAAAGGGGATCGCCCGTATAGTTGATTGCTTTTGTAATTTACTGAAATTTCTTGCTTAATTTATATGAAAGCGCTACACTTACGTTAAGGATGTCACTATGTCGAGAGGTTGATGATGATGACACCAGCTGGTTTGTTAGCAATTCTTGGTTTTTCTTTCATTATGGTAGCAATCAGTACAGGTATGGCTTTCGTCTTCTTTAGAACTTCTTCAAAACGCGATGTCTAAACAAACAAAACTCCCGATGTCCTCTCCTATTTAGAGTGGATTTACGGGAGTTTTGTTTATACGTATACAAAATGCTCTTTACTAAGCGTCGTGTTGCTTGTTCTTTTTGACAACTCATCAAGAAATGACTGTTGAAACGTTCCAATTCCATATGGCTCGCTACGCGTATGCGCTGCCTCCGCACATAATCCATAATCAACGAGGGCACTAGCTACCGCTTCTAATGTGTTCTCTTGGTGAGTACTAATGTAAGCTGTAATAATTGCACCGAGTAGACAACCTGTACCGACAACTTTCGTTAACCACTCGTGGCCACTTGTAATTGTAATCGTCTGTTCTCCGTCACTTACAGCATCCGTTTCACCGGTCACACAAACAATCGTGTTAAGCTCTTTCGCCGCTTTTTTGGCAATCGCGCTCGTGTCAATTGCACTAGAACCATCTACGCCTCGTACGTTCGCTTCCATCCCTACTAATGAAGCAATTTCCCCACTGTTCCCACGAACAACGGTCACCTCAATTTGTTCAAGCAATTGTACCGCTGATTGTGAGCGAAAAGTAGTTGCACCTACTGCCACAGGATCGAATACGATTGGGACATTGTTTTGATTCGCTGAAACGCCTGCATTCCTCATAGCTTCAAACTGAACATCGGTAAGCGTCCCCATATTTAATAGAAGTCCATTAGCTGCTGTAGCCAGATCTGCTGCTTCTTTTGGTTGCTTACTCATAACAGGAGCTGCCCCAACTGCTAGCAGACCGTTTGCTGTGAAATTCATAACCACATCATTCGTTATACAATAGATAAGCGGATGAGTCTCTCTAACATTTTCATTCATCTCTATTCACCACCTATCTCTTATAATAACGTAAAAAAAGGCCTCGGGAAATTCCCAAAGCCTTCTACCTTTAGTGAGCACTATTAAATCGACCAAGGAATGATTTCAAGCGATCACTTTGTGGATTCTCGATGACATCGTAAGGTGTGCCGTGTTCTGCAATTAAACCATTGTCTAAAAACAAGACACGATCCGCCACATCACGAGCGAAATCCATTTCATGGGTGATGAGCATCATCGTCGTCTCACCTTCTGATGCAATGTCTTTGATGACCTCAAGCACCTCTCCGACGAGCTCCGGATCTAAAGCTGCTGTCACTTCGTCAAACAACATCACTTTCGGTTGCATAACGAGGGACCTTGCAATCGCAACACGTTGCTGTTGTCCACCAGAAAGCTGGGATGGGTACATATCCACTTTGTCACTTAATCCAACCTTTTGTAACATTTGCAATGCGCGCTCTTTCGCTTCATCTTTCGATAGACCCAAAACGTGAATAGGTGCTTCTGTACAATTTCGCATGATTGACATATGCGGAAATAAGTTGTACTGCTGAAACACCATACCAATCTTGCCACGGACTTTTCGTAGATGCTTTTCATCCGCATCCTTTAATTGACCATTTACTTCTTTATGCCAAAGGTGCTCACCATCGATTTCAATCGTTCCTGATGATGGTTGTTCGAGCGTCATCAACATTCGGATAATCGTCGTTTTCCCTGAACCAGATGGTCCAATCAGCGCAACTTTCTCTCCTTTATATACATCAAGATTTAAATCGTTCAGCACAATATTGATACCAAACGCTTTCTTAACGTTATTGTACCGAACGATCACCTCTCGTGCCGGCTCTAAATTCTCCGCTACTTCTGTCATGCTTTCACTCCCTTTTCAGCGCTTCCAGGAATTTGACCAGATCTTCGCTCCAAGTATCGGATAAATAAAGCACACGGATAGCTTAGAACGAGGAATATGAACCCTACAATTGTGATTGGTTCTAAGAAGCGATACGTTTCTGCACCAATAGAACGAGCAATCATCATCATTTCTGTGACATAAATCCCCATTAACAAAGGCGTTTCCTTGAATAAGATAATTAAGTAATTTCCGAGCATCGGAATAATTGGAGGAATCGCTTGAGGTAACACGACTTTCCGCCACGTTTGAACCGGTGAAAAGTTTAATGCACGACTTGCTTCCCACTGACTCTTAGGAACTGAATTAATTCCTGAGCGATAAACTTCAGACACGTACGTACTGTAATGAACACCAAGCACAATTGCACCTGTTAAAAACGGTCCCATATCAAACGCAAAATAAACGAAGAACAACTGGACAAGCGGCGGTGTTACGCGTATAAACTCAATAATTCCTGCAACAGTTAACGATAACGGTTTGAACGACAACCTTCTAAGTAACGTTAAAACGAGACCAAGTGTTAATGAAATTGCAAAGGCAGAAAACGTTGCACCAATCGTTACGCCAACCCCTTGTAGTATTCTTGGAAAAATCTCAAATGCAAATGCCCAATCCCACGTCATGCTGTACTCACTCCTTTCGAAGCACGTTTCTCAAGCCAACGAGTAAGGAACACGAGCGGCAACGCCAGTACGAAATAGACGAGCAACAAGTATGTATAGATCTCAACTTGTGCTGCGAGTGACGTATTAGAACTTCTTAATATGTTCGCGTTAAACGTCATATCTGCTAAAGAAATAAAGTAAACGAGTGACGTCCCTTTTAAGAGTTCAATCGCATTGTTTCCAAGCCCAGGCAACATGAGACGAAACGCTTGAGGCAAAACGACTCTTCGCATCGTTTGAAATTTAGACATATTTAAAGAAATCGCAGCTTCTTTTTGCCCTTTAGGTACAGCTAGTACCGCTCCTCTTACGACTTCTGATGCATATGCGCCATAGTTAAGACCAAGGGCCAAACCACCAGCAATAAACGTCGACATTGTAAATGGCATTAATGCCGGAAAAGCAAATGCAAAGAAGAACATTTGCACGAGTAAAGAAGTTCCACGAAAAAGTTCAACAAAAACCGTTGCAGCACCACGAACAATTGCAAGCCGGCTCGTCCTTGCAAGACCAGCAACAATAGCAATCGAATACGCGAGAACTGCACCAAACAGAAATGCTTGTACGGTCGTCGTTAATCCACCTAATATATACGGTAAAAATGTATCGATGTTAGTGAACATCTTCAGTCTCCTCTTTCTTGCTTAATCTTGTGATGTAAAAAAGCACGGCCGTTTGTATTCCCGCCGTGCTTCATCGATTAAAGCTTACGCTTAGCCTTCATCTCCACCTGCATTACAACGATCTTCTGTTGTTACACCTTCAACGACATTGTCCGCACTAAACCCGAATTCTTCTAAGATTGCGACAAACTCGTCACTACCTTGTAAATCCGCTAACGCTTCGTTGTATGCTTCACGCAATTCATCATCGTCACTACGGAATAGCGCTGCACCGTAAGCAACTTGCTCTTCACCTTCAATTACTGGGTTTGTGAAGTTCTCTGGTTGTTCAATTAAATTCTCATCAGCTGTCGCAATCGCTGCGTTCATCGTCGCATCTGTCATCACAGTAACATCTGCATCGCCTGATTCAACGGCTGCTATGTTCCCTGGGATGTCATTCGCTGGCATAATGTTCAAGTCTGCTTCAGGATCGAGCCCTTTTTCTTCAGCAATCGCTTCTAGCATGCCGAATTGATTCGCTCCAGACATCACTGAAATTGTCGCCCCTGCTTCAACTGCATCTTCATAACTATGAAGATCCATTGGGTTCCCAGCTTGTACTGCCATTCCTTCACCATAACTATATTCAATATCACCAAAAGAAGCATTTTCACAACGCTCTGGTTGAACGTCCATGCCCGCCGTAACAACATCATAGTTGCCAGCATTTAAACTAGGAATCAGGTTATCCCAATCCGAAACTTCTGCATCAATGACTTCAACACCCATACGTTCGAATACAGCTCGAGCAATCTCAGCACTCGCTCCCGTTGCTTCGTCTGTGCTTGTGTCTATGTATCCGTATGGTTCTTCGTTAGCAACACCTAACGTTACCCCGTTCTCTTGAAAATCCTCAACAGATGTGCTCGTTCCACATGCAGCGAGCGCTAAAATTGCAGCTGGAAATAAAATAAGACCGAATTTTCGCATTCGTTACTCTCCCCTTAAAATTCTTATTATTTACCTGATACTACGTTGTCCTAGAAATAAGTATGACTCGTAGCTTTTTCTTATCTTATCATATATTAAAAATGGTTCAAACTTACTGATTCGTATATATTACCTGCTAATTGCGATAATTACGCTAAAAAGCCGTACGAGCGAGTGAGATAACTAAAGCTAGATAATCATCACTATTCCTCGCTCATACGGCTAGATGTCAATTTTTATGACAGTTTGCGTTCAGCTAACATCCGTTTGTACCTCGAATGCACGTTCACATTTACGACAACGAGTGCAATTGGATAAATGACGGGTAATGTAAGCATCGTCTCATCCACTTCAATCGTTCCAAATGATTGTAGGATCGATACAACAAATAAAGCCGTCCCAACAATCAGTAAGCTAATTCGCAAACTAATACGATAGTTGTGATGTTCTTCTGGAGCAATCGTCTGCTCAAAATTCATGACTTCTTTATATTTCGGAATGATTTGTGCTAATAGTGCTCTTGTGTTTTGACGTTCAAAAATCGCCCAAGCGATAAAAATAACCGCAATGATCATTAGTACCGTAGGAAATGAAAATGAAGCCATTGCAAAAATGTACAAAAAATAAGCGATCGTAAATAAAATACTGACGATCAGGTGATCGTATTTCTTAAATGCTAAATAATCGTTTGTTTCCATCGTACAACGTTCTTCCCTTTCCTCTATCCCTGTTGTCGCTCCAACCAAGTTGATCGTAGAAGACTGAATTGATATAAATCATGATAGTGATCATAAAGCCACTCTCCGTCTTTAACGACCCCTTCCAATTCAAACCCTAGGCGCTTAGGAATGCCTTGACTTTCAAAATTTTCAACACCGCAATTAATTTGCACACGGTTTAGTTGATATTCTTCGAAAAGAACATGAAGACAAGCATCCACAGCTTTCGTCATAATTCCTTTGCCGACAGCCTGTTGCGATAACCAGTATCCCATCGTCGTTTTGCGACTTGCCCAGTCAATATCATGAAGGCCAATCATCCCGACAAATTCACCATCATAACGAATTCCCGCTTGAAATCCTCTACCTTCTGCAAATTGTTGGAGCCAAGAACCTATAATTGGTTGATAGTCATATATTGATTTTACCTGATCAACCCAAGGAAGCCAACGCCTTAAATGTGCTCTTGAGTTATGTACAGCTTCATACATCGCTTCAATATGGTTCATTTCTATAAGATGAATCTGTATGTGTTCATTAACTTTTATGCTAAACATCGCAATCACCGCCAAACTCTATGTTTGACAGCTCCCCCCTATCCTATTAGATCCATCAAAAAGAAAAAAGCGGTGCAACGATGCAACCGCTTCCAACTTCATTAATTTCTATGGACGCACAACGTTAGCCGCTTGCGGGCCTCTGTCGCCTTCGACGATTTCGAATTCTACTGTTTCACCATCTTCGAGAGTCTTAAACCCTTCCACTTGAATAGCAGAGAAATGTACAAACACGTCGTCCCCGTCTTCTCTTTCAATAAAACCAAAACCCTTTTCTGCGTTAAACCACTTTACTGTGCCTTTCATCGTATAAAGGCCTCCTTACATTTAAATCTCAAGTGAATCATCTTCACTTTTTCCCTTCTAAATTACCACGAAAAAATCGTTGATGCAACCAAATTTTTTAAATATTACACCATTTAGCTGCGGTTCTTTTAAATACTTTGTAAATAAATCCTACAAAATTGTTGACCAAGGCTTTATACTTAAGCGTAACACGTTTGAAAGGAGTGTTTGATCATGCCTGGTATTGGTTTAGCTTTAATTGGAATGATCGTATTTGCTCTCGGTTATCGCTATTATTCTAAATACATTGCCGAGAAAGTATTCAGATTAGACCCAAATTTCCAAACCCCTGCAGAACAATACAATGATGGGGTCGACTTTGTTCCAACGAAGAGATCCGTCGTTTGGGCGCATCATTTTACCTCTGTTGCTGGGGCAGCACCTATTTTAGGACCAGCTATCGCCGTCTATTGGGGTTGGTTACCTGCGTTTATATGGGTTGTCCTTGGAACTGTATTCGCCGCAGGTGTTCATGATTTTGGTGCTCTTGCATTATCGGTTCGGAACAAAGGTCAATCCGTCGGAACAATTGCCAACAAACTCATTGGTCGTCGTGGGAAGCTATTATTTTTGTTCATTATTTTGCTCCTCGTTGTTATGGTAAATGCCGTATTTGCATGGGTTGTTGCAAACCTTTTTATTAGCTTCCCGGCAAGTGTTATCTCAATATTCATTCAAATACCGATCGCCCTTTGGATTGGTGTTGCGATCCACAAGCGTCAAAAAAGCATGCTGATCCCATCTATTATTGCTCTAGCCATTATGTATGGTACAGCCGTACTCGCTGCTCAATTTCCTATATTACAAATTGATTTAGTCAGTTACTTCGGAGGCGAAGAAGGCACTGTTCTTGGAATGGGCGCTGTTCCGATGGCTTTCTTAATTTGGATCGTCGTCTCATTCATTTATGTGTATTTTGCATCTACTTTACCAGTTTGGCGATTACTACAGCCAAGAGACTACATCAATGCCCAACAATTTGTCGTCGGCCTAGGTTTGCTTTACCTTGCCATTTTCGTAACAAACCCTACAGTCACTGCACCAGCTACTCGATCTGTTGATGATGTTTCTTGGTTTCCATTGTTATTCATCACTGTCGCCTGTGGTGCAATTTCTGGTTTTCATGCCCTTGTTGCATCGGGAACTTCATCCAAACAAATTCGTCGCGAACCGGATTCTCGCATGGTCGGTTACTTAGGAGCAGTTGGTGAAGGCGTACTTGCATTGCTCTCCATCATTGCTGTTACGACGCTGTTTGCTTCTGCCGATGCGTTTAATCAAGCATACACTAGCTTTAACGTTGCAAATGAAACAGGGCTTAATAATTTCATTGCAGGTGCTGGGCAACTTGCAACCGGCTTAATGATCCCCGCTCATGTTGCAGAAACGATCGTTGCCGTTATCGTAATCAGCTTTGCGGCAACAACGCTTGATACGTCAGTGCGATTAATGCGCTATATTATCGCTGAACTTGCGACTGAATATAAAGTGCCTACATTAACGAAAAAGCACGTTGCTACTTCCATTGCTGTTGCATCGAGCATGGCTCTCGTTATGATGCCAGGAGATGATCGTGGATTTGGTTCAGGTGGTTACTTACTATGGCCACTGTTCGGCACTCAAAACCAATTGCTAGCAGGTATTACTCTCCTCCTCATCACGATTTGGCTCAGAAAACTCGGAAGAAATTATTTCATCACACTCATACCGATGATCTTCCTTCTTACGATGACACTATCGGCAATGTTCATTCAACTTACGACCGAATGGCTCCCATCAGGAGAATGGCTATTGTTTGGAATCGGTTCAATTGTCTTTGTATTCGCCTCTTGGATTTGTTTAGAAGCGATCTTTATATTTAAGAAGAAAAACGACACAAACCAAGATTTAGACGTATAGGAGAATCCCATGAATTTCTCAAAAAAAATTGCTCAAGCATTAGTGTGGTACGATGAAGTCTTAAGTCTTCCTCATAAAGCAGATGTAAAGCGCGAGCTGCGCGATGAAGATGATTTATTTCATTTACTATGCTTCTCGGAAATGCTTGGCCTACCGAATCCGGTATCTTATTACACACTAGAAATGTACCCTCATATCATTGAGCAATTCCACGATTGGCATTTGCGCATGGGCATGGAGAAGTCCCCCCTTGACCAAATCCGCTGTTGCTAATCGCTACAAGAGGTGAACAAGCGATGACTACACACAAGATTGTTTTTTTCGGTGGGAAAGGAGGCGTCGGTAAATCGACGTCTTCCTCCGCCTTTGCTTTACAGCAAGCGGACCTAGGCAAGCGTGTTTTACTCGTTTCCACAGACCCTGCGCACAACCTTCAAGATCTTTTTCAAAAGCGCATCGGTCATAAGGTCACTTCACTTACGAAACAGTTAGATGGTCTTGAAATCAACGCTCAAGAAGAATCGAAGCGCTACATTAAGGGTGTTAAAGAGAATATTAAAGGGCTTGTCCATGCACATCGCTTACCTGAAGTTCATCGACAAATCGACTTAGCGGCTTCTTCTCCCGGCGCAGATGAAAGTGCCCTGTTTGACAGACTCGTTTCAATTATTTTGGAACATACGTCTACGTACGATTCGATTATCTTTGATACAGCTCCGACAGGTCATACCATCCGTCTGCTTACTTTGCCTGAACTTATGGAAGCGTGGATTAATGGGATGTTGAAGCGTAGAAAGGTTGTCACAGACAACTACAGTTCGTTGCTCAATGACGGTGAACCTGTCGAAGACCCGATTTATCAAACGTTAATGGAACGTAAACGAAAGTTCTCATTAGCCAGAACGTGGTTACTTGATAACGAAAAGACTCGATTTCTTTATGTGCTAACCCCAGAGAAGCTACCGATTGAAGAAACAGACCGTGCGATCGAACAGTTAAAAAAGCATCAAATGGACGTAAGCGGTTTAATCGTAAATAAGTGCTTACCTGATGAAGCGAACAATTCTGCATTTTTCAAGCAACGTAAGCAATTGGAAGAGGGTTACAAAGAAGAAATTCAACAACGTTTCACGAACCAATCCAAAGTGTTCGTACCATTGCAAGAACGCGATATTGCTTCAGTTGAAGAACTCAGAGCATTGCATCCTTACTTAACCATTTAAGAAAGAACAAAACGTATAGCAAACGCCTGTTGACACGATGGTCAACAGGCGTTTGCTTTCGCACAAGTGCTTTATCTAATTAACGCATTGGGGGACTGTCCCCCAGTGCGTTAATGCAGATGCGTGGTGCTCGTTTTAATATTTGTCGAGCTCGTCGTAAAGCTATTCAACATTGCTGTCATATCCGCTTGCTGTAGCTTTGGTACTTGATAATAGCCGTGTTTATTTTGGTACAAGAAGATTTCATACGCCATTTCAATCCAATCAGGAATGCTGTCAGCAATTACGCGTCGAAATACAGGGTGAGTCACTTCCGGTGCTGCCATTGCAAACAACGAAGACGTCGATTTAATTAAACCTAGCATGTGAGCAGAGATTCCCGTCTCTTTTACTTCAGATAAGTTTGCGTTCGGTTTTTTCGGCTGGCTCGGTGTAATGCCATACGTTACATCCGTTGAGGCATCCATTTCATAAGGCCCAATTGATGTTGTTGGCTTTTGACCAGTAGAAAATGCTTCTACCATGCGATTGTATTGGGTCGTAATATACCCGTATTGATGGTCTAAAATCGACAATAGTTGCTGGTCTTTCACATACGGCCTGAAAATCATATACTGGTCTAGCACATTCACAGTTGTTGCCAACATTTCGTGGGCATCAAACAGCTCATGACCACCATGGTTCATATTGACGCTTCCAGCTTGAGTGTGATTTTGATTGAATGGTTGTTGTTGCATAGAATCCTCTCCTCCCATCCGTAGTATGAATAAGAAGACGAACATTCATGCTGAAAAGATTTGTTAATCTAATACAGAGATAATGTACGTACAACCTTCTGGGCCTGCAACTGAACTATGCAGTGAGTTTTTTTGTAAAGAAATTCGATCTCCTTCACCGCATTCATACTTAACATTATCAACGGTGAACGTCAACGAACCTGCAACAATGTGCAACACTTCATCGTTCGGATGGGTATGCGGTTTATGAGCTTTGTATGGTAAATCGCGCTGTACTTCAACACTTCCAGTTTTCCCTTTAGGTAACAATTCTTCTATTACTTGAAGCATCTTTCCACCGAAGTTCTGTTGAATTTTTGTTTCCATATTATCTCCTTTCATGTGAAACGGGCACTTCATTTCCAACGGCTCGTTATGATCGTACAAAAAATATTGCTTCCACTCGTGTGATCCTTTTTCGCCGTACCATTTTAATGACGGGTGGGGTAATACGTCATCATACGAATATAAATGACTTCTTACGATGTCTTGAATATGCCGCCCCCTTTTTGTACTGCCGTTAATGTCTTCAAACACCCAGCGTGGTTGAAACGTAATCATAAACGTATTCGCATGCCGACTTTTCCGTTTTTGATGAGCCGGTGTATTGCATACAACAAACATCGGTTCACCCATGAACGAAAATTCCCATAAGGCATCATCTGGATGCTTCGGTATATCATTTGGCCAAGGTTGATTGTCAAAGTCATGAAGCTGATTTAATACGTTCCAAAAACGCTTTTCATACTGCTCCAAAGAATCCATGCCTACATCCGGCTCAAAAAAAGCAACAAACGATGTATTCCGACCGTACGTGCGACTCGTCCTCGCATAGTTCGAGAGCTCACCCGCTAATTTCTCATAATTTTGATCTGATTTTGGCACAAATGTAAATTCAAGCTCACCCATTTTTAAACCTTGCACTCCGAGCACACAAGGAAACGGATCGGCTTCACTTAATAAATCATGGCAAAATCTCCGAAATTGATCTTTTGCCCAATCATCTTGATCTTTAAAAACGTTCTCATAATAGCGCTCAACATCTTCGAGTAATTCAAGACGAATGCCAAGTCCTCCTCTCACGTGTAGACAATGATATATATGTACGATGATTCTAATCATTTATGTATAGACAAGTTCTCAAAACATATAGTGCAATGAGGTGGACAAACGATGGAAGTATTAATTGTGTTTAAAATGTTGATACTCGGTGTAAGTTTAGCTGCACCTGTTGGTCCGGTTAACATTGAAATGATTAAGCGTGGCATTAGTGGTGGGTTTTTACCTTCATGGCTCGTAGGCTTAGGCGCAATGACCGCTGATTTAATTTTCCTCGTTGTTATTTTTTTTGGCCTGTCCCATTTTATTGAACAGAAGTTCGTACAAATGATGATTATTATTATTGGTGGATCGCTACTCGTTTACTTATCGATTACCACGTTGCTCGCCGTATTTAGAGGGAATGTACTTAAGCAATTACAAACACGCACAACTGCCGGTTCTTCGTATTGGACTGGTTTTGCAATCGCCATTTTTAATCCGTTAAATTTTGTTTTTTGGTTCGGTATTTTCGGTTCGACATTAACGATGCTTATGAATGATACGACACTGGCTCAGGCAATTCTTTATAGTGCATTGATTATTACGGGTGTGATCTTTTGGAATTTAAACATTGCCTTCACCGTTCACTTTTCGAGGAACCTCATTAACGAACATGTGATGCGAATTGTTATGTTCGGTTGTGCACTCGTTTTATTTTATTTTTCATTAGATCTTTTTACCCAATTACTTTCAATTACTAGCTAAATCGGTAAAATCTACATGAATTCGACAAAAAAACATTAAAAATTCATATTATTAGTTACAAATTATAATTTATTTCTACCTGTGAATTATTTAGAATTAAGGAAACGATATTGAAAGGGGTACAAGCCCATGGAAGACAAACTCTCCAAATTCGAACGCATTGCGAAAAGACGTACTGAAGAGACTGTAAAGAAAATCCGTTTAATCGGAAATTTATCAAACCGGAATAATTATGATTACTCCGAGGAACATCTCGACCGTATTTTCAATGCTTTAGAAGCAGAGCTAAAAGCTGCACGACGCAAGTTCCAGGGCCACAGTAGTTCCCCTGATTTTCAAATCTCATTTGACCGACAAGCGGCTCGCAAAAAGACAAGCTAATAACTAAAACGGAAGAGTCGAATACTCTTCCGTTCAGGCTGTTGAGAAAGTCATTTCTCAACAGCTTTTTCTTATTTATAGACGCCGAATCATAACCACGCTTTGTTATAATAGAGAAAAGAACGGA
>NZ_JAFBEC010000016.1 GCF_016908595.1 Geomicrobium sediminis | reverse complement strand
TCCGTTCTTTTCTCTATTATAACAAAGCGTGGTTATGATTCGGCGTCTATAAATAAGAAAAAGCTGTTGAGAAATGACTTTCTCAACAGCCTGACCAGTTACTCTTTGTAACTGGTTTTTTATTTTCTAACATACCTATTTTCTTTTTAATTTTTATAAATTGATTGACATCAATCTGCATTTTACATAGACTAAAAACATAAACTCTATATTTCATATGAATTTAATCGGGAATAAATCGGAGGATACTAATGAGCTTAAACATTTCATTTGACCATGTGATCCACTACATTAATGACGCTCATGAGCTCAAAGATGAGTGGTTAAATATAGGCTTTCATGCAGTTGAAGGCGGCCGTCACGAACATCGCGGTTCATACAATACGCTTCTTCATTTCGGAATTGAATACATCGAATTTTTAGCGATTGATGATTTCGAACTTTTTAAGCGTGTCGGTGCACAAGATGTGAAAGATAGTCCATTTTATGCAATCGGTGACGATCAATTTGAGGAAGGGTTCTACAAGGTATGTATACGAACGAGGAACTTAGATAAGTTAGCTGAACGCTTCCGCGAGAAAGGGCTTCAAGTGAATGGTCCTGTTCCTCTTAGCCGAAAACGACCAGACGGTACACTTCTCGAATGGTCATTATTATTTGTCGGTGACGAATCTTCGGATTTACCTTTGCCATTTTTCATCGACTGGCATGAAACAGATGAAGAACGAATCGCTGGTTTAAAAGACGCCAGCGTTATTCATCCCCATGAAGCTGGCAACACATCAATTACAGGCTTTACGATGGCTGTTCACGACGCAAAGCAAACAGCCGATAATTGGTCAACATGGTTTGAGCTAGACGTAGAAGAACCTGCTTTTGACGAAACACTTAACGCGACCGTCTATACGTTAAATTTGCCAGGGGCAAAGCTACATTTCGCCGAGCCAAAAGGAAACGGCCTCGTTCAAGACACGTTAACAAAACGAGGAGAGCGACCGTTTGAGCTTCGCTTACACAATGTGAACAACGTAAGCTCCTTCACGACAAAAGGAGCACACTATACAATCTCAGGAGGAAACAACCATGCGTAAGTCAACACTGATTGTCGGTTCATTTTTACTAGCAAGTGGAGGCGTACTCGCTGCTTGCGGAAGTGATACCGATTCTTCTGAAGCGAGTGGAAATGATACCATTCGCATCGGCTTTCAAACAGGTAATACATTAAATGTACTTCGTGATAGCGGTTATCTCGAAGATCGAATTGAAGAAGAGGAACTAGATGTTTCTGTAGAATGGATTGAATTCGACCAAGGTAATGCCGTCATGGAAGCCTTGTCTACGAATAACATCGATTACGGCAACGCTGCTGACGGACCAGGGATTTTCGCTCAAGCGCAAGGTCGAGAAATCGTTTACGTCGGTGCTAGCCTTCCCCATGAAGAAGGCGTTGGGATTATGGTGCAAGCAGACTCTGGAATTGAATCAATCTCAGATCTTGAAGGGAAAAGCATCGCTGCACTAGAAGGCGGAAATCATCATTACCTCGCATTACTCGCACTCGAGAATGCAGGAGTTGCTATTGATGATGTCGAGTTCCGTTACATGGGAGATGCTTCACAAGGTCGTGCAGCACTCGAAACCGGAGAAGTTGATGCGCTTGCCTCTTGGGATCCTTTCTTTGCAGGTGTTGAACACACCCTTGATGTAACAACACTTGATGATGGGGTTACTGATTATCCGAACCGTACGTTCTATTACGCAACACCTGAATTCGCTGAACAATCACCAGAACTCGTTCAACTCGTATTAGAAGAAACAAACCGCTCAGACCAATGGGCAAATAACAATCCCGATGATGTTGCAGAGCTTCTCTCTGGCTTGATTGGCATTGATAAAGAAATTCTAGATACAGTTGTAAACCGTCGTGATTACGGTGTTGAGAATATTAATGAAGAAATTATTGCTGCTCAACAAGCACAAGCTGATGATTATTACCGATACGAACTCATTCCAGAGGAAATTGACGTTTCATCAATCATGCCACTTGAACCTGCTTGGGCATCTGACAACATTGAGTAAGAAGTAGGTGGCCGACAATGTCAAACACATTCCAAAAACAAATACTACCTTGGCTATTACCGTTTGTCGTTTTGATCGTATGGCAAGTTGTTTCAATGTTAGAAGTTGTATCACCAAGCCTGTTCCCAGCTCCAACGGCTGTACTTGAATCCTTTTATGATTTAGTCGTTTCAGGAACATTGGCTGAGCACATTCAAATTAGTCTCTATCGTGCCTTTGTTGGTTTACTCATCGGAGGAAGTATCGGGTTATTACTCGGAATTCTAAATGGATGGTCAAAGTGGTCGTTTTTCACATTTGATACTTCCATCCAAATGGTTCGAAACATCCCCCACCTCGCGTTATTGCCTCTTGCAATCGTGTGGTTAGGAATCGGTGAGACATCAAAGATCTTCCTCGTTGCACTCGGGGTTATGTTCCCGATCTACATTAATACGTTACACGGCATACGTAGCGTAGATCGAGGCTACGTTGAGATGGGCCGTATGTACGGCTTACGAGGATGGCAACTATTCCGCCACGTCTATCTACCAGGTGCTCTTCCTTCCATCTTCGTTGGATTACGGTACGCATTAGGTGTGATGTGGCTAACACTAATCGTTGCAGAAACGATTGCAACGAGCGATGGACTCGGTTATCTTGCAATGAATGCACGTCAATTTATGCAAACAGACATTATTATCGTCACGATTATTATTTATGCGTTGTTTGGTAAATTAGCAGATATGATTGCTCAGGTCGGTGAAAAGAATGCCCTTCGTTGGCATCCAAACTATCGAAAATAGGAGGAGCTGTTTTGACGAACTCAACAGAAGAACACGGTGTCAGAATTAACGTCTCACAACTCCAAAAGTCATTTGGAGACAACGAGGTATTAAAAGACGTCGATCTCACCATAGAAAAAGGTCAATTTATCGCGATTGTCGGGAAGAGTGGTAGCGGTAAAAGTACGTTGTTACGCCTCGTTGCCGGTCTTGAACAACCGACGAATGGTACGCTTTTATTCGATGATAAAACGATTAAAAAAACAGATGCGAGTGTCACTATGATGTATCAAGATTCTAGACTACTTCCTTGGAAAACCGTTATTGATAACGTAGGGCTTGGACTTAAAGGCGATTGGAAAGACCGGGCACTTTCCGTACTTCAAGCAGTTGGACTTTCCGAGTTTCAAAAAGAGTGGCCTGGAACACTATCTGGAGGTCAAAAACAACGAGTCGCTTTAGCAAGGGCGCTTATTCGCGAGCCAGACTTGCTCATGCTCGACGAACCACTGAGCGCATTAGATGCACTGACACGAACGGAAATGCAAGATTTAATTGAACAAATTTGGAGAGACAATCAATTTACATCTCTTCTCGTTACCCACGACGTTCGAGAAGCAGTTAAGCTTGCTGATCGCATCGTGTTAATTGAGGACGGTGAAATTACGCTCGACCTTGAGAATCCGTTGCCAAGGCCTCGAGATGTCACTGACGAACGGCTTGTTGCTCTTGAAAAACAAGTGACAAGCAGAATACTCGAAGAAGAACCTTCAACAAGCCATTGAGAAATTCCCCTCTCAATGGCTTTTGTTCGTTCAAGTGGGAGTTGTTGAATTTTAATAGTAGTAATGCACACAAATCTCTATGCACTTTTTCATATTCTATAAAAAGTGACTAAGAACTAGATTCGACATAATGCTACCATATACCCGCTCATTTTCTCCTCTTCTTGCAACAACTTACTAATATTTAAGCATTTAAAAAGTCCTCATATCCCTTTAATACTTCTTAACTAGCTACACTTATAAATTATTTGATTTTTATGAATGTTATACTATTTATCTATCATCTCAAGGAGGGGTTTTTATTGAAAAAGAAGGCGGTCTCATCGATTACAAGCGCAGCAATGATCGGTTCTCTCGTCTTAATGAACGTGCATCCTGCATCTGCAGAAGAGCAATCAGTTCCTGTAGACTTAGCAGAACACGGAATGGTCTCAAGTTCACACGACCTCGCCACTCAAATTGGTCAACAGTTTCTGAGTGAAGGGGCAAATGCCGTTGATGCGGCGGTAGCGGTTCAGTTTGCATTGAATGTTGTAGAACCACATATGTCCGGAATCGGTGGTGGTGGATTTATGATGGTCTATGACTCAAACACGGGTGAAACGACGATTGTTAACAGTCGTGAGCGTGCTCCACTTGGCGCTACACCAGATATGTTTCTTGACGAAGACGGGAACGTCATTCCTTTTGCAGAACGTTCAACGAGCGGTCCAGCGGTCGGCGTACCTGGAACGTTAGATGGGGTGAATGCCGCACTTGGAGAATGGGGGAGCTTCGAATTAGAAGAACTCATTCAACCTGCAATTGATTTAGCTGCAGATGGCTTCCACATTGATCGTCAACTTGCCGATGCCATTTCCGATAATCAAACGAAGTTGCTTAACAGCAAAGCTAAACACGTATACTTACCCGATGGCGAACCTTTAGAACAGGGAGATTTTATCATTCAGGATGATCTTGCTCATTCACTTAACCTCATTCAAGAGCATGGGCTTGATGTGTTTTATCACGGTGAAATTGGAGATGCCATCGCAGAAACCGTTCAAACATATGGTGGCACGATGACGAAAGATGATATCGCTCGTTTCAATTCAACGATTGAACAACCGGTTTGGGGAGAATACCACGACTACTCCATTGCTAGTATGCCTCCACCGAGTTCAGGCGGTCTCACCTTACTACAAATGCTTTCTATCCTAGATGGCTTTGATATTGGAAAATACGATCCAAGAGACCCGATGCGCTACCACATTTTAGCTGAAACGATGCGCCTGGCTTATGCAGACCGTGCAGAGTACATGGGTGATCCAGAGTTTGTGGAAGTCCCATTCGACGGGTTGTTGCACCCTGAGTACATCGAGCAGCGTCGCGACCTCATTCCACTTGATCGCTCTTCAGAAAACGTCGAAGCTGGAGATCCTTGGGCTTTTGATGAGCGTAAGGAAGACTCGCTTGTCAGCCAGTATGAAGATCAAGACGGCATGGGCGAAACCACTCACTTCACGGTCACTGACGCAGACGGGAACATGGTAAGTTACACGAGTACGATTGAATCCTTGTTCGGTACTGGAATTATGGTCCCAGACTATGGAATTATGCTTAATAATGAATTGACCGACTTTGATGCTGTACCAGGTGGTGCGAATGAAGTTCAACCAAACAAGCGTCCTCTCTCAAGCATGACGCCAACGATCGTTTTTGATGGTAATGGCGAGCCTGTCATGAGTGTTGGTTCTCCAGGTGGTCCTCGTATTATTAATGCTGTATTCCAAGTCATTACAAACGTACTTGATCACGGAATGACCCTTGAAGAAGCCGTTGATGAACCGAGAATTCATAGCATGGGCGCGAAAGACATTACGTACGAAGATACGATTCCAACTTCTGCAATTCGTACTTTAGAAGAAATGGGCCATGAGTTTAACACACAAATGGAAATCGGGAACGTCCAAAGCATCCGAGTTACGAGCGAAGGCCTTTATGAAGGTGTTGCTGATAAACGCCGCGACGGTGCCTCACTCGGACTGACTGTTGATGCAACATCCATGCGTTCTTTAGTACGTGAATTAGAAGCAAACGAGGAAATCGAAAGCGCTGACGTGGCTGATGAACTTTACCGTGATCTTTCCGTCATTCGTCTGTTCCAACTGCACGGTTTCACACGTGAAATTGTGAGCCATACCGAAGCCTTTCAAGACACAATCGACGCCCTTTATGAAGAAGGAGAACTATCATTTAAAGTACATCGTATGCTCCATGCACAAGCATCCATCATTATTCATTACGCATAGAACCTTCCTTCGTCCACTTTACTTGTTGTAAAGTGGACGATTTACGTAGTAAAACATGAATTGGCATCTGTTGCTAAAATTCCCTATAATAGAGCAATACATGTTTGAAGGGGGTGAGGCACATGTTCCGCACAAGAAAATTACCATTGCAATTTCGAGTCATGATTTATGCGATGGCGATGCTATTTGGCACCATTTTATTAGGCGGAATATTTGTAGCCTTCTCACAAGCTCAACAAGCCAGACAATCCTTAGAAGATCAAGTGTTGTTAAGCGCTAGTCACCTTGCAGAAAGTCCTATGGTTGTTGAAGTGTTGCAAGCTGACTATGCTGATGAATCACTCCGTACGATGCTTCAGAAATTACGTGTTGAAAATGACCTGCTTTACATTGTCGTTGTCGACATGACAGCTACACGCCTCACACACCCTAACCCATCAGAGATTGGGGAATTATTTGTTGGTGATGATATCTCGGATGTGTTAGAAAATGGACATACATATACTTCTGAATTCGAGGGAACTTTAGGACCTTCTTTACGTGCATTTACACCAATTTACAATCATATAGACGAACAAATCGGAGCCGTTTCTGTCGGTATTTCGACCGATCGCGTGGATGCTTATGTATCTGACCACTTAAGCTCGCTCTTTATCAGTATTGGCATTAGCTTAATGATCGGAACAATTGGATCTTTTTTTCTTGCTAAACGTATTAAACAAACGCTCTATGGCATGGAACCAGAAGATATTGCCCATCGCCTCAAAGAACGAGAAGCCATGCTTTCAAGCGTGCAAGAAGGGGTCATCGCAACAGACCAAAGCGGAATGATTATCGTAGCAAATGCTTCTGCAAAAGCGACCTTTCATTCAAATCTAATTGGATTGTCAATTTATGATGCATGGCCTGACCTACCAATTCAACAACAATTAGAACATCAACAAATGGCAAAAGACGAGCTGCACCGTTATCAATCAACCGAAATGATTACAAATCGAATCCCTGTCATTGTGAATGAATCAACAGTAGGTACATTGGTTACGTTTCGAGATAAAAGCGAACTCAATCATTTATTAGAAAGGCTTGCAGGTGTTGAAAATTATGCTCAACAATTACGTATGCAAACACACGAATTCATGAACAAACTCCACATCATTGGCGCAATGGTGTATACAGAATCTTATGGTGAACTTGAAGAGTATATCGAGACACTTTCAACATCCTATCAAGCTGGTGTGAATGAAGTTGGGAAATATGTGAAAGACGTAACTTTAGCAAGCTACCTTTCTAACCAATTGGAACGACTTCACCAATCGGGTGTTCACATTACCGTTACTGGCGAAGGAGCTTGGCCTGAACTACACTATTCAAGTCAATTGGACACTTGGATTACCGTCATTGGAAATGCGTTAAACAACGCCTATGACGCAATAAACCAACAAACCAATCGAGAAATCACACTACGGTTCTCAACTGAAAACACAAGCCTCGTGCTTGAAATTAGCGATAATGGTAATGGGTTTACAAATGAGCAATTATCAACCTTTAAGCAACAAGGCTTTTCTACAAAAGGTCTTGACCGAGGGTTCGGACTAACGATCATGCTAAACGCCATTGCTATAGCCAACGGCACGTATGAATTTGATAGTTTAGTAGGTAAAGGTACGACGTTAAACATAAAAATTCCATATAAGAAAAAGGAGGATTAACGATGTATTCTATTGGAGCCATCGATGATGAACCGCTAATTATAAAATTCCATGAGCTTTACACTGATAAAGTAGATGGCTATGTTTGGAAAGGTTCTGCAAACACATTGTCTTCAGGAAAAGAAATGATTTTAAACAAAAAACTGGATTTATTATTGTTAGATATTTACTTGGATCATGAGAACGGACTTCAATTATTACAGTTCATACGTAACGAGAACATTGACCTCGACGTCATCTTGATTACTTCGGCAAATGATATGGAATCCATCACGCTCGGAAAAAGGTATGGAGCTATTGACTTCCTCGTGAAACCTTTTACTTTTGAACGTTTCAAAGAAGCACTAGAGCGTTACCAATCCTTTCAGAAACTTGCAAAGCCGTTAAATCAACAAACGGAAATTGATCAACTTTTTCATGACCAAAGACTCGAAGGACACTTACCTAGAGACCTTCCAAAAGGGATTACCAAAGAAACAGCAATACGAGTTCTCCATGCTTTTAATGACTGTACAAGTTGGTTAACTACCGCCCAACTCTCGGATCAAACCCAGATCTCTCATGTTTCATTGCGAAAATACTTACGTTTCTTTAGCGAAACTGGTTTGCTTTCTAAGGAAGTGATTTACAAGGCTTCCGGTCGACCTTTACAACAATATCAACTTACAAGCAAAGGAGAAGAAATAAAACAAAATGGTTTCATTTAATTAAAAAAGCTAGTCGAAACATGTCTAAATATGCAAAATATAAGTAAGCGTTTTCAATGTACATCGTGGGGGGATATTCTATGAAAGCAACCTTTATAACGACATGGAACAGTTTATGGAGACAGCACAATCGCACGAAAGATCTCCTTAATATTTTCTCTTATAAAAAAGACATAGACAAAGCTGCTGAGCAACGTAAGACCAAAGAAGAAGCAGCTACGAAGAGTAGTTCCGAACCACCATCATCTCCTAATCAACCAAAACAAGCGTATTCAAAAGCCCAAATGATCGGACTATTACTCGGTCCAACACTGTTTATTCTCACAATGGCTTTCTTCAATCCAGAAGGTCTAGCTTCAGAAGCAAGGGCTGTACTTGCGGTGACATTATGGATTGCGACTTGGTGGGTAACTGAAGCCTTACCGATTCCAGCAACTTCATTACTGCCTTTGATCTTATTGCCGACTACTGGCGCTCTAGAAGGAAGTGCTGTTGCCTCTTCATACGGTGACGATGTAATCTTCTTATTCCTTGGTGGTTTCTTTATTGCTACTGCTATGGAAAAGTGGAACTTGCACAAACGAATGGCCTTATTAATTATTTCTTTAATTGGAACGAGCACACAAAGAATTTTGCTAGGGTTTATGGTAGCTACCGGATTTATCTCAATGTGGGTGTCTAATACCGCAGCAGTTATGATGATGATTCCGATGGGACTTGCAATTACTGCTCAAGTAGCTTCTGCATTAAAGGACAAGCCTGAAGAAAAAGACTTTCCAAAATTCGAAAAGTCCCTTATTTTCGGTATCGGTTATGCAGGTACGATTGGTGGCGTAGGTACACTTATTGGTACACCTCCAAATATTATACTTGCTGGACAAATGCGCGAAATTTTTGGAATAGAGATTTCATTTGCTACTTGGATGATGTTCGGTATTCCAATCGTAGTGATTATGCTTCTCTTCACGTGGTTCTACCTTGGTAGAGTCGCCTTCAAAACTGAAATCAAATCACTACCTGGTGGTAAAGCCGTTATCCATGATGAACGAAAAAGCCTTGGAAAGACATCCTACGAGGAATGGATGGTCGGATTTGTTTTCTTATTCGCCGCGTTCATGTGGGTAACACGATCTTTCTTTTGGGATTACGAAGACGGTATCATCTATGGAATTCAAGGATTAAGCGATGGTCTAATTGCCGTTTTAGCCGCTGTATTACTGTTCTCCATCCCGGCGAGCCGAGCAAAAGGCGGGCGCATCTTAGTTTGGGCAGACTCTCGAGACATTCCTTGGGGTGTATTGCTACTCTTCGGTGGTGGTCTTGCGATTGCACAAGGCTTTACTGCATCAGGATTATCAGATTGGCTCGGCCAACAGCTTACGGTTCTAGATGGATTTAATTTACTCATCATTATCGCTGCTGCTACAATCTTCATCATGATTTTAACCGAGATCACATCGAATACTGCTACGGCTACTATGATTTTACCTGTAGTTGCTGCACTGGCCATTGCTCTCGACGTTCACCCATTCGCACTCATGATTCCTTGTGCAATGGCTGCGAACATGGCATTTATGCTCCCTGTTGGTACACCACCAAATGCCATTATGTTTGGAACAGGAAAGCTGAAAATAATTGAGATGGTAAAAACAGGATTCTTTGTGAACATTGTTGCCACCATAATCATTATCTTCGGTGTCTACTATGCTGTACCACTCGTTTGGGGAATTGATTTAACAAGCTTCCCTGCCTCACTTCAATAAATAATGGGTTCTCCCTACTATGGGAGAACTCTTTTTTCTTGGCAGAAGCACGAACTATCGTCATACTAGACATGATGAAAGGGAGGGTTAACCATTGATTCGCCAATTACATCCAGAAGATCAAACGTACTATGAACAAATGGATACTGGCATTGAGGACGATTACATTGCAGCCATTTTTCCGTACCTCGTTACAGGGCCAAACAAAATGTATGGACTATTCATTGAGAATCAACTCGTCAGTACAGCCGGATTTACGATTTACCATTCGGTCTATGCCATGCTTGGAAGATTGCGCACCGACCGTCGCTATCGTGGACAAAACTTAGCAACAGAGATCTTAAACAATGTGTTAGAGCGGGCTTGGGAACATTCAGAGATTCAATGGGTTGGTGCCAATACCCAACAATCAAACATACCCGCCCAAAAAGTACTCCGTAAAATTGGCTTAACACCACGGATCTCTTTACAATCAGCGACAACAACATCGCCAAATCAATTGGCTGATGAACACGCTCAATGGACGGAGATCACGAGTCTTTCAAAGAAGAAAACGTTACTTTCAGAACAGTATGTCCAACCGGGACGAGTATTCCCATATGAATGTTATTATCCGTTCGAAGCGAAAACTGAATTGTTCCACGATGATGAAGTAGCTACGTGGCGTTTCTTTGAAAATAATCAATGCGATCGCTTTTTTATAACGAAATACGACCAAAAAAAATATCACTACTTGCATGTTGTCTATCCATTTCAAGATCTATTCAATCAATCCGGTTTATGGGCAACGATCACTCACGCACATAACGATTCACAGTCACAATTCGAAGAAGACGTTCACGTTTGGGTGGACATAACAAACGATCAAATGGCAAAGCTTCCTAATCAACACCCTTTTGATCTACCTTCACCGTGGAATCTTTACGTTGATCAACGATAATTCTCACCTCAATCGATGCCCGATTTCAAAAGCATGATTGAGGTGAATTGCTTTAGAGAGCTGATTGATCAAACGCTAGAATATTCTCCGCAATTTCCCTTGGCTTCTCTTCTGGTACATAGTGGCCGCACCCTTTAATCTCATACCCTCGAACGTAATCAATCGTCTTTTTCCATTCATCCACGACTGGTAACCCAGCCAAGTTGCCACGTTCTCCCCAGAGCACTAACGTCTCCTTCGACAACTTGCCAACCCCTTGTTCATATTCTGGAAGATCGGTACGATAGGTTGCTCGGTAATCACTGAGCGCTGCTTGAACCGCTCCTGGTTCCTTAAACGCTCGTAAGTACTCATCAAAAGACCCATCTTCCTTTAGGCGTTCGTATAAGCCATCACCACGACTCAATAGAAATGTTAAGTACTCTTCTTCTTTTCCCTCAATTAACGTCTCAGGAAGGTCTGGAACGATTTGAAATACCCAGTGCCAATACTTTCTAGCAGCTTCTTTTGCTGGCAATTGATAGACGTATTCCATAGGCATAATATCGATGAATACGAGCTTTCTTACAAGTTCTGGGCGTAAGTAAGCAAGCTTTCTCGCAATCCTAGCTCCTCGGTCATGACCAACGATTAGTGCGTTACGAATGCCTAGTCTGTCTAGAACAGACGCGACGTCATGTGCCATCACATCATTCTGATACAACGCTTCTCCGATTGGCTTCCCTGACTTACCATATCCTCTTAAGTCAACCTTAATGACACGATAACGCTCAGCTAGATGAGGACTAACATACCGCCACGTTAACGAACTTTGAGGAAATCCATGTAGCAAAAGGCAGACCGGCTTATCAACCGCTCCATCATCCTCATAATGAATCGCTACGCCAGCAACTGAAACCTCCCCCACATTCGTCACCTCTTTAACTCTTGAATAATGGCATTAGTCACTTCTTCAGTTGTACAATTTCCACCTAAATCAGGGGTCACCATTTGTTGACGTGTGACCTGTTCAATCGCTTCAAGTACTTTTGTCGCTGATTCTTCTTCCCCTAAATGATCGAGCATCATTTTTGCAGTCCAAATCTGACCGATCGGATTCGCAATCCCTTTGCCAATAATGTCTGGGGCGGAACCGTGTACAGGTTCGAACATAGATGGGTACTTCCCATTTACATTTAGGTTTGCTGCCGGAGCGACACCTATACTTCCCATAATCCCTGCACCGATATCCGTTAGAATATCCCCAAACAGGTTGGAGGCAACCACAACATCTAACGTCTCAGGCTTCGTAACGAGAAAGGCCGCAAGGGCATCAATGTGTTGTGATTCAGTCGTCATCTCAGGGTAATCTTGGCTTACATCGTTGAAAACTTCATCCCAGAACGGCATGCTATGAATAATGCCATTTGATTTCGTAGCGCTTGTCACATGACCACTGCGTTTCTTCGCTTGTTCAAATGCAAAGCGCATTGCACGTTCTGTCCCTTTACGTGTAAATACAGCGTTTTGAATCGCAATTTCTTCTTCACCATTGCCAATTCGGCCACCGCTAGAACTGTATTCTCCTTCACTATTTTCCCGAACGACGACAAAGTCAAATTGATTTGGGTTTGCCAATGGCGAGGCAATGCCTGGCAATACTTTTGCAGGACGCATATTAATGACTTGCTCGAATTCTCGGCGAATTTTGATTAATAATCCCCAAAGTGAAACATGATCGGGAACGAGCTGTTCATTTCCGACAGCACCAAGAAAGATCGAATCAAATGAAGCTAATGTTTGAATCCCGTCTTCTGGCATCATCACACCGTGTTCTAAGTAATATTCAGAACTCCAAGGAAAGGACGTAAATTCAAATTGAAACCCACCATGAATATCCGCAATCGTATGCAACACTTGTTCTGCAGCAGGGACTACCTCTTTCCCAATGCCATCACCTGGAATGCTTGCAATGTTCCATTTCTTCATCATTTGTTCCTCCTGTATTCGAATACTGTCGGCTGTCGACAGGTGTTAGTTTTATTATACATTATTCTTGAGAAAGAACGTATAAAGAAAAATTGACATCGTCTAAATAGAAAAAACGTGCGCGACTGTATGCACACGTTTTCTAGACACAATTCGTCGTGTCTTTAAGGTTCTGTATGATCGTCTCGCACTGCTTCATCCCGATCTCTGTTCTCTTTTGTTTTCTTCTGTGTTTCCGTGAAGTTAGTATCTTCCCCCTCGTCTGAAGTGTCACTAGAAGGATTCGTGTGATCACCTCTTTCTTTGTCATCTTGATCTCTGTTCTGCATCGTTTCTTCCTGTGCTTCTGTATAACTACGCTGATTGTCGCTTTTCTTATTATCTTCTCTTTTCCGTTTAAAATCTGATCGCTCTCCGTGCCAAATGAGGTCAAAGATTGCTCTACCATTCGTTGGTTGTCCATCGGGCAAATAGACAGGAATCACATCAAACAACACGTAATAAAAACAATAAAAAATGAATGTTGTCCAGAAGATATTATCTTCTAATACACCGTTTAACACTAAAGCGTTTGCTGTAAAAGCAATACCACCAGTCATCATAATCGGCGCAGCATAGATTAACCCGTGCCAAAAACGGTTTTTAGGCTTGAGTTCATCGTATTCCATCCAACTATACATAAAAAAATACCGTCGAACCTCGACAGTAGGTATCGTAAACAATATAGGTCCACTACCAACAATCAGCTTCTTATTCTCACCTCTTAGAAGGGTTGCCACAAGATAATAACCCGACTCACGAATGATCGTAACAATCGGCAAAATAAAAAGTGCTGCCATAAATAGTCTGAACCAGTCGATTAGACTAAACATATACTCTCCTTTTCTCTCTGTTTTGTTTGTATTTATATCATTGATTTAAATCGTTTATTTTAATGACGGACGTACCATACTACATGGTACAGACCTACGATGCAAATGTAGAACTCTATGTTCAATTGACAAAAACATGTGCCATTTTGCAAAATACCTTTTTAATGCGTGTTTTAGATTTTTCAAAAAGGGAATCCTTGAAGTAAGAAGCTAAAAATATAAAAGGTCGGTATTCGTTATGATCCGCCCTTTAGAAAATTGTCCTCTAAAATCACACTCATTATTCTTATATAGACACGATCATCGAAGAACAATAAGATCCGCTCACCTTCAGGTAAAGCGACTGCTCCATAATTAATAATTAATAAAGGACGTGATGAATTTGAGTAAGCCAATGTATAAAGAATTTAAAGAAGAAAAAGATGCACTTGAAGCAGTAAAGAAAATGCGAACAAAGTTCTCTCCTAGTTGTATTAATGTCATTAACCCTAATCCAAAAGATCGTCATACACTATCAGCTGCTGACTATGGATTGCCAGAAGAGAATGTCTCTTACGAGGGAATACAACAAAGTTATCAATCCAAACTTATGTCATGCGGATTTAACGCGAATGAAATCACACAATTAGAACGAGAAGTACAAGAAGGTACGCTATTAGTTATAGTTTGTCAATAAACCTTCCTTTCATCCCTTTTAAATCTTCCAAAATGAAAATAGGAGGAGGGAACTTAAATCGCTCCCTCCTCCTATTTTCATTTAAATAAACGTTTAATTTATTCTTCAACCTGAACGTTCCAAAAGATCGGACCCATTAGTAATTCATAATCTATCAGACGATCACTTACTGCTTCAACATTGTCATAATGACCAATGTTCACGACAGGAACATCTTCATAGAACAATTCTTGTAACTCCTCAAACAACGCGAGTGCCTCTTCTTGCGTTTCAGCTTGATCAATTTCATCGAAGTATTCTTCATATCCTGGATGATCTGTCCAACCTGCCCAGCTCGGGTTGAAGAATGGGTATTGATGAGGAACAGCATAGACGAAAAATGATGTTACAAACATCTCATATTCATTTGGATCATCTCGCAGACTGAGTAACGTAGCCCAATCAACTACGTTTAGCGTTGCGTTAATTCCCATTTCTTCGAGTTGTTGGTGGGCAACAACCGCTACATTATAATGAAAATCATAATCCCGACTCGTAAGAATTCGAATTTCTTCCCCGTCATACCCTGCTTCTTCAAGCATTGATAAGGCTCGGTCTGGATCATTCACATCGTAATTCTCTTCTCCAGCTCGTGTGTACCAATCCGTTTGATCCGGAATCATTAAGCCAGGCTCTAAGCTGTAGAAATCCTCATAGTTAAATGCCGCTTGCAAAATCGGTTGCTTATCAAGAGCAATGTTCATTGCCTGTCTTGCTAACGGATCTGAAAATAATCCTTGTTCTTTGTTAAATACGAGCACTTCCATTCCGCTCGGTGTTGTCATCAACTCAATGGAATCATCCGCTTCTAACATTTCGTAATTATCAAAAGGAACACCATTAATCGCATCGTACTCACCTGTCTGCATTCCAGATAACCTCGTCTGTGAATCTGGTACGAAATGAACTAGAATTTCATCAGCATACGCATTCTTTTCACCACTCAGCCCGTCAGCTGGTGCATCCACGCCAACATAATCTTCAAATCGTGTTAATTGTACATGTTGGTCTTGGTGCCACACACCAAACTCGTACGGACCTGTACCGATGTATTCATCGACTCCAGTCGCAGGTGCATTTGAAGCAATCTCTGCTGGCATGATTGCCGCCATTTGGCTGATATCTGCTAACAGGTGTAAGGCCGTGTTGTTCATTTCATCTAGCAACACATTTACGGTATAATCGCCATCTGCCTCGTATTGTGCTTCAGGTAAAACGTTAGAAACTTCTTGCCAACGTTGCATCGAGGCCACAACATCTTCTGATGTCATTTCTTCACCATTATGAAATAGGACACCTTCGCGAAGCGTAAATGTGATCGTTTTACCATCTTCACTTACTTCATAATCTTCCGCAAGCATTGGGGCTACTTCGTAGTTACTATTTAACGTAACAAGCGATTCGTAAATGGAACGACTAATATCTCTCGTTGCAGCCGCTGTCGTGAAATGAGGGTCCAACACTTCAGGTTGAGTACTGTATCCGTAGTTGATTGTACCTCCATGATTCGAACTCTCTTCTCCATTTCCTTCTTCAATCGCTGCCTCTTCGTCAGAGCTACCTCCGCAACTTGCCAACAACATGACTCCTACCATTGAGCCAATCAGCGGCATCATTCGTTTCTTCATAACGGCTTACTCTCCTCGACATTCATTTTCGGTTGCTTTTGATAATGCTTTGTGACACTTTCATACACATGCGCCAATTGCAACAGCTCAAAGTCTTGCCCAATCGGTGCAACGAGTTGCAATCCAAACGGCAATCCATTCTCTGTAAATCCTCCTGGTATTGAAATCGCTGGCGTATTTAAGACCGAGATGAGCGAACATGATTGCATCCAGCTCGTATACGACTTCATCGCTTCACCTGCAATCATCGTCGGATATTCAACGTTGGCATCAAACGGCTCTACTTGCGTCGTTGGCAACATAAGGAAATCATAGTTGCTAAAAAAACGAGCCATTTCATGGACGAGCTCTGTTTGCTTACGTAATGCACGACCGACTTCTGGACCTGTAAGATTCATGCCCTTTTCAACATTTTTGACATACGTCGTTTTTAATTCTGCTCGGTGCTGTTCAACAAAAGCCCCACCGGCAGCTTCCATTTCAAACGCACGCAACGTTTCAAAGACGTCTGCCGCCTCCGCTAAATCCGGTGCTACGTCCACAAGTTCACAACCGAGGCTTTCCCAAACCGCTAATTGGTTTTTAAATGCTTTTCTAACGGGCTCATCTAGTGCAAGTAGACCACCTAAGTCTTCGCTATATGCAATCTTCACTTTTTTAACATCAAGTTCAAGACGTTGTAAAAACACAGTCCCCTCTTCACGTAAAGCAATCGGTACACGCTTGTCGTACCCAGCGATTACCGACATCATATAGGCAACGTCAGATACCGTTTTTGCTAACGGTCCTTGTACCGATAGGGTCCCAAAACCGTTCGCTTTCGGATACGTAGGAACTCTTCCAGGTGATGGACGCAACCCTACGACGTTATTGAACGCTGCAGGATTCCGGCAGGATCCTCCCATATCTGAACCGTCCGCAAGCGGAATCATTCGAGCAGCAAGAGCTGCAGCTGCTCCGCCACTGCTACCACCAGCACTCTTTTCTAAGTTGTATGGGTTTCTCGTCAGCCCAAATACCGGATTAAATGTATGAGATCCTGCCGCAAATTCAGGTACATTTGTTTTTCCTATTCCGATTGCCCCCGCTCGCCTTAAGCGAGACACGAGTAGTTCATCTTCTTTCGCGACGTTGTCTTGTAGCACCGTGCATCCTTTCGTCGTCTTAAATCCTTTCGCATCATGCGTATCTTTAAACGCCATCGGAATGCCATGAAGCGGACCATCAACGTTTCCTTTTGCAAAACGCTCATCTGCTTTTCTAGCTTCTGATAATGCATACTCAGGTTGAAACGATACGATGGCATTAATGCTCGGGTTGTACGTTTCAATTTGCTTAATAAACGCACTCACCACTTCATAGGATGAGACTTCTTTTCCCTTAATCATCGCGACTAGTTCCACTGTCGTAAGATCAACCAATGAACTCACCGAATCCCCCATTTCTCATTTCTCAATTAAAAAGAAAGCGCTTAAATTTGTTGTCATTCAGCGGAAGTGCCAGTGTAATCTCTACTTCTATAAGAAGTGCACCAAAAGGCACGTAAACACATTTGACGCAGTCTTATTGACTAAATACCAGTTACTTCTCGAAATGACGATCGAGCGGATAGATCGGTCGGTTCACATTCACATATTCAAAGTGATCAAGTGAGTAACTGCTAAGTCCTGGAGAATCGACAGTGATGATTTTTTTCGCTATATCTTGGAAACCCGCACGGAAATGCTGGCTTGATTTTAAGGCAATTATTTTATAATCTAATGGATTAATTCCTGTTAACGAGATAATTTCTGGATCAAAGGTTTGTGTGCGTACAGAAATCACTATGACTTCAACCTGACCGATGACTAGCCTAGCCGTCTTGCCGTAATTCGATTTTTTGCCGGCCATCATCGGGTTCGTGTGTACGAACACCCCATCTGTAAGTGCCACTACCTTTGCTGTGACTCGTAGCGGTTCACCGTGAAGGTGATCCGTTTTTCCACCAAGTTCTACGTCAAGTGCTGCGCCAATGCCCTTTTCATGAGCGAGCGCTGCCACATCAGGGTCGTATATGCATGCAAAAACGGTGTCAGGTAGGTCTTGTCTCAGTAATTCTTTTAATAGATTCGTTCCGTCTCCAGGAGTTCCTGCACCTGGATTGTCACTCGTTTCATTGATCACGACAGGCTTTCCTTCTACGTTTAAAGCCATGTCGATCCCTTCAGCAGATGATGGCAATTCGACGATAAAGTCGGATTTGGCATCCCAAAGATCTTGAGCTACTCGCTTTGAGATCACTTCTGCTAATTCACGTTGATTGTTCGTTGTCGTTAAGATGGCACAACCAATATGTGCAACATCTGTATGTGGGAACGAATGGTAGAACGTACAATCAAGTACATCTCCAAGCTTTTCTTCCTCGAGTGTTTTGAGCTTCATCTCAAAAGCTGGACCACTTATTGTATGTGTAGTCGGAATCATCATCGGAAGCTTCGTCATGTGCATAACTGGGATAACCTTGTTAACAACTATTTCTTTGATGAACTTAACAGCATCCAATCCTCGTTCATAACTATCCACATGTGGATATTCTTTTACACCGAGTAAAGCACTCGCATGCTCGACCATTCTTTCTGTTAAATTCGTATGTAAATCGAGGGTGACAACAATTGGAACGTTCGGGTTAAGTGCACGTCTTAGCTCTTCTAATAACTCTCCTTCAAGATCATCAATCCCTTCAACAACACCTGCACCGTGAAGTGCTAGACAAACTGCGTCCAACTCTTTGATTTCAAGAATACGATTGATTAACTCTCGCTTCATCGTTTTGAATGTCTCTAAAGGAATAACTCCTGAAGGATTTGCTCGAGCAGAAAACGTTGGAATGACGGTATATCCTTCGTGATTCGCTTGATCAATCATGCCACCAATGTAATCTCGCACTCCATCGTAATGCTCAAAAATCTCTTCTCCATATAACCATTCATATAATTTAAAAAAATTCTCATCAGAACTTACATTTGAGAACGTATTCGTTTCGTGTTGAATGCCACCGACTGCAATGTTCAAAACGCTCACCTCTCTTTAAATCTATACAAAACGATTGATTTTGAAAAAAACCAATCGCCTTGTACGTGTCTATGCATTTACTACTTTCTTCTCTTCCGTTGTGATTCCTTCATCATGCAAGTGACATCTGACCGTATGATTACCTGCTAGATTTAATGATTGTGGAACCGTTGTTTTGCATACGTCCATTGCAAACGGACAACGCGTATGGAACACACACCCAGAAGGAGGGTTTAACGGTGATGGAATGTCTCCTTGTAAAATAACGCGTTCACGTTGTATGTTCGGGTCAGGTAACGGCACTGAACTAAGTAGAGCCTTCGTATACGGGTGCTTCGGATTCTCGATCACATCATCTGTATACCCTTCTTCAACGAGATTCCCCAAATACATAACCCCGATCCGGTCAGAGATATGCCTTACGACGCTAATATCATGAGAGATAAACAAATACGTCAATCCCAGATCTCGTTGTAAACTTTGCAAAAGGTTGATGACTTGAGATTGGATGGATACGTCCAAAGCAGATACTGGCTCATCACAAATAATCACTTTCGGATCGACAACTAACGCTCTTGCAAGACCGATCCGTTGGCGCTGCCCACCTGAAAACTCATGTGGAAATCGATAGTAATGATCGACTTGCAAACCAACCTTGCTCATCACCTCCATAACAATGTCTGTACGCTCACTCTTATTACCGATGTTATGAATGTTTAATGGTTCTTCTAAAATGTTGCCAATCCGTTTTCTTGGGTTCAATGAAGAATAGGGATCTTGAAACACCATTTGCATATCTTTCCGAACCTTGTTCATCTCTTTATTTGAAAGCTTGAAAAGATCTTTTCCGTTATAGATGGCTTCACCTTCTGTAGCATCGTGCAGGCGCAATAACGTGCGACCCGTTGTACTTTTGCCACACCCTGATTCTCCTACAAGTGCATAGGTTTCCCCTTTTCTTAAGTCAAAGGAAACACCATCCACTGCTTTGACATAAGTGTTGCCGCTTTTAAGTTTGTTCAAGCCTTTTTTTGCCTGATAATACTTCTTCATGTTTCGTACTTGAATCAAGGCAGTCTCCTCATGTTGAGCTTGCATGGACGTGACCTCCTTCTTCCCTAGCAATGATTTCTTCATAATGCCAACAACGCACTTTTTTCGTATCGCTATGCGTCTTAAGTGGTGGCATTTCCTCTAGACACTTCTCATCTGCGAATTCACATCTCGTAGAGAAACGGCATCCTTTAGGCTTATTTGTAAGGCTTGGGACATTGCCTTTAATCACACTTAATTCTAACTTACGTTCTCCAGTCATTTGCGGAATCGATTTAATCAATCCCCGTGTATATGGATGTAGTGGCTTTTCGAAAAGCGTCTTTACATCGGCCTCTTCAACAATTTGACCGAGATACATAACCATGACACGATCACAAAGCTCAGCAACAACGCCCAAGTCGTGAGTAATAAAAATAATGCCCATCTGTAGCTTTTTGTTCAAATCCCGCATTAGATTTAAGATCTGCGCTTGAATGGTTACATCGAGTGCAGTTGTTGGCTCATCTGCGATTAATAACTTTGGCTCACACGCAAGCGTAACCGCGATCATCGCTCGTTGGCGCATCCCACCTGAAAGTTGATGAGGGTATTCATGGACCCGTTTTTCTGGTGAGGGAATTCCTGTTAATGCAAGTAATTCAACAGCACGTTCGTACGCTTCTTTTTTTGACTTTTTATGGTGAAGCATTAACGGTTCGGCAATCTGCTTCCCGATTGTAAATACAGGATTTAATGAACTAAGTGGGTCTTGGAAAATCATCGAGATTGCGTCGCCACGAATTTTTTGCATCTTTTTAATCGGGTAGTTGAGGAGATTGTCACCGTTGAATTCGATTTTCCCTTCATACTCAACCATATATTCATCATATAGACGCATAATCGATTGGGACGTCACACTCTTTCCACAACCTGACTCTCCTACTAAACCGACAATCTCGCCTTCGTGAATCGTAAAACTCACATCATCAACTGCCGTAACCGTACCTTTTTCAGTAAAAAAATGTGTTCTTAACTGCTCTACATTAAGCAACTCAGTCGTCATCAGATTTCCCCCTATCTTTATCCACGTGCTTTTTGAGAATTAAAACGAAAGAGGTTAACACGTTTCTTCTTCGATCTCGGCTTTGTATGTGGATCAATCATATCGCGAAGCCCGTCACCCACAAAGTTCAAGCCGATTACGGCAAGGATAATCATAATCCCAGGGAATACAGTCATCCACCACGCATTAAAAATAACGAGTTTTCCATCGTATAATATGTTCCCCCAACTCGGGTCAGGTGTCGGCACCCCAGCACCGAGGAAACTTAATGCAGCTTCTGTGATAATACTATCCGCAAAAATAAACGTCGCTTGAACAACTAGAGGTGAGATCGTATTCGGCGCAATATGTAAGAATATAATTCTAAGAGGACTCGCACCTTGTGCCCTCATTGCCTCCACATACGTCTCCTCTCGAATCGATAACGCTTTCGATCGTACAACCCTAGCAATATGAGGGGTAAAGACAATACTCAAAGCGATAATTACGTTTTGCGTCTGTGGTCCAAGTGCTGCCATTAGCGCAATTGCAAAGAGAATTCCAGGGATTGCCATTAATCCATCGCATATTCTCATAAGAATATGATCGAGCGTCTTGTAGTAACTTGCGAGTAAACCGATGACTAATCCGACAACAGAAGTAATGACTGCTACAGCAAGACCTACACCTAATGAAATTTGTGCACCGTAGACGACTCGAGAGAATAAATCCCGTCCAAAGTTATCTGTACCAAGTAAGTGTTCTGCACTTGGTGGACTTAACCGGTTTTCGACGACCATTTGATACGGTGTATAGCTTAAAAAGAACGGACCAATGAGCGCTACACCGACGACAAATAACATGATGAAACTACCTGTTAATAACAGTTTATTTGACAGAAAACGCTTGAATAACAATGAGCGCTGTTCTTTCTTTAATTCTTTTCGAATGTTCGATAAACTCGTCGTTGACATGTGACCCCACCCCTTTCCTTATTTACTATCAAGTCGTACTCTCGGATCAATGAATCCATAGAGTAAATCAATGATTAAGTTAATCGTTACATAAATAAGTGTCACGAATAAGACGATGCCTTGAATAATCGTATAATCACGTCGCTCAATTGAGTTGATAATAAGCTGCCCAATTCCCGGAATATTGAAAATTGTTTCCGTAACAACTGCCCCAGTTACGAGTGCTCCAAAAGTTGCTCCAATAACCGTAAGAATCGGTAGAAAAGCATTTTTAAGTGCATGACTATAAATAACTGTCCGCTCTTTCATCCCTTTAGAACGAGCCATCTTAATGTAGTCTGTATTAAGTACTTCTAACATCGATGCACGCGTCATCCGAGCAATTAACGCTGCCTGGATCGCACCTAATGAAATGGCAGGTAGAATTAAATACTGCAAATGATTCCATAGACCATTCGATAACGGTTGATATCCTGCTACTGGTAACCACCCGAGTTGCACTCCGAAAATTAAAGCAAGAAACAGCGCAAGTAGAAAGCTCGGAATCGCCATACCCATTAATGATACGACCATAACGGATTGGTCCGTTGCGGTTCCCCTTTTAATTGCTGCAACAATACCAATAGGAATAGAGATCGACAGTGCAATAATTTCTGCAACAATGGCAAGGGATAACGTCGGTCCTATGTGAGAAAATATCGCATCAAGTACCGATTGATTCATAAAATAGGAATCACCAAAATCCCCTTGTACAACTCCCCCAAGCCAGTTCAAGTATTGAACCGGTATTGGATCGTTTAAGCCTAATTCTTCACGTAATTCATTGACTTGCTCTGGTGACGCTTCTTCCCCTAGCATGTAGGAAGCTGGGTCCCCAGGGGTTAAATGTACAATCCCAAAAATAACAACGGAAACGACAAATAACACTGGTAACAATGAAAGTATTCGTTTGAGAATATAGATTCCCATCACGCTTTGCCCCCTCTTTGTATAGTTGTCCTCTATCTTTGTCTAACACGATAAAGTATAAATAGTCAGATAAATTAAGGTTTACCTGACTGTACTGCGTGCATATCTGAGTTTTTTCCCATATATAATACGAAAGCACCTCTGCTCATCACATCATTCTCTTAAATACGTTCATTATGTATGAGTTGATGCGTCTAGACTTTCTTCGTATGCTTATTATCCGAAGCAAATGCTTTATGTTTTTATGATTATGAAGTATTTCCTGCTATAAATCAATATAGTATTTAAAATTTTTAAAAAGTTCTTGTAAGATTTCCTCACGGTCAAAACTGTTTCTGCAGCGATTTCTTACATTCCTGAATTGCTTACAATCTTTTTCTCCATATTCACTAGAATGATCTAACCATTTATAGCAAGCTTGAAACGATGAACTACCTCAAAATACGCACTAAAAAAAGTCTCCTCATTACGAAGAGACTTACGTGTTTACTGATTTTCTTTGTCTTCCATCTTCTTTGCACGATCTCGTCGAACCATATTCACGAAAACGGTTACTGCAATCCAAATGATGAGAAACAGTAAAATCATTCCGTACCAAGGCAATTCATAGCCAAGTGTATTCAAAATCGTTATTAAGACGAAAGCAATGATAAAATATATAAACATGCTCGTCCAGTCAAATTGTGTTCGTTTCATACTTTCTAATCCCCTTGAATCATCCTTATTATTAGCATATCGGAAATCGTTCCTCACTGCAACGCTCATGCAATTCAACCACTTGAAAGGAGTCACATCTATGTTCGACTACACTGTTCGAGCTGCTACTGTACACGATGCGTTGCAACTCTCAAACTTACGTCAACTCGTCGACAAAGAAACGGATCATCTAGACCGCGAAGAAGGCGAACAGGCCTTAAGCAAAGCACAGTTTCGAGAGATTCAAATTAAAGATCACGAGGAAGAGAACCGTTATTGTGTTGTCGCTGAACACAATCAAAAGCTCGTCGGATTTGCTAGATTACAAGGAAGCAACTTAAATCGGTTTCAACATCACGTTGAATTTGGGGTTGCCATTCAAAAGAGTCATTGGGGCAAACGACTTGGCACGAGATTATTACAAGATTGTCTGTCCTATGCAGACGATCATCAACTCGCAAAAGTAACTTGCGAGTTCAAGAATCAAATTATAAGGCCCTTCAACTCTACAAAAACTACGGCTTCGTTATTGAAGGAACCTTAAAAGATGATAAAAGAATGCCTGATGGAACTTTCCAACATACTGTTCTCATGGCACGCTTTCTTACTTAAACCTCATCTTCGATGTTTACAACAATAACTTCCGGCTCCCCATCAAGAGCTACCTTTAATCCAATTAATGGTCCTCCAAACACTGCCCCACCATCGATACCAATCTTCGTTTCACATTCAGAAAACCAAGCCTCATCGCGCTCGTCTTCATGCAAACGTTGGACAGGGGTATGACCAAAGATAATCGTTTTACCAGAACGATTGCAGCCAGCATGGAATGGTTCACGAACCCAGAGGTAATCTTCTTTCGTCTGATCTGCCAACTCTTTATTGACGTCAATGCCAGCATGTACAAAGAAATAGTCACCCCATTCATGGAAATGGGGTAGCTGTTTCATAAATCGCAACTCTTCATCAAATTCCTCTTCAATAATCGCTCTAAACGCTGTGTAAGAACCTTCATCAAATGTTTCACTTTGCTCAATCATTGAATCTAACGTTTGCACACCACCATTACGTAGGAAACGTTCGACTTGCTCCGAATTCATCCAATCTAAGAACATATCTTCATGATTTCCCTTTAGTGCAATCACGTCATCGTATTGATTTTGAAGCTTCATGACACATTGAACAACTTGTAACGACTTCGGACCACGATCAATGTAATCCCCTAAAAAAACGAGCATCTCTTCGTCACGATTCCAATGCTCGAGCAATTGTTGCAATTCATCATAGCATCCGTGCAAATCTCCGATTACAAATGCTTTTTGCTTCTGCATAATATCAGCTCTTTTTCCCTTACTATAGCATAAGGTTTCTCTCCCTTGCACCGACCTACAATTCTTCTGTTTTAATGACTTAGTTACATTACGCACGATCAAGCTGAGGTTTCTTTCTTAATTCGTATTGTGCGATAAAGAAATACACTTAATCAAAGCGTATGCTCGTCTGGTTTGAAACGCGCGATAGAGGGAATACACAATTTGCACCCGTAACAAAGTCAATTGTCTTAAGGAAGCAACGAACAAACGAATGATTGCATTCGGTTGATACACTATATATGACAGACGTTAATGATAAGGACGTGGAATTTATGCAGCTAGGAATTCTCAATCAAATGCCGACTCCAAAGAATATGACTGCTGAGCAGACTGTACAACACACCCTCTCACTCGTGGAGTTAGCAGAAGGTTGGGGTTATTCTAGCTACTGGTTCGCTGAGCATCATGGAACAAAGGGCATGGCCTCAAGCTCACCCGAAATTATGATGGCTGCCGCCGCAAGCCGGACAAAGCAGATTCAAGTAGGTAGTGGCGGAATTCTTTTACCGCAATATAGTCCATACAAAGTCGCTTCCCAACTCCTCCAATTAGAAGCGTTGTTCCCTGGACGAATTGAAGCCGGTGTTGGTCGCTCTCCTGGAGGAAATGAAACGATCCGTTCACTTCTAGCGAATGGAAAAGAAAATGAGATGGGGATTTTCCAACAAAAGGTACAGCAATTACAAAACTATGTACATGGGAATACAAAAATCAGGGCGACTCCCCGAACGCAAGAACCACCCCGATTATATGTACTTGGACTAGGACCGAATAGCGCAAAGCTTGCCAATGATGAACAAGTTGGATATGTGTTTGGACACTTTATCCAACCTGAACACGGTGTAGAAACTCATCAAACATTACGCGAGCTACATCATACACACGATATAAAAACTGCCGTCTTTGTAATCTGTGGAAAAGATAATGAACATGCTGAAAAACTGGCATTAAGCCAGGATCTTTGGCTTTTAAACGTAGAAAAAGGATTAGACAGTCGGATCCCTTCATACGAAGAAGCTAGTAGACAAACATTCTCATTGAGTGATCAAAAGAAGATCAAACAGAATCGAAAACGGATGATTATCGGGGGACCAAAACGAGTAAAAGAGGCGATGAAACGCCTAGTTGATGACTATCAATCAGAATCCTTTCTTCTAGTCGCATCGATCTATGATCCATTAGAAAGAGAACGATCGTTTAAGCGAATTATTGAGCTTTTTTAAATGAAGTGACCTTCGTGCGTTTGCTCTGGATCGCTCGTTGTTGATGACTCGTTTTCCGTCCTTGATTAAACGCAGTCGTTTTTCGCTCACTATAAAAACCAATGTCCTCTCGTAGAATCGACTCTTTGCTACTAAAAGACATTGCCCTTCTAAAATATACGTCTGCTTGATAACTATTGTTCAGTTTTAAATAGCTTTGCCCTAAATGATTATAGAAGTTTACTTTCTTATCTTCACCAATGCCGTGCATGTACTCTTCTGCACGGTGATAAGAATCAATCGCTGAATGATACTTTCCTTGTTCATGATTCAGCTTTCCAATCAATGAATGGTGCAGAAACGATACAGCTCTTTTTGTTTCCTCAATCATGGGGTTTAACTCTTGCTTTACTTTTGGTGCCGTTTGATCTAAAACGCGATGATACGTAATATTGTAATAGAATAAAACAAGTTCATAATACATCTTGATTGTCGACTGCATCTCATGAGGCAGACGCCTTTCAACGTCTAGCTTCATTTGGTGGACCTCTCGTAACTCTCTACCTTGAATCATACTCTCGTACCATTTACCGATAGATTGTACGATGGTCTGCTCCTTGTGATTCACCTGTGATTCCTCCTTAAGCGCGTATCTCTCTTTTTAGAATTGTAGGTTAAACAATTAGAATCAATGTCAAATTGTTTAAAATCAATTATCTCCTATTCAATGTAATATAAAATCTAGCAAATCTCTATATCCTAAACGGATTTAAGATATTTGAAGCGCGATTTCGACATGAGTCGAGACAATATTGGTATTACTTCCTTTTTTTGCTTACAATAATAATAGCCAATTTCTTAAAGAAAGGGCTTGATGCAATGTCTTTCATTACAGGCACCTTTTCAATTGTTCTACTCATTAATATACTTCTCGCTTTTATTATCGTGTTTATTGAACGACGAGACATCGGTGCTACGTGGGCATGGATTCTCATTTTGTTTTTCATACCCATTGGTGGATTTATTTTGTATCTCATATTCGGAAGACATTTAAAACAAAAGAACTTCTACAATCTCTCCAAAGAAGAACGTGAATACTTAAAGATCGCTGTAGAAGCTCAAGTCTATCATTTGCAACAACACTTATCTGTGTTCCAAGATCAAAAGCTTCAAGATAAATATGAACAATTAATGCTAATCAATTTGCAATCGTCTACCTCCATCATAACGACAGATAACGAGGTCGAATTATTCACTGAAGGAAAGACGAAATTCGATGAACTGTTTCATGATATTCGCCAAGCAAAAGAAGAAATCAACATTCAGTATTACATCATTCAAAGAGATGAACTCGGAAGAAAATTACGTGATGAATTGACGGCAAAAGCTAAAGAAGGGGTAAAAGTCAGGCTCCTTTATGATGATATCGGCTCCAGGCGATTAAATCGCTCATTCTTCAAGGAACTTATTGAGCACAATGGTGAAGTTGCCGCATTTTTCCCCTCAATCTTTAAAGTCGTTAACCTTCGTATTAACAACCGAAATCACCGTAAGCTCTGTATTATCGACGGCGACATCGGTTACATTGGAGGGTTTAACGTCGGGCGAGAGTATTTGGGGAAGAAAAAGAAGTTCGGCTATTGGCGAGATACCCACTTTCGTATTAGAGGTGGTGCTGTAGATCATATTCATGGCCGGTTCATCCTTGATTGGAAGCAAGCAACCAAACAAGATTCAATCAACCTCTCTGAATATGCTGGTCGAAAAGAACGTCATAGTGGCTCTAGCCCTGTTCAAATCGTTGATAGTGGACCGAACTCAGAAACTGAACACCTTAAGAATATGTACATCAAGCTCATCATGACAGCGAAGAAAAGCATCAAGATTCAAACGCCTTACTTTATTCCCGATACGAGTTTTATGGACGCGATTAAGATCGCACTGTTAAGTAACGTTGATGTTCACATTATGATTCCTAACAAGCCCGATCACCCATTTGTCTACTGGGCAACACTTGCGCATGTAGGTGAGCTCTTGAAGTACGGAGCAAACGTCTGGATTTATGAAAAGGGATTTATGCATGCGAAAACGATTGTCATTGACGAAGAAGTCTGTTCAGTCGGTACAACGAACATTGACTCAAGGAGTTTTCGTTTGAATTTCGAAGTAAATGCAACCGTATACGATGAAGCCGTCGCACAAAAATTGCACAACCTTTTTCTAGACGACATGAAAGACAGCACTTTACTTACTCCACAGCTTTATAAAGAACGCTCACTATGGATTAAAATCAAAGAAGCTGTGTCTCGCTTATTGTCACCGATTCTATAAACAGTCGAAAAAGACCCTCTAAAAACGAGGGTCTTTTTCATTTCCCGGGAAATGATGACAATTTCCCTTAAGTTTCGCTGACAATATTCAACGTTTTTTTCGCTATTGCTTGTTTAGAAAGGCTGATCACAACCGAACAGACAAATATGTTCACAATCGTCAACAAACCTTGATGAACTCCTAAGATAAGAAATGATATAAATGCAACAAATGTATCGAAACAAAAGATAACAATTCCAGGATCTATCCGATATCGTTTTTGTAAATATACAGCAAGAATCGTTGCTCCACCCATCGATGATTGGCTTAAGAAAATTAGCACTGCACCAATTCCAACAAGTAGCCCTCCAATTACAGAACCGATTGCTGTTGGAATCTCCATTTGAAACCATTGCCCACTAAAAATAGTCATAATTGAAACAATAGTAACAGAGTAGAGGGAGTTCAATGTGTAGTCCTTGCCAAGTTTTATGAGGGACAAAATGAAAAAAGGTATGTTAACGAGAATAAACAATAAGTAAAAAGGCAATTCAATAATTCCCATTAGCGTAAGTGACATACCTGCCGCTCCAGAAGTCGCTAATCCAGCTAGACCAGTCACTTCAATCCCAGCTGTCAATACGAAACAACCGAATAGATTTAATAATAGTCGTCTCACCTGCTCCACCTTCTTCGTATCGATCTTATCTTTATCCTACCACTTCATTCCATTAGCCAAGTATACCATTACGCATTAACATTTCCCGATCGATTTACGACCTTCACATGGGTTGTCCGATAATTTGGTATTCCATGCTTATTGTAGATACTATTCTTGTTATATAATCTTTCAAAATAGTTATAACGTTTCGTTTTGAATTCGTGTATAATGCTCTTTATATCTATTTTTGCTTCGGAGGGATACACAAATGTCCACCCTGATTGGATTATTACAAGAAGTTTTACAAGAATCTCAACTCTCTACGAGTGAAAGTGTACGAGGGCTACATAGCCAAGATGAGTCGTATCATGCACCCATTTTGCCTGAAGTCGTCGTGTTTCCTCATAGCACAGAAGATGTACAATCCATCTTAAACATCGCAAAACAAGAAAATCGCCCCGTCTATCCATATGGAATGGGCACGAGCTTAGAAGGTCATATTATCCCAACGACCGATGGCATTTCAATTGACTTTTCAGAAATGAATAACATTATTGAAATTCTAGCGGATGACATGCTCGTGAAAGTTCAACCTGGTGTGACGAGAGACCAATTAAATAAAGAATTAAAGAAGCATGGTCTTTTTTTCTCTGTCGATCCTGGTGCAAATGCGACCGTCGGAGGCATGGCTGCCACCAATGCCAGTGGAACGAGCTCCGTTCGTTATGGCATTATGCGAGATCAAGTTCGCAATTTAGAGGTTGTCCTTGCAAATGGTTCTGTCATTCATACAGGTAGCTTAGCTGCTAAATCGTCGTCTGGCTATAACCTCAATGGATTGTTTGCCGGTTCAGAGGGGACTCTCGGTTGCTTCACTGAGCTCACATTGAAAGTGTACGGAATTCCAGAACAAATTGTTGCTGGTCGTGCAACCTTCCCGTCCGTTGATCACGCTGTCCAAGCAGTCGTACAAATTCTTCAAGCGGGTATTCCAGTAGCACGATGCGAACTCGTTGACGAGCCCTCTATTCAAAAGGCCAATGAGTTTAGCGACACAAATTACTCCATTCAGCCAACATTGTTTTTAGAATTTCACGGTAATGAAGCTGGATTAAAGCAAGACGTTGAATTTACAAAAGAAATTGTTAAAGAGTTCGGCTGTAAAGAAATTGAATTTGAAAAAGACACGGCTGCTCGGAACAAATTATGGGAAGCAAGACATAACCTTGCTTATGCACACGTTCACAGCTCACCAGGGAAAAAAATGATGGTAACAGATGTGTGTGTGCCAATTTCTAAGTTGGCCGCTGCAATTACCCACGCTCGTTCAGTCGTCGATCAATCGAGGTTTGAAGGTGGCATTGCTGGTCATGTTGGCGATGGAAACTATCATATCTTAGTAATGTTTGATCGTGACGACCCAGAAGAAGTTGAAGCTGCCTCCAAACTTAATGAAGAAGTTGTTGAATTTGCCCTTTCTGTTGGGGGAACTTGTACCGGTGAACATGGGGTTGGGCTCGGTAAAAAGAAATACCAACAGAAAGAACACGGAGAAGCACTTCAACTTATGAAGGTTCTAAAGCAAACATTTGATCCAGATAATCGTATGAATCCTAATAAACTTATCAACTAATGGGGGAATAACGATGAAGTTCCTTGCTTCAGTGAGCACATTTGCAGGTCGTTACTTTGCTGTACTCGTAATCATCGCAGCATTCACTGCTTTTCTTATGCCAGACCCATTCATCCCGATCAATAGCTACGTTCCGATCTTACTCGGGATCGTTATGCTTGGAATGGGAATGACGTTAAAGCCTGTCGACTTTACACTCGTAGCAAAAAAACCGACGCCGGTCTTATTAGGTCTTCTCTTTCAATATACAATTATGCCACTCACTGCTTTTCTTATTGCCTTAGCATTGAGCTTACCGCCTGAGCTTGCTGCTGGACTCGTTCTTCTCGGCTCTGTACCTGGTGGAACATCCTCAAACGTTATGGTTTACTTAGCTAAAGGAGACTTGCCTCTCTCCATTACGATGACGTCGATATCCACACTCGTTGCGCCAATTGCAACGCCAGCCATCTTATTCTTGCTCGCTGGACAGTGGATGCCAGTTAACTTTATGAGCATGTTCACCATGATTATTCAAGTGATCATTATCCCAGTAGCCATTGGACTTTTACTTAGAAAGTTCGTACCAGCATTTGTTGATAAGACAGTTACTGTTATGCCACTCGTATCAGTCGTTGCTATTCTTGCAATCATGTCTGGTGCTGTTGGTGCCAATGCTGATACACTCGCTTCAGCAGGCTTAATTGCATTCGTAGCTGTTATGCTTCATAACGCCGCTGGCCTTGCACTCGGTTATGCAGCCGCTACAATTTCTAAGCTAACCCCAAGTCAACGACGTGCCGTTTCCATCGAGATCGGAATGCAAAACACAGGGCTTGGTGTAACACTTGCAACCGCACACCTTTCGCCTCTTGCCGCAATCCCTAGCGTCATCGGAACGGCTTGGCATAACATTACCGGACCAATCATGGCTACCTATTGGTCAAAACGACCACTAAAGCAAGATACACCAAAGGATCAAGATCCAAAAACACCAGAGCTTAACGTTACACCTCACTCATAGAGACTGCCTTCAAATTCTCAAACCTAAGAGAATTTGAAGGCTTTATTATTTGTAAGAATATTTTAAAATCAATATTGATTTCTTGAAGGATAAACTTCATACTTATATAAAAATAATCAGCAATCACTTCAATGACAACATAACTGGAGTGATCGTTAGGGGGACATCATGAAAACATACTTTTCGACCAAAGGGCTTTTCGTTGTAAGTACGCTAGTTTTACTAACCGCTTGCGGCAACGACGAACCGCAAGATACGACCGAAGCTGAACACACTTCTTCTCCAGATGCAACGAGTGAACTTCGTGTGGCCTTTAACGCTCAACCACCATCACTTGATCCTTACATAACAACAGCCGTAGCAACGAGAGACATCGCTCGCCACATTTACGAAGGTCTCGTAACGTTTGATGAGAATTATGAGATCCAACCTTGGTTAGCAGAAAGTTATGACGTTAGTGATGACGGGACGAGCTATACGTTTACACTGCGAGAGGATGTTTCCTTTCATAACGGTGAAACGATGACTTCTGACGATGTTGTTGCTTCCATGGAGCGTTGGTTTACTACAGCAGCTAATGCAAAAGAAGAATTCAGCGATGCAACAATCTCTGCAGTGGACGAGCATACCGTTTTATTGGAATTAGAAGAACCTTCAGCTGTTGCTATTACAACACTTGCTTCTCCAGATGAAATTGCTGCAATTACCCCTGCAGACCTTGCAGAGAGTGCTAGTGCAGATGGCATTAGTGAACACATCGGAACCGGCCCTTATAAGTTAGAAAATTGGCAACATGATCAACATATTCATTTATCGAGATTTGAAGACTACGAAAACCCTGAACAAACATCCACAGGCCTCGCTTCTCTACGCGAAGCGCATGCAAGTGATATCTACTTTGAATTCGTTACCGACCCGTCCACACGAGTTGCTGGCATGCAAAGTAATCAATATGATGTAGCGAATGCGATTCCTTTTGACAATGTCGAGCAATTAGAGCAAGACGCTAACGTTGTTAACCATGCGGATCAAAACGGGTTTAATGCGTTAATCTTTAATAAAGAACAAGGGGTATTTAGCGACCAAGCCATTCGCCAAGCAGCAAACACTGCGCTGAACATGGAAGCGATCCAACAAGCTGCATTTACAAATGAAGAGTATTATAAGATCTCCCATGACTTTATGACAGAAGATCGAGCAGACTGGTACACTGAAGTCGGTTCAGAATACTACAATCAAAATGATTCAGAGCTCGCGCAACAACTGTTAGAGGAATCAGCTTATAATGGAGAAGAAGTCGTTATTTTAACGTCTAGAGATTATGACGATCATTATAGTGCTGCAGTTGTTATTCAACAAGAATTAGAAGCAATCGGAATGAACGTGACATTAGACCTTTATGACTGGCCTACCGTATTAGAAAGACGAGCGGACCCTACCGCTCATGACGCATTTGTCACTGGCTTCCAAACACCTGCATCACCAACCCAATACGTTTTCCTAGAGTCTAGTGCCGGCTGGCCAGGTTGGACGAATAGCGAAGAAATTGACCAACACGTTGACAACATCCGTACCGCAGTCGATCAAGATGAAGCCATGAGGTATTACGAAGATTTACAAGAAGAGATTTGGACATACCTTCCTCTTATTCGCTTCGGGGATAAAACGACCATTACGACTGTTCGTGAAAACGTAGATGGCTATGACTTTCAACAAGGTTTAATACTTTGGAATACACATGTTACTGAATAACTAAAGGAGCTTTGACATTGAAAATTACTGACCTGACCTTAAGAACGGTTGACATGACGATGAAATTTCCCTTCGAGACGAGCGTTGGCATAACGGATACGAGAGAAATCCTATTAATTGAAGTTACCGATGGAGAGTACGTCGGTTACGGTGAGTGCGTAGCAGATATCGATCCTTACTATAGCGAAGAGACGGTTGAAACAGCGATTCATATTATTAAAGACTTTATTATTCCGAGACTAAAAGGTGCGTCCATTCAGCACCCTTCTGATATTTCTAGTCTGTTAGCACCAATTCGCCGTCATCAAATGGCAAAAGGTGGCGTTGACTGTGCACTGTGGGATTTGTATGCAAAGCAACAAGCAAAATCCCTTTCCGAAGTGCTCGGTGGCACAAAAACGGAAGTACCTGTCGGAATTAGCATTGGCATTCAAAAAGATGTAGAAACACTTATAGAAAAGATCAACGTGTACGTGAATGAAGGCTATCAGAAAATCAAAATCAAAATTAAGCCTGGGTTTGATTATGAAATTCTCAAACAGGTTCGTGAAGCTTTCCCAGCTGTGTCAATTATGGCAGACGCCAATTCTGCTTTCACGCTTCAAGATCTCGAGCTATTCAAGAAGATGGATACACTCAACTTACTGATGATTGAACAACCACTTGCTCATGACGACATTGTTGATCATAGCAAGTTACAAGCTGCCATCCAAACACCCGTATGCCTCGATGAAAGTATTCATTCATTTGAAGATGCTAGAAAAGCAATTGAACTAGGTAGTTGTAAAACGATCAACATCAAAATCGGTCGTGTCGGCGGTCTGTTCGAGGCGAAACAAATTCACGACCTTTGTGCTGAAAATAACATTCCGGTCTGGTGCGGAGGGATGTTTGAAACAGGAATCGGACGTGCTCATAATGTAGCAATCTCTAGTCTCCATAACTTCTCCATTCCTGGAGACACTGCCCCTTCTGCCCGTTATTGGGATAAAGATATTATTGAACCTGAGATTACGATGAGTGAAGCTGGTACCGTTGCTGTTCCTACAGAACAAGGTATCGGTGTCACGGTTGATCAAACTCATGTTGACTCAATTACGAAAAGACTAGAAACGTTCTCTATGTAAAAGAATGGATGGTGTAGCACTTGATTCAGTCCAAATTGCATCAGCTTTACCCGAGCCTGTCCAAATCCAAGCAAAAAGCTGCCCACTACATGATTGAACACCCAGAACAGGTTGCATTATATCCTGCTCAGAAAATTGGTCGTCTCGCTAATACGAGCGAGACGACCATCATTCGCCTTTGTCAAGATTTAGGATATAACGGCTATAAACCATTACAAGAAGCGTTGCAAGCGCAAATGATTACCGATGAATCTGAAAGCTCAAATGACTTGCTCGGTCGTTTCGAAATGAAGACGAACACGCTCAAACATGAACAAGATCTAATCGAGTACGAAAAATATAACGCTCTTTTTGACTTGAAAGAGACATTTGAAACCGTATCACAGCAAACGCTTCACCGTTTCGTTTCAGCGATTACTTCTGCTGAAGAGATTGTTGTCATCGGTTTAAGAACCTCATTTTCTGCTGCACACTGGCTAACGTATTCATTAAATGCGTTAAAAGGAAATGCAACCCTCTACCGAAGCGGCATTGATGAGAACATTCATCTGCTTAATCGAACCTCAGAGAAAACCGTGCTCATTGCTTTTTCTTTTTCAAGATACACAAAAGAAACACTCACGTTTACTCGTGCTGCCAAATCTCGTGGTGCAACTGTCTTAGCAATTATCGATGAACACCGTGCACCGATACACGAAATTGCGGATTGCTCCATGATCGCTGGTAAACAAGATTCAATCGTCCCTTCAAAACGCATGATTTCACTCTTTGCCATCATTCATTTGTTATTATCTGCCCTTTCGGTCAATGACTATGAAAGCGTTGCGAAACATTTAAATGACTATGAAAAAGCAAACCTTAGTGTATCACCGTTTATTTGAACGTGTTAGGAGATTTTTATGGATGAACAAACGAAGCATTTCAACCTTATAAACATCTATCATGATTTACACGAACTCGCTGAAATTAGCGGAGAAGAGTATCAAACTACCCGCTATTTAACGAACCACCTTCAACAGTTAGGTCTTCATGTACACCATTTTAAAACGACCACGGGTCTGTATGTTGAAGTTGGACACGGCAAACGCATCATTGCACTGCGTGCTGATATCGATGCTGTTGACCAACAAGTAAATGGCGAGTGGAAAGCGAATCACTCTTGCGGTCATGACGCTCATATGACCATCGCTTTAGGTGTTATTTCAAACCTTTTAAACAGGCAAAGTACACTACCTGAAGACCATACGTATCGCTTTATTTTTCAACCTGCAGAGGAAACCGGCTTAGGCGCAATGTCTCTATGTAAAGAAGGGGTTATCGATGACGTCTCGATGCTGTTTGGGATGCATCTTCGCCCGATTCAAGAGCTATCTTCAGGTCAATACTCACCTGCCATCCAGCACGGTGCCTCTCGTTTTATGACTGGAACAATTACTGGCGACGATGCTCACGGTGCAAGGCCCCATTTGAATGTAAATAGCATTCAAGTCGGGATGGATTTTGTAGCCAAACTCAATGCCATGTCACTAGATCCGATGGCCACTTATTCGGCGAAAATGACAGCTTTTCACGCAGGTGGAAAAAGTCCGAACATCATTCCAGGGAATGCTCATTTCAGTTTAGACCTCCGTGCAGATGAAAATGACACGATGGAGCTTTTGACAGCGAACATTATGAATATCAAGGACACACTTCGCTCTTATTACGGTGTGGAAATTGAATTAACGATTGGTGACGACACACCGGGTGCAGTGATTGACGAAGTAGCTGAAGCGATTCTATCCAAAGCAATTGTCGAATGTGTTGGAGAACAAAACCTTAAACCACGTCTCCATACACCCGGAAGTGATGATTTTCATAACTACACAATCTACCATCCCGCGCTTAAAGCCACCATGCTCGGTATTGGATGTAACTTAGAACCTGGGCTTCATCACCCTGCAATGCATTTTGATCTTGATCAGTTACGTGCCGCAGTTCGAATTTTGTCTCATGCAATGCAGATTTCTACGTAAAAAAGTTCGACTGGAACTTCCAGTCGAACTTTTTTTATTCGATTTCTCCAAAGGCTGCTTCTAATTGCATAAGTCCGTGTCCATACTCATGATGCTCCCCAAGCGGCATAGCAGTATCAATCATCATCTGTCGAAGTTCCGATGCGCTTGCATGAGGGTTTTTCTCACGTAACAATGCAGCAAACCCGGCCACTTTCGGTGATGCCATCGACGTCCCACTTAATGTTTGATAACCGTCAGTGCCATACGTGCTATACACTTGGTCACCCGGAGCCATAATCGTTAATTCGGGACCTACGCTTGAAAACGGAGCCCGTCCATTTGACTGGTTTGTTGCTCCTACAGCAACAACTGATTCATACGCCGCTGGATAACTAACAGTACTGCCCCCAGTTTGACTTGCACCTGTATTCCCAGCTGCTGCTACGACGACGATATCTGCTTCTTCTGCTGCATGAATTGCGTCAGACATGACTGTAGAACCTGTTGAAGAACCGAGACTTAAGTTCATCACATCCATGTCATTTTCAATCGCCCAATAAATCCCTTGGATGATGCTATTTAAGCTACCAGATCCATTGCCAGCTAATACTTTTACTGCATAAAGATTCGCTTCAGGTGCAACGCCAACAACACCAAAATCGTTATCCAACGCTGCAATCGTACCTGCAACGTGCGTGCCGTGGCCGTTGGAATCGACAAACGGATCTTCATACACAAAGCTTTCACCACCAACGACATTCAAATCAGGATGTTCAGCTTGAATCCCTGTATCCAATACCGCAACATCAATTCCTTCTCCTGTAAATCCATTGGAATAATATGCTGGAGCACCAATATGTTCAATCCCCCAAGGAACCTGTTGCTGCTCTACATTGACGACTTGGTCTCTTTCTATATAGTCTATCTGCTCAGAACGTTCGAGTTCAGCAACTTCTTCATCAGTCATTGAAGCATATAAGACCTTTAACTCGTCATACTCATATTCAACGTCTAATTCAAAAGAGGTTTCAATCTCCTCACGTTCGAGCCAAGATGAATCTTTAACTCCAATAAAGTAACCTTCTGTTTCTTCTGCGTGAACGACATCTGTCGAAAAAGCAAACAAACACGCGAAGCCACAAGCTGTTACCCCGTTTACTCCCCTTTTCCCCATGTCTAGTTCCCCTTTTTAAGTAATTTTCGTTACTATGCGTATTGTACAAATCGAACGAAGGGGCATCTATACAAAAAATATGTCAATCTAGTTGACGTTTTCTATCTATGGTAGTTTTATGAATTTTTTCTTTAGTTGTATTTGCTATCACATAACGAGAATCAAGCGCGTCCGCTTATTTTTAGCACCTTTACCAAACCTGTATAAATTCTCCTTTCATGGTAACGATAACTTTGAACCGTTGTTATGCAGAGGAGATAGAACATGAACATTGGCAGATTACAACCTATTCATATTTATATTTTAATTATTATTGCCACTGGCTTTATGGTGCATGTTCTCCTCATGCCTAGCCTTTTGAATTCCGCTGGTCGAGATGCTTGGATTAGCGTGATAACTAGCCTTTTTACACTGCTGATTATCATTACGCTCATCGCACTGATGATTCGCAAATTAAATGGCAAAGACCTCGCTACGTTTCTTAAGGATCACTACCCTGCACCTGTGGCATGGACGATCTTAACTTGTTTTATGATCATCTTCTTTGCTGAATCACTGATTTCATTAAAGTTCTCGGTCGATTGGGCCAAGTCTAATTACGCTGCCGAAGCTCCCGAATTAATCGTTGCATGTGGCTTTATTTTAATTTGTTTTTACGCCGCTTATAAGGGTTCTTTTGTCCTCGGATTTATTGCCGTAATTCTATTCCCGATTGTATGTTCATTTGGAATTCTTGTAGGAGTTGGAAACCTGAAAAGTAAAAACTACGATCTGCTGTTTCCAATGCTTGAGGACGGCTTCTCGCCTATGTTCGAAGGTATATTGTATACAAATTCTGGTTTTTTAGAGCTCATCTATATTTTATTTCTACTCAGTTATACGAAGAAACGATTAACGTTTAAAGGTCTGCTTTTATCAGGTTTCGTTATTTTTATTCTTATTCTTGGACCCCTTACAGGATCACTCGCTGCTTTTGGTATTGCTGAATCACTAAAACTAAACACACCTGCCTATGAACAATGGCGACTTCTATCACTTGGTCGTTATATTACTCGCCTCGATTTCCTATCGATCTTTCAATGATTTAGTGGCTTACTCGTACGAGTTTCACTTTTCACAATCTTACTCAACCAACTACTCCCATTTAAAAAGAAGAAGATTTCCTTAGTCTTGATTTACATTATGCTGTTCATTCTTATCATCATGCCTTTTTCACATCGAACATTTATCGATCTCATGCACAACGTTTACTTCCCCTTTACGTTTTATTTTCTAAGCAGTGCATTGATTCTGCTCTCAATTCTCGTGACGATCAAAAAAAGAGGCGACACTCATCAGAAAAGCCAAAGACGTACCCGCACAAATTAATGCTGTATTTACATCGACAGATGACGTGATCATCTCCAAACACGAGCTGCCGGATGATGCAACGTATACACTCGTGTATTGTGAAGGGTTAATCGACAGTAATCTTCTTTATCAATCTCTTTTACCTAATTTGAGCCATGTTGTTGGGCAACCAAAGCGACAAAAGGGAGCCGTATTAGACCGTTACTTCGAGCCAGTCCCAATTTCTCTTCAAGAAAACTATATGGACACTGTCGAAAAGCACGTTTTTTTAGGGTCGGTCGTTGTGTATATTCATGAAAGTCACTTCCTTTATAGCATCTCAATTCCTAAGATCATGAATCGTAACGTCGAAGAATCAAACATGGAAGTATCCATTCGTGGTCCAAGAGATGGCTTTATCGAAAGTGCAACCGATAACGTCTCCTTAATCCGAAAACGACTCAAAACAAGCACATTAAAAGTTAAAACTTACTCTATTGGTCGCAGAAGTCACACTCAGGTGAAGTTGCTTTATATGGATGACGTCATTGAACCAAAACTTCTGACTGAAATAGACAAACGTTTAAAGAGCATTGACATCTCAATTGTTGCAAGTAGCTATCAAATTGAAGAATTGCTTTATGACAATACTTATTCACTCGTACCTTTAGTAGAGTACAGTGGTCGGCCTGACTTTGTCGTCGATGCGATAAACGAAGGAAGATTCGCAATTATCATTGACGGTAACCCCAGTGCTTTAATTGGTCCAACAAACTTTTCACTACTCATTCGTTCAGCAGAAGATACACAATCAAGTTTTTTCTATGTAAATGCAGAGCGACTCATTCGAATTACTGCGTTAATTACGAGTATCCTCTTACCAGGCTTTTGGTTAGCTGTTACGTCTTATCAAATTGATCAAATCCCTTTTCCATTAGTTGCTACCGTTTCCCAATCACGAGTAGGCCTCCCCTTATCTTTGCCGCTCGAGATTTTTCTCATGCTCCTCTTCTTTGAGTTGTTCAAAGAAGCTGGGATTCGCCTACCTAAACCCGTCGGTCAAACCGTTGCCGTACTCGGTGGTCTAATCGTCGGTGATGCTGCTATTCGAGCCGGCCTTACATCACCAGCAACACTCGTCGTTGGAGCAATTACACTCATTTCAACCTACACGCTTACCGATCAAAGTCTTGCTGGGAACATTCTAATTATCCGCTTTTTCATCGTCGGACTTGCCGCGCTCCTCGGTCTTTATGGCTTCTTTATCGGGGTATTTCTGTTACTCATTTATATCGCATCATTAACGAGCTTTGGCTTCCCATTTGTGAGACCTTTAAACCGCATGAAAAACATCAATGATAGTGTGTTTCGCCTGCCTGTGAAAAAGGATCGCACCCGAAGCGTGACCTATTATCCAACAGACCCGAAGAAATAAGGTGGATAACGATGAAAGGAATACAGATTCTACTTATAATGATTTTGGTAAGCCTGTTATCTGGATGTTGGGGAATCAAAGAAATTCAACACCAAACATACATTACAGCGATCGGAATCGATTATGAAGACGACCTCTATCAGTTATACTTCCAATCATTAAGTTATAGCTCTGTTGCAAAAGTCGAGGGCGGTGGCGCTGACACTACTGAGTCACGTATTATCGTCGGTTCAGCGAGCGGTAGTACAATTGAACAAGCGTTAGGTCGTATTGAGCAAGTTGCTCAACTACCCGTTAGTTACTCACACATTAATACGATTTACGTCTCTCCAACGATTTTAGAAGAACAACAATTGAAGATAGTTAAAGATTTTTTAGGGCGATGGCCTTTTCTGCGCTATGACACGTGGTTGTTTGCAACAGATTCACCTATTGACAAAGTAATGTTACACAACGATTTCTTTAGTCGTGCACCGGTGTACTCTTTTACTTATGACCCTGCAGAATTGTTACGTGAGAACTCTTTTATTCCTGTACTAAGTTATCAAACTCTCGTACAACGTTATGACGAACCCTTTGGCTCAATCTTAATTCCTTCATTAATCGTCAAAGATCAGACTTGGAAAGACAATGAAGCCAGTGAGCTAGTACTAAATGTTAATAGCGGTTACTTTATTGAACAACACGAATTAAAAGGACATCTCACGCTTAATGATTTGAAAGGGTTAGATTGGTTTGATGAGAATACTGAAAAACTTCACGTCACATTGCCCGAAGATCTTATATCTGCCCAGCTCATTCGTCCGCAATTGAATATAAACGTTTTGACAGAACATAATGAGCCTCGGTTTCGAGTTGAGATGAAAGTTAAAGCTGCATTATTGAGCAATGTGAACCAAATAAACGAAAGGGAGTTAAAAAATAAGCTTGAAGAACGTCTAGTATTAGACATTACAGAAACCTTCCTTCACGGTGTTGAGATGGACTTAGACATTTATCAACTAACTGAAAAAGCGTTCCGCTTCCACCCAGGAGCATGGACGTATGAACAATTGGAAAATCTTGATGAAAACTTTCTAGATCGTGTTGATATTGCAATTGAAATTGTTGATGAAGGAAATTACAAATAAAAAACAAAGCCATCAATCCTACGATGGCTCTGTTTTATGAATCAAGCAATGTTACAGAAACGCTGACATCAAGGTTCTGATTCCCTCCACGGTAGACACCTTGTACCGGACTTACATCCCCGTAATCTCGGCCGACCCCAACTCTTATATGATTCTCCAAGGCTTCAACGTTATTCGTCGGGTCTAGGCTAATCCACCCGATTCCTGGTGCCATAAATTCAACCCAAGCATGGCTCGCAGCATCACCGACTAACGCTGAGTCCTCTCCAACATACAAATAGCCACTCACATACCGGGCAGGAATTCCTTGTGCCCGCAAAACACCAATCATGGTGTGCGCAATATCTTGGCATACACCACTTTTTAATTCGATTGCTTCTCTTGCAGTTGTATTCACATTCGTAGAATTTGAATCATACGTAAAATGTGCATATAAATAGTTCATGAGTGATTTTGCAAATTGGACGGGATTCTGAATGTCACCAATTTCATTTTTCACGTTGGTCACTTGATGAGGTTCTAAATACGTATAGTTCGTCTGGCTTAAGAATGGTAAATATTGATCTCGAAACAATTGTGAACTAAAGATGTCTTGCATCGCTTTTGAATACGTTAGTTGGTCGACAAATGGGCTTCGTTGAATACTAACGACACTTGTTGTCTTCACTTCAAGATGGGTGTGAGGTTCAGCGATGTAGAAGCTCTCCACCGTATTTCCCCAAATATCCGTATAATGAGACGTTAATGAATGTGGTGTGATTTCAGTATGATATACGAGCAACCGTTGACACTCATCCGTTTTTGGCTCTAATCGAATGCTGTTCATACTTTGGTCAACAGGCGTCTCGTAGTCAAAACGATTGATATGAATAATCTCATATTTCACTACGCTACTCTCCCTTGCTGTCGATTTATACCCTTACACTTTTAACGGTGTATAGTAAGGTTGTATGTCATGAAATGCTTGATCTAAGTCAACGTCCTCAAACGACAGCTGCATCACTCTTTCGATGATGATATTGATTTCTTGTACGAGAAGCTGCGTGTATGACGAACCTCTTTCCCCTTCTAACTTTACGATGGCGTCAGTTGCCCGTTTTAAGCAGTATTGAATTGAACCGGGGAAATTCGGCTCCGCGATCATGAAGTGTAAAACATAACTCGGTTCAATTGAAGCGTTTCTAAGTTGCAAAAACGCCTCACTCCCATTAATCATTTGTAAAGCAAGTCGCATGAAATACCGCGATGAGTTAGAATCTTCTTCTACTTTTTCACTGATCGCTTGTAGCATACGCTGCGTATATTCAGCACGCTCCATCCATTTACCAATCTTCATGATTTGGTAAGGCATTCCTCGCATCGTCGTAGACTCAATGACACCTTGCGCAGAGAGTGACGTCATTTTTACCCGTTGCAATAAACGTTGCATCTGGTAATCACTGTAGTCATCAAACTTTGCAAACTCAACGTCTAAGAAGAACACATTAATGATTTGCCATAAATCGTCATTAATATGATCTCGGACGCTTCTGGCATTCTCCCTTGCAACTCGTACACAGTTCATCACAGAATTAGGATTTTCTTTTGCAAATAACAAATACGATAGAACCTGATGCAAAGTAATTGTTCCTTTAGCCTTCAACCGATCGGCTTCTTCTTTTGATGCAGCCACATTTACAGCCGTATACAACTCTTCTTGTACGAGCAAATCTTCTTCTTGGGATTCTAACACTTGTAGAACTTGAACAGACAATAAGCTTGCGGTCTTCTCCGAGCGCTCCAAATTCCTCGACATCCAATACAAAGCATCTGCTACACGAATCAACATTATACTCTTTCTCCCTTTTTAAGCACCCACGTATCTTTACCACCGCCACCTTGTGAGGAATTAACGACGAGAGAACCTTTCTTGAGAGCGACTCTAGACAACCCGCCTGGAATGACTCGGACTTTCTTTCCACTCATTGCATACACACGCAAATCAACATGACATGGATAAAATTGATTATCTTGAAATGCAGGTGCCCGAGATAGCTTGATTGTTGGTTGAGCAATGTACTGCTTTGGATTTTCAATGATCTTCTCCCGAAACAGATTCAATTTCTCACGAGTAGAATGAGGACCAATCAACATGTCATAGCCACCTGACGATCCGACATTTTTAATAACGAGTTGATCCAGTCGTTCTAACACCCACTTGCGCATAGAAGGTTTACGGAGTGAATACGTATCAACATTCTTCAAAATCGGTTCTTCGTTCAAATAGTAGCGGATAATGTCTGGAACAAAAGCGTAAAGCGCCTTGTCATCAGCCACACCATTTCCCATTGCATTTACAATCGCGACATTCCCAGCACTCGCTGCACGATATAGCCCTTTTACACCGAGTAAAGAGTCTGACCGGAACTGCTCTGGATCTAAGTAGTCATCATCAATTCGCCGATAAATCACATCGACTTGTCGCAGGCCATGAATCGTTCTCATGTACACAGATTCACCTTTAACAACGAGGTCACTACCTTCTACAAGCTGAATGCCCATTTGTTGGGCTAAGAAGACATGGTCATAGTAAGCTGAATTGAATACACCTGGGGTCAGCAGGACCGCAACGGCGCTTTTCTTCCGTGAACTATAATCCATCAACGTCTGTCTTAAAGGGTCTAATTGCTGCTCAATCTTATACAGCGTATGTTCCTTAAAGAATTCTGGATAAACGTGACGCATCACGAAGCGGTTTTGGTACATATAGGAAAGTCCTGATGGATTACGTAAATTATCTTCGAGAACTCGGTACTCTCCACGATCGTCACGAATGAGATCAATACCAGCTAAAAAGATATGATTCGTTAACGGAAAAGGAAACCCTTTTAAATGCTCAATGTAATACGGGTTTTCTTTAATCAAGTATTCAGGGATAATCCCTTCTTTTAGAATTCTTTCTTCACCATATATGTCTTCCAAAAATGCATTCAAACCTTTGATCCGTTGTTCGATACCCTGTTCAATCTCTACCCAATCTTCACTCGATATAATAATCGGAATAAAATCAAACGGCATCGTACGTTCAGTACTAAGGTTATCTTGGTAAAGAGTAAATGTGATCCCTTGGCGCAAAAACGAGGCTTGCGCTTGTTCGTGTTTTAACTTTAATTCTTCACGGTCAAAGGAACGAATGGTATCATGCAACGTTCGATAATGAGGTTTTACCTTACCTTCTGAAGTAAACATTTCATCGAAATACGTTTCTGTTTGATAAGGTTTTAATTGTTCCACCGTATATTGTTCACTCCTTTAGCGTACAAGTTACATTATGATTCCCTTTTTTTTGGATACTCAAAACAATGATTCCGACAGTTTCTTATTATTTGAAATATCTTATTGTTTAACCAAACTCTTTTTCGGGTAAAGTTTGGTGAATATCTCTGTTGAATGGGGTTGGATTGTGGATGGAAATTGCCTCTTCTCTTCTTATAGCTATTGCATATGGTACAATCCTCTGGTCAATCTATCAAATATTATTCAAAGACGATGATACTGTAACTGAAGGTCTAGTTGGCATGTATTATATGATTTTACCTATATTTGTCGGGCTTCCAGCATTTCTGTTAGTCAGTCAGTTCTTGCATACGGTTACATTTCCGTTAACGATTGCCATCGTTCTTTTACCGTTTCTTTCTATTCTTTCTACAATTATCATGATTTTATTCGTATACCGTCATCATTTCACACCATAAATGCATAATTCCCGTCCCTTTTTGACAATCTATACGTCAAGGAGGGGATGAATCATGGGTCACAAAAGCAACAAAAACCATAAGCACGATCACCAATTCCGTGAAACGAGCAACCATGGCGAACATCGCAACGGTCGCCTCAGTCAGTTTAAGAATTCAACCTCAGGTGAGGACGATCACTATAATCAATACGTCAGCAGTAAAGACAACGATTAACAATGGACAAGAGCCCTCACACGCATGATGAGGGCTCTTGTCCATTGTTAATGTAAAGAGGCGAACCTTTGAGCAAACTGCTCTAATTGTTTCTTTAAATGCCATTGATCATTTGAAAGCATGCGAATATGGATTCCACGGTCTTCTAAACGAGTGACACCTGCTTTGCAATTGTTTAACATCATAAGCTCATCATGAAGCTCCTGAACGTCAATCGAAGAGATTGCTTCAGAAAAGAACCAGATCGAACCGACATACCGATACTCTCCAAGCACGCCAAAGCGCTGAACCGCTTCTTTCTCCGGTTGAAACCGAAAGGCATCAAGGGCGAGTAAACGTCCTTCTAGGTAAACCTCCATACGTTGTTCAAGTTCATAATAATGAAAGTTCTCCCCTCGATGTTCTCGACCCGGCGCAATAAGATCTGCCCAAATTAACGAGGAATTCGAACGTAAATGTACGACGGTTTTCGTTTGAAACCTCGATTGTTCAAATGGAATCACTGCTTCAGGAAGATAAGTGACCGATGCCTCTTCACCTACGGCAATATGAAGTTCTTGTACACAAGGCTGTTCATTGTGTGAAGGGTAGATCTTGGTGGCAGACTGGGGAATTAGTGTCACATTCGCCTTCGCTTTTGCATTTATGCGAAACGTATTGCGATCACCAGCAACCATTCCCCCAGATGATTCCATTAAGTACACATAAGCATGTCCAGGGTTCTCCTCATCAAGACGTAATACGCGACTGACTTTTAATGGCGGTTGCTGGAACGCATGGATCATCTTTGTTTTGTCTCGATGATAAGCAAATGAAGCTTCTAATACACCGTCATGCTTTGGTCTTTGCATATTCCATCCCTTCAAACAACAAATCCTTTTGGATCCACTCAATAATCTCCTCGACACCTGTCCCGCTTTTCACATCAGCGAATACATACGGGCGCCCATCTCTCGCTAATTTGGTATCGCTCTTCATGACTTGTAAATCTACCCCTACGTGAGGTGCAAGTGTCGTTTTATTCACGACTAAAAGATCTGACCTTGTCACCCCAGGACCGCCCTTACGAGGAATATCACCACCTTGCGCGACATCGATCACATAAATGAAAGCATCAACAAGTTCTGGACTAAACGTGGCGGATAAATTGTCTCCACCACTCTCTAAAAACAGAATCTCCAAATCTTCAAAGCGATCACAAAGCGTATCAATCGCTTCAAAATTCATGGACGCATCTTCTCGAATAGCTGTATGAGGACACCCTCCCGTTTCTACACCTAATATTCGATCCTTCGGCAATACCCCGTTTTGCGTGAGAAACTGGGCATCTTCTGTCGTATAAATATCATTCGTAATGACGGCGACCGAATACTTTTCATGCATCTGACGTGTTAATTGTTCAATCATCGCAGTCTTTCCTGACCCTACTGGACCAGCTACACCAACTCTAACCTTTGCCATCGTTGTCTCCTCCTTATGAAATAAATAATCTAGATCGTAAAAACTGATGGTTCATCGATGAAATATCAATGAGTAGTGCATTGTTGGCAATGTCCTCAATCGTCTGACCTTGGATCGTTTTTGTAAGCTCAGAAATTAGCGGAAACATCGCATGGACCGTTCGAACACCCGCTTGCTGTCCAAGAGGAATCGCTCTCACTGCATTTGTAATGAGACTATTCATCGATGAATATAGAAACGTAGACACAGCAACATCAACAGAGACCCCTAAAAGGCTCGTATACATTCCAAACACGACCGGGTAATGACCGTCAATTTGCTTTTGCTTTAATCGCTCTCTAAACGTTACGAATTGGGCGTCTTCAAGCAATGGGGTGACCGTTTTAATGAATTGTCTTCCCATCATTGCAGATCCTTTTCGAGCTTCTTCTGTTATTTTGAAAGCATGACAGCGATGATCAAGCTCTATGAGTTGTTCTAACTCACTCTGAGAAGCTCGTTGATAGGCTTCTTGCACGAACAATGCGTCCCCAGTTGCAACGCTGTTCGTTAAATAACTCGACAAATACTCCACAAGCTCATGTTCATTCGTAATTGCTTCGTCTTGTATGAACGTCTCCATTCCAAAAGAGTGTGTATACCCACCAATTGGAAAGGCAGAATCAAGGATATGGAGCAATTGCAACATTTGCCCATTAGTGGTGGTGGCTTCTGTATTTGAATGGGGCGTTAAATCGTTGTGATTCTCGCTCATACTGCACCCCAATCTCATTAAATAATCGTTCAAGCGTAGCATCGTACCGAACCGTTATCCGATCTTCTTCGACCAAGCATGGTGTATGGCGATTGCCTAATTCAAATGAAGCTTTGCCCATTTCTTGCATCGATTTAGGATAAACGACAAACACAGGCTCCATTTTCGTACGTAGAACAATTTGCACGTCATGATCTTCATACAAAACATCCCCGACATGTAAATGCTGTGCATCCTCAAGCTTAATTGCAATCTCTCTTCCTTGATCTGTCGTTCTGCGCATTCTTCGTTTGTTTAACTCTTCCCATTCAACTTCAAGCCATTCTTTCGTTTCTTTTTCTGGGTGTCCGTTCTGAATATTTCCAAGTACTTCAGTAATAATCATGTCGATCCTCCACTATCAAAATAAAAAGTATCGTTGTGCTAGTCCGACTTTTTCAACCGGTTCACACGTCATAAGCTCACCATTCACTCGTACCTCATACGTTTCAGGGTTAATCGTAATCTCAGGCGTTGCGTCGTTTAACTTCATCGATTTCTTCGAAATACTGCGGCAACCTTTCACAGCTACAACACGCTTTTTCAGTTGTAGGCGTTCAGGCACCCCAAGGTCAACAGCACTTTTTGACATAAACGTAATACTCGTTTGCTCTTTCGCTTTCCCATAGTTCCCAAACATCGGTCTCATATAGACCGGTTGAGGTGTCGGGATGGACGCATTTGGATCACCCATTTGGGCGTACGCAATCATTCCGCCTTTTATAATTTGTTCTGGTTTTACGCCGAAGAACGCTGGTTCCCAGAGCACCAAATCAGCTAACTTACCTACTTCTACAGAACCTACCTCCTGACTAATTCCATGTGTAATTGCAGGATTAATCGTATACTTGGCAATATAACGCTTTACTCTCGTATTATCATTGCCACTACCTTCGTCTTCAACGAGGGAACCACGTTGAAGCTTCATTTTATCTGCGGTTTGCCACGTTCGGATTAATACTTCACCAACTCTACCCATCGCTTGAGAATCTGACGAAATAATGCTTAAAATGCCTAAATCATGAAAGATATCTTCTGCTGCAATTGTTTCTGGGCGAATGCGAGAATCCGCGAATGCAACATCTTCAGGAACATTCCCATCCAGATGATGACATACCATTAACATATCGAGATGCTCGTCGATTGTATTTACGGTGAATGGTCGAGTCGGATTTGTAGATGATGGCAAGACGTGGTCAAGACCGGCTATTTTCATAATGTCAGGAGCATGTCCTCCGCCTGCACCTTCTGTATGGTACGTATGAATAACACGACCATCAATTGCTGCTATTGTGTCCTCGACAAATCCAGCTTCGTTGAGCGTATCCGTATGAATAGCAACTTGGATATCCATTTCGTCAGCGACTGTAAGGCAATGGTCAATTGTGGCTGGCGTTGTTCCCCAGTCTTCGTGTAACTTCAAACCAATGACGCCAGCATCAATCTGTTCTTCTAACGGTGCGTGACCAGAAGCATTGCCTTTCCCTAAAAACCCTAAATTCATTGGAAAGTCTTCTGCAGCCCGTAACATTTGATGAATGTTCCATTCCCCTGGAGTAACTGTTGTGGCATTTGTTCCCGTTGCAGGTCCTGTACCTCCACCAATCATCGTTGTTGTTCCTGATGCAATGGCCGCTTCAATTTGTTGAGGACTTATAAAGTGAATGTGTGCATCAATCGCTCCTGCTGTGACGATTTTACCTTCAGCGGCGATGACTTCTGTAGCGGCACCAACAACCATATTGTCCGTCACACCATCCATAACGTCAGGGTTGCCTGCCTTGCCGATTCCGACAATTCGTCCATCTTTTATACCGATATCTGCTTTTACGATGCCACTATAATCAATAATTAGAGCGTTCGTAAAAACTAGATCCAATACGCCATCTTCTCTCGTTCTCGTACTATTCTGTCCCATCCCATCGCGAATGACCTTGCCGCCACCAAACTTAATTTCATCACCGTAATGTGTATAATCATGCTCAACCTCAACCCAAAGGTCCGTATCCGCAAGGCGCAGCTGATCACCGGTTGTTGGTCCAAACATACTACTATAGGCTTTACGAGACATCTTCATGAATGATCACCTTCCGCAATGAACTGACGCTCTTTTGCACGCCTCACGAATTCTGTTACATCGCTACTTCCCGCCGTTAAATCGTTGAACCCATGAACAACTCCCGATCCGCCAAACATGACGAGATCTACCTCCTGTTCTTCACCTGGTTCAAATCGCACAGCGGTCCCTGAAGCAATATTAAGACGCATGCCAAACACCAATTCTCGATCAAATGTAAGCATCCGATTCACTTCCGAAAAATGATAGTGGGAACCTACTTGAATCGGACGATCACCCTCGTTTCTTACTCGAATCGTTACTGTCTTACGATTTACATTGCATTCAATGTCTTCCTGACGAAGACGATATTCACCTGGTATCATCGACATTCTCCTTATTGAATGGGCTCGTGGACTGTGACGAGTTTCACACCGTCTGGGAATGTTGCCTCGACTTGTACGTTTTCAATCATTTCTGAAATTCCTTCCATTACATCTTCAGCCGTTAAGACATGTTTCCCTTCTGACATTAACTGTGCAACGGTTTTCCCATCTCTTGCTCCTTCGAGGATAAAGTTGCTAATCAATGCAATTGACTCTGGGTAATTCAGTTTTACTCCTCGCTCCTTACGCTTTAATGCCAGCTCACCTGCTACAAATAACAGCAGTTTATCTTGGTCGACTGGAGACAATTTCACTTCGATCACCCTTTATGTAAAATAAAAGCATTCTAATTTGTTGATTTCTTCATCGTATCTTTCTGACGAAACTTTCTCAATATTTTTGTAAGATAATCTTACAATAGCAAACGAATGATAGATTGAGCAATAAATAGTAAGTTTTCAGTTATCTCGTTTCTATTTGTGATAGTATTCTAACTAAGTATTGAAAGGGAGGAAGAACATGACAACATTACAAGACGTATTTCCGAAGATCGTTGAGTGGAGAAGACATTTACATATGCACCCTGAACTCTCCTTTGAAGAGGTTGCGACACCTGAATACATCGCAGAAAAACTTGAAGCACTAGGTCTCGAAGTTACGACACACGTTGGTGGCCGCGGCGTTGTAGCTAAGTTACAAGGTAAACATAATGGACCAACGATCGCGTTTCGTGCCGATTTCGACGCTTTACCGATTGAGGAAGAAAACGATACAGAGTATGTTTCTAAAAACCCCGGCGTAATGCACGCTTGTGGTCACGATGGACACACCGCTGCGTTACTAGGCGCAGCAACCATTCTTACAGAGTCCAAAGATCAATTGAGCGGCACGATCGTCTTTATCTTTCAACATGCAGAAGAACTTCCACCTGGTGGTGCAAAAGAGATGATTGCTGATGGATGCTTAGACGATGTAGACTACATCTTTGGTGCTCACGTACAATCTGGTCTTGAACTTGGGAAGGTCAATGTTCGTCAAGGACCATCAATGGCTGCTGTTGATCGTTTTAAGATTCGGATTCAAGGTAAAGGTGGGCACGGGGCTATGCCGCATACGACTGTTGATTCAATCGTTGCGGGATCGAAGCTCGTACTTGATTTACAACAAATTGTAGCAAGAAGAGTCGATCCAATGGATAACGCCGTTGTAACCGTTGGTGTATTCGAAGCAGGCAAGGCATTTAATGTTATCGCGGACTCGTCAACGATTCAGGGAACGGTGCGCACGTTTAAGCCTGAAACGAGAAAACAGATCGAAGAAGACATTCGTGGAATTGCACGAGGGCTTGAAGCAAGCAACCATGTCACGTGCGACATTGACTATTTAAATGGATACCCTGCTCTTGTAAATCACGCAGAAGAAACCGCACTTGTCGGTTCCCTCATCCAAGAAACCTTTGGAGAAGACGCGTGGATTCAAGGTGAACCAGTCCTTGGTGGTGAAGATTTTGCGTATTATTTAGAAGAGAAGCCAGGTTGTTTCTTTCACGTCGGCAGTCAAACCGAAGAAGAATGGACATCATTCCCTCACCATCATCCACGATTTGACTTCGACGAACGTGCACTGTTAAACATCGGTGAATTATTCTTAAAGATTGCTCATCACTATTTAGTCGCTAAGTAATCTGATGTAAACTGTTCAACCGTTGTTTTATAGGGGGCCCCGCCTTGAGCAAGCTGCTTTTGGCCCCCTCCTTTTCCGCCAATCATAGCTAAAAAATCTTTTAAACATTCGTTCATATCTAGGTCTACGTGGTTTCCTCTTGCGAAAACACACTGTACCTTTTCGTGGGGTATGACAGTAAACAAGCGTACCGTAAGTGTAGGTTGCTCTTGAGTTGCTAGCTTCGCAAGAAGTTGTAAGTCTTTAATTGACCTATTTTCATATACCCGTTCAATAACCGAATGCGTCCCATCCACCCACTTGCCAACTTCATAGTGATGCAGTTGATCGTGTGCTTGCTCAAGCTGATTAGACCGGACCTCATTTACTCGGCGTAACTCTGTGAATTGTTCTTCCATTTTATTATTTTCTATATTCCAACGTTGGACGGCCCTTAGACCGCATACGAAGTGCAATCGTACGCTTTTTCGAACCTTTTCGGTTTTTAGTAGCTTGATGATGCCCACTTCACTTGTTGTAAGAGGATGTGTTCCTCCACATCCGTTATAGTCATACTCAGAAACGATGACAAGTCGAATCTGTTCGTTTACCGTTGGCGCTTTACGTAATGGATAATGGTGCAATTGATCGTTTGTTACAAAGCGGGTTTCAACGTTTCGATTTTCAAAAACGATAGAGTTCACAACGCGTTCGACATGGACCACCTCTTCGTTTTGAAGCGAAGGAATATCAAGATCGATCGTGACCGTTTCTTTTCCTAAGTGGAATCCGATCGTTTTATAGCCATACACATCGTCAAACGTTGCACTGAGAAGATGTTGCCCTAGATGTTGCTGCATGTGATCAAACCGTCGGCGCCAATCGATGACACCGGTCACTGTAGCACGTTCTATCGGCTCCTTGATGTAATGACGAATCTCCCCATCAACCTCTTGAGTGTCATACACTTTGACGCCAGCCAAATGCCCGGTATCACCAGGCTGTCCGCCTCCTTCTGGATAAAATGCGGTTTGATCCAGTACAATGTAGTCACTCGCCGTTTTAATCACATTCGCTTCAAATTCTTTCAAATAAGCGTCATCATAATAAAGTTTGTGTGTCATCATAATCCCCTTTTCAACTAATTATTGGAGGTTTTTCAATGAGCTTTTCAAAGCGTATTCGACAGACTGCTGATTCAATTTGGCAAGCAAGCCATCAACATCCATTCGTTCAAGGCATTGGCGATGGCTCTCTAGATCTTGAATCGTTTAAGTATTACATGAAGCAAGATTATGTCTACTTGATTGATTATAGTAAAGTGATGGCCAAAGCCGTCGTGCTCTCACCAGACTTAAAAACAATGACTTCTTTCTCTCACGCTTTGCATGAAACGTTAGCCATAGAAATGGACTTGCATAGAGCTTACGCCAAAAGGCTTGGAATTAGCGAAGAAGAATTAGAAAGCACAACACCAGGTCCAATTACGATCGCTTATAGCGGTGCAATGCTCGCTGAAGCAGAAAAAGGATCACTTGCTGAATTAATCGTTGCCATTTTACCATGCGCTTGGAGTTATTACGAGATTGGCACAGCGCTCGCCAAAATCCCAGGTAGTACAGAGCACGAGTTTTACGGGGAATGGGTTCAGATGTATAGTTCAGAGCAATTTGGCGAAATTGCTACACACCTTATAAACCTTCTCGATGAACTTGCACAATACAAGTCTGAGAAAGAACTGGACAAACTTGAACAAATTTTCTTGAACACGAGTCGATATGAATATCTATTTTGGGATATGTCTTACAAACAAGAAGGTTGGCCAATTTAACTAAAAAGACTCCCACCAAAGCAATCTTTGGTGGGAGCCTTACCATTTACAATGAGAGTTTTTGTTTTACTAATTGAGCTAATGGCTCATCTTCAGACAGAGCACTTACGTTCAAAAATGCCTCATAAGCGCCATGCTCTTCAATTAACGCTCGTAATTGTTCGCTTTCAGGATCATCGTCTGCATAGAACTCAAGCGCGTTCACAATCGCTTGTACGAGATGCTCTGGATTCCCTTTACGAGCAAAAGCTTTCGCAGGCTTTACGAGTCGATCATTTGGGCCAAGTTTGCGAATCGGTCCACGTCCAACACGAGCAACTGTATCTTGCAAATACGGGTTTTTGTAACGTTCTACAATCCGCTCAGCATATTGTCTATGCTCGTCTTCATCGAACCCATAATCTTCAACGAGTACGGTTGACGTTTCACGAAGCGCACCGCGGACATGTTCTTCAATATCGTGATCGAGCATCGCATCAACAATTCTCATTTTCCCTTGCTTCATTCCAGCGTATGCTGCTGCTGCATGACCTGTATTTACCGTAAAGAGCTTGCGCTCTAAATAAGGATCAAGTTCGTCAACGAGCTTCGCTTCCCCGAGGGACATATCGCCTACCAACATCGGCGCTTCTACAACCCACTCGAAAAACGGCTCAACAGTAACTGCTAGAACATCCTCCGAAGGAACACTCGGTACGATTCGGTCGACCGCAGCATCTGCAAAGCCAATCCAATCTGGAACTTCCGTTGCATGTTCAAGTACATAAGACTTCAACGTGCTCGTAGCACGAATTGCATTTTCACACGCAATAATATTTAACGGAGTCGCTGTGATTCGCTTCTCAATACCCTTTGCAATGACTGGAGCGATGCGTGGTAAAATGTTCGGTCCAACCGCAGTTGTGACGAGATCTGCATTCGTTATCGCAGCAATCACTTCATCTTCTTCCGTCAGGCTATTCAAACCGTCAACATCATCAACCTGAAAACTTGATTGCTCTTCTGATGCAATGGTTACGGTATACCCTCTTCTAGACTTAAGAGCGTTAATAACCTCTTCATTCACATCTACGAACGTAACCGAATAGCCTGCTTGTTGCAAAAGCGCACCGATAAACCCTCGGCCAATATTTCCTGCTCCAAAGTGCACGGCATTCATTTACTCATTTACCTCCGAGAAGAAGTTTAGAACATCTTCTGCAGACTTTGACTGTAGAAGTGCATGGACGTTTTCTTCTTCAGAACAAGCAATCGCGATCTTAGATAAGATCTCTAAGTGCTCGCCGTCTTTCCCAGCAATTCCGATAACAACTTGTACATCATTTCCATCCCACTGAACTTTTTCGTCAAGGAGTAGAATGCTAAGTCCAGACTCAATTACTTCATCTCTTGCATCTTCTGTTCCATGGGGAATCGCAAGCAAGTTGCCCATATACGTAGATGTCAACGCCTCACGAGCATGCATCTTCTCAAGGTAGTCTTGTTTCACATACCCTTCTTGTACAAGCACTTCTCCTGCACGGTCAATGGCTTCATCTCTTGATACAACCTCTACGTTTAGTTGGATATTCTCAGCTTTTAAAATCATAAATTTAATCTCCTTCACGAATAAAATTAATGAGATATTGCTTTGCTTTTTCTTCTAATAAAGCAAGTAGCTCGTCTCGTTTTCCTTCACTAAAGACCTTTACATCTTGCTCTGAACCAATAAATAACGTACTCACGTAACTTAAAAAGGACAAATGATGAGGCGTGATTTCTTTTGGAGCAGCATAAACTACAATTCGTTTCACCCACTCATGACCCTCAATCATCGACGGTAGTGAGATCGCTTCCTCTAAATCAATGACGTTGAAAAAGGGATCGCGTACCGCATCATTACGTCCGTGATACAATGCAATATCCGTATTCGGAATCGCAAGCCCACCCACCCGTTCACGCTCTTTAAGCATCGTCACAATCGCATCAACGTGATCGACAAAACCAAGCCGATGCATCTCTTCTACACTCGCTTCGATTCCTTGCCACATGTCACGATGGGAGAAAAACCGAATCGATTCGAGTAACCGTTCCATCATCGCGCTTAAAGAGGAAATTTGCTGAAATGCGACCTTCACGCCGACGGATTGATCTTGAGTTTTCATTGGGTTCTTTGTCGGCAAGCCACGAATGTACTGACGGATTTCTTTCACTTCCAGTTCCGTTAATACCGGACTCACATGAAACACTCGATCCATATCATCAATATTCACCGTTGAGATAATCACATCGTAATTTGCTTTTTCCTTACTCAGCTCTAACAATGAAGCATTTTTAATTGTTGAGATCTCAGGAATTTCTTGCTCAATTCGACTCGCTAACATTTTTGCGGAACCGATGCCACTCGGGCAAATAACTAGAGCAGACACGTGGTGGCTACGCTTTCTCCTCTCAAGAACCGAACCAAAATGCAAACACAAATAACCAATCTCTTCATCTGGTAACTGCAATGGCTCAAAAGCAACTTGTGCTTGTCCACGCACAATGTTGAACAACGTTTCATAATCATTTTGTAATCGTTGAAGCAATGGATTTGAAATGTGCATTCCTTGACGAATTCGATAGAGCGCAGGTTTTAAGTGGGCGAGTAAGTCCTGAACGAGAGTCGGACCATAAATCGAAGTATTTAGCTCTTTCTCCACACCATAAATAAGTGCTTTAATTCGACCGATTAACTCCGCATTCTGCTCCTCAAATGGCAGACTTTGACTACCACTAATTCGAGCTCCTCGCAAGTGCATGACAAGGTACCCTACTTCTTCGTCGGGAATGCGAATGTTCATTTGTTTCTCTAAAGCCCGGGCAAGCATCGAAGCCACTTCAAACTCGTCCATTTTGCGCAATGCTTCTAACTGATCGGTATCCATCATTATGATTTCTCCAAGTTCTAACCGCTTCACAGCAAGCGCCGTATGAACAACAAGAGCAATTAACGATTGATCGGCCATATACGGAAACAACGCAGGCTTCTCTGTTTGGATGACATGGGAGACTTCTTTGACCCGTTCGACATCAACGATATGAAGTAATCGTTCGGCAATTTGATTGTGAACGTTCTCTTCATAAAGCACCTCATACAATTCACTTTCATTAAAGTGAATCGAAATAATACCACTAAGTGCTCGTCGTTTACGTTCCTCAGCACCTTGAATCTCAATGCCGTATCCCCTTTTCCTAACCACTTGAAGACCATACGTTTCGAGCCATTGTGACGCCTTATCTAAGTCTGAGCTGATTGTAGCAGCTGTCACACGCAACTCTGATGCGAGTGTAAAAAGCTTTACTGGCTCACGCTCTTGTAAGAGCCGAACAAGTAGGACCTGCTGCCGCTCATCACTCGTGTAATCACGATGGACATCCGTTTTTACATACTGAGATAATACGTGAGTGTCGCCTCGAAGTTGGACGGTTTGGTCAGGTAAACGTTCAAGATTGACATTAATCTTTGCGAGCTCTTTTTCTATCCCTTTTAAGTCTCTTTGAATCGTACGTAAACTAACAGAAGTAGCCTCAGCAAGTGAGGCTTGAGTCAACGGTGAAGACGCTGCTAAAAGCAGTGTCACTACCTGTCTTTCTCTTGCGGTAAGTTGCATTTGGCTACCTCCTTTATTAGTTTTTCAGACGTTCAACGAGTTCCGTGTATCTCGGACTATTTAAGAAGTTGTCAACCGAGATATGCTCAGCATTTGGCTGTTGCTCTTTTGCTCTTGTCGTTAAGTCTTTATGCGTAATCACAAGATCCGCATCACTTGGAATGTTGCTAATGGATGTGTTTGACACGTGAATCTCTGTTAATCCTGCTTTTTTGAACTTATCTTTTAGGATTGAGGCACCCATTGCACTTGAACCCATACCAGCGTCACACGCAAAAATGACTTTGTTAATTTCTTTGTCATCCACCGCGTCACTCTCTTGAACAACCTCGTATTCGTTGCCTTGTAGCTTATCTATAATCTCTTTATAGCGAGGGCTGTTCATGAAATTATCGACGGATACGTGAATCGCATTCGGATGCTGTTCCTTCGCTCGTGTCGTCAAATCTTTATGCGTAATGACAAGATCTGCGTGTTCAGGAATGTTACTAATGGATGTGTTGCTCACATCTACACCTTCAATTCCTGCTTTTTTAACGCGGTCTTTCATGATGGATGCGCCCATCGCACTTGAGCCCATGCCTGCATCACAAGCAAAAATGATCGTAGAAACTTGGCTGAATTGATTTGCCTCTGGCTCTGCTTGTGTTGCTTCATTATTTTTGCCAGATTTCATTGCCGCTACTTTCGCTTGAGCCTCTTCAATGTTTTCCACTTCACCTTTACGATCAAACTTCAAGATTGGCGCTGCAATTGCGAACGTAACAGCAGCTGCAACGAGAACAGATATGATTGCACCAAGGTGACTTCCGCTAGCCGCAAACGCCAAGATCATAATAATACTTCCTGGTGCTGGCACACTTGTTAACCCAACATCAAATAACTGCACCATAAACACACCACTCATACCACCTGCAATGACCGCAACAATAAGAAGTGGTTTCATGAGGACGTATGGGAAGTAAATTTCGTGAATACCACCGAAGAAGTGAATGACACCCGCACCGTAAGAAGAGGCTTTCGCTGCACCTTTTCCAAAAATCATAAAGGCTAGCAAAATACCAATACCTGGTCCAGGGTTTGCCTCAAGCATGAATAGCATCGACTGTCCATACTCATACACTTGGCTAGTCGCAAGTGGACTAATAATTCCATGGTTAATCGCATTATTTAAGAAAAGAATCTTAGCCGGCTCGATAAAGAGAGAAACAAGTGGTAATGCACCGATTGAAATCATCGCATCAACACCCGCACCGAGCGCCACTGTGAACCCTTGTACAACAGGACCTACCGCAAGCGAACCAATGATCGCGAGTAATGCACCGATAATACCGGCGGAGAAGTTATTAATCAACATCTCAAAGCCTGGGCGCACTTTACCGTCCATAACTTGGTCAAACTTCTTAATCACATAACCCCCGAGAGGTCCCATGATCATTGCTCCGATAAACATCGGTATATCTGCCGCTACAATAACACCCATTGCGGCTGTTGCACCAACTACACCACCTCGGAAATCGTGGATCATTCGCCCACCAGCAAACGCAATAAGTAACGGTAGTAAGTAGAACACCATTGGATCTACGAAAGCTTCTAACATGCCAATTTCAGTCGGTACGGCAATTGCGGTTAAGATACCCCAAGCAATAAATGCCCCGATGTTCGGCATAATCATACTACTTAAATGACTACCAAACCGTTGAATACGTGCACGAATACTTTTTTTCTCAGACACGTACGGTCCCCCCTTTGCTATGTTGTTCATTTTATTAATTCAAGTGTAGCGTGCCCTAACGCGTGCAACAATAAAAGGAAAATGCAATCTTGTCGCAGAGTTGGCGACAAGATTGCATTTGTTGAAAGCGCATACATTAAATTTATATTGACAAAATCACACGCTCAGTCATATAGTTAGTTACATAACCAACTAACCAATTAACTAAGTCGTTTACGAAGGCGGTGATGTCGATTGCGACCGACACTAGATGATACTCGACCGATCTACTTGCAAATTAGAGAAATGATTGAAGATGAGATTATTGAAGGAAGACTACTCGAAGAAACACAAGCACCTTCTACGAACCAGCTCGTCGCTTTTTATAAAATCAACCCAGCCACGATTTTAAAAGGAATCAACCAGCTCGTAGATGCTGGAATTCTGTATAAGAAACGAGGAGTCGGGATGTTTGTTGCTTCAGGTTCCAAACAACAATTACTTGAGAAAAGAAAAGAACATTTCTTACGAGAATACGTTGAACCGATGCACAAAGAAGCAGAACGTCTAAGCATTTCTGAAGATGAATTGCACTCATTGATATTCAAAAGAGGAGGACATCCAAATGAAGATTAACTTTAATCAAGTCTCGTTTACACGTAAACAAAAAACGATTCTGCATAATATTTCATTTCAACTTGAAGGTCCCAAAATCGTTGGGCTTCTAGGTCGGAATGGCGCTGGTAAAACAACCTTATTATCCATTCTCACTGCTTTTCAACAAGCTTCAAACGGGACAGTAACGCTTAATAACGAGACTACGTTTGAAAATGAACACGCAGTGGAGCAAATGATCTTCGTTCGTGACCATAACTTCGAATATGAAACGGAAAAAGTAGGCGATTATATTGAAACCTATGCGAAGTTCCGTCCTAATTTCGATCACGGCTATGCCCATCAACTATTAAAACGGTTTCGGGTTTCTAAAGACTTAGAAGTGGCCAAATTATCCAAAGGAATGGCCTCTGCAATGCAAGTGGTCATCGGTTTAGCCAGTCGAGCTCCTGTGACCATTTTTGATGAAGCCTATTTAGGGATGGACGCTCCAGCAAGGGAGTTGTTCTACAAAGAAGTGCTAAACGACTTTATGGAACATCCTAGGCTGATCATTCTATCCACTCACCTTATTTCTGAAATGGAGACGTTATTTGAAGAAGTAATCATCATTAAAAACGGAAGACTTTTCACTCACGAAGATAAAGAAGCATTCCAACAGCGTGGATACCGCATTACCGGAGACGAACAAAGCGTAAATGAGTTTTCGAAAGACAAAACGATTGTCGCCACCCAACAGCTCGGACCGACGAAGTCCGTCATGATTTACGGTTCATTTACTGACGATGATCAACGTCGCTTAGCTGAGCTGAATTTAGAACGCTCATTCGTTTCCCTTCAAGATCTTTTTATTCACTTAACGGAGGAGGAGAATGAAGATGACGAGTAAACAATCTCTCGCCATTCGTACTCAAACAAAAGAGTATTCATCATGGTCATTATGGTATATTAGCATCTATTTACTCATCTATATTGGGATTAATGTCGTAACGTACTTTACTCAAGGCGAAATTACGTGGACGTTTATTGAAGGGTCCTTTTCATCAACCACTGTATTCATGCTCATTGTCGGACTACTATCAATGGGAGGCTTTTTGAACCACTACCTTTCCACAGGACTTACACGTCGGATTTACTTTCGAAGCGTACTCTTTTCAGGAATCCTCGTTACGGTCGTGATTGTGATCTTTACAATCTTACTCTCGTTCTTGATACACGGAGTGCTGTTAGCAACCGGATGGGATCAACTGTATTCAGATAGAATTATGGAAAATCAAAGCATGTTTCCTTCAATCGTTGAGTCTTTATCTTATTCGGCGAGTATTCTACTGTTCTTCCTAATCGGATGGTCGATTAGCTTCGGATTTTACAAACATTGGGTTCAGGGTGCACTGTATATCGCATTAGGTGTTGCAATCACTATGATTACGAGTCATCCGCTTTTCGAATCAATCTTACCGATTTACTTCACCCTCTTCTTTATTGGGTTTTACGTATTCCTACTCCATCGTGGTACGAGAACACTCGATGTAAGTCCATAACGATTGAAACGCCGGGATTTTTTGTCCCGGCGTTTTTTCTATTAGTTAGCATCAAGTTGCATCACTGTATGAAGTAAGACTTCTACTCCATTGTGTAAATCATGATCATGGCTTAATTCATCTTCCCGGTGGCTAACGCCTTGAACGCTCGGAATGAAGATCATTCCCGTTTTCCCGAAATACGGCATGTATTTCGAATCATGTCCTGCCCCGCTATATAGTTTCATTCTCGTTAAACCGAGATTATCCGTCGATTTTTCAATCGCTCCCAACACATCTTCATCAAATAAAACGGCTGGACTCGCCCACAACTCATTGACTGTAACCGATGTTCCATCAAGCGCTGCTTGTTGTTTGAGAGCATGGCGCATCTCATCAAGTGCAGTCATTCGCAACGTGTCATCTTCATGACGAACATCAAGCACCCACTCCACGTTGCCAGGTACGACATTCGCCACATTTGGGTGCACGTGTAGCTTCCCGACCGTCGTTTTTAAACCGCTATAAGAATTTGTTATTTCATACAATGTTGAGATCATACGCGCCGAACTCGCTAGGGCATCTTTTCGGTCTTCCATCGCAGTTGGTCCTGCGTGATTTTTTTCACCGATGACGTTTACGTCTAACCAATCCATCCCTTGAATTCCACCAACAACACCAATCTGTTTACTGTTTCGTTCAAGCATTGGACCTTGTTCAATGTGTAATTCTAAGTAGTATTCTGCTTCTTTGAGACGGTACTCTTCTTTCCCAACATAACCGATCTCTTGAAGAGCTTGCTCAAATGTTATACCCTTTTCGTCTTGAATCTCATAAACAAATGACTTATTAAAATGCTCAGTAATGGCACCACTCCCGAGCATCGGTTGCGGAAACCGTGCTCCTTCTTCATTTGTGAAATTTACAATTACGATTGGACGCTCCGTTTGAATGTGATCGTCATTCAATGATTCAACGACTTCTAATCCAGCTAATACACCAAGAACCCCATCAAATCGTCCCCCATATGGCTGTGTATCTAAATGTGAGCCGATCACAATCGGTTTTAAATGAGGGTTTTTCCCTTCTCTTCGACCGTACATATTCCCAAAGTCATCAACCGTAGTCGTTAACCCCGCTTGCTCAAACCACACCTTCAGTTGGTCACGAATTTCTTTGTCAGCCTGAGATAACGCTAAACGGTGTAACCCATTATTGTCAGTTCTCCCGACTTCTGAACTTCGTTTCACATAACGATTAAACCGTTCATGATTGATCCTTTTGCTTAGTTTGTTAGGCATACATAACCCCTCCTAAGCTTCTACAATGCAATGATTATGCCAATCGGGTCAAAATCACGCAGATGAAGGTCTTCCATGCAAGATTCAGTCACAGATCCTACTTGCTTCGCAATATTAACACGACAATTCCGATGACGAGAGTCGGAGCAACAGTTCCTCAATTTTTGCACGTAGCACGAAATCTGCTTAAACAACTAAGATAATTGAGTCAAAACTGAATCAAATGCGCGTCTCCCAGAAGATGTTGAGTCATATTTGAATAAAATAGCGTTTTATCTTTCATAGTTGAATCAAATTGTACAAATAAACAAAGAATTCACCCTAAAAAAGTGATATTCTAAATGTTTTCGTTGGCATCCTTCTTGCAATAACAGAATACAAACCAAATGATGCAGGAGGATTACTCATGACAAATCAATCAATCGAACGCGTAAATCAAGCCATTGAAGAACTATGGGACGAGCAACTTCTATTCCTAAAATCACTGACCTCTTTTAAGAGCACACTCGGAAACGAGGCAGAAGTGCAACACTTCATTCGCCATCAACTTGATGATATGAAACTTGAAACAAATTCCTTTGACCCAGATCCAGAACGCCTTAGCAAATATGAGAACTACGGTCCTCCAGAATGGGATTACACCAATCGCCCAGTCGTTGTTGGAGAGTGGAAAAATGACGGCAAAAAAACAGGAAAGAGTTTAATTTTGCAAGGACACATTGATGTTGTTAGCGCTGAACCTGAGCATCTATGGACACACGCTCCTTATCAACCTGCCATTGTAGAAAATCGACTCTATGGTCGTGGCGCAGTCGACATGAAAGGCGGCGTGTCCGCCATGATTTACGCATTAAAAGCGATTCAAAAATCAGGCATTCAACTTGGGGCTGACGTTCAAATTCAAACGGTCATTGAAGAAGAATGTACCGGAAATGGTGCACTCGCCTTGCTTGATGCAGGTTACGTTGCTGACGGTGCGTTGATTCCAGAACCTACAAACTTACAAGCCATGAAAACTCAACTCGGCGTCATGTGGGTACGCGTGAATGTTCGTGGCCAAGGCGCTCACGTTGAGCGTGCAGAACGTGCTCAAAACGCCATAAATAAAGCGAGCAAGCTCATCGCTGCACTTGATGATTATCGTGAGCACATTAATCAACGACCAAAACACAAACACTTTGAAAACCATGCACACCCTCTAAATGTGAACGTTGGCGTCATTCATGGCGGTGACTGGGCATCGAGCGTACCGACCGAATGTTATTTTGAAGCACGAATTGGATTTTACCCGGACCAAAAGCCTGAAGAGATTCAAGCTGAAGTAAAACAATGGATTCTAGATGCTGCAGCAAAAGACGAGTGGCTGAAAGAACGACCGCCTGTTGTTTCCTTCTTTGGCTTCAGCGCTCCAGGTCGTGAAGAAGAAGGTGACACAGAACTATACAACGTCTTAGAAAAGGCACATACTGCGACGACTGGAACGGAGTTACAACGACTGGCGTTTACTGCTACGACAGACGTTCGTGCATTTGAGGAATTTGGCATTCCATCAACGTGTTACGGTCCGACTGGCGAAAACATGCACGGGCTTGATGAGTACATTGATTTGGATAGCTTAAAAACGGCAACGAAAACCATCGGTGCCTTTATCTTAGATTGGTGCCAAGAAAAATAAACGATAACGGGGTATTAAAATGTACATCACTGAGTCGACACAACCAATCTTGATTGCACTACTCGTCATTTATGCGCTCGTCATTCTACTCTATTCGTATTACTTCTATAGGAAGACAAAGACCTATGAATCGTATAACATGGGCGGAAGAGCCATGCCGTTAATTCCAATGGTACTAACAATCATTGGTGCAGCTGTTGGAGGGTCAACGGTGCTCGGATTTATGACCGATGCGTATCAATTTGGTCTTGGTCAAGTTTGGCTCGTCGTTTCTTTAGCGCTAGCACTTTCCATCTTCACACTCTTTTTCGCAAAGCGTATTCGGGTACTTGGTGACAAGCACAAGCTTTTCTCGGTTGGGGACTACGCTGTACTTCGTTACGGTAGCGCCGCAAGATACCCAGCATTCATTGGCAATATCGCTGCTTTAGGAGCACTTACAGGTTTACAATTCGTTGCACTTGCAACCGTATTAAATTTAATATTCGGACTTGATATGACCGCTGGGATCTAACAGCGGTTATTTGGACGGACGCCATTCAAGGAACGATCCAAACGCTAGGTATTTTAACGATGTTCATATTTGTCTACTATTTGACAGGTGGTTGGGACAACGTCGTGAGTAACGTGGAAACAAATGCGACCATATCGAATGATTTTTTGCTGATGTTCAATATGCCTCTCGCTGAGTTTTTAATGCCATTTATGACGATTGGAGCTGCTATGCTCGTCAGACAAGATACCTGGCAACGAGTATGGGCCGCTCGTAACCTATCAACAACATTAAAAGCAAATTGGATTGCTGTTATCCTTATGTTCGTCACAGGATTAATGATTATCGTCATTGGAGTAATGGCTCGTGCTGGTCTCGGTATTGAAACAGATCGTCCTGATTTGATTTATTATGATGTGATCTTTGGGGCATTACCGTTTTGGCTATCGGCATTGATGTTCATCACGTTAGTTGCCATCATTATGTCTTGTGCAGACTCCTTCTTTATAGCAGGGTCAACGATTATGGTCAGTGACATTATTAAACCTGTGTTTAAAATAACAGACGATAAAAAGTTACTGTATGTAAGCCGACTTATGGTTATTGCAATGGCAATCTTCTCTCTTTGCCTTGCTTTATTATTCCAAGACTTGTAGAGCTTTGGATGACGGGATCTGCCATTCTCGTCGCTGGTCTGTTTGCGCCAATACTCATTGGTATGTTTTGGACCCGGCCAGATAAAGTAGCAGGACTTGCCTCAATGTGGACAGGTCTTATACTTACTGTCTCTTGGCAGTTACTTGGGCATCCATTCGGGATTCATCCTGTATTTATAGGCTTACCATTGTCATTGTTCGTGTTACTCATCCTTAGCTTTCGAAAGAAGGCAATCTAGTAAAAACGCAACGGACTTTCCGTTGCGTTTTTCAGATTGTCGAGAAAGCCTTGGTTCTGTGAACCAAGGCTTTCTCTTATGGTCTTTGAATTGGTTCCAATGACGATTTTTTTGGTGAAAAGTA
>NZ_JAFBEC010000015.1 GCF_016908595.1 Geomicrobium sediminis | reverse complement strand
TGAAGTCGTAACAAGGTATCCCTACCGGAAGGTGGGGATGGATCACCTCCTTTCTATGGAGACTTACTTTCCCTGAGTGGGAAAGATAAGATACGTCCTCTCGTTATGAGAGGGCAGGAAAACGCTTGATTTTCATTCAGTTTTCAGCGGACAACCGTTGTAATTTGCAAGATGGGCCTGTAGCTCAGCTGGTTAGAGCGCACGCCTGATAAGCGTGAGGTCGGTGGTTCGAGTCCACTCAGGCCCACCATCTTCAAATCATAGCACTTGGGGCCTTAGCTCAGCTGGGAGAGCGCCTGCTTTGCACGCAGGAGGTCAGCGGTTCGATCCCGCTAGGCTCCACCATACATAAACGATTCAAGACAAGCCTATGCTTGTCTTTTTTTTGTTTGTAAAAATAATACAAGCCTTCTTAACTTGCATGTTAGAGATAAATGTATTATATTATAGTCAAAGATAGTCAAGGTCAAGGGGTGTGGATGATGAGCAATAACATTTCAGATGTTATTGAACAATATCTTAAATCAATTCTTACAGACGAGGAACGTAACCGAATAGAAATAAAGAGAAGTGAGCTTGCGAAACACTTTGAATGTGTCCCTTCACAAATAAATTATGTCATTCGTACGAGATTTACGATTGAAAAAGGTTATATTGTGGAAAGTAAAAGAGGTGGGGGCGGATACATTCGCATTCAGAAAGTGTCCCATTCAGATGATCTTGAATTAATCGATCATCTTCTTAAATTGATTGGCAATCAAGTAGACCAAGTTGGGGCTATGAGTGTTATTAGCCGTCTACTAGAGGAGAAAGTTATTACGAAACGTGAGTTTCTACTAATGAAAGCAACGATTGATCGTCAAGTACTTGCATTAAACCAAGCGGCACATCGAGATGTATTGCGTGCAAACATTTTAAAAGCGATGTTAAGTAGTTTGAAGTATAAGGTGTAGGTAGAGGGGGTGTGCAAATGCTTTGTCAACATTGCAATGAGCGAAAAGCAACGCTTCGTTTTACGAAGATCGTAAATGGCAAAAAAACAGAGAAGCATCTCTGCGAACATTGTGCTAAAGAGCAAGGTGAAGCATTACCTGGGAACAACAATTATTCCATTCATGATTTATTGTCTGGAATGTTGAATTTAGATTCTTCTAATCCTCCGTTAGGCCAAATCCATTTTAAAAAGCCAAAGGCAGAATTAAGCTGTCCGAAATGTAAGTTGAGTTATTCAGCATTTGTACAAAATAGTCGATTTGGATGTTCACATTGTTATCAAGCTTTTGAAGAAAAGCTCGATCCCATACTAAAACGTGTCCATGGTGGCAATCATGTTCATAGAGGCAAAATTCCAAAGCGTATAGGGGGAAAGCTTGAGCACAAACGTAAGGTTACAAAGTTAAAGGAAAAGATGCAGTTCTATATTCAAAACGAAGAGTTTGAGGAAGCTGCGATCATCCGAGATGAAATTCGTGCTCTACAACGTGAACAAAACGATGAAGGGGGCAATGAATGATGTCGCTTGAACAATTTATTTCTGAAGCGATTAGCCCTTGGATGAATCAGCCGGGTCCAAATGATGAAATCGTTTTAAGTAGTCGTGTACGTTTAGCAAGGAACCTTTCTAATTACTCGTTTCCATTTAAAGCATCTAATGAAGATGCAAAGTCGGTGTACAGCTATTTACACGAGAACCTATCTGAAACGACGCTTGATGGAATCGGAAACTTATCTTGGTTTGCAGTAAAGAACATGTCAGACATTGAGCGACAAGTCCTCGTTGAAAAACATTTAACGAGTCCTCAGCTTGCGGAAGGTTCCGAAGAAGCGGCGGTCGTACTCAGTGATGATGAATCCATAAGTATTATGGTGAACGAAGAAGATCATTTACGCATTCAATGTTTATATCCAGGGTTGCAACTTAGTGAAGCATTTGAAGCTGCAAATGCTTTGGATGATTGGGTTGAGGCAAACGTTGATTATGCATATGATGAAAAGCGCGGTTATTTAACGAGTTGTCCTACAAATGTAGGAACAGGGCTTCGCGCATCAGTAATGATGCACCTTCCGGGACTCGTAACTACAAAACAATTATCAAGGATTATTCCTGCAGTTAATCAAATTGGTCTTGTAGTTAGAGGAATATACGGTGAAGGTAGCGAAACTAAAGGGAATCTGTTTCAAATTTCCAATCAGATGACACTTGGAAAGACGGAAGCAGATATCATTGATGATTTGCGGAGTGTCGTTTTGCAGTTGATTGAGCGAGAACGAATTGCACGAGAAAAACTGCTTGAGTCCAAGAGATTACAAATGATTGATCAAGTTTATCGATCTTTCGGTATCCTTGCGAACAGTCGTATCATAGAATCAGTAGAAGCGGCATCGCATTTATCGAATGTAAGACTTGGCATTGATCTTGACTTAATTGAAGGCATCGACGCGAAGATTCTCAATGAACTCATGATTCTTATTCAACCAGCGTTTCTTCAGCAGTACGCGAAGAAAGCACTAACGACAGAACAACGTGATGAACGACGTGCGTCGTTGATTCGCGAAAGATTAAGGCTAGAAAACATATTAGACGGAGGTGAGTGACCATGATGTTTGGCCGATTTACAGAGCGCGCTCAAAAAGTGCTCGCACTTGCACAGGAAGAGGCCGTGCGACTTGGTCATACGAATATAGGAACGGAGCATATCCTTCTTGGGCTTCTTCGTGAAGGAGATGGGATTGCTGCTAAAGCCTTGCAAGCACTCAATTTAGGTGCAGAGAAAGTACAAGTGGAGGTGGAGAACCTAATCGGTTCGGAAAGCTCTCAATCCACAGTACAAGAAACGCCTCACTACACACCACGTGCTAAAAAAGTCATTGAACTGTCTATGGATGAAGCCAGAAAACTTGGCCACTCTTACGTAGGTACAGAGCATATTTTGCTTGGTCTCATTCGTGAAGGTGAAGGAGTAGCCGCTCGCGTGCTAAATAATCTTGGGGTGAGTCTGAATAAAGCACGCCAGCAAGTGTTACAACTTCTAGGTAGTAACGAGTCCTCTAGCAGCGGTACACAACAAGGCGGAGGTGTAGCTGGTGGAAACGTCAACACACCAACATTGGATAGTCTCGCAAGAGATTTAACAAACGTTGCTAAAGAGGAAAACTTGGATCCTGTCATTGGACGCGGAACTGAGATCCAACGTGTAATTCAAGTGTTATCAAGAAGAACGAAAAACAACCCAGTGTTAATTGGTGAGCCTGGGGTCGGTAAGACAGCAGTAGCAGAAGGGCTTGCGCAAGCCATCGTAGCAAATGAAGTTCCTGAGACGCTTCGTGGCAAGCGTGTGATGACGCTTGATATGGGTACTGTTGTAGCCGGAACGAAATACCGGGGTGAATTTGAAGATCGCTTGAAGAAGGTTATGGAAGAGATCCGTCAAGCTGCAAACGTCATTCTCTTCATTGATGAGTTGCATACACTAATTGGTGCAGGTGGCGCAGAAGGTGCGATTGATGCCTCGAATATTTTGAAGCCATCCCTTGCCCGAGGTGAACTGCAATGCATTGGTGCGACGACATTAGATGAGTATCGTCGTTACATTGAGAAAGATGCAGCACTTGAACGTCGCTTCCAACCGATTCATGTAAATGAGCCGACACTTGATGAGTCTGAGCAAATTCTCTTTGGATTACGAGATCGCTATGAGGCGCATCACCGTGTGACAATTACTGATGAAGCCATTTCAGAAGCGGTTAAGATGAGTGACCGTTACATCTCTGATCGCTTCTTACCAGATAAGGCGATTGATTTGATCGATGAAGCAGCTTCAAAGGTTCGACTACGTTCCTATACAGCACCACCTAATCTGAAAGATATGGAACAAAAACTCGATGAAACACGTAAGGAAAAAGACGCAGCTGTTCAAAGTCAAGAATTTGAAAAAGCAGCTTCATTACGTGATAGTGAGCAACGTTTGCGTGAAGAGCTCGATCAACTAAAAGATGAGTGGAAAGAGCAACAAGGTCAAGAGAACACCGAAGTAACAATGAATGATATTGCTGAGGTGGTAGCGAGCTGGACGGGAATTCCTGTTGCTAAGCTGGCTGAAGAAGAGACTGAACGATTACTTCGAATGGAAGATATTCTTCACAATCGTGTCGTTGGTCAAGATGAAGCCGTTGTAGCTATTTCGAAAGCAGTTCGCCGTGCACGCGCAGGGCTTAAAGATCCAAAGCGACCAATTGGTTCATTTATTTTCCTAGGGCCTACAGGTGTTGGTAAAACTGAACTTGCTCGAGCAGTAGCTGAGACATTATTTGGAGACGAAGATGCAGTTCTTCGTGTAGATATGTCTGAGTACATGGAGAAGTACTCGACAAGTCGTCTCGTTGGTTCTCCTCCAGGTTACGTAGGGTATGATGAAGGCGGGCAATTAACAGAGAAGGTTCGTCAAAAGCCTTACTCAGTCATTTTGCTCGATGAGATTGAGAAAGCACACCCGGATGTGTTTAACATTTTGCTACAAGTACTTGAAGACGGTCACTTAACGGATTCTAAAGGGCGTAAAGTCGACTTTAGAAATACAGCGGTCATTATGACCTCAAACGTTGGTGCTAGTGCATTAAAAGAAAACAAATATGTCGGGTTTACGACACAATCGGAAGATGCGAAATACGGGGATATGAAAGGCAAGGTTATGGGAGAGCTTAAGAAAACGTTCCGCCCAGAGTTCTTGAACCGTATTGATGAGACAATTGTTTTCCATAGTCTTGAGAAGAAACACATTAAAGAAATTGTTGGTCTCATGGCAGACGAATTACAAAAGCGTCTTGCCGAACAAGAAATTAACTTCTCATTAACTGAAGTAGCGAAAGAAAAGATTGCAGATGAAGGATTTGATCCGGAATACGGGGCTAGACCACTTCGTCGTGCATTGCAAAAACAAGTGGAAGACCGACTCTCCGAAGAACTTCTGAGAGGACGCATTAAAAAAGGTGAAACAGCGGTCATCGACTATAAAGATGGTGAGTTTGTCGTCGAGCTTAAAGAAACGGCAACCACGTAATTGCGAGAAGAGCCGGGACACTTCCCGGCTCTTTCTGTACATGTAACGTTATTTGATAAAACACGACAAATAAAGGGAGGGAATTATGGCAAAAACAAAAACAAAGTTCGTCTGCCAAGAGTGTGGCTACGAGTCCATGAAATGGATGGGCAGATGCCCGGGCTGTCAGAACTGGAATACGTTAGTTGAAGAATTAGAGACTCCTAAAAAATCAAGATCAACCGCTACGATGGCGGGATTGTCTGGCACAAAGTCGAAGCCAGAAGTCATTACAAAAGTAACGCGAGAAGATGAACCGAGAATGTCAACGAACTTGTCAGAATTAGACCGTGTACTCGGAGGTGGCATTGTTCCAGGTTCACTTGTACTCGTCGGTGGTGACCCAGGAATTGGGAAATCAACGCTACTTTTGCAACTGTCGGCAATCCTTGCTGAGAACAAGCGAAAGATTCTTTACATATCGGGTGAAGAGTCCGTTAAACAAACCAAGATGCGCGCTGAGCGTCTTCATGCCCAATCAGATCAGTTGTACGTCTATACTGAAACCGATACTCAGGCGATCGAGTTAGCTGTTGATCAAGTGAGTCCTGAAGTTGTTGTGATTGACTCAATACAAACGATGCAAACACCTGACATTACGTCAGCTCCTGGAAGTGTAGCTCAAGTACGAGAATCAACGGGGATGTTTATGAAGATGGCAAAATCAAAAGGGATTGCTGTTTTTGTCGTTGGTCATGTGACGAAGCAAGGAGCGATAGCAGGCCCTAAAATGCTTGAACATATGGTTGATGCAGTTCTATATTTTGAAGGCGAGCGTCATCATACGTATCGGATTTTAAGAGCGGTAAAAAACCGCTTCGGATCGACGAATGAAATTGGGATTTTTGAGATGAAAGAGCAAGGGCTCCGCCAAGTGTTAAATCCATCTGAGATATTCTTGGAGGAGAGGACCAACGGTGTAGCAGGAGCAATCGTTGTTGCTTCCTTAGAAGGGACAAGACCAGTACTTGTAGAATTACAAGCGTTAGTTGCCCCTTCAAGTTATGCCAACCCGAAAAGAACGGCAACAGGCGTCGACCATAACCGGGTATCGCTCTTGATGGCTGTGCTGGAAAAACGAGTGGGGATGTTATTACAAAATCAAGATGCATATATCAATGTTGCGGGTGGCGTGAAGCTTGATGAGCCTGCCGTTGACCTGGGGATTGCGATTAGTATTGCTTCGAGCTTTCGAAATGAAATTACAAAGCCTACAGATGTCGCCATCGGTGAGGTAGGTTTGACCGGAGAGATTAGACGGGTATCAAGAATTCAAGAGCGTGTGAAGGAGTGTGCAAAGCTTGGGTTCAAACGTTGTATTGTACCGGCTAAAAACCTCGGTGATTGGACCGTTCCGAAAGGGGTTGAAGTGATCGGAGTACATTCTTTAGATGAAGCACTTGCCGTCATGTTAGGCGAGCGAGCAAAAAGAAGATAGCAAGTAAAGGAGAATCGTAATGTCAGAGATTAGTCGCAATCATTTTATTGAAAATGTATTCCCTTTTTTAGCCCCAGGAACAGCATTAAGAGATGGAATTGATAATGTTTTGCGTGCAGGGACTGGAGGGCTCATTGTCGTTGGGTATACCGACAGTGTAAAAAAGGTTGTTGATGGAGGCTTTCATATCCAAGCACCCTATACTGCAGCCCAATTGTACGAACTTGCAAAAATGGATGGTGCGATTATCTTAAGTAAAGACATCCAGAAAATCCTCTATGCAAACGTACAGTTAATCCCTGACAATAAAGTGTTCTCTGATGAAACCGGCATGCGTCACCGCACAGCAGAACGAGTGGCAAGGCAAACTGGGGAGTTAGTCATCGCCGTATCTGAACGAAGAAATGTCATTACGCTATATCAAGGTGAATTTAAATATACGTTAAAAGAAATGGGTGTTATCTTAACGAAAGCAAACCAAGCGATCCAGACACTCGAAAAATATAAAGCGGTTTTAGACCAAAGCATGACAAACCTTGGTGCATTAGAGTTTGAAGGACTTGTATCTTTCCAGGATGTAGCACCTGTCATTCACCGGATCGAAATGGTTTTACGTGTGAAACGTGAACTCATTACTTACGTACATGAACTAGGGAATGAAGGTCGTCTCATTACAATGCAATTAAATGAGTTGCTCACAAACGTTGAAAAAGAAGCTCTTCTACTCTTTAAAGACTATGTAAATGAGGATGAGATCACAGCTGAAGAGGCATTCCATGCGTTGCAACAGAGTAGTGCTAAACATTCCTTTACAGATGAATACATTCGTAAGTTACTTGGATTGAAGCTACGGAGGGAACAAGACCCAGTTTTACATTCAAGGGGATTCCGTCTTTTACATCGTATACCGAGATTGCCATCGGCTGTAATTGACAACATTGTCCAATATTTCGAGACGATTAGCGCAATGACAGAGGCGACTTTGGAAGACCTGGAAAATGTAGAAGGAATTGGCGAAACCCGTGCAAGACTAGTCGTTGAAGGGTTAGAGAGGGTTCAAGAACAGTTGTTTATTGATCGTCATATTTAATGTGATTGATACGCCGTTGTAAGGGTTACAATGTATAGTAATCTTCACCTCTAAGAAATGATTCTATGAATTTCTCAGATCGAAGATTAGAAGAGTTAAACGTTGTCCATAATGAGTGGTAGGAGGTGGAAGTTATGTTAAAACGAATCGTCCAAGTGTTCTTTGTTATTCTTGGCGGTGCGCTCGGCTTTATTTTTTATCCCGAACTTATTTCAATTTTATCCCTAGAGCTACCCGGCTGGATAGCGAGTGATTATGTGGGCGGGTTAGTTGGGGCCGGGATATTCTTCTTGTTAAGCTTATGGTTAGCAGGACCAATTGCTAGAGCGATGAGTATTGTGGAAGAAGCGATTGTGAAAGCTCCAATTACCGATGTATTGTTCGGTACGATTGGTTTAGTGTTAGGTTTGACGGTGGCTTACCTCATTGGTATTCCGATTGGTGAATTTTCAGTTCCGATCTTAAGTCAGGTTCTCCCAATCTTTATTACCATTTTGTTTGGGTATTTTGGTTACAGAATCGGTTCACAAAAACGGGATGAGCTCGTCTCTTTAGTATCAAGCTTTGGGAAGATTAGTAATAAAGAGAAGAAACGAGATGAACAGTCTTCATCGGATACAGCAGTACCGATTAAGATTTTTGATACGAGCGTTATTATCGATGGTCGAATCGCGGATGTTTGTCGGACGAGGTTTCTTGAAGGAACCGTTGTGATTCCAAAATTCGTTCTTGATGAATTACAGCATATTGCAGATTCTTCGGATGCATTAAAGCGTAATCGTGGTCGACGAGGGTTAGATATTCTAAATCAAATTCAAAAGGAACTCCCAGTTCAAGTGAAAATTGAAGACATTGACTTTGATGATGTTCAAGGTGTCGATAGTAAGCTTGTGAAGTTGGCACAAAAGACAAGTGGGATTGTCGTAACGAATGATTTTAATTTGAATAAAGTGTGTGATTTACAAGGTGTTTCTGTTCTGAATATTAACGATCTGGCTAATGCTGTGAAACCGGTAGTATTACCAGGGGAAGAAATGCACGTTCAGGTCATTAAAGATGGCAAGGAAGAAAAACAAGGCATCGGCTATCTCGATGACGGTACGATGATCGTGATTGAAGAAGGTCGTTCATATATTGGCGAGCATCTTGAAGTCATCGTGACGAGTGTTTTACAAACGAGTGCAGGTCGCATGATCTTTGCAAAACCAAAGATCGTTGAGAAAGAAAAAGCATTATAAGTTTATTAACGAGAGAACCGTACATGAGGGCAGATGAGACAGTTGCCTTATGCGGTTCTCTAGTTGTATGATTAAGAATGGTCGTCTTTGTACGACCTTTTTACTTTGAATAAAGGGGGCAGAGCGATTATGACGTATACCGTGATCATTCCCGCAGCAGGTCAGGGAAAACGTATGAAAGCGGGAAAGAATAAGCAATTTCTACAACTAAATGATCGCCCTGTAATTATTCATACATTACAAGTGTTTGAAAGAGACCCAATGTGTAAGCAAGTGATTGTTGTTGCTAATCATCAAGAGATTACACAAATGGAAGCTTTATTCCAACAATATGCGTTAAAGAAAGTCGATAAAGTCATTGAAGGCGGAGCGGAACGACAAGAAAGTGTGTTTGAAGGGATTAAAGCGGTAGACGATCGTGAAGGAATGGTCATCATTCATGACGGAGCGAGACCTTTTATCGAAGTTGAACAAATACATGAGTTACTAACTCACGTAACCGCCGAGCAAGGAGCTGTATTAGGTACTCCAGTGACGGACACGATTAAGCGTATTGATGAGCATATGAACATTGTAGAAACTGTACCGAGAAAACCGCTTGTTGCTGTGCAAACGCCACAAGCATTTACATATCCAATGATTCATGAAGCCTACCAAAATGCTTTTACGAATCAATTTGTCGGAACAGACGACACAAGCCTTGTTGAGAACATGGGGAAAGAAGTGACCGTCGTTTTTGGTAATGAGGACAATATTAAATTAACAACGCCTTTTGATTTAGCAGTAGCGAATGTTATTTTACGTCAGCGACAAGGAAGGGGAGATTCAGAATGAGAATAGGACAAGGATTTGACGTTCATGCATTGGAAAGAGATACAGACCTCATCATAGGTGGGGTGAAGATTGACTATGAGTTTGGCCTAAAAGGACATTCAGATGCAGATGTATTGCTCCATGCAATTTCAGATGCACTACTTGGAGCGGTCGCAGAAGGAGATATTGGTAAGCATTTTCCTGATACAGACCCGGCTTATAAAGGGGCTGACTCAGCTAAATTACTACAAGAGGTGTACAAGCTGGTTACCGACAAAGGTTTAAAGCTTGGGAACCTGGATTGTACGATTATTGCTGAGAAGCCAAAGATGGCACCATATATTCAAGACATGCGCACACGAATTAGTGGGCTATTAGAGGTTACAATTGGTCAAGTGAATGTAAAAGCCACGACGTCTGAGAAGCTTGGATTTACAGGTAGAAAAGAAGGAATCGCTTCGCTTGCGACGGTATTACTCATTGAAGATTAATGCATGAATATAGGCATTTGCATGCTATACTAACGATAAGAACTAAATAGGACGGTGTTTTTAATGACAGCAGATGTACGTGTACGTTTTGCACCAAGTCCAACTGGACATTTGCACATTGGTGGCGCAAGACAAGCTCTGTTTAATTATCTATTTGCAAAAAAACATAATGGCGACTTTATTATCCGTATTGAAGATACAGATCAAGCTCGAAACATCGAGGTGGCAACGGACAAGCTTCTTCGCAGTATGAAGTGGCTAGGCGTGAATTGGGAAGAAGGTCCAGATGAAGGCGGTCCTTACGGTCCTTACCGAAGCATGGAGCGAATGGATACGTACACGAAGTATCTAAATCAACTTCTTGAGGAAGACAAAGCATACTACTGTTATATGACGACCGAAGAACTTGAGAAAGAGCGTGAAGAGCAAATTGCGCGCGGTGAAATGCCGAAGTATAGCGGTCGTGATCGTAACTTAACGAAAGAGCAGCGTGCGGAATACGAGGCGAAGGGTATTGAGCCTGTTGTACGTTTTAAAGTGCCTGAAGGTGAAACGATTGTCATTGATGACGCAATCCGTGGACAAGTAACTTTTGAAGCGAATGGAATTGGTGACTTTGTTATTGCAAGAACAGACGGTGTTCCAACGTACAACTTTGCGGTTGCAATTGATGATCATTTAATGAAGATCTCCCATGTCATTCGTGGCGAAGAGCACTTGTCCAATACGCCGAGACAAGTCATGGTCTTTAACGCACTAGGAATGAATCAACCGACCTTCGCACATGCACCACTTATTTTAAATCCAGATCGTCAGAAGATGAGCAAACGTGACGAGTCAATTATGCAGTTTGTTGAACAATATCAAGATTACGGGTACTTACCAGAAGCGCTTGTGAACTTCTTAGCGTTACTTGGTTGGTCTCCAGTAGGTGAAGAAGAGATCTTCACTCTCGACGAATTAAAAGAGCAGTTTAGCTTAGACCGTGTATCAAAAGCACCTGCTGTGTTCGATGAAGCGAAGCTTGCATGGGTAGGAAATCAATACATGAAAGCAGCAAGCTTAGAGCGTGTTACGGAGCTTTGTATTCCGTACTTGCAAAAAGCAGGTAAAATTTCAGAGACGTTGTCTGATGACGACCACAAGTGGGTCACTGAGCTAGTGAGCATGTATCAAGAGCAAATGCACTATGCTGCAGAAATTGTAGAGTTAACGGAACTCTTTTTCAAAGAAGACGTAGACTATGATGGAGAAGCGAAAGAAGTCATTGCTTCTGAGCATGTACCAGCAGTTATGAATGCTTTTGCAACACAAGTCGAGTCGCTGGACGTATTTGAAGCAGATGCAATTAAAAAATCGATTAAAGCCGTTCAAAAGGAAACAGGCTACAAAGGCAAGCAATTGTTTATGCCAATCCGTGTCGCTGTTAGTGGTCAAACACATGGTCCAGAATTGCCAAAAGCAATTGAACTGATTGGAAAAGAAACGGTCTTAAAGAGAGTTCAAAAAGCAGCACAACAATAACATATGTAAAACATGTAGATGAGGAAAGTAGGCAAGAGCGGCGATTTCCAGAGACAGCCGGTTGGTGGGAAAGGCTGAATGGTCACCTTGCTGAAATGCACCTCGGAGTCTTTTGCTGAAAGGGAACATCAAAGTAGGCAAAAGCGGTGAAGAGCCGTTATTAACGAATGAGTGGGGTATAGAAAGACGTGCCTCAACAGAGTGGAACCACGTGGAATGCGTCTCTGTGCCTTAGCACAGGGGCGTTTTATTTTGGAATCATTTCTTTCGTCAGATAAAGCAATGTTTGTTACAGTAGAGCTTAGTACGTAACCGATTAGGGTAAGCTAAGAAAAAAATGACCGTGTTTTTAATGGAATAGGAATAAACATAAACGATTGGAAAGAATGAGGGGGAGGCCATGTGGCGGACATTCAAAAACGACATTGATGTTGTGTTTACGAGAGATCCTGCAGCAAGAAGTCGATTCGAAGTCATTCTAACGTATTCTGGGGTTCATGCGATTTGGCTTCATCGGATTGCGCATTGGTTTTGGGGAAAGAAACTCTTTTTGTTTGCAAGAGTCTTATCTCAAATTAGTCGCTTTTTTACAGGAATTGAAATACATCCGGGCGCACAAATTGGTCAGCGTGTGTTTATTGATCACGGCATGGGTGTGGTGATTGGGGAAACGTGTGAAATTGGAAATGATGTAACGATTTACCAAGGAGTAACTCTTGGTGGAACAGGGAAAGAAAAAGGAAAACGACATCCTACAGTGGAAGATCATGTTTTGTTTGCATCTGGCGCAAAAGTGTTAGGATCGATGACAATTGGTCGCAATTCTAACATTGGAGCTGGGGCAGTCGTTTTAAATGAAGTACCTCAAAACAGTACGGTAGTCGGGATTCCAGGACGTGTTGTTGTCCAAGACGGAGTGCGTGTGAGCGATAGCTTGGATCACCATCAATTACCCGATCCTGAGAACGAGCGTTTTCGATTACTCGAAAAAGAGGTTGAACGATTGCGCCGAGAGTTAAAAGAGTTGAAGCAAGAGCATAAAGGAGAGTGAAGCCGATGGCTATTCATATGTACAATACGTTAACTCGTAGTAAAGAAGAGTTTCGTCCTTTAGAAGAAGGGCGAGTGAAAATGTATGTATGTGGACCTACGGTATACAATTACATTCACATTGGAAACGCACGTCCTGTCGTCGTATTTGATATGGTGCGCAGGTATTTACAATATAAAGGGTACGAAGTGGAATACGTATCAAACTTTACAGATGTTGATGATAAAATTATTAAAGCTGCTAAAGAAAATGGAGAAGATGCTTTTAAGCTAGCGGAACGTTTTATTGAGAAATTTCATGAGGATACGAAAGCGCTCGGTGTGAAAGAAGCCGATGAACACCCGCGTGTAACGGAGTCGATGCCTGAGATTATTGAGTTTATTCAAGCGTTAGTTGATAAAGGCTATGGCTATGAAGCGGATGGAGACGTTTACTTCCATACAAAAGCGTTCCCTTCATACGGGCAGTTGTCAGGTCAATCGATCGATGACCTTCGTTCAGGTGCACGTATTGATGTAGGAGAACAAAAGCGTGATCCGTTAGACTTTGCATTGTGGAAAAAGGCAAAGGATGGGGAAGTGAATTGGGAAGCGCCGTGGAGCTCGGGAAGACCGGGTTGGCATATTGAGTGTTCAGCAATGGTTAAGAAATACCTCGGTGACACAATTGACATCCATGCGGGTGGTCAAGACCTTGCGTTTCCACACCATGAAAATGAAGTGGCTCAATCAGAAGCCCTTAATGAAAAGAAGATGGCGAACTATTGGTTACACAACGGTTACATTCAAATTGATAACGAAAAAATGTCGAAGTCACTCGGTAATTTTGTGTTAGTAAATGACCTGATTAAAGCGTATGACCCTAGTGTCATTCGATTCTTCATTTTACAAGCGCATTATCGCCATCCCTTAAACTTTAACAATGAGTTACTTGAATCAGCGAAGTCGGGTCTAGTAAGAATCCACACGTTTGCTGAAAACGTTCAACATCGAATCAAAGAAACGGCTGACTTAGGTGAATCAGATGTGATGGAAAATCGCATTGAGCAATTTAAAAAGCGTTTTATTGATGATATGGATGATGATTTCCATACTGCGAATGCAATTACGAATGTTTTTGAGTTTGTTCGAGAAGGAAATCGCTATCTACAAGAACCAAACACTTCTAAACGTGTATTAGAATTAATGGTGACAACACTAAAAGAGTGGGGCACAGTACTTGGCGTATCGTTTGTACCAGAAGCGGAACTTCTTGATGATGAGATTGAGACGTTAATTGAACAAAGGATTCAAGCAAGAAGTGAGCGTAATTTCCAAGAGTCAGACCGAATTCGTGATGATTTAAAAGAGCGTGGCATTCTGTTGGAAGATACGGCTCAAGGGACGAGATGGAAGAGGGTTTAAACGATGCAATCTTCACAGTATAAACAGTTAAACGGATTAACATTAGCGTACATCGGCGATGCAGTTTATGAGCTGCATGTACGCTCTTTTCTAGTACACAAGGGAATGGCAAAACCAAATGAACTGCACAAAGCCGCAACGTCATATGTCAGTGCAAAAGCACAAGCGAGTGCGCTTCATTACTGGTTAGAAAATGAGCAATTAACCGAAGAAGAAGAAGCGATTGTCCGCAGAGGGCGTAATGCGAAATCGGGAAGTTTGCCGAAGAACACAGACGTTCAAACGTACCGATATAGTACAGGCTTTGAAGCGTTGATTGGTTATGTGCACCTTGCGTGTGACAAGACCCGATTGGAACAATTGATGAACGAGGCGATTGCTAGGACTGATGAGGAGGAATCATGATGAAAGAACAACAAGATGAATGGTTGGCTGGACGAAACGCGGTTACTGAAGCGTTGCGATCTTCACAATCAGTGCAAAAGGTTTGGGTAGCTGAAGGAGTCAAAAAGGCGTCCATTCATGAGATTACTCAAAAGGCTAAAGAGCAAAACATCGTCGTCAATTTTGTTCCTAAACAAAAAGTTGATACACTTGTCGGTCATAAAAACCATCAAGGCATTATCGCTTCCATTGCAGCGCACAACTATTCCGATATGGAAACGTTATTCCAACGTGCAGAAGCGAAAGGCACCGCGCCTTTTTTTATTTTGCTTGATGGCATTGAAGATCCACAAAACTTAGGGTCTATTCTTCGATCGGCAGATGCAGCAGGTGCAGATGGAGTGATCATTCCAAAGCGTGGAGCGAGCGGGCTTACGTCTACTGTGGCGAAAGCTTCAGCGGGAGCAATTGCTCACGTACCCGTCGTCAAAGTAACGAATATGGCTAGAACGATTGCTGAGCTTAAAGAACGTGGATTATGGATGATTGGTAGTGATGCAAAAGGCGACGGAGATTTTAAGCAATTGGATGCTTCCATGCCACTCGGTCTAATTATTGGTAGTGAAGGCAAGGGAATGAGTCGTCTCGTGAAAGAATCGTGTGATTTTTTGTATAGCATCCCTCTAATGGGACAAGTTACCTCGCTCAATGCAGCGGTTGCTGGAAGTCTTTTTATGTATGAAGTTCAAAGAAAGCGCTCGTAGGGGTGCGGTGATGATGAAAGAGTATGTGATTGTTGACGGCTATAATATTATTGGAGATTGGCCGGAACTCGTTAAACTCAAAAAACAATCGTTGATTGATGCAAGAGATGCGCTCATTGAAAAGATGGCTGAATACCAAGCCATCACTGGGCGCAATGTCATCATAGTGTTTGACGCACACCTTGTAAAAGGAATCGGTGCGAAAGATCACCTCTACCGAGTTGAAGTCATCTATACGAGGCAAAAAGAAACAGCTGATGAACGGATTGAACGGCTAGCAAAACAATTGAAGAACGTGAACACGCAAATCTATGTCGCAACGTCAGATCACGTAGAGCAGCGGGTCATCTTTGCTAACGGTGCGTTACGTACCTCAGCAAGAGAGTTGCGACTTCAAGTTGAAGATGTCGAACGTACGATTGGACAAGCCGTAAAAGATGTCGAGTCAACCTCAAAAAAAGGGAACATTGCGCTTAGTGATGAAGTTGCTGAATTCTTTGACAAATGGCGTCGAAAAGGTCATTGACTTATTGATTCTCGTCCTGGACTGCTATATACTTAGTTCACACACACCGAAGTCGAGGGCGAGGGATTGTCATGAGCGCATACGTCTTAGAAAACAATCAGACGGTTGTTAGATCAGAGAACAAGGATGTAATCAGCGAAGATGAAAGACTCGTAGAAGCTGTTCGTTACGGGAACTCCACTGCTTTGGAACAATTAATCAACAAGTACAAGAATTTCGTACGTGCGAAAGCAAGGTCATATTTCTTAATCGGTGCAGATCATGAAGACATTGTTCAAGAAGGAATGATCGGCCTCTACAAAGCCATTCGAGATTTTAACGGGGACAAGCTTTCATCGTTCCGGGCATTTGCAGAACTTTGTATTACACGTCAGATTATAACGGCTATAAAGACAGCCACTCGTCAGAAACACATCCCGTTGAATTCATATGTTTCATTGGACAAGCCGATGTATGATGAAGAGTCAGATCGTACATTAATGGATGTGGTTTGCAGTTCGTTAATTAGTAACCCCGAAGAGATGCTCATTAATCAAGAAGAACTAACAGACATTGAATTGAAGATTAGCGAAGTGCTAAGTGAACTTGAGCAACAGGTATTAAGGTTATATTTGGAAGGACAATCGTACCAAGAGATTTCGATTGACTTGAATCGTCACGTGAAATCAATTGATAACGCATTACAACGAGTGAAACGTAAGCTCGAACGTTACGTTGAGAAAAGATACGTACACACTTAATATTTTTACAATTTAAAATAGCAGAATCTTCTATTGGTTTTGAGATTTAACTATGGTGCAAGGTCATGTGGCCTTGTGCCTTCATTGACAGTTGTTTCGTTCTATGATATTCTGCGACTGTATAGTAGATTGAGATTTTTGGCTATAATGATAGAAGAAAGCAATCCACTCAAAACGCCGTCAATACGGTTGTTTTTTTATGTTCAGAAATATTGATACGCTTGAAACTACGTTTTCATATTTTCGGGGGGTGTCCTGCAAGTGACCAATCCAGTGCAATTTCTAAAAGAAGTCGGCAAACAAATGAAACAAGTAACTTGGCCGACGCCGAGTGAGCTTTTTAAATATACGAAGATTGTCCTCGTAACGGTAATTTTCATGTCAATCTTCTTTGCCATCGTTGATTTTGCTTTCTCGGAACTTGTTAGGCTGTTCCTATAAGCGTATTTTTGTTGTATAGAGAGGAGGGCGGCAGCCTGAAAGGCTGACTACCTATGGAGAAGAATTGGTATGTTGTTCATACGTATTCTGGGTATGAAAACAGAGTTAAAGCAAACCTAGAGAAGCGTGTCGAGTCAATGGAAATGCTCGATAAGATTTTCCGTGTGCTCGTTCCTGTGGAAGAAGAAACAGAAACGAAGAACGGAAAGACAAAAACGGTAAATCGTAAGACGTTCCCTGGGTACGTGCTTGTAGAAATGGTCATGACCGATGACTCATGGTATGTCGTTCGAAACACACCAGGAGTAACAGGCTTTGTTGGCTCTTCAGGTGCTGGCTCGAAACCGACAGCGCTTTTGCCAGATGAAGTTGACTCGATTCTACGTCAAATGGGTGTTGAAGCACCGAAAGCTGAAGTAGATCTTGAAATTAAAGAGTCGGTGAAAGTTAAAGAAGGACCATTTACAGACTTTACAGGTACAGTGGAAGAGATTAGTCTCGAGAAGCAAAAAGTCAAAGTCCATGTCAACATGTTTGGACGAGAGACTCCTGTTGAACTTGAGTTCCATCAAGTTGAAAAACTTTCATAACTGGATTTTCCACTTGAAAAAGGCAAGTATAAGTGATAAGATTTTTATGTTTGCTTCAACTGTCTTGCTGACAGTTGGTCAATAAGTGGGAGGGTGTAACAACCCGAAACACCACATTACGAACGAAGGAGGTGTGTCGCGTGGCTAGAAAAGTTGAAACCGTAGTTAAGCTACAGATTCCTGCAGGTAAAGCTAACCCGGCACCACCGGTCGGTCCTGCCCTTGGTCAGGCTGGTGTAAATATCATGGGCTTCTGTAAAGAGTTCAACGCACGTACACAGGAGCAAACAGGAACTATCATTCCTGTAGAGATTACTGTTTATGAAGACCGTTCATTTACGTTTGTGACAAAGACTCCACCAGCAGCAATTCTTCTTAAAGAAGCAGCTGGCGTTAAGTCTGGTTCTGGAGAACCACACAAAGTGAAGGTTGCATCAGTAACTGCTGAACAAGTACGTGGAATCGCTGAAACGAAGATGGAAGACTTAAACGCTGCTGATATTGATGCTGCTGTTAAGATGATCGAAGGTACAGCACGCAGCATGGGTATCACTGTTGAAGGATAATTAATCCTTATAAAATGATCAAGACAGGTTGCGATGAGCCTATTAACGGGTCATTTGCAACCTTGATTGTTGTTACGAAGCAGTCGTCTTTCTAAAAGGAATGAATCTTCTCTAGCGATTAAGCGTGGGAGGTCAAACCGTTAAAACCACAAAAAGAGGAGTTGTTAGAAATGGCTAAAAAACACGGTAAGAAATATGCAGACGCTAAGAAACAAGTCGATGTAAATAAAGAATACAATGCAAGCGAAGCCATTGAGCTTGTGAAAAAGATTGCTCCGGCAAACTTTGATGAAACAGTTGAGGTTGCAGTACGTCTAGGAGTAGACCCTCGTAAAGCGGACCAACAAATCCGTGGCGCAGTTGTCCTTCCAAACGGAACTGGTAAAACTCAGCGTGTACTCGTTTTCGCTAAAGGTGAAAAGGCTAAAGAAGCTGAAGAAGCTGGCGCGGACTTCGTAGGTGAAGAAGAACTCGTTAACAAAATCCAACAAGGTTGGATGGACTTTGACGTTGTTGTTGCGACACCAGACATGATGGCGCAAGTTGGTAAGCTTGGTCGTGTTCTTGGACCAAAAGGCCTTATGCCAAACCCTAAGACGGGTACTGTAACAATGGATGTTACACAAGCTGTCAATGAAATCAAAGCGGGTAAAGTTGAATACCGCGTTGAAAAAGCTGGAAATGTACACGTTCCAATTGGAAAAGTATCATTTACAGAAGAGCAACTGCTCGAAAACTTCAAGACAATTGTTGATATCCTTGCAAAAGCTAAGCCTTCTGCAGCAAAAGGTACGTACATGAAAAACATCGCGGTTTCTTCTTCTATGGGACCTGGTGTTAAAGTAAGTACTGCTGGAATCTCTGGCTAATTTTGCCGTATTGACTTTTGGGTGACCGTTTTATATAATTAAAAACGGTTAATAGCTAAATATACTGCCGCAGACAGTAGGTGCACGATTGTGCGTAAATCCTGCCGAGGTATCGATCCTATAAAAATGACACTGCGTGTCATTCGGAATCTCCTCTGTCTGTGTGCTCATGGACAGGGGAGTTTTTTGATCCTCTGAACGGCAAATTTTTCAGGAGGTGGAACAATGGGCAGTGTACTCGAACAAAAACAAGCAGTTGTTGATGAGATCGTTGAGAAATTTAACAACAGTGAGTCAATCATTTTTGTTGATTATCGTGGTCTAAGCGTGAGTCAAGACACGGAATTGCGTAACAAACTCCGTGCTGCAGACGTTGAGCTCAAAGTGTACAAAAACACATTGACTCGTCGCGCGACAGCTGAGACAAGCCTTACAGAGCTTGACGAAACACTTGTAGGTCCAACAGCGATTGCTACGAGCAAAACAGATGCAGTAGCAGCAGCGAAAGTCTTAAACGAGTTCGCGAAAGAAAACGAAGCTTTAGAAATTAAAGCTGGTGTTATTCAAGGTAGTGTAACTTCAGTTGAAGACATTAAGAAGATTGCTGAACTTCCTTCATACGAAGGACTTGTATCTATGCTTCTCAGCGTACTACAAGCGCCAATCAGAAACTTTGCATTGGCTTCTAAGGCAGTCGCAGATCAAAAAGAAGAAAGTGCGTAAGCACCTAATTTTTAACATTCCTGAAGGAGGAATATACAATGGCTAAAGAGCAAATTATTGAAGAAATCAAGAGCATGACAGTTCTTGAGTTGAACGACCTAGTTAAAGCAATCGAGGACGAGTTTGGTGTAACAGCTGCAGCTCCAGTTGCAGTAGCTGGTGGAGGAGACGCAGGTGCTGCTGAAGAGCAAACAGAATTTAACGTAGTTCTTACTTCTGCTGGTTCTTCTAAGATCGGCGTTATCAAAGTTGTTCGTGGAATCACAGGTCTTGGTCTTAAAGAAGCAAAAGCGCTTGTTGACGGTGCCCCTGAGACACTTAAAGAAGGCGTAAGCAAAGACGAAGCTGAAGACATGAAGAGCCAACTTGAAGAAGCTGGTGCACAAGTAGAAATCAAGTAATTTGACTTCTATTGAAGAGACTTCCCTGCTATATGTGGGGAAGTCTTTTCTTTTAAATAACGTATTTTCTGTGTTAAACCTCATAATAAAGAGGAGTTTCTAAGAGAAGAGGTGAAGCTTTTGTCATCGCATTATTATGATAAGAAACCTACGGTAAGTAGTGAGCGGCAAACGGTTGGAGTGACGATCAAGGAGAAAGAGTATTCATTTTATACAGATCGTGGTGTTTTCTCTAAAGGCGGCGTCGATTTTGGCAGTGCGTTTTTGGCGAATGCGTATCAAGCTCCGGCGGTCGATGGACCGGTTTTGGATGTTGGTTGTGGGTATGGCCCCCTCGGCATTTCAATCGCGGGTGATACAGGCAGGCAAGTCTGGATGACAGATGTGAATGAACGCGCAGTCGAACTTGCGACAGAAAATGCAGTGCGTAATCACGTCGAAAAACAAGTCACAATTGTTCGGGGTTCGGGATACGAGGCGATTCCTGATGAGAAGTTATTTGCATCGATTGTTACAAACCCTCCTATTCGAGCAGGGAAAGAGGTTGTGCATCATTTTTTTGAAGAAGCTCATAAACGTTTAGTTGATTCAGGGGAACTCTGGGTTGTTATTCAGAAGAAGCAAGGTGCCCCTTCTACGAAAAAGAAATTAGAAGAGTTATTCAAAGAAGTCGTTGAGGAAGGGAAGAGCAAAGGCTACTCTCTCTATCGATGCTATAAATAAATGAAAAAATATTTGACCTTGAACTCGGTTTGTGATAATATCATCTAATGCGTATAACCGTACTTTTTTAGAGCAAAAAAGTTGTTAAAAAAGGAAGTATAAAGGTTATGATGAACGGGAACAATAAGTGAATACGAGAAAAAAAGGTTGGTATTTTTATCCTATTAAGTATGAGCCTTTTTGTGCATTCACGAAGTTTCTTAAATGAACTTCGGCATCAATCACATTGATGTGTTTGATTACATCCCCCATTTTCACAATGAATGGTACAGTCGTGCCGGGACTAAAGGGATATTTTCAGTTAAAAAATACGCGGATTTGAGGGGTGAATTCGTTGACAGGTCAACTCATTCAGTATGGACGCCATCGCCAGCGAAGAAGCTACGCGCGGATTAGTGAAGTATTAGACCTTCCTAATCTCATTGAGATTCAAACAGCTTCCTATCAATGGTTTCTTGACGAAGGAATTCGTGAGATGTTTCAAGACATTTCACCAATTGAAGATTTTACGGGTAACCTCGTGCTGGAATTCATTGATTACAGCTTAGGTGAACCGAAATATTCTGTAGAGGATTCTAAAGAACGAGACGTCACGTACTCTGCACCACTTAGAGTAAAGGTTCGTTTGATGAATCAAGAAACAGGAGAAGTTAAAGAACAAGAAGTATTCATGGGCGATTTCCCATTAATGACGGATACAGGTACATTTGTGATTAATGGTGCCGAACGTGTCATCGTTTCCCAGCTCGTCCGCTCTCCAAGTGTATATTATAGCCGTAAGACCGATAAGAATGGCAAGAAAGGTTTCACTGCAACTGTCATTCCGAACCGTGGTGCTTGGCTTGAATTAGAAACCGATGCAAAAGACATCGTATACGTAAGGATCGATCGTACAAGAAAGATTCCTGTTACTGTATTGTTGCGTGCACTCGGATTTGGTGCGGACCAAGATATTGTTGATCTTATTGGTGAGAACGAATACTTGCGTAACTCATTAGAGAAAGACAATACCGAAGACACGGAGAAAGCTTTACTAGAAATCTATGAGCGTCTACGTCCTGGTGAGCCACCAACAGTAGATAATGCTCGTAGTCTATTAGAGTCCCGTTTCTTTGATCCGAAACGTTATGACTTTGCAAATGTAGGTCGTTACAAGATCAATAAGAAACTTCACATTAAAGATCGTCTCTTTAATCAAGTGTTGGCTGAAACACTAGCAGATCCTGAAACTGGTGAAGTGATTGCAGAGGAAGGTTCATTGATCGATCGCCGTACGTTGGATCGCCTACTTCCTTACTTCGAAAATGATCTAGGATTTAAAACGTACACTGTTGCAGATGGTGTCGTTGAAGATACAGATATTACCGTTCAATCGATTAAAATTTATGCGCCTAATGATCCTGAAGGTGAGCAAACGATTCAGGTAATCAGTAATGGTGAGATCGATAAGAGCATTAAGAACATTACCGCTGAAGACATTATTGCATCAATCAGTTATTTCTTTAACCTCCTACACGGAGTTGGAAATACCGATGACATTGATCACTTAGGAAACCGTCGTCTTCGTTCAGTTGGGGAATTACTACAGAACCAATTCCGAATTGGTCTTTCCCGTATGGAGCGTGTCGTACGTGAACGTATGTCAATTCAAGATCCTAGTCAAATTACACCACAGGCGTTAATCAACATCCGTCCGGTGATCGCGTCAATTAAAGAGTTCTTCGGTAGTTCACAGTTGTCTCAGTTTATGGATCAAACGAACCCATTAGCTGAGTTGACGCATAAGCGTCGTTTATCAGCGCTTGGACCAGGTGGTCTTACTCGTGAGCGTGCAGGAATGGAAGTTCGAGACGTTCACTATTCTCACTACGGTCGTATGTGTCCAATTGAAACGCCGGAAGGTCCAAACATTGGTTTGATCAACTCACTTTCCAGTTATGCAAAAGTGAATGCGTTTGGCTTTATGGAGACGCCGTATCGCCGTGTTGATCCTGAAACAGGTCGAGTAACTGCACAAATTGATTACCTGACTGCTGATGAAGAGCATAATTACGTCGTTGCACAAGCGAATGCGAAGTTACAAGATGATGGAACGTTCGTGGATGATAACATTATTGCTCGTTTCCGTGAAGAAAATACGATCGTAAGTAAAGATCGCATCGACTACATGGACGTATCACCAAAGCAAGTTGTTTCTGCCGCAACGGCTTCGATTCCATTCTTAGAGAATGATGACTCGAACCGTGCCTTAATGGGAGCGAACATGCAGCGTCAAGCGGTTCCGTTACTAGAGCCAGAAGCGCCAGTAGTTGGTACGGGTATTGAATATGTTTCTGCTAAAGACTCCGGAGCAGCAGTTGTTTCAAGGCACCGTGGTGTCGTTAAGCGAGTAACTGCTCGTGAAGTTCGAATCCGTCGCTTGGTTGACGTTGAAGGTAAAGAAGTTGAAACAGATGATGACGTGTACCGCATGTCTAAATATATCCGTTCTAACCAAGGAACGAGTTATAACCAACGTCCAATCGTTGCTGAAGGTGACGTTGTTGATCGTGGTGAAGTTCTAGCAGATGGTCCTTCTATGGATAAAGGGGAAATGGCCCTTGGACGTAACGTACTCGTAGGGTTTATGACTTGGGATGGTTACAACTATGAGGATGCCATTATCCTTAGTGAACGACTCGTTAAAGACGATGTCTTTACTTCGATCCATATTGAAGAATACGAATCGGAATCACGTGATACGAAGCTCGGACCAGAAGAGATCACTCGTGATATACCAAACATCGGTGAAGATGCACTTCGTAATCTTGATGAGCGAGGAATCATTAGAGTCGGGGCTGAGATCAAAGACGGCGACATTCTCGTTGGTAAAGTCACTCCTAAGGGGATGACAGAACTAACAGCAGAAGAGCGTTTACTTCATGCAATCTTCGGTGAGAAAGCTCGTGAAGTACGTGACACGTCACTTCGTGCTCCGCACGGTGGGGATGGAATCATCCTTGACGTGAAGATCTTTAACCGTGAAGATGGCGATGAATTACCACCAGGCGTAAACCAACTTGTTCGTGTCTATATCGTTCAAAAGCGTAAGATCAACGAAGGTGACAAGATGGCCGGTCGTCACGGTAATAAAGGTGTTATCTCTCGAATTCTTCCAGAAGAAGATATGCCGTATATGCCTGACGGAACACCAATTGACATCATGCTTAACCCACTTGGGGTACCATCGCGTATGAATATCGGACAAGTGCTTGAAATGCACTTAGGAATGGCTGCGCGCCAACTCGGTATTCATGTTGCTTCACCAGTATTTGATGGTGCGCGTGAGGAAGATGTTTGGGAGACGTTAGAAGAAGCGGGTATGGCTCGAGATGGTAAAACAATTCTCTACGATGGTCGTACAGGAGATGCCTTTGATAACCGAGTATCTGTCGGTGTCATGTATATGATTAAACTTGCACACATGGTTGACGATAAGCTACACGCTCGTTCAACTGGACCTTACTCTCTCGTTACGCAACAACCACTTGGAGGTAAAGCTCAATTTGGTGGTCAGCGTTTTGGTGAGATGGAGGTATGGGCGCTTGAAGCATACGGTGCTGCATATACGTTGCAAGAAATCTTAACGGTGAAATCAGATGATGTTGTCGGACGTGTTAAAACGTATGAGGCCATCGTTAAGGGCGAAAACGTACCAGAACCAGGAGTTCCTGAATCATTTAAAGTATTGATAAAAGAGCTTCAAAGTTTAGGTATGGATGTAAAGATGCTTTCAAGCAATGAAGAAGAGATTGAAATGAAAGAGCTGGACGACGAAGAAGAACAATCAAACGATCGAATGAACCTTAAGCTAGAATCTACGGAGAACGCTTAAAGGGAAGTTGCAAAAGAAAGTTCCAAAGCTGGATCTTTCTTTTGCACGTTTGATGTTTACTATCGCCATTTAGCCCCTTTGACAACAGAGCGCAGGAAAGGGAGGGTCACCCTTTGATCGATGTCAATAATTTTGAATACATGAAAGTAGGTTTAGCATCACCGGATAAGATCCGCAGCTGGTCTCGTGGTGAAGTTAAAAAGCCTGAGACGATTAACTATCGTACTCTTAAACCAGAAAAAGACGGTTTGTTTTGTGAGCGTATTTTCGGACCGCAAAAAGATTGGGAATGTCATTGTGGGAAATACAAGCGAGTTCGCTACAAAGGTGTTGTATGTGATCGTTGTGGTGTTGAGGTAACACGTGCGAAGGTTCGTCGTGAGCGAATGGGACACATTGAGCTTGCGGCTCCAGTTTCACACATTTGGTATTTTAAAGGAATTCCAAGTCGTATGGGTCTTGTCTTGGATATGTCACCGCGCTCCTTAGAAGAAGTTATTTACTTTGCTTCTTACGTGGTTACAGATACAGGTGATACACCACTTGAATACAAACAATTGCTTTCTGAAAAAGAATATCGAGCGTACTACGATAAGTACGGTCGTTCTTTCACAGCGCAGATGGGTGCTGAAGCGATCCGTAAAATTCTATCTGATCTTGACTTAAATAAAGAAGTGAAGATGTTAAAAGAAGAATTAGAAACAGCACAAGGGCAACGTCGTACGCGTGCAATTAAGCGTCTTGAAGTGATCGAAGCATTCCGTAACTCTGGAAATGAGCCTTCATGGATGATTCTGGATGTTCTTCCAGTAATTCCGCCTGAACTTCGCCCGATGGTGCAATTAGATGGTGGTCGTTTTGCGACATCAGACCTTAACGATTTGTATCGTCGTGTAATTAACCGTAACAACCGTTTGAAGCGTCTCCTTGACCTTGGTGCACCAAGCATCATCGTACAAAATGAGAAGCGCATGCTTCAAGAAGCTGTTGATGCATTGATTGATAATGGTCGTCGTGGACGTCCAGTAACAGGACCGGGTAACCGTCCTCTTAAATCGCTGTCTCACATGTTGAAAGGTAAGCAAGGACGTTTCCGTCAAAACCTTCTCGGTAAACGTGTTGACTACTCTGGTCGTTCGGTAATTGTTGTAGGTCCAAACCTTAAAATGTATCAGTGTGGTCTCCCGAAAGAGATGGCGCTTGAACTATTTAAGCCGTTTGTTATGAAAGAGCTCGTCGCTAAAGGGCAAGCACACAACATTAAGAGTGCTAAGCGTAAAGTTGATCGTGTGCAACCAGAAGTTTGGGACGTATTAGAAGAAGTAATTAAAGAGCATCCAGTTCTTCTAAACCGCGCACCTACACTGCATAGACTAGGGATTCAAGCATTTGAACCTACTCTCGTAGAAGGACGTGCGATTAAACTACACCCACTCGTATGTACGGCTTACAACGCCGACTTTGATGGTGACCAAATGGCGGTCCACGTACCACTATCGGCTGAAGCGCAAGCTGAGGCACGTGTACTCATGCTAGCTGCTCAAAACATCTTGAACCCGAAAGATGGTAAGCCAGTAGTAACACCATCACAAGATATGGTACTCGGAAACTACTACCTCACTCTTGAGCGTGAAAATGCAGTTGGAGAAGGTGCGGTATTTAAAGATAGTGACGAGGCATTGACTGCATACCAAAACGGTTATGTGCACTTACACTCCCGTATTGCGATTCCAGTCAGCGCGATTGAAAAGACGACGTTCCCTGAAGAAGCGAAAGGTCATTTGCTTTTAACGAGTATCGGTAAGCTTATGTTCAACGAAATTCTTCCTGAATCGTTCCCTTATATTAATGAACCATCAGCGAAGAACTTAGAACAAGCGACGCCACTTGAGTATTTTGTTCCTCAAGGAACCGACGTAAAGAAAACATTCCAAGAGCGCCCAATCGTGTCACCGTTTAAGAAAGGCTTCCTTGGTGATGTAATCGCAGAAGTATTTAAGAAGTTCCAAGTCACTGAAACATCACGAATGCTTGACCGCATGAAGGAGCTCGGTTTCTTCTATTCAACGAAAGCAGGTCTTACTGTTGGTGTCGCTGACATTGTTGTTTTAGCTGAAAAACAAGAGATCCTTGATGCTGCAGAAGAGCAAGTATCTAAGGTCGTTAAGCAGTTCCGTCGTGGTTTAATTACTGAAGAAGAACGTTACGACAAGATTATCTCAATCTGGAGTGACGCAAAAGACGACATTCAAGGACGTCTTATGAAGACACTTGATAAGTCTAACCCGATCTTCATGATGAGTGATTCCGGAGCACGTGGTAACGCCTCAAACTTTACGCAACTTGCAGGTATGCGTGGATTGATGGCAAACCCGTCTGGACGTATTATTGAACTTCCAATCAAGTCTAGTTTCCGTGAAGGTTTAACCGTACTTGAGTACTTTATCTCGACGCACGGTGCCCGTAAAGGACTTGCCGATACAGCACTTAAAACGGCTGACTCAGGTTATCTTACACGTCGTCTCGTTGACGTTGCACAAGACGTTATCGTTCGTGAAGATGATTGTGGAACAGACCGTGGACTTGTCGTATCAGCATTACGTGATGGAACAGAAGAGATTGAGAATCTCTATGATCGTCTCGTTGGACGTTTCTCATTCCAAACAGTAAAGCATCCTGAAACTGGAGATGTACTCGTGAAGCCGAATGAATTAATTCATGAAGAGCTTGCGAAGACAATTGTAGAATCAGGTGTTGAAGAACTTAAGATTCGCTCTGTATTTACGTGTGATACGTCACACGGAGTATGTAATAAGTGTTACGGACGCAACCTTGCAACAGGTAGTGACGTTGAGGTTGGGGAAGCAGTCGGGATCATCGCTGCCCAATCAATCGGTGAGCCGGGTACGCAGCTTACAATGCGTACATTCCACACAGGTGGTGTAGCCGGGGACGATATTACTCAAGGTCTTCCGCGTATTCAAGAGTTGTTTGAAGCTCGTAACCCGAAAGGTCAGGCATTAATTACTGAACTTAGTGGTACAGTGGAAGAGATTCGTGATGCTGGAGATAAGAAAGAGATCGTTATTCGTGGAGAATACGAAACTCGTTCCTATACGACAGCTTATGGGGCTCGTGTACGTATTGCTGAGGGCGACAGAGTTGTAGCTGGTGAAGCATTAACTGAAGGTTCAATTGACCCGAAAGAGTTAATTCAAGTAACTGGTATCGATGAAGTTCAAATGTATCTCTTGAAAGAAGTGCAGAAAGTATACCGTATGCAAGGGGTAGAAATCGGAGATAAGCACGTTGAGGTTATGGTTCGTCAAATGCTTAGAAAGATCCGCGTTATGGATTCTGGGGATACAGATGTATTACCAGGAACGCTCGTTGAAGTTAACGCATTCCATAAGGCGAATATCGATGTACTTCGTAAAGGTAAGCGTCCTGCTGTTGGAACACCTGTTATTCTCGGAATTACGAAAGCATCCCTTGAGACAGATTCCTTCTTATCGGCAGCTTCATTCCAAGAGACAACTCGTGTCCTTACAGATGCTGCAATTAAAGGACGTAAAGATGCATTGCTAGGACTTAAGGAAAATGTTATTATCGGTAAGCTCGTTCCTGCCGGTACAGGTATGCAAAGATACCGTAGCCTAAAAGGCGAGACACCTGATAGCGAAAAAGAAACAGCACCTGAAGTAGAGACAGTAGGTTACGATTGATATAATTACTGTTGACACTTAAGGATGTGTTTGTTAAGATGTCAAAGTGCGCGTATTTCACCGGTGTTGAGGTGAAGATATGTCGTATCATAGAATTGCGGACGCAAGTGAGCGTTATGTAGGTGTCAAAGCGACAGTGAAAGCAATATCAGCCGAACTGGTTGAAAAAGTTTACATTGCTGCTGATGCGGATGTTTTAGTAACGAAGCAAGTCATCGACATAGCGAAACGAAAGCGAACGCCTTTAACAACCGTTTCATCAATGAGAAAGCTCGGCAAAGCTTGTGGTATTGAGGTCAATGCTGCGGCTGTAGCGATAAAAAAGTAACGATGTTTTTACTGGCGGGTGCATGTTTCCCGCTAGTAAGAACATTACTTTTGCCCATACGTGAACACCTGGAACAGTGGTCTTATAAAATGCTGATTTAGAAGGGTTCATCTTGCAAGCTGCATGAGAAGTATAGAAGGAAGGAGGAAACATCATGCCAACTATGAATCAACTCGTTCGTAAAGGACGTAAAAGCAAAACTAAGAAGTCTGATGCTCCAGCTTTGAACAAAGGCTACAACAGCTTTAAGAAGGTTCAAACGGACTTAGCTTCTCCTCATAAACAAGGGGTTTGTACTCGTGTTGGAACGATGACACCGAAGAAACCGAACTCGGCTCTTCGTAAATATGCTCGTGTGCGTTTGACGAACGGAATTGAAGTTACAGCTTACATTCCAGGAATCGGACACAACCTACAAGAGCACAGCGTTGTGCTCATCCGTGGTGGTCGTGTTAAGGACTTACCAGGTGTACGCTACCACATCGTTCGTGGTGCATTGGATACTGCTGGTGTCCAAGACCGTAAACAAGGTCGCTCTAAATATGGTACGAAACGTTCTAAGAAGTAATACATTTAAATGGGATTTAACCCGTCTATAGAGACAGAAAGGAGGGTTGGTTATGCCTCGTAAAGGTCCTGTACCTCGTCGTGAAGTGCTTGCCGATCCGATCTACAACTCTAAATTGGTAACGCGTTTGATTAACCGCATCATGATTGATGGTAAAAAAGGTAAAGCGCAAAACATTCTTTACGCTTCATTTGACATCGTTCGTGAACGCAGTGGTCAAGATCCAGTTGAAGTTTTTGATCAAGCACTAAAGAACATCATGCCAGTACTTGAAGTTAAAGCTCGCCGTGTAGGTGGTGCAAACTATCAAGTTCCAATCGAAGTAAAACCTGACCGTCGTACGACTCTTGGTCTTCGTTGGTTAGTAAGCTATGCTCGTCTACGTGGAGAGAAGACAATGGAAGAGCGTCTAGCTAATGAAATTCTTGATGCTTCAAACAACACAGGTGCTGCTGTTAAGAAACGTGAAGACACGCACCGTATGGCTGAAGCGAACAAAGCGTTCGCTCACTACCGCTGGTAAAAATAAATATCAGCTGAATTTAGCTGAAAGGAGAAAGTGTAAACCATGGCTAGAGAATTCTCCTTGGAGAAAACACGTAATATCGGGATCATGGCTCACATCGATGCCGGTAAAACGACTGCCACAGAACGTATCTTGTTCTATACAGGTCGTACTCATAAAATTGGTGAAACACACGAAGGTGCATCACAGATGGACTGGATGTCTCAAGAGCAAGAGCGTGGAATTACAATTACTTCTGCTGCGACAACTGCTTCTTGGAAAGATCATCGTATTAACATCATTGATACACCAGGACACGTAGACTTTACTGTTGAAGTAGAGCGTTCACTACGTGTACTTGACGGTGCTGTTGCGGTTCTAGATGCTCAATCGGGCGTTGAGCCACAAACAGAAACAGTTTGGCGTCAAGCAACCACTTATCACGTTCCACGAATCGTATTCGTAAACAAAATGGATAAGATGGGTGCAGACTTCCTATACTCTGTAGGAACGCTAAATGATCGTCTAGATGCAAATGCGCATCCAATTCAGCTACCAATCGGTGCTGAGGATGATTTTGAAGCAATCATCGACCTTGTTGAGATGAAAGCTTACTATTATCTTGATGATTTAGGGCAAAACACGGAAACTCGTGAAATCCCTGAAGATCACCGTGAATTAGCAGATGAATACCGTGAGAAGCTAGTTGAAGCGGTAGCAGAATTTGATGAAGAGTTAATGATGCGTTATCTTGATGGTGACACAATCAGCAACGAAGAACTCAAATCTGCAATTCGTGAAGCAACGCTTACTGTACAATTCTACCCAGTTCTTTGTGGTTCTGCATTTAAGAACAAAGGTGTTCAGCCAATGATCGATGCGGTTATTGACTACCTTCCAGCTCCTACTGATGTTCCTGCGATCAAAGGACACAAAGTAGACAGTGACGAAGAGGTTGTACGTGAAGCTGACGACAACGGTCCTTTCTCTGCTCTTGCATTTAAAGTTATGACAGACCCTTACGTTGGTAAGTTGACATTCTTCCGTGTGTACTCGGGAACATTAGATTCTGGTTCATACGTTAAGAACGCTTCTAAAGACAAGCGTGAACGTGTCGGTCGTATCCTTCAAATGCATGCGAACACTCGTGAGGAAATCAAAACGGTTTACTCTGGAGACATCGCTGCAGGTGTAGGTCTTAAAGATACAACAACAGGAGATACACTTTGTGATGAGAAGAACCTAGTGATTCTTGAATCAATGGACTTCCCAGAACCAGTAATCTCATTGTCTGTTGAGCCTAAGTCTAAAGCCGATCAAGACAAAATGGGTGTTGCCCTCGGTAAGCTTGCTGAAGAGGACCCAACATTCAAGACCTATACTGACGAAGAAACAGGTCAAACTGTTATCGCCGGTATGGGTGAGCTCCATCTTGACATCATCGTTGACCGTATGAAGCGTGAATTCAAAGTTGAAGCAGTTGTAGGTGCTCCTCAGGTATCTTACCGTGAGACAATTCGCCAAGCTGCTGAAGTTGAAGGGAAGTTCGTACGTCAGTCTGGTGGTCGTGGACAGTATGGTCATGTTAAAGTTGAGTTCTCTCCTAATGAAGAGGGCGCAGGCTTTGAATTTGAGAACGGCATCGTTGGTGGTGTAGTTCCACGTGAATACATTCCGTCTGTTGAACAAGGAATTGAAGAATCATTGCAAAATGGTCTTCTTGCAGGTTATCCTGTAATTGACGTTAAAGCTCGTCTTTTTGACGGTTCTTACCATGATGTTGACTCAAACGAGATGGCGTTTAAGATTGCTGCATCAATGGCATTCAAAGAAGCTAAATCGAAATGTTCTCCAGTTCTTCTAGAGCCACTCATGAAAGTTGAGATTGTTGTTCCAGAAGAATACATGGGAGACGTTATGGGTGATGTCACTTCACGTCGTGGACGTGTTGACGGTATGGAAGCACGCGGTAACGCTCAAACAATCCGCGCGTTCGTTCCACTTGCTGAAATGTTCGGGTATGCGACAGCACTTCGTTCAAACACGCAAGGACGTGGAACGTACTCTATGTTCTTCGATCACTATGAAGAAGTTCCTAAGAGTATCTCTGAAGAAATCATCAAGAAAAACACTGGTGAGTAATCACCAATAAGTTAAATAGTTTGAAGGGTGTAGGGTACTCTAGTATGTGTACTTAAGCCTTTCTTGCTTTATAAATATACTAATTTAAGGGAGGATATCCTCAAATGGCTAAAGAAAAATTTGACCGTTCCAAGACGCATGCCAATATTGGTACAATTGGACACGTCGACCACGGTAAAACAACACTAACTGCTGCAATTACAACTGTACTTCATAAAAAATCTGGTAAAGGTACTGCAATGGCGTATGACGCAATTGACGGTGCTCCAGAAGAGAAAGAGCGTGGAATCACAATCGCAACTTCTCACGTTGAGTACGAAACTGAAACTCGTCACTATGCACACGTTGACTGCCCAGGTCACGCTGACTATGTTAAAAACATGATCACTGGTGCTGCACAAATGGACGGAGCGATTCTTGTAGTATCTGCGGCTGATGGGCCAATGCCACAAACTCGCGAGCACATCTTACTTTCTCGTAACGTAGGTGTACCTTCAATGGTTGTTTTCCTTAACAAAGTTGACATGGTAGACGACGAAGAGCTTCTTGAGCTTGTAGAAATGGAAGTACGTGACCTTCTTTCTGAGTACGACTTCCCAGGAGACGACATTCCAGTTGTTGCTGGTTCTGCACTTAAAGCACTTGAAGGCGACGCTTCTTACGAAGAGAAAATTGTTGAGCTTATGAACGAAGTGGATGCTTACATCCCAACTCCTGAGCGCGACAAAGACAAGCCTTTCATGATGCCTGTTGAGGACGTATTCTCAATCACTGGTCGTGGTACAGTAGCGACTGGCCGTGTTGAGCGTGGAGTTCTTAACGTAGGTGACGAGATCGAAATCCTCGGTATCACTGAAGAGTCTAGAAAATCAACAGTAACAGGTGTTGAGATGTTCCATAAACTTCTTGACTACGCTGAAGCTGGTGACAACATTGGAGCACTTCTTCGTGGTGTTGACCGTGAGGACATCACTCGTGGTCAAGTACTAGCTAAGCCTGGTACAATCACTCCACACACGAACTTCAAAGCTGAAGTTTATGTTCTTTCAAAAGAAGAAGGTGGCCGTCACACGCCATTCTTCAACAACTACCGCCCACAGTTCTACTTCCGTACAACTGACGTAACTGGTGTTGTAAATCTTCCAGAAAGCATCGAAATGGTTATGCCTGGAGATAACACTGAAATGGAAGTTGAATTAATCTCTCCAATCGCGATTGAAGACGGTACTCGTTTCTCAATCCGTGAAGGTGGACGTACTGTAGGTTCTGGTGTTGTTTCTACAATCACTAAGTAATGCTACGGAAGCACTCGCATTTGCGGGTGCTTTTTTTAATTAAATCCCTCTGTCACAAGTTAGAAACATTTACTCTTGCTATTTCGAATAGTGAGAGTATAATGTTGTTTACCCAAAGGGAGGGAACAGTCTTGAAGATCATGAAAAAGATGGTTACAAGAGTTATGTTGTCTAGTTCTGCGTTAGTGTTAGCAGTTTTACTTTTGCCGGCTTTTTTAATTACAGATCAAATTGACGGTTTCCAACAGCTCGTTGACATGATTTTTAAAGATGATGAAACACCATCCTGAAATAAAAACAAACCACTAATGAATACTTCCATTAGTGGTTTGTTTTTGTTATAATAAAGATTGGTGATTGAAAACCAAACAAAGTCTGTTGAATGATACAACAAGGCAAGAAATTCCTTTCGTAATCCCCTTGCATTCAAGGCGCAAAGCCTTTATAATAGTAAAAGTGTGACAAAGTTGGAGATCCGCACGGGATTTCCTGTTTTTATGTTGTCATTGCGATGATGCAGAAGGTTGCTGACACACCCGGCCCCTTTGCCATGATGGGTGTGTGGGATTTCTGCGGAGTAGGTCTGAAAATCAGGCGATAAAAAGGAGGGCTAAACATGGCAAAAGAGAAAATTCGTATTCGATTAAAGGCGTATGATCACCGCATTCTAGATCAGTCGTCAGAGAAGATTGTTGATACTGCGAAACGTTCAGGTGCTAACGTATCCGGACCGATCCCATTACCAACAGAGCGCTCTGTCTACACGATCCTTCGTGCGACTCATAAGTACAAAGACTCTCGTGAGCAATTTGAGATGCGTACACACAAGCGTCTTATCGATATTATCAGTCCAACACCACAAACGGTGGACGCTCTTATGCGCTTAGATTTACCATCTGGCGTTGACATTGAGATCAAACTCTAATCAACGTTTTAGTTAGGATGTCTATTTGGACAAACAATTATTAAAGTAATTTATTACAGGAGGTGTGACTGATGACCAAAGGAATCTTGGGTAGAAAAATCGGCATGACACAGATTTTTAGCGAGAACGGAGAAGTAGTACCAGTAACTGTCGTTCAAGCAGATCCAAACGTTGTCATGCAGTTGAAAACACAAGGAAATGATGGTTACGATGCGGTTCAGTTAGGAGCTGACGACAAGAAACCTGTACGCTCTACTAAACCGGAAAAAGGCCATGCTGATAAAGCTAGCACGGCGCCCAAGCGCTACGTTCGTGAATTCCGCAATATCGATGTTGCGAGTCATGAAATCGGTCAAACGGTCAGCGTAAATACATTTGAAGTTGGCGACATCATCGATGTAACTGGAACTTCAAAGGGTAAAGGTTTCCAAGGTGCAATTAAGCGCCATAACCAAGCCCGCGGACCTATGAGCCACGGCTCACGTTACCATCGTCGTCCAGGTTCACTTGGTACGATGCAAGATGCAAAAGTAATCAAAGGCATGGAAGGCCCAGGTCAAATGGGTGGCGGCCAAATTACTGTTCAGAACCTTGAAGTTGTTCAAGTGGATGAAGAGCGCAACTTGCTCCTTATTAAAGGAAACGTACCAGGAGCTAAAAAGAGCTACGTCAAAATCCAGAGTGCTATTAAAGGCAACTAATGTTTTGAGGAAAGGAGGAGTCTTATCATGCCGAAAGTAACGGTATTTAATCAAAGCGGATCACAAGTAGGCGACGTTGAACTCGCTGAAGCCGTTTTCGGGATTACACCGAACGAAAATGTTGTTCACGACGCTGTTGTGATGCAACAAGCTTCTCTTCGTCAAGGAACTCAAAAAGCTAAAACACGTTCTGAAGTACGAGGCGGAGGAGCGAAGCCTTGGCGTCAAAAAGGTACTGGTCGTGCACGTCACGGTTCAAGCCGTTCCCCAATTTGGAAGGGCGGTGGTGTGATTTTCGCACCAACACCACGCAGCTACAGCTACAAGTTACCGAAGAAAGTTCGTCGTCTTGCATTGAAATCAGTTCTATCTGATAAAGTTCAAAACGATGCTCTTATCGTATTAGATGAATTAAGCTTAGATGCTCCAAAGACAAAGGATATGATCAACATTCTTTCCAGTCTTTCAGCTGAGAAAACTCTTGTCGTTACAGCAGAGCGTAACGCTAACGTTGAGAAGTCTGCTAACAACTTGCCTAACGTCAAAACAATTACTGCCACTGGCGTAAACGTACTTGACGTTATCAACTACGACAAAGTGATTATCACGAAGGAAGCTGTTGAGAGAGTAGAGGAGGTGCTGAGCTAATGGATGCACGCGATTTAATCAAGCGCCCAGTCATTACGGAACGCTCTACTGAGCAGATGGAAGATAAGAAGTACACATTCGAGGTTGACGTTAGAGCGAACAAGACTCAAATCAAACAAGCAATCGAAGAAATCTTCGAAGTTGATGTTTTGAAAGTCAACACGATTAAATACAAGCAAAAGTATCGTCGTTTTGGACGTTTCGAAGGCTTTAAGCCAGCGAAGAAAAAAGCGATCGTTACGCTTACAGCAGACAGCGAAGAGATCGAAATCTTCGGCGAAGCTTAAGATCAAATAAGTAAGGAGGGAAACCAAAATGGCAGTAAAACGTTATAAACCGACCACTAACGGTCGTCGTTTCATGACAGGGAAAGACTTCTCTGAGATTACAACGGATCAACCGGAACGTTCATTGCTCGCTCCTTTATCAAAGCGCGCTGGACGTAACAACCACGGTCGTTTAACGACTCGTCATCAAGGTGGCGGTCATAAGCGTAAATACCGTATCATCGATTTCAAGCGTAACAAGGATCACATCGAAGGTCGTGTAGCAACTATTGAGTACGATCCGAACCGTTCTGCGAACATCGCTTTGATTAACTACATCGATGGTGAAAAGCGTTATATCATCGCGCCAAAAGGACTTAAAGTAGGAGATAAACTCTTCTCTGGTTCTGATGCAGATATTAAAGTAGGAAACGCACTTGAACTTAAAGATATTCCAGTAGGTACGAACGTACACAACATCGAGCTTAAGCCTGGTGCTGGTGCTCAACTCGTACGCGCTGCAGGTGCGCAAGCTCAAATTCTTGGACGTGAAGGTAAGTACACTCTTATCCGTCTACGTTCAGGCGAGAACCGCTTGATTCTTTCTACTTGCCGTGCGACAGTCGGTCAAGTTGGAAACCTTGAGCACGAGCTCATTAACATTGGTAAAGCAGGACGTAGCCGTTGGATGAACAAACGTCCAGTCGTTCGTGGTTCTGCAATGAACCCAGCTGATCACCCTCACGGTGGTGGTGAAGGTCGTGCACCAATCGGACGTGTGGCTCCAGTTTCACCTTGGGGACAACCTGCGATCGGTTACAAGACTCGTAAAGGCAAGAAAGACTCAGATAAATATATTGTTCGCCGTCGCAACCATAAGCGTAAGTAATCGGAGAACAAGACGAATAAGCGCCTGACGGTGGTAAGAACTACTTCTTTAACTGGGGCGCTATCATCGTCACTTTACACATTTGAAGGGAGGCTTTCGCATGGGACGCAGCCTTAAAAAAGGACCTTTTGCTGACAGTCATTTGCTTAAGAAGGTAGAAGCGATGGATGAGAACAGCAAATCAGTAATTAAAACTTGGTCTCGTCGTTCTACGATTTTCCCGCAATTCGTCGGACACACGATCGCTGTATACGATGGTCGTAAGCACGTGCCGGTATACATCCAAGAGGATATGGTCGGTCATAAACTCGGTGAATTCGCGCCAACTAGAACGTATCGTGGACACGATAAAGACGACAAAAAAACGAAGCGCCGTTAATTAGAGAGGAGGTTCACTCATGCAAGCTAAAGCAGTTGCTAAACAAGTTCGTGTTGCTCCTCGTAAAGCTCGGATGGTTATTGATCTTGTCCGTGGTAAGGAAGTTGGAGAAGCGATCTCAATTCTTCGTCATACACCAAGAGGTGTATCACCGATCGTTGAGAAAGTCCTCAACTCTGCTATTGCAAACGCTGAGCACAATTACGAACTCGACGCAGAAAACTTATATGTTAGTGCGGCTTACGTAGATGAGGGCGTTACTTTAAAACGTTTCCGTCCAAGAGCACAAGGACGTGCTTCACGTATTAACAAGCGCACAAGTCATATCACTATTATTGTTTCTGAGAAGAAGGAGGGATAGAACGTGGGTCAAAAAGTAAATCCTGTCGGTCTTCGAATCGGAGTCATTCGTGACTGGGAGTCTAAATGGTATGCAGAAAAGGACTACGCTGATCTTTTACACGAAGATGTAAAGATTCGTGAATTCCTAGAAGAGCGTCTTAAAGACGCGTCACTTTCTAAAATTGAAATCGAACGTGCTGCACGTCGTGTGAACATTAACATTCACACTGCCAAGCCAGGAATGGTTATTGGTAAAGGCGGTTCAGAAGTTGAAGCTCTTCGTAAGAAGCTCAACGATATGACTGGCAAGCGTGTACACATCAACATTTCAGAGATTAAGCAAGCAGATATGGATGCTCGTCTCGTAGCAGAAAATATCGCTCGTCAACTCGAAAACCGTGTTTCATTCCGTCGTGCAATGAAACAATCTATCCAACGTACAATGCGTTCTGGAGCTAAAGGAATCCGTACAGAAGTTAACGGACGTCTAGGCGGAGCTGACATGGCTCGTTCTGAAAGCTACAGCGAAGGTACAGTTCCACTTCACACACTACGTGCTGATATCGATTACGGAACTGCTGAAGCAGATACTACGTTTGGTAAAATCGGTGTTAAAATTTGGATCTACCGTGGAGAGGTCCTTCCCACGAAAGGTAAGAGCAAACAGGAAGGAGGCAACTAATTATGTTAATGCCTAAGCGCGTGAAATACCGCCGTCAATTCCGCGGCCGCATGAAAGGTCGTGCAAAAGGCGGGACTGAAGTGAACTTTGGCGAGTATGGCCTTCAAGCTCTCGAAGCTTCTTGGGTTACAAACCGTCAAATTGAATCGGCACGTATCGCGATGACTCGTTACATGAAACGTGGCGGTAAAGTATGGATTAAGATCTTCCCTGATAAGCCTTACACTGCAAAGCCTCTAGAAGTTCGAATGGGTTCCGGTAAAGGTGCTCCTGAAGGCTGGGTAGCAGTAGTAAAGCCAGGTAAAATCATGTTTGAAATTGCAGGTGTGAACGAAGAGGTTGCACGTGAAGCTTTGCGTCTAGCGTCGCACAAACTTCCGATCAAATGTAAATTCGTAAAACGTGAAGATATGGGTGGTGAGGCAAATGAAAGCTAAAGAGATTAGAGATCTTACAACAACTGAAATCGAACAACAAACAAAGACTCTAAAAGAGGAATTGTTCAACCTTCGCTTCCAGTTAGCCACTGGACAGTTGGATAATCCTGCCCGCATCCGTCACGTACGTAAAGAAATTGCTAGAGCCAACACAGTTCTTCGTGAAAGAGAACTCGGCATTACTCGTGGATAATAAAGGAGGGGCAAACGTAATGACTGAACGTAATAACCGTAAAGAGTTAACTGGACGCGTTGTTTCAGACAAAATGGATAAAACAATCACTGTCGTTGTTGAAACGTACAAACGTGACAAATTATACGGCAAGCGTGTACGTTACTCTAAAAAATACAAAGCTCATGACGAGAACAATGAAGCGAAAGTCGGCGATATCGTCCGTATCATGGAGACGCGTCATCTTTCAAAAGATAAGTACTTCCGCCTCATTAAGATCGTTGAAGAGTCTGTAATCATTTAACACACTTCTTTGATTGAAGGGAGGCAAACGTAATGATCCAACAAGAATCAAGACTCAAAGTTGCTGACAACTCTGGTGCTCGTGAAGTTCTTTGCATTAAAGTACTCGGTGGTACTGGACGCAAGACTGCAAACATCGGTGATACAATTGTGTGTACCGTCAAAAATGCAACACCAGGTGGCGTTGTTAAAAAAGGTGAGGTTGTTCGCGCGGTAATCGTACGTTCACGTAGTGGAGTACGCCGTAACGACGGTTCTTACATCAAATTTGATGAGAACGCAGCAGTTATTATCCGTGACGACAAAGGACCAAGAGGTACACGTATTTTCGGACCAGTTGCTCGTGAACTTCGCGACAAGCAATATATGAAGATCGTATCTCTAGCACCAGAAGTACTTTAAATAATATATCGCCACTTAGAACCAAGGAGGTGCGAATGAATGGCGCAGCCGAAATTGAACGTAAAAGCAGGAGATAAGGTCAAAGTTATCTCTGGTAAAGATAAAGGCAAAGAAGGCGTAATCCTGAAGTCTCTTCCAGCTAAAGAGCGGGTAATCGTCGAAGGTGTCAACGTTGTGAAAAAGCATGCGAAGCCTACACAAGAAAACCCACAAGGTGGAATTCTTAACGAGGAAGCAGCAATTCACGTTTCAAACGTTATGCTTATCGATCCGAAAAGCGGCGAACCAACTCGCGTTGGATACAAAGTAGAAGACGGAAAGAAAGTACGCGTTGCGAAAAAATCAGGTGAAGTCATCGATAAGTAACACCTGCTGAAAGGAGGTCTTTGATCATGAACGCTTTAAGAAATCGTTATAAACAAGAAATCGTGCCTCGTTTACACGAGCAGTTTAACTATTCGTCGGTCATGGCTGTGCCTAAGATCGAGAAAATCGTCATCAACATGGGTGTCGGTGAAGCTGTAAACAACCCGAAATCACTTGATAGCGCGGTTGAAGAGCTTGCTCAAATCGCTGGTCAAAAACCAGTTATTACAAAAGCTAAGAAATCAATCGCTGGTTTCAAACTTCGTGAAGGAAACCCAATCGGAGCGAAAGTTACACTACGCGGCGAGCGTATGTATGACTTCCTCGAGAAATTGGTTCACGTTTCTTTACCACGAGTACGTGACTTCCGCGGTGTCTCAAACAAAGCGTTTGACGGACGTGGAAACTACACGCTTGGCGTTAAAGAACAATTAATTTTCCCTGAGATTGAGTACGACAAAGTAGATAAAGTACGTGGTATGGATATCGTTATCGTTACAACTGCTCAAACAGATGAAGAATCGCACGCACTTCTTAAAGAAGTCGGCATGCCTTTCCAAAAGTAACGAGGATAGCGTCACAAAAGTCGAAGGAGGGAAATACTCTTGGCGAAAAAATCAATGGTTGCAAAACAACAACGCACTCAGAAGTATAAAGTTCGTGAATATACTCGTTGTGAACGTTGTGGAAGACCACATTCGGTTATTCGTAAATTTAAGCTTTGCCGGATTTGTTTCCGAGAGCTTGCATATAAAGGCCAGATTCCTGGTGTGAAAAAAGCCAGCTGGTAAGATCCTTAGATAAGGAAGGAGGTCCAACATTATGGTAATGACAGATCCGGTTGCAGATATGTTAACAAGAATTCGCAATGCGAACACGGTGCGCCACGATAAATTGGAACTTCCTGCTTCTAACGTTAAACGTGAGGTAGCGGAGATTCTTAAACGTGAAGGTTTCGTACGCGACGTAGAATTCGTTGATGATAAAAAGCAAGGAGTTCTTCGCATTTTCTTGAAGTACGGAGAGCAAAACGAACGTGTAATCACAGGCTTGAAGCGTATTAGTAAGCCAGGACTTCGTGTTTATGCGAAAGCAGATGAAGTTCCACGTGTATTAAACGGACTTGGTATTGCAGTTATTTCAACATCTAACGGTGTTATGACTGACAAAGAAGCTCGTCAAAAGAAAGTCGGAGGCGAAGTACTCGCTTACGTTTGGTAAAAAAAGCTAGACATGAATGGAGGTGCGACAGAATGTCACGTATCGGTGTAAGTCCTTTAGAAATTCCTAAAGATGTAACAATCACTTTAGACGGAAGTCATGTGAACGTTAAAGGTCCTAAAGGCGAATTGTCATACACATTTAACCCAGCTATCGCAATTACAATCGAAGATGATGTGCTTACAACAAGCCGTCCTTCTGATCATAAAGAACACCGTTCACTTCACGGTACTACGCGTAGCTTGATCGGTAACATGGTTGAAGGTGTAACTCAAGGTTTCGAAAAGTCATTAGAACTTGTCGGTGTTGGTTACCGTGCTTCAAAGTCAGGTAGCAAACTCGTTCTTAACGTTGGTTACTCTCACCCAGTTGAATTCGATGCAATCGAAGGTATTGAAATCGAAGTTCCAGCGAACAACAAAGTAATTGTTCGTGGAATCGATAAGCAAAAAGTTGGAGCGATCGCTTCTGACATTCGTTCAGTACGTAAGCCTGAGCCTTACAAAGGTAAAGGGATTCGTTACACTGGCGAACAAGTGCGTCGTAAAGAAGGTAAAACTGGTAAGTAAATGTAAATGGTACTTGATCTTTCTTTTGGAAAGACTCGTACTCATGGATCGAACGGCACGAAAGGAGGATACATTCTCATGGCGAAAACATCAAAAAACGTTGCACGTCAACGTCGTCAAAAAAGCATCCGCTTGAAGATCAAAGGTACAACTGAGCGTCCTCGTTTAAACGTATTTCGTTCTTCAAACCACATCTACGCTCAATTGATCGACGATGTGAAGGGCGAAACAATTGTTGCTGCTTCTACGCTTGATAAAGATGTGAACGTTGACCACGGCGGAAACGTTACAGCTGCTACAGAAGTCGGAGCACTTGTAGGTAAGCGTGCCATTGAAAAAGGATACGAAAACGTCATTTTTGACCGCGGCGGTTATGTATACCACGGACGTGTAGCTGCTCTTGCAGATGCAGCACGTGAAGCAGGTCTGAAATTCTAAAGGTCGAAGGAGGGAAAATTTATGATCGATCCGAACAAACTGGATCTTGAAGAAAAAGTAGTAGCGATCAATCGTGTAGCGAAGGTTGTTAAAGGTGGTCGTCGTTTTCGCTTTGCAGCTGTCGTTGTTGTCGGAGACCGTAATGGACACGTAGGCTTTGGTATGGGTAAAGCTCTCGAAGTACCAGAAGCGATCCGTAAAGCGATTGAAGACGCAAAGAAAAACTTAGTAAGCGTGCCACGTGTTGGAACAACAATTCCTCACGAATTAATTGGACGTTTTGGCGCAGGTAAAGTACTTCTTAAGCCAGCGAGCGAAGGTACTGGAATCATTGCAGGGGGTCCTGTACGTGCGGTACTCGAGCTAGGTGGAGTTGGAGATATTCTTTCTAAATCACACGGTTCTAACAACCCGATTAACATGGTTCGTGCGACGTTAGAAGGTTTAACTTCTCTTAAAACAGCAGAAAATGTAGCGAAGCTTCGAGGTAAAAGCGTCGAAGAATTGCTAGGATAAGGAGGGAAATGACATGGCAAACAAGCTAGAAATCACCCTCAAGCGTAGTTTGATCGGACGTCCTGAAGACCAACGTGTAACGGTAAAGACGCTTGGACTTCGTAAAGTCAATCATACTGTCGTTCAAGAAGACAATCCAGCGATCAGAGGGATGGTTAACAAAGTATCCCACCTTTTGAGCGTTAAAGAGATCAACCAATAAATCACAGGTGATAAGACAGGAGGTGCGCATGGATGAAACTACATGAGTTAAAACCAGCTGAGGGTTCACGTAAATCTGGCATTCGCGTCGGTCGCGGATACAGTGCTAAACGTGGAAACAAAGCGGGTCGTGGTGAGCACGGTCAAAAATCTCGTTCTGGCGGTAACGTAAGACGTGGTTTTGAAGGTGGTCAGAATCCGATTTACAAGCGTTTGCCTAAACGTGGATTCACAAACCCTACTCGTAAAACTTACAGCATTGTTAATGTAGAAAGCCTGAATCAATTTGCTGAAGGTACGGAAGTAACTCCGGAACTTCTTATTGAAGAAGGAATCGTAAAGAAAGCTAACGATGGGATCAAAGTTCTTGGTAACGGTAGTCTAGATAAAAAACTTACCGTAAAGGCCAACAAGTTCTCTGCATCTGCAACTAAGGTGATTGAAGGAGCCGGCGGTACAACAGAGGTGGTCTAATGTTTAAGGCGCTCGCCAATATATTTCGAGTCGCTGATCTGCGCCGTAAGATTCTTTTCACCTTGTTGATGCTTGTCGTCTATCGTATGGGAACTTTTATTCCTGTACCAGGGGCAGATAGTGATGTGTTATCGTTTCAGGACGAAGCAAGTGCTTTTGGCTTCCTCGATACGTTCGGGGGCGGAGCGCTCGGGAACTTTTCGATCTTCGCGATGGGTGTATTTCCATACATCACTGCGTCGATCGTCGTTCAACTTCTTAGGATGGACGTCGTTCCGAAATTCACAGAGTGGTCGAAGCAGGGTGAAGCAGGGCGTAGGAAGCTTGCGCAGTTTACACGATATTTTACCGTTGTGTTAGCCTTTGTCCAAGCATTGGCCATGTCTATTGGTTTCAACACACAGTTTCCTGGATTAATACCAGACCCTAGTATTACAACGTACTTAATGATTGCGTTGATTATGACGGCTGGTACAACGTTCTTGATGTGGCTTGGTGAGCAAATCACTGCACAAGGCGTTGGAAATGGAATCTCGATTCTTATTTTCTCAGGTATTGCTGCGGGGATACCAAATGGCGTGAACATGATATACGCAACGCAGATTCAAGATCAAGGCGATCAGATGTTTATGGGAATCGTCACGATTCTTCTATTGGCGCTAGCCGTTTTACTCATTATCGTTGGTGTTGTGTTCGTACAACAAGCGATTCGAAAAGTACCGATTCAGTATGCTAAACGGGTTGTAGGGCAAGGCAATACTGCTGGAGCTCAGTCTACCCACTTACCTTTAAAAGTTAACTCTGCCGGGGTAATTCCGGTCATCTTCGCGATGGCTTTGTTTATTTTCCCGCCTACGGTTGCTGGCTTCTTTGCCGACACTAGTAGTGCTGCACAATGGGTCGTTGAAAACTTCAACTATAATAACCCAATTGGGCTCATCTTTTATGTAGGACTCATTATTGCATTCACGTATTTCTATACGTTTGTACAAGTGAATCCTGAAACGATGGCCGAGAACTTGAAAAAGCAAGGTGGCTATATTCCTGGAGTACGGCCTGGTAAAGCTACGGAACTTACGATTCGTCGAATCTTGTACCGTCTCACTTTCGTCGGCGCTCTATTTTTGGCCACAGTTTCGATTATACCGATCTTCTTTACGAATCAGCTTGGATTACCACAGCAGATTCAAATTGGAGGAACAGGGCTTCTTATTGTCGTGGGCGTTGCCCTTGATACGATGAAGCAAATTGAAGGTCAGCTTATTAAACGAAGCTATAAAGGCTTCATTAAGTAAGCGTAGAGTGACAAGCGGATAGGAGAGGTAGTATGGATTTAATTTTAATGGGTCTTCCAGGTGCAGGGAAAGGAACACAAGCTGATCGAATTAAGAGTGAATACAACATTCCTCATATTTCAACTGGCGACATGTTCCGCGCTGCTATTAAAGAGCAAACTGAACTTGGAGTGAAGGCAAAAGGTTTTATGGATGCTGGGGAATTGGTTCCCGATGATGTGACGATCGGTATTGTAAAAGAACGTCTTTCTCAAGACGATTGCAAAGATGGATTTCTTCTTGACGGCTTTCCACGTACGCCAGTACAGGCACAAGCGCTTGAAGACATTCTTTCTGACCTTGGCCGGTCGCTCGACTACGTTCTTAACATTGATGTCCCTAAAGAAAAGCTCGTTGAGCGTCTTGCGGGTCGTCGTGTTTCACCTACTTCAGGGAGAACGTATCACGTGATCTACAACCCACCGAAAGTCGATGGCGTTTGTGATGTGGACGGCAGTGAATTGATTCAACGTGAAGACGACAAACCGGAAACGGTTGAAAAACGTCTTGATGTGAACATTGAACAGCAACAACCATTGAAAGATTTCTACACGGATAAGGGCTACCTTAAGGACATCGATGGCGATCAAGACATTCATGTTGTCTATGAACAAATCGATAAGCTCTTGAAAGGTCTTCGTGCATGATTATAACGAAGACTGAACGTGAGATTGGCATCATGAGAATTGCTGGTCAAATCGTTGCTGAAACACATGCTGTACTGAAAGAGCATATCCAACCTGGAATTACCACTGCCGAGTTGGATAGAATTGCCGATTCTTACATTCGTTCACGTGATGCAGAACCATCATTTAAAGGGTATCATGGGTTTACTGGGAGTATATGCACTTCTGTCAATGAAGAACTCGTTCACGGGATTCCGGGAAAGCGTGTTTTGAAAGATGGGGACATTATCTCCATCGACATTGGTGCTAAATACCAAGGGTATCATGGTGACTCTGCTTGGACGTATCCAGTAGGTACGATCAATGAACGAGACCAAAAACTTTTGGATGTCACCCGGGATGCCTTGTACGAGGGTCTTGCAGAAGCAAAACCTAAGGAAAGGCTCTCCAATATCTCTCATGCAATTCAAAGATACGTCGAAAAGCATGGGTTCTCGGTAGTCAGAGAGTATGTGGGACACGGTGTTGGGCAAAACTTGCATGAAGAGCCGCAAATTCCACACTACGGACCACCAGGCAAAGGACCTCGTCTTAAGCCTGGAATGGTGTTGGCAGTAGAACCGATGATTAACATGCAAGAACGTTATGTTCATACCCTCGACGATCAATGGACCGTGGTCACTTCAGATGGTGCAAATTGCGCACACTTTGAGCACACCATTGCTATTACAGATACAGGCTATGAGATATTGACTCTAGCCTAACAAAGGAGTTCATGATGGACGAAACAGCTTATCATCTCGGTGAGGTTGTTTGCGCCTTGAAAGGAAAAGATGCTGGCAATCATTACATTGTCGTGTCGATTCTCGATGTTCACTTTGTTCGTGTCGCAGATGGTGATGGTCGTAGGTTTCAGACTGCAAAGAAGAAGAACATACGCCATTTACGGAAGATGGGGTATATCGCTTCTGAGGTTAAGAAGAGCCTCGAGCAGACAGATTCAGTGACCAATGCCAAAATCCGTCACGGGTTGATTCAGTATTGCAGGGAGAAACCTGTTATAATAAAGGAAGGAGAGTAATCCATGGCCAAAGATGATGTTATCGAAGTAGAAGGCACAGTCATTGAGCCGCTACCAAACGCGATGTTTCGTGTCGAGTTAGAAAATGGACACAAGATCCTCGCGCACGTATCTGGTAAAATTCGAATGCACTTTATTCGTATCTTGCCTGGAGATAAAGTCACTGTGGAGTTATCTCCGTATGACTTATCACGTGGGCGAATTACGTATCGTTATAAATAAACGTCACAGTTTAGCAGACGTGGGCCTCCCAAAGGATGCCGATCATGAAGGAGGGAAACAGGATGAAAGTCAGACCGTCCGTCAAACCGATCTGTGAACGCTGTAAGGTCATCCGCCGTAACGGTTCGGTTATGGTGATCTGTTCAAATCCGAAGCACAAACAAAAACAAGGATAAATATCAAGGAGGTGCTTGAATTTGGCACGTATAGCTGGTGTCGATATCCCTCGCGATAAACGCGTTGTGATTTCACTCACTTATGTATACGGTATCGGTAAAGTTACTGCTGAGAAAGTACTTGAAGAAGCAGAAGTTTCTACTGAAACACGTGTACGTGATCTTACTGATGAAGAGCTTGGACGTATTCGTACTGTCGTAGGTAACTACAACGTAGAAGGTGACCTTCGTCGTGAAAAGTCACTTAACGTCAAGCGTTTAATTGAGATCGGATCTTATCGTGGAATCCGCCACCGTCGTGGTCTTCCTGCTCGTGGACAACGAACGAAGAACAACTCACGTACGGTTAAGGGTCCTCGTAAGACGATCGCTAACAAGAAGAAGTAATGGATAAGGAGGTAAATTAAAATGGCTAAACCTAAGACAACATCTCGCAAACGTCGTCAACGTAAGCAAGTAGATGCTGGAGTTGCGCACATTCGTTCAACATTTAACAACACGATTGTAACGATCGCGGATCTTCAAGGAAATGTACTTTCTTGGGCAAGCGCGGGTAACCTTGGTTTCAAAGGTTCTCGTAAGTCAACACCTTTTGCTGCACAAATGGCTGCAGAAAGCGCTGCGAAATCAGCGATGGAGCACGGTATGAAGAGTGTTGAGGTTGCCGTTAAAGGACCTGGAGCTGGACGTGAAGCAGCAATTCGTTCTTTACAAGCAACTGGACTTGAAGTTAATGTCATCCGTGATATGACGCCGGTACCTCATAACGGTTGTCGTCCCCCGAAACGTCGGAGAGTTTAACACCATAGAGGTTTAAATAACCGGAATGTGACTATAATGGTTAGATGTGGGAACCACAAGCATGGTGTACAGTGTTAATCACTGCCTTTTCAGGAAAAAGCGAAGAGACGTGCGATGCACGCCTTTTCGGATTCCGACGTTTTTAAGGAGGAAATAATATGATTGAAATCGAAAAGCCAAGCATTGAAACGATCGAAGTCAGCGAGGATGCTAAATATGGCAAATTCGTTGTGGAGCCTTTGGAACGTGGCTATGGTACGACATTAGGGAACTCCTTACGTCGAATCCTATTATCCTCCCTCCCAGGGTCTGCGATTACCAATGTTCAAATTGACAGTGTTCTTCACGAGTTCTCAACGATTGAGGGCGTTGTTGAAGATGTCACAACGATCATTTTGAACTTGAAAAAACTAGCTCTGAACATTCATTCGGATGAAGAAAAAGTGCTTGAAATTGACGCAAATGGAGAAGGTGTCGTCACTGCACGTGACATCAACCATGACAGCGACGTAGATATCTTAAATTCGGATCTTCACATTGCTACTTTAACGAAAGGTGCACAGTTGCATATGCGTATGACAGCAAAACGCGGACGTGGCTATGTTCCTGCTGAAGGAAACAATCATGAAGATTTACCAATCGGAGTTCTTCCGATTGATTCGATTTTTACACCGGTATCTCGTGTAAACTATCAAGTTGAAAACACTCGTGTTGGTCAAATTACCAACTACGATAAATTGACACTTGATGTTTGGACAGATGGCAGCATCCGTCCTGAAGAAGCCGTTTCTCTAGGTGCGAAGATTATGAACGAGCATCTTAACATCTTCATTGGCTTGACCGATCAAGCACAGAATGCGGAGATTATGGTGGAAAAAGAGGAAGACCAAAAAGAGAAAGTGCTAGAAATGACAATCGAAGAACTCGATTTGTCTGTTCGCTCATACAACTGTTTGAAGCGTGCTGGCATCAATACGGTTCAAGAGCTCACTCAGAAGTCTGAAGAAGACATGATGAAAGTGCGTAACCTTGGACGTAAGTCTCTAGAAGAAGTACAAGAAAAGCTTGGTGAACTTAGTCTCGGTTTACGTAACGAAGATTAAGGATCCACGTTGTTTAGAATGAGTAAAAGTATTGGGCAATGCTTAGCTCTTTCTAAACAGAAGATATAGGCTCAGTTGAAGGAGGGAAACGATTATGGCATACGCAAAACTAGGACGTGACAGCTCTGCTCGTAAAGCTCTTTTCCGCGATCTTGCAACCGATTTGCTTATCAACGAAAAGATTGTTACGACTGAATCGAAGGCGAAAGCTTTACGCCCGATTGTAGAGAAAGTCATCACACTTGGTAAACGCGGAGATCTTCATGCTCGTCGTCAAGCGGCATCATTCATTCGTAATGAGAACGTTAGCGAAGAAAGTGATAGCCAAAACGCAGTTCAGAAATTGTTCAGCGAAATTGGTCCACGCTACGAAGATCGTCAAGGTGGTTACACTCGTATTGTTAAGATGGAACCACGTAAAGGTGACGGTGCACCGATGGCAGTCATCGAACTCGTATAACATTCGTTTTGGGGCAGGACGGGGACCACTTCGTCGCTGCCTTTTTTTAGTTACTTTGGGTTGATGATTGCTTCGCACCGTTTTTATCGATACACTTTCTTTATTGATTACAAAAGGGGGGATTAGTGTTTGTCTACAATTGAGTGTAAGAATGTCTTTTTCAAATATACAGACGAGCAAGATTGGATTATTCAAGATCTCTCCATTACAATTAAACAAGGAGAATGGGTATCAATTTTAGGGACGAATGGTTCGGGAAAATCAACGCTAGCTCGGTTGATCAATGCTCTCTTAACTCCTACTTCAGGAGCGGTTACTGTAGCAGGTAAATCAACAGACGATGAAGGTGAAATATGGAATATTCGTCAGAAAGCCGGTATGGTTTTTCAAAATCCGGATCATCAATTTGTTGCAGCGACTGTGCGAGATGACATTGCTTTTGGTTTAGAGAATGCTGGAGTTGCACGGGATGAAATGCTTAAGCGTATTGCCTCAGCTAGCGAGCGTGTAGGTGTCGATGATCTACTTTTCGCGGAACCCCATCGTTTATCAGGTGGACAAAAGCAACGAGCTGCTATTGCAGGTGTGCTTGCTTTACAACCCGATATTATGATCTTTGATGAAGCAACTGCGATGCTTGATCCTAAGGGACGTAAAGAAGTGATGGCAACGATGAAGCAGTTGCATGAACGAGGTATTACGATCTTAATGATTACTCATGAGCTTGAAGAAGCACTTGAATCGGACCGGGTCGTCTTCATGGAACATGGGAAAATTATCAACGATTCTAAGGCAGAGGAGTTCTTTCAAAAGCCAGAATTTCTCGTTGAACGTGATTTTCATTTGCCTTACTTCTTACAAGTTCAAAAACATCTTGTAGAGAACGGCTTTCAAACGAACTATTTGTTAGATGAAGACGAGTGGGTGAAGTCACTGTGCACATCAAATTCGAGGATGTAACGTATACATATATGCTTGGCTCTCCGTTTGAGAAGAGAGCACTTAATGGCGTTGACGTCTCCATTTCTTCAGGCTCCTTTACTGCGGTCGTTGGTAGCACAGGATCTGGAAAGTCGACGTTAATGCAACATATCAATGGTCTTCTTGTCCCAACGAGCGGACAAGTTACCGTAGACTCTACGGTTTTGCAACCAGGAGTAAAGCGAAAAGTAATTAAGCCGCTACGAAAAAAAGTCGGAATGGTATTTCAATACCCAGAACACCAATTGTTCGGTTCAACGGTTGAAGAGGATATCCTCTTCGGTCCCATTCAACATGGAATGTCGGTAGAGCGGGTAAAAAGGCGACTTCCGGAGCTCTTAAACTTAGTCGGATTACACGAAGATTATCTTCACGAGTCTCCATTTCAATTAAGTGGTGGGCAAATGAGGCGGGTAGCCATTGCAGGTGTGCTCGCAACAGAACCTGAGGTACTAATATTAGATGAGCCAGCTGCTGGGCTTGATCCTTCGGGTCACCGAGCGTTATTACAATTGTTTAGAAGTTGGCATGAGGAACACGGATTAACGACGGTACTCGTTACCCATGACATGGAAGATGCAGCGAATTATGCGGATGATGTGATTGTCATGAATGAAGGCAGCGTAAAGTTACAAGGAAAACCGATCGATGTGTTCCGAGAAGTTGAATCGCTTACAGCTATGAACTTAGCAGTACCACCTGCCGTTCGAATTGGGATGGCGCTTCGCCGTTCCAACTGGTCGATAGATGTAACGAACCAATCGTCAGAACAACTCGCTGAGCAGTTGATGACAAATTGGCCAGAAAAAGGGGGACATTAGTGTGCTCCAAAATATCGTAATTGGTCAATATGTTCCTGTTGAGTCCCCGATTCATCGGTTGGACGCTCGCTCAAAGATTTTAGCGGTCCTACTTATGGCCGTTGTTGTCTTTTTAGCCAATGATGTGATGACAAATGCGATCCTCGTTACATTTGTGAGTTTGCTCGTGTTGTTATCCAAAGTGCCTCTTCGATTTTTCATAAAAGGCATGCTTCCCATTTTCATATTGATAGCTTTTACATTCATTTTGCATGCGTTATTTACGAATGAAGGAGAGGTACTCTTTACGGTACTTGGGTTTTCTGTCTATAGCGGGGGAATTATTCAAGGTTTATTTATTGCGATTCGTATAGGAGCACTCGTCATCATTGCGTCACTATTAACATTAACGACGTCTCCCATCGATTTGACCGATGGTTTTGAAGCTTACTTGAGACCGTTCAAACGGTTTGGGGTACCTTCGCACGAAATCGCATTGATGATGGCGATTAGCATAAGACTGATTCCGACGTTATTGTTAGAAGCGGATCGGATTCTTAAAGCGCAGTCTGCTCGAGGAGCAGATTTTACGAAAGGTTCTTTAAAAACGCGGTTAAATACGATGACAGCATTCATCATTCCACTTTTCGTCCGTTCATTCAAACGTGCAGAAGACATGGCGACAGCGATGGATGCACGGGGGTATCGAGGTGGCGAGGGGCGCACGAAGCTGCGTATTCTCAAATGGCAAGGAAAAGATACAGTTGCCATTGTTTTAATAGTGTTATTCGGGTGTACCCTTGGTATACTTCGTTACGTGTAAGAGGTGAGAAATGATGCAAAGATGGAAAGTGAAAATCGCTTATGACGGCACAGAATTCTCTGGATGGCAAGTTCAACCTGAAAAGCGAACGGTTCAACGGGAAATCAATAGTGCATTGGGGCGTATTCATCAAGGTCAGCAAGTGAACGTCACGGCATCGGGACGAACAGATGCCGGTGTGCACGCTAAAGGACAAATCATTCACTTTGATTCCCCTTTACAAATTCCGGCTGATCGCTGGTCAAAAGCATTGGGTGCCCACTTACCAGATGATATTCAAATCATCGAGTCTGTCCCGGTACCCGCGGGTTTTCACGCGCGTTTTGATGCGGTCGCAAAGGAATATCGTTATTTTGTGCGATGTGGTCAAGAGCGGGATGTATTTTCGCGACACTATGCTCACCACGTTTACAAACAGCTTGATGAAAGAGCGATGCAATCAGCATTGGATCATTTAGTTGGGACGTTTGATTTCTCTTCTTTTTGCGCGAGCAATACGAATGTCGTCGACAAAGTTCGTACCCTCTTTGAGGCGAGGGTTGAACGCATCTCGGACGATCAAGTTGTGTTCGTTTTTCGGGGCAATGGGTTCTTGTATAACATGGTGCGGATTATAACCGGAACTGCGTTAGCCGTTGGTACTGGTGAAAGAGATACAGGTGAGATGGTTACGATTCGTGATGCGCGGGATCGAAGGTTTGCTGGAAAGACAGCGCCAGGTCACGGTCTGTATTTATGGGATGTATACTATAAAGATGTATAGCAACAAACAGGCTGTCGAACAGTCTGTTTTTTTGTTGATTCTGTTGTGGAGTAGAGGACTGTAGTATATAATTTAGATATTAGAATATTTAGTCTTATATAAATATAAAATTGTAAGCGCTCACAAGGAAGGGAGAGAGTCCGTGTGTCACGATTTGATCATAAAGTTGCAGTCATAACGGGAGCAGGAAGTGGAATTGGGGAAGCGTTAGCTAAGATTATTGCGCGAGACGGAGGGACGGTCGTACTAGTTGGACGTACAGAGTCTAAGCTTGAGAACGTGGCTAATGCCATTCGCGAAGAAGTAGGTGAGGGTCGTGCCATAGTGCATCGAGCAGATGTAACGAAGTCAGAAGACATTGAAGCGTTAACGTCCGTTCTGCAAGAGCGATATGGTTCAGTTGATGTGCTCGTTAACAATGCAGGTGGATCATCAAACAAGACGAACATCTTTGAAATGAGTGAAGACGATTGGGTGAAATCCCAAGATGTAAACTTAAAGAGTGTGTTCCTCGTATCGAAGAGCATCGGACAACTTATGAAGAACAATGATGATCAGAAAGATCGTGCGATCGTCAATGTGGCGTCCTTATCTGGGCATAAAGCGGGTGCGCATATTCCACACTATAGTGCTGCGAAAGCTGCGGTCATGAATTTCTCAAGAGCACTTGCTTATGAGCTTGCTCCTTATCAAATTCGAGTAAACAGTGTATCTCCTGGTTTTGCTCGTACAGACCTTACGAGTGCAGGGTTAACGAATGATCGCTTTGTTAAAGCAATCGAGAAGAACACTGCTCTTTCACGAGTCGGAACGGCTGATGAAATTGCGAATGTCATTGCTTTTGCCGCTTCAAGTGAAGCTTCTTATATGACAGGTAGCGATTTACTCGTTGATGGTGGTTGGTTACTTACGTAAGATTATAATCTAATTTAGGGTGAGGTGGTTCATTTTATGTTTACTAGACACTATGATCACTGGCCAGAACGTACACCAAAGCGCTTGAGCATTCCTGAAACAACTCTTTTGGATAATCTAGCTATTAGTGCGAGGCGTTACCCGAATAAACGAGCAATTATTTACTACGATCAAGAAATTACCTATCAACAGCTGTACGAAGAGCAAAAGCGAGTAGCGGGTTATTTGCAACACGAGCTCGGTGTGAAAAAAGGTGATCGTGTTCTAATTTACATGCAGAATAGCCCGCAATATGTCATTGCGATCCACGCTATTTTGCGTGCAGAGGCGATTGCAGTGCCAATTAATCCGATGATGGTAACAGAAGAAGTGAAGTTTCCGATCGAAGATAGTGAGGCGACCGTTGCATTTGTCGGTCAGGAGTTGTTTGAGCGTATTAAACCACTACTTAACATGACGCCTTTAAAGCACGTCATTCTTGCTGCTTATTCTGAGTATTTACCAGAGTCTTGCGAGTATGAGTTGCCTGATGTTGTAAAGGCACCACCGATTGGGAAGGACTCGAACCATATTTCTTGGCAAGAAGTACTGAGGTACGATCAAGCGCCTCTTGCATATAAAGGTGAATCAGGTGATTTGGCCGTACTCCCTTATACGTCGGGAACGACGGGATTGCCAAAAGGCTGCAAGCATACACACAAAACCGTACAAGCGAATGTCATGTCAGGTAGCCATTGGGGCAATGGATCACCAGAGGCAGTGGCACTAGGTGGACTACCGTTGTTCCACGTAACAGGACTCGTTCATTGTATGTTCGTTCCGATTCATTTAGGGGGAACAGTCGTGTTGATGACCCGTTGGAACCGAGACGTTGCTGGGAGGTTAATTGAGAAACACGAGTGTACAAACTGGACGAATATCTCGACGATGGTCGTTGATTTTTTAGCCAACCCCAACTTATCAAATTATAACTTAAGTAGTTTGTTAGCAGTGAATGGAGGCGGTGCAGCGCTTCCGAAAGCTGTCGGTGAGAAGCTCTTTGAAGTAACTGGGTTGCGTTATGCAGAAGGGTATGGTCTTACTGAGACGATCTCAACGACGCACTCGAATCCGATCGGTAAAGCGAAGTTACAATGCCTAGGCATTCCGAGCTTTGATGTCGATAGTCGAGTTGTCGAACCACTTACATTACAAGAATTAGGTCCAGGACAAGAAGGCGAACTTCTCGTGAATGGCCCTCAAGTGTTTAAAGGGTATTGGAATCGGCCAGAAGATACGGCTCAAGTCTTTGTCGAACTTGATGGCAAGACATTTTTTAGAACAGGTGACATTGTGACGTACGATGAAGATGGATACTTCTATATTGTCGATCGTGTAAAGCGGATGATTAATTCTTCGGGATTTAAAGTCTGGCCTGCAGAAGTAGAGTCCAAAATGTATGCTCATCCAGCGGTGCAACAATGTTGCATCATCAGCACACCTGACGCAAGACGAGGAGAAACCGTGAAAGCGGTCATTATCTTAAATGACGGTTATGAATCAACGACCGAGCAAGAGATCATTGATTGGGCGAAGGAAAAGATGGCAGCCTATAAGTACCCTCGAGTTATTGAATTTACAAAAGAACTGCCCGTTTCAGGCAGCGGAAAGATTCTTTGGAGAAAACTGCAAGACGCTGAACTTCAAAAATCAAAGTCGTAATCGAAAAGGGGAGTAGTGATGAATTCACATGTAGAAACGGTCACAGGTCGATTGGCAATTGGAGATCTAGGTAAGACGATGATGCATGAACATTTCATCTTTGGCTACCCAGGCTTTGAGGGTGACGTGACGCTCGGGCGTTACGACCGTGAAGAAGCATTACGAGTTGGTATTGAGGTATGTGAGAAGTTGCAACAATTTGGGGTGAACACCGTGGTGGATCCGACGCCAAACGATTGTGGGCGTGATCCAGAGATGCTTAAAGAAATTTCTCTGCGCACTGGAATGAACATCGTCTGTGCAAGTGGTTATTATTATGAAGGTGAAGGGGCGCCAGCCTACTTCAAAGCACGAGTGGGATTAAGCAATGCCGAAGAAGAGATTTACGAGATGTTCTATAAGGAAGTCACAGATGGCATCGCTGGGACTGGTATCAAGCCAGGAGTTATTAAGGTAGGTTCCAGTCGAAGTGTGATTACAGAATATGAACAGATGTTTTTCAGGCAAGCCGCACGAATTCAAAAGGAAACCGGCATACCGATTATGACGCATACGCAAGAAGGAACAATGGGCTATGAGCAAATCGAGCTTCTTGTTGCGCACGGAGCAGATCCTGCAAAGATTGTGATCGGTCATATGGATGGTACGACGAACATTCGTGATCATTTGCGAGTATTAGAGCGGGGTGTGACGATTGGATTTGATCGTTTTGGCTTGGAAGGTCTAGTAGGTACACCTCGTGATGAGGAAAGAAAAGCGACTCTTTTAGGGTTACTTGCGATGGGCTATGAAGATCAGATCATTCTCTCCCATGATACCGTGAATTATTGGCGGGGTAGACCATTCCCTGAAAGCGATTTCATGATGAAGGTTTTAGAAAAGTGGCATGTAGGTCATCTATTCGAAAAGATCTTACCAGACTTACAACAGTCCGGTGTTACAGACAAGACATTAAACCAGATCTTTACAGGAAACCCAAGTCGAGTTTTTAAGGGTCAACCAATCAGCGTGAAGCCTTTATAGAAGCGGGTTTTGAGCCATCTCATAAGAGGTGGTTTTTCTTTATCAATTTTGCTTATAATAATTGACTTTGGTCTAGAACTATTATATGATGTTAGTTGGCATTTCAAACTCCACTGCCCCGGAGAATGAAATAAACGAGAACAACAAACTGATTGTTAAATAAATAAATGAATGATCTTGAACGAGGAGGTTCCACCATGCGTACAACTTATATGGCTAAAGCAAATGAAATCGAACGTAAATGGTACGTGATTGATGCTGCAGGTCAAACTCTCGGACGTTTGGCTAGTGAAGTTGCTTCAATCCTACGCGGTAAAAACAAACCTGAGTTCACTCCACACGTTGACACAGGTGACAATGTCATCATCATCAATGCTGAGAAAATCGAACTTACAGGTAAAAAGTGGACAGACAAAGTTTACTATCGTCACAGTGGCTATCGCGGAGGGATTAAATCAACCCGCGCGATCGACATGCGTCAAAACAAGCCAGAGAAAATTATTGAACTTGCAGTACACGGAATGCTTCCAAAGAACGCACTCGGTCGTCAAACGATCAAGAAGCTTCACGTATACGCAGGACCAGAGCATAAGCACGAAGCACAAAAACCAGAAGCTTACGAGCTACGTGGATAATTAAGAGGAGGGTTTGAATTGACAGCTTTGCAATATTACGGTACAGGCCGTCGTAAGAACTCAACTGCTCGTGTATTCGTCACACCGGGCAGCGGTAAAGTAACGATCAACAAGCGTGACATGGATGAGTACTTCGATTACGAAACACTCAAGATGGTTGTTCGCGCACCATTTGTTGAAACAGGAACAGAGAACCAATATGACATTAAAGTTAATGTTCATGGTGGTGGATTCACAGGTCAAGCGGGAGCGATCCAACTCGGTCTTTCACGCGCACTTCTTGAAGTTGACCCAGAATACCGCAGTACACTTAAAGAAAAAGGCTTCTTAACTCGTGACTCAAGAATGAAAGAGCGTAAGAAATACGGTCTTAAAGCTGCACGTCGTGCACCACAATTCTCGAAGCGTTAAGCAACCGATTCGAAACAGCCAGAAAGGGTTTTCCCTTACTGGCTGTTTTTTTGTGTTCAGTTTTAAGATGTTGCTTTTTTCTTCGATGTTGATGTCTTTGTAGTCGCTGGCTTTTTGGCAGCGGCTTTTTTCTTTGTTTTTGGTTTTGGTTGGTTCTTCTTTGCTCGATTAATGGACTTCTCTAGTGCTTCCATAATATCGGTGACGTTATCAGGTGTTGACGTTGTTTCTTCTGATACAGTTACTTCTTCAGCGGATAGCTTTTCTGCAATTAGCGCTTCTAATTTGATTCGGTAATCGTCTTGATACTTTTCTGGTTCAAATTCTGTGGTGAGTTGTTCGATGAGTAATTTGGCTGTATCGAGTTCTTTCTTTCCGATTTCTTCGCTTTGTTCAGGGATGTTAGGGATGTCTTTTGTAGACCGCACTTCATCAGGGAAGTGAATGGTTTCGACAACGAGAGCGCCTTGATAAACACGAATAACAGCAAGTTGTTCTTTTGATCGGATCATCATTTTGGCGATGCCGATTTTTTGAGTGTCTTTAAGCGCCTCTCTTAGTAACGCATAAGCTTTTGATCCTCCTTCATTAGGGGATAAGTAGTAGCTTTTACTAAAGTAGATGGGATCGATATCATCTAGTTGCACGAAGTCAATAATCTCAACGGCTTTGTCTTCTTGATCGTTCTTTAATTTCTCAAGTTCTTCGTCATCGAGAATGACGTATTTGTTTTTTGAATACTCATAGGCTTTTACGATGTCATCATTTGAAACTTCTTCTTCGCAGTTCGGACAGACTTTCTTATATTTAATCGGGGTTTTGCATTTTTTGTGTAGCTGACGTAGTTGAATATCTTTGTTGTCAGTCGCTGCATGCATTTTTACAGGGATGTTAACGAGTCCAAAGCTAATTGTGCCTTTCCACATCGTGTGCATGATGCATCCCTCCTTATAAGAAGTAGTTTGGATTTGGGAAGATTTTTTATACGAGTGGAATAGTAATTTGCAGGAATTAACACAACCTACTCATAAGGTGGTGAACGATGATGGATGTCATGAAACCCATTATAAGTGAAACAGTTCCAACAGGAGATGAATGGTTGTATGAAATCAAGTACGACGGATTTCGGTGCCGTCTGGTTTGGACACAGGAGACGGTTACACTGCTTAGTAAAAACAATCACGATTTGAATGAGCGGTTTCCGGAAGTGGTGGAGTGGTGCAAGTCGAATGTTCAACATGTAAAAGACTACTTACCTGTTGAAATTGATGGGGAACTCGTCGTATTGAATCATCGTTATCAAGCAAACTTTAACCTCATGCAAACGCGTGGGCGGATGAGAAGTGCTGAGCGGATTCAAGAAAGGGCGAAACTAAGACCTGCGACTTTGATGGCGTTTGATCTTACTCGGTATGCTGGCGTAGAGATACGTGATCTCCCACTTGAAAAGCGTAAGAAACGGCTTGGAACAATCACGAATTGCATCCCTAATGACGATCGCTTTTGTGTTGTTGAGACATTTACCGAGCTTTCTGTTATAGAAAAGTTTGTGTTTGATTATCAATGCGAAGGGTTGGTTGCGAAGAAGAAAGCGAGCGTTTATCAAAAAGGAAAGCAACATCACGATTGGTTAAAGATAAAAAACTGGCGTGTCATTCAGGGGATTATAACACAGTATAATCCGAGCAATGGCTACTTTGCAGTGCAAGCTTATGAGGATCAAGGCTCTTCATTAATTACGATTGGCAAGTGTAAGCACGGTTTACCAAGTGAGTCCTCTTCGATGCTCCATGAACTTTTTCACAAAAAAGGTGAAGAACAAAACGGGGAATACCTTTTACCACCTGCAGTAGTCGGGAAGATTCGCACGTTAGGTGTAGCGTCTGGAGAGATGCGTGAACCTGAATTTGAACGAATCGAACCGAGCGTTCAAGTGAAGAACTGTACAGTGTCCCAAGTAGAACTTGATTTGGCACAGTTTCCGACGGGTGTTCATATCAAGAATTTGCAAAAAGAACTTTGGCCTCGTCTTTCGAAGAAAGATTTGTTGATTTATATGCGTCGTATTTCTCCATACATGCTGCCATTTCTTAAAGACAAAGTATTGACGATTATTCGAGCTCCTGATGGGGTCGCGAAGGAAACGTTCTTCCAAAAACAAATTCCGGATTATGCTCCGCTTGATTTATTAGAAACGACTGAGTCAAACGAAATTGTTTGTAACCGATTAGAAGGTCTTCTTTGGCTAGCCAATCATGGTTCAATTGAGTATCACGTTCCGTTCCAGCGGGTCTGTTGCGAGCAGCCCAATGAGATTGTTTTTGACTTAGACCCACCAAATCGAAACCATTTTTATTTAGCGATTCATGCTGCTCAACTTCTAAAGCGAATTTTAGATGATCTTGACTTAATCTCTTTTGTGAAAACATCAGGCAATAAAGGCTTGCAAGTATTCATTCCGATCAAAGAAGGAAGTGTAACGTATGAAGAGACGGCACTGATTACCGAAGGGATTGCAAACATATTGGTTGAGGCTCATCCGGACAACTTTACGACGGAGCGACTGAAAAAGAATCGGAACGAACAACTGTACGTTGACTATGTGCAGCATGGGAAAGATAAAACGCTTATAGCTCCATACAGCCCAAGGTTACAAATAGAAGGAACCATTTCTACTCCGTTATATTGGCATGAACTAACCGAGGACTTAGACCCGACAAACTATACATTGAGCAATGTCGTGACACGTGTGCTCGACATCGGCTGCCCTTTTGCGACGTATTCCGCGGCTCGGGAGCAACAACGAATGGAACCATTACTGCGTTTAGTAAAGTGAGTCTAGCCTTCCCTCACATTTTTACTGTCTTTGTTTAGTGGAAGTAAGGGAATAGTAAAAAAACAAGGAGGGTGCTCAGTTCATGATTGCGATGATTGTTGGAACATGTATGGTTGTCATTTACGGCTTTGCTTCATTTGTTGGGCAAAGTATGAGCCTTTTTTAAAACTTAGCTGTCATAACAGCTTTAGCCGCACTAATAATTTGAGGGTTTGTGATTCGATCGAATACCTTCACCAGTTCATGTAGAGAATTTAGAAACTAATCAAGAGAAGGATTGAAGGACGAAATGGGGAAAGAGTTTGCTGCTGTTTAGTGCGCCGTTTTTTGTGGCGTTAATTGTCTCATTTATATTGTTTTGGTTTGATATCATGACCTTGTAAAGAATAGATTATACCGCTCAAATGTTTCCCGTGAAACATTTCCTAATGGCATTCCCAGTTATGAATTAAAGCGATCTTCTCATACTAATTAGTGAGGGGGGAGCAAATGGGAGCTGTTGTATCGTTTCAAAAAGAAAAGCGAGCTAGGGAATGGGAGATCGAGAAATCGTTGCTTCATACACTTAGCATGGATGATCTCGTTCGTGCTTCGGAACAGTTTCTCGTCCCAATTAACGAGAAGTTCCGTTTTCGCCAATCCTTTTTAGAAGAAGTGTGTATGGATGTTGCGATTGAAACGTTTTTATATGCTGCAAAAGCTGGTATCAGTGAAGCGAAAACAAAGAAAAAACAAGCAGACCCTAATCATCTAGAGTCAAGAATTACAGAGCTAAACTTGTTTATCTCTGACTGGATTCAAGATGATTCCGTCGACTCTAGAAAGGTACTCGAAGGCGCTTCGCTTTACGTTTCGTATTGGTGGAATCTCGGCTTTCAAACAGGTTTTCATCGGGGGAGAGTTAAGGCTTAGGGGATAGGCATATGCCTGTCTCCTTTTGCATACATTGAACTATCCCTTCGTAAAGGATGTTTGAACATGAAAAAACGAATGAAGTTTGCTTGGGTGTTAGTCATACTTTTTGCAGGGTTGATGGCTTACAGTATGTATGCCCTTTTTTCTAACGAAGATACATCAACGCTTGAAATGCCTTTAAGTGGAAATGTCATTATTTTAGACGCAGGTCACGGTGGTGTTGATGGAGGTTCGGTGGCGAAGAGCGGTACGTTAGAAAAAGATGTAGCACTCGATATTTCTTTGAAATTAAGGGATTACTTACAAGCTTCTGGGGCGCTCGTATATATGACGAGAGAAGGTGACTCTGATCTTGCCAATGAAAGTACGAGAGGTTTCTCAAATCGAAAAACTGAAGATTTGAAAAAACGAATAGAAATCATTAACTCGTCGAATGCGGATTACTACGTTTCACTCCATCTAAATGCAACGCCATCTTCAAAATGGCGAGGAGCGCAAACGTTCTATAACCGTACATTTGAAGAAAGTAAGCTTATGGCAGAAAGTGTTCAAGGTGAAATGGTTCGGCAATTAGAGAATACGAATCGTTCTGCTTTGCCGATTCATAATATATTTTTAGTGGACCGTGCTGAAATTCCTGGAGTTCTTGTTGAAGTAGGTTTTTTATCGAACGTCCAAGAAGCGGCTGATCTTGGCACTGAAGAATATCAGGACAAAGTAGCGGCGAGTATTTATCAAGGAATGCTACGGTATAAAGTTCCAGAATTAGCAGAAGAGAATGAGGCAGGAAACTAAAACCAACCTTTCAGGTATGATACAATAGTGTCGGTATACACTTGAAGGGAAGGTGTCAGGGTTGTTAAACGAAAAAGAAATCATTGAAGTACTTAAACCAATCCAAGATCCGGATTTGAATAAAAGTATTCTCGAAACGGGCGGAATACGAGAAGTAAAGATTAAGGGCGAAAACGTAAGTTTGAAAATTGCCTTAGCCCAAACAGGTACAGGCGGTCAGATGAAGGTTCAGCAAGACATCGTTGCCATTGTTAAGAAGCTAGGAGCGGACAGTGTTGGCTTACGTTTTGAGCAATTGACTGATGAAGAGATTGAACAACATCGTGACCCAGAACAAGAAGCAAAAAGTGCCGGTCTTCTAGATCCGGATAACAAAGTTAAATTTATTGCCGTTGCAAGTGGAAAAGGTGGCGTCGGGAAATCAACAGTATCCGTTAACCTTGCTGTATCGCTTGCACGAGAAGGTAAAAAAGTCGGAATCGTTGACGCAGATATTTATGGATTTAGTGTTCCGGATATGATGGGGATTGAACATCGTCCTACCGTTGAAGGTGACAAAATCCATCCTGTTGAGCGCTACGGCGTAAAGGTCATTTCAATGGGCTTCTTTGTAGAGGATAATGCTCCTGTTATTTGGAGAGGACCAATGCTTGGAAAGATGCTTACGAACTTCTTTAAAGAAGTTACGTGGGGAGACTTAGATTATCTAATTCTAGACTTGCCACCAGGAACAGGTGACGTTGCCTTAGATGTTCACACGATGCTTCCTGAATCAGATGAAATTATTGTAACAACACCACATGCAACAGCTGCTTTTGTAGCTGCACGTGCTGGCGCAATGGCGATTAAGAGTAACCATCGAATTCTCGGCGTTGTAGAGAACATGGCTTACTTCCAAAGCCAAGCTACAGGAGAGAAAGAATATGTATTTGGTCAAGGCGGTGGTGAACGTCTAGCTGAAGAATTAAAGACAAACGTTATTGGACAAGTGCCACTCGGTCAACCAGATATTGACGAGAATGATTTTGCGCCGTCAGTTTATGCAGCAGATCACCCAATTGGCGAAATTTATGGAGAGATTGCTCGTCGAGTGATTGATAAGAAGGAATCTCAATAAATAAAGAAGAGTAAAGTCTAAGGGCTTTACTCTTCTTCACTTTCATTAGAATTTTCATCTTCTGAGCTTGACTCACGATCGTTGCCTTCTTCAGATTCAGAGCTACCCCCGCTTTCACTTGCGATTTTTTGTAAAGAAGCTTGGAAGCGTGGGTTTTGCATGGATTCTTCAATAACGGTCATGATTTGTTCTCTAAATTCTTTGCTTTTCATGAGTTCAAGCGTTGCTTGTTCCATTTCTGGGTCGTGCATAACTTCCATCATCATCGTTTGGTAATCAGGATCTTTCATGAGGCGTTTTAACACTTCCTCATTTTTCGTTTGCATGCTGTCGGCCACTTTAACGCCAAACTTAGGATCATCAATGAGTTGCCCCCAAAAAGCTTTTCCTTCTTCAGATGTCAAGGTATCGTGGATCGTATCTTGGACGAACGACTGTTCCATGACGAGTGAAGTTTGGAATTCTTCTTCTGTAAGAACCTCTCGCAATGCTTGTTTTCCTTCTTCGGTTTTAATGACATCAGCGACCATTCGTTTCGTTTCATCATAATCAGCTTGTGCTTCGCCTTGATAAGCTGCACATCCTGTGAGAAGAAGTGCCATCGTAAATACAATGAGTATAGATAAGTGCTTCTGCAACAACAGATCCCCCTTTTGCTTTTCGCTTACTTTGTGCAAATGGTGACAAAATATGCAACGCTTTTAAGGTGAACTGGCTTTTTGTCAATGGGCTTGTTAGAATTAAAAGGGTGTGAATCTGTACTAAGGGATGATCGTGTGAATACTAGAAAAGTTGTGTTTTTATTCTTCACGACAATGATAGTCGGTGCAGTTGGCGGTGCCATTGTCGGTATACCTTTAAGATGGGATGCTTTCCAGGGTGAAGGGTTCTGGAATTTCTTCTGGGGAACGATATGGATGCTTGGAATTGGAGCTGCCATTAGCATTGTTGCACAAATGGGTTACTTTGCTTACTTAATCTTGCATCGCTTTGCGTTATCGCTATTTAAAACCGCAAAGCTTTGGAATTTGGTTCAAGTTCTTTTAATTGCATTTGTATTTTTTGATCTTGTCTATTTGCGTTATATTGCTTATGCAGATGGTGAACCTTGGACTGCCTATTTATTAACGCCGACATTGTTGCTTATATACGCGTTACTGATTGCCTATTGGAAGATGAAAGAAACGAATTATACAGCATTTATTCCAGCAACGTTCTTTATGTTTGTCATTACGACAATTGAGTGGGTACCTGCGTTAACGGTTCAACAAGTCAACGATAGCGAATGGCTTTGGATTTATCTTGCGCCATTGTTATTTGCGAATACGTATCAATTAATTGCGCTACATCGTATTCAACGTTCAAAGAAATAAGTACGACACGAGCAGACGCTCGTGTTTTTTTATGCGTATTTTTAAGGGAAACGGGTATGGATAAGGGAACGTTAAAAGGGGAGTTATTGAAATGAAAACAATCGACTATGATGTTTTAGGTGTGGGCATTGGACCGTTCAACCTAAGTTTAGCAGCTTTATGTGAAGAGGGGACCGATTTAAACGTCGCTTTTTTTGATGAGAGTCCGGAATTTAGATGGCATCCAGGAATGTTGATCGATCGAACGGACTTACAAATTTCTTTTCTTGCCGATCTTATTACTTTGGCAAATCCGAAGAGCGCGTATACATTTTTGAATTATGTTCATGAAACAAATCGTGTGTTTCCGTTTTATTTTTTTAAAGAGTGGAACATTCCTCGTAAAGAGTACGAAGCGTATTGTCGTTGGGTAGTAGATCAATTAGAAAATTTACATTTTAACAAAAGGGTTATTGAGGTCATTCCTCACGAAGATTATTTCATGTGTGGAATCGTAACGATGGATACAGGTTCGGTAAATTACGTCACAAGTAAACACGTTATAGTCGGGACGGGCAGTGAGCCGATGTTACCTCCTGGTATTGAAGATAATAAAGATCAATCATTGATCCATTCAAGTTCGTATACGTTTCATGCAGATCGTGTTAAAGAGAATGATTCGATTGTTGTAGTCGGTTCGGGGCAAAGCGCGGCAGAAGTTTTTTATGACTTACTCGAATCACAAAAAGAAAACAGCTACGAGTTAAGCTGGTATACACGTTCTCCAGGATTCTTTCAATTAGAAGAAAGTAAGCTCGGTCAAGAACAATTCACACCAGACTATGTGGATCATTTTCATCAGTTGCCATTTGAGCAACGGCAAAAAACACTTGAATCATTAAGTAATCTGCGGAATGGCGTAGAAGGGAAAACGTTGCATAATATTTATGAGCTACTGTACCATCGAACATCAATCAATGATATTCCAGTTACCATTCAGTCCTCTACTGAAATTGTAGAAGCAAAAGAGGACGAAGGTGGCTACAACTTGTATTGTAAACATGGACAAACCGAAGAAGAATGGAATGTGCATGCAAAGGCTGTAGTTTTTGCGACAGGTTACAAACCGAATATTCCAACGTTCCTTGAAAGCATGAGTGATGAGCTTGTCTATGAAGCGGAAGGGTTGCATAAAGTAACAAGGGATTATCGTTTAGTTTTTAAATCTGAGCGAAATGTTAACTCGAACCTATACATGTTGACGAACTTAGAGCATTCGCATGGCACGAGTGCAACGAACTTAGCGCTATCGGTTACTCGAAACTTGGAAATTATTCAGTCAATCACCGAGCAACATTCGTATAAGACCGATCGTAGCAGCCCTTTTCAACAATTTTAAGAGCAGTTCTTATGTGAACTGCTCTTCTGCTTACAAATTACATTTCTTCGTAACTCGCCTCTGCCCCACTAATTAACATTTCAAGTGATACGAATTCGTAATTCGCATCTTGCAATTCATCAATAATAAGTGGCAAGGCTTCTACGGTTTGTTTCGCTGAGTCAGATGCATCAAGCATAATAACGTCACCGGGCGATAGTACTTCTTGGATGTTTGCTAAGATTTCATCGACACCAGGGTTTTGCCAGTCTTTCCCGTCAGTAGCCCAGTGAATGACAGAATAACCGAGGTTTTCAGCTGCATCGAGAACGTCTTGATTAAAAATACCTGCAGGAGGTCGGAAGAACACAGGTGCTTCACCAATCGCATCTTTTATGCTTTCGTGTCCTTGCAACATATCTCTACGCATCTCCTCAATTTCTTGGTCAGGGTAAGGCTTGAATCGGTAGCCGTAGTTCCCGACCTCATGTCCGTCATCAATCATTCGCTGAAGTGTTTCTAAATGGCGCTCCGACCAGACACCAGACACGAAGAACGTAGCATCTACATTTTTATCTTCAAGTATATCTAAGATCGGTTCAACATTCGCTTCCCCCCAACTTACATTAAACGTCAAACTTGTTTTCTCATCATCAATATCAGCACTAGAGAATGCAACTGAACCATCTTGACCTGAGAATACGGCTAAGAATGGTCGATCCATTAGAAGAATACAAGCGGTACAAAACGCAACCATTGCGATAAATAAATACTTTTTCCCTCCCCGACGATTAACGACGTAAAACTGAGCCATTGACAACCCCTCCTTGTACAAAGCATTCCTTAGGTTATCTATATGAGAAAGCGGACAAGATATAACTAAAAAGGAGGCGCCAGATGATTGGTTTATTAATTACAGATATAGAAGAGATGGAGTTAAGAGATTTGTTAAAAGAAGAATTACATCGAGTAAGGAAGAAAGAGGAGCAAGCAAAAGCAGAAGGGGGTATCGGAAAGAGTATTGAGGAAAAGAGGAGGATTATTGAAGAGTTGTATCAGCGTATGGCGACAAAAGAAGAGATAAGAAGATATAAATCTAAGAAATTCTAAAAAAAACTTCAAAAACCCTTGCATAATATGGGGGATAATGATAAATTAAATATCCGACAGTCAGGAAAGCAACAATAAAAAGAGCTCACAAAAACTTTTCAAAAAAAGTTATTGACGAAGAGCTAAGCCTGATGGTAAGATATTCCTTGTCGCTAAGAAAAGCGAAACGGTCACAAAAAACTTTTCAAAAAAGTTGTTGACACGAAACGCCAGAAAGTGATAAGATAATAAAGTCGCTGTCACAACGACAGCAACGCAAAACAAGCAAAACAATTGCCCTTTGAAAACTGAATGAAAGTTAAGCGAATTAAA
>NZ_JAFBEC010000014.1 GCF_016908595.1 Geomicrobium sediminis | reverse complement strand
GCGCCAGTAATACCGGTAGCGCCCGTGATGCCAGTGGCCCCAGTAATGCCAGTAGCCCCCGTAATACCAGTGGCGCCTGAAATACCGGTAGCGCCCGTGATGCCGGTAGCGCCAGTAATGCCGGTAGCACCCGTGATGCCGGTAGCGCCAGTAATACCGGTAATGCCAGTAATGCCGGTAACGCCCGTGATACCCGTAACGCCGGTAACACCCGTGATACCCGTAGCGCCAGTAATACCGGTAGCGCCCGTGATGCCAGTGGCCCCAGTAATGCCAGTAGCGCCCGTAATACCAGTGGCGCCTGAAATACCGGTAGCGCCTGTGATGCCAGTAACACCCGTGATACCAGTAACGCCCGTGATGCCCGTGATGCCGGTAACGCCCGTGATACCCGTAGCGCCTGTGATGCCAGTAACGCCCGTGATACCCGTAGCGCCTGTGATGCCAGTAACACCCGTAATGCCGGTAGCGCCCGTGACGCCGGTAACACCCGTAACACCAGTAGCGCCCGTAATGCCGGTAGCACCAGTAATGCCAGTAGGTCCCGTAGCACCGGTATCGCCCGTAACACCCGTAATGCCGGTAGCGCCCGTGATGCCAGTAACACCCGTAATGCCGGTAGCGCCCGTGACGCCGGTAACACCAGTAATGCCAGTAGGTCCCGTAGCACCGGTATCGCCCGTAACACCCGTAATGCCGGTAGCGCCCGTGATGCCGGTAACACCCGTGATACCTGAAGCGCCGGTAATGCCGGTAGCACCCGTAACGCCAGCATCGCCCGTAACACCCGTAATGCCGGTAGCACCCGTAACGCCAGTAGCACCAGTAGGTCCCGTAGCACCGGTATCGCCAGTGGCCCCAGTAACGCCAGCATCGCCCGTAGCTCCCGTAATGCCGGTAGCACCCGTAATGCCAGTAGGTCCCGTAACACCGGTATCGCCAGCGGTGCCCGTAACGCCCGTGATGCCGGTAGCACCCGTAGCGCCCGTGATGCCGGTAGCACCCGTAACGCCAGTAGGTCCCGTAGCGCCGGTATCGCCAGTAGAACCAGGAACTCCTCCACTAGGACCTGTTGGACCTGTATTACCCGTCGGTCCAGATACTCCTTGAGGTCCAGTCGCACCTGCCGCTGCTATGAGTGTGTAATCAGGAGAAGTATCAGGCGTTCCAGTAGGGGGAGAAGTGTTAACAAGGTAAGTGCTGCCTTCATATGTGACTACTTGCCCGACTTGATAAGTTGGTGAAGAAGTAGGGTCAAACGGAATGACTCCTTCGAGTCCGATACCAGTCGCACCGGTAGGACCAGTAGGACCAGTCGCTCCAGTAGCGCCAGGAATTGGTATTGTGATAACTGTAGGTGGCGCTGTCGGTATCGTTGGAATTGTTGGAATTGTTGGTGATGTAGGGATCCCAGTAGGTATTCCAGTTGGAATTGGGCCATTACCACCAATGACTCCGGCACCATTTATTAGGTTATTATTAATTGAAATTCCATTTCGGTTGCGCCGATTAGAATTCCATAAATGTTCAGGTTGATTCACGAAGACACCTCCAAATCAGAGAAAAATGGTCAAATCATCGTATGTGTAGATGGATTAGGAGGTGAGTCATAATTGACCTTTGCACAAAACAAAACAGCAAGTGATGAGATCATCACTTGCTGTAAATTATTGATTTATGCTGTTTTCAACTTCTTCAATTGATCCGGCTGTATTAACAACTCCGTTACTGTCCAAAACGACAAAGGCAGGAGTCGTGTCTAAATCAAAAACATTTTTAAAGTTCGTTGCTGGTTTTTCTTCTGAAGTGTGGAGGTAGTAAACTTGCAAAAGATTATCAGATTGCATAAGTTTTTCTACTTCTTGTTCATCTACATTTTCCATATTATCGTCATCACTATACACGATCGCTAAATGATAGCCCTCTTCAGAGGGAGAGTGTTCAGCGATAATTTCTTCGTCCGATTTAGGATCGTAGACGAGAAAATCCATTTCTACTGGGCTTTCTGTAGCATCATAGTCAGCCATATCGAAGTCAAGTCGTAAACGGTCGCCTTCTTCAATGATTTCTGGATCAATTGGCGCTCCATCACGGTCAATAAAATCTAACTCGTCAGTAATTTCTACTTCAAGTGTACGTAACATCATATCAGTGAAATCTTGTTCAAGCTCCTCTTGGACATACTTTTGATGAGCTGGAGATAAGTCTAGAATAACCGATGACTCAGTCATTTCCATGACATACCCTGCAGTCATGTCCTCTGGGTCACCAATATGATTTGTCGCTTCACTGCCTGGTGTTGGATTCGTGCCACAACCAGCCATTAGGACTGCTATGGCTACTAACGGTTGCCATTTAGTTTTCATAGTAAATCCCTTCTTTTGTTTAGGTTGTTAGGTTTGTCGTCAAAGAATTGAAAACGTTACATCGTTTAATGCAGGCAACATGCAAGAGTTGAGATTTAGACTTGGGGTCTGTTCATTTTTTTTAAAGAGACAAACATATGAATTCACTATGTAAGTCACGTGGGTGTTGTTTTGTAGGATGTGAAGAATCGATTTTCTTAGTCAAAAAAGCTTATCGTGCCAACGAACTATGAAACTTGAGACGAGTATCTTTTGGCAAGTTCCACCATAGACTAGATTGAACAGAGGAAGTGGAGGTCTAGAGGATGGGGGAAGAAGTCTGGATCGCATTTTTATTAACACTAATGGCAGGACTAGCAACAGGAATTGGTAGTCTAATTGCTTTTTTTACGTCGACGACAAATACGAAGTTCCTTTCGTGGGCGTTAGGGTTTAGTGCGGGCGTAATGATCTTTATTTCATTTGTAGAAATTTTTCCTAAAGCATTAGAAGCATTAACGAATGGTTCTGGAGTGGAAACAGGAAAGTGGTTGACCGTTCTCAGTTTTTTCTGCGGGATGCTTTTAATTGCAATTATTGATCGGTTCGTACCGAACGAGAAAAATCCACATGAAGTTAAAAAAGTAGAAGATATGAACCGTTCTTTACGCGAAGTTCATAAACAGCAACCTGACTTATTAAAAATGGGGACGTTTACTGCATTGGCAATTGCGATACACAACTTTCCAGAGGGAATTGCTACGTTCGCTTCGGCATTACACGATCCAACACTCGGTATAGCAATTGCGATTGCAGTTGCCATTCACAATATTCCAGAAGGTATTGCTGTAAGTGTTCCGGTTTATTTTGCAACGGGGAGCAGAAAGAAAGCATTTAAGTTGTCTTTTTTGTCAGGACTAGCAGAGCCGCTCGGTGCGGTTGTCGCATTTTTATTTCTAATGCCTTATTTGAACGAAATGATGTTTGGATTTATTTTTGCAGCAGTTGCAGGCATAATGGTTTTTATCTCACTAGATGAACTTTTACCTGCAGCGCGTGAATATGATGAAGGCCATTCAACGATTTATGGCGTTGTGTTTGGAATGGCAATTATGGCAGTGAGTATTATTTTGTTCATGTAAATTAAGCTTTTTGAAATGCTCGGCGTTCGGCATATTCAAGACACTTTTCACATACGAGAACCGTCTCTTTTTCAAGAGTAAGGTAGTGTTTCATATGTGGGGTTTTTCCTTTACAAAAGAAACAGCTTTTTCTTTGGAATAAGCGTTTGAACATGATGTTCACCTCATAGTAAAACCCTTGCAATAAATCATCGCAAGGGCTTTGTAGTTTATCATTATGATACGCCAACGACTGCTTTAATTTCAAGATATTCTTCGATTCCATACTCGCCCCATTCGCGCCCAACTCCTGATTGCTTGTAACCTCCAAAAGGAGCAGAGAAGTCAGAAGGTGGGTTGTTAATGGAGATACGCCCAGCGCGGATGGAGGAAGCAACTTTTTGCACAGTTTCTTCATCTTCACCAACGACGTAGCCTGCAAGACCGTAGATCGTATCGTTCGCAATTTCAATTGCTTCTTCTAACGTATCATACGTAATAATTGACATGACCGGTCCGAAAATTTCTTCTTGGGCAATCGTCATGTCATTTTTGACATTTGTGAAAACGGTCGGTTTTACGTAATAGCCTGTTTCAAGGCCTTCTGGTTTACCTGTACCACCTGCAATAAGTTCTGCGCCTTCATCAAGACCTTTTTGAATGTAGTCTTGTACACGATTATATTGCTTTTCGGCAACGAGGGGTCCATAGAATGTCTTTTCATCTCGAGGGTTTCCAACACTGAACCTAGGAAGTACCCCTTTCAAAGCTTCGATGAATTCGTCGTGTTTTGCTTTAGAGACGAGAGTACGGGTTGCAGCTGTACATACTTGACCAGAGTTTGCGAAAACATTACCAGCAGCAATTTTAGCTGCTTTCTTCATATCGTAATCATCAAGTACAATTAATGGCGATTTACCGCCGAGTTCAAGTGCAACTCGTTTAATCGTTTTCGCTGCATTTTCACTTATTTTTTGTCCGACGGCTCCAGAACCTGTAAAGGATACGAAATCGATATCAGGGTGTGAGCTAATCGCATCGCCTACGGTTTCCCCTGAGCCATTGACGAGGTTGAATACCCCTTTTGGCACACCAGCAGCTTCAAAGACTTCCGTTAAAATTAGTGCAGCGTATGGTGTTAATTCAGATGGCTTTAGGACGACCGTACTTCCAGCGGCAAATGCACTTGCAAGCTTTGTTGACGTTTGGTTCGTTGGGAAGTTCCACGGCGTAATGAGACCGCTTACACCGATCGCTTCTTTACGAATTAATGTAGGGCCACGCTTTTCGGTAAATTCAAACGTCTCAAGTTCTTTTGCGACTTGACGAAAATGGGCAAGTCCCATATTATAGTGTACTTTCTCACTCATTACGATCGGAGCACCGAGTTCTTGTGTAATCATCTCAACAAAATCATCTTTACGCTTTTCGTATTCATCTGCAATACGAGTTAATAGTGCAATTCGTTCTTCTTTTGTCGTTTGTGAGAAAGCTGGAAATGCTTTACGAGCTGCTTTTACAGCAAGGTCCACATCTTCTTTCGTTCCATTACTAATCGTGCCGATAACTTCTTCAGTGGCAGGGTTTAATACTTCAATTGAATCCGCTCCTGTAGATTTCACCCATTCACCATCAATAAAATGTAAAAGATCAGATCTCATAACAAGCCTTCACTCCTTTTAAGTAATCGTAAACACGTATTCTTCTTCAGTATAGTTCGAATGTAGAGGTGCTGGCTAGCTTTTTATTAAAAAATCTGAATTTATCGGTAAAATATGCTATCTTTCATTTTACATAGACTTAGAACGATGACGGGTAGTTAACGTATCATTTCCGATAATTGTAATGCTAGTCTAAACGATTCCTCCATGTTTGTTTTTCTAGTTTCACAAATGGAAGTTATGGGAATTGCATTAGCAGTAACTAAATACTGGAAAGGCGTGTCTTACATGGGTCACTTTATTGAAACGTTCGATCAAACAACACTATTTGTAGAAGATATTGGAGAAGGAACACCAGTCATCTTCTTGCACGGCTGGCCTGTTAACCACCGTATGTTTGATCATCAAATGGCTGTACTACCAGAAAAAGGGTACCGCTTTATTGGTGTCGACTTAAGAGGTTTCGGTAAATCAGATAAGCCTTCATCTGGATATACGTATGACGCACTAGCTGATGATCTTAGAGCTGTAATTGATGAGTTACAATTGGACGATGCAGTTTTAGCAGGTTTCTCAATGGGTGGCGCGATTGCCATTCGATATATGGCAAGGCATGAAGGGAAAGGAATTCGTAAACTTGCTTTATTAGGAGCTGCAGCACCCGTATTCACAGAACGCGATGATTTCCAGTTTGGTATTCCAAAAGATAATGTTAATGGGTTAATTGAAGGTTCGTACGAAGATCGAGCGAAGATGCTTGAAGACTTCGGAGAGTTGTTCTTTGGTCACGAACCGAGTGAAGCTTACAATCGTTGGTTCCATAGCTTAGCGATGGACGCAAGCCCACATGCAACGATTGCATGTGCAAGAACGTTACGTGATGCGGATCTACGAGACGACTTATCAGCAATAGAAGTACCAACCGCAATCTTACACGGTAAGAATGATGAGATTTGTCCCTTTGATTTAGCAGAAGTTATGGAGTCAGGAATTGAAGCAGCTGAAATTGTCCCATTTAACGATAGTGGTCACAGTTTATTCTATGATGAGCGAGAGAAGTTCACAGAAGAACTCATTCGTTTCTTTGAAAAATAAAGCGTAGAAGCTATGTAACGATTTTTTTGTTACGTAGCTTCTTTTTTATGAACTGATAGCGAACATTTACATACATATCCTTGGAAAAAAATTATTTTTTTAGAATAATAATATCTCGTTGACATTTAGGCATGAAAATTGCATTATTAGTTTTATGGATTTTGAAGTCGACGTTTGTCGGCGATAATTGTTTGAATTCTTTTGCGATAAGAGAGTAGAAAGAGGGCAGTGTTTGTTATGAATGAGGGAACAGAGAAAAAACCTAGAAAAAAAGGGCTTTTTCAACGCTTTTTAGACTTTGTGGAGAAGACGGGAAATAATTTACCACACCCTGTCACATTGTTTGCACTATTGGCGTTAATCGTCATCTTGGCATCTGCAATTGTATCTAGTTTTAATGTTTCTGTCGACGACCCGGTGAACAGTGGGGAGTCTGTTGAAGTTCTCAATTTGTTAAGTGGCGAAGGAATTACTTATATATTTTCGAGTATGGTCGATAACTTTATTAACTTCGCACCACTCGGTGTTGTGTTAGCAACGATGATTGGTATCGGTGTATGTGAACGTACTGGACTAATTAATGCAGGGTTAAAAGCGTTTGTATTATCGATTCCGAACCGTCTCATTACAGCAGGCCTATTGTTTGCGGCTATTATGTCAAGTGTTGCAACTGATGCAGGGTATGTCGTATTGCCCCCTCTAGGAGCGGTCATTTATGCTGCACTTGGTCGACACCCGATCGCTGGTCTTGCTACGGCATTTGCAGGTGTATCTGGTGGCTTTAGTGCCAATTTAATCCTAACATCAATTGATCCGATGCTCGGTCAGATGACGATCAATGCTGCAGCAACAATGGATCCAGCATACGCTGATCAAATGAACGTTGCAATGAACTGGTGGTTTATTATTGCGTCAACGATTTTACTAACAATTGTAGGTACGATCGTTTCTGAGAAAATTGTCGAGCCTAGACTTGGTGAGTACAAAGGGGATTACCGTGGTGATCTTGAGCGTCTAAAGCCAGTCGAGAAAAAAGGACTCCTTTATTCAGTGATTTCTGTTGCCGTAACTGCTGGGGTATTAAGTCTGCTCATTCTACCAGAATGGGGCCCTATGCGAGGGGACGACCCTGAAATGCCAATCGTCATGTCTCCGTTTATGGATTCTCTCGTTGTCTTTATCCTCATCTTGTTCTTAGTACCAGGTATCGTATATGGTATTGTGACGAAAGAAATTCGTAGTGATAAAGATGTTGCTAAGCAAATGTCTGATACGATGGCATCGATGGGTATGTTTATCGTACTAGCATTTACCGCAGGACAGTTTGTTGCTTTCTTTAATGAATCGAACTTAGATCTTGTCCTCGGAATATATGGTGGTGAGTTTTTAACCTCATTGAATATTGATGGATTACCAGTCGTGATCGGTTTTATTATTGTTACGGCAACATTAAACATGTTTATCGGTTCAGCTTCTGCAAAATGGGCAATGATGGCACCGATTTTCGTACCAATCATGATGCAAACGGGCTATTCGCCTGAGCTTGCTCAAGCTGTTTACCGTGTATCTGATTCTGCAACAAACATGTTAACCCCACTTTTACCATACTTTGCAATGATTATCGCATTTGCTCAAAAGTATGATCGCAAGATGGGAATTGGTACGCTGATATCTACGATGTTCCCGTTCTCTATCTTTTTCCTCATTTCATGGACAATCATGTTAATTGTATGGATGTTCTTAGGGCTAGATCTTGGACCGAATGCACCAATTTATTATGACCCTTCATAAAAGACGCTAAAATCAATTGAAAAGCTGTTTAGGGATGATTAATCTCTAAGCAGCTTTTTAGTCGTGTGTTAAGTTCTGCTATTGATTGTGCAACAACGATTAACCATAAAAACGTATGTGTTAAACTAAGGAAAACTGGGAAAGGGAGTAATGTTCGTTTGAATAAATTAAAGTATGCAATGATTTCTGGGTTTTCATTAGCTGTGATCATATGGTTTTATCAATCATTTCTGTTAATGAACGTACAGATGGGACTCATTGTTTTCTCGTTTGTTTTGATGACGTTCTTTTCCTATATTGGTTTTTCGATCATGGAATACGCTAAGCGAGATGAATCGTAAGGAACTTTGCATAGGCAAAGAATATTGTTCATAGTTATTTAGGTAACCAGAATAGAAATCGGCGTAGAAGAAAGGTTGAGTGCACATGAGAGTCTTATTGATCGGAGCAAGTGGTACGATCGGTTCTAAGGTCTACGAACGGTTAGAGAAGCAGCATGAAGTGATTCGTGCCGGAAGATCTGGAGCCGACGTGACCGTTGATATTACGGATGAAGAAAGCATTCGAGCAATGTATGAGCAAGTCGGAAAGATCGATGCTGTCATTAATGCTTCAGGAAGAGCTGGATTTGCTCCCCTTGAAGAGTTAACACCAGAGAAAAACGAGTTAGGTTTAATGAGCAAGTTAAAAGGTCAGATTAACCTCGTATTGCTCGGCATTCCTTATGTGAAAGACCATGGCAGCTTCACCCTTACGACGGGAGTTATGATGGATGATCCGATCCCACAAGGAGCTTCTGCTGCGATGGCCAACGGCGCTGTGCGGTCTTTTGTGAAAGCATCAGCTATCGAAATGCCAAGAGGTATTCGAATTAACGCAGTAAGCCCTACGGTTTTAGAGGAGTCATATGAGAAACTTGGTAGCTTCTTTAAAGGTTTCCAGCCGGTTGCTGGGGAAAAAGTGGCTTTAGCGTATAGTAAATCTGCAGAAGGTATGCAAACTGGACAGAATTATGAGGTCTATGAATAGAATTAAATAACAAAAACGGCACCTTCACTAAAAGGTGCCGTTTTTGATTATTCTTCTTCAGTTGTGATCGTTACAGGAGACCATTCGCCAATAACCGTTTGACCGTGAACACTTACACTGCCGTTTGCAGTAAGGTCTTTTTCAGTCATAATTCCGAGTGCGACTGTGAATTGGTTTAATTTCACTGGTACATTTGTTTCGCGACGTACTTCATGATCGTTAATGTAGAAAATCACTTCGTCGTTGTGTTGGTCGTACGTAATTTTGTATAGGTTGAAATCATCAGTTTTAAAGTGGTCCGTTGATTCTTTGAACATGCAGAAATATTTCGTTTGATCGGTGTCAGGAACGTCAACGCCTGGGAATGGAAGAATTCCATAAACAGAAGAATATTGTTCAGCATTTGTAAAGAAATCAAGCGCTGCACCTGTAGTGAAATCAAGCAAGTTAATGGATACATACCCGTCATACAAGTCACCAGGAGTCGTGTCTTTCGTATTTGCTTTAATGCTAAGTTCAAAGCTGATTTTGCCATCTTCAGGTACAATAACAGGTTCTTTTGAGTAGTACATATGCTTAGCATTATCAAGAATTTGGACGTGGTCATGTGAACGGCTTAGTGGTGCACGAACATAAAGCATGCCGTTTCGAGAAATGACGACCGCATTTGGTTCGCGATATTCCCAAAAGCTTCCATCTTGAAGTGGGAAGCCGCCAATTCTCCACGTGTTATTTTCATTAATAATGTTATGAAATTCTCCTAATACTCGTTTCTCTGTCATGATGTTCACCTCTACATTGTAATTATACCGCTAATAATTAGCGATAAAGTCATAACTAAGCCAGTACGGATTGTCGCCTTTAATGATGCGCCCATTAGAACGGCATACTGTTTACTTTCATTTTTAGACGATAATGATCCATAGGTTTTCAATAGTGGATACGCAGACAATAAAGCGATGAGGGCGTACCAAGGTAACACTTGTCCAATAACAAGAAGAAGCAAAGATAGATAACTTAATCCTGCAAGGAATTTTGAGAAGTTTATTGCTTTCTTCTCACCAAAAATAACGACGAGTGTTTTTTTACCAGCGTTTAGATCGGCTTCCCAATGAAGGAAGTGGTGGTTGTAAAGAATTAGTGTCGTTAACAAGCCGATCGGAATACTAATTAAAAAAGCCTCGATATGGAGTGATTCAGTTAGAACATAATACGTTCCAGTCACTGGTAATACACCGAACGCAAGAAAAATAGCAAGCTCACTATACCCCTTACCACGATAGCCGAACTTCAGCGGTGGAGCGACATAAAAGTAAGCAATAAGTCCACCAACTACAGCAAAGAGAAATACGGGCCAACCGACAATAACACTTAAACTTATGCCAGCAAGGAGAGCTATTGCGAAGTACCCCCAAGTAACAAGAGCAAACGTGCGGATGTTCACTTGGCCATTCGGTAGTACACGTGAATTTGTGGATATTGAAGCAGCAGATTCTTCAGCTGCTTGGTCAACACCATTCTTAAAGTCCCACAAATCGTTAATCATATTGCTAAATAAATGGGCACTAAGTGCACCGATTAGCGTAATAAGAAAAAGACCGAGATGAAGCGATTGCGTAAACGCAAATGCTCCGGCTGCACCAATCATAACTGGAAGCACCATAACCGGTAACACTTGTGCTCGAGATACTTTTAACCAAAAGCGTAAAGATGATTGAGTCATTTTATCCTCTCCGAATGAACACTTCCCTTTAAAATATACATGGGATTTGAATGACAAACAATCAATTGAGCTTAGTAGTTTTTTACAAAAACAAGCATAGAGCAAAATTGCTCTATGCTTGAGAAGTAAGTTGGGGAGTGGATTGGAGTTGTTTTCCCATAATAACAAAGGGTTTAATGATGGAGGTCGGGTAATAATGGTCACAAATCAGATCCCAACCGAGTTGCTTATATAGATTACGATCTTTTTTGTTCGAGAGTTCTAATGTTAAAATCGCTGTTTTATGTCGCACGACATTTGTTATGTGTTCAATTAAATAACGAACGATTTTCTTTCGACGGATTGTAGGGTGGATCACAATTCCTGTAATGACAAAGCAATGGTGTAGCCATTGATCGTATAAGTCTTTGTTTAACGTCGTTTTAAATTGTTCATGATCGGCTTGACCAGGCTTTGATGTATAGCCGTAAATAAATCCGATAAGTTGATCATTTGCGTCCAAAACTTTCAAAGCTAAAAAACCTTCATAATGAAAGTGTTGTAAAAGTTCAGTTTGTATCTCATCACATTGTTCTTTTGCATGCGTATGGCGGTAAAGAGAGATTACTGAATGGATTTCTTCTTGTTTGATAATCGCTTGTATATTGAAATGGTTCATTGCATCTCACCTCTTGTAAGAGAGCCTTTCTCCTTACTACTATTATACAAACAAGTTGCACGCACCACGTTAACAATTCAATTAAAGATTAGCAAAAGTCGTAACATAATTGTTAAAAGCTTAAGAGAAATGTTGACGCGTTGCACGAGATCTGTAAAATAAAAATAGGTTAGCACTTTACATAGAAGAGTGCTAATGGAAATGTGAAGGAGGACTTATCATGACAAAAATACCTTTCCAAGCTGAGTCACAACGACTATTAGAATTAATGATTAACTCGATCTATACGCATAAAGAAATTTTTCTACGTGAATTAATTTCTAATGCAAGTGATGCAATTGATAAGATGTACTACCGAGCGCTTACAGATGACAACATTACTTTTAACCGTGAGGATTATTACATTCACATTCAACCGAACAAAGAAGAGCGTACATTAACGATCACAGACACTGGAATCGGCATGTCACGTGAAGAACTTGAAAACAACCTCGGAACGATTGCCAAGAGTGGTTCACTCGCGTTTAAAAAGGAACAAGAAATTCAAGATGGTCACGATATTATTGGACAATTCGGTGTAGGCTTTTATGCAGCATTTATGATTGCATCTGAAGTAACCGTTACGAGTCGTTCTGTTGATGAGACACAGGCCTATGCTTGGACTTCAGACGGTACCGATGGTTTCTCAATTAACCCAGTAGACAAAGAGACGATTGGTACGACAATTGTTTTGAAGTTAAAAGAAAACAGTGAAGACGAGACATACGATGAGTATTTGGAAGAACATCGCCTACAAACGATTGTTAAGAAGTACTCTGATTTCATTGGCTATCCAATTACGATGAACGTAACAACTCAACAGCCAAAAGACGAAGAGTCAGATGATATGGTTGAAGTCGTTGAAACACAGACGATTAACAGCATGATTCCAATCTGGCGTAAAAACAAAAGTGAATTAACGAAAGAAGATTATGAGCAGTTTTATCAAGATAAGCGATATGGGTTTGATACACCGTTAGATCATGTTCATATTAGTGTTGACGGTGCTGTTCGTTACGATTCCATTCTTTACATCCCAGAAAACGTTCCATTTGATTATTACTCTAAAGAGTTCGAGAAAGGGTTAGAGCTCTATGCTAACGGTGTGTTGATAATGGAAAAATGCTCTGACTTGTTACCGGATTACTTTAGTTTCGTTAAAGGACTCGTCGATTCAGAAGATCTATCGTTGAACATTTCAAGAGAAATGCTGCAACATGATCGCCAACTACAATTGATCGCAAAAAACATCAAATCAAAAATCAAATCACAATTAAAGACGATGCAAAAAAATGATCGTGAGCGTTACGTGACGTTTTATGAATCATTTGGCCGTCAATTGAAGTTCGGTGTGTATAGCGATTTTGGAATGAACAAAAAGGACTTAGAAGATTTGCTGCTCTTCTATTCATCGCATGAAGAAAAGTATACGTCATTACTTGAGTACATCGATCGTATGCCTGAAGAACAAACAGCAATCTATTATGCAACAGGCGAATCTGTACAACGAATTAAAAAGCTTCCACAAACAGAAATGGTTGCAGATAAAGGATTTGAAATTCTTTATCTTACAGAAGATATTGATGAGTTCGCGATTAAAATGCTAGAGAATTACAAGGAGAAGCCGTTTCAATCGGTTTCGAGTGCAGACTTAGATTTTAACGAAGATCAAGAAGAAACGAATGATGACTTTAAAGAACTCTTTAATAAAATGAAAGAGATTCTAGGCAACAAAGTATCAGATGTTCGTGAATCAAAACGCTTGAAATCTCACCCTGTCGTACTTGCGGCAGATGGAGAAATTACGATTGAAATGGAAAAAGTCCTTCAATCGATGCCTGACAATAATCAACAAGTCAAAGCAGATAAAGTGTTAGAGATTAATGCAAAGCATGAGGTGTTTACGAAATTGCAGCATGCGGATGAAGAGACATTGGCTTTGTACACAAACGTATTGTACAACCAAGCCCTCCTAATTGAAGGATTACCGCTTGAAGATCCAGTTGCATTTTCGCAAGACGTATGTAAAGTCATGATCTAATATAAGGATAAAAAAAAGAGCGACCGTTTAATTGAACTGCCCCCTGTCAAGTAGACAGGTAAATAAGTAAAGTATGTAGATATGGTATAGCTCGTCGTGAGCTATGCCATTTTTAATGTGATTCGGTCTTCATTATAGAACTTGATGTACGCATGAATATCGTGTTCGAGCTCTTCAAACGTATGATACTTCTTTAAGTGAAACATCTCCGATTTTAACGTTCCCCAAAACGCCTCCATCGGTCCATTATCAATACATCGGCCTACACGAGACATGCTTTGGACAAACTGACGCTGCTTTAACAAACGTTGAAAACTTGGCGATGTATATTGATAGCCACGGTCACTATGGAGAAGAACATGGGTCGCTTGCGTTCTTTCAATCGCTTGATGGTACGTATCAAAGACAAGCTTATTGTTGTTGGAATGACCGAGGACATGGCTCACTATGGTTCCTTTCCCAAGGTCTAAAATTGCACTTAAGTACGCTTTTTGACCACTAGGGAATTTCAGTTCAGTCACATCAGTCAGCCACTTTTCATTTTCGCGTTCAGCAGTGAAGTTTCGATTGAGTAGATTCTCTGCGGTTACTTCAGGCGTGCTTGGGCGATAGGACTTTCGCTTTTGTCGGATCACGGCACGCAAACCAAGGTGTTTCATCAGACGACGAACACGCTTATGGTTAATGGTCATGCCTTTACGTTGGCGTAAATAAATGGTGATACGGCGATAGCCATAGATGCCTTTGTGATCGTGATAAATGGTTGTGATCTCGTCCATAAGCGCTCGGTCATCGGCTTCATCGTCAGGCGTTTGGCGCTGGATCCATTTATAGTAGCTCGCCCGTGAGATCCCCAGCGCTTCACAAAGCCAGGCAATTGGATACGCTTCTTTTAACGCTTCGATCGTTTGGTAGGACGCTTCTTGGTGGAGGCGTTTCTCATCATCTCCTCTTCGATTTCTTTGGTCTTTTTTAGGACGTTGTTCTCCATCTCTAACCATTGGTTACGTGCCTTCAGGGCTTTGATTTCTGCCTCAAGTTTTTCAGCGTCCGTCTGAACAGATGGGGCTTTTCCTTTTCCTCGTCCATCAATCAGCGCATCCGGTCCGTGTTCTTTGTACTTTTTCACCCATTGGTAGACCTGATAGTATTTGACCTGGTACTTCTCAGCCATTTCTTTATAGGTGAGGCCTTCTCGTATGCATTCTTCGGTTATTTTGATCCGTTCTTCAAGGGTTGTTTTGCGTGCGTTCATCGTATACACCTCAGGTTTTGGAAGGTAGTCCTTCATCTCTTTTCCTAAAGTATAACGCATCACCCAGTTTTTCAGTGTCTGTCGACTTGGAATGTTGTACGCAATCGTGAGGGATTGAAGCGAGCCATGACCGTTTACGTATTCTTGAACCACCTTTTCTTTAAAGTCCTTCGAATACCTCTGGTTCGATTTCCTCGTTTGTAAACCCTCAAGCCCATGAAGCCGGTACCGTTCATAATACCGATGTAAGGTGGTTTCAACGATCGGAAGTTGATACGTTTCAATGAGCCACTTGTAGGAATAGCCGGCAACACGTTTCTTGAAAACGTCTTCTAGAATCGCCAAATCAACCTTTAATTTTCTCAACAAAAAAAATCCCTCCAAAGGTTTCACTTTTTAAGTGTCTACTTTGAAGGGAGCATATCAAATGACGGTTGCTCTTTTTCAGGCTGTTGAGAAACTTAAACGTACCAAATGAGTACTTGTAAATGAGTAAGCGACTTCTGTGGCTACGCTTGCCGCGGGCGTTGCACGAGCTTAGTGCTTCGCACGATGATCTTCGGCTAACGAATAAAGGAAGTTCAACAGTCATTGCTTATAGCAATGATGTAGAACCAACCTGCTTTGCAGGCCGCCGCAGGGGTCTTCGCCACGACAGCCGCTTTTATACGGCATAATGAGTTTACAAAAGCAAAAGTAATATGTATAACTTCAATACTTTGAAATCTACAAGTTCATTAACTCTTCACTTCATTTATATAAGAACAACACTTTTTCGACACTTTGGAAAAGAGCAACCGTGGAATGACGGTTGCTCTTTTTGTTTAGGTTGGTGGTAAAAACCCTTGTTGACTAATAAAGAGTTCTTTATCACGAAATTCTTGTTGGAAACGACGGAGTAATTTTTTGTAGGCGTTCTCATCGTACCAATGATAGACATGTTCAGGTTCGTATTTGTTTTGAATGTTCAGTTGTTTCGTTCGTTTACCGCCACTGCCATCACCCATGAAAAAGTCGTCAATCGTGATTCGGTTTGTGTGGTCTCTTAGGATTTTTGGGAAATTTGGTGAGCTTGGTAAAAGTGGAGCAATCGCAGCTTGCGTTTGAATACCATTCGCATGAAGTTCTTTAAGAGCTCGTAGTCGCCCTCGGATGGCAGGTGCTTGTGGAGAAAACTGCTTTCGAATCGAATCTTCATCTGTTTCGATTGTGATGCTTACGAGTAGACGGTCCTTTAATTTTTGGAATAAGTCCAAATCACGAGTAACCATTGGACTTCTCGTTTGAATGAATAGAAAGTCAGGTGGGTCTTCAGTAAGTGCTTCTAAGAGATTGCGAGTTAACTCTTCTTTGTATTCAATCGGCTGATAAGGATCAGTACTAGAAGACATAAAAACCGTGACCGGTCCTTTTTGTTTTTCACGTCGTAGTTCTTTTATGAGCAATGATTTAGCATTTGCTTTTACATCAACGTAGTCACCCCACGATTGTTCCCGAAAAAGGGCGATTGGCATTTTCCTTACGTAACAATAAGAACAGCCATACGCGCATCCGACATAAGGGTTCAGGGTGTGACTGTATCCTTGAAGAAAGCCAGAGGCTTTCGTAAGAATCGTTCTTGCTTGTTTATGCAAAATCGTCTTTTCTCGCATGAATGATCACAACCCTTACTGAAGTTTAAATACCGATGAGAGTGAATTTTAGTGTACTAGAAAAAAGGATGAGAGTCTCACAAGAACTTCTTGTCTCCTACACATGAACTACAGATGAGCCCTTTAATGTAAGAGGTAGATCAACAAAATGCTGCCCCCCAGCATTCTCATTTAGACGATGAAACGTTAAGGAAAGTAAGGCATGTTTAGGAAAGGAGCGGATACGTAGTGAGTACCTTCAGTTTAAGGTGCTCACTCTTTTTTTAGATTTAGCACGTAGTGTATAGTAAGAAGTAGATAATGACAGATCAAAGTTGGAGCGTTAAGAACATGAGTAGAATATTAGTAGCTGAAGACGACCTTGAGATTCAAGAAATCGTTAAACAATTTCTAATGGCTAACGGGTATGAAGTGGTAACCGCAGACGACGGACTTAAAGCGTATGAAGCGTTTAAGCGCGAACCATTTGATTTATGTATTGTTGATGTAATGATGCCTAATATTGATGGAATCAAACTTGTTCAAATGATTCGCAACACGTCGTTTGTGCCAATTATCATGTTAACGGCATTAGGTGAAGAACAAGATCAAGTCCGTGGTTTTGAGGTAGGGGTAGATGATTACATTACGAAACCATTTTCATTTACGATTCTAACTGCTCGTGTGGAAGCGGTATTAAGACGCACGAATCACCATCATGAAAAAGAAAAAGACTATTATGTACACGAAGAATTAAAATTAGACGCTCTTGGTTACCAAGTGTGGGTAAACGATGAGGAAATTAGTTTAACGACGAGAGAGTTTGATATCTTAAAACTGCTAATGGAAAACGAAGGAAAAGTCTTGACGAGAGAAACGATCGTTGAGCATGTGTGGGGGTATGAGTACCTTGGAGAAACTCGGATGATCGACACCCACATAAAGAATCTGCGAAAAAAGTTATCAACGGATCGAATTATGACAGTAAAAGGAGTCGGATATAAGTTACATGTTACCGACCATTAAGCATCTTTCACCAAAGCGAATAACAGGTAAAGTTTTTCTCATTACCGCTGTTACACTCGTCACATTAGCACTCGTTTTCTATGCATTGCTGTATTTGTTTTTACCGAGTTTTTATGAACAATACAAAATTCAAGAAGTTGATGAACAGATTGAACGCATCGTCTTGCAAGCGAATGAAGAGGAGGCGACGTTCCAAGAAACGTATGAACAGTTAGAAGCACTTAGTTGGAATCAAAACGTCTACTTTTATTTATTAGATGAGAACTTTCATCCGCTATTTTCCCTGAACGCTCGCACGTTTGAAATTGAAGACGGACTCGGCAATCGCACGACTGCTGTTCAACCTCCTACGTTAGAAGGGTTTTTAGAGGGTTATAGTCAAACCGTACCGATCACCATTGAAGGTCGAGCGTTTCATTTGTTCTTTAATGCATCGTTGCAACCTGTCAGTGAAGCAACGGAAGCGTTATTTTTGTTTTTGCCATACATTCTTATTGTAGCGATTATTTTATCAATCGGTTGTGCGTACTTCTTCTCGAGACAGATTACAAAACCGTTGCTTAAGTTAAATGCATCAGCTCAATCACTCGCAAGGTTGGACTTTTCGAAAACGATTAAGCACGACAGCGATGATGAGATTGGAGAGTTATCGAAAAGCATTAATCAAATGTCAAATAACCTTGAAGAAACGTTGCTACAATTGAAATCTGCAAATGAAAAATTGCAATCAGACATCGAACGAGAGCGTGAGATTGAAGAACGTAGACGAGAATATTTTTCTGCTGCCTCTCATGAATTAAAGTCACCGATCACGATCTTGAAAGGACAGATGGAAGGAATGATCCATAACATTGGCCCTTATCAAGATCGCGATCATTATTTGAAAAAGTCGTTGAATACAACTGAAGAAATGGAGACGCTCGTACAAAACATGATGCAACTGTCACGATTTGAACGAGACTTGCTCAATCAAAAACAAGTCGAAATCGACCTTGTTCACGTCATTCAAACGACGCTTCATAAGTTAGATTACTTTAGAGAAGAGAAAAACATGACGACGAACGTTACGCTTCCAGACGAGCAATTCGTCATCGGAAATGAAGAGCTCGTCAAACGAATGTTGTATAGCGTCATTCATAATGGGTATATGTATTCTCCTGCTGGAGGGAATCTCACAGTTTCAATAAAGGAATCTGGGGATGAAACGATTGTAACGGTAAACAATGATGGTGTTACGTTGAGTGAAGAGGAGCAAGACATGATCTTTAAACCGTTTTATCGTGTTGAGAAATCAAGGAATCGCCATACGGGTGGAAGCGGTATTGGTTTGTATCTCGTTTCTCAAATGGCGAAAGCTTTAGATGTACGCTACGACGTAAGTAGCTCTGAACATGATGTTACGTTTCGGTTTACGTTTCAGAAACGTGAATAGAGGCGTGTCATTAGTGAAAGAGTGAAATTAACTAACAAGCAGACTCAATTACTCTGAGTCTGCTTGTTTTATTCTAATTTATAAAGGTTGGTTTTCTTTTCCTTATAATTCTTGCTTGTGTAGTATACAATCAGTATTACTGCTGGCATCGTTGACCATATTATTTTGATATTATCCAATAGTATAGCTGCGGTGATTATCGTAACAATAAAAAAGGAGCAATAGATACTACGAGTGATTAGCCAATTTTTCAAATTCTTCACGTCTTCTGCGGACAAAACAATACCAACTCCTTTAGTTCAAGTCCTTGATTATGATGCGATTTACCAATCGGATTACCGATTCATGAGGTTCCAGTACCAATATAGAGAAGAATTTGTTAGAAGTAAATAATAAGTTCGAATATTATAAATAAATACATCTTTTGTTTAACCTCTGCTAGTTCCGTAATAATGTCTCTTTTTAACCTGTTCGTAGCTTAAAGAACGTCACGTGATGAACAATAGACGAGCCAAGACTGGCTCGTCTATTGTTCAGCGAATATTTGTTTTTGATCCCATTTTCCGTAACGAAAGTAAAGATAGGCAAACAGACTACCGATGATTAAGCTGATACCCATTCCAATGCCGATGCCAACCTCACCGAACCAATGGGAGAATAGTGCAGTTAACGGATAGCGAAGCACCCAAAACGAGAGGATGTTTAAGATAAGCACTTGGTACATCGCTCCAGAGGCACGTACGATCCCATTCAAAACGAAATTCACACCGAGAAACGGATAGCATAGTGCAACGATTTGCAAATAACGTGTCCCAAAAGCGACTGCTTCTTCGTCTTGTATAAATAGTCTGACCCCTTGCTCCGCAAAAATCACGACAAGTAGAGCGATTGTAAACATAATCGCAAAGTTGTAGAGCACAGCGAGTGTAGCTAGTTGGCGGACACGATCCCAGCTTTGAGCACCGATGTTTTGTCCTGCGATGCTGTTAACAGCAGTTCCTAAAGCCATGGCAGGTAACAAAATTAAACTATCCAAACGTTGAGCGGCACTAAATCCAGCAACAACATATTCGCCAAACCCAGTAACAACACTTAAAATGGCGGCAACACCGGCTGAGATTACGGCCATTTGTAGTCCAGATGGGATGCCAAGACGAAAGATTAAAGATGCTTCGACTCGTTTAGGTAACGTAGGCAAAGAAAATGGGGCAAGCTGATGTTTAATGACATAAAATAGCCCATAAAAAAATGCGAGCCCTTGAGATGCAATCGTCGCATAAGCGGCGCCCTCAATTCCAAGATTAAACCCTACGATAAACAACGGATCGAAGATAATATTTAGAATCACGGCAATAAGTACAATCTTGAGTGGTGTTTTACTATCACCTAACGCACGAAGAATTGTACTAATAAAGTTGTACCCAAATAAAAAAATAATACCGATAAAGGTAATTTGTAAGTAAGCGATTGCTTGCTCTATAATCGACTCTGGTGTACCGATGAGTGAAAGGAGCGATTCTGAAAATACATAGCCTGCAATTCCAAACAGAGTCGCGATGACAGCCATGATGACGACAAAAGCATTTAAGTAAGAACGTAATCCTTGTTCATTATCTTTGCCTCTTTGTTGCGATAGAATGGTTAAAGAGGCATTGTTCAAGCCGATTACAAAAGACAAGACGGTAAACATTATGGTGCTTGAAATGGCGACGGCACCTAGAGAACTTGCTCCTAGTAAATTTCCGACCCAAAGGCTGTCAGTAATTTGAAAAGAAGACTGAAGCAAGTTCGTAATCATAATCGGACCAGAAAAAAACACGAGCGGTTTAAACAATGGACCTTTAGTGAAATCTTGCTGAGTGTGTTTCATGAAGTATTCCTTTCAAACGTTAAGGCGGTTAATCATCATTATACAAAAAAGAATGCAACTTTGTCTTGCAAAGCTGCACGTTGAATTTATTTATCCATTTCATGTTTGGCGTTTGCTTTCGTATCTTGTGCTTTTCCTTTTAATTTGTCTGTCTTTCCCTCTGCTTGCATCTTTTTGTTGTTTGTAGCTTTTCCTGTTGCGTCTTTTACGCTACCTTTCGCTTGGTTCGCCATTCCTTTAAGTTTATCCGTCGCTTTATCGCTCATGATTGATCCCTCCTAGATGTGTTATTCTCTTATTCACTAAAATGCTTACATTTAAACCGATTTGATAATAAATGACAAATTTATACAAATTCCCTATTCATGTATTCTGATGATTGGTATAATATCGATAATGTGATTGACGAGTTATGATGGATATTGTTTGTATTTAGAAATGGTCATGTGTAACATGAACTTCACATGTGAGAACTGTAAGAAAAGGGAGGGCTTGTGTTGAAAAAGAAAGTATCAGTAAGTGGTCTGGCGTTAACGCTCGTTCTGTTATCGGCATGTACGGACTCTGAAGAGACTGCTAGTGCAGAAGACGCGGGTAATGCTGTTGATGGCATAGAGACTTACATTCAAGATTTTCAAACAGAAGCGGAACAATTACTTAACGTTGAAGAAGATTTACAGTTGGATTTTGAAGAAGACTTAGCCAATGATAGTGAGGGAGCATTACTCGAAGGTACGGGTCAAGTAGCTTCGAATTTAAGTGATCGAGAGGACATTTTGCAATCGCTCGATTCAATACATAGCCAAATTAACCAGGAATTGAATACGATCGGACAAGCCATTGAGCATGTAGATGCAGAAGAACTTCCGAACGATATCGAAGAATTTTCAGTAGGGCTTTCAGATTATGGTGCGGAATTATCCCAGTTTATTGATGAATACCGTCACAACTTGAGCGCTCAAAGTGAATACTTTGAAACGCTAAGCAGTGAAGAAGCTGACTTTGCCGATATTACGGATGGGATTGAGAATGTTAACGATACTCACCGCGCAATGAATGCTAATTGGTACGAATTGGAAGATGCATTAATTAATATGCAAGAAATTCTAGCAAACTTTGAAATGCCTACGCCGGAAGAGGAGGGTGAATAAATGATCAAACCGTGGAAGTTGTCAGCATTCGTAGTAGCCGGATTTGTTGTTACAACGTTAAGTATCACAAGCGTGTCTGCTGAGGAAGAAGCTGAAGACACAGAACAAGACGTAGAAGAGACGGAAGAAGACTCAGAAGAAGCTGATGAAGATTCAGACGAAGGTTCAGAAGATGAAAGTGAAGCTAGGTTATTTGCAATTCCAGATGCTGAAGAAGATCTACTTACGTTACCACGTCTGATCCCAGACCGATTTACATATGATAGCGGTGTGAACATTGAGTACCCAGAAGATGGCGTCCGTGGAATTTTCTCAACGGCACACTCGGCTGGTGGCCAGAAATTCAATGAACTCGTTGATTTTGTCGACAGTACAGACTTAAACGCAATGGTTATTGACGTCAAAGATGACGACGGATTTATTACATTCGAAACAGACTCAGAGGATGAGCGTGTTCAAGAGAATTCACGTGATGTGATTACAGATGTCGAGGGAATGATGGATACGTTAGAAGAGTCACAGATCTATCCAATTGCCCGTGTCGTTGTATTTAAAGATACGATTTTAGGAAAACAAGAACCTGAATTGTCGTTTACTGAAGGAGGCAATGTGTGGACAAACCCAGGTGGATCTGCCTTTGTAAATCCATTCTCAGAAGAAGTATGGGAATACAACGTAGAAGTTGCACGCCAAGCGGCAGAAGCAGGCTTTAAAGAGATTCAATTTGACTATGTACGATTCCCAGAAGGGTTTGGCAGTCGTGATGATATGCTCAATTATACAGAAGGCAATTATGCTGACACAGATATGGATCGTTACGAAAAGCGGATCGCTGCTGTAACAGATTTCGTTGAATATGCTCGTGAGGAACTTAGAGAGTATGGTGTCAAAGTATCAGTTGATATTTTCGGAGTAGCAGCAATGTACGATGAACCAAACATCGGCCAAAGCTTTGCAGCAATTTCTGAGAACGTAGACGTCATTTCTTCAATGCCTTACCCAAGTCATTGGGGAGAAGGTAGCTTACCGGGTATTAGATACCCAGATTTGGAGCCATACAACGTGATGGACTATTATTCTCAAGTAGAAAATGAAGTATTAGAAGAACTTGATAACCCACCGGTTTCACGTCCTTGGTTGCAAGACTTTACCGCATCCTATTTGCCAGATGGACAATGGACATCTTATGATGCACCAGAAATTGAAGCTCAAATTAAAGCACTTTATGACAACAATATTTATGAATTCCTCCTTTGGAATGCAGGTAATAATTACACCCCAGGTGTTGATTATAAACTCGGTCTAGATATTGAAATTGCAGGTGCTGAACTCATGGAAGACGATGAAGAAATGCCTGAAGAAGATTCCGAAGAAGAATCGGATGAAGAAGACAGTGACGACGAATAAAACTCATTGCCCTTGCGAAATAAATCGCAAGGGTTTTTAATTGTTTGAGATGCGATCATTTGTTCGTTATAATGAGATTTAGAAAGGGGAGAACATGCAATGTCGAGTGATCTTCAGTTTCCTGAACCGTATAATAATGTATCGAGAAAGATCATTCATGTAGACATGGATGCATTTTTCTCCTCAGTCGAAGAACGAGATAACCCTTCCTTAAAAGGGAAGCCTGTCATTATTGCGAAGCACCCACGAAAAACAGGTGGAAAGGGAATTGTTGCAACTGCCAATTATGAAGCTAGGAAGTTTGGGATCCATTCAGCAATGAGTGCATACGAAGCGTATGAGCGCTGTCCAGAAGGGATTTTTATTGAAGGAAATTACCCTGCTTACAAAGAGGCATCAGAGCAAATCCTACAAATCATGCGAAAAATCACCGATTATGTAGAACCGATGTCTATTGATGAGGCTTATCTTGATGTGACGAACAACAAGTTGCAAATTGATAGTGCTACCGTTGTCGCAAAGCACTTACAACGGCAAATTTACAAAGAGACGAGACTTACAAGTTCTGCAGGTGTATCCTATAACAAATTTATTGCTAAGATTGCCTCAGACCAGAATAAACCTGCGGGCTTAACCGTCATCCCTCCAGAAAAAGCGGTTGATTTTTTACGGGAGTTACCGATTGAAAAGTTTCACGGTATTGGTCCGAAAACAACATTTCGTATGCATGAATTAGGCATCTATTATGGGGAAGACTTGTATCAGTTAGATCAGATGGATTTAGTAAGGTACTTCGGTAAGGCAGGGATGTCTTATTATCGTAAGATCCGTGGAATCGATAACAAACCACTTTCGTTGACGAGAAATCGCAAGTCGGTTGGGAAAGAACATACGTACTTTTCGAACCTTTTCTCTGAGGATGAAGTAAAACGAGAACTCATGAGATTAAGTAAAGAAGTGCAAGCTGCACTCGAACGCCACGGGAAAAAAGGGAAAACAGTCGTTCTTAAAGTCCGTTACAATTCTTTTGAAACGATCACGAGGAGGATCAGTAATGCCACAGATTTCAAGTCAGCAGATAAGATTTATCAACTTGGCCAGAAGTTGTACGATGAAATTGGAGAAACAGATCAAGGAATTCGTTTATTAGGCCTGACGGTTTCTAACATAACAGAAGTTGAGAATGAACAAATGAAGTTGTTTTAAAGGTGATGATTCAAAAGGTTGAACGGAGGGTAGTGTACGTATAGGAGATCTTTACTACTTGTAAAGTTAAGTGTGTAAAGGTAATAATAACAATACGTTCATACTTAAAAGAGGTGCTACTATGATTTATGGATATGTAAGACCATACAGTCGGGATGAAGAAGGTTGGCTTCAAAATCAACTGCTAGAAAAGTATGGCGTCAACACGATTGTCCAAGAAGGGGATTTTGGTGAGGGTTCCGATAAAGAACTACATGATTTACTTGAGCAATTACAACCAAAGGACACGGTTGTTGTCGTTAAGCTTTCTTGTTTAGCCGCTTCGAGCGAATTATTACTTGAGATGTTAACGTATTTCGATGATAATAACATTCGTTTTATTTCACTGTTCGATGAAATTGATACGCTACGCTTAGGATCTGTCTATTTAAATGCGATTAAGCGAATGGATGAATTTGCTTTTGATGTACGTAGTGAGCGGACAAGACTAGGAATTAAGCGTAACAAAAAATAAACTTTATTTATTTTAAAATAATGGGTTTAAGCCGTGGTAGATCCGGGTATATGAGGATGTACCTTATTTGATTACCATCATTATATGGTTTCATACACTCGGATTTGAATCATTAATGAGAAGCATAGCCAAGTAGGCTATGTTTTACTTTCATGAGTTATTTTATCCAACAGAATGTACAATAGACACGCACAAATTTATCTTTAATAACCATTGAATATTACAGATTAGAGGAGAAGAGCATGAACGAGAACAATCAACTGTATACATACATGATCAAACGAAGTGAGGGCATTACTGAGCGCTGGTTTGAAGATTTGGAATCCGATGAAGGTGTGTATGGAAGTAAAAATGAAAGCGTCATTACGAAATTAAAGAAGCAAAATCATGATTTCCATATTCAATTTTTTAATTTATTCAAAGGTGACGGTGTTATACACGTTGATTCTTGGGTAGCGCGAGTAGCAAAGGATGAATATCATCAGAACACCCCATTAGATACAATTATTGGTGAATTTATGAACAACCAATTAATTTATATCGAATTGTTCGAAGAATATTTGCAAACTGTTGATCCGACAATGGATGTTGCTGAACAGCGGCATTGGCTAAAGGCAATTACGAAGCAGATGAATGATGTGATTGTTCAGTTTACGAAAGAATATGAATCTCAGTCGCAAATGCGAACGAGAGCACAACAAAAGACCATTGTTGAATTAAGTTGTCCGATTCTAATGTTGAGTCAAAGAACGGCACTTTTACCTGTTGTAGGAGACATCGATACATACCGCGCAAAGATTATGTTTGAACAAACACTTTCACAAAGTGCTGAGAAGAAAATTACTGAGCTATTTATTGATTTATCTGGTGTACCCATCATTGATACGATGGTTGCTCAACAAATCTTTCAATTAATTGAAGGTCTTAGACTTCTAGGTGTATCAACGACACTTTCAGGATTACGACCTGAGATCGCTCAAACAGCTGTACAGTTAGGAATACAATTTGAGAATATTTCAATTAAATCTTCTCTCGCACAAGTCGTCGAAGAACGTGGGATAATCGTACTGTTACAAAAAGTGAGTAAGGAAGAATCCTTGCTCACTTTTTGTTCAAGTATTCTTAGCCACATGTTAATTAGGTTCAAGATCGATACAAATCTTCATGAGTTTGTTGTCATTAATAACCGGATGATTCTTGATCGACATCAATCGCATCGAACATCGTATACGATTTCGTTTGTAACGGTTTCTCAGCAGGACCTTCAATAACTTCTCCAGTGTATGAAAACCGTGAACCGTGACAAGGACAATCCCACGTACGATCCCCATCATTCCAGTTTACTTCGCAACCGAGGTGTGTGCATGTTGTATCAACGATATGAAGTTGACCATCATCATCTCGATAAGCACCACTTCGCTGACCATTATGTTTAAATACGGTGCCAGTTCCACGTTCTAACTCGCCTAAAGATTGCTTCGTCCCATCTAGCTTTCCTTTAATCAAGTGTGTAGCGACGTTCAAATTCTCACGAAGAAACGTAACAATAGATGGATCTGCATAAAAACGTTTCGGATTATACAAATCGGCATAACGGTTTTGTTTTTGTTCTGCTAAGTCGCTTAAAATCATGGCAGCGAGCGTACCTGTAGTCATTCCCCATTTACGATAACCTGTACTTACATAGGTATTCGGATAATCGTCATGCATCGGCCCGATATACGGTAATTTATCAAGCGTCGTTAAATCTTGCGCAGACCAGCGATCAATCACTTGTTTGATCCCGAACGTTTCTTCAGCGAATTTCTCTAAAGCTAAGTAATGATGGGATACGGCTTTCCCTTGTCCTGCTTTATGACTCTCACCTCCGATTAATAGTACATCTTTCCCTTTATAAGAAGCTTTACGTATCGATCTCGTATTGGGTGATTCAGGATTTAAATACATCCCGTCATCGATCATTTGCATCGGCTCAATCGCAATCACGTAGGAGCGTTCAGCGGTAAGTCTGGAAAAATAAAAATGACTACCTTCATAAAAGGGGAAATGAGTACAAATGTACACATTTGAGCAAGTGATCTGATTGCCATCACTCGTCTCTACAACAGTTTGTTCACCGTGGTTTATGTTGACTGCAACCGTGTTCTCATAAATGGTTCCGCCTGCTCGAGTAATCTCATGAACGAGTGCAGAAAGGTACTTCGTCGGATGCATCTCAGCTTGGTTTGCCATTTTTAATGCTTTCTTTGATGAGAGCATATCAATTTGCGTATGTTCATACGGAATGTTTAACGCATCATAGGCTTTTTCTTCTTGTTCAAGCTTTTGAACGTAGCGATCACTTGTAGCATAAAGAATTGCATCTTTTTTTTCGTAGTCACAATCGATTTCAAGTTCTTGAATGGTTGATTCAATTTGCTTTGCTGCATCAGCAGCACCTTCATAATGGATGCGTGCATTGCTTTTGCCGATGTTTGATTTGAATTCATCGTAAATCAGTGCGTGTTGAGCCGTGATTTTAGCTGTCGTATGCCCTGTCGTCCCATCCATGAGTCGGTTTGCATCGATGAGGGTCACGTTTTTCCCTTTCTTAGAAAGCAAATAGGCGAGAGTAATTCCAGTAATCCCGGCACCGACGATGAGATGGTCAACTTCTATATCGGAATTTACTTTCGGGTAGGTGTGCTCGTGTTCGTCTAGCCAAATGCTCATACTTCTTCCTCCTTGACGGTTTGATTTTTTTAGTATTGATCAAATTGGAAGAAGTATACAGTCAAGAAGATGCTCTTTGAAAACGAACATCAACGAAGCGAATTTCTGAACGACTCCCTAGTCGAATGGGCGGTCCCCACGTTCCAAAGCCGGATGAAACGATCATTGATGTACCGTTATGTGTTTTTATTCCATAGTCTAGCGGGAACTTTTTATTCGTAACAAAGTGTAATGGTGATACTTGGCCTCGATGAGTATGACCGGAGAAGACAAGGTCAATGTGATCGTTAGTTGAAAGTTCTTTAAGATCGAGTGGTTGATGGTCTAAGACGATGCCAAATCGCTCTCGTGAAACATCTTTGACCATTTGTTTAGCCAGTTTACGATTTGTAGGATCTTCAGCATCTTTACGTCCGATAATTGAGATTGAATCTCCGAGGTAAACAATATCATCTTGTAACAAAGAGAAGTTTGCTTCTTTCATTCGTTCAATATATTCATCAACATCTTGACCGTAAAATTCATGATTTCCAAGCACAACAAACGTGCCGAGCTTGGATTTTAAGTGAGATAACTCATCAAACATTTTATTTCTCTTTAGCGGTTCAATGTTGTCTTCCATCACATCGCCAATGAGTGCAATGGCATCGGCATTCAGTCGATTTACTTTTTTTACGAGTTGTTGTATTCGGCGGTTGCCATTGATATTGCCTAGATGAATATCGGTAATGACAGCAATTTTAAATGACAATTCTTTAGAAGTTTTTGTGGACGTAATCGTGTGATGTTGAATAATCGGTGACCATGCATTACGATACATAACGAGTAACAACGTTATAAAGGTTACCAAGCCGACCAGGAGAATAATGTTTACTATTTCAGAGGTGAGTAGTTCTAAGAATTATAAACTAATAAGTAACAAGTCGATCGGAATTGCAATGTATAAAAAAGGTAAAAATAGACTCAAAAAAAGCGCACCGAAGACTTTTATAAAGCGTCCAATTGTCAGGTGGGCGATGAACCGACCAAGGAAAAAGCTAAGTGTAAAGGCGACAAATGGAACCCAAAAATAATACACATTCATTGCTAAAATATAATCAAATAAAAATGCGCCATTAAAACCGATGTACAAGCTAAGGAGAATAAATATTGGCGCAGCATATCGTTTTTTCATGTTCGCTAGCTCCCTATAAACGTTATGATAATGGCTTTTTAATTCCCTACATCATAAGGAGCGAAACGCAAATCCGTGAATATGATACGATGGCACTGAACGCAAATGGAGGTGCAAGGTCATGTTTATAAGACGTGCAACACTGAATGACGTAGAAGGTTTAATCGACATACGAAAGAAGCAATTAATTGATGAAGGTATTACAGCTGATCAGGGAATTGACGATCAATTGCGACAGTTTTTCATGGACAAGATTGAGTCAGATGACCTCATCCAATGGCTTGCTGAGGAACAAGGTGAGATCGTTGCTACGAGTGCAATTGTCTTTTATCAATTTCCACCTACCTATACGAACGTAAGCGGTGTGAAAGGGTATATTACGAACATATATACTAAACCAACACATAGAGGTAAAGGGTTTGGAACAAAAATGCTTGATCTAGCTGTGAATGAAGCGAAAGAGCGGGGAGTACATAAGTTATGGCTTGGTGCATCTGCGTTAGGAAGGTCAGTTTATTTAAGGTACGGCTTTGAAGAAACAGACGAATGGTTAGAGTTAAACGTTCCAAAATAGAAATTATGACGTTACATCTAGCCATCGTTTTGGTTTCATGTATAATGGGTATATAAAAATATACTAGCGCTGAATTGGGGCTTTAATGATGAGCTATGAAGACCGTAAGATTTTTCTAAGGGAGCTAGAATGGCTCGTTCAATTTCAAAATCGACTAAATGATCATGAACACTATGAATGTGCAAAAGCGATCGATGTAGAAATTGAAGAATTAACTGTCTTACTTAGAATCTATTAACTGGAAGCTAGCGAGTCGATGAACGACCATCAGAACTGTCTAAGAGTCATGTATCGTACGTTTATAAACCGTAATTAGAACCCTGGAGGGTTCTTTTTTTTATTAATTCATTAAAAAAAGCTAATTATCTAATATTTATATTGTAATTTGTCCGATAAGTTGTATACTTGTCATACAACTTACTTAAGCGCTTACATAAAGGGGAGGAATTTAGGTGCTCAAGAAAACAACGATTCTTGCAGGACTAGTTAGTACGTCAATGTTGTTGGCATCTTGTAATGAAGGAAATCAATATTTTTCAATTGCCACAGCATCGACAGGAGGTACATATTATCCAATTGGCGTAGGGATGGGAAATTTATGGACAGAAGAGTTGATTGACGAAGGAATACGCGCGACAGGTCAGTCTTCTGCCGGTTCGGTGGAAAATATTGATTTACTTAGAAAAGAAGAAGCGCAATTCGCAATACTTCAAGGGCTAATTGCTGACCAAGCTTATCAAGGAACATCGGTTTTTGAAGGGAACGCTTATGAAGACTTACGTTCCATTACGATGCTTTGGCCAAATGTTGAACACTTTGTTTTGATGAACAATTATGTTGAGACAGGTACGATCGCTGATATTGAAGGTCAGTCATTTTCTGTTGGACCACAAGCGAGTGGAACTGAACAGTCGACGCTTGCTTTAATTAATGGAATCGATCTTTCGATCCAAGATATTTCACCAGATTATCTTGGTTACGACGATACGATTTCATCCATGCGTGACGGTCGATTAGATGGAGGTTCTTTACCAGCAGGGGTCCCAGTAACGGCTATTACGGATATGTTTGCAAGTGGAGTCAATGCTAGTGTACTCGAAGTAACAGACGACCAATTAGATTCAATTAATGACGGACAGCCGGTCTTTTTTAGGTACACAATTGAGGAAGAGTCCTATCCAAGACAAGAAGAACCAATTGAAACGATTGCGCAATCAAATATCTTAGCTGTAGATAAACACCTTGATGATGAAAGCGTTTACCGATTGACGAAGATTTTATTTGAGAACTTAGAAACGATGTATCAAGTTCATAATTCCGCAAAAGCAATGTCTTTAGAAACGGCATTAGACGGAGTTTCTGTGCCGTTACATATCGGGGCGTATACGTATTTTGAAGAAGTTGGAATGGACATTCCTGAGGAACTAATTCCTCCAGAGGCAGCAGAATAATAAAACGGATTAAGGGGGACATGTGATGGCTGTAAATGATGCGACTGAAGTTAAAGAAAAGGACGTTGAGCAAGACCAAGCAATGATGGGAAGACAATTAAAAGGTTGGCAATACAAAACGATGGCTGTTATTGCAATACTTTTATCTGGGTTCGCCATTTACGTAAATAGTTTAATGAACATTCAAGAGATTTACCGAAACATTATCTTCTTGGCATTATTACTAATTTTAGCGTTTTTGTTGTATCCAGCTCGTAAAAAAGGAAATATGAAAAGATTCACAAAAATCGACCTTGCGCTAGCAATTATTAGTATAATAGGAACAGGTTATATTTTAATTTTCTATACGACGATCCATATTGATCGCGTTTCACAAGCGATTCCAATTGATTATGTTTTTGCAATTATTACAGTACTTCTACTACTTGAAGCGTCAAGAAGAACACTCGGAACGTTCATTCCAATTCTAGCTGGCGCGGCGATGATTTATGCTGTTTTTGGTCCTTATTTTCCAGGGATGTTCGGTCATGCAGGGTTCAGCATTGAACGTTTGCTTTATAGAGTGTACATGACAACAGAAGGGGTCTTTGGGTTAACGTTGTCAATTGCCTCTACGTATATCGTAATCTTTATTTTGTTTGGAGCATTTTTAAGTGTTAGTGGAGCTTCGAAGTTATTTAATGACTTAGCCATTGCAGTTGCTGGTCAACGACGTGGTGGACCTGCTCAAGTGGCTGTTATTTCTAGTGCATTAACTGGTTCATTAAATGGTAGTGCAGTGGCAAACGTTGCAACAACAGGTGCGTTTACAATTCCTTTAATGAAGCAAGTTGGTTTAAAGCGTAACTACGCGGCAGCCGTTGAAGCGACGGCATCAACAGGTGGTATGATGATGCCTCCGATCATGGGTGCAGCGGCATTTATTATGGCAGGGTTTCTTGGGGTGCCGTATGCAACCGTTGTTTTTGCGGCAATTATTCCGACATTCTTGTATTTTATTGCCCTCGTGTTTGCGATTGATTTAGAAGCGAAGAAGCAAGGGTTAAAAGGGATGAGTAAAGACTCTATACCACAAGTGTGGACGGTGTTAAAAGAACGAGGAGTTTTGCTATTTCCGATTCTCATCGTAATTGGGACGTTACTTGCAGGGTATACACCGTTATTTGCAGGCTTTGCTGGGATTATTTCAGTAATTGTTGCAAGTTGGTTAACGAAAGATAAAGAAACACGAGTAAACATATCGAAAGTTAAAGAAGCGTTTATTGGCGGGGCTAAAAGTTCTGTTCAGGTAGGGCTTGCGTGTGCGTCCATCGGAATTATTATCGCTGTTGTCACAATGTCAGGACTTGGATCAGCGATTGCATACAACGTCTTAAATGTAGCAAACGGCATGCTTTGGATTGCGTTATTACTCGTCATGGTAACGTGTATCGTATTAAGTATGGGTCTTCCTTCTACAGCTCTATACATCGTCGTTGCTGTAACTGCAGCACCAGCACTTATTGAAATGGGCATTAACCCAATTGCAGCGCATTTCTTCGTATTCTGGTTCGGTGCACTTTCAAATATTACACCGCCGGTAGCACTGGCTTCTTACACAGCAGCGGGTATTGCAGGTGCAGATGCAATGAAGACGTCTTGGACATCTGTAAAGTTAGCTTTACCAGGGTTTATCATTCCGTTTATGATTGCGTACAACCCAGTGATGGTCTTACAAGAGACGAGTACACACTCAGTGAATGCTCTGACAGTTACAACCACGGTTGTGACATGTGTAATCGGAGTGTTCGCGATGGCTGTCGCTTTAAGTGGCTATCTATCAACGGATTTGCAATTAATAGAAAAAATTACTTTCTTCGTTGGTGCAATTCTTTTAATTGCTCCAGGTATGATGACGAATGTCATCGGATTTATTCTAATTGGATTAACGATGGCTTGGCATATGATGCGTTCAAAACGTGAGGCAGCAGTAAACATGACCTCCTAAAAGGTGTGATCAAATGAGCAAAGTGTTTATCGAGCGTAAACACATTTCACAACAAGTGTTAGAACAATTAAAAGAAATGATTCAGAAAGAACCGTATCGTCGAGGGGTTAAACTACCTTCTGAACAAGAACTTTCTGACTTATTTCAAGTCAGTCGTTCACCGATTCGTGAAGCATTAAGCGTGTTAACCGCAGCAGGCGTTATTGAATCGAAACAAGGTGGCGGCAGATGGGTGAAAGATGTAAAGCTCGTCGATATGCTCTCGAATTTGAAAATGGGGCTCATTTCTATGGAGGAAGTACATTCTCTCCTAGAAATGCGTCACATCATTGAAACAGAAGCGGCGGCACTAGCGGCGACTCGTGCGAATGAACGTGATCTCATTCGCTTAGAAACCGCCTTATTACAATTTAAAGAAACGGTTCAAGATGAAACGGTCATTGGTAGTGAAGCGGATACGCATTTTCACTATGAAATTGTACGTGCATCAAAGAACCCCTTTCTCGTGTCATCACTTGAAAACATCGGGGAGTTGTTAAATCAAGCGATTGAGTATTCCCTTCGATTTAATATTGGAAAAACCGAGAAGCGTAGAGACGTTTATAAAGAACACGAAAACGTATTTCTAGCTATACAAAAAAAAGATGCATCAGGTGCTAGAGAAGCAATGAATATACACATTACGAATGTTCGTAAAAAACTAGGTGATAAGAGTCTGGATTAAAAAAGGATGAATATAGGATGAATGAGAACCGTAACGCAACAGAACTCGTTCAAAGGTTACGAGCGAAACAGCTCATTAATGAAAGTCGGATTTTAACGTCACTGTCTGATCGTGCGTCATATGCTTATGACGCATCGTTCGGACATCACATCCCTGAAGTTGTCATACAACCGACAGCTACAGAAGAAGTTTCAGAGATTGTTACACTCGCGAATGAATTACATGTTCCTGTGTATCCAAGAGGCCAGGGGACATCGTTAAGTGGTGGCCCAATTCCGGTGTATGGTGGCGTCGTGTTAGATTTCTCTCAATGGGACGATCGATTAGAAATTTATCCTGATGATATGATTGCAGTCGTTTCCCCAGGGGTGATTACGGGTCATATCGATGAAGCTGCAAAAGCTTTTTCAATGATGTATCCCCCAGATCCGAGTAGCATGAATGTCTCTACAATTGGAGGCAACCTCGCCGAAAATGCTGGTGGACCGAGAGGTTTAAAGTACGGTGTAACGAAAGACTACGTACTTGGCCTAGAAATTGTCACCGCAAATGGTGATATTATTCGTACCGGAGGTCAAACGGTCAAAAACGTCACCGGCTATGATTTAACGAAACTAATTGTCGGTTCAGAAGGCACACTTGCTGTTATTACAGAAGCAACACTGAAACTTGTCCCACGTCCAAAAGCAAATAAAACGATGCTCGTTTTATTTGACGATCTCATTGATTCTGGAAAAGCAATTAGTGCGATCTTACGTGAAGGCATTACCCCTTCAAAGCTTGAGATTATGGATCAAGCTTCAATAAAAGCTGTCGAAGCTTATCAACCGACAGGGCTGCCGATTGATGTTGAGGCACTACTCTTAATTGAGATTGACGGACACCCACTAGCCATTGAAGAAGAAGCTGAGCAAGTGCGAGGGTGTTGTTTGAAGAATGGGGCTAGGGAAGTACAAATTGCGAAAAGCGCTGAAGAAGCGAGTAAGTTTTGGCAAGCAAGAAAACTCGTTTCTCCTGCGATTGTGCAAGTGAAACCTACGAAAATCTCAGAAGATGCGACCGTTCCAAGAAGTAAGATTCCAGAGATGTTTCGTATTTTAAAAGAGATTAAAAACGCGAATAACATCGATCTTGTTGTGTTTGGACATGCTGGAGATGGCAATCTTCATCCGAATATTATTGCTGATGTTCGCGATGAAGAAGAGATGAAACGTGTAGAAAAAGCTGTAGGAGAGATCTTTGAAGCTGCGATTGAACTCGGTGGCACATTATCTGGAGAGCACGGAATTGGCACGATGAAAGCACCGTTTATGGAAATGGAACTCGGAGCAAAAGGTTTAGCAATGATGAAGACAGTAAAGGAGAGCTTTGATCCGAATAACATCTTAAACCCAGGAAAGATTTTTCCTGAAAAAGGCCAGAAGTTGGTGTTACGCGATGGTTGATAAACGACTTGCCTATCAAGAGACGTTTGATTGTGTTCAATGCGGATACTGTTTGCCTGCTTGCCCGACGTATCAAACGATGAACAAAGAAACGCATAGTCCAAGAGGGCGAATAAATCTCGTGAAAATGGCAGCTGAAGGAAAGATTAGTTACGACGATTTAAAAGAGCCGATTGACATGTGTCTCGGCTGCCGTGCATGCGAAACCGCATGTCCGACCAATGTTCAATATGGATCGATCTTAGAGTCAGCAAAAGAAGTTTTGCGCATAGAAACGAAACGTTCAAAACGTGAACGGTTCATCGAAAGCGCACTCTTTGAAAAGCTACTTCCTCATTCATCTATGCTTGCAATAGCAAAGTTCGGCTTATTGTCTTATCAACGACTACCTTTGCAATTTGTTGCACGAAAAACGGGTATTTTGAATGTAGTACTTCCTAAAGGAATGGTAGCTTTTGAATCAATTATACCGATGGCGGAGCGTTCTAAAGAAAAGAAAGCTTACGAAGAAGACGCACCACAGGGAACCGTTAAAGTCGCGTATTTTCTCGGCTGCTTAATGGATACGATGTTTTCGACGATTAATGACCAAGCCATTCAACTGTTACGAAAAGCTGGTGTTCATGTAACGGTTGTCAAAGACCAATCGTGTTGCGGTGCGCTTCAGTCGCATGGTGGAGATCTTAAAACGGCACGTCAGTTAGCAAAGAAAAACATTGAAGCTTTTGAAAGCGGATCGTTTGATTACATCGTGTCAAGTATCGGTGGCTGTGGTGCGATGCTCGTTGAGTATGATCATCTGCTTAAAGATGAACCCGCTTGGAAAGAACGTGCAGAACGATTTTCTAAAAAACATGCGGACATTTCTATGGTGTTGGCACAAAGCAATTTAACATATAATCACCACGTTCATCATACAGCTGTCTATCAACCGTCTTGTCACATGACTCATGTTCAAAAAAATGTCGATGCACCGTTGGAGTTAATCGCTAAAGTCCCTGGCTTAAATTATGTGCCAATGGACAAACAAGACCTTTGTTGTGGTTCAGCAGGGATCTACAACATCGTGAACTACGAAGCGTCAATGGACATTTTAGATTACAAAATGCCAGCGGTCGTCAGTGCGAAACCGAATTTGATTATTACGACAAATCCAGGGTGTCATTTACAAATGAAAATGGGTGTTGAGCGTGAAGGAATGAGTCATCAAATTCAAGTGAAACACCTCGTTGAAGTCATCGCAGAATCTTGTTTATAGGAGAGGGATAACATGCATGATTACACAATTATTGGGGGAGGAATTGTCGGTTTAAGCGTTGCTTACAACCTTCTAAACAACAATCCTAACTTAAAGGTTCAAGTCATCGAAAAAGAAAAAGAAGTAGCCTCACACCAAACTGGTCATAACAGTGGTGTCATCCATTCAGGTATTTATTACAAACCTGGCAGCTATAAAGCAAAGTTCGCAAAAGCTGGTAGCGAGTCAATGCGTGCATTTTGTCAAGAACATGACGTAGATGTGGATATATGTGGCAAAGTCATTGTCGCAACAGATGAATCTGAGTTAACAAATTTAGAGAATCTATATGAGCGAGGAAGAACGAACGGTCTTGATGTTGAACTCCTAGATGAAAAGCAATTAAAAGAGATCGAACCTCACGTTAATGGTATTAAAGCTATTCGTGTTCCAACGGCTGGAATCGTTAGCTACAAACACGTATCTGAGAAATTAGCAGAATTACTTAGAGTTAGCGGTGGCGCCATTCACCTAAGTGAAGAAGTGACATCCATTGTAGAATGTAATCAGTCTGTTACGGTTAGAACGAACAACAAAACGTATCATTCTCATTACCTCATTAATTGTGCGGGACTTCAAAGTGATCGTATTGCCAAGATGGCGGGGTATCATTTAGATATGAAGATCGTGCCATTTCGTGGAGAGTACTATAAGTTGAAGCCCGAGAAGCGTTACCTCGTTAATAATCTCATTTATCCTGTACCTAACCCAGAGTTTCCGTTTTTAGGGGTTCACTTTACGCGTATGATTGATGGAGAAGTTGATGCAGGACCAAATGCTGTTTTGTCGTTTAAACGCGAAGGGTATAACAAGACGGACTTTAACGCGAAAGACTTGTCTGAAGTGTTAACATACGGAGGCTTTTGGCGAATTGCCCGCAAATATATGAAAACGGGCATCGGTGAAATGGTTCGTTCCTACAACAAAGATGAGTTCGTAAAAAGCTTGCAACGTCTTATTCCAGAGGTGCAAAAAGAAGATCTCGTTAAAGCGCCAAGTGGGGTTCGTGCACAAGCACTCACAGTTGAAGGAAAAATGGTTGATGATTTTCATTTAGTGAATGGGAAGCGTTCACTTCATGTTTGCAACGCACCATCCCCTGCTGCAACTGCATCTTTAGAAATAGGGAAAGAAATTGCAAAGCAAGTCCTTATTCCTAAAACAAGCTAGAGACTATGAATTTCAGCAGTATTATACAGACTTTTGGTTGCTAATGTTACAAACGTATGATAGTTTAACATTTCGAATTCAAACTAATTACATCTTTTTACAATTTGTTTACAAGCGTATAATATATACTGAGCCAGAAATCAAGGAGGATCAGTGTGGTCGTATTGACTTGGGAGTTATACGCTTTGGAATACGAAATTCACGACATCAGGAACGAACTTAAACGATTACAAGAAGAGGCAGACCAAATAAAGCAAGCATTTCAAACGAGGCAACTTGAAAAGTAAGCGTACACGTGATGTGTGCGTTTTTACTTTGTTACAAAACTGTAAGAATTACGCAAGACAAATGACTACGTTTTTATTGGCTTGTTCGATAAAGTAGTAGATATAGCAGTGAATGAAGGAGGAGCATTTCTTGAACATGAATTTCGTGTTGCTCGTAGCTTTTTTTATTCTCGTTGTGGGAACAGTTGTTATTTTTCAAAGAATTGGGTGAGGAGACGTTTCATGGATGTGTTAAATCGGTTTGGATTGTTTAATGTATTTATCGTATTCGGAGGGTTGGTGCTCATCCTTCTTTATGTCGATTTTGACAATCCACTCGTGTTAGATGTAGTTATGCTCGTTGCATACGCGTTAATCGTTGCGATGCACTTAACGAGACTTGTGATGATTTTGAAGAACCGTTGACAATAAATTAGGAGTATGGCATGCTTTAGCTAAATCTAAGAAAGGAAAGGTACAACGTCGAATGTGGAACTAATTCTATTACAAACAGACAATAGTAATACAAATATGTATGAATCATGTCTAGAGATAGGACTAGTCTGCCCAAATGTACCCTTTCCAATAAAGCGAAAGAAAATGAATTCAAACGTGATTATGCGTTTGTTTTATTCGTGTACGTTTATAATGGATTAAACTCTCTCTAGACAACGCTGGAGGGATTTTTTGTTATTAAGAGCAAATCATTTAAGTTACTCAGTCAAAGGGAAATCATTATTCTCAATTGAACAGTTGCACGTATATGAAGGTGAACGAATCGGGTTGGTCGGCAAGAATGGTGTTGGAAAGACGACTTTATTACAAGTGCTAGCCAACATGAAATACGTTGACCAAGGTGAAGTGATTCTTAAAGGTACGTCCGCTTTTGTACCTCAAGAAGATGATCTGCCTAGTTTGGAAGCTGAGCACAAAGAAAGACATTTGTGGAATGTACCGCAGACGCCAAACAGTGGTGGGGAGAAGACTCGTTTGAAGATCGCACATGCGTTTGCAACGGAGGCAGAACTTCTCATTATGGATGAACCGACAAGCCATCTTGATGTAACTGGCATTGAACAATTAGAAGAACAAATCGTTAATGAATCTCGTACCGTTATCGTTACGTCGCATGATATCGCGTTTTTAAATAATGTTTGCACGACGATTTGGGAATTAGACGATGGGAAGTTGACGGCATTTACGGGCAATTATGATGCGTACAAAAAACAAAAACGCGAGAGGGTTGACGAGCAAGCTTTTCAATATGAGCAATATGTAAAAGAAAAGAAGCGGCTGCAACAATCAATTGAAGGAGTAAAGAAAAAGTCGGCTTCTGTAAAAAAAGCTCCTTCACGGATGGGGAATTCAGAGGCGCGCTTGCATAAGCGTAGCGCTGGTGAAACGAAAGCGAAGCTAAATCGGGCAGGAAAAGCAATCGATTCAAGAATACAGCAATTAGAAGTGAAAGAAAAACCTAAAACTGAAGCATTGCTTGTCTTTAATGCTGCGCAGTTTACGCCACTAAATGCAAAATACGTGTTGCAATTTCAAGATCAGCAATTGATAATTCCAAATCAGAATGTAGCTAAAAAGCTATCAGGTCATGTTCAACGTGGAGATAAACTAGCAATTATTGGTGAAAATGGAAGTGGGAAGACGACGTTACTGCGTAACATGTATAAAGACCGAACACGCTTTTCGGTTAGTAAAGCGGCGAATATCGGTTATTTTGATCAGCATCAAGAACAGGTTGATGGGGCTCGTACGATTTTAGAAAATGCGCTAGATCATAGTCCCTATGAAGAGTCTTTTGTACGTACGGTATTGGCTCGACTACAATTTCGTGGTGATGAGGTGCATCAACGAGCCGCTTACCTAAGTGGCGGTGAGCGGGTAAAGTTGTCACTCATTATGACGTTACTCGGTGAGCACAACGTTTTGTTTCTAGATGAGCCAACGAACTACCTTGATTACGCTGCCAAAGAAGAGCTTATAGAATTATTAATCGCTTTCCCAGGTACAATCATTTTTGTCACTCATGATCGCCAATTTATTGATGAAGTTGCGAGTCATACGCTCGATTTAAGTAAAGATGAAGCAAGGGTAAAAGATGTGAAGCACGTAGAAACTACACAAGAGCCAGAGACAATGGACCACATGCAATTAGACTTGCAAATTACAGAAACGTTAAGTCGACTTGCGACAACAGTTGATGAAGAGGAAAAAGCATTATTAGATCAGAAGTTCCAAGAACTGATGAATCAAAAGAATCGTCTGAAGTAGCGGGAAATGTTCCCTGTTAACGTTTGTCACCTATGAGGATAAACCACTTCTCGCAAGAAAACACTAACAAAAACGAGAAGGGTGAGATGATGAAACGAATTGTATTCCTATTTTTTCTGCTCGTCTTAATGACAGCTGCAGGTTGTCAAGAAGCATCACCAGATGTAATCCCTGATGATGAACTAGGTCGCTTGCAATACTTGAATTTGAATTCTGCCTATGATGATGGTGATGAACGTTATCCAAACCGAGGGCAATATGAATTGCCGGATTTGTACATTCATTATATTGATGTCGGTCAAGGAGATGCGACACTTTTGCATTCGGAAGATTTCACAGCACTCATTGATACAGGTAGACACGATCAAACGGATGTAGTTGATTATTTAGAAGAACAAAACGTAAACGAAATTGATTTATTAATCGGCTCCCACGTTCATGCTGACCACATCGGACAAATGGATAAAATTATTGAAGGATTTAATGTAAAAGAAATATGGATGAACGGGGATGACCACACGACTGCGACATTTGAACGAGTTGTAGATGCAATCCTTAATGCAGATGTTACCTACGAAGAACCGAGACACGGTGACTCAGAAATTTACGGGAATGCAACGTTTACCGTACTCCATCCTGAAACACTTACAGAACACAAAAATAATAACTCGCTCGTCATTAAAGTCGCTTATGGTGACCAAAGTTTTTTATTTACAGGTGACATTGAAGAAGGGGCAGAAAATGAACTTCTAAAACGTGATGTTACCTTACAAAGTGATGTACTCAAAGTATCACATCACGGTTCAAGCTCATCCAATAGTGAAGCGTTTCTTAATGCAGTGGAACCGAGTTTAGCGATCTATTCTGCAGGTGAAGGAAATCCATTTGACCATCCACACGATGACGTGTTAAATCGTCTAGAGGCGATTGGTACAAATGTGTATGGAACAGACGTTTCAGGCAATATCGTCGTAAAGACAAACGGTCGTGATTATTCGGTAAAAGCAAGTGAAGAAAAAGACGCAGGTACGTGTTACGCTGGTATGGTAGCTGTGAATCGTGCGACTGTTGAAGAGCTACAAGAAATTAGCCAAATCGGCCCTGCAAGAGCAGAACAGATTCTAAACTTGCGACCTTTCACATCTTATGAAGATTTTCTTCGGATTGAAGGAATTGGACAGGAACACCTTACATCGATTGAGCAACAAGGGTTGGCTTGCTTTGATGATTAGGAGGGATGAGCGATTACAGAAAAGCGTGCTGTTCTAGATCGTATTGAAGACGGGATTGCAGTCTTATTAGTCGGGAAGAGTGAACAAGAATATCATGTAAAAGCAAATGAGTTACCTGAAGGAGCTACAGATGGTACAGTTCTTGACGTTCAAATTACGAACGATCAAATTGTAGACATTGCAATTAATCAAGAAGAAACCGCAAATCAAAAAGCAAGAATCTCTGCTAAAATGAACCAATTGAAAAAGAAAAAAGGTGGAAGGTTCTCATAAAGAAAGACCGTCAATTTTGACGGTCTTTCTTTACCTTCGTCCTGTTAATAATTGAAATATAAAAATAACGAGTGCAACGACGAGTAAAATGTGAATAAGGTTGCCTGCAACATCAGCGATAAAGCCTAATAGCCATAATACGATAATCACGAGAATGATTGTCCAAAGCATTGCGTACCTCCTGGCGTTTTGGCCTTATTGAAAAGTACCCTTATACCTATGAAAACAAACCAGTAATAATGACCTGTTTTTATGGGAGGAAGATGTTGACAGTGTTTAGAAACTATCATATAATATAGTTGTCGCTGATAATGTTCCGTTAGCTCAGTTGGGAGAGCGCCACCTTGACAGGGTGGAGGTCACTGGTTCGAGCCCAGTACGGGACACCATAAGTGAATCTATAACTCGTTTTGAGTATAATAACGTAACCGCATTCTGCTACTAGTAGCAGAATGCGGTTTTTTAATGTGTGTTGTTCTTCAGTTCCTCAGGATGATTTCTATTTTGTTGAAAGTTGTATAAATGATAAATATACAGACATTTTTTGTCAAATATGTAGAAGTCGATTTGGTCTATGTGATAGGATGATGCTGAAAAGGGGAAAGGGGACTGGTTATGGATAAAGAAACACGGGCAGACCAACTACTAAAAATAATGGAAGCATTGAACTATTATACAGTATTAACAGGAAAAGACACTGACCAAGAGTTTCGTTACATTGCAGAAATGCTAGAAGAGGAATTGCAATTAAATATCGCAAATTAATCGTCAGAAATTCCCTCATTGAGGGAATTTTTTGTTATTGTTAGATAATAGAGGAGGCGATGATATGAAAGCTTTTTATAATGGAACGATTTTAAAAGGGGATGGAACCGAAGTTCATGACTCGGCTTTACTCATTGATCGAGGCAAAATTGTTGATATTGTAGGCGAAGATACGATTCCTGAAGACTCCACAAAGATCGATGTACGAGGCGGCTACATAACACCAGGTTTGATTGATGTTCATACGCACTTAGGGGTTAGCGAACAAGGAATTGGTAAGGAAGGTGCTGACTTTAATGAGACGAGTCACCCTGCCACCCCAGAAATCCGAGCGCTTGACGGGTGCAATCCACGTGAAGAAGGTTTTCTGCATGCATTAGCATCTGGCGTCACGACAGTTCAAGTATTACCAGGAAGTGCAAATGTCATAGGTGGAGAAATGTTTACGATGAAGACGGCAGGGGAGATCTTAGATGAAATGGTCATTCAGTCTCCGTCTGGAATGAAAGCAGCTTTAGGAGAAAATCCTAAAGGTGTGTATGGAGGCAAAGGAAAACGTCCAATTACACGTATGGGTGTTGCAGCAGTTTTTCGTGAGCAACTTTATGGAGCGATCGATTACATAGAAAAACGAAAACAAGGCAACGCAGACGTTCATTTAGGCTATGAACAACTTGCTAAAGTTCTTCGTAAGGAAATACCGTTTCGAATACACGCTCATCGAGCAGATGACATTATTACAGCGCTGCGTTTACAAAAAGAGTTTGGGTTTAAGTTAACGCTTGAACACGGGACAGAAGGTCATTACATTCCAGACTTCTTGAAAGAACAAGGTGTTTCTATTTCTGTAGGTCCGACGATGTCACCTAAATCTAAAGTAGAAACGAAAAACAAAGGTTGGCAAACTGTGATGGAGTTTGAACTTCGCAACATGAACTATGCGATCACCACAGATCATCCTGTCATAGCCATTAATTATTTAGTTCAAAGTGCAAGTGAGGCAGTAAAAGCGGGTCTAAAACAAAGCGCTGCGTTTCGTGCGATTACGTCTAACGCTGCAAGGCATTTAGGGTTAGAAGACCAAGTCGGTGAGTTACATTCGGGAATGGATGCAGACGTTGTTATTTGGACGGGCCATCCGTTTCTTTATACAACGACGCTCGTTAGCACGTGGATTCATGGAGAACGAGTCCATTCTTTTGAACAATAACTCGTTTTGCATGTATAGACGCCACCTGTTTGTGTCAAGGATACGAGTATACGAACGGGAGGCGTTTTTATGAAGAAGCTCTTAGTCGTTTTACTTGCAATGTTAATTGTAGGTTGTGCAAATGACGAAAGTGCACCTGAAAATGAAGAAGCTTATGAAGTAAGCGCAACACAGCAAGACCACGCTCCGCTTAGACCAACTGCCGTTGCAGAGGTTGTGAATACGAATTATGACCAAATTGGTGAAGCGAACTTTTACCAAGATAGCCAAGGGAAAACGGTCGTTCATACGAAAGTAGAAGGTTTAAAACCTGAAGGGTTCCATGGGTACCACATTCATGAAAATGGTGTGTGCGAAGTTGATGCAGAGGAAGGTCCGTTTATGAGTGCAGGTGGTCATTTCTCTTTGTCTGACCATGATCATGGACATCATACAGGCGATTTGCCATCACTTTACGTAAATGAAGATGGAACCGCTCAAGCGACATTTATGCTTGATCAATTTACACCAGAACAATTATTAGAAAACGATGTATCATTAATTATTCATGAAGGTCGGGACAATTTCGCCAATATTCCAGATCGCTACCAATCAAGTGAAAGCGACGCACCAGGTGCAGATGAAGAAACACGCTCAACTGGAGACTCGGGTGATCGAATCGGTTGTGGTGTCGTTGTAGCACCAGAGTGATGAAAAGCAGGACCGGTTGGTCCTCAGATTGTCTGATAAGATATGTACTGAAAAAGTGACTACTGTGGCTACGTTTACAAAAAGCGTAGCCACAGTAGTCACTTTTTATTGTGGGTACATCATCTCTATAACGTTTTGTTTGTTAGTGATTAAGAGGAGAAAGCGGATCTTTTTTAATTCAAATGGGATAGAGATTCGTCGTTATGGACAACTTAACGAAAACAGGAGGAATGATTCATGAGTCATTACGTATGTCCAGCGTGTAAAACGAACAAAACGCGTTTTCACATTATTGAACAGTCACCGCAAGCGGTGAAATTAGATCCTCAGAACGGGGACGTTGTTCAGTCGTATGAGCAAAGCGATCTTGATCCGTTTCACCTTCCTTATAAAGGACCACATAATCGAATTCAATGTGGAGCTTGTGGTTTAAACGAAGATGAACGCCAATTTATGAGACAATAATCGTACGTTAGTTTCAAAAATGAAGTCATAAAGAAAACCCTCTGCATCATGCAGAGGGTTTTCTTTATGACTTCGCGTATTGATCAATGACTTTCATGAGCTCATTTAACGTTTCTTCTTCTTTGCCGTTTTTAATGTCATGGACAACACACGTCTTGGCGTGGTGTTCTAAAAGCGAATACCCGACTTTCTTTAGTGCAGCTTGAACTGCGCTAATTTGAATTAATATATCTACACAATAGCGATCGTCTTGGACCATGTTTTGTAATCCGCGGATTTGTCCTTCAACACGGCGTAATCGCTTTAACATACGTTCTTTATCAGCATTCGGTTCAATAGGGTGTTTGGAATGTTCGTGTTCCATCATTTCTACTTCCTCATCCATCATCGTAACCTCCCTGTCATGCAACTTCTACTAACAGTATAACGGAGCAGAAGATGAATATCCATCGTATTATCGTGTTAGGCCGCATCCCGGAGGAAACGAGGGTAAAGGAAGAGAGCGATTGCAAGGCAAATGATTGTAAACACTAGCAATATCACTAATGAAGGAAGAATATTCACAAGTGTTCCACTTGATGCCATGACTTCTAAATATGCTTGATGAGCCCAATATTGTGGGAAGAAAACGCTCGCTTGTTGGACAAAATTTGGCATAAACTCGATTGGCATCCACAATCCAGAAACGATTGCTCCTCCTAAAGCGAGTACTTGTGTAATGGCGATCCCAGAGTTCTCTGAACGAACAGCCATGCTAATAAGTAAACCAATGGCAGTTGCTGTCATTGAAAGAAATAGTGAGAGTGTGAAGATCGCCATAAGATGACCAATCTGAACATCGTATACGAGCCATCCAAAGCCAAGGAGAATGACAATTTGCAACATCACAACAACGATAAACGCAAACCATTTTCCTAGTAAATAATGTAACGGGTGTTTTGGACTCGTCGCAAGTCTTGAAATCATACCTTGACGAAGATCTTTTAAAAGTGAAGATACCATTGATATACAGATGAAAAAGGTAAACATAACTGCGTAACCTGGCACGATGTGTGTAATTGCATCAACAGACTGGTCCTCGATTGTCACTGCTTCAAGTTGGAACGGCGCTGTAAACCATTCTTCAGCGAAAACATCCTCACCAACAGCATTACTTACGTTTTGCTGGCTTGCTTGTAAATGCAGTTGTTGGGACACATTGTCAATGATGCCATAAAGAGCGCCAGCAGTGTCTTCTTGTGTACCATCATAATGAAGTGTTAGCTGCTCTCCATTTATTTCAAGTAACGTCGAAATGTCGCCACTTTCGAGAAGTTCATTTGTTGAATGGGTTGAATCGATTTGTTCAAAATCAATCGTGTCAATGTGCTGTAGCTGTTCAATGAACGGATCTGTTAACATCGTGGAATCAGTTACAACGACATGGAGTGAGAGTGATGTTGTGTTCGATTGATTGCCGAAAATGGATGCGAAAATGACAATGAAGAAGATCGGTAACAATAAAGTCCAAAAAACCAAGCCTTTGTCTCGGAGCATTTTCTTTAACTCAAGTGAAAAATGTGCATTCATGACTGACCCTCCTCAGATAATGACTGGCCTGTTTTTTGTAAGTAGATGTCTTCCAAAGAGGGGGTCACCATTTGTAAATGGTGTACGTCAATGCGGTGTTCTTTCATTGTTGCTGTCAGTTGATGAATGAGTCGTAATGGATCGTCGCTAGGAAATACATAGCCATTTTTACTCTCTTTTGGTTCTCCTAAATGTTGAAAATGTTTGAGGTCACTCGTTTTAATGGACACTTCCACGGCTTTTGTCGTGTTTTTTTGTTTAATCGTTTGTGGAGAATTCATATCAATTACTTCTCCTTGATTGAGAAAACATACGAGGTCACAAAGTTTCTCAATCTCTTCCATATAGTGACTACTATAAATCACGGTTTTGTTCGATTTGATTAACGTTTTGACAACGTTATAGATTTCGTTTCGTGAGTTAGGATCGACACCGACAGTTGGCTCATCCATAATCAAGAGCAACGGATCGTGGAGCAACGTGCATCCAATGTTTAAACGGCGCTGCATCCCGCCAGACAATTGCTTGACGATCGTTTTTTTGCGATCTTCCAATTGAATCGTTTTGAGAACATGATCTATTCTCTCTTTTTGAATGGAGGAAGGAACATTGTAAACTTGGCTGAAAAATTTTAAATTATCTTCGACCGTTAACGTTTCCTCTAAACAGATTTCTTGAGGGACGTAACCGAGTTGTTGTTTGATTTTCGCAGAATTCCGTTTCGTACTTTCACCTGCAATCGTAATTTCACCGTGATCCGCTGACAGAATCATCGTAATTAACTTTAATAATGTAGATTTGCCCGCTCCGTTCGGTCCAACGAGACCGAAGCAAGAACCTTCTGGAATCGAAAGTGATACGTTTTTAATGACTTGTTTCTTTCCGTAAGACTTTGACACTTGATCAATCGTTATCATATTTGTTCACCTCACGTCTTGTTACTAACAATGGTACGTGAGTGTACCGGAGTTAATTATAAGTAATGAATGAGAGAACGAGGAACGAACATAAGAGGTTAAGAAATGAACATAAGAAGCGGAAGGTTTTTGATCACGGTGTTGTCCATGGTACGATAGAGAAGAGGAGGGATCGATATGAAAGACACATTTTCGGTACAAGGAATGTCTTGTAATCACTGTGTACAAGCAATCGAGACGAGTGTCGGTCAACTTGATGGTGTTACACGTGTTGATGTAGATTTGAACAAGCATCAAGTAGGGGTCGACTACAACGAAAAAACGATCTCGAAACAAGCAATCGTAGAAGAAATTGAAGATCAAGGATACGATGTCATCTAAAAACGCCTCGCACAGCGAGGCGTTTCACCGTATTGGGGGATTAGCATGAAGGTAATTGATTTAAGTCAGACCATTCATAATGGAATGGATGTATACCCTGGAGATCCAGAAGTTACAATCAATACGGTTTGTACGCTTAGTGAAGATGAGTACGTTGTTCGTCAACTGACAATGGGTAGCCATACGGGCACACATGTGGATGCATTTTCACATATGCATGAAAGTGGCTTAACATTAAGTGAGATTCCTCTTCAGCAGTTCCTCGGTCAAGCTGTACGGATCGATCTACGACATCCATTTCCAGAAAAAACAGGATTAATCTTTGCTGATTGTGTAGATCTTGATCACTATGAAAAAATTGTAAAGGTCCATCCTCCATTTGTTGGTGGTGAAATTAGCGAGAAGCTTGAGCGCGCGCTATTAAAGAAACAAATTGTGACCTATACAAATCTAGCCTCGTTAGAGAGTCTTCCTAAGTTAGAACCGTTTTTGTTCGTTGGGCTACCACTTAAAATTAAAGACGGTGACGGTTCGCCCGTTCGTGCAGTCGCAGTTTTTTTATCGTGAAACTATACCACCACAGTGGCGCTTGTATCCGCGAATCTTTGTGATGTCTTCAATTAGCTTGAGGCAAGCCCGGTCTTTTGCTTTAGCTTCAATCATATCATCATTTTCAAATGTCATCTGTTTTGCAATCGCTTTAGGAATTGATTGGATATTGTGTGAAAAGCGTTTGATCGCTTCAGATCGATCATTGTAGGTGCCACCAACATGGATGTTTATGCGAATGTCTTCATGAAGGTTCATCGCTTTACTTAATGCGTAATGATACGTTAAATCTTTGATGGCGTTATCGGTGACGTGCTGTTTTGGACTTGTGAATAGTGTAAATTGATTCGGGTGGAAGCTCGTCCGCAATTGATTTGAGTTAACAATTTCGCCAATTTCTTCGTATAAGTGCCTAAAAGGAGTAATATAATCAAAATCGACATCATAATGAGTCGCAAGCGGAACGATTGATGAAGAAAAACGATATAAAGGAATTTGTTGTGCGACAGTGTAAAGAAGAATGCGGCGAGTGCGACGTAAGTTTTCTTCGGTAATCGCATGTAATTGTGAAAGAGCATCCTTTGGATCTAATGATTTGAATCTTGAGAACGTCATCGTTTTTGCAGGGGATGCTTCGTAGAGATGTAAAGCGTTAGAAACAAACCCAAATCGAATGTGCATGTATGCCTCCTTGCGCGTTTTTGTCTTAGAAAGGGTACCCATCTGGATGAAAACTAAACCTGTGAGCGCGCCTAAGACTTTTCAGAAAAAAGAATTAAATCCGAGTAAACGACTTGACGTTATCAATAAAGTGCAGTAGGATAGAAACATAATAAAATAAATTGGTCTTCGGGGCAGGGTGAAATTCCCGACCGGCGGTGATTCACGATCGTTGTGATTAGTCCGTGAGCTGCTTAAATGTTTAAGTGGTTGATCTGGTGAAATTCCAGAGCCGACAGTAAAGTCTGGATGGGAGAAGATTGCAGAGAATCGTTTGCGATTCTAAGCTTGTATCAATTGTTGATACATGTTTATTTTGCGAATCATTTGTTTTGATATTTAAGCCCCTTTGTTTTTAAACAAAGGGGCTTTTCTCGTTTTTATCATCAAAACAATGATGCCTCTGTTATCCCTTTTTTACCGAAGAAGGGAGAGATGAGTTATGAATCAACAAACAAAGACGTTTCGGCTCGTAAGTTACGCAATATTAGGTGCGATGGGAACTGCGTTTATGTTTATTAGTTTCCCAATTCCGTTTTTACCGGCAAACTTTTTGAGTTTGGATTTTAGTGAGATTCCAGTTCTTTTAGCAGCGATTTTATTCTCACCGGTTGCAGGCATTGCAGTTGCTGGGGTTAAGATTGCATTGTACACATTGTTTATGGGAGCAGGCGACCCAATTGGTATGGTTACGAACTTTATGGCAAGTTTAGCGTTCGTTTTGCCGATTGCATACATTTATCGTCGTTTCCGTACGACGAAGAGTCTCGTACTCGGAATTGGTGTCGGTACAGTGTCCTTAACGGTAATTCTTAGTGTATTAAATTACTTTATCTTCTTACCGGCATATGTATGGCTCGTTGGAATGGATCTTTCTAGCGGTATGATGCTTACGATGGTGTTAGGTGGTATTTTACCTTTTAACTTAATTAAAGGAATTGTCGTCGGTGCGGTTTTTGTGCCTGTATTCTTAAAGCTATACCCACTCCTCAAAAAACAGCGTGTGGGTGCAACGCTTAAGAAGCCGACCGTTCATGAACAATAATACAAAACGATGAACGGCCAAAGTGCCATTCATCGTTTTTTTATTGCCGTAACTGCAGTAAGCCCATGCTTAGGAAAGGGAAGAACGTGACAATAAGCACGTTGATAATCATCATTAAGAGAAATGGTGTAACCGCTCGTACGACACCTTCGAATTTCGTTTCTCCGACTTGTGCCGCAACAAATAACGATACACCAACCGGTGGGGTAATCAAACCGATCGATAAGTTAACGATCATAATGATACCAAAGTGCACCGGGTCCATACCGATGCTAGTAACAATCGGAAGGAGTATCGGTGTGAGAATGATAACAGACGCAATCGTTTCCATAAACGTTCCGATTAATAAAAGCATAACGTTAATTAACAAAATAATCATAATCGGTGATAACGCTGAGTCCATAATCAGACCTGCGAACGATTGAGGAACTTGTTCTCGTGTTAAAATCATTCCAAATAAAGCTGCAGTTGAGATGATGAACATAATCACTGACGAAGTGACCGCAGATTCTACGAGTATTTTTCTCATAACGCCAAGCGTTAATTGCTTGTATACAAAAATACCGACCAAAAATCCATATACAACCGCGATTGCCGAGGCTTCGGTCGGTGTAAAAAAGCCACCGTAAATACCTCCTAAAATAATGATGGGCATTAGTAAAGCGAGAAAAGCATCTTTAAATGACGTGCCGATTTTTCTGATGTTCGTTGGTTCTGAAGCGGCTCCGTACCCTTTAATTCTAGAGATAATATAGGCGACGAGCATTAACGACAAGCCAATCATAATGCCTGGTAAAATTCCAGCGATGAACAATGCACCAACCGAGGTACCCGCTGAAACACCGTACAACACTAATGGTACGCTAGGTGGAATAATAATTCCTGTCGTTCCACCGGCTGCATTAACCGCTGCTGCGAAATTGCGGTCATAACCGTTTTTAACCATCGATGAGATTAAAATGGCACCAACTGCGGCGGTCGTTGCGGATGCTGAGCCTGAAAGTGCAGCAAAGATTAAACAAGAGACGATTGCAACGTGTGCTAAACCTCCGCGAAATTGTCCGACAAGGCTTTTGGCAAAGTCAACGATCCGCTGTGATATACCACCATGTTCCATCAACTTCCCAGCTAAAATGAAGAAAGGTGCAGCCATTAATGGAAACGAGTCTAACGCTGCGAACATTCGTTGAGGTAACGTAATTAAGTCGGTTTGTCCACTTGCAATGAAGACGATGACAGATGCAAGGCCGAGGGCAATCGCAATTGGGACGTTGATCAGGAATAATACGAATAGTGCGACAAATAAAAGGATAACCATTTATTCCACCCCTTCGATGCCCTTCTTTGTTGAATCGGTTTGTTCTGGCTGCTTAAGTGCTTTCATAGTGACGTCAATGAGGTTAAGAATCATTAAACAACCGCTTATAGGGATGACACTATATACATAGCCCATAGGAATGCCGAGTGCTGCGGATCGCTGAATCATAGAGCGGTCCATCATTTCGATTCCCTTTACGATTAAGATGAAAAAGAAAGCTGTACAGACAATAGCTACAATGACATGAAGAATTTGCGACCATTGTTGTTTTAGTCTCGAAACGAAAGCCTCGATACTAATATGTGCACCATATTGAAAAGCAAAACTAGCACCGAGAAACGTCACCCAAATCATTAGGTAGCGGGCAAGTTCTTCGGTCCAAGGAAACGACATATTAAATAACGCTCGGCTAACGATCTGCACGAAAACAGCGAGCACCATGAGTGCAAGCAAGAGAGCAGTTATATTTTCAACGATGCGATTGATTTTTGTGATGATTTTGTGCCACAATCTGATCCCTACCTTCTATAGTCAACGGTTTAGATTCGTAATGCGCTCAACATAGTCCCCAAAGGAATCAGCATGGCGATCGTACACAGATTGAACCGATTCACGAAACGCTTCAATATCGACTTCTGAATGATCAACAATTTCCATGCCTTCATCAATCATATGTTGTTTTTGTTCGACTTCCATATCTTGATTAATTGCTCGCTGTTCACTAGCAAACGAACGACCTAACGTCTGTAATGTATCTTGTAGATCTTCAGGTAACGAGTCGAATCGGTCTTGATTCATAATTAAGTAAGCGGATGCATAATAGAGATTTGTTTCAGTATAGTAGTCTTGAACTTCAAATAGATTCCCACTTTCAAATACCCCGTAAGACGTATCAAGACCATCTACAATTCCTTGTTGAATTGAAGAGTACGTTTCTGGCCAAGCAATTGGAGTTGGTGACGCGCCTAATGCATTGTACGTATCAACATGCATATCATTTTCAATCGTACGCATTGTGAGACCTGATAAATCATCAGGATGTACAATTGGATGCGAATCGTTCGAGAAATGACGGAAACCGTTTTCCCAAATTCCGAGTCCAACCATGTTGGCGTTCTCCATATATCCTAGTAACTCATCGCCGATTTCACCGTCAACGGTTTCATATACATGATCGGTACTTTCGAACAGAAAAGGCATTTCTAATACCGCTAGTTCAGGTACAAAATTGCCGACGGGACCTGAAGTGATTAGCCCCATGTCTAACGTACCAAACGTAATTTGTTCAACCATATCCCGCTCGCCACCGAGCTGGCCCCCACCGTAAATGGAAAGCTCGATGCTACCATCGGTCTCTTCTAGCAATTGTTCGGCAAATGCTTCCATGCCGATGGAATACGCTTCATTCGGTGGAGCAACGTGTCCCACTTCAATCGTAATGACATCTTCATTGTTTTCGGATGAACCTTCTGTTTCGTCGGGTTCTACGTCTTCTTCATCAATCGTCTCTGCGCCAGTCGGTGATTCGCCCTCGGAAGTGTCCAAGTCATCACTGGCAGAATCGATGCCACAACTAGCTAAAACAAATGACGATGTAAGCGCTACCAAAAAGCTGATTCGCAATGGGAATTTAATCATGATATGCCCCCTTTTTAATTTTCTGAATTGAATTACTATTATATTGGAAATTAAATAGAACTACAATATAAAATACGAATTAAATCTGATTGCTTCGGGTTCAGAAGCAGTTTTTTGCGATTTTTACTCGTATTTGTCATAATCAGTTCATGTTGTAGGTATACACTAAAGGGATTAGGAGGGGTTTGATGTGGCGACAATCCTTGTTGCTGATGATGATGCACATATTCGAAAGTTAATCCGTTTATACTTAGAAAATGCAAGTTATAAAGTAATCGAAGCTTGCGATGGGAAAGAAGCACTACTGTACATGAAGCAGCAAGACGTCTCACTTGCATTAATTGATGTAATGATGCCGAAACTTGATGGCATTCAATTAACGAAATCCATTCGAGAACAGTCGTCAATCCCAATCTTAATGATTACGGCAAAAGGAGAGTCTAAAGATAAGATCAACGGATTTAATGCCGGAACGGATGATTACTTAGTGAAACCGTTCGATCCGATTGAAATGACGTTACGAGTGAAAGCTCTACTAAAGCGTTCAGACAGTGGAAGTCACCAGGTCACGACAATTGGAGCGTATACGATAGATTTAGATCGCCTCCAAGTCATAAAAGACGATGACGTTGTGGTCTTAAAGAAGAAGGAATGTGAGTTACTTTTTCATCTAGCGAAATTTCCAGGGAAGATTTTTACGAGGGAACAATTAATAGAATCGATTTGGGGAATTGATTTTACAGGTGACGATCGAACGGTAGATGTACATATTAAACGTTTACGTGAAAAAATTCGCCATCTACCAGAGTTATCAATAAAAACTGTGCGCGGGCTAGGTTATGCACTCGAGGCGATGAATTAAATGTTATTTCTACTGTGGCGTCAACGTTTTCATGTGCGCATTGTTATTACGTTTATCGTCGTTTTATTTGTCAGTTTATTGATCGCTTACGTTTATGCTTATTTCATGTACCCGGAACATTATCAATCTGAATTATCGGTTACGAGTATTGAATCAGGAATGAATACCGTACTTCAAGCTAAAGAGCTTGATTCATTTGGAGAGATTGAGGAACTAGTAAAGTTATATCAAGCTGAAGTGATTGCAATTGATGGGGATCGTGATGTAGCTTTTTCAACCGAACAGGCGAGCTCTATATCAACGACTTCCATAAATCGTATAAATCATCTCGACGAATTAGAAACGGCGTTTACGTTTCGAAGTGATGTAGACATGTTTGAAGTCGTTGCCCCAAAAGAGATTCAGGGCGAAAATTATACGTTTGTTTACCAGTTTGATATCACAGAGGAGTCAGAAGCGGTTCGGCATATTGTCCTAGTCGTATTGATGATCGTATTAATTATTGGTAGCTTAGGATTTGTAGTAGCGTCTACCCCGATTATCTCACCGATCAATCAATTATCCAATGCAGCTAGAAAAATGGCGAAAGGTGATTTCTCGGTTTACATTAAGAAAAAAAGGGAAGATGAGATAGGCGAGCTCGTCGACAATTTTAATTATATGTCCAAAGAACTACAACAAATTGAAACGATGAGACAAGAGTTTGTTAGCAACGTTTCGCATGAATTTAAGTCCCCAATGACGACAATTAATGGATTCGTTCAGGCAATTCGTGACGGTGTTGTAAAAGAAGATGAACAAAAAGAGTACTTAGATATCATCCATTCAAGTACACAACGACTTTCACGACTGAGTGATCATTTACTCCAACTCGCTTCGCTCGAGTCAGAACATCATCCCATTGAAAAGCACGAATACTTAGTTGATGAGCAAATTCGACGTGTCGTTCTTTCCACCCAATTGTTATGGGAACAAGAAAACATAACGATCAACATTGACCTTCCTCAAATTATGATCGTTGCCGATCAAGATTTAATGGAGCAAGTGTGGATGAACTTACTAACAAATGCAATTAAGTTCTCCGACCGAGATGGGGTCATTGATATTGAAGCGAAAAATGACCGTGGAAAATTTACAATTGTTTTTCGAGATCAAGGCATGGGCATCCCGAAAGAACACCTGCCATACGTGTTTGAGAGATTTTACACGGTGGATACATCGAGAACACCACAGATCAGTGGTAATGGGCTCGGGCTCTCCCTCGTTAAGCGAATTTTAGATTTGCATAAGTTTAGTATTAAAGTAGAAAGCAAACGTAACCTTGGAACGAGCATGTACGTGTCGATTAACGAAACAGAAGATGAAAAATAAAAATGTGAACGACTGATGACAAATGTACCAAGTCATATACAGTTCATGTTTCATGTGTATGATCAGTAAAGATAGAAATGAAATAGGGGTGGAGTGCATGACGAACTTTTCCATAAGGCGTCCGGTATTTACGATTGTGGTCATGATTCTCTTTATTATTATGGGTATCGTGTCCTCAACTAGGTTGCCTTTGCAACTGATTCCAGACATAGAACCACCAGTTGCAGCAGTTGTTACGAGTTATCCAAACGCAGGTCCTGAAGAAGTATTATCTGAAGTGACCGAACCAATTGAAAATCAGCTTTCCAGAACGACTGGATTAGAATTAATGCAGTCGAACAGTATGGAAGGAACTTCCATGATTATCTTACAGTTCGATTGGGATACATCCATTAGTGATGTTGAGCTGGAGATTATTAATACACTAAGGCAAGTTGATTTACCAGATGACGTGGATGAGCCGAGCTTTTTACAGTTTGACCCATCGATGTTCCCGATGATGCAACTCGCGGTTACTTCTGGTGACGATGTGATTGATTTCCAAGATGATGTACTTAGTCTTGAAGATGAATTATTAAACATTCCTGGTGTTGCTAGCGTTGACGAAGCGGGAAGTTTAAGTGAAATCGTTGAAATAAATCTTGATCGAGAGCTTATGGACGATTATTCACTGACACAAGAAGATATCACAGGTGCCATACAGGCGAACAACGTATCAATGCCTGGTGGAACGGTTGAACAAGACGAACTTAGTTTAACGACCCGTGTAATCAGTGAACTTACAACTCTTGAAGACATACGAGAAGTCGTGGTTGGCGTTGATCCAGGAAGTGGGGATCAAGTAACAGTCGATGATGTTGGTGAAGTAGATGTCGTTACTGAAGAACAATCAACGATTACACGAGCCAACTTAGAAGAAGCCATTACACTGTCGATCATGCAAGAATCCAATGCAAACACGACACAAACGTCAAATGCAGTGAACGATCGACTTGATGAATTATTAAATGATAGTGACTATGAAGATTTAGAAGTCGTTACTTTATACGATGAGGGTGACTTTATTAACCAAGCGATTAATAGCGTATTATCAGCGTTAATTCTTGGTGGTGTGCTCGCGATGTCGGTGCTTTTCTTATTCCTTCGAAACTTGAAAACACCATTCATCATCGGGCTTGCTATTCCATTTTCAGTCATTGTAACGTTTGCGTTTATGTATTTCTTAGACATTGGCCTAAACATTATGACACTCGGTGGTTTAGCACTCGGGATCGGTCTTGTAATTGACAATGCGATCGTAGTGATCGAGAACATTTACCGTCACTTATCGAAAGGCAAGAATCCTAAAGACGCAGCACGCGAAGGAACGAAAGAAGTCTTTGGTGCAATTGTCGCTTCGACATTGACGACTATCTCTGTGTTCCTACCAATTGTCTTTATCTCAGGCATCGTAGGAGACATCTTTAGAGAGCTCGCTTTAACAGTATCGTTTAGTTTATTGTCTTCATTACTTGTTGCAATTACCGTCGTACCGATGGTTGCAAGTCGTGTGTTAAAAACACCAGATGAAGACATTGAAGATAAACGTCGTAATTCCAAATCGATGAACTGGCTTGAAAATATGACCCACTGGTCGCTTGCTCATCGTAAATCAGTAATTGCCATCACATTCTTGCTCTTATTTGGTGGTATTGCAGGACTCTTTACCGTCGGTACGGAGCTCTTACCAGAAAGTGATCAAGGCTCGTTTAATGTTGACGTTGAAATGGAGCCAGGAACCAGTCTTGAAAGAACGGATGAAGCCGTTGCGGCAATTGAAGAAGTACTCGATGATTACCAAGAAATTGCCGATTACTCTGCGACCATCGGAGGCTCTTCAATGGATATGGGCGGAAATGGTCAATCTCATGTTGCGGAGATTATCGTTTCACTCGTACCGATGGATGAGCGAACATTAACGGATGCGGAATTCGTTGAATCGATTACTCGCGATCTAGAACGTGCCGATGATGGAGTCGAGGAATTAAGTGCATATACGATGTCTGCTGCGATGGGCGGCGAAGCGAATACCGTACCATTTATCGTTTCCCATGAGGATCGCTCAGAGTTATATGACTTTGCATACGACTTAGAAGATGAATTACTCGATTACAACATCATAAATGATGTTGAACTTAGTATCGAAGAAACGATTCCAGAAATCGCGATCGACGTTGATTCTGATGAAGCATTAGAAAATGGGTTAACGCCTGCTGAAATAGCAAGTCAAGTGAGTGAAGCAACTCGCGGTGAAACGATTGCACTCGTTCAACTTACGAGCAATGGCGATGACGAAGACGAGGAAGAGAACGACGAAAATGCTTCGTCTTCCACATATGAAGTTGTCGTTGGTTTAGATAGTAGTTATACCGATACGATTGAAGAACTTGAAGTATTAACCATTCGAAACAGTGAAGGTGAAACGGTAAACTTAGGAGATGTTGCTGAGATATCTGACGGTGAAAGTCCAGCGTCAATTCAACGAGCAGATCAAGAAGAAGCCGTAGAGTTTACAGTAAGTTACACGACCGCTGCTGTTTTAAGTGATGTATCTGCATCAATTGAGGAAGCTGTTGCAGAAATTGAGTTGCCAGACGGTGCACAATTCTCATTTGGTGGGGAACAAGAAATTTTAGATGATGCGATTGCGAGTATGATTTTGGCGCTCGTATTAGCGATTATCTTTATATACCTCATCATGGCAGCGCAATTCGAATCCTTTAAGTTACCATTCATTATGATGCTTACTGTACCGCTCGTCATAATTGGTGTTGCAATTGCATTAACTGCAACGCAAACAGCAATCGGTATTACCGCGTTTATCGGGATTATTATCCTCGTCGGTATTGCCGTTAACAATGGGATCGTTATGCTCGACTTCGTAAATCAACGTAAACGAGCAGGGATGTCAACGTATGATGCTTTAGTTGAATCCGTTCAATTAAGAACGAGACCGATTGTGATGACGTCTGTTACTGCGATTCTCGGTATGGTACCAATTGCAATTGGTATGGGTGAAGGTGCAGAGATGCAACAGCCGATGGCGATTGCGGTCATTGGAGGCTTAATTAGTAGTACACTACTCACGCTCGTGTTCATTCCAGTTATGTACAGTTTGTTTGATAAAGAAACGAGATCAAAAAAACCGTATGTCGTCGTTGATGATCGCGATGGTGAAAGAAGGTATTTAACAGCTACAAAAGAGAACAACAAAGATCACGTAGACCGACAAAACGAACAACATGCAGAAAACGAAACGCGTCAAGATGAACCTCGTTACGCAACAGAAGAAGACTTAAATGACGCTGAAGAGAAAACAACAACTGACGAAAAATCTACCGATGATTCGTCACCAGTGTCAGAGCAAAAACGAGAAACTCGTGCTGATGATTTAAGCAAAGATGAGATTCTTGATCTTCTAGATACGATTGTTCGTCGTAATAAAGACGAAAATAAAAACGACAAAGAATAACGATTTTTACTGCTGAGGAACAATTTCTCAGCAGTTTTTTTGTTCCATCATAAAGACGATGGTCTATGAAACTACCCAATTTCATAGACGTTTTGCTCGTTTTTTCTTTAATCTAGGTCTTTCAATTACAAAGCATGTTCCATTGCTACATAGAATTAACTGTAAGCAAAAATATGGTTGATTAAAGGAGAGTAAATAAATGTCATTTAATCATTGGGATAACTTATTCGGATGTTTTGGTGGTAACAACAAAGGTGGTCGTGGTCATGGTCGCGGCTGTGGTTGTGAGCGCCGTCGTCACTGTGGATGTAAGAGAGATTATGATTATGATTATGATTGCTGTGAGAAAAAAGACAAATGTAGACGCGAAGAGCGTTGCCGCATTCGTTTTGAAATCGAATGTGACGACTAATCTTTAATCTGTACTAGGAGCACGTACTTCGTGCTCCTTATTTTCACGAAGGAGGTGTATTTAAATGGGAAAATCTCGTCATCACTGGAACGGGTGTTCATGTCGTGAGGATCGTAATCGCGAAGATCGTAACCGTGAGGATCATAATCATGGCTACGGGAACGACGATAACGTTTTCGAAAGTGGCTATCAAAAGCCTGCTGCACCTTGGTACCCAAAAGAAAGAGAATCTAGACCTGATGGTGGTCGAAAGCCAGAAAAAGAAAAAAGCCGTTCACGTCTTAGAGGAACGATTTATATCTCTTGTGATCGTTAATGATTAAAGTCAGTAGGCAATGACGGAAATATTGCTAGAGTAGGTCAAGTCATTACTAGAGTATAAGGTAGCTTGCATAAGATATCGTATGGAAGGAAGTAGACATATCCGCCGATGTTTTACTTCTTTCCATCGAATGAAATTGCCATACCCCCGGTCTGTATCAGTGACATGTAATTCCCTCCTATATATGAACGGACCCATTGAAACGAGGCTTTTGCCTCGTTCTTTTTCTTTTTGATTGCAACATCTCAAACAATCAGCTAACATATTCTTAAGTGCATATAAATATGCATTAGATAAATCATACTTAATGATATGGATGGAGGAAGATGCTGATCATGGATGACCAGATTGACGATTATTTGCGTCATTTAAAAGAAGTGGTAAGTACGGTTCTTAAGGACCGCCTCACAGGCTTGTACTTGAGTGGCTCGAAGGTTTTAGGTGATTATGACGAGGAGGTTAGTGATTTAGACATATTCTGTGTCGTAAATCGTCCAATTCGTGCAGAAGACCAACAGAGATTACTGGAATTGTTAAGTGAGGAAGAACTTGAAGTACCTGGAAATGGACTTGAGTTTTTATGTGTTCTTGAAGAAGAAGTAACCCATCCTCATTCATTGCCATCTTATGAATTCGTGCTAATTAAAAGGCGAGGTCTTGACGCTGTGATGAAGCATGAAGGTATGGATGAAGGTTTGCTGATGGATTTTACCATTTGTTATCAATCTGGAAAACTGATCGCAGGAAAGCCTGCGCAAGAAGTAATTGGTGAAGTGCCTGTGCCGTGGTTAAACGAGGCAATGAAAGGGTCACTTCGTCAACATAAACTAAATGTATTTCACCCGTTTTATGATCCGTACGGTCATGAAGCTGTCCTAAATGCTTGCCGTTCTTGGTGCTTTAAAGAGCTCGGGCGAATGACTTCCAAAACTAAGGGCGCGATTTGGGCGTTGAAACGTTGGAAGAATTCGAAAGTGATTGAACAGGCATTGTTAATAAGAGAAGGCAAGTGGGATAAGCGATTGGACGAAGGGGCAGTACATGAATTATTAGATCATGTACTTACATTAGAACGCATAAAAGTGTCAACATGACAATGAATAAGAGATCAGACGATGGGGGAATCGAATGATTCTCTCTTTTTTCGTTTTGGAGGTTCACATGGTTGAATTATATTATGAGTCAATAGAGAGTTACCCGTGGTTAAGGTTTGTGTTTGCGTTTTTAATCATCTGTATGTTTTTATTCCTGCGCAAATTATTTACGCGATATGTCTTTGCCTTCGTTCTAAGAATATCTAGGAAAAGTCAAAGTGAAGTCATTCCAAACTTCTTACTTAGTTATCAAAAGCCGCTCCGGTTTTTCTTCGTTACGTTAGGGCTTTATCTTGCTTTGTTGTACTTATTTCCAGCAGACCCAACTGCCGTAGAAACTAGACGCTTTGACTTAATTACGACGTTGTTTAGAACGACGATTATAATTACGATCGGTTGGGGATTATTTAACTTCTCAGGAACGACGTCTAACATGTTTAAAAAGCTTAGCATGCGTTTAGACGGGGACGAAGACAGTATGCTCGTACCGTTTTTATCAAGGATATTACGAGCGATTATCATTGCCCTAACGTTAACTGTGGTTTTAGATACGTGGGGTTTCGATATTAACGGGTTTATCGCAGGTCTTGGTTTAGGTGGATTGGCCTTTGCCTTAGCTGCTCAAGATACGATCGGGAACTTCTTTGGTGGTATTATCATCGTTACAGAGCGGCCATTTAAGAAGGGAGATTGGATTGAAACACCAACTGTAGAGGGGATTGTCGAAGACATTTCGTTTCGAAGTACAAAGGTACGGACGTTTTCGGAAGGGCTCGTAACGGTCCCAAATTCTACACTTGCCCATGAACCGATTACGAACTGGTCTGAAATGAATAAACGGCAAATTGCATTTGAAATTCAATTCCCATTTGAAACACCCATTGCTTCTTTAAAACGTTCACGTGAACGTATTGAAAACGAGTTGAAAGAGCATGAAGGAATTGATCAAGAGACAATTTTTGTTCGATTACACGATTTTAATCAGTCGGGAATTGAATTAATGTTTTATTTCTTCACGAAAACGACGGCTTGGAGTGAATGGTTAATCGTAAAAGAAGAAATCAACTTGCGCATTGTGGAGATTTTACATGAAGAAGGGGTAGATTTCGCGTTGCCAGCACGAGATCTCTACGTCAAAACTCATGATAGCCTAGAAGAGATCATTGAAGACGAAGAACACGTGGAAGGTGAGCGTTCGCGAGAACCTTAAGCTTTTGTTCACACTACGAATGTGATAATCTAGAATAGGAAAATTGATACTACGAGAGTGTTTGGAGGAAATGAATAATGAAGATGATGGACGGACATGAGATTGTTAAGTTTATTTCTGAATCAGAGAAATCAACACCGGTAAAAGTGTACCTTAACGGTGATGTATCTAATAGTAATTTCGGTGAAGGTGCGAAAGTTTACCCGAATGAAAAGGGAGCTGTCGTATTCGGTGAGTGGAAAGCAGTTCAAGCTGCATTAAACGAAGCGAAGATTGAAGACTATGTCGTTGAGAACGATCGTCGTAACTCTGCGATTCCTTTGCTTGACATGAAAAACATTAAAGCGCGTATCGAGCCAGGCGCAATCATTCGTGACCAAGTTGAGATTGGTGACAATGCTGTCATTATGATGGGTGCAAGCATCAACATTGGATCCGTTGTAGGCGAAGGTACAATGATTGATATGAACGTTGTTATGGGTGGACGAGCTACGGTCGGTAAAAACTGCCATATCGGAGCAGGCGCTGTATTAGCAGGCGTTGTAGAACCACCATCAGCACAACCAGTGATCGTGGAAGACGATGTTGTGATCGGTGCAAATGCAGTCATTCTTGAAGGCGTACGTGTCGGTAAAGGATCTGTTGTCGCTGCAGGTGCAATCGTTACAGAAGATGTACCAGAAAACAAAGTTGTAGCTGGTACACCAGCGCGTGTTATCAAAGACATTGATGAAGGTACACGTGGCAAGACTGAAATCAAGCAAGAACTTCGCAAGTTAAAAGAAGAAGAATAATCGTATGCTCCCGTTTGGCTGACAAACGGGAGTCTTTTCAATCATGAGGTGAGACGATGATCTATAGTGATGACGTAATGATCGAATTAAGAAGGGATTTTCACAAAATTCCTGAACCTGGATTCGAAGAATTCAAAACGAGTGCTCGAATTAAAAAACAAGTGGACGATATGCCTCAAGAGTACTTAACGATTGAACCTTGGGAGACAGGATACTTTATTAAAGTTCAAGGTAGTAATCCGTCCCAAACCATCGGTTATCGAACGGATATAGATGGACTTCCTGTCGATGAAAAAACAGGACTACCTTTTGCCTCAGAGCATGAGGGGTTTATGCATGCATGTGGTCATGATTTTCATATGACGATTGCGCTTTCTCTTTTGAATCATTTTGCTCATGAGCAGCCAAAAGACAATCTATTGTTTATTTTTCAACCTGCAGAAGAAGGACCTGGTGGGGCAGAGCCGATGATGCAATCAGCAATCTTTAAACAATGGAAACCAGATTGGATGATGGCTTTACACGTCGATCCACTTCGCCAAGTAGGAACGATCTCAACGAAGCCTGGTTTGTTATTTGCAAATACTGGAGAATTTAATTTACATTTAGAAGGAAAAGGTGGCCATGCTGCATTCCCACATGATGCGAATGATATGGTTGTCGCTTCGAGTTACATGGTGACGCAACTTCAATCGATTATTTCAAGAAGAATCAACCCATTAGATAGTGCAGTCATCACCATTGGTAAAATCGAAAGCGGAAAAAAAGAAAACATTATTGCAGACCGTGCAGATACTGAAGGAACGATTCGAACACGCTCAAAAGAAGCGATGCAACTCGTGAAGCAAAACATCCTAGACATGGGAGAAGGCATTTCGAAAAGCTTTCAATGTAACGTTGACGTTGAGTGGGGATCAAGCTACAAACAAGTGTGGAATGATGAAGCGCGCGTATCATCATTTATGAACTTCGTAGAGGCGGACCCAAACGTCCAATTTGAATTGAGCAAAGAGGCGATGACAGGGGAAGACTTCGGATTCTTTCTTGATGAAATTCCAGGATTCATGTTCTGGCTAGGCGTAGACGGAGAAGCAGGGTTACATGAGCCAACATTAAACCCTAAAGAAGCCGCAATTCCAATTGCAGTCGAAACAGTCAAAAACTATTTAACGAGCGAAATGAAACGCTAATACAAAAAGGTGTCACAACGGGATCCGTGTGGCACCTTTTATAACATTACTTATAATCAATGGAGGTGTAGTGGTGTTTATCGCACATCGAGGCTATTCACATATCGCACCAGAAAATACGATCACAGCCTTTCAAGAAGCCATCAAGCATGGAGCAACAGGGATTGAGTTGGATGTTCACTTAACGAAAGATAACAAGCTTGTGATTATTCATGATGAAGCCCTGCAACGCACGACGAATGGGGAAGGTTTGGTGAGTGAATATGAACTTACAGAACTCCAACAACTTGATGCAGGAAGTTGGTTTCATCCTAAGTATAAAGATGAGACGCTGCCAACCTTGGGTGAAGTAATTGAGGCGCTACCTAAAGACGTGCTCATCAATGTTGAGATTAAAAACATCCCGTCCTTTTATAAAGGAATTGAAAAAGCGGTTGTCGAAACGATTGAAAGGTACGGACGATTTGAACAAACGATCGTTTCTTCGTTTGACCATAGTTGCCTGTACAACGTAAAACAATTGAATGAATCGATTAAAATAGGAGTACTTGTCAATCAGAAAATGCATAACATTCGACACTATGTCCAGGGATTTGAGCCTTATGACGTGTATGCCATTCATCCTCATCATCGGTTAATTTCAGCAAAAGACATTTCAGAATTTAAAGAAATAGGTTTAAAAACGTTTGTTTATACCGTAAATGACGAGCATGAAGCAAACGAGTGGTTACGATCTGGAGTTGATGGCATAATTTCTGATTGTATCATGAAGAAAACATAAGATTCATAAGCTAAATAACTGAGAAGGAGGGGGGATACAATCAAGTGAAACTTTTTAATGAAGAATTCAATGACATTTATCGACAATTGCTTAAAATGGGAAATCTAGCGAAAGAGCAAATGACAGATCTTCCTGATGTGCTGTTTAAGCAAGATCAAAACACGATTCATTCACTAATCAAAGGAGATCTAGCGGTTGATCATTTGGATCAAGATATTCATCAACGAGTGTTGGAACTTATTGTATTTCAACCTCCTATGCCAAGTGAATTGCAACAATTATCAGCGATTATGCGTGTTGCACGAGAAATTGAACGAATTGGGGATCAAATTGTAAACATCGCTGAAGTTGGGGAAACATTTCGCAAAAATGGAGTCCTTGAAATTGGAGGAGAGATCGAAAAAACCATTAAAGAGATGAATGAAAAAAGTGAAACAATGTTTAATCAAGCGTTAATTATGCTCGGGGAACGAGATTACGGACAAGGAGAAACGATTGAAGAGCAAGACGAAGTTGTTGATCATTTATTCCAGCGCATTCAAGCATTAATCCAAGAAGAGATGAAATTAAATGTTCAACGCATTCCTCAGCTATCGCCGCTGTTTTTTGTGATTCGTTATTATGAGCGGTTAGCGGACCATGTCGTTAACATCGTAACGAAAATGAAGGAGAGCCAAGAAGAAGGTGCCGGCTATGGACTGGTTGACGATTAGTTTACAAATGGCTGGTGGTCTAGCCATTTTTTTGTATGGAATGTATATCGCAAGTGACGGTTTAAAGCGAGCAGCGTCTAGTCGCCTTCGAACATTTTTGCAACGGGTGACAAAAAACCAACTGTACGGAGCACTAGCAGGGATTGTGTTAGCGGCTGCCATGCAATCTTCAACAGCTGCTACTGTGATGACAGTTGGTTTTGTAAACGCAGGTTTAATTAGTTTAAGGAGAGCACTCGGGGTGATGCTTGGCTCTGCGGTCGGCACGACGTTGACCGTTCAATTAATTGCTTTTTCGATTACAGATTACGCCCTTGCGTTTGTAACGCTAGGCGTTTTATTGTTTCTCATTAACATTCGCATTCGTTCTTACGGTTCAATTATTCTAGGTTTTGGTTTTGTGTTTTTTGGGATGGGCCTAATGACTGGAGCGATGGAGCCGCTCCAGTATGACGAACAGTTTACGCAGCTAATGACACTTCTTTCAGGTAATTTATGGCTCGCAGTATTCGCTGGTATTGCTTTTACAGCTGTGATCCAAAATAGTGCTGCAACCATTGCAATCGCGATGACGCTTGCTTCAACGGGTGCAATTTCCTTAGAAGCAGGAGTAGGAATTGTGTATGGAGCAAATTTTGGCACTGTATTTACGGCAATGATCTCTAGCCTTACAGCAACAATTGATGCGAAAAGAGCAGCGGTTGCCCATGCGATCTTTAAGTTTATCGGTGTATTAATTTTTCTTCCATTTACGACGCTTTTTATCCAATTGCTTACCCTTATAGGTGGTGATATTGAGCGGCAATTAGCAAATGCACATACGTTGTTTAATGTTGTGAATGTGATTGTTCTATTGCCGTTTTGCAATCGGTTTGCCATATGGATGGAAAGACTTATGCCAAAGTCCGAACGCAATAAAACTAGCCATCATAAATACATTGATCAAACGACAGCGAAGTTTCCGGCAGTTGGGCTTTTGCAAGCGCGAAAAGAGATTGAACATATGTTGGAGCGTGTGCAAACTAAGATGTTTCCTGAACTTATGCAAATGTTAGAAAGTGATAAAGCTCGAAAAGCCATTATGGAGGAAGAGAAGGTGATTGACTCACTCTACAAAACGACGTTCCATCATTTAAGAAGAATTACAGAACAACATTTAAAGGATTCAGATACGAATGAGGCCATTAAACTGTTATCAATTAATAATGATGTTGAACGACAAACGAACGTGATGAAAGAGATGGCTCGTGCGTTAAGTAAATTAGAAGCGAGACAAAAAGTGCTCAATCATTGGGAGCGTGCAAATATTGAAGCGCTCTACAAAGAAGTAAGTGAAAGTTTTGTCCATACGTCCCGAGCTTTTGTAGAACATGACAAACAACTAGCCATTCGTGTCATTTACAACAACCCAAAAGTTCAACGGATGGAACGGGAAATGCGTTACGGACACTTTTATCACGGTTCGGGTTCTAGCAGTACGGTGAGTATGATTTATGCTGATGTAATGAATGGGATGTTGCGTATTCACCAGCATAACGTAAATCTTTCGCAAACGTTATTAGATCGTGTCTAAACTTCAATGTGCCCGTAACCAATGTTCGCCTTAATGAGTACGATAAACCACATCGGTACTTATGAAAGGGGACATGAAAATGGGACTTCGAATTGGTTCAGAGATGCCTAAGTTAGATAACATTAACTGGGTAAGTGGCTATCCGGAACAGCAAGCCAGTAAACCGTATCTCGTACACTTTTGGACGTTAGATTGCAGCTCTTGTATTGAGTTAATGCCAGATGTTGCAGCGCTTTTAAACCGTTATGACGGACTCATTCATACCGTTTCAATTAATTTGGAAGGTGAAGATGAGGAAGAAGTGATTGCAAAGGCGAAGAAGGCAGGAATTGAAGCACCAGTTGGAATCGATGAGGAGACGCTATTGTCGGATGCATTCGGTTATAATTTCATCCCTGCGTTCTATTTATTCGATGCAAATGGCAATATGAGGTACTTCCAGCAAGGCCAAGATCATGTTGCTACATTAGAACAAAGAATTAAACGATTGTTGCGGTAAGTCAAAGCGAATAGAAGTATGTATGGGTTCAGTTCAGTGAGCTCCAAACTGTCAAGGTGGCGCTCTTGTCGATTCTGCAATTACAAATTAATCTAGAAAGATCAAATTGTGTATGTCTTAATAAGCGCGCTAGATGGTGGGCTGAGCTGGAAAGATACACAGATCAGTCGTCGTTCCAGCGCGCAAACTATCATTTTCTTACCAATGTTGATGGAATTATCAATCTTAGCTAAAAAGAAAACCTGTAATGCTTGTCCATAGAGAGGTAAACCAGTTCCCTGAACTTGAACCACCCATGCCTGTTTGAGGCATTTCTGTTGGCATAGTGGCTTTTTCCATTGCAGCGTTTTGAGCATATTCATCTAGCTGCCCACGTATTTCTCCGTCAGGATAATCTTCTGTGTGAATGTTTGCATACACGTCACCTGCTACAAGGGCCATTGAAAATTCTTCCCAACTTAAATCACCAACAAGATCATCCGCATGTAAAGTGCCTGAAGCGATATCGCCATTATAATCCATCGGTTCATCATTGTGGAACAAAAATAATTCTACTGGTCCGTCTTCGTCAGCGGAGCCACTATGCAAATGTCCAGCAGTAGCACCTTCTAAATATTCAACGTGAATCCAATAGTCAAGGGTATCGCCATCGTCACTAACTTCAAAATGTGCTGTTCCCATTGCATCACTTTCAACATTCATTACTTCATTTTCTGGGCTCAGCTCAACAAAAAATTCCCGTCCTTCGTGATCAGCGGAAGCCGTGCTCGCGAATGTTGTGACAGCTAATACTCCAGCTAACGGAAGCACCATTGCTTTTTTCATAAGAAATCGCTCCTTTTGAAATTAATGAAATCACAACTAGCTATGTTTAAGCTAATGTGTAATCTCTTAATAAAGCTAACGATTGGCTTGTCAATTTGGATCACTTTTTCTAATAATTTATTATTTTTATAATTATTGTTTAAACCACGCGCCTAGTTAAAAACTAAATATGAAAGTGTTCGTGACATTGATTATTAATGAATGAGCAGAAACCAGGGTGCAAGTTAGGCGAGCACAAAAAAGCGTAAAGATCACATTGATCTTTACGCTTTTATTTACTAAAGAGACTTTCACTTAAACTTCCATAATGATTGGCAAAATCATTGGTTTACGTTTTGTCTTTTCGTAGAGGAACGGTGCTAACAATTCAATGATCTCGTTTTTAATTTCGGACCATTGGGTTGTTTTTTGACCCATTAAGTCTCTTAAGTGTTTGTCGAGCATTTTCTGAGCGTCGTGAATGAGATGGGAAGATTCACGCATGTAGACGAATCCTCTTGAGATGATGTCAGGTCCAGCTGATACTTTGAAGTTCTTCATATCAAGTGATACGACAACAACAACGAGGCCTTCTTCAGATAGAATGCGACGGTCTCGTAACACGATGTTACCGATGTCGCCGATTCCATTTCCATCCACATAGACGGCTCCAGAAGGAACTTTGCCGATTTTCTTCGCTTCGTCGCGCTTTAATCCTAGTACTTCACCTGTATCCATAATGAAGACGTTCTCTTCTGGAATTCCACAATCCATCGCCAATTTCTTATGGCTTACGAGCATGCGGTACTCCCCATGAATAGGGAAGAAGTACTTTGGTTTCATGAGGCGAAGCATGAGCTTTTGTTCTTCTTGGCCACCGTGTCCAGACGTGTGGATGTCATTAAGTGGGCCATGAATAACGTTTGCTCCTGCACGGAATAGTTGGTTAATAATCTTATTAACGCTAAGTGTATTACCTGGAATTGGTGAACTTGAGAATACGACCGTGTCTCCAGGAATAATTTGAATTTGACGGTGTGTTCCATGAGCAATTCGAGAAAGAGCTGCCATTGGTTCACCTTGTGAGCCAGTACAAAGAATGGTCACTTCATTATCTGGAATACGACTTAGTTGGTTCGTATCAACGAACGTGTCTTTTGGCGCTTGAATGTAGCCAAGTTCTTGTCCGATTGTAAGTGCAGACTCCATGCTACGTCCAAATACGGCGATTTTTCGGCCGTGCTTAACGGCGGAAGTGACGACTTGTTGTAAACGATAAATGTTTGAAGCAAATGTCGCGAAAATAATTCTTCCATCAACTTGTTGGAAGATATTCTCGATGCTATCGCCAACTTTACGCTCAGACATCGTAAATCCAGGTACTTCACTGTTTGTACTATCAGATAGTAAACAAAGTACGCCTTCATCACCAAGTCGAGCCATTCTCGTTAAGTTGGCTGGTTCACCGACTGGGGTGAAGTCAAATTTAAAGTCACCAGTATGGACAATGTTGCCTTCTGGCGTATTGACGACGATCCCGAGAGCATCAGGAATGCTGTGTGTCGTACGGAAAAACGAAAGGGTAAGATGCTTAAATGAAATCACATCGTCTTCATTAAGTTCAATCATCTTCGTTCTACGTAATAACCCGTGTTCTTCAAGTTTGCCTCGAAGCAATCCATTTGCGAGCTTTCCACCATACACTGGCACATTAATCTCACGCAATAAATAAGGAATACCACCAATGTGATCTTCGTGACCGTGAGTAATAAATAGTCCGACAATCTTGTCTTCATTACGAGCTAAATACGTATAATCAGGAATAACATAATCAATGCCGAGCAATTCATCTTCAGGGAACATAATCCCTGCATCTATAATGACAATTTCGTCTTTGTATTCTATGGCATACGTGTTTTTACCGATTTCGCCAAGCCCTCCTAAGGCGAAAACTGCTACTTGATCTTCTTGCAATTGCTTCATTACTTATTCTCCAATTTAAAGTCAGGACGACTTTGCTCATATTCCAAATGTGCACCTGTTAACGGTTGAATAAATTCAATGTTATAGTTGTCGGCAGCAAGTTTACGACGTACGTCGCGCTCATCTTGTGCTTCAATGTATAACGCTTCTGTTTTTTCGCGTACAGGTACTTCAGATGCTTTCGTTTGATACATTACTTTATAAATCATTTATATCTCTCCTTATTCTCACAAAAGTACAACGTTTATTATTAAGTAGCATCGTGTATTCTACTTAATCGTTGTTATCTGTACTGTTATCTCTGAACTTTACAGACATTCCGTTCATGATTGGGGTTTATCTAGTAGAAGTGGTCCCTTAAAGAATATCCAATGCTCGGCCGATGAGATTCCAAAAGGGGAGGGCACTGCCACGAAAACATAAACCCAGCAGACAGTCTCTTTATTTTAGCGTATTTCCTGTTTGTTCGCAAATAAACCTACCATATAATTCCTCGTCTTAAGCCGTCCATCTTGTAGTGTACCCAATAGTTTAGACAGAAAAAAAGCAGTTAAAACATTCTAGAGGGTTTTCAGTCATAAACTTATCCGACATAATAATAGGAGAATAGGGCAATGAGGAGTGAGAGTATGAACCAAAAGATCGTTTTTTTAGACATAGACGGAACGATTTACAACGAAGAGAAACAAATGTCAAAAGCTACAAAGCATGCAGTAAAACAACTTCAAGAACAAGGGCATCATGTTGTTATTGCAACTGGACGCGCTCCTTTTATGTACAATGAGCTCAAAAAAGAGCTAAACATTACAACACATATCGGCTTTAACGGCTCTTATGTCGTACTTGATGATCAAGTTGTACTAGCGAAGTCGCTCGATAAAGATGCGTTAAAAGCAATTCGTTCAGACGCTCATGAAAAGGGTCATCCAATGGTTGTTATGGACCATTTAGGAGCAAGAACAAACATCGCCGCAAGTGATCGAATTCGAGAGTGTATGGATAACTTGCATCTTCCTTATCCGAATGTTGTCAACGATCCATTTGAAGGTGAGATTTATCAAGGGTTGTTGTTTTCTAAAATTGAGGAAGCACATGGCTACGAAGATAATTATCCACAGTTCGATTTCGTACGTTGGCATGAATTATCGCTTGATCTTATTCCGAACGGTGGTTCAAAGGCTGTTGGCATTAAGAAAGTTGCGGATCTCTTGCACATCGATATGAAAGATACGATTGCGTTTGGTGACGGTCTTAATGATATTGAAATGCTCCAAGCAGCTGGAACTGGAGTTGCAATGGGAAATGGAAAAGACATCGTTAAAAGTGTAGCTGATTTTACGACAACGCACGTTGACGACGAAGGAATTTACGAAGGTCTCAAAAAGCTAGCACTGCTTTCATAGACATAAAAAGCGCGACGGGGAAAATTCCTCGTCGCGCTTTCTAATGCATTAAATCGGTAGTGGTCGTTTGTGTGGTCCATCGTATTCTTCAATACGGTCATAAAACATAATGCCGTTCAAGTGGTCCATTTCATGTTGAATTACGATTGCGATATAACCACGAAAACGCATCCGAATGTGCTCTCCGTCCAACGTGTGTGCGTCAAGGGTAATACGCGCATGACGCGGTACGAGCCCCTCAACTGGTCGATCAACAGACAAGCAACCTTCACCGTTCTCAAGACTCGTTTCTTCCACAGAATGACTGACAATTTTAGGGTTAATAAACCCGTAACTGTGTAATTGATCTTTCTCATCTGTCGTGTGAATGGCAAACATTCGTTTTGCTACACCGATTTGAGGGGCTGCGAGGCCACTACCAGGTCGTAAATCGTATTTTTCTGCAATTGCTTGGTCTTGACTGTTCGTTAAATACTCGTGCATTTCTTTAAGGACCGCGAGGTCTTCGTTACTTGGAGGAAGTGCGACTTCCTTCGCGACTTCTCTTAAAACAGGGTGTCCTTCACGGACAATTCTGTCCATCGTAATCATCCATTGTTCCTCCTTATGTGTAAAACCTTGATGTATGAGTACATAAATCGTTGTTTACGGGAATAAGATACTTCGTAAAGTATAGCAGATGTACGTGGATTTAGACAAAGCAATCAAGAAAAATAGCAGTCACATTGTGTGACTGCTATAAAGGGAAAAGCTGTTATTTTTTATCTCCGTAACAAGCACCAACGATGACTAAAAGAATGAAAAGTACAACGATGAGTGCGAAGCCTTTTCCTGCTCCGAATCCACCGCCACCACCGTAGTTGCCGTAACCATAACCACCGTAGCCGCTATAACCGCCATAACCATATGACATGGAGAATACCTCCTTTTGTATTCGCTTTACGCGTTACCTTTACAGAGTATGCAAAGCGTGTAGAAATGGTTTGGATTTTTGCCTAAAAAAAGCGAAGGTGCCTTGTTAACAATTACCAAATATACTTTGCAAATGCTACTTTGTTCTTATATGATAAATGAAGACGAAAGTCAGGGAGGGCACTTGATGACAAAACGCATGACGATATGGGCAGCGATGCTCGGACTATTGCTCATCGTATCCGCTTGCGGGAACTCCGCTGAAGAAGAACTGTTCGAACATATTGAAGAGGCGATCGCATTAGAGCTTGAATTCGAACAACAACAAGAACCGTTAGTTGAGGCTGAAGAACGAGAACATGAATTGTTTGAAGAGATGGTGCAATTAGGTTTAGGTGAAATGGATGAAATTGAAGAGAAAGTTAATGAAGCACTTGAGCTTGCCTCAGAGCGTAAAGAACGAATGGAAACTGAACGTGAGAGCATTGAGTCAGCGTATGCCCAGTTGATGGAAGGCGAAGAGATGATTGAAGAAGTTGAGTCAGCACATCAAGATGAGGGAAAGGCTGTGTTTGAAGCAATGCAAGGTCGATATGAGGTTCATAAGGAATTGTATGACAATTACTTACAAGCAATTGCTTTAGACGAAGAGCTGTATACGATGTTCTTGAATGAAGATTTATCATTTGAAGAACTTGAAGAACAGATCAATGACGTAAATGAATTGTATCGTACGATTAATGAAAACAAAGAAGCATTTAATGATCAGACAGAACGTTTTAATGAAGCAAAAGAACAATTTTACGAGTCTGCCGAACTGCTAGAATCGTAATAGAGAACGAGAAGATGTACTCATCATTAAATAAACTTAATAAGCAAAGCTTACGACACATTAGAAAACGGACTTAAGGTGGTGCCGCACCCCAAAAGTTAGAGTTAAAAACTCACTTTTGGGGTGTTTTGTTTGGTGAAATATAGTGACACATTTAAAGAAAAAGTTGTTTAT
>NZ_JAFBEC010000013.1 GCF_016908595.1 Geomicrobium sediminis | reverse complement strand
TTATACTTTTCACCAAAAAAATCGTCATTGGAACCAATTCAAAGACCATAAGAGAAAGCCTTGGTTCACAGAACCAAGGCTTTCTCGACAATCTGGCATAACACATTTGTGTTATGTCTTTTTTTACATCGACTATAACTAACAAGCATATTGTTCATTCCAAATATGTATTTCCGTTATTGAATAACAGACGGTACACTAAAGGTACAAATTAAACTTGAAGTTAGAGGAGAGGAATTTATGACGTATAAAGTAGTCGGAAATATAAAAATAGACGATCAACTTTACCGATTTGTGAATGAAGACGTAATTCCCGGAACTGGAATTACTGCTGAATACTTTTGGCAACAATACGATCTTTTACTCAGTGAGTACCAAGCTGAAAACAAAAGCTTACTGCAAGAGCGAGAAACGTTACAACAGAAGATAAACGACTGGCACAAACAAAAATCAGGTAAAGAGCACTCCAGTGAATACGTCAATTTCCTTAAAGACATTGGCTACCTTGAAGAGCTAACTGCTCCTATTGAAATTACAACTAAAAATGTCGACACGGAAATTACAAACCAAGCTGGGCCACAGCTAGTCGTCCCTGTTAACAACGCTCGTTATGCGTTAAATGCTGCCAACGCTCGTTTTGGAAGCTTATATGATGCTCTTTATGGAAGCGATATTATCTCAGAAGAAAATGGGGCTACTCAAGGTGCTTCATACAATCCTGTACGAGGCGAGAAAGTCGTTGATTACGCGAAGTCATTCCTTGATCAAGCACTGCCTTTACAAGATGGTAGCCATAAAGACGTTACATCTTACAGTATTTCAGAACAACAAATCATTGCTACGATGGCGTCGAAGCAAGTCCCGTTAAAGACACCATCACAGTTCGTTGGGTTTAATGGGACAGAAGAAGATCCTTCTTCTCTATTATTCCTTAATAACAACAATCATCTTGAGCTTCAAATTGATCGAAATCATCCAATCGGAAAGTCTGATTTATCAGGACTTAAAGATGTTATTTTGGAATCGGCAATTACGACGATTATTGACTGCGAAGATTCTGTAACCGCTGTAGATGCAGAAGATAAAGTACTCGTTTACCGCAACTGGCTCGGTCTAATGAAAGGTACTTTAGAGACGACATTTGAGAAAGACGGGAAATCGATCACCCGTAAGCTAAACAATGATCGGAATTATACGAGTCCAAATGGCGCATCGATTTCATTGCACGGTCGTTCCTTATTATTTATTAGAAACGTCGGTCACCTCATGACGACTGACGCAATTTTAGATGAACATGACAATGAAACACCTGAGGGCATCATGGACGGAATGATTACGAGCCTTATTGCGCTCCATGATCTCAAAAAAACAAACGCTTTCCAAAACTCAAGAACTGGTTCGATTTATATCGTAAAGCCGAAAATGCACGGATCAAAAGAAGTTGCTTTTACGAATAGCCTCTTTAATCGGATCGAAGATATTCTAAACTTAGATCGCTACACACTTAAAGTAGGGATCATGGATGAAGAACGTCGAACATCTTTGAATCTAAAAGCTTGTATTCAAGCTGCTAAAGAACGAACGGTCTTTATTAACACAGGTTTCCTAGATCGTACGGGAGATGAGATTCATACGTCGATGGAAGCAGGAGCTGTCATTCCAAAAGCCGCAATGAAAGGAAGCACATGGTTAAACTCGTATGAGAAATCAAACGTCCAACACGGGTTAAATAGTGGTTTCCAAGGCAAGGCCCAAATCGGTAAAGGAATGTGGGCAATGCCTAACCTGATGAACGCAATGATCGAACAAAAAGGCGGTCAACTACGCGCAGGTGCAAATACAGCTTGGGTTCCTTCCCCTACTGCAGCTACGTTGCATGCGATGCATTACCATCAAATTGACGTTCAATCCGTTCAAGAAACATTACTAGATGACCATACCGATTATCTAGAAGACATTTTACAAATCCCAACAACAAAAGAGACGTATAGCCAAGAAGACATTCAACAAGAACTGAACAACAACGCACAAGGTATTCTCGGTTATGTCGTCCGTTGGGTTGAGCACGGTGTCGGCTGTTCTACCGTTCCAGACATTAATGATGTTGGTTTAATGGAAGACCGAGCGACACTGCGTATATCTAGTCAGCACATGTGCAACTGGCTTTATCACGGCTTAACAAATGAAGAACAAGTAATGGAGACGATGAAGCGGATGGCCAAAGTGGTAGATGAACAAAATGCCGACGATCCAGCATACCGTAATATGGCACCAAACTTTGAAGACTCTGTTGCATTCCAGGCTGCATGTGATCTCGTCTTCAAAGGAAAAGAACAACCGAGCGGCTACACGGAACCAATTCTTCATCAACGAAGAAAAGAAGCCAAACAAAAATTAGCCGTCAAATAATAAAAACCCGTAACTAGCTCTACTAGTTACGGGTTTTTATTTAGGAATTTAACCATATAAAAATCACTTACAACGCTTCTTTCAAAGCATTGTAAGTGAAAGATGGTGTTTATTTCTCAACAACACGAGGGTCTAGTGCATCTCGCAAACCGTCTCCAACAAAGTTAAAACTCAGAACGGTAAGGAAGATCATAAGACCAGGGAAAAGCGGGTACCACCATGCCGTTTGGAAGATCGTTAAATTTTGTGCTGCAGTTAACATATTTCCCCACGTTGCCGTTGGTGGACTAATTCCAATACCAAGGAAACTTAGCGTTGATTCAGCAATAATAAACTGCCCTACAGCAAGTGTCGCTGCAACAATCAATGGTCCAATGGCGTTTGGCATGATGTGATTAAAAATGATGCGCCATTTCGAGATGCCTAGCGTTCTTGCAGCTAGTACGAATTCTCGTTTTTTAAGAGATAGCATTTCACCACGAATTAACCTTGCCGTACTCATCCATCCTAATACGGCAAAAGAAACAATAAGCCAAAAAGGACTTGGACGGAATAGCGCTACTAACGTAATCATTAGAAAGATGTTCGGGAATGAAAAAAGAATATCTACAATTCTCATAATAATACTATCAATAATCCCACCAAAATAACCAGCAATTGCTCCCATTGTTGCACCAATAAATGTTGCACTTGCCATTGCAGCAAAACCAACAAGTAAAGACATTTGTCCAGCATATAGTAAACGACTAAGTAAATCTCTTCCGAGTTGATCGGCTCCAAGTGGATATTCAGCACTCGGTTCGTGCAGACGAGCTGTTAATATTTGATAGTTTGGATCATGTGGTGCAAGTAGTGGTGCAAATACTGCCGAACCGATAATGAGTAAGAGCATCACTAAACCTAGAACCGCTAATTTATTTTGAAAAAACTTAACAACGAATATTCCAAGCATCGAACGATGTTTTCCAAGATTATCATGATTATTATTAGGGGTCATAGGTTCAAGTTTTCGATGTTGTAATTGGTCCATAATCTTTAATCCTCCCTAATACTCGATCCGTGGATCAACGATTGCATATAGAATGTCGGCAATAAGGTTACCGATAACAACAAGAACGGCTGTTAACATCGTGATAATCATAATAACTGGATAATCTCGTTGATTAACACTCGTCATAAATAAATCCCCTAATCCAGGCCATGAGAACACACTCTCTACAACGACTGAACCGCCAATCAACGTCGGCAACATAATCGCAATTAACGTAATAAGAGGCAATAAAGCATTTCTAAGACCGTGCTTGAGTATTACCTTACTTTCTTTAAAGCCTTTCGCTCTCGCTGTACGAATATAATCTTGATTTTTCACTTCTAACATGCTCGTTCTCGTATATCTAGTAAGTTGTGCCGTATCGGCAGTGGCTAAAACGAGTGCAGGTAAAAATAAATGATGTATTCGATCCATTATATTAAAATCTGCATTTAAGGTTTGTACACCACCAACAGGGAACCATCCAAATTGGACACTTAAAAACATGATAAGCATTAAACCGATCCAAAAGTTTGGAACAGCTACACCTGCAAATGAGACAAGTGTAATTGCATAATCTGTTTTTGTATACTGACGAACCGCTGAAATAATACCAATTGGAATTGCGATAATGATCGCTAATATCGTTGCCGCGGTCATCAAGATTAACGTGTTTGGTAATCGTTCTAAAAGCATGTCAGAAACGGGTCGTTTCGTAATGTAAGAATTACCGAAATCTCCAGTAACAACCCCGCTAATCCAACGGGCATACTGAACTGGTAAAGGTTCATTTAATCCCATTGCTTCAATTTGCGCCTCGCGAGCCTCAGGTGGAACGTTTGGATCGACATCCAACACTGCAGGGCTCCCTGGTGCAAATTGCATTAGTGCAAACGTAATAATTGAAATTGCAATGAGCAGTGGAATTGTGATTAATAGCCTTCTAATAATATATGTAGTCATGATTCAAATCTCCTTTTATAAAAAAGTGAAGAGAGGCTTCCCCCTCTTCACTTCTTGAATGAAGATTTACTCCTCAATCCACCATTCTTGAACTCGGAACAGACCTGCTCTTGAGTTGTAGCTATGGTTTTGAATGTTGTCTCGATACGCTTGGAATTCTGTTGGATAATACATAAACGTATAAACTTGATCTTCTGCTACTTGCATTGCTGCTTGTTGCAACGTTTCCATACGCTCATCAACGTCTAAGATTGCACGGTTATCTGTTGATAACTCATCAAATTCTTCGCTCTCATAGGCAATGTTATTTTGACCTGATTCAATATTTCTAGAATGGAATAATGATTCCATATTTGGATCAAGTGATAGGCTCCAAGCACCTGCTATGGCATCGAAGTCCCAATTAGGAGGATTAATACGGTCTAAATAAGCACCAAATTCCATTGTTTCAGTCTCTACCTCTATACCAATTTCTCCAAGCATTTGTTGTACTGCTACGATCCAATCTGTACGTACAAGTGCCTCAGAGTTCGTTAATAGACTGAATGCAAATACATCACCATCACCGTTAACGAGTTGACCACTGTCATTTTGTTCCCATCCTTCTTCAGCAAGAAGTTCAAGTGCTCCTTCTTGATCAAAAGGGATCGACTCAATCTCATCAGAATAAATTGGACCTTCTGGACTGTGTGGGAACTCTGCTACTGTTCCGTGACCATCCATAATTCCGTCAATGATTGCTTCACGATTAATCGCCATCGTTAACGCACGACGAACATTTGCGGACTCAAATAATTCATTACGTTGGTTATAACCAATGTAGTTGTAGCCGAATTGTGGCTCTTCTGCCAAATTATAACCATCTATTGATTCTACAGTTACCACATCTTGCGGTGCTGCATTCATAATATCAATCTCTCCAGCTTGTAACATCGCTAGTTGAGCATCTGTATCCCCGATACGCCATGTAATATTTTGAATATATGGGCCTTCATTGTGATAATCATCACGTGCCTCATAGTTAATATATTGACCTACTGTCCAGTCCGTCATCACGTAAGGACCTGCACCGATAACTGCATCTGTCGTACTCGCTTCATGCTCTTCGATCTCTGCATACGTCTCGAGATCTCCAAGAATATGTTCTGGAACAATTGGGGCTTGCTCTAAAGAAGCTGTTAATGCAGCATCTGGTTCGCTCATCGTAAACGTAACTTCATACTCATCAGTTGCTTCTACATTCTCAACACGCTCGAATAAAGTCGTCGATGTACCTGCATAATCTTCCATAAGATAAATACCTACAGTGAAGACAACATCATCTGCTGTTAGTTGCTCACCATCACTAAAAAACACATCGTCACGCAGTTCAATAACTTGCTCTAAACCATCTTCAGAAACTTCCGGTAAATCAACTGCAACATCTGGTTCTACATCAAATCCCTCTACTGTTTGACGATAAAGGGCAGCATGTACAAGGTCATGAGCATCACGCGATGCTGTATCTGAAACCGTAGCAGGTGTTAAACCGTTCGGTTCAGCATCTGAACCAACAATGATTTCGCCACCTTCAACAGGTTCTCCAGTTGCAGCGGAGTCTCCATTTTCATCATCAATGTCCTCTACATCTTCACCATCTGTTTCTTCTGTATCAGGCTCAGTTCCTTCATCAGCGCCTGTTTCTGCGCCTTCATCGCTACCTCCACAAGCAGCAAGTAACATCCCCATTGTAAAAATCATTACTAAAAACAACCATTGTGTTTTCTTTACCACTAAAAAATCCCCCTTTAGTTAATGATCATAATAAGTACTCGACGACCATACGACCTCACGTTGTAGAAAGATCCCCCCTCATCTGGAATAAAGCTTTATTAATGTAAGTGACAAGCAACAAAATGATTTGGACGTACTTCTTTCATCTCAGGTGTTACTTCTTTACAATGGTCCATAACGAACGGACAGCGTGTATGAAATACACAGCCAGTCGGTGGATTAGCTGGACTAGGTATATCCCCTTTTAATAAAATACGTTCCTTCTTTACTTCACGTGGGTGTGAACGTGGGACTGCTGATAATAATGCTTGAGTATATGGATGTAATGGTTCATCATATAAATCTTTTTTGTTTGCTACCTCAGACATATTTCCGAGATACATAACACCAATTCGATCTGAAAAGTGCTTAACGACACTTAAATCATGTGCAATAAATAGGTAAGTAAGATCAAATTCATCTTGTAAATCATTTAGTAGGTTTAAAACTTGTGATTGAATTGACACATCTAGTGCCGATACAGGTTCATCACCTACGATTAACTTTGGATTTAAAACTAGTGAACGAGCGATACCAATACGTTGTCGCTGCCCACCTGAAAATTCGTGAGGGTAACGATTGATAAACGATGGATTCAACCCTACTCTTTCGAGAATGGATTGTGCATACTCCCTACATTCTTTATGTGTCTTATACATTCGATGCACTTTCAATGGCTCAATTAAGGTCGTCCCTACAGTTTTTCTAGGGTTTAACGATGAATACGGATCTTGAAAAACCATTTGCATATTTCGCCGTAAGTTGAAAAGGTGTCTTTCTTTCTTTGAAGTAATATTTTCCCCTTCAAAAAAAATCTCTCCTTCTGTTGGCTCATACAAGCGAGTAATCGTTCTTCCGGCAGTTGATTTACCACAACCAGACTCACCGACAAGACCGAAAGTTTCACCTTTTCTGATAAAAAAATCAATACCATCTACAGCTTTAATATGACCTTTAGTACGTTGGAGAACTCCTGCCTTTATCGGAAAATACTTTTTTAAATTCTTGACTTCAAGAATTTTTTCAGAATGCTGAATTTTTTCATTGGGTTTGTTTTGAGCGACGATCGATGTTCCCATCCTTACCGACTCCTTCCTCATGTAGAAAACAGCGTACTTTATGTCCCGTTTCTTTCTCTAGTAATGTTGGCTGTTCTTCCGTACACACTTGCATTGCGTATGGACAACGAGTCACAAAGCGGCATCCTTTAGGAAAGTTATCAGGCGTCGGTACCGAACCAGGAATAGATTGTAGGCGAGTCTGTTCATCGTTTAGTTTCGGCATGGAATTCAAAAGTCCTTCTGTATACGGATGAAGAGGTTTGTCAAAAATTTCGTCAATCTTCGCCTCTTCAACTACTTGACCCCCATACATGACAACAACACGTTGTGCAAGTTCTGCCACAACTCCGAGGTCGTGGGTAATGAGAATGATTGAAGAATCGTAGTCTTTGGAAAGCCCTCTCATCAAATCGAGAATTTGTGCTTGTACGGTTACATCCAATGCAGTAGTAGGTTCATCGGCAATGAGCAACTTAGGGTTATTACTAAGTGCCATCGCAATCATGACCCGTTGCCTCATTCCTCCAGATAAACGGTGCGGATATTCACGCATCATTTCACGAGCTCGGGCAAAACCGACAATCTCTAACATCTCAATTCCTTTTTCATGTGCTTCACGTTTCGATAAAGGTTGATGATACATCAATTGTTCGCGAAGTTGTTCACCAATTGTATAAACCGGGTTTAATGACGACATCGGCTCTTGGAAAATCATTGAGATGTCGTTCCCCCGAACTTTATGCATGTCTTTTTTCGATTTCTTAAGTAAGTCCTCACCATTAAAGATAATTTCCCCGTTTGTAATTTTACCATTTGGTGCAGGGACGAGTTGCATAATGGAGAGCGAGGTCATGCTCTTACCAGAGCCTGATTCCCCTACAATTGCTACTGTTTCTCCTTTTTCAACTGAAAAACTAACACGATCAACGACGGTTAGTTCTTGTTTACGGCTGAAAAATGATGTCGTTACGTCTTTAAGTTCTATAACTGTTTCTTGCCCCAAAGTATGCACCCCCATTCAGTTAGATCTGTATGTATTTTTATACTTTATTGAATTGATAGATAATTAGAAATGCGTAACAAGTGCCCTTGTACGAATGACAATGAAACTACTGAACATTATAAGGGCAGGATTTCAATGATGCAACGTTTTATTTAGTCTATTTTTAATATTTTTGAGATTATATTGTCACAATTCGTAACAATCTTAGCGATCAATATACGAAAACGTATCTTTATACTGCTTTAATTCAACGTTTACATCAACGCTAATAATTCCTTCAATTTCTGATAGATCTTGGTTCACAAATGAGACGAGCTCATCGTTATTTTTGAAGTAAGCTTGGATGATTAGATCGTGTTTACCAGAAAACGCACCGATAAATCGTACAGATCCGTGACCTTGCAACTGGCAAGCAATTGAATCTTGCTTTCCTAATCGTGTTTCAAGTCCGATAATGGCTTGTACGTTTAAACCTACCTTGTTCGGATTCGTATGAATGATAAATTCAAATACATCCTCCTTTAGCATCTTATTAACACGTGAACGAACCGTCCCTTCGCTAACATCAAGAAGACGGGCAATTTCGCTATACGACTGCTTTCCGTTTTGTTGCAAAAGAGCCAAAATTCTAAAATCCATTGTATCAAGTTCCATTCGCCCATCACATCGATTTCGTATATTATTTTAAATATTCACTACGCAATCGTTAGAAAAGAGTGCATCTTCTATTGAATTCGTAGAATAATTTAGACTTATTATACGGTGTGCCGGCAATCTATGCAATGGTTTTTTCATACAAGTATTTTCTTTAGAACGTCGCAATACTGATTATTAAACTACGACTTTTTTCATATTAAATAAGAGCGCACGTTTGTGCGCTCTTATCGTTAAATCGTTTCTTTACCGCCCATATATGGAATTAATACGTTCGGAACACGAATCGTCCCGTCCTCTTGTTGGTAATTCTCGATAATTGCAGCAATCGTACGACCAACTGCAAGACCAGATCCATTTAACGTATGCACATACTCTGCTTGTGCTTTTGGTTCTCGTTTAAATTTGATGTTTGCTCTTCTCGCTTGATAGTCTTCACAGTTACTACAAGAAGAGATTTCTTTATAGCTACCATAACTCGGTAACCATACTTCAAGATCATACGTTTTTGCAGCTGTAAAACCAATATCACCAGAACATAGATCTAACACACGGTAAGGAAGTTCTAGTTCTTGTAATACGCGTTCTGCATGCCCCGTTAACTTCGTTAACGCTTCGTAAGAATCCTCAGGCTTCGTATACATAATGAGCTCGACTTTACTGAACTGATGCTGACGAATAATCCCACGTGTATCTCTTCCTGCAGAGCCTGCTTCAGCTCGGAAGCATTGACTATAGGCAACATATTTAAGATCAAGGTCATCACCATGTAGAATTTCATTACGGTGAAGGTTTACGACCGGTACTTCTGCAGTTGGAATTAAATAATACGGTCCATCTTCGAGTGCAAACGCATCCTCTTCAAATTTCGGCAACTGTCCAGAACCAATCATGCTATCACGATGAACAATTTGCGGTGGTAACGTTTCAATATACCCATGCTCATCCGCGTGTAAGTCCATCATCCACTGCATAAGCGCACGCTCTAGCCTAGCTCCACCACGTTTATAGTACGCGAATCGGCTTCCCGTCGTACGCGCTGCTCGTTCAAAGTCAATAATATCAAGCTCTGTTGCTAAGTCCCAATGCGCCTTCGGTTCAAATTCGAACGTTTTAGGTTCTCCCCACGTTTTTACTTCTACGTTTTGTTCTTCACTTTCACCGATCGGCACAGTTTTATGAACGAGGTTCGGAATTGTTAGCAGTAAATGGTTAAGTTCTTCCTCGACGCCTCGTAATTCTTCGTCAAATTGCTTCATTGCTTGACCAATTTCTTTTGTTGTTGCTATCAAATCATCAGCGTTTTCTTTCGCACGTTTTCTCTCTGCAACTTGCTTACTAGTTTCGTTACGTCTTTGCTTTTGTTCCTCAGTTTTCACGATTAACTCTCGGCGTTTCTCATCAAGCGTAATGGTGCGATCAACTTCTTCTGGATTGCCACTTTGAGACTTAATGTTGGTTTTCACTTCTTCTACATGTTGACGAATGTATTTCATATCTAACATAGCCATACCTCCTTTAAAATATAAAAAACCGCCCCTGTAAAAACAGGGACGGTTAAACCGCGATGCCACCCTCATTGTTGGTCTACAAAAGACCAACCAGCTCAAGCCCAATAACGCAGGGAATACGAAAGAACTTAGTTAAGAAACAACATTTCTCGTTCCGTTCTTCACTCAAGGCTGGATTCTTAACCGAATGTTTACCGGTTCGCAGCGACCACCGGCTCTCTGAGAAACTTCCGCTTAATACTATTGCCCGTCAACGTTTTTATTCATAGTGTAGACCATTTGTTCATGATTTACTCATTATAGCATGATTTTAATTTTACGAGAACCATCCACCAATCATGTCAGTTGTACGTCCCCAAAGCCCCGAGAAGAAATCACCGATGCCTCGCATGGAAAGTACGAACCAATTGGAACGTTCAACGTCTTGTTGTGTTACAACTGGTACTCGGTTTTGGTTTTCTAATTTTTCATTAAGGTACTCAACGTCTTCCTCACCAGCATAAGAGATTGTTGCATACCCTACAGTCGTTCCTGCTTCAACAGGTGCATCTAACGTGCCATCTTCATTAAGCACGTCTGCTGCAATCGTAAATTCAACATCAAAATTCTCTTCATCTCCAGATGAGACGGGCACTTCAATGTTAGAAGCCGTGGCAATGGCTACTTCTTGATCTCGTCCACTTGGAACTTCAATCGTTAACATTTCAGGATCTTGTTGACCCTCTTCTACGATTTCAGCCGTTTCATACGTATCAAACCCATAATCATAGAGTACTTTTGTTTGTTGGAAACGTGCTGAGTTATCTTCTGTTCGCATTACAACAGACAATAAACGGGTATCGTCTTGCTCAACCGTTCCTGTAAATGCACTTCCTGCGCGCGAAGTTGAGCCTGTTTTTAACCCATCTACGCCTTCATACTCAAATAAATGCCCAGGTAACATCCAATTCCAGTTCGTCATTTCAACGTAATCATTCGTTCCCTCACGGAACGGCAAGGAAGGAATGTTCGCTGTTTCTAGAATTTCCGGATACTCGGTAATCACGTGGTAAGCAAGTGTTGCCGTGTCTCTTGCTGACATTTCATTCTCAGCATTCTCATCAGTACCCTCAGGGTGGAACCCTTGCATACTCGAATTGTTTAACCCTGTTGAGTTAACAAAGTGTGTATTCGTAAGGCCTAACTCTTCAGCCGTTTCATTCATCAGATCAACAAAGGCTGCTTCACTACCTGCTACGGCTTCTGCTAACGCAATTGTTGAGCCGTTCGCTGAGTAAATCGCCATCGCTTCATACATTTCTTCTACAGTATACGTCGTATCCGTACGTAAAAACACATTTGATAAGGTTCTGTCTTGTGATAATAAGGCTACTTCATCGGTAACCGTTAACTCTTGATCCCACGATAACTCTCCTGCTTCAATCGCACGATTAACGAGGTATTCTGTCATCATCTTAGACATACTTGCTACCGGTAATTGTTCATCAATATTGTCTTCGTATAGAACGACGCCGCTTTCCATATCAACGAGAATAGATGCTTCCGCATCAATTGACGGTTCCTGTGCTGATGCTGGAGTAATGGCAACTGTAGCGAGTAAGGCAGCTGCTGTTAATGCAGTCATTGATTTATATGTATATCGTTTCATATATGTACTTATCACGTTAACTAACACCCCTTGGTGATCTTGTCTAATCCAGACGTAATTTTACCACAGATGAACCGTAAAAAATAGATGCCTGTAGACAGTTCTTAATTTGTCCCTTTTTAATCTAAAAAAGACCCGGGAAATTTCCCGGGAAATGAAAACTATACGCTATAATTCGGAGCTTCTTTCGTAATTTGAACATCATGTGGATGACTTTCTTTTAAAGAAGCACTCGTAATTTTAATGAACTGACCGTATTCGTGAAGTGCTGCTAGGCTTTCTGTACCGCAGTAACCCATACCAGCACGCATTCCACCCGTCATTTGATAAAGGGTATCCGCTAGAGGACCTTTGTAAGCAATGCGACCCTCGATCCCTTCTGGAACAAACTTTTTGTTTTCTTCTTGGAAGTAACGGTCGTTGCTTCCCTTTTCCATCGCTCCGAGTGAACCCATACCTCGGTATACTTTAAATTGACGACCTTGGTATATTTCTGTTTCTCCTGGACTTTCGCTTGTCCCTGCAAGCATGCTTCCGAGCATAACTGCTGAAGCACCTGCTGCAAGAGCCTTCACGATATCTCCAGAGTATTTAATACCACCATCAGCAATGATCGGTACATCGTGTTTAGCAGCTTCTCTTGCACAATCGTAAACTGCTGTAATTTGTGGAACACCTACACCTGCGACGACACGAGTCGTACAGATTGAGCCTGGTCCAATACCTACCTTAACGATATCAGCTCCAGCTTCAATAAGGTCTTTCGTTCCTTCAGCCGTTGCAACATTACCGACAATCAAGGTGACATCCGGGTACTCTTTACGGATCTCAGAAACCGTATCAAGAACTCCTTTAGAGTGACCGTGTGCCGTATCGATAACAAGTGCATCGACACTTGCTTCAACGAGAGCTTTAACACGAACGTTCGTATCTTTAGATACCCCAACAGCTGCAGCTACAAGCAAACGACCTTTTGAATCTTTCGCTGAGTGAGGGAATTCAATCGCTTTCTCAATATCTTTAATCGTAATAAGTCCCTTTAACGTCATATCCTCATCGACAAGAGGAAGCTTTTCAATTTTATGCTTTTGTAGAATTTGTTCTGCTTCATCAAGTGTCGTTCCAACTGGCGCTGTCACAAGATTGTCTTTCGTCATGACATCATCAATAAGAATTGCGTAATCTTCGATAAAACGTAAATCACGATTCGTTAAGATCCCGACTAGCTTCTGATCTTCATCAACGATTGGAACACCAGAAATTCGGAATTTACCCATCAAGTGCTCTGCATCAAACACTTGACGATCACGCGTTAGGAAAAATGGATCGGTAATTACACCGCTCTCCGAGCGCTTTACTCGGTCTACCATTTCTGCTTGTTCTTCGACACTCATGTTTTTGTGAATAACGCCTAAACCGCCTTCACGGGCCATGGCGATCGCCATACCAGCTTCCGTAACTGTGTCCATTCCCGCACTAATAATCGGCACATTCAGTGGAAGCTTCTTCGTTAATTGTGTTGAAATGTTTACATTTCTCGGATGAATCTCAGATCTGGCCGGTACAAGCAAAACGTCATCGAACGTAAGTCCTTCTTTGGCAAACTTGTCTTCTCTCATCATTGAAGCTTCACCCTTTCTGGTCATTTCACGTGTATTCTTCGCTAAAACGGGGATAGTAATGCTAAAGATTGTAGAATGTATTTTTCCTATTTTATCACGTTTTTACGCAATGTTTAGGTGCGAACAAGAAGTTCTAACTTTCTAATAAATTGAAAGGAAAAACTTGTATGAACCCGCTAAATGATGTCAGACCTTTTCTAGCAGTCGACCCTCTTCAGAAAAGTCTTCTTCGTTATTACATAAGAACTGGATATGAAGAGAAAAAGGCTAGTTCTTTCGCTTATCAAAATACTCTACCGTTTCTTCACCGGTTCTTACAAGGAGAACGACTCTTAAATACGCAAGAATCTGCTGATCTTCACATTCAACCTTTGCTTCTTTATTACGGATTCACAGAGTTTTTAAAAGCGATTATATTATTTTACCAACCTTCCTATCCAGAAACAACATCCGTGCTTGCGCATGGACTTAGTACGAGAAAACGGAAAAAGAAAGATTACCGTTTTATTGACGATGAAGTAAAAACACAACGCAACGGGCTTTTTCCGTTACTTTCTTCAAAAATGTTTCAGCTCACCATCGAAGAAGGAACACGTTTTAAAATGTCCGAGTTATTCATTCAACTACACGATATGGAATCAATCATTCGTCACGATGCACGAATTATCCCGCCGAAAAACACGACGATTGTTCCTGAATTACTTACACACCACATGCTGTTATACAACTTGAGCATGATTAGCCGTTATGAGAGTGAGTGGTGGGGTGAACTAATTACAAGTCGCTTGTCTCAAGACGTGCCTTTGATTGAATTGTATTTACAACAAGCAGGAAATCGTATTCGTACGTTAATTCGTGAAGAAACATTAAAGGGCCTCATAACAATGTAAAAGACCCTCAACTGTATGGTTGAGGGTCTAACTGGTTATTTAAGATTCGTTTTGATCGTTGGAGTCATCTGAATCAACATCACTTGATGTAGATTCGTCTTCTTCTGGTGATTCATTTGTTACTTCTTCCAATGTTTCATTCGACGTCTCTTCGATCATTTCTTCTATTTCTTCGGCTTCTTCGTCTGGCTCAAAAGGTGCAACAGAGGACACTTCTTCATCATCCGCTACACGTATTAACGTAACACCTTGAGCGTAACGACCGAGTGTTGAAATTTCGTCCGCTTTAATTCGAATCAAAACACCCTTAGCTGTGATTAACATTAAATCATAATCATCGGAGATGACACGGAGTGCAACAAGGTGCCCCGTTCGTTCCGTTAGCGTTGAAGCACGTAGCCCTTTTCCGCCTCGATTTTGAATACGGAATTCATCTTCATTCGTTCGTTTTCCGTATCCATTGTTCGACACAATCAGTACCTTTTGACCGGTTCCGACAATATCCATACCAACTACTTGATCGTTTTCATCAAGGTTAATGGCTTTTACACCACCAGCTGTACGTCCCATAGAACGGACATCTTCTTCCTCAAATCGAATCGCCATTGCATTTTTAGTACCAATAATAACATGATCGTCACCATTCGTTAATCGAACCCCATGAAGCTCATCATCATCACGAAGATTAATGGCAAAGAGTCCGCCTTTGCGAATGTTTGCGTATGCTGATAACGGTGTACGTTTTGCAATGCCTTTCTTCGTTAAGAAGAACAGGTAATTGTCGTCACTAAATTCATCGATCGGAATGACCGTACTAATTTCTTCGCCTTTTTCAATTTGAAGCAAATTAATAATTGGAATTCCCTTTGCTGTACGACTAAGCTCTGGAATTTCGTATCCTTTTAAGCGATACACCTTCCCTTTATTCGTAAAGAAGAGGATCGTTTGGTGTGAGTTCGTCGTAAAGAGATGCTCAACGAAATCCCCGTCATTCGTTCCCATTCCTTGAATTCCACGACCACCACGGCGTTGACTCTTATACGTCGTAATCGGCAAGCGCTTAATGTATCCTTCATGCGTAACCGTGATGACAATGTTCTCTTGAGGAATTAAGTCTTCATCTTCAAGAACGTTCTCACTCGCATGAATCGCCGTACGTCGTTCATCATTGTAACGTTCTCTTACCTCAGCAAGCTCTTCACGAATAAGCGTGAGTACTTTCTCATCATCCGCAAGAATCGCTTTTAATTCAGCAATTTTCGCGATTAACTCGTTATACTCTTGCTCAATCTTGTCTCGTTCAAGACCTGTTAATCGTTGAAGACGCATATCTAAAATCGCTTGAGCTTGTTCATAAGAAAGTTCATAGCTTTCCATTAAGCCGTTACGTGCAATTTCAGTCGTCTCAGAGGCACGAATGAGCGCGATAATGTCATCAATATGATCAAGAGCAATTCGAAGTCCCTCGAGAATATGAGCTCTCGCTTCCGCTTTATTCAAATCAAACTGTGTACGACGACGAATGACTTCAATTTGGTGATCCAAGTAATGCTTTAGTGTCTCTTTTAAGTTCAACACTTTTGGCTGACCGCCAACGAGAGCTAGCATATTAATTCCAAACGTCGTTTGTAGTGACGTGAGCTTATACAGATTGTTCAATAACACATTGGAATTGGTATCCTTACGAACTTCCATGACAATGCGCATACCTTGTCTAGCCGACTCATCGCGAAGATCTGTAATTCCTTCGATCTTCTTCTCGCGTACAAGCTCTGCAATTTTTTCAACAAGGCGTGCTTTGTTCACTTGATAAGGGAGTTCCGTGACGATAATTTCTTCCTTACCACTCGGTTTCGTATCAATGTGAACGTTAGCACGAAGCGTAATCGATCCTCGACCTGTTTGATAAGCTTTACGGATTCCACTTCTACCCATAATTAAGCCAGCTGTAGGGAAATCAGGTCCTGGAATGTACTCCATTAATTCTTCAATCGTAATCTCCTCATCTTTGCTATAAGCAAGCAATCCGTCGATCACTTCTCCGAGTTGATGAGGAGGGATGTTCGTTGCCATACCTACGGCAATACCTGAAGCTCCGTTTACGAGTAAGTTCGGGAATCTTGCTGGTAACACGACTGGTTCACGTTCTGCACCATCATAGTTGTCTTGATAGTCGATCGTATCTTTACGAATATCACGAACGAGTTCAGTTGAAATCTTGGACATTTTGGCTTCTGTATACCGCATCGCTGCTGCAGAATCACCATCAACCGATCCAAAGTTTCCGTGTCCGTCAACGAGCATATAACGATAGCTGAAGTCTTGAGCCATACGAACCATCGCTTCGTATACAGCAGAGTCTCCGTGTGGATGGTATTTACCGATGACATCGCCGACAATACGTGCTGATTTCTTGTATGCCTTATCTGGTGTCATTCCTAATTCATTCATGGCGTAGAGAATACGTCGATGAACAGGTTTCATACCATCTCGAACGTCAGGAAGTGCACGGCTAACGATTACACTCATTGCGTAGTCAAGAAATGACGTTTGCATCTCTTGACTAATATTAATTTCATGAATTCTTGATTCCTGGTCTGCCATCCTCTTACCTCCAATTCCTTAAACGAACCAAACTGAATTACACGTCCAAGTTCTTTACATACTCCGCGTTCTCTTGGATAAATTCACGTCTTGGTTCTACACGATCTCCCATCAACGTCTCAAACACTTGGTCTGCAAGCATAGCGTCTTCCAATGTGACCTGTAATAGCGTCCGCTCATCAGGATCCATCGTTGTTTCCCAAAGTTGTTCAGCGTTCATTTCCCCAAGACCTTTGTAACGCTGCACATCTGGTTTTGGTGTTTCTGGCCATTCTTCTAAAGTCGCTTTTAATTGTTTATCAGAGTGCACATAAGCAATTTTTTTACCTTGCTTCACTTGGAACAATGGTGGCTGTGCAATGTACACGTAGCCATGTTCAATCAGCGGCCTCATAAAGCGATAGAAAAACGTTAAAATCAATGTTCGGATGTGGGCACCATCGACGTCCGCATCTGTCATTAACATGATCTTATGGTAACGAGCCTTCTCAATGTTGAACTCATCAGCAATCCCTGTTCCTAGTGCTGTAATGATCGTGCGAATTTCGTTGTTCGCTAAAATCTTATCCAATCTCGCTTTTTCAACGTTTAGGATTTTACCACGTAATGGCAAAATCGCTTGAAAGTGACGATCGCGTCCCATCTTCGCTGAACCACCAGCAGAGTCACCCTCTACGATGTAAAGCTCACTTATTGATGCATCTCTAGATGAACAATCCGCCAATTTACCAGGGAGCGCCCCGACTTCTAATGCACTTTTACGGCGCGTTAGGTCTCGGGCTTTCTTTGCTGCTTCTCTTGCTCTTGAAGCTGTAATTCCCTTCTCAACAATCAGTCTTGCCGTGTCTGGATTTTCTGCCAAGAAACGTGCAAATAACAAACTAAACTGTTGGTCAGTAGCCGTTCTAGCTTCACTGTTTCCAAGTTTTGTTTTCGTTTGACCTTCAAATTGAGGATCAGGAATCTTAACTGAGATGATAGCCGTTAATCCTTCGCGAACATCTTCACCGACAAGGTTAGGGTCGTTGTCTTTAAACAACTGGTGCTGACGCGCATAGTTGTTTATTACACGTGTGAGTGCTGTTTTGAACCCCGACTCATGTGTTCCACCTTCGTGCGTGTTGATGTTATTTGCGAACGAATAAATGCTACTCGTAAAGCTATCATTGTATTGAACCGCTACTTCAACGGTCATGCCATCTTGTTCACTTTCAATAAAGATTGGAGGTTCATGTAACGCTTGTTTGGAACGGTTTATATATTCTACAAATGAGCGAATACCGCCCTCATAAAAATATTCATGCTTCTCTGGCTCATCTTCACGCATGTCTGTGAAAATAATACGTAAACCTTTGTTCAAAAAGGCGAGCTCGCGAATTCGAGTTTTTAAAGTCTCTGCATCGTATTCTGTCGTTTCTGTGAAGATAAGTGGATCTGGCTTGAAATGAACACGCGTTCCCGTTAATTCCGTCTCACCAATCACTTCAATGTCATTTTGAATATTTCCTTGTTTAAATAACTGCATATGAACCTTGTTATCACGGTAAACATGCACTTCTAAGTGCTCGGATAAGGCGTTAACAACTGACGCACCTACCCCGTGCAAACCACCAGAGACCTTGTACCCTCCAGCGCCAAATTTACCTCCAGCATGAAGAACCGTCATAATAACTTCAAGCGCAGGTCTTCCTGTCTTCTCTTGAATATCTACTGGAATACCTCGGCCGTTATCGGTAACCGTAATGCTATTATCTTCTTCGAGTACAATGTTAATTTCATCTGCATAGCCAGCCATCGCCTCGTCGATACTGTTATCAACAATTTCCCATACGAGGTGGTGCAATCCCTTCGGTCCTGTTGAACCAATGTACATGCCTGGACGTTTACGGACTGGATCTAATCCTTCTAGTACTTGTATTTGACTTGCATCGTAAGAGTGTTCCATCGACAATCTGTTCACCTTCACTTCTGTCGGGTTTTTCTACCTAAACTGATCACGTTCAATCAGTTTCTTAAATTTAAGCCTCGTTCAATAACCTAAGTGTTCGTTGAACCCTCACTTGGCTCATCATCTTGTAAAACTTCTAATTCTGTAAGGGATCGTCTCATCAGTGTCATGGAGGAGATCGGTGAATAATAGACTTTGTCATTTGTAACGACGATCGCTTTCGTTGCTTCGTCATTAATATGTGAGACGTACTCAGTAACAGCCTGAGCAAGAAAGTCCTCGGTATATGTTGAAGATTCATTTCCGTCATAATTAAGAATCGCTATTACATCTTTGGAGCGTATGACGGTATCTCCGCCTAGATGAAGAAACAAACAATCACCTCCATTAAGTTCGAAAACGACCGTTAAGGGTCCATTCGCACTTTTCCACTGTTCACGTAAAATCGTTTTGCTTGATTTAGTGTCTCATGTTCAATACCGGAAACGTTTGTCGTCGTAACAAAGGTCTGAACTTTACCTTGAATCGCGTTTAATAAATGCGATTGGCGAAAATCGTCCAACTCTGACAATACATCGTCAAGTAGTAAGATCGGTGGATCAGCCGTTGCCTCTGTAATCAAATCAATTTCTGCGAGTTTCAAAGATAAAGCAGCTGTTCGCTGCTGTCCTTGAGAACCATACACTTGAATTTCTCGTTCATTAACAAAAATAGCAAAGTCCTCTCGATGGGGACCGACTAAACTAAGACCTCTGCGAATTTCTTGCTCTTCTTTTTTATGAAAAGCTTCTCTGTATCTTTCTTCTATTGTCGACAAATCTGAGGTTTGAGATACCTCAGCAGTAGAAACATAGTCAAGCCGTAGATCCTCAAGACCTCGACTAATCTGTTCATGTATAGGTGCTGCCCATGATTGTAATTTATCTAGAAATACAAAACGTCTAGACACTACTTTTGCAGCTGCTACAATCAATTGCTCTGTTAAAACTTCAAGCATTATTGGGTCTTTTTTTGACCAATAATCTTTCAGCAACTGATTTCGTTGTTTGAGTGTTTTATAGTATTGGGAAAGATCATGTAGGTAAACATTACTAATCTGCCCAATTTCCATGTCGATAAACCGTCTACGCTCTTTTGGACCGCCTTTTACGAGGTTTAAATCTTCTGGAGCAAATAAAACGACATTAAGAGCACCGATATATTGACTAATCCGTTCTTGCTCAAGGCCATTAAGCTTTGCTCGTTTACTGCCTTGCTTTGCAAATTGAACGTCTAACGTTAACGAACTTGTACGCTTTTCAATTTCTCCATGAATGCGTGCATGCTCTTCTCCCCATGCAATGAGTTCACGATCTTTGGATGTTCGATGAGACTTAGCAAAACCGAGCACATACAGCGATTCGATCAAGTTCGTTTTCCCTTGAGCATTCTCACCGAGAAAAAGTATGACGCTGTTATCAAAAGTGAGCGTTAACGGTTCAAGATTTCGATACCCATTCAAAGAGAGCTTTTGAACGTGCAATCTTCATCGCCCCTTTTACTCGGTGTTATGGTCGTGTTCAATTTGAAACTGGCCAACTTCCTCTACTTCGATCACGTCGCCATCATAAAGCTTCTTCCCTCTTTGAGATTCAAGTTCCCCATTAACAAACACATCATATTCAGCTAGGATCATTTTCACCATGCCACCCGTGCTTGCGATCGTAGTCACCTTTAGCAATTGGCCTAATGTGATAAATTCTGTCGATATCTTCACGATTTCTTTCATAATAAGAACACTCCCACATAACTTCCTCTCTACGAACATTTCATTCCTCTCTTTATTTTACTAGAAAAAAACGTCTAGCGCCAATCCGTTCAAGTACATCGAATAGCCTAATTAAAAAAAAGAGAAGCTCTCAAGAACAAAATGTCCTTGTAGAGCTTTTCTTAGTTTGTTCGTACAGGAGAAAACAAGTGCGTCATTTGATCATGATCGGTCGGTCTTACAACAAATGGACTCATTGAACCTGTGAACATAATCGAGATTGTTTCACTGTCGATCACTTTTAACGCATCAGAGATATTTTTTCCGTTAAAGGCAATTCGTAGTTCTTCGCCTTCAAAATGATTCGCATGTAATTGTTCTTGTACTTTTCCAGCCTCAGCGGATACGGACGTAATTTCAACTTGTCCACCTGTGGATGCTTTCATGTGAATGACGTTGTTTTTTGCTTCCCGTGAAAGCAACATCGCACGATCGAGCGCTTGATTTAATTTTTTTGTGGATAACTCCATCGTTGTTTTACCATTCGTAGGAATCATGTTGTTTGTTAACGGGAATTTCCCATCAAGTAGTCTAGAGAAGAATAAAAGGTTTTCCATCTTGAATAAAACTTGAGTACTCGTTATGACGATTGTTACCGGTGTTTCGTCATCTTTAAGAATTCGACTTAGTTCTACAAGACTCTTACCTGGAATAATAATGTTCGTAAATGAAAGTTCTTCATCCCCATCAAAGCTTGCACTTCTAAGCGCTAAACGATGACTATCTGTTGCTGTTGCCGTTAGTTTCAAGTGCTCAACATCGAAGTTTACCCCTGTTAAAACAGGTCTCGTTTCTTGGTTTGATACAGCAAAAACCGTTTGACGGATCATGTCTTTAAGTAAATGTTGTGGAAGAATTAACTGATCCTCTTCAGGAAGTTCAGGGAGCTTTGGATAATCATCTGGATCGTACCCGTTTAAATTAAAAACGACTGTGTCGGACTCAATTGTAGCTGCCATCTGTCCGTCACGTTGAATTGTTAAGGTTTCACCAGGCATTTTTTTGACGATATCTGTAAAATATCGTTCTTGAAGTACGAGTTGTCCTTCTTCGAAAACGGTCATAAATTCACGTTCTTCATTCCCAAGTGGAATAAACGTTTCAATCGAGATATCAGAATCACTACCTGTTAATGTAACGCCTTCTTGAGTAGCGACGATTTTAATTCCTGTCAAAATTGGAATTGTGGTCCGTGAAGAGACGGCTTTACTTACATATTGAACCGCGGTTACAAATTTATCTGTTTCAATTGAGATATGCATGAAGGGGTTCCTCCTGTGTAGAAGAAAAAAGCAGCATCGCTTCCGCTGCTCCTTCCTTTTTTATCATGAATTCTAATTTAGTAATTATAAATAAAAGTTCGTAGTAGTAGTATAGGGTGTGTATGATGTGGATAAATCAATAAAGCCTTTGGAGTTACTAGGTTTTGCACATGTGGATAAGCATGTGAATAAATGGGACGTTAAATACGCAGTTATACACAGCTATTGTTTTAATTTGTCGGTCAGTTCATTAATCTGAGCTTGTACTTGCGTATCGTTCGCGAAGAGTTTTGATATTTTTTCATGCGCATGAATGACCGTCGTATGATCACGGCCCCCAAATTTCTCACCGATTTTAGGTAAAGATGAATCGGTCATTTCTCGAGACAAGTACATCGCAATTTGTCTCGCATGAGCAATCGATTTGGTTCGTTTCTTCGCTTTAAGCTCTTCAACTTTAAGCTGAAAATAAGCTGCGACATGAGATTGGATATCTTCAATGCCGATCATTCGAGGTTTTGCGCTTGGGATGATGTCTTTTAAAGCTTCCGCTGCTAAGTCTGCATTCATATCTTCATTAATGAGCGATGAATACGCGACTACCCGTATGAGGGCCCCTTCTAATTCCCGGATGTTCGTATCAATTTGATTCGCAATGTAAAGCATAACTTCGTTAGGAATATCTAACATATCTGCTTTTGCTTTTTTACGAAGGATTGCAATTCGAGTTTCTAAATCTGGTGGAGTAATGTCCGTAATTAATCCCCATTCAAATCGTGATCGCAGACGGTCTTCAAGTGTTGGAATTTCTTTTGGAGGTCGATCACTTGAGATAACAATTTGCTTAGAATCCTCATGCAAAGCATTAAACGTATGGAAAAATTCTTCTTGAGTCTGTTCTTTTCCAGCTAAAAATTGAATATCATCGATCAGTAAGACATCGACATTTCGATATTTATTTCGAAAGTTGTCACCGCGATTGTCACGAATCGCATTAATAAACTCATTCGTAAATTTTTCAGATGACAAATAAACGACTCGTGCGCCTGGGTTGTGCTCAATAACGTAATGACCAATTGCATGCATTAAGTGGGTCTTTCCAAGACCTACTCCCCCGTAAATAAACAAAGGGTTATAAGCTTTTGCAGGTGCTTCTGCAACAGCTAACGAGGCTGCGTGTGCAAAACGGTTCCCAGAACCGATCACAAACGTATTAAATGTATATTTCTCATTTAAAGGCGCATCTTCACGAACCATTTGTTTCGTATTGTTTTGTTCGGTTTGTTTCACAGATGGTTGCTTTGTTTCTTGCTCTTTAGCTGTCGATTCTTCATAAACTTGTTCACTTGGAATCACAAATTTAACGCTATACGATGTCCCTGTAATTTCTTCAACCGTATTGGCAATAATGTCGGAATACCGATCTTCCAACCAATCTTTTGCAAACTCATTTGGAGCTGCAATTAAGAGTGTATCGTTTTCTAGACGCATTGGCTCTGTAGCTTTTAACCACGTCTCGTAGCTTGGTTTACTTACACGTTCCTTAACCGTTTGTAACGTTTTTTCCCATAGGTCTGCCAGTTGCTCCAATGTTAACCGTCCCCTCCCTTACGTACGTTCACTGCGAACCCCACTATAATAAAAAAACTTCCCACGACAAACAAAGTAGATGAGGTGAAGGAAGCATTAAAATAACGTCAATCATGTATCGTTCATCCACAGGTCTAGATGAATGAAGATAACAGCTTTTACAACAATTATCAACACCCTTCACAAAGATGTGCATAAAGTTGTTCAAGGCTGTGGAATGTTATCCACACAGTTATACACAGGCTGTGGATGAAGCGTATTTCAATTCCGGACTTTTCAAGAAAACATGTTAATCATATCAAAAAAAATCAAGCGTAGCAACGGTAAGTAGAAAGGTTATCCACAAAAAGAGAACTGAAGTGCACAAGCTGTTGTCCACAGAGCGGTATATGTGGAAAAGCTGTCAGTAACATTGTCGAAAAAACCAACGTGTTGTCGAAGTTATTTTTTGAGGCTGTGGATAACGGAAATCGGCAAACGAACACAAAACGAATGCTTGGAGAATAAAAAAGAAGGATTTTTACGGAGCTTGACATATTCGTCTGTATGTCTGTATACTTTTTTAGAATGCCTGAATAAGGATTTGATTTTGAGGAGGTGGCTTACGATGTCAAAGAAAACATTTCAACCGAATAATCGTAAGCGGAAGAAAGTTCACGGTTTTCGTTCTCGCATGAGCACGAAAAACGGTCGTCTCGTTCTTAAGCGTAGACGTCAAAAGGGACGCAAAGTTCTTTCCGCATAAGGCCACTGGATTTCAGTGGTCTTTTTTCTCATTTGAAGAAAGAGCTTCTCAAATTACATAGATTAGGATCAAACTGATAAAGAGGTTTTGTGATCGTTATGAAAAAAGCTTATCGAATCAAAGACCGCGACGAGTTCGCGATGATCTTTAAACAAGGGAAAACATCAGCAAACCGTCAATTTGTCGTTTACGTACTAGACAAGCCAGAACAGGAACATTTCCGAGTCGGATTTACGGTTGGAAAAAAAGTAGGCAATGCGGTAACGAGGAATCGTCTAAAAAGACAGATGAGAGAACTGATCCGCTTGAATACAACAAAGATTTCCCAAGATAAAGATTATGTCATTATTGCTCGAAAAGCTTTGCTTGATTCAGACTTTATCAGCGCAGAAAAAAGTTTAATCCACGTGCTAAAAAGAGCAAATGTGTGGAGAAACAGTTAACACCATTGCAAGTACGAAGATTTATTTATATCTTAAGAGATAGAGTATTTAGCAAGGAGGATGTGCACGGTGCGAAAGAAATTGACGCTGGCAGCAATGTTGATTGCGGTTACAGCTCTAATGACGGGTTGTTTTAGCCTAGACCAGCCGATGGACGGAAATCCAGATGGAATTTGGGACACATTTTTCGTATTTCCCCTCTATTGGCTCATCATAAACATTGCAGGTGCGACTGGTGAGAATTACGGTTTAGCGATTATCGTCGTTACATTAATTTTACGCTTGTTAATCTTGCCACTCATGATTAAACAAACAAAAAGTACGAAGGCAATGCAGGAAATTCAACCTGAATTGCTGAAGCTAAGAGAGAAATACAGTGCGAAAGACCAAAAGACCCAACAAAAACTGCAACAAGAAACGATGAATTTGTTTACAGAGAACAGCATCAACCCGTTAGCAGGTTGTTTGCCTCTATTTATACAAATGCCGATTCTGATTGCCTTTTATCACGCGATCATGCGTACACATGAAATTCGTTTGCACGATTTTCTTTGGTTCCAACTCGGTGAGCCAGACTTTATTCTACCGATTATCGCTGCAATTACGACATTCTTACAACAGAAGATGATGATGGTTAATAACATGAACCCGCAAATGCAAATTTTGCTGTACATGATGCCAATCATGATCGGGGTCTTTGCCTTCTTCTTCCCGTCAGCTCTTGCATTGTACTGGGTAGTCGGTAACATCTTTATGATCGTTCAGACGTATTTCATTACAGGACCTTCAGCGCAAAGGAAAAAAGAAGAAAAGAAAGCGGGAGGAGCTAAAAAATCGTGAAAACCATTTCGGTGTCAGGGAAAACGATTGAAGAAGCGTTAGAAAATGGGCTTACACAATTAGACGTTAATCGTGAGCAAGTTAATTACGTGGAGATCCAGTCACCGACGAAAGGTTTTTTAGGTCTTTTTAGTAAGCCGGCAATACTAGAAATTACTGTAAAGCCGGATCCGTTTAAAGAAGCCAAAACGTTTTTAGAAGACGTACTAAAATCGATGAATGTGACATTGACGGTAACTATTGAGAAACACAAAAGCCAAGAAGCGACTTTTGACATTCAAGGAAAAGATGTTGGAGTTATCATTGGAAAGCGTGGTCAAACACTGGAATCATTGCAGTATTTGACGAACTTAGCGGCAAATCGACATTCATCGAAATACGTCAGAATAACACTTGATGCAGAGAACTATCGTGAACGTAGACAACAAACGTTAGAGAACTTAGCATTACGACTTGCTCACAAAGCGAAGAAAACAAAACGAAAAGTTGTTCTCGAGCCGATGCAAGCGAAAGAGCGTAAGCTTATTCATCAAACGCTCCAAAAAGACAGAGCGATTGAGACCACTTCAGATGGGAAAGAGCCTCATCGCCATGTCATTATTGCGCCTAAAGTTCGCTAGTTTAAAAGACCATACCAAACGGTGTGGTCTTTTTTTTATGGTTATGCAACGGACATGGATCGGTTTCGCCTTAGAATCTAGAATTGAATAATCATAACAGTGAATCATTTTAGACTTAACGATGAAAAGCTACATTTCCATGATTATTGGGTTTTATAGTGAACTTATCGCGTCTAAAGCTTCTGACATTTTGTCAATACTAAAGAAACCGGCAAACAATTATCACCCTTTAGGAAACGTTTATGAGGGCATAATCTATGACAGCGAAAGTTGAGCATTAACTGCTTGTAGACTAAATTGCAACTGAGCTATGAGAACTTGCTCACAAGTACAGCACATATCGGGGTACTATTTTGACATGACCTGCACTTGAACGTTGTGCAGTGATGGATAGTCACGATTAAATCATACTGCCCTTCAAAACTCTTTGTTGACTGAGACATTTTGTGACATTCCTAAAGAAAGTCGTTGGTCTATTTCGACAAAAACCTACATATGGGGATAACTGTCACAAGCAGGAGGGATTCCCCACATGTGGATAACTTCGTATCGGAAAGTTGTCCACACAAGGATAGAGATTTACGCGCTCCTATGGTATCCTTAGGAGATGTGAATAACTATTTTTTCACGGAGGTGGAATGGATGGAATTTGATACAATTGCAGCAATATCAACGCCTCCTGGTGAAGGTGCAATTGCAATTATTCGAGTTAGTGGTGATCAAGCAGTAGAGATTGGCGATCGTTTGTATCGTGGGAAAAACAAGTTACAAGCAGTTGAATCTCATACAATTCATTATGGTCACCTTTACCAACCAGAACAAGAAGTAAAAATCGAGGAAGTGATGGTGAGCGTTCTTCGTGCACCGAGAACTTTTACTCGTGAAGATATGATTGAAATTAACGTACACGGCGGGGTCGTATCCGCAGATCGTATATTACAGCTCGTTTTAAGCCAAGGAGCGAGATTAGCTGAGCCTGGTGAATTTACGAAGCGAGCGTTTTTAAATGGGCGCATCGATTTGTCACAAGCAGAAGGCGTTATGGACATGATTCGTGCTAAGACAGACCGAGCGATGAATGTCGCGATGAAACAAGTCGAAGGACGGTTAGCCGGTCAGATTAAACGCCTACGACAACAACTGTTAGAAGGAATTGCTAGTGTTGAAGTGAACATTGACTATCCAGAATATGATGCGGATGCAGTGACATTACAACATTTGCTTGAGCAAATTCATGCCGTTGATCGCGAGATTGATGAGCTGTTGCAAACCGCAAAACAAGGACGGATACTTCGTGAAGGTCTCGCAACGGCAATTATTGGCCGTCCAAATGTCGGGAAGTCCTCCCTTTTAAATACTCTCGTTCAAGATGCAAGGGCAATTGTAACAGATATTCCAGGAACGACTCGGGATGTGCTTGAAGAGTATGTCAACGTAAACGGTGTGCCGTTACGTTTAATCGATACAGCAGGAATTAGAGAGACAGAGGATGTTGTCGAACGTATTGGTGTGGAACGTTCACGTCAGGCGTTGCAAGATGCAGAGTTAATTTTACTTGTGTTTAATGCAAATGAACCGCTAACGAAAGAAGATCAAGCATTAATTGAAGCGAGTCGTGGATTTGAGACGATTGTCGTTCTTAATAAAATGGATTTGGAACGCCGTCTTGACCGAGAGCAACTGACAGAATGGATTGGTGACGTACCCGTTATTACGACATCATTTCTTCAAGAAGAAGGAATTAATGAGCTAGAACAAGCGATCAGTCAACGCTTTTTCCATGAAGGTGTCGAGGCCGTTGAGATGAATTATGTTTCAAATACACGGCACATTGCTTTGTTAAATCAAGCAAAAGCATCCATTGCAGAAGCCAAATCAGCAGCTGAAGCAATGATGCCTGTAGACATGGTACAAATTGACGTAACAAGGGCTTGGGAACAGCTCGGTGAAATCGTAGGTGAGACAGCGCCAGATCAATTAATTGATCAGTTGTTTTCACAATTTTGTTTGGGGAAATAAGGAGGTAGAAATCAGTGGCTTTTGAACAACAATATGATGTTGTTGTCATTGGTGCAGGGCATGCCGGCGTTGAAGCTGGACTTGCAGCTGCTCGAATGGGTGCATCAACATTAATGTTAACGTTAAACTTAGATGCAGTCGCTTATATGCCATGTAACCCGTCAGTCGGAGGACCTGCTAAGGGCATCGTCGTTCGCGAGATTGATGCTCTCGGCGGTGAAATGGCTAGAAATATAGATAAAACACACATTCAAATGAGAATGTTAAATACCGGTAAGGGTCCTGCCGTACGCGCTCTGCGTGCACAAGCAGATAAATTCGAGTATCAACACGAAATGAAGAATACTCTTGAAAACACAGAGAATTTAACGCTCCGCCAAGGGCTTGTTGAGCGTCTTATTGTTGAAGATGGTGAATGTAAAGGTGTCGTCACGAACACAGGCGCCCATTACCTTGCGAAGTCGGTCATCGTAACGACAGGAACGTATTTACGAGGCAAAATCATTATCGGCGACCTTGCGTATGAAAGCGGACCGAATAATATGCAACCGTCGATTCAACTGTCCTATCACTTGCAGGAACTAGGGTTTGATATGGTTCGATTTAAGACGGGGACGCCACCACGAATCAACGGAGACACAATTGATTACTCGATGACTGAGATTCAACCTGGAGATGAGGTTCCACGGGCGTTTTCGTATGAGACAACAAAGTATATTACCGATCAATTGCCTTGTTGGCTTACGTATACGAACTTAACGACGCACGGATTAATTAACGACAACTTGACTCGTTCACCGATGTACTCAGGAATGATTGAAGGGACAGGACCAAGATATTGTCCATCCATTGAAGATAAGATCGTTCGTTTCCATGATAAAGATAAGCATCAAATCTTTTTAGAGCCAGAAGGCAGGAATACGAATGAAGTCTATGTACAAGGGTTATCAACATCGTTACCTGAAGATGTGCAATATGACATGTTGAAGACGATTAAGGGACTTGAAAATGCGCGGTTAATGCGACCGGGATATGCAATTGAGTACGATGCAATTGTCCCAACACAATTGTGGCCAACACTTGAGACGAAAAAAATTAGTGGTCTGTTTACTGCGGGTCAAATTAACGGAACATCGGGCTATGAAGAAGCTGCAGGTCAAGGATTAATGGCAGGAATTAATGCAGCAAGACGTGTGCAAGATAAAGAAGGAATTATTTTAGGTCGCTCAGATGCCTATATTGGCGTGTTAATTGATGATCTCGTTACAAAAGGAACGAATGAACCATACCGTTTGTTAACGTCAAGAGCAGAGTATCGTTTGTTGCTAAGACATGATAATGCTGACTTACGATTAACAGATGTTGGCCATGAAATTGGCCTAATTTCCGCTGAGCGTTTTGAGCGTCTACAAAATAAAAAAGAACAGATTGCAAATGAACGCAAACGACTGTCAAAAACGATTATTAAGCCGAGTGAAGAAGTTGAAGTTGTTCTTCAAAAGAAAGGTTCGACAACGATGAAAGAAGCATTATCTGCAGACCATCTGTTGAAGCGACCACAACTTGCTTATGAAGATCTTGAAGCGATTCTCGGAGTTAATGAAATGCTTGATGCAGACGTGAAAGAACAAGTAGAAATTCAAACGAAGTATGAAGGCTATATTAAGAAGCAACTTGAACAAGTGGACCGTCTCAAAAAGATGGAACGTAAGCGAATCCCTGAGTGGATTGATTATGATGACATTCAAGGGATTGCAATGGAAGCTCGTCAAAAGCTTAAAGAAGTACGTCCATTATCAGTCGGTCAAGCGTCTCGCGTTTCAGGTGTAAACCCTGCTGATATTTCAATTTTACTCGTTTATTTAGAGCAAGGAAGGCAAAAGCGCACGTCGTAATTACGAGGCAGGCTGTATTGAACGGCCTGCCTGTTTTGCCTAAAAAGGAGGATGTTTATGAATCAGTGGAAAAAATGGTTGAAAGAACTTAATCTGACGCTTTCAAAAGAACAAGAACAGCAATTTGAAACGTATGCTCATGAGCTCGTCGAGTACAATAAAAACGTTAATTTAACGCGAATTACAGATAAAGATGAGATTTATGAAAAACATTTTTACGACTCATTGTTAGCGAGTCAATGTTATGAATTTGACCAAGTTGAAACGATGATTGATGTGGGTGGTGGGGCAGGTTTTCCAGGGATGCCTTTAAAGATTGCTTACCCAAACATCAAACTCACTGTACTTGATGCGTCTAAAAAGCGTATCCAATTTCTAGAGCATTTAGCTGACGTATTGAACATAGACGGCGTTTCATTTGTGCACGCAAGAGCAGAAGATGGTGCAAGAGACGTTAACCATCGAGATCAATATGACGTTGCAATTGCCCGTGCAGTTGCTCGGATGCCAGTTCTTGCAGAATATTGTCTACCCTTTGTTAAACCACAAGGTGTATGGGTTGCATTGAAAGGCAAAAGTGGTGCAGAAGAAGCTGACGAAGCACAAGAGGCGATACGTTTATTACAAGGAAGTGTCGCGGACCAGCATTACTTTGAACTGCCTTCAGAATCTAGCGAACGAAGAATATATGTTGTCGGAAAAAAAGATGTAACTCCAAAAACCTACCCGCGTAAAGTCGGCACAATTACAAAAAAACCTCTTGGATTGTAATCGGTTCGACACAAAACGTGTGAACAATTTGAGTTTGCATGGTAAAATGAAATGAGATGAACAGCGTGAGGGGGGAGACGGTGAAAAGTTCTATTCAGCGTTTTTTCGGTTTTGGTGAAGAGTCTAAAAGCAGCGAAATAGAAATAAAGGATGAGAAAGGGCACCATGAAGAGGTCCGTCTTATTCCAGTCACTGATATCGTACCGAATCCGTTCCAACCTCGTACGATTTTTTCAGACGAGAAAATTGAAGAGCTTGCAAGAACGATCCATACCCATGGAATCTTGCAACCAATTGTTGTGCGAGAGCGAGAGGGTAAGTTTGAACTCATTGCCGGTGAAAGACGTTGGCGTGCAGTACAATCATTAGAATGGACCGAGATTCCGGCACTCGTTAAAGAGTTTAACGATGCACAGACGGCATCACTTGCCTTAATTGAGAACTTGCAGCGTGAAGAATTAACCGTCATTGAAGAAGCGAGAGCATATAAACAATTAATTGATTGGCATTCGCTTACTCAAGAAAGCCTTGCCCAACGATTAGGGAAAGGCCAATCAACGATTGCGAATAAATTGCGACTGTTATCGTTGCCAGAATCAGTACAACAAGCATTATTAAACCGTCAGATTAGTGAGCGCCATGCCCGGGCACTGATCCGCTTAAAAGAAGACCCTTCTCTTCAAGAACAATTGCTTCAAGAAGTTGTGGAGCACGGTTACAATGTGAAACAAACGGAAGAGGCAGCGGTTCGGTTACTTGAAGCAAAAGAACCTTCGGACGAGCCTAAGAAAAAGCGCGCTCGAAAGCAACATTTTCCTAAAGACATGAGAATTGCTATGAATACAATTCGTGAGTCACTTTCAATGGTTGAGAAATCAGGAATGAATGTTGATAGTTCTGAAGAGGAACACGATGAATATTATCAATTTACGATCCGAATTCCCAAGAAGTAATCTATCATTATCTGTAATGGTAGGTTGCTTTTTTGTTCGGTTTCTTGCGCTTTTCTTGTTCAATGCTAGAATAAAAGAAAATGATCTCTTTTGTGGAGGGTGGTGGGCAGTTTGGCGAAGGTAATTGCGATTGCGAACCAAAAGGGCGGTGTTGGTAAGACAACAAGCTCGGTTAATCTGAGTGCTTGCCTTGCTTATATAGGAAAGCGTGTACTTCTCGTCGATATTGATCCTCAAGGAAATGCGACGAGTGGAACTGGGATTGAAAAAGGCGACCTTGATTATTGCGTCTACAATTTACTAGTAGACGATCATGATGTTCAAACGCTCATTCACCCGACAGTCGTTGAGAATTTATTCGTTATTCCAGCAACGATTCAGCTGTCCGGCGCTGAGATTGAACTTGTTCCGACAATTTCTCGGGAAGTTCGTTTGAAAAAGGGGTTAGCCCCTATTGCGAACCAATTTGATTATATTATTGTTGATTGCCCACCATCATTAGGATTATTAACGATTAATGCATTGACTGCAGCGGATGCAGTACTGATTCCTGTGCAGTGTGAATACTACGCGTTAGAAGGTTTAAGTCAGTTATTAAACACCGTACGCCTCGTACAAAAGCATTTAAATTCTTCACTAGAAATTGAAGGCGTATTACTAACAATGCTTGATGCGAGAACAAATCTCGGCTTACAAGTCATTGAAGAAGTGAAGAAATATTTCCAAGATAAGGTGTTTAAGACGATTGTGCCAAGGACGGTACGCTTAGGCGAAGCACCAAGCCACGGCATGCCAATTATTTTATATGATCCGAAGTCACGAGGAGCCGATGTATATTTAGAACTTGCAAAGGAAGTGGTTACAGGTGCCTAAAGGTCTGGGACGAGGTTTGCAGGCTCTATTTCCGAATGAAGAACAAGACGTGGATCTTGAACAAGTACAACGTGTACCGATTAAGGAGTTACGAGCAAATCCTTATCAACCACGGTCGTCTTTTCATGATGAAACGATTGAAGAATTGTCACAATCGATTCGAGAGCATGGCATTGTTCAACCATTAATCGTCCGACAAGGTATTAAAGGCTACGACATTGTTGCAGGGGAACGACGATTCCGAGCGGCAAAACGTTTGGACATGAAACAAGTTCCTGTCATCGTTAAGGAATTAAGCGATGAAGACATGATGGAAATTGCGCTGATTGAGAACTTACAACGAGAAGATCTTAATCCTCTAGAAGAAGCCATTGCTTATAAGAAATTAATTGAGCAACTTGGCATGACGCAAGAGAAGTTAGGACAAAGAGTCGGAAAAAGTCGCCCATACATTGCGAACCATATGCGCTTGCTTCAACTCCCAAGTGGTGTTCAAGAGTTGATACGTGAACGAAAGCTTTCAATGGGACATGGTCGAGCATTGCTCGGGATGCATCTTAAAGAGCATATTCAAGAAGCAGCAGCCATCGTCATACGAGATGAGTTAAATGTTCGAAATACGGAAAAGCTTGTTCAAGAATTTAACGAACGTGGTACGATGAATAACCCCCCTGAAAAAGAACAAAAGAAGCCGTTTCATATTGAGAAAACGGAACGTGAATTACAAACGTACTTCGGAACTTCTGTAACGATTAAAAAGGGGAAACATAAAGGAAAAATAGAAATCGAATTTCTCACTGATGATGATTTGTCGAGAATTCTTTCGTTACTCGGTGAGGAAACTGATTAGCCATCGATCTCGATGGTTTCTTTTTTTTAGAATGGAGAACAGAGTATGGTACTTATTGGGACGTTAGTAAACGGTGCAGCCATCTTAGTCGGTTCACTAATCGGGTTAATGTTAAAGAAAATCCCAGAGCGCATGAAGACAATTGTCATGCAAGCGCTCGGTTTGGCCATTGTTATACTTGGCATTTCAATGGCTCTTGAAGGCGAGCAATTCCTAATCACGGTCGGTTGCTTAGTCATCGGTGCAATATTAGGGGAGTGGTGGCAGATTGAGCAACGTCTCAATGATGCTGGAGATTGGATTGAACAAAAAGTCGGTCCAAAAGGCGGGGAGTCACAGTTTGCTAAAGGATTTGTAACTGCATCTCTCGTCTACGTTGTTGGAGCCATGGCTGTTCTTGGAGCACTCGATAGTGGATTGCGCTTGGATCACAGTTTACTTTATACAAAGGCGATGCTAGATGGTTTTACAGCGGTGCTCTTTTCTTCAATCTTTGGGATCGGTGTCCTCTTCTCACTCGTGCCGGTTGTCCTATATCAGGGGGGAATTGCACTGTTAGCCGGTCAAATTGATCGTGTCGTTCCTGCTGAAATGCTTGATCATTTTATTCTTGAAATGACGGCTGTTGGCGGCATTATGATTATTGCAATCGGGCTTAGAATTCTAGGTTTACTTCATATTAAGGTTGCGAATTTACTGCCAGCGTTGCCGATCGTTTTTCTCTGTGTTGCGGTGATACATTACGTATAAAAACCATTTTGGTTTATCTGGTAATGACAAAAGATTCCTGAAAGGAATCTTTTGTCGCAACTGTGATGGAATACCCGTATTGAAGATTACTACAATGAGGCGTATACTAATAAATAGAACGACCGAGTGTTTTGATTGCACGAAGGTTTTTTGAACGGATAGCTCTCTTTTGGAGAGTTATTTTATTTTTGTTTTATAGCAAGGGGAAGAGAGAAAGAAGGATTAGTTATGGGGAAACTCATCGCAGATTATTCGATGTATGGGAGAACATATTTTTTTAAACGTCTCGGTTTATTTTTGGCAGGGCTACTTGTGATGGCATTTGGAGGCAGTTTGATGATCAAATCATCCATGGGGACAGCTACGTGGGACGTGTTACACATTGGACTTGCGAACTTAACGCCACTTAGTATTGGTGTTTGGGTTCAAATCATTGGAATTATTATGATTGCGATTGCTTGTTGGATGGAACGGGAGTGGCCACAAGTCGGAAGTATTTTAAATATTATTCTCGTCGGACTTTTTCTTGATATGTGGCTATTATTGCCAATTGCAGAGTGGATGAGTGCAACTTGGCAGCTTGTCATTTTGTTATTTATCGGTATTGTGTTGATCGGGCTAGGATCAGGAATGTATGTGTCAACGCGTCTTGGTGCGGGTCCTCGTGACGGTGTGACGCTAGCGGTTGCGAAACGTTCAGGTTGGTCGATCCGTTCCGTACGAACAATATTAGAAGGTTGTGCCCTCCTTCTCGGTTGGTTAATTGGTGGACCTGTTGCATTCGGGACATTTTTGTCGGTATTTCTAATTGGTCCAGTTATGCAATCGTCATTATTCTTTTGGCGAAAGCAAGTCGCAGGCTGGCAAGACCACGCAACATCAATTCGACAGGAAGCTACACCAATTGCCTAACGACTACATGATTCGTGTAGTTGTTATCTTTTATTGAAAGCGCTAACAATACTATCCTTACGGTAAAAAGGATGATAAACTAATAAAGATGATTAAAATAATCTTACTTTTCGTAACTTTGGGAGTGATTGGGGAATGGCGCATAAAGCATTGCACACTGACAAAGATTTGTTGAAGAAAGATCAAAAGCATTTTCTACATCCGACTTCGAATCCGAAACAACAAGCGAAATCTGGGGCATCGATTGTTTTGCGTCGTGGTCAAGGCATTTACCTTGAGGATATTGAAGGCAAGCGTTACATCGACGGGCTATCAAGCTTGTGGAATGTTAACGTTGGGCACGGAAATAAGGAATTGGCACAAACGGCTTTTGAACAAATGGAAACACTCGCTTATGCATCATCGTTCAAAGGTTACTCAAATCCTTCAGCAATTAACCTTTCTGAGAAGTTAGCAGAAATTGCACCAAACGGATTAAATTCGGTGTTCTTTACTTCTGGGGGCTCAGAATCAAATGATACAGCATTTAAACTTTCCCGTTTCTACTGGGAACAAGTTGGCAAACCAGAAAAGAAAAAAATAATCGCCTTAGAACGCTCCTATCATGGTGTGACGATTGGTGCGCAGTCGGCGACGCATTTACCAGCGTTTCATGCATTTTCAGGGTCTCACATGAACGATGTGTATCATGCAGTGCCACACCTTACGGATTGTGAGCGGGGCAATAAAGATGCGGATCATTATGAGCGAAGTATTCGAGGTGTTATCGAACGTGAAGGTAAAGAAACCGTTGCTGCCGTAATTATTGAACCGATCCAAGGTGCTGGAGGTATTTACGTACCACCTGCTGGTTATTTGGAAGCGGTGCGTAAGCTTTGTAATGAGTATGATATTCATTTTATTGCCGATGAAGTCATTTGTGGCTTCGGACGTACTGGAAGCATGTTTGCTGTCGAGCATTGGGATGTTGTTCCTGATTTCATGTCAGTTGCTAAAGGCATTACAAGCGGTTATGCTCAGCTTGGCGGCGTCTTAATTCACGACAAAATTCGCAAAGTGATTAATGATTTTGATGGCGTACTGGCACATGGATTTACGTATAGCGGTCATGCAATGGCTTGTGCAGTAGGCCTTAAAAACATCGAAATTATTGAACGCGACGGACTTGTTGATCGTGCGAAAGAGATGGGCGAGTATTTCGGTGATCGTTTAGAAGAATTAGTTACTAAACATACATCTGTCGGCCTTACGAGAGGGATGGGTCTTCTACGTTCAATTGAACTGTTCAAAGATTCGAAGTCATTTGAGCGCTTTGACCCTCAAGATAATGCAGCTGAGAAATTGTACCAACATTGCTTCGATCGAGGCCTGCTCGTTCGAACCTCTGGAGGGAACGGCATTAACATTATCCCGTTAGCTCCACCGTTAATCATTTCTCAGCCTGAAATTGATGAACTGATAGAACGCTTTAGCGCAGGCATTACAGCGTTTGAAGCTGAGCTTTAAGAGTAAGTAAACGCCTCAACATTCAATGTTGGGGCTTTTTAGTGTTGGTTTGTGCTTGAGGTTAATAACTGTGAAGTTTCTGTAGTAAAGACGGTACGTGTTGGTCTTGTCGTATGGGTATGGAGGAGTCTGTCCATCGTAAGCAACGCATTGGCAGCCCATTCGGCCATCTGCATCACAAAGTACAATCGTGTATTCTGTAACGTTACATGTTCCATCATACCGCTCACATTGACTGTCCCCGTCATATGCATATCACCCGCTTCAGGTAGACGTTTATGAACTGCGCTACCGGGATGAAGGGGACCAGAAGCAAACGTAACCCGTCCGACGTTTTCTGCTCTTCCCATGCTCGCATCAACCGCAATGAGCAAAGCAAGAGGGTGTTTTTTTTCGATGTCTTCAAGGGTTTCTTTAAGGTTTAGCGCATGAACAGGATTTTCTAGTGTCCCGTATACGTGCATACGTCGTTCACTGTTCTCTTTAATAATTGTGCCAACTAGAGGTCCAAACGCATCCCCTGTGGAACGATCGGTACCGATACAAAGAAGGACAATCGTATGTCGTTTTGTAGAGCGTAGAATTTCCTCATACATCAGATGTCCCAATGAATCACTAGACGGATGCTCTTCAAAGTAAAATGGATAAGAAAACACCTTTTCTTTAAAAAATGATAGCTTCATGGACATACCTCTTTCTCCCAAAACATACTAGTCCCAGTATAGGAACTTTTTTCAAAGACTATACAACGGGTTGAATAAGGGGAGAATAGTATGATCGGTCGTGGAATAAAGTGGATGCTTTTATTAACAGGAACGATGATCGGAGCAGGGTACGCTTCTGGTCGAGAAATATGGCAATTTTTCGGCGCAGATAGCGTCGTTGCAATCCTATTATTCAGCGGACTGTTCATGATCTGCTCGTATGTAATCTTAAAGCTAAGCATTTCTTTGAAAGCGGAAAACTACGTCGTTGTTTTAGAAGCATTGCTTGGAAAACGGCTTGCAAAAGCGTATGACAAGCTCATTATTTTGTATCTGTTCCTTACGACTGGAATTATGATCTCTGGTGGAGGTGCAACACTTCAGACGTTCGAACTCCCCTATTGGTTTGGAATTGGCCTCATGTGCATTTTGCTTGTCGTATTGTTTATCTGGGACCTGGACGGGTTAACGTCTGTGAACAATTTTTTGACGCCAATGCTGATCATCTGCCTTGTTGTTATTTTGATTATCTTTCAATGGACGAGCGAAGGCGGCTTTTCATTAGAGTGGGGAGCACAAAGCAACTGGCCATCAGCTTTAACGTTTACAGCCCTTAATTTACTTCCCGTTGTCGCTGTACTATCTGCGATTGGTACGAAGATTGAACATAAAGGTGAGGTATGGATTGCTACGATTGGTAGCGGTTTAATTTTAGGAGGAGTGTCATTAATTTATAATCAATCGTTACTTAGGGTAGCGGATGATTTACTGCTCTATGAAATTCCGTTATTCTCGATTTTAAGTTCCTATCCGTCGATTTTAGTTTTTGCAATGACGATCCTTTTATGGACAGCCATCTTCACAACGGCTGCTGCCAACATCTTAGGTTTAATTAGTCGCTTTAAAAATTTGTTTACTGCACCTGGGTGGCTGTTAACGTTCGTCATTGTCACTGCTTTGATCCCGATGACAACGTTCGGATTCTCAACATTGGTTGGTTTTTTGTATCCTCTTTATGGGATGCTGAATTTATACTTGTTAGGCTCCGTTTTGCTCTTCCCTTTTCTCCAAGAAGACCAACCGAAACTGCGCTAGAACGAAGGTTACAAGTTATGGTATAATACGAAAGGCTTCCGATCTTCGGAAGCTTTTCTATATGTATGTAATGAATCTTTAATAGAGGGGGCGAATGCCTTGACGGAGACTGATTTTCAACTGAAAGACATTGTGGAAATGAAAAAACCTCATCCGTGTGGGACGAACCGTTGGAAGATTATTCGTATGGGAATGGACATTCGCATTAAATGTGAAGGTTGTGATCATAGCGTCATGATCCCGAGAAAGACATTCGCCCGTAAAATGAAAAAGGTGCTTGAACGAGCAGAGTAAAGGAAGTGACTATACGATGGCTTTAACAACAGGAATTGTTGGCCTACCAAACGTCGGTAAGTCAACGCTTTTTAATGCAATTACCCAAGCAGGTGCTGAAGCAGCGAACTACCCATTCGCAACAATCGACCCGAACGTCGGAATCGTTGAAGTACCTGATCACCGTTTACAAGTTCTTACTGAACTTGTAAATCCAAAGAAAACAGTCCCAACGACATTTGAATTCACGGACATTGCTGGAATTGTAGAAGGTGCTAGCAAGGGTGAAGGACTTGGGAATAAATTCTTATCTCACATTCGTGAAGTTGATGCGATTACTCACGTTGTCCGTTGTTTTGATAATGATGACATCACCCACGTTTCGGGAAGTGTTGATCCTCTAAGAGACATGGAAGTGATTAACTTAGAGCTGATTCTCGCTGACCTTGAAACGGTTTCAAAACGTCTTGAAAAAGTAAACAAGCTCGCCAAAACGAAGGACAAAACAGCGATTGCTGAGCAATCGGTTCTCCAAAAAATCGTCGATGCACTTGAGGCAGAAAAGCCAGCGCGTTCAGTCGATCTTGACGATGAGGAGCATAAGCTTGCTAAGGGTTTCCAACTGTTAACGTTGAAACCAGTCCTTTATGTCGCAAATGTTAGCGAAGAAGATCTCTTGTCTGACGAAGATAACGAGTACGTCGCTCGCGTTCGTACCCGTGCAACGGAAGAAAACGCAGAAGTAATTACGATATGTGCAAGCATTGAAGCTGAAGTTGCTGAACTAGAAGGCGACGACCGCCAAAGCTTCCTCGCTGATCTTGGCATTGAAGAAGCAGGACTCGATCGCTTAATTCGTGCAGCTTACGCTCTTTTAGGTCTCTCCACATACTTCACTGCTGGAGAACAAGAAGTTCGCGCGTGGACGATTCGTAAAGGCACAAAGGCACCACAAGCCGCAGGCGTCATCCATACCGACTTTGAGCGAGGATTCATCCGTGCCGAAGTGGTCGCATATGAAGACCTTAAAGAACTCGGTTCAATGACGAAAGCAAAAGAAGCCGGTAAAGTCCGCCTTGAAGGAAAAGACTACGTCGTACTTGATGGCGATGTTATTCACTTTAGGTTTAATGTGTAAAAGCTCCCGTGTGGGAGCTTTTTTTATTATAACGACTCGTGCGGTAATGAGTTTTAAGGGTGAGTTAGGCGACTCTTAGCTGTAGAGTCATCAGTCAATGCTTGCACTTCTCTTGCTTTTAAAATGCCTCTTGGCTTGTTTATTCGCGAATAAACGGATTCATAAGCACCAGCCTTCACTTCATATGTTTCGTGGAAAATGCCTACGGCTTCGCTTTTTGCTGACTTTTTGTAGAAATTGATCCACGCTTCTTTATGGGTTTTACCGTGTGCATAATCGAGGAGCTGATCGATGCTTTCCCAATATTGCGTCAGAACAATCGTGCGACTGCCAAGTGTAGTGTCTTGTGACAAGAAGCCTATACTTTTATCTGCATACAGCTCTTGAAGCATCGGTCTCATGGCCATAAATACTGGCCACCAATTTTTTACGTCCCACCATTTGTTAATTCTCATTCCGATGATGAATACGACAAGATCTTGATCGTTACGCGTACTTATTCGCTTTTGCATTGAATACTCTCCTTTGTTTTTTGGCACCAACGTAGTTCGGCTTGAGCAATTTCCTTACCGTAATTAAGCGTGTACAGCCAAAATTCAGAATCATTATGGGTTTGGATGTTCTTTTCAATGGTGTGATAGACTTCGAGCTTTTCACTTAGCATTTGTCCTTGTTTATCTAGGTGCTCAAGCGCTTGTTCTCTTTGCATCTCCAGTCCGAAAAATAATTTCACAAGCAATTCATTACGCATAACAACAGTTTCATTTACAGGAGCAGTAAGCCATTCTTCGAGTTTCTTTTTTCCGGCGGTAGTGATCGTATACTCTTTGCGTTCAGGTGTTCCATCAGCTTTAACGACAGATTGGGTAGCGTATCCATCTTCTACTAACGTTTTCAGCGCAGGGTAAATTTGACCGTAACTCATTTTCCAAAAGTGACTAAAGCTGGCGTCGATTAAGTTTTTTATGTCATATCCGGTTTTGCACTCGGACGTGAGTATCCCTAAAATGATCCATTTTGTTTCTGTTTTCATTCTACACCCCTATATCTATATGATATGTATCTTAAAGATATATATTAATGTCTGAAAAGTCAATATTATTTTGGGTTACGGCAGGTTTTCATCGTTTGCTGTCGAAAACTTGTTCATAGAAGGAGGGGATCTATGATTGAGTGAATATGTAAAGGCGTTGAGAGCACCTGAACAAGTTTGATTGTTTGTAGAAGCGTTATCCCATCGGTTACCACAAGAGAATAACGGCATAATCCTTTAAGTAGAAAACAGGCTGCGACGAGCACAAGCAGGTTTTGCTGGTGAAAGGCAACTTGGATTTCACCTCAAAAGTGTAGACCGCCAACCGAAGCCCTTCTAGTAGTCGACAACACTCGCCTCGTAAGTGAATCTGCGTTTCAACTCGATTTTTTGGTGTTTATATTAAGTTATATACTCATTCTTGAAGTCAAACGCATTCATGGATTTGTTCATTTCGGAGAATACGATCAATTCATGCGTGTAGACACGAATATTGAGATGTTTCCAAATCCTCTTGAGCAATGTCTTCGACAAGAACACTTGCTAAAAACATTCCTTCAGCATTAAAAATTACCTGAACATTTACCCTTATTCAGTCGTGCTAATTTTACGTCACATAAAACAATTTTAAGTGTATCTGAGTTTTATAAAGAAACGGTCCTAGCACGAGTTTGGCGGAGCGAAACTGTCCACCTTGCATGGTTCAGCCCATTAAAGTCGTTTGGTCTAGCTTTTGGGGATCTTCAGGGTGAAATGTATTGTGAACGCTGTTTCGGATTTACACTTCAAAGAGAAAAATGGCACACGTATTGGACGTGCTATCACTGTGGAGAAAAGACACGTAAGCCATACTGTATGAGCTTTCAGAAAGGCAACTTGGTAAACAAAAACAGACAAAGTACAAGTTAAAGATGCCAATAACATGAGAACCTTAGCTTTATGTGGTTTTTAAGCGTATTATCGCAAAATGAAGCTGACAACATTAAGATCGCCACATAGCTGAACTTTTGTTGTCCCGAACCACTTAAACCACGCCCCCACAACCTCGCTCGTACACTTCTTACCTATATAAAAATTCCAACTTGTGATTGCGCACGTTTCCTGATAGAATTGATTGTTGTGAGTATAGAAATGGGATAACCCGTTTTATTGCTCCTTGCTCTTACTTAATGAAGTGAGGGCCGTTTAGACCAAAGGGAGGTGACTAGAATGCGTAAATATGAAATTCTTTACATTCTTAGCCCACAGTTGGACGAGGAGTCAGTGAAAGCTGCTAATGAGCGTTTCCAAAAGATCCTTACAGACAACGGTGCTGAAATCACATCAGTTGATGAAAAAGGAAGACGTCGTCTTGCTTACGAAATCAACGATTTCAAAGAAGGCTACTATGTAATTACAAAAGTTAATGCTAACGCAGCAGCGGTAAACGAGTTTGACCGTCGTGTTAAGCTAACTGATGATGTTATTCGTACACTTGTCGTTCGCGAAGACGACTAATTGATAGATAAAAGGGAGGGTTACGCATGATTAATCGCGTTGTGCTTGTCGGCCGGCTCACCCATGACCCGGAGCTTCGTTACACGCCGAATGGAGTTGCAGTTGCAAACTTTAGTATTGCTGTGAATCGACCGTTTACGAACCAGCAAGGAGAGCGTGAAGCGGACTTTTTCAGCTGTGTTGTGTGGAGGAAGCAGGCAGAAAACGTGGCAAACTACTTGAAAAAAGGAAGTTTGGCAGGGATTGATGGCCGCTTACAAAGCCGCAGCTTTGAAAACCAAGAAGGCAAGCGCGTGAAAGTTGTGGAAGTTCAGGCTGAAAGCGTTCAGTTCCTCGAACCGAGAAACTCCCAAGGGAGCGGTGGAGGCGGCGGTGGTTTCCAACAAGGCGGAGGCTACGGCCAAAGCGGTGGAGGCTACAGCCAGAATGGTTCTTACTCTCAAGAGCCACCACAACGTCAATCATCGAACCTGAACGACGATCCATTTTCTAATGATGGAAAACCGATTGATATATCGGACGACGATTTACCATTTTAAATTGAAAGGAGCGAGACCACATGGCACGTCGTAGAGGCAAGCGTAGAAAGGTATGTTATTTCACGGTAAATAAGATCAAGCGCATCGACTACAAAGATCTTGATCTTCTCCGTAAGTTTATCTCAGAGCGAGGAAAAATTCTTCCTCGTCGTGTGACTGGTACTTCTGCGAAGTATCAACGCAAATTGACGATCGCGATCAAGCGTTCACGTCAAGCAGCACTTCTTCCATACGCGAAAGAAGTTTAAGAATGTGTTCAAGGAAGCCGTCATCTCATTAGTAGATGGCGGCTTTTTTCACGTATACTTAAAGAGCATTACCTTTCAATTTACGTGTGAATGGGCTACAATAGATCAGTGTAAGATATGTATGAAGCCTAAGATTGGTGGTTATTTTCTGAATGAATCAGTCACGTAGAATTACCGAAGGAGCCGTCGTTGTTGCTCTGTTTACCATACTTATGGTTATGACACTATATATCCCTGTTGTAGCGCTTTTGACGATTTGGTTATTGCCGCTACCGATGATGGTTTATACGATCCGTCACGGAATGAAGCCGGGGGCTCTCGTATTAGTAGTTGCAACGCTTATAACCTTTCTGCTTGCCACAGCTTTAGCATTGCCAATTATTCTGTTGTTTGGAATTGGCGGTTTTGTAATGGGTGTGAGCTATTCAAAAGGTAGAGGGGCATTTCAGACCTTATTTACAGGTAGTGTAAGTTATGTTCTAGCAATTTTTGTGCTCTTTGTATTTTCGAATGTTGTGATGGGAATCCATCCTTTTGAAGCGATTCGCACAGGTATGATTGAGTCGATGAACTCGGCAGAACAATTAATGCAGAACTTTGGTGCAGAAACGGACGAAGAAGCGATTACTGCATACCGGGAATTAGCGAATATGATTCCGCAAATGTCTGCGATGCTTATGATTTTTACAGGTGTGATGTACGCGTTTATCACGCAAGTCATTGCGCATCCGATTTTAAGAAGACTGTTGAATAAGCCGTTCGGTTTTCCACCTCTTAGAGAGTGGTCATTGCCGACATTTTTTATCTGGATTTATTTACTCGGTATTATCGTTAGCCTTGTTGGGGTAAGCGACCCAGGATCAGCACTTTCAATTTTCATGATGAATGTTACACCTTTACTTGAGATTGCGATGATTGTCCAAGGTGCAGCGGTTATGTTTTATTTTGCCCATGTGAAGAAGATCTCAAAGGCGCTACCGATCATCATCTTGTTCTCAGCACTTGTGATACCGATTATTACGTTCTTTGTACGAATCTTAGGGATCATTGATCTTGGTTTTGATTTAAGAAGCCGGATTAAGCCTGATTCAAATAGGGGTTGATGGTATGCCCGAAATAACAAAACAACATTGGTATTTATATCCGATGATCTTTATGTTTACAGTCACAACAGCGAGTGTGACAGTGTTGCTTTTTTATAATTGGATGCTTGCTGTTGTAGGTTATGTGACACTCATTGTCATCGGTGTTGTTTTTTTCTATGCGCGTTCGAATTTCCAACAAGAGTTAAGCCAATACATTACAACACTCTCCCACCGTGTCAATCGAGCAGGTGAAGAAGCGGTTACGAATTTACCAGTCGGAATTGTGTTGTATGACCAGAACTTTGAAATTCAATGGGCGAATCCTTATATTCGTGATCTTCTCGGAGAAGATTATTTAGGGAAGTCGTTGTCGATCATTTCATCAGATCTTCCGATCTATATTGAAGATAAAAAAACCGAGCATCGCTTGAAGCTTGGCGATCTTGAGCATTACGTGTATGAACGACCGGATGAGCGTTTGCTTTATTTCTTTGATATGACAGAAACAATTGAAACGAAAGAGCGATATCGTGAGGAACAAACGGTTATTGGCTTTATTTATTTAGATAACTATGATGATGTTACACAGACTTTAGATGACGAAGTGACGAGTAGTCTCCGAAACAAAGTCGTAACGATGTTAAACAAATGGGCAAATGAGCATGACATTTTGCTTCGGAGCATTGATGATGACCGTTTTATGGCCGTTTTTAACCATCGGGCTCTTCAAGAAGTGGAAACGAATCGTTTCCAAATTGTTGATGATATTCGTGAAGAAACATCGAAGGATCGCGTAGCGATTACGCTAAGTATTGGAATTGGAACCGGAGAGAAAACGCTCCGTGATCTCGGATCCCTCGCACAGTCTTCACTCGATCTTGCTTTAGGTCGTGGTGGGGATCAAGTAGCAATTAAAGAGAAAAGCGGGCAAGTACGTTTTTATGGCGGAAAGACGAACGCGGTAGAAAAGCGAACACGTGTAAGAGCACGGGTTATTTCTCATGCTTTAAGGGATTTTGTAAGAGAGAGTAATCAAGTAATCGTTATGGGGCATAAAACGCCTGATATGGATGCGATTGGTGCTAGTATCGGCGTATTAAAAGTCGCAGAAGTGAACAACAAAGATGCGTATATCGTTCTTGATCCTGATCAAGTGAGTCCTGACGTTCAGAAGCTTATGGATGAAGTTGAACATCATGAGCATTTATGGTCGAGGTTTATTTCGCCTACAGAAGCGTTGGAACAATTAACGAAGCAGACACTTCTCGTCGTTGTTGATACGCACAAACCGTCACTTGTTATTGAGCCGAAGCTTCTTGATCGGGTACATCGAGTCGTTGTACTTGATCATCATCGTCGCGGGGAAGAATTTATTGATAATGCAGCGCTTGTGTATATGGAGCCGTATGCTTCTTCAGCGTCTGAGCTTGTAACGGAGTTGCTTGAATACCAACCGAATAAAGTGAAAATGGAATCGCTAGAAGCTACGGCAATGCTTGCAGGGATGATGGTCGATACGAAGCATTTTAGCATTCGTACAGGTTCTAGAACGTTTGATGCTGCGTCGTACCTAAAAGCTAATGGAGCCGATACGACAGCGGTGCAATTGCTCTTAAAAGAAGACCTTGATAACTATATTGAACGATCAAAAATCATTGGCCGTGCGACAGTGTATGGCAGCGGAATGGCAATTGCGCGTGGTGAAGAAGATCGTACTTATCACCCTGTTCTCATTGCTCAGGCGGCAGATACGTTACTTACGATGAATGACGTAAAAGCATCTTTTGTCATATCGAGGCGAGATGACGGTCGGGTGAGTGTGAGTGCCCGTTCCTTAGGTGATATTAACGTTCAAGTGATTATGGAGAAATTGGGTGGTGGTGGACATTTATCAAACGCCGCTGCTCAGTTTGATGACCTGACTATTGAACAAGTTGAAGAACAACTAAAAGAAGCAATGGATCAATCTATGGGAGGTCAGTCTACATGAAAGTAATTTTCAAGCAAGATGTTAAAGGTAAAGGGAAAAAAGGTGAAGTGAAAGACGTGTCTGAAGGATACGCACGTAACTATTTGTTGAAGAACGATTTAGCGGTTGAAGCTTCAACAGGCAACATGAAAGACTTGCAAGCAAAGCAAAAAAGCGATGATAAAAAACTACAAGAAGAACGTGAAGCAGCAGAAAAAACAAAAGCAAAATTAGAAAGTACAGACGTTAAAATGAATGCTAAAGCAGGTGAAGGCGGTAAGTTATTCGGAGCCGTGTCCACAAAGCAAATTCATGAAGCGCTCAAGAAAAAAGGCTTTAAGGTTGATAAACGCAAAATTGAACTTAGCGAGCCAATTCGTACACTCGGAGTTACGAAAGTGCCTGTGAAGATTCATCCTGAGGTAACAGCGACAGTTAACATTCACGTAAAAGAACAATAAGCAAATGAGGTGAGGGTACGGTGACAGAAGGATGGCAAGAGGATCGACTTCCTCCACAAAATATCGAAGCAGAGCAAGCAGTATTAGGGTCCATTTTCTTGCAAGAGGAATCCCTCGTTTCTGCGACCGAGCGTTTGCGCCCTGAAGACTTTTATCGTGCTTCTCATCAACGAATTTTTAGTGCGATGGTTGAGCTCTCTGAGAAAGGCGAGCCTGTAGACCTCGTCACGGTCACCTCTGAGCTTCAAAATCGCCAGTGGCTTGAAGAAGCTGGTGGCGTTGCCTATTTAACCGATCTGGCGAACGCTGTGCCGACTGCATCAAACGTTCAGCACTATGCGAGAACGGTCGAAGAGAAATCATTGCTTCGTCGATTAATTCGAACGGCAACGACGATTGCAACAGATGGATTTGAGGCGGAGCAAGAAGTTGATGACGTATTAAGTGATGCAGAGCGCATGATTCTAGAAGTCTCGAATCGTCGTTCTTCAGGAGCATTCGTGTCCATCAAAGACGTGTTAATGGAGACGTATGACAACATTGAAATGTTGCAAGGTCGTGGCGACGCACTGACGGGCGTTTCAAGCGGGTTTCAAGAGCTTGATCGAATGACAGCAGGGTTCCAACGCAGTGACTTAATTATCGTCGCTGCACGTCCATCTATGGGGAAGACGGCGTTTGCGTTGAACATTGCACAAAACATCGCAACAAAAAGTGATGAAAATGTCGCGATCTTTAGTCTGGAGATGGGAGCGTCGCAACTTGTGCAACGAATGCTCTGTGCCGAAGGCAATATCGACGGTACACGCCTTCGTACAGGACAGTTGATTGAAGAAGACTGGGAAAAGCTTGCAATGGCGATGGGAACGTTGTCTAGAGCAGGCATTTATATCGATGATTCGCCTGGAATTCGTGTTGCTGACATTCGTGCGAAGTGTAGAAGGCTTAAGCAGGAAAAAGGGTTAGGCATGATCTTAATCGATTATCTTCAACTCATTCAAGGGCGAGGAACTGATAGTCGTCAACAAGAAGTCTCTGAGATCTCTCGTAACTTAAAAGGGATTGCACGTGAGCTCGACGTACCGGTCATTGCCTTGTCTCAGCTCTCACGTAGTGTAGAATCACGTCAAGATAAGCGTCCGATGATGAGCGACTTGCGTGAGTCAGGAAGTATTGAGCAAGATGCGGACATCGTTTCGTTTTTGTTCCGTGAAGACTATTATGATCATGATGCTGAAAATCAGAACATGATTGAAATTATTATTGCGAAACAACGTAATGGTCCTGTTGGTAGTGTAGAGCTTGCGTTTATAAAAGAATACAACAAGTTCGTCAACCTTGATCGAAGGCATGACGAGAATATGGCACCACCTGGTGCGTAGCTTAAACGGAGGGTTAATACCCTTCGTTTTTTTGTTAACAAATTTAACAATAAGGCGAATGAATATCCTTTTTTTGATATAAATGTTCGGTTTATTTTGACCTGAAGTGTTTCTTTTGATAGAATTGACTACGGTAAAGAGATAAATAATGAACGATTTAATTATATCGGAAGAGGTGAGTCTTTTGTCATCCATCGTAATTGTAGGTACACAATGGGGAGACGAAGGCAAGGGGAAGATTACAGATTACTTATCAGAAAACGCGGAAGTCGTTGCTCGTTATCAAGGTGGTAACAACGCGGGGCATACGATTAAATTTGGTGGAGAAACGTATAAGCTTCACCTAGTACCGTCAGGGATTTTCTATGATGATAAGATTTGTGTAATTGGAAACGGCATGGTCATCGATCCTAAAGCATTAGTAGAAGAGTTAACTGGATTACAAGAACGTGGCATTGATACGAGCAATTTGCGTATTAGCAACCGTGCGCATGTGATCCTTCCTTATCATATAAAACAAGATATCGTGGAAGAAGAGAGTAAAGGCGCAAGCAAAATTGGCACGACGAAAAAAGGCATCGGTCCAGCTTATATGGATAAAGCTGCTCGGATCGGTATTCGTATTGCTGATCTTCTAGAGAAGACGGAATTTGAAAGTAAGCTTTCACGTAACTTGATCGAGAAAAACCGTCTATTGGAAAAACTCTATGAGACTAACGGGTTTACAGTAGAAGAGATTCTTGAAGAATACTTTGATTATGGTCAAAAGTTAAAACAATACGTTTGTGATACGTCTGTCGTATTGAATGATGCGATTGATCAAGGTCGACGTGTATTATTCGAGGGTGCCCAAGGTGTTATGCTTGATATTGATCAAGGAACGTATCCATTCGTTACATCATCAAACCCTATTGCCGGTGGTGTTGCGATCGGTTCAGGTGTCGGACCGTCTAAAATCCAGAAAGTTGTTGGGGTTTCAAAAGCATATACGACTCGTGTTGGAGACGGCCCATTCCCGACAGAGCTTACGGATGAAATTGGTGATCGCATTCGTAAGATTGGTAACGAATACGGAACGACTACAGGGCGACCAAGACGTGTCGGTTGGTTTGATTCCGTCGTTGTACGTCATGCACGTCGCGTAAGTGGGATTACAGATCTTTCCCTCAACTGTTTAGACGTGCTTTCTGGTCTTGAGACGGTGAAGATCTGTACGGCTTATGAGTACCAAGGGGAACGCCTTGAAGAATTCCCAGCTAGTCTTAATGTGTTAGCAGAATGTAAACCAGTGTATGAAGAAATGCCAGGGTGGAGCGAGGACATTACAGGAGCGAAGTCGTTAAGTGATCTTCCTGAAAATGCGCGTCATTATGCGGAACGAGTTTCCCAATTAACGAATATTCCACTATCCATTTTCTCTGTAGGACCTGATCGTACACAAACAAATGAAGTACGCGGTGTTTGGGGCGTATGATGATGAATGGCCTTCGCTTTTGCGAAGGTCGTTTTTCTTTTGTTTCATGTGACACTAGCGTTATACTCTACGTATGATGTAGAGAGGAGAGATAAGATGAAGCATTTAATCAATGGCGAATGGACAGGAGCAGACCTTGAACAAATTGATGTAACCAACCCTGCAAATGGGGCGATTGTAGACACCGTTCCAAAGGGAGGCAAAAGTGAGGCAAAGCAAGCGGTTGATGCAGCATATGAGGCATTTCGCCCGTGGTCAAAGTTAACCGCAGCTGAACGTTCAGAGAAGCTTGAAAAGTGGCACAATCTTATCGATAAACATCAAGAAGAATTAGCAACGACGATGACGAAGGAACAAGGCAAGCCAATGAAAGAATCCCGTGGTGAGATTGGCTATGCAAATTCATTTATTAAATGGTACGCAGAAGAAGGAAAACGTGTTTATGGTGAAACGATTCCAGCGTCAGCCGAGAATAAGCGTATTTTCGTAACGAAACAAGCCGTTGGGGTTGTCGCCGTCATTACGCCGTGGAATTTCCCAGCAGCAATGATTACGAGAAAAATAGCACCGGCACTCGCGGTTGGGTGTACAGTCGTCATAAAACCAGCAACACAAACGCCACTTACGGCTATTAAGCTCGCTGAATTAGCGGTTGAAGCAGGAATCCCTAAAGGTGTCATTAACGTAGTCACAGGTAAATCTAGCGAGATCTCTGCGGTATGGCAAGACGATCCACGTGTTCGCAAGTTAACGTTCACTGGTTCAACGGAAGTTGGCCGTACGTTAATGGAGGGCGCGTCAAAGAATATTAAGAAAATCTCATTAGAGCTCGGTGGTCATGCCCCGCTCATCGTTTTAGAAGACGCTGACCTAGATAATGCAGCTGAACAAGCGGTTGCGTCGAAGTTCCGCAATGCAGGTCAAACGTGTGTATGTGCCAACCGTATTTACGTTGCAGAGTCCGTCGAGAAAGAATTTACTGAAAAACTAAAAGTGCTCGTTGAACAACTAAAAGTTGGTGACGGTCTTGATGATGAGACGGATATCGGACCACTCATTGACTCAGATGCTGTTGATAAAGTGCTATCACAAATTGAAGATGCAAAATCACAAGGAGCGAAGGTCATTACTGGCGGTGAGAAAATCGGTGAGTTATTCTTAACACCAACGGTCATGACAGGGATAACAGAAGAGATGGCTTGTATGAACGACGAAACGTTCGGTCCACTCGCCCCGATTGCTACATTTAAGACCGAGGAAGAAGCGATCCAAAGAGCGAACGATACAATATACGGTCTTGCAGCGTATTTATTTACGAGTGATATCGGTAAGGCGGTACGTTTAAGTGAGGATCTTGAATATGGAATTGTCGGTTTAAATGATGGTGGTCCATCCACTGCTCAGGCACCTTTTGGAGGATGGAAACAGAGTGGTATTGGTCGTGAAGGCGGACATCACGGATTAGAAGAATATATAGAAACAAAGTACATCTCTCTAAAAATTTAATGAATAGATGAGAAAAAACTCACTCGCCTAGAAAAAGGCGGGTGAGTTTTTTAGATCGCTTTTTCATAGTAGAAGAACGGCTCTTCTCGTGCTTCTGTTTGGAGTTCTCCTACTTGAGAATAACCAAGTTTTTGGAAAAGCTTCTGTGCTTTCGTATTTAATGAATACGTATCGATTTTGATTGATTTTAGCTGTTGATTTAACGCTTCTGTTTCTGCAAAACGAAAGAGTGTTTCAGCAATACCTTTGTTGCGTACTGTAGGGTCAACCGCGAGGCGATGTAGTGTAATAGAGTCTGTGTCAAGATGGCGCCACGAAAGTTGATGGTACTCTTTGGCAAACTCTTGATTGATAACGATAAACCCTTCAATTCGTTCTTCGACGTAAACGTAAAGCGACTTCTTCTTTATATCCTGTGCAAAATGGTGAAGTGTAGGGTACTCTTCATTCCATTGGTCGCTTCCTTCTTCGTTCATTAGCTTTGTTGCTTTTTTGGCTATCGCAACAACACCAGAGAGGTCTTCCATTCCTGCAAGTCTAATCATGATGTGCACTCCCCATTTGAAAACTACGTACAAGTATAGCGCGGAAAAAAGCGATTGACGAGAGAAAAATATCGGGACATAAAATTGAATTTTTAGAAAAGTGTTGACAAATGCTTTGTCACTCGCATACAATACAGTCAGATAAAGTTGACCGAGTAAGAAAGGCGTGATGTGTAAATGAAAGAAATATTTGTAATGACGACGTATGAGCAAGTACGTGCCGTTAGTGATTCGTTCCGTAGTCGAATGCTAGTGAACTTCGGTACACAACCATTGACGGGGCAACAATTAGCGGAGAAATTAGACATCTCACGTTCCAAAATCCATTACCACTTAAATGAACTCGAAAAGAATGGGATTATTGAAATTGTGCGTCGAGAAGAGAAAAATGGTATTATGCAGAAGTTTTATCAACCAGTCGCAAAATCGTACATCGTTGACGATAAGCTTTTAGACTTTTTCGGGGGGAGTGATTTGCTATCTAAAGGAAGTATGACGAATACGTTTAGAGGTGACCAAGAAACATTTGAGAAATTTATGAAACGCGTGAATGATGATTTTCAAAAGGCGTTAGGTGAATATTCTACTGATGACCCTTATTCATCCGAATATGTGTTACATGTTGATTGGTATAAAAAAGACAACAACTCCTGAAAGCCTATGTTCGTGCATAGGCATTTGTTTTAGCCCAACGGTCAAAAAAAATGAACGGTGTAAATAAATAAAAACGAGAGAGGTTATTCACATGAAAAATATTCTTACTAATTTTAATTTTGTGGTTTTATTGTTGAGCCGATGTGCTTCGAATGCTGGGAGCAGTCTGTATTCAATCGCTGCGATGTGGCTCGTATATGAATTGAGTGGCTCATCAATGTACTCGGGTCTTGCATTATTTTTAACGCAAATGCCAGCGCTACTACAAATTGTACTTGGACCAGTCATTGATCGTTTTCAAATCAAGAAATTACTCGTATTCACTCAATGTATTCAAGTGGTCATGCTACTCGTCTTACCGCTCGCGTATGCTTTTGGTTTTTTAACGGTTGCACTTGTTTTGACTGTGATGCCAGCCGTTTCTCTTTGTAATCAGTTCCTCTATCCTGCACAACTGACCTTACTACCGAAGATTTTAAAGAAAGACCAACTTACGACTGGCAACTCGTTGTTCTCAGTCGCCTATCAAGGGACAGACGTATTGTTTACCGCGCTTGCAGGAATCATTATTGCAGTTGTTGGCGGTGTTGCAATATTCTATGTAAACAGTGCAACGTTCTTATTCTCAGCGTTATTGTTAATGCAATTACGCTTACCAAAACCAAAGCAACGTGATGAAAACGGTGAACAGCGGACAGTTAAACAGCTAGTAAAAGGGTATGGTGAACAATTAGGGGAAGGTTTGCGTGTACTAAAACAATCGTTCTTTAGCCGCCTGCTTATCGGAATTCTCGTCGTAAACTTTGCTATTGCAGGTGTGTTTGCGATTCTTCCTGGATTTAGTTCTACGTATGGTAACGTTGATTTCTATGGTATGCTGCTCGCAGCTAGTGGGCTAGGAACAATCATTGGAGCGGCATGTGTGTCACTCTTCAAGTTGCAACGAGTGCCAATTGCCATTTTGTACGCATCACTTCTTAGTGTGACCGGTCTATGTTTTATAGCCATTGCGATCGGTAGCCAGCCAATTGTCGTGCTGCTATTGTTTGTGTTCGCGTTCATTCCTGCAGGTAGTATAAACGTTATTGCTTTTGTGATGATCCAATCGGCAGTAGAAGAACATTTACTCGGAAGGGTGATGGCTGCGGTCATGGGAATTGCTGCGGGCATTGCCCCACTCGGTTCTTTAATTGGTGGTGCTATTGGATCTTGGTTTAGCTATGGAGTGGTCATTGTAACTTCAGGATTGCTGCTACTCATCGTCGCTCTATATTGGATTTTAAGCAAAAAAATGCGACGTCTACCGGCCACCCAAGAATTCTCGACAGATCTGTTCCAAGCTGGATAAGTCCCTTAGCATTTGGTTATAATGATAGTGGTGCGAAGGGCAACGTCTCTTATAACAAAGTTCTACAAAGAACTTCAAAAAAAGCATTGCATAAATTTATTTGGCGTGCTAAGATAAGTCTTGTCCTTCGATAGGAAGTAGTTGAGCCATTAGCTCAGTTGGTAGAGCATCTGACTTTTAATCAGAGGGTCGGAGGTTCGAGTCCTCCATGGCTCACCATTTACATATTGTAAACAGATCAGCTACAAGAAGGAAAGAGTAGTGTATTACCAAGTACACAACCCGAACGAGGCAGCCGAAGAGATTCGCCGCTTATTTTTTGAAATATGGGCCTGTGGTGTAGCGGTTAACATGCCTGCCTGTCACGCAGGAGATCGCGGGTTCGATTCCCGTCAGGCCCGCCATTTTAATTGGCTCGATAGCTCAGTTGGTAGAGCAGTAGACTGAAAATCTACGTGTCGGCGGTTCGATTCCGTCTCGAGCCACCATTTGATTGTCTGTCATTCGTATATTCAATCAAATCACTTACGACAACTTATGAAGCAGTATTAAGCTAGACCCCGAATGTATAATTCGGGGTTTTTTCTTATTTGAATTGAAGCGCTATGGTACAATAGAAGCGCGAAACATTTATACCAATCGTACTTGTATAGTATGACTACAATTGAAAGAATAGAGGCGATCATAATGAACGAAAAAATACTCGTTGTTGATGATGAAAAGCCAATTGCGGATATATTAGAGTTCTCTTTGAAAAAAGAAGGATTTGAAGTTGAAGTGGCTTACGACGGTGACGAAGCCCTACAAAAAGTACATGATTTTCAACCAGAATTGATTTTATTAGATATTATGCTTCCAAACCGTGATGGGATGGAAGTTTGTCGGGAAGTTCGTAAAGATTACGACATGCCAATCATTATGCTTACTGCTAAAGATTCAGAGATCGACAAAGTACTCGGGCTTGAACTAGGTGCCGATGATTATGTAACGAAGCCATTTAGTACACGTGAGCTTCTGGCGCGCGTGAAGGCGAACATTCGTCGCCTCCAAGCGGTTCCTCAAAACGATAAGCAAAAGAGTGGCGAAATGGAAATCGGTGGTCTAACGATTGATCCTGAAGCGTACCTCGTACGTAAACGAGGAGAGCCAATAGAACTTACGCACCGAGAGTTTGAATTAATTCATTACCTCGCTCGTCATCTCGGACAAGTAATGACTCGTGAGCATCTGCTCCAGTCAGTATGGGGATATGACTATTTTGGAGATGTTCGTACGGTTGACGTTACCGTTCGAAGATTAAGAGAGAAAGTTGAAGACAACCCTAGCTATCCACTTTGGATAATTACGAGAAGGGGAGTCGGTTACTATTTGAGTCACCCTGAACAGGAGTAGTGTAGTGGATGGAGAAGTTCCGGAACTTTTTTAAGTCGTTTCAATTCAAGCTGATTGCGATTTATGTGTTGCTTCTTCTCATTGCAACACAAATTATTGGCGCGACTTTCATGACGACTTTAGAGAGTCAAACGATACAGAATTACAATGATTATCTTGAAGATCGTGCAAGTTTGCTTGCAAACAATGCAGCTGAGATTCTAACAGAACCACGCTCTGATGAGGATGGGGATGTGCAGCTGCAAATCCGTCAAGAAATGAACGATCAAGTCAACTTATTGTTTAGCGATATTAATGAGTTCGTTGAAGTTGTGGACAATAACTACACGATTATTACTTCTCATGATTCTGACCTTGTTGGGCGTTTGAACAACAACATTCAGATTTACCGAGCGATGGCAGGATATGAGCAAGCTCCAGAAACGTTCCAAAACCCTGATACCGGCGACCGAACGAGGGTCATCATTGAGAAGATAGAAGGCAACAATGATGAGATCATCGGCATTGCTCATATTCGTGCATCGCTAGAGGGTACGTATGAAGAAGTAACTGAAATTAGTAGTATTTTTACGTGGAGTGCAGTCATTGCACTTATCATTACTGCAATTATTGGTATTTTGCTTTCACGAACGATTACAAGACCAGTACTTGATATGCAAAAACAAGCAAGTCGTATGAGTGAAGGTGACTTTAGCCGACAAGTGCGTGTGTATGGAAGTGACGAAATCGGTAAATTAGCCACTTCATTTAATACATTGACACTCAGTTTAAAAGAGGCCAACGCAACGACCGAAGGCGAACGAAGAAAGCTTAGTTCGGTGTTGTCTCATATGACAGATGGCGTTATTGCGACGGATGAACTTGGAAGGATTATCTTGCTTAATCGACAAGCAGAGATTTTATTAAGCATGTCGAGCGAGGAAGCAATGGGTCAATCACTTCCAGAGATCTTGAAGTTATCTGAGCATTTAACACCAAGTAAACTCTATGACTACTCTGAGTCAATGATTTTAGATTTCAGTGATGGAGATGGAAGTTACTTGCTTGAAGCGAACTTTTCGGTCATTCGTCATGAGGATGGACCGATTACTGGGTTGATTACCGTTCTTCATGATGTAACTGAACAAGAGAAAATCGCACAAGAGCGACGTGAATTCGTTGCGAACGTATCTCATGAACTGCGTACACCACTAACCACATTAAAGAGCTACATGGAGGCACTCGAAGACGGTGCGCTACATGATCAAGAGTTGGCACCTAGGTTTTTAGGTGTCGCTCAAACGGAAACCGAGCGAATGATTCGTCTCGTTAATGACCTTCTTCAGCTTTCTAAGATGGATCGTGACGATGTGAGATTAAATAAACACCATTACAACTTAATTGCATGGTTGCATGAAGTTCTCGATCGCTTTGAAATGATGGTAAAAGACAAGAATATTGAGTTCGTACGCAAGTTGCCAACATACCCAGTGCGAATTGAAATCGATCGCGACAAAATGACTCAAGTGATCGACAACATTATTTCTAATGCTATTAAATACTCACCAGACGGTGGAACCATTACTGTCGGGACCGATTTACATGAAGACGGCGCGACGATCTTCGTAAAAGATGAAGGAATGGGAATTCCTCGAGAAAATCAACATAAGATTTTTCAACGTTTTTATCGAGTCGATAAAGCTCGTGCAAGAAACCTTGGTGGAACAGGACTGGGCTTAGCAATTGCAAAGGAAATGGTAGAAGCTCACGGAGGTACAATCGGCGTATCGAGCGAATTACGTCAAGGTACAATGATTACCATCCAACTTCCTTATACGAGTATCTATGAGGAAAGTAGGTGGGAAGAGTGACAGAGCGAATTAAATCGTTGGTTCTAATCGTGTTGATTGCAACAAGCCTTATACTTACGTGGCAATTGTGGACATACCAACCGAATTTAGAAGAGTTGGATGAAGCAAGTAGCACGACGGAAAGTATCGGTGACACCATTCAACTTGAAGACGTTGTACTCCCTTCCAACCTCATGTATAGCGTTGGTGATGAGAAGCGTATGACGTACGGAAATGCAGATGATTTAACGGAAGAAGTCGTTGATGATCTGTACAACTTAGATTTATGGAATTTCGTGCTTGTTGATGAAGTGTATGATCAAGAAGATGTCTATCCTGGCCAAGATTACATTGAATTGATTTATCCTGCTGGTATTCCAGCAGAGTTGTTGCAGTCGTTTGTTGGCCGAGAAGAAGAGCTGGACCTTGTCGATCTTTCAACAGAATTTGATCGGATTCTTCTTTTTGCTAGTGGAGATGAAGTTGTTGCCAGGTTCGTATCGTTCCAACCTCAATTGTACTTGGAAGCTTATGTTGATCTTAATATGAATGTGTTTATTAATGATTACTTACTAAGCAATCATCATGAGGATACATTTTCGGTATATAGCGAAATGGTCGCTCCACACGGCAGTCGATTAGAAAAGCCAATTTATTTGCCAGTAGAGCAAGTAGACTTTATGCGTCGCAGCTATGAAATTGATGGTAGTAATTATATTTCTGCAAGTGCGTTTGAAGAATTGCTTTTTGAAGATGAGACGATTCAGGTCGATCGTGAGAATTACATTGCCAGCTCTGAACAGATGAGTGTGACAAATAATTTATTTATGGAGTATATTAATGCCACTTCTCCAGCTTCCGTGCGGGAGAACCCTGAACACGTGACGTTACAGGCTTTTAATTACGTCAATTCCCACGGTGGTTTTACAGATAAGTACCAACTGTATCGTTTCACGACGAATAACCCTAGTTTAGATGAGGCGGTTCGTTTCCATCTTGTTGAGAACGGTGTTCCTGTACTCGGTTCGGGCAACCATGGAGTGATTGAAGTGACGAGAAGTCACCAGCAAGTGATCTCGAACTATACGAGACCTCTTTATACGCTTGGAACCGATGTGGAATTTAGTGCTTCTGAAACACTTCCGGAAGGTGAAGTCGTATGGGATGCAGTTACAGAGGACTACGATGTCGATGAGATCGTTGATGTTCGTATAGGGTACGACATGAGCCATGAGCAAGAAGTTACAGAGCTCATTACATTTACACCCGCATGGTACGTGCAGACAACGACTGGTGCATGGCATCGTGTAGAGCTCTTTCAGTCAGAGGGGGATTACAATGGATTGGAGTAGAACGAAGACGATCTTTATCGTTACCTTCTTTCTGTTAAACGCGTTTTTAACGTACCAGCTAATTGCTAAACAATCCTTTGAAAGCTATGCAAGCGAACAAGGTAGCCTTGAGCAAAGCTTTGAGGATATTGTTGAAGCTGAGAACATTATCGTTGATACGCAACTACCAGAATATCGTGATCTTCCTCGTCTGAACATAGAAACTGAAGTGATTCCTTTTGAAGAAGTAAGTAGTTTCTACAACAGTAACGATTATTTTCAATCTGTGGATCAAGTCGCTGAAGATCAACAAGAGTTAATTTTATTGCTAAGTTCTCCTTACAGTTTAGACGCAGGAAGCCCTTTGTCTAGCATCCGTGAATTTATTGACCAGAACATTTATGAAGGAACTGAATATGTTTTTGGTGGAGAAGTTGTGAGTAGTGATAGTGATCAAATGGAGTTTCACTACTTCAAGAATTACGAAGGACTTACGTTGTATGGAAGTGGTGGCGATGCTCACCTCGTAGTAACGGTAAATGACGGGGAAATTACGATTATTGAGCAACAGTTTATTGAAATCAAGCCACATGAGGAAGACATTGAAGTTATGTCACCAGAAGACGCGATTCTTGCTTTGCGAGAAGCACAAGTCATTACAAGGAACGCAACCATCCATCGTATTGAATTAGCGTATCACAGTCATATTACTGACGGCGAGTACGCGAGGTACATTCCGGCCTATCGCATTCATGCAAGTAACCAATCGTTTAGCGATGAAGAAGAAATGCCTCCATATTGGGAAACGCCGGCTTATATTGTTAATGCGGATCGTGGGAACGTTTACGCACTTAGCAATGAATCTTAAAAAGGATGATTGAACATGAGATTTAGTGTTCTGGCCAGTGGTAGCACTGGGAATGCAATGTACGTTGAATCAGAACGAACCAAGTTGCTAATCGATGCAGGATTAAGCGGCAAAAAGATGGAAGAGTTGTTCCAAACGATCGGGCGATCATTATCAGAGGTCGATGCCATCCTCGTCAGTCACGAACATAGTGATCATATTAAAGGGGTTGGCATTGTTGCTCGTAAATACAATATACCAATCTATGCAAATGAGAAGACGTGGAAAGCGATGGAGACGTCAATTGGACCGGTTCAAACCGATCAGCGTTTTCACCTCGAAACGGGTTCGAATTTGTCGTTTCAAGATCTAACAGTTGAAACTTTTGGAGTTTCTCATGATGCAGCTGATCCGATGTTCTTCGTTTTTCACGAGAATAATCGAAAGCTTGCGTTGGCAACCGATATGGGCTATGTAAGTGATCGAATTAAAGGAACACTAAAAGAAGCGAATGCGCTCGTATTTGAATCGAATCACGACATTAATATGTTACGTATGGGTCGGTATCCTTGGAACGTTAAGCGGAGGATTTTAGGGGATATGGGACACGTTTCAAACGAGGATGCTGCACTTGCATTAGCGGACATTATTACAGATAAAACAAGGCATATTTATCTTGCTCATTTGAGCTTAGATAATAACATGAAAGAGCTTGCTAAAATGACAGCAGAGCAAGTGCTTCTTGAAGAAGGAGTTACGTGTGGAACCGGCGGTGTGCTTCTTCATGATACCGATCCTTATCATCCTACATCACTACAGATTGTATAAATGGCTCAATAATGGTTGAAATATGGGAAATGTGGGTAGTTTAACATTGTAGCAACGACGTTGGACTAAAAACTGGACGAAAAGAGATTTTATTCGTAAACTAATGGTAAATCTATGCAACGACATGTCGCTTTCTCCTAACTATGTTGTGGACAATCCTGGGGGGCAGGTACTCACAACATTCTGTTCATCGTCAACACAGAAAGAAAGGTGGAGCAACAATGGGTTTCTACGACGATCATTACTCTTCAAGAGGCCGTAAAAGCAAATCAAGAAAACCAATATTTCTTGGAGTCATTATTGGGGCTGTACTCGTACTTGGTATAATAAGTGTCGGTCAGATGATGAATCTTAATGGATCGGCTGCGGAAGAGGAAGCCGAAACGAATCAACAAGAAGATGAGCAATTTTTTGCATCGGAATCAGAGACCATCGATTTAGATGTTACGACAGACGTAACGCATGTCGTTGATGCAGTTAGTGATGCTGTTGTTGGCGTATTTAATTTGCAAAATACTAGTTTTTGGGGCGGTGCAGCTGGTCAACAAGAAGAAGGCATTGAAGCGGGCACTGGCTCAGGAGTGATTTATAAGGTTGAAGGAGACCGTGCATTTGTTGTCACGAACGAGCACGTTATCCAAGGTTCAGACGAACTCGAAGTAAGTTTAAGTGAGGGACAAAGAGTGCCTGCAGAACTTGTTGGCTCAGATATTTGGACGGACTTGGCAGTTTTGACAATTGATGCTGAGAACGTCGATACGGTTGCTGATTTTGGTAATTCAGACAATCTAAGAGCTGGGGAGCCAGCGATTGCAATTGGAAACCCATTGGGACCTCGCTTTGCACGCACAGTTACATTAGGAATTATTAGTGCGACTGAAAGAAGTGTACCTGTTGACCTCACTGGTGATGGTCAAATTGATTGGAATGCAGAAGTGTTGCAAACAGATGCAGCCATTAACCCTGGTAATAGCGGTGGGGCTCTCTTAAATATTCAAAGTGAAGTGATTGGGATTAACTCCATGAAGCTTGCTCAAGGCGAAGGAATTGGATTTGCAATTCCAACGACAATCGTTTTACCTGTTATTCAAGATATTGAGCAATATGGAGAAGTGAGACGCCCAGAAATGGGAGTGATCATCGGTTCTCTCGAAGAAATTCCAAGTTATCACTGGCAAGAAACGCTGAATTTACCACCAGAGATTGTAACAGGTGTGTTTATCCATGAAATCATACCGAATTCACCTGCTGCAGATGCTGGGTTGGAACAATATGATGTCATTACAGCACTGGATGGAGAAGATGTTGAAGCGGCTCATGATCTGCGACGTCACCTGTATACCGACGTGGACATTGGTGATGAAATGGAAGTGACGTTCTATCGAAATGGTGAACAGATGCAAACGACAGTCACGCTCGATGAACAACAGGAAACGATGTAACGTCTGATTTGAGAGGGAAATCATAACCGATTTCCCTCTTTCTCGTTTGTGCATAAAGAGTTATGAACAGTGGATAACGAGTAAAACTAGGCATTTACTCAAAATGAAGCTGTGAATATGTGGATAACTTCTGTGGATAAAGGGGTGGATAACATGAAAATTAGCATCATTGCAGTCGGTAAAATTAAAGAAAAGTACATTCAATCGGGCATTGATGAGTTTTCGAAGCGTCTTCGTACCGACGTGAAATTTGAAGTGATTGAGGTACCAGATGAAAAAGCACCGGAGCGGTTGAGTGAAAAAGAGATGGAACAAATCAAACAAAAAGAAGGACAACGAATTGAAAAGAAAATTAAAGCAGGCGACTATGTCATCGTACTTGAGCGCCAAGGCAAGATGTTAAGTTCTGAACAGCTTGCAGAACGGTTTGAAACATTACCTACATACGGAACGAGTGCAATTACGTTTATTATAGGTGGTTCACTCGGTATGAGTCAGGAACTATTGCAACGTGCAGATTTAAAATGGTCGTTTTCAGCGTTAACATTTCCCCATCAACTTATGAGGCTCATGTTAACCGAGCAAATTTATCGAGCTGTGCAAATTAATAAAGGATCTCCGTATCATAAATAAGGAGTGAAAATCAGATGTTAAAGACGATGTATAAGAGGAGAATTCATATCTCTTATATCTTTACTTTCGTTCTTTTAACGAGCATTACCACTTTTCTCATCGTTGATTGGCCAATAACGACAGAAGAATGGTTTGAGTATCTTCTCTTTTATTTCCTTACTTTAGCAATCGCCATTATGATTCCTGTATCTCATGTAAAGTACAATAAAGTAAAAGATCTAGAAGTTCCGAAGACGGATAAACACCTTATTCATTTGGATCACCTTGTCATTCAATCAAATGTGTCATACATAAAGGAATTATTGTTGTTTACGAAGAAAGGTCAATATGTAGGAAAGGCGAAAGTAAGTAAGATTTCTTGGTTTATGTGGCCGTTTACGGTTTTGTTTAAAAACGACTTACTTACATTTATCCCTTGGACGTATACAATTTATGATCATCTAGATCAAAAATGTATGAAGATTAAACGGACAGGTTGGGGGATTAAGTCGACGCTAACGATTAAAGATGAGAAAGACAGCCATATCGGTACATACGTTCAAGACGATTTACGGATGTTTAACATTCGCGGTAATTTATTAGATGAAGACGGTCAATTAGTATTGCCAATTAAGTCAGACTTAACGGGGAGCTTCCGTTTTGAGGATCAATTCGGTGATGTTGTGGCTGAGTACTATCAAGGTCGATTTCCACATGAATATACTACGTTGTTTCGTGACATGGAAAATCATATCGTTTATTTTCATCGTGATCTGTCAGAGAGAACAGAAACGCCTCTATGGTGTGTTAATGTTTTTGTTTTTGCAACTAAAAACATAGGTCGTTTCACGTGAAACAAAGGAGAGAACATCATGAAAAACGTAACAGTTGGGAATGATTGGGATTATTTACTAGAAGATGAATTCCAAAAGTCATATTTTACTTCGTTGCAAGCTTTTTTAGAAACAGCGTATAGTCAAAAAGCAATTTTTCCACCGAGAGAAGATATTTTCCGAGCGTTACAATTGACCTCTTATCAGCAAACGAATGTTGTATTACTCGGGCAAGACCCGTATCACGGGTTCGGACAAGCACAAGGTTTAAGTTTTTCCGTCTCAAAAAGTGTGGCGATTCCACCTTCGCTACGGAATATATATAAAGAACTTAAAGAAGATCTTCAATGTAACATTCCAGCCCATGGAGATTTAACTGCTTGGGCAAGTCAAGGTGTACTGCTATTAAATACGGTATTAACGGTTGAAGAAGGGGAAGCAAACTCCCATCATCAAAAAGGTTGGGAACATTTTACAGATTCGATCATTTCGTTACTTAACGAGAAAGAAGAGCCGATCGTGTTCCTTTTGTGGGGGAAAGACGCGCAAAAAAAAGCCACGATGATTGACGATCGACACTGTAAGATAATGAGTACGCATCCAAGTCCTCTTGCGGCTTATCGTGGTTTCTTTGGGAGTCGTCCTTTTTCTAAAACGAATGCTTTTTTAATAGAGCAAGGAAGATCACCGATTCGGTGGTGTTTGGATGAGTGATAAAGGTGTGAGCATCGTATGTGGCTAAATAAAATTGCATTTCTAATGATTGCGTTTGTTGTCGGTGCAACATTCCAAGCCATTGGCATACCAGCAGGATGGTTACTCGGTGCAATCTTCACTGGAATTGTTTATGGATTGTTTGTTACGAGTTACTCATTTAATGGTTGGCCATTCCAAGTCGCATTGATCCTTGTCGGTGCAAATATTGGTGTGATGATGGAGCCACAATTATTTCTTCATCTGCATCAATACATTCTCCCATTAATTTTAACGCTAGGTATTACACTCTTAGGTGGATTGTTATTTGGAATTCTTTTAGATCGTTGGACGAGCCTAGACCGTAAGACCGCTTTTTTCTGTACTGTGCCTGGTGGTGCTTCAGAGGTGATCGCACTATCGAGTCATTATGGAGCGGATGAACGGATTGTCGCTTCTTTTCATACGGCGAGGATTACGATGTTCGTGTTACTCATTCCTTTTGGAGTAGGAATGGTTTATGGGCAAGGGTCTTCAGAAACGTTTACAACTTCAGCAAGTGGTTTAGAAGTCCAGCATGTGCTTTATTTTAGTGTGATTCTGATTCTTACGATGTTGTTAACGAAATGGCTTAACTTTGCCGGTGCCACCCTGATTTATGCAATTATGATTGGGTTTGTAGCGAGTGAGTTTGTCTTTACATTCGGAGCATTACCATCGTATATTCCTGGCATTGGACAAGTGTTGATTGGTGCTATGGTTGGGATTCGTTTTGAACGTTCCACGTTAGAGCGATTGCGTGAGATTGGTATAGCGAGTGCTAAAATTCTTGGATTATATATGATCATGGCGATTTGTATTGCTTTCATTTTCTATCTATTCACACCAATGAGTTATTTAATGAGTTTACTTAGTACCGTACCAGCCGGCGCACCAGAGATGTCTTCAACGGCATTATCTTTAAAGATGGACCCATCATTAGTCGCCAGTCTTCACATTATTCGCATGATCGTTGTGTTACTCGTTTTGCCACACTTTCTTAAATGGATGTTAAAGAAATCGTAACATAAAGATTGGTTTATGAGCATGAACGTCGGGGAAAATAAACACTACTTGGAGGTGTTTGTTAAATGATTATCATTGATGACTTACAAATTATGGCTCAGCGTTATGATAATGAAGAAGATGCGAAGAATGCCTTGAAAAGAGACGAAGTAGTTGTTAAAGATACGGAGAATAATTACTGGATCATTGATAGTGAAAACTATGAGAAGATTGAAGCTTATGGATACACTAAAATAGAAGAAGGTACGAGTAATTAAAGAGCGAACCACCGGGTTTGCTCTTTTTAGAATTATAAGTGTCGCCTCACTTTCTAACGTAGTCGTAATCTATGGTAAGATGAATAATGAGTTAACAAAAGTGGAAAACGATAGTTAGAAAAGGAAGGGCGATTACATGGCAGTCCAATTATCAACGATTCTTAAGAAATTACATCAAGCTGTCGAAGACTTGCAATCCCTTCATGCAAGTGGAGCTTCTTCGTTGGCCATTCAAAAACAAGCAAGCATTGTACGAGTTTACAGTGAGCTTATTGAAGAGAGCAGTTCAATAGATGATGATGCTAAGGCTACAGGAGTAAAACCGCAAGTTACCAAGACGCAGCAACCAAGATTAACACAAGTGCCTGTAAGTCAGTCTGTACCATCTACCAATCAACAAATCGAAGGAAATCTTTTAGATTTCTAATGAGGGGTATAAAAATGAAAAATCAATGGATCGCTACAGGAGCAATTTTAGCGATGCTAGCCGTTGCCATAGGCGCTTTTGGCGCTCATGGTTTAGAAGGTTCTATTACGGATAATATGTTAGAGAACTATCAAACTGGTGTTCAGTATCATATGTTTCATTCACTAGGTATTTTGGTAGTTGGAATCGTAATCAGTATGACTGGACCTTCGAAGTTGCTTCAAGCCTCTGCTTCACTTTTAGTCATTGGTATCGTGATATTCTCGGGCAGTCTCTATGTAATGGCGCTCACGAGTATGACGTGGCTTGGGGCGATTACACCTATTGGTGGTGTTTCGTTTATTAGCGGTTGGTTGTGCCTGACCATTGCAACGTTAAGAGGGCGATGACCGTTACTCATCGCCTTTTTGTAGCTCTACCAACGCAATTTGTAGGCTTGGGAAAATCTTAAATTGATCAACGAGGTGATCTTGATCGTAGAGAACGAGCGACTCGGAAACGTTTGGCAAAATGCCAGTAAGACAAATCTCTACACCAATTAATTGTGCTGTAACTAACCGATCATTGAATTGTTTTGTTGCTGTGGCACTTAATTGGTTAACAGCCGTTAAGTCGATGATTAGATCGTGAACTCTACGTCTCTTTGCCTCCTGTAGAACAGAGAACAGTGCAGAGTTATGGTCCGTTTGATAATAAAGGTCTTGAATTGGCCAAACGGCAATCGTTTTATTGAGCGAGAGTAGTGTTGAATTCTGATGATGGAGATACGAATCTAATTCTAATTGATACCGTACTGCATACGTATGCTCGTACAGTTCAATTTGTTCAAAGATCGTTTGATTAATACTTTTATTCGAGTAGCCCTCGTCAAGCTTCCCCACTAATGCTTCCATTATCATTCGATACAACGATTGACGACGTTTATAGAACGTTGTGTGTTGATGAAATGTTTTTAGACGCTCTACGTGGTACTTTGCAAGTGAAGTGATGTCCTTCTTTGCCTCTAATACGGATGGTTCCTTTTCAACATAGAAATGCAGTTGCTTTATGTAGGCAGCCAAGCAGTCCATAACGTTACAATGTGGACGATGTGCTTTGGTTTTCCTAAATTCTTGTTGAAGAAGGTCGTGTAATAAGGTCATATGCGGTCACTCCACCCCCTTTTCAGTCGTGAGTGGAAAAATTTTGTAGTTTATGAGATAGTATGGTTGTGATTAATACTTCCTGCCTACTATTATTTTAAAGCTGTTCGTAAAATTGTGAAGAAGTATATTTAAATATACTTTGGGTGAGGAGAACATACCATTGAAAGTAGAAACAATGAACAATATTAAAACAACACTTAAAGTTGTATGTGGGAAAGGGATTATTTTGATTGAATTGTTTGATGATTCATTGCGATTTAGTGAGATTAAAAAACGTATTCCTGAGATTCATCATCAAACGTTAATTAAACAATTAAAAGAATTAGAAGAAGACCAGTTAATATCCCGATATGAACATGCTGTTGTTCCACCAAAAGTAGAGTATTCGATTACAGAGTACGGGCGTTCTATTTTTCCACTCTTAAAAGAGATGGAACAATGGGGAAAGCACCATCGCGTTAATGTAGAATGAGAATAAAAAAACGCTCAAGTCCTGGACTTGAGCGTTTTTTGTTATTCGAAGAACGTAATCACCCCGAAATGAATTAAGCCACCTAAAAGCACAGACCATAAAACAATACTTATAATCATCCAAAGCGATAACTTGGCACGATTGGCACCGAATGAGCACGCAAGTAAGGCAGTTAAGTGACTGCTGAGTAAGCCCGTGCCGAGGATTGACAGTCCAGCTAAGCCGAAACGATCCCAGTAGCGTCTTGCACGAACACGTTGCTTTTCAAAACGCGATGGACTTGAGGATTCTTCGACTTTGTCTGCTTTTGCCTGTTCTACTTCAACAGCTGGATCGTGCAAAGCGTCGTTTTGTGCAGGCTGTGTAGCGTTCACAGTAGTGTCTAATTCTTCTTTAATTGGTTCAGGTTCTTCGGTTTTGCTCTTAATCCAACCTCGTACTTTTTCTACAAGTATAATGAGTAGAATGACGGTAATAACATTTCCAATGATTGAAGCGACAATAACTGACGTTGTTGGAATTGGCATAAAAAGAATTCCGACAGGAATCGCCACCATGTATTCAAGGAAAGGTATTGCAGCCATGATTAACAAAATAAGAAAATAAATGAATGTTTCCACGTGCTCGGATCACCTACTGATGAGTTAATTGAACGTGTATAAGTACACATTAAGATTATCGGTATAGATAGACAAAGTTCAAGAGTGCGATCTAAAGTGCTCAAAAATAGTCAAAATGTTATCTTCTCTTTATAACATGGCAGTACAAAAAAATCTAATACAGCAAGTTACGAAGGTAACTATTTAAATATTGTATTAATTCATCCTAAAAAACGTAGACGCCATTCGATCTGAACAACGCTACGTTTTTGTAAGTAATGCTACTGGTTAAAATACTGAGCATTAAGTTCAATATATTGAGCTTCCTCTTCTGGGACCTCATCATCCGGGTAAATCGCTTCGACTGGACATACAGGTTCACAAGCTCCACAATCTATGCAAATATCCGGGTCAATGTAGAACATGTCCTTTCCTTCTTCGATACAATCGACTGGACAAACTTCTACACAAGAACCGTTTTTCTCCTCTTTGCAGGCAGACGTAATGACAAATGGCATTTTTTCACCTCCCTATAAGAATCATTATAACGAAATATTTTTTTGTGTATAAGGGGATGTACTAAAAAAATCTAGATATTGGGAAGCGTAGTAACTGTCATGTATTGTAACATATTCTGGCACGTATAGGCGTTTGTATGCTCTGCAATATTTTTATTTTTCCACCCGTATCGTAATGCATTCCGTATACGTTTAGGAAATTGAGAAAATCATTAGCCGAGGAGGCAATGTTATGCAAACCCTACCTTATGTGATTGAACAAACTGCTACTTCCGAACGTTCCTACGATATTTATTCCCGACTTTTAAAAGATCGAATCATTTTTATTGGTACGGAGATTCATGACCAAATGGCGAATGCTGTCGTTGCCCAGCTTCTTTTTTTAGCATCTGAAGATGAGAAGAAAGACATTTCGTTATACATCCAATCTCCAGGTGGTTCAATTTCTGCAGGCTTCTCGATCATTGACACGATGAATGTCATAAAGCCAGACGTCGCGACACTGTGTACAGGTATGGCAGCTTCAATGGGAGCACAAATCCTGGCCATGGGAGCAAAAGGAAAGAGGTATGCGCTCCCGAATGCAGAAATAATGATACATCAACCTTCAGGTGGTACGAAAGGGCAAGCTTCTGACATGTTAATCTATGCGAAACGCATTGAAAGGCACCGAGCGTTAATTCAAAAGCAATTGGCTGAGCGAACGGGTCAAACAGAAGAACAAGTGGCTAAAGATATTAACCGTGATCATTTCATGAATGCATTTGAAGCAAAGGAATATGGATTAATTGACCACATTTATGGAGGGTAGTTGCAATGGAATGGCAGGAAACGTATGAATCATTACTAAAATATTGCCAAACGCTTCAAAAAGGCGATGAAGGAAAAGACCTTGCACAAGAGGCTGTCGTAAAGGTTATCGCTACAAACCCTAAAGAACTTACGAAAGCATATGCAAAACGTACTGCAAAAACGATATGGATCGATGCGTATCGTAGAGATCAAAAAGCTCCTAAGCAGACGACTGAAGAACCGGTAACTTTTTCTCAATTTCAGGCATTAATGGTTGCTGAAATACTCGTTCATACCCTTACGAAGAAACAACAAGTCGTGTATGTATTAAAAGAAGGGTTTTGTTATCGTGATAAAGAAATTGCAGAAATTTTAGCATGCAATGTTACGACAGTTAAGGCCCTACTTCGTCGTGCAAGAGCAGCAATTCATCATGAGAGGGACCGCCATGGCATACCGGTCCCTGTAGGAATGAACAAAGCAAAACGAATTCAATATTTGACGATGATGATTCAAAATGAAGACGTTAGAAACATAAAACAACTGTTTCATGAGGAAGACCCAAGCTTATCGCTTGTGGTCTTTTTTATATGGTTGCTAGTGCTTCGTGTTGTAGTGAATGGAGCTTTTCGTAATGCCCTTTTTGAGCAAGTAATTGTTCATGATTTCCTTCTTCAACAACTTGACCGTTATCTAAGACAACGATATGGTTCGCGTTTTGAATCGTTGAGAGACGATGGGCGATAATTAAGGCCGTACGATTTCGTAATAAGTCGTCTAGTCCTGCTTGGATCGACTTTTCAGATTCCGTATCTAAAGCTGAAGTTGCTTCATCCAATAAAATAATTTGTGGATTTTTTAATATTGCCCGGGCAATACTGATGCGTTGCTTTTGTCCGCCAGACAATTTAATCCCTCGTTCTCCAACGGATGTATCATAGCCTTCAGTTAATTCCTCAATGAATTCATCTGCTTTTGCAATCGCTGCAGCTTTTTTCACAGCAAGGTCATCGATCTCGGGTGTACCATAAGCGATGTTCTCTCGAATCGTTCCGTTAACTAGATAAATATCTTGTGAAACGACAGAGATCTGCGAACGTAAAGATTCTAAAGTAACGTGATCAATCGGAGTGCCATCAATTGAAATCGTACCGTGATCGGGTGAGTAGAATCGAGTGAGCAAGTTCGTGATTGTCGTCTTACCTGAGCCTGACTTACCGACGAGTGCAGTCGTTTTCCCTCCCGCAATATTAAAGGTCACCTGTTTAAGGGCTTGTTTATCATCGTTATATGAGAACGTAACGTGATCGAATGTAATGTCACCTTTTGTCACATTTAATGTTTTTGCATCTAGTTTAGAGACGATCTGTGGTCGCTCTGAAAGAACAGATTGAATACGGTCGTATGCTGCAGCTGCTTGTTGAATGGTGTTCATTAATCGACTCACACGTCGAATTGGGTTTTGGAGTAGGCGTAGATAGATGAGAAACGTAGCGATCATACCGATCGTCATTTCGCCACCGATCGTTTGCCATGCACCGAATGCAACGACAATAGCTAAGCCAAAGTAATTAATAAAGCTTACAATTGGACCGAATAAAGAGAAGTTCTTAGCCGCCTTAAGGTTCGCTTCTTGATTTGTTTTATTCCGTTCTTGAAATCGTTCGCTCTCAAAGTTTTCCATTGCAAACGATTTGACGAGTCGAATCCCAGAAAAAGAGTCTTGTAAATGATTGTTTATTTCGGCAAGACTTGCTTGGACGTTGCGAAAGGCACTTCGAATACGGCGAGCAAAAAAACGTGTTACGAAAAACAAAATAGGAAACGTGAGCAAGATTAGTAAAGCGAGTTGCCAATTAACATAAAACATATAAATACTAATAGCTAAAAAGATAAATAGATCGGAAAGCAATGTTAAAAGTCCTGAAGAAAGTAACTGCTGTAACATGTTAACATCATTTGTAAGGCGAGACATTAAATCGCCAGTACGGTTGCGGTCAAAAAAAGCAACATCAAGATTTTGCAAGTGATCATATAATTCATTTCTTAAATCGTACAACGCTCGTTGACCGACAATGGCCATTAAAAAGCTTCCCAGAAATTGAAAGCCTATGAGCATGAGTGCTGCAAGAATTACGAGCACGAACACCCAAATTAACTGATCTACCAGCTGCTGTGGAATAATCACGTCAATTGTATATTGAATCGCTTGAGGAATAAAAAACTCAATCATTGCAACGATAAAAACAGCAAAAATAGCAAGTACAATAAATAATCGACTTCGTTTTACGCGTTGCAAGAGGTCGCGAAACATCGTACGGATGCTTTGTTTTGGCGGTTGTTCATGTAGTTGTGATTGATGCATCGCGTTGGCCCCTTTTTAAACTATTGTGTGCGAGTTCACCTTCTATAAAGCATACTGAATGGAATTTGAACCTGTCAAAACAAACCGATTGCGTTAAAAATACCCAAGGTCGATTGACCTTGGGTATGAACAGATTACTTTATGAACAGATTACCTAGGGGAATAGGTTCCCATATTAGCCCCGCCAAAAGGGTACTCATATTCAATCGGTTCATTAAAGACAATGTAATCTAAATAAACCATGAGTAATAAATAATGCTGACCCGTCGACGTATCATGCAAGATAATATGATCACGCCCCGCCTCTAGAATAACCCCTTCAAACACTTGTACTTGCTGATTCGTTCCACTTCCAAATGTCATGTAAACCGTAGCTTCCTTGCCTGAATTGAGGCGAAGAATATTTTCAATATAAGATTGCTCAATTGGAAGCATTTGACCATCTTGATTTCCGTTAAATTGCGGTTGCGTTCGATACATTGGTGGCGGCGCAAATGTATAAGATTGAGGTTCTGCGTGTTCCTCTTGGTCATCACCACGTTCTTCTTGTTCATATTGTTGAGGATAATAGTATTGTTGAGGGTACACCGGCTGCATGAACTGAGGATGACCGTAATAAGGGTTTCTAAACAACGACAATCACTCCTTTATTAATAATCACCAGACTCTAGGGCATTCGTTGTAAGTAGGATTGTAGAAGCAGTGAGCTTTAAATTGACCAGCGAGTGGCTGACCAAACCATTCTCCTGGGCACGGTGCGTCTGGACGGAAGAACCAAAGTGCCCGTTCACCAGGATGAATTTGCTCACCACGGATGAGTCGTCTTGCAAGTTCGATTTCTTGATCCCTCGCTCTTTGATAAAAATAACCTTTCTGAACGGCTTCAAAGCCACCTGGGGATTGGAACGCCATTTGTGGTATCGTTCGGATGTCTGTAAAGTCAGAGCAATCATACCGAACTCGATTTACCATGACATTTCCGGCATTTAACATGCCTTGCTTTCCTTCACCTTCAGCTTCTGCGCGAATTAACCGGGCCAAGATTTGAACATCTTCATCCGTTGCAGCTATAACTGCCATCTGCGCACCTCCTATACATACTCCTTCATCATCTTATGAACAGCCGTTTAGGGATATGACAGAATAAAAAAGCCTCTGCAGTCAATGCAGAGGTTTTCGATTACGATGAAGTTGTTGCTACTTGCTTTCGTGCGTGTTTGGCAGCGTTCACCATTAATTTTAGTGCAGCAATGGTTTCTTCTTCTTTTCTCGTTTTTAACCCGCAATCAGGGTTTACCCAAAAACGTTCAACAGGCAATACTTTTAGCGCGCGGTTTAAAATGGTCGACATCTCTTCTTCAGAAGGAACACGTGGACTGTGAATGTCATATACTCCAAGACCAATACCTAGTTCATACGTATTTTCCTCAAACGTTGAAAGAATATCTCCTTGACTACGAGACGTTTCAATTGAGATCACATCCGCATCAAGTGCGCGAATGGCGTCAATGATATCTTGGAATTCGCTATAGCACATATGCGTGTGAATTTGCGTCGTATCTTGGACGTGGGAAGAGCTAAGACGAAACGCGTGCACAGCCCAATCCAAGTAGGTTTTCCAATCTTGTTCTTTTAGAGGAAGGCCTTCACGTAGTGCAGGTTCATCAATTTGAATCATCTCAATACCTGCGTTCTCAAGCGCACTTACTTCTTCTTTAATCGCTTCAGCAATTTGGAAAGCGACTTGGAATTTCGGTAAATCATCACGTTCAAATGACCAGTTTAAAATGGTGACAGGTCCAGTTAACATGCCCTTTACTGGTTTTGAAGTTAATGATTGTGCGTACACAGTTTCTTCTACGGTCATCGGTTGTTTAAAGCGAACATCCCCATAGATAATTGGTGGTTTTACGCCACGTGAACCGTACGATTGTACCCAAGCATTTTTCGTGAAAGCAAAACCTTCTAGGCGTTCCCCGAAAAATTCCACCATGTCATTACGTTCAAATTCGCCATGAACGAGAACATCAAGCCCAATCTCTTCTTGGTGCTTAATCCATGTCGAAATGTAGTCGTTAATCTGAGTTTTATAATCTTCTTCAGTGATCGAGCCCTTTTTCACTTGTGCACGTAATCGGCGTACTTCTTTCGTTTGTGGGAAGGAGCCGATCGTTGTAGTTGGTAGGATTGGCAAATTCCATTTCTCAAGTTGTTTCGGTCGTCTTTGTTCATAAGAAGCCGTACGAGATACTTCCGAGAAAGCTTCAGTGTCTGGTTCTTGTTTGCGCCATCCAGTCGCTTCAATGTCTTTGAATAATTGTTGATTTTCGCGAATGGCTGTATGATCAGCTGATTGATCGGAATAAAGAAGTTCTTTTAGCGTAACAACTTCAATTAGTTTTTCATCGGCAAACGATAATGCGCGTTTTAATACCGAGTCTAGTTCTGGTTCATTTTGTACGGTAACAGGCGTATGAAGCAAGCTTGAGGAAGGTTGAATCCATAATTTTTCAGGAGTTTTTACGACTTGTTTAACTTGCTCAAGCAATGCGAGTTTATCGACGACTTTTGCTTTCCAAATGTTGCGACCGTCAATGACGCCAGCCGCAAGAACTTTGTCTCCAGGGAATCCTTTCGTTTGAATGGCGTGCAAGTTCTTCCCGCCATCATGAACGAAGTCTAGCCCGATTCCTGCAACAGGAAGCTCGACGACTTGGTCATAGTTTTCGACTGCATCAAAGTACGTTTGTACGATAATTTGTAAGTTTGGTACATCCGCATGCAGCGTTTCGTAAATGTCTTTGACGTACGCCATTTCCTCATCAGTCACATTTGTGACGAGTGAAGGCTCATCAAGTTGTACCCATAGTACACCTGCTTCTTCTAGCTCACGTAAAACTTGACTGTACACAACAGTTAATTGTTTTAACCAGTCTTCTGTTTGTGATAAGTCGTAATGTTTTGCTAATTTAAGGAACGAGTAAGGACCGATTAGTACAGGTTTACCCTCAATGCCAAGCTCGTCTTTTGCTTCTTTATAAAGAGTAACCAGTCGATTCTCAGTGACAGTCGGTGTCATATCTTGGAGTTCAGGTACGATATAGTGATAATTCGTGTTATACCATTTTGTCATTTCACAGGCAGGAGCCTTGGCATTTCCACGTGCCATGGCAAAATACGTATCAATTGAAACAGGGCCACCTGAATAGTCATATCGCTTAGGAATTAGCCCGAACATTACACTAGCATCTAGGATGTGATCGTAGTAGGTGAAATCACCAACAGGGATCACGTCAATGCCTGCCCTTTTCTGTTTACGCAGATGATTCAGACGAATTTCTTTGAGCTGTGCATGTAAATCGTCTTCAGAAATTGAGTTTGACCAATACGCTTCTAATGCTTTTTTCCACTCTCTTTGCTCTCCAATTCTTGGATAACCTAATGACGAAGTTGTCACAAGATCGGCCTCCTATCTTTATGTGAAATGTAAATGTTTCTTCCATTAAGCGTACTGTACTCTTGAAAAGAAATAAAGGATATTTTGTTGATTTTCATCAACAAAATATCCTAATGGTTTATCTAGCTTTGAAATAGAAGTCAACATCTTCGAGTGTCAACACATTTCCAACGTAGAATGATCCAAAATCAGCAAAACGCGCGGATACTTCATCAAAGCGCATTTCATAAACGAGTTTCTTAAATTGAAGTACGTCGTGGGCAAATAGCGTTACGCCCCACTCCCAATCATCGAAACCTACAGAACCGGTAATCACTTGTTTCACTTTGCCAGCGTACTTACGGCCAACCATACCGTGTGAATACATCATTTGCCCGCGTTCTTTCGCTGGAGTCATGTACCAGTTATCTTCGCCTTCGCGCTTTTTATCCATCGGATAAAAGCAGATGTGCTCCCATTTCGGAAGTACAGGGAAAACACGCTCACGAATTCCTGGATCATCTAATGGGTCTCCATCGCCACGGTACATGTACTTTCCAAGTTCGACAACCGAGACGTAAGAATAAGACGGAATCGTAAATTCTGCAAAACGCGTTTGGTTAAACGCATTTTCAATTTCATTTAGTTCTTGCATTGTAGGACGAAGAAGCATAAACATAATGTCAGCCTTTTGACCAACAATGGAGTAAAGAGCATAGCTACCTTCTCCTCGTTCCTCATTATGCATCCAATCCTCGATCATTTCCTTAAATTCTGCTACGATTTGCCCGCGTTCCTCGGCAGGTACGCGCTTCCACGCTGCCCAATCGAAGGTACGAAAGTCGTGCAGACTATACCAACCATCAATCGTTTCTGCTGGTTCAGCCATGAGACATGCTCCTTTCTCTCTTACACACTACAATCATTCTTCCTTATCATAGCATAAGCAATACCTAGATTTAAAATGCAGAGAAAAGGCGTCACAAAGCCGTCAAGAACGTTTCGTTAAGAACTTTTGAACAGCTTTTGCATGATCTTCTGTTTGACCAGCTAAACGTTGGGCGTGGACTTCTTTTTCAAGGATTTCAGAAAGAGAATGCTCATAACTTTCTCGCATTGTTGCCTTCATCAACCCAAAAGCTTCGAGTGGAGTTTCTGTGAGTTGTTTTGCAAGTTCTTCAGGTGTACCGATCTGGTTGATTAAGTTGATGCGATACGCTTCTTCAGCAGAAATCATTTGTCCCATCCCGAGTTCTAGGGCTTTTGCATAGCCGACAATCCTCGGTAAAAAGAAAGAGGCACCAGCGTCTGGAACAAGTCCGATGTTGAGGAAGCTAAGAGCCATTTTTGCGTCATAAGCTGCAACACGGAAGTCGCAAGCGAGCGCAATGCTTAACCCAGCACCAACGGCAATTCCATTGATGTGAGCAATAATCGGTTTTTGAATTTGCGTAATTGTAAGAATTAATCGGTTGTAAGTATCTCGCAATGAATCTCCATAGTCGAATGCAGTTCGATCGTTCAAAGAGGCACTTTTTAAATCTGCACCAGAACAAAAAGCATCTCCTGCTCCTTGAAGGACAACGACAGAGACGTTAGAGTCACGCTCCGCTTCTTTAAAAGACTCGAAAAGTTCGTGGTGCATTTCATCGTTTAAAGCATTTTTGACGTTTGGGCGATTTAACGTGATGGTTGCAATCTGATTGTTGACGTCATAAAGAACCGTTTCTTGTTTCAGTTCCATAGAGAACCCTCCATCTTTTATGAATTATACGTAGTGTATCACAAAATGAATGAATATTCATTTTGATAAAAAACCCATACGCAGCACTTGCGCACGGGTCAGCTTTTATAGAGAATTTTATCGTTTCGCTCATAGACCATTTTCAGTCGTTTAGTCAAACGTTGCTGTTCATCAACGGACATTTCTTTGGGTTGCAATGTCTTTCCGAGCATATTAAACGTGTTAATTAAACGGTTTTCTCCGTCTTGAACAGTTAACGGCTGCCCATAAAGTTCCGATAGAGATGCCATTGTGTACGGTTCAATCGTCATCGTTGTTTCGCTCGATGTTTGTTCAGCTAGTGAATAAAACTGTTGTATTGTAGTGGCGCGTTCTGAACCACTGCCTGTAATGGCTAAGTAAATTTGTACAGCAGTTCCATTGCGTAATCTGCGCTGGCTAATTCCTGCAAATTTCTTTCCTTGCATGCTCAAATCATAATTTCCCGGGCAATAAGATCCGACAACTTCTTTTGCTTCTATAGGATAAGGTGCGTCAGAATACATCTGTTGAATAAGATTGAACATCAGCTCGTATGTCGGATCAATGCTGAGAGATTTTTGGTCTTTGAAGATAAGCGAGATGTTCAATACACCTGAATCGAGCATAACTGCTAGCCCTCCAGAGTTACGAACAATGATCGTATACCCTGCTTTTTCTAGGTGTTCTTTCGCAAAAAAAACATCTTGGAGTCGCGTGTCTTGAGTACCAAGTACAATCGTTGGTTGATGAACCCATGTATGGACAATAGGGTCAGATTCTAATACACCAACTGCTTCACAAAAAGTATCATCATATGCAAATGAGGATAAGGCATTTTCATTTTGACCGCTTTGAATGCGGTTCATATAACGCCATGCCTCTTGTTTAATTTCAGTTAGTTCAGTCATCGTTTTACTCCTATTCATCAGGCAATAAACTCATGTAATTATAGCATACCTACATGTTTATGATGATTGATTCAGAGGTATAGAACACAAAAGATATTCTTATGGAGGCGTTACTTATGAATCGAATGACAAAGCGAATTCTGGCAGTAGCACTCACAATTGTCATTGCCCAATTTATCATTGTTGCTGGCTATCAAGCGCTTGTCGCAGGTCAAGTGAACTGGACGTACATTATCATTTCCACGCTAATTATGTTACTACTAGTAGGAACAACTGCGATTGCAAACCGACGTTTGGAGATGATTCAAGAAAATGAAGAAAAGAGCACTGCAATCCCCAAAGATTAAGGAACCGCTTGAAGAAACTACTCATCTGGAACGAGAAGAGCGATACGAACGGATTGTCGTTAGGAAACAGACATTTGAACAACAGGACTTACGCGATTGCCGGTTTGAAGCGGCCGTTTTTGAACAATGCTTTTTCTTAGGAGCTTCGTTACAACAAACAGAATGGGTCGACTGTGAATTTTACAAATGTGATTTATCAAATGTTGACTTGACGCAAGTGACGATGCACCGCGTCAAGTTTTTTGAGTGCAAATTAAGTGGTGCTGTCTGCTTTGATAGCTTCTACCAAGATGTGAGTTTTGAGGATACACAACTTCCTTATAGTAACTTTAGCCACGTCTCATTAAAGCATGTGCGCTTTCAGTCTTCTTTACTCAACCATGCAGACTTTGTTGAGGTGAACTTTGCGAATGTTACGTTTGATGATGTGAGTTTAAACGATGTACAGTTTACACACACGAGTCTAAAGGAGATCGATTTGAGCACATCAAGGTTTGACCAACTAACCGTCTCAGCAGAAGAGTTAATCGGCTGTACAATCTCTGAAGATCAAGCCACTGCTTTCGTGCGAGCATTTGGCATGAAAGTAAAAGGAATTGACTAAGAACATATGTTCGTTTATGATAGAGGTGATTTAAGTTGCTCTTGTCCTCTTTTTAATAAACCGATGAAACGGTATAATGAATGAAAACCTAAAGAAGGGCAGGATTTGAGATGCAAGGAAATGAAATCATGCAAGAAGAGAAAGTATTCAAAGATCCTGTCCACCGCTATATCCATGTGCGTGATCAATTAATTTGGGACTTAATTGGGACGAAAGAGTTTCAACGTCTAAGAAGAATTCGGCAATTAGGCACGACGTTTTTAACGTTTCATGGAGCAGAGCATACTCGATTTAACCACTCCCTTGGGGTCTATGAAATCATGCGTCGAATGGTCAATGTATTTGAAGGTCGCCAACATTGGAACGATGAGAACCGACTATTATGTTTAACAGCGGCACTGTTGCATGACATTGGTCATGGACCATTCTCACATTCTTTTGAGAAAGTGTTTGATACGGATCATGAGGAATGGACACGAGCAATTATTATGGGAGATACAGAAGTCCATGCTGTATTAAAGAGAATGGGCGATCAATTTCCAAAAGAAGTATCAGAAGTCATTGAGAAAACGCATCCGAACAAACTAGTCGTTAGCATGATCTCGAGTCAAATTGATGCGGATCGCATGGATTATTTACAACGAGATGCTTTTTACACGGGAGTAAGTTATGGCCACTTTGATATGGAACGTATTCTACGCGTAATGCGACCAACTGAAGATCAAGTCGTCATTAAACAGACAGGCATGCATGCGGTGGAAGATTATATTATGAGTCGTTACCAAATGTACTGGCAAGTGTACTTTCACCCGGTTACTCGTTCTGCGGAAGTGATTCTGAATAAGATTTTACGAAGGGCGAAGGTGCTTTATCTTGAAGGATATCAGTTTACGCAACCGCCTCATCACTTTACCCCATTCTTTAACAATAATATGAACACCCAAGACTATTTGAAATTAGACGAGTCCATTATTTACTACTATTTTCAAGTATGGGAAGATGAGCAAGATGTAATTCTTGCCGATTTATGTCGTCGTTTTTTACATAGAGACCTTTTCCAGTATGTTGAATTTGACCAGAATTTTATTTTAAACGAATGGTCCGACTTACAAGAACGTTTCCGTCGAATTGGACTTGACCCTGATTACTATCTCGTCATTGATTTTTCGTCTGACTTGCCTTATGATTTTTATCGGCCTGGCGAAGAAGAAGAGAGGTTACCGATTCATCTTTTAAATCGCAACGGCAGATTACGAGAACTTTCTAGAGAATCAGATGTTGTTGAAGCCATTTCAGGAAAGAAAAGAACGGATCATAAATTGTATTATCCAAAAGATGTGTTAGACGCTCCTGGTTTTTCTGAAGAAAAGCGGGCGATCATTAAGATTTTACACGGTTGAGGAGGATGCTTGCATGTTGACGGAACATGTCCATATTATGTCGCTTTTAGGAACTGCTGAAGAAATTGTCGGTCGCAAGAAATTCCAGAAAGTCGTATACATAGGGAAACAGCTTGGCATGCCGTTCCATGAAAAGTATGGATTTCATATGTATGGTCCGTATTCTGAGGAACTAACCATACGACTCGACGAGTTGAAGCAATTCGGATTCATACGTGAAACTCATGAGGAATGTTCAGGATATAGCCAATATCGCTATCAATTGGCGGAATCAGGCAGAGAATATTTAACGAAAACGACGCGTTCTTGGACGTGCGATGATGAGAAAGTCGTCGTTGATGAGCTTAATGCCTGCACGTCCAAGTTTTTGGAGTTAACGGCGACGATCCTTTACTTACAGCCCGCAAGTAAAGAAGAGGTTATAGAGCGGGTTTGGACACTTAAGAAGACACAAAACTACTCACTTGAAGATATTAATGAGGCATACGCTTTAATTGCTCGTTGGAAGCAATCAATTGCCGAATCAACATTGACTCATTAACCGGATGATTTTCATCCGGTTTTTTCGTTTAGGACTCGAAACTGTTTAGATCCCTAAGGCTTGTGATACACTGTAAGAAGTGTATTGGTGGAAAAGGAGTGATCACATGGACTTATTTAATAAAAACACTGGGAAGAAGCAAGGCTCAGGTTTTAATATTCTAAGTGGAGATTCCACAGACGGTCATGGCGGTTTTGGTGTTGGGTCTCTGAGTCTAGACAATCTTACACCTGTTATTATCGATCCAGTAGAAGAGCGTGTCTTTATTGATATGGGAGCCATTCATGCCCGTTCAGAGATTGAGAAAAAAGTAAAACTGCTCGATCAGCTCGAAGAGCTAAATGACCCGAAGCTTTATTGGATGGTTTGGGTGACAACTGCTCATACAGATCAAGGATCACCAAAGTACTTTGGAGTTGGTGCATGCCGTTTTTACCGTGAGGAAGAGGCGCCAGAAGGCAGCCGCTTTAAACGAGGATTTAAGAGCATGCCAGAACATGTGAATAACATGGATAAGGCATTAAAAGGCCGTGTTGTCGTAAAAGGTATGGACGACAAAAGCTTATATATGCTAAGAGAGTATTTAAAAGGTTTTAGTGAAGATTATTGGAATCATTCAAGTTCAGAACTTCGTTCAGCACTCGGAGAATAAATGAACGATTTGTGAACAAGAATTGTCAATGGTTGTACTTTTATTCGATAATGTGTAGGCTGAATGTAAACCTTATTATAAGGCTAAGACACTAAAGTGCGCAGAGGAATGCAGAACCTCTGCGCGTTTTAGTGTCTTTTTCTGTTAAGGAGAAGTCGGTAAAAGTTGCAAATGGTCACCAGATTGATAGACTTCAGGTTGTAATGACGTTGTATGAAAATCCCCGTTTACCCAATCGAGTAGTTGATCACCATAATGTTCGCTTCGAACGTGACCAGATTGTCCTGGACCGACAATATGATAACTCTCCGTTAGGTCAGCTAAATCCATGACTCCTCTCCAACCAGCCCCGTGGTTTGTAGCTCCTGTTTCATCGTTATAGCCGGCTGCCATTACCGTGATCCGACTTCCGTCAACAGGTGTCGGTGTTGGATTAAATAGTAAATCGAGTGGTGACATCACGCCTAACGGGTGAGCAAATGTCACTTGATGATACTCTCCCCAAGACCATTCTTTAGGTTCATTTCCTTGTAATTCACTTGCTTGATCAATGGCTCGTTTGAAACTTTCCGTTAAGAGAGCTTCTAGACTACCAGCGTGTTCAATCCAAGGACCAGGTTCACCTTCGAGCGCATCTCGAAGCAACTGATCAATAATGGATGTACGCCCTTCAAACATTGCCATCATTTCTTCTGGAATCGTATCTTCAAAAAGTAGACTAGAAATAGCATGGAACCATAAATGAAAAATAAGCGGACCACCTTCATCGACAACGTCCTCATAGTTCCATTGTTCAATGACCGCAAGGGCAGAACGATCGATCTCTCGTAGTCCATCTTGTAAAAGTAGAGGAACAATTTCAGGCAAGAACTCTTCTGCATGTAAGTTATACGCATCCATTTGCATGAGCATCATGTCTTCTTTCGTTAATGGCTCATCTTGGTCGAGCAATTGTAAAATTCGCTCATGACGATAAGGCTGTGCCCAAGTATGTGAAAGATGATAAGGATAGTCGTCCGTCACAATTTTATTGTTTGCAGTAGAAATCATTCCTGAATCAGGATTATAGAGTGTTGGCAGTTCATCAAAAGGAATATAACGTTCCCAATCATGTTCTCCCGTCCAGCCTTCAACAGGGAGCAGGGCATCGCTGTTTGCCCGAATTGGAATCTTTCCATTAGCACGGTAACCGATGTTACCATCACGGTCTGCGTAGACGAAGTTTTGAGCAGGTGCTGAAAAGGATTCTAAAGCATGTAAAAAAGATTCCCAATTGGATGCTTTATTAATCTCCAGTATCGCTTCAAGCTCTTTTGTAGGGTCATGGGCGGTCCAACGCAAGGCCATCGCCACATCTTCTTGCTGTAATGGATCACTATATTCTGAAAGGAGTGGTCCGTGTCGTGTGACAACGACTTCATGTTGAACGGGCTCATCATACCCATCAACAACAATTTCTTCCATGATTACATCTGCATCGTACCATTCATCTTCATAAAGAAATTGATAAGGATCGTCAGGGTTTCGTTTTTCTAAATAAAGTTCTTGTACATCAGGCCCGACATTTGTGACCCCCCAAGCAATCTCGTCGTTGTGTCCGAGAATGATTCCAGGTACCCCTGCAAATATCACTCCATTTACATCGACACTAGGTCCACGTAAATGCGTTTCATACCAAATTGAAGGTGTGGCGAGACCGAGGTGTGGATCATCTGCTAAAAGCGGTGCACCGCTTTGTGTGTGGTCGCCAGATATGACCCAATTGTTGCTCCCGTTAAATGGTTCTGGTAAGTACGCGGCAACGTCCTCGAACGCGCTCAAGACATCTACATCAGTGTTTTTGGCGACGTCCATGATGATGGGTCCGTCTTCTTTGTATGTGGGCATTAAGTCGATCGCTTCTTCTTCAGAAACGTTGTTTACTAGCCAGTAACGAAACGCTTGTCCTTGCCACGTCCCTCCTAAATCATAAGCCATGTATTTTCCGATCGTTAATGAATCAAGCGGTTCCCACGGTTCAGGCGAATAACCGAGTAACCGAAATTCAACTGGAATGTCACCGCTTTCATTCATTTGCGCTAAATACGCATTAACTCCATCGGCATACGCATGCAGTATTTCTTGTGCATCTTCACCGTATTCATCATAGGACGCATCTGCGGCTCTCCGTAAGCCAAATGTTCGAAAGTAGCGGTCAGTATCGAGTGCGCTCTCACCAATGACTTCACTGAGCATTCCTGATGCTTGCCTACGACTCAAGTCCATTTGAAACATACGATCTTGTGCGGTTACAAATCCTTGGGCAAAATAAAGATCGTATTCTGATTCGGCTTCGATATGAGGCACTCCGTAATCATCTCGATAAATATTTACTTCACTACTGATTTCGTTGAACTCGTATTGGCCTTGTGTCGTTGGGACGCCAGCGCCGATTTGCGACCAACCCCAAGCGACAACCGCAATAAGCAACGTAACAACGATTACTAAGCCAATACCGATAAAGCGCCACAAACGTTTCTTTCTCTTTTTTGAAATATCAATTGCAGAACTCACATAAATCCCCCCGTAAGGATGACGTTTATGTGTTAGACATTCGCCCCATTTCATGGGTAGTCCTGCTTTTAGCACCATAAAGAAAAGGACCCCAGTGTTTTATGAGGGTACTAAAAAAGCGGTTTGCTTCAAAAAGACCAAAGTAATTAAAAAACGGATGCCTAATTTCCAAAAATAAGGGAATTGGGCATCCATTTTATATATATGATTTCAGTGTCTATAGGGGAGTCTACTCGGTCATAATTTAAGAATGCGTTTGATGTTTACCGTAAATAGGGGCATCGCGCCCTGCAACTCCATACTTAAGAGACGGTGCCGCACCCCAAAAGTTAGAGTTAAAAACTCACTTTTGGGGTGTTTTGTTTGGTGAAATATAGTGACACATTTAAAGAAAAAGTTGTTTATG
>NZ_JAFBEC010000012.1 GCF_016908595.1 Geomicrobium sediminis | reverse complement strand
GAAGAAGCACCAGAAGTGGACGAGCCAACTGAAGGTAACGAAGAAGAAGCACCAGAAGTGGACGAGCCAACTGAAGGTAACGAAGAAGAAGCACCAGAAGTGGACGAGCCAACTGAAGGTAACGAAGAAGAAGCACCAGAAGTGGACGAGCCAACTGAAGGCAACGAAGAAGAAGCACCAGAAGTAGACGAGCCAACTGAAGGCAACGAAGAAGAAGCACCAGAAGTAGACGAGCCAACTGAAGGCAACGAAGAAGAAGCACCGGAAGTAGACGAGCCAACTGAAGGCAACGAAGAAGAAACACCAGAAGTAGACGAGCCAGAAGAGAATGAAGGATCTGATCAAGATCAATCCGTAGATCAACATGCATTTGTTCAAGAGGTTATTGACCTTACGAACGATGAGCGTACGTCTCGTGGACTTTCACCACTTGAAGCAGACACGCAATTAAACGAAGTTGCAACAGTAAAATCAGAAGACATGAGAGACAACAACTACTTCTCTCACGATAGCCCAACATACGGTTCGCCATTTGACATGATGAACCATTATGGTGTTGAGTACCGTGGAGCAGGTGAGAACATCGCTGCGGGTCAACGTTCACCAGAAGAAGTCGTCAACGGTTGGATGAATTCTCAAGGGCACCGTGAAAACATCTTAAATGCTGACTACACACACATTGGTGTTGGATATGCTGAAGGTGGAAGTTACGGTTCTTACTGGACGCAGATGTTTAACACGAAATAAATAATGAAACCCGAAGCCAAACGGCTTCGGGTTTTTGTACTTATAATGGTAATACGTATCGGAAGACGGCGAAAAAGTGTGCCATCGAACCTGCAATGACGAATACATGCCATACTGCGTGGTGATAAGGGAAACTTCGCCACACGTAGAATACGGTACCGACTGTATAAAAAATCCCGCCTGCGAGTAAAAGCATCATGCCTGAATGCGGTAATACTGTGGCTAATGGTTGCCACACAATAACAATGATCCAACCCATACCAATATAGAAGATGGTCGATAAAAATACGAACCGTTTCACAAAAAAAGCTTTAAATGCAATGCCAATGAGGGCAATACCCCAAACAATGCCGAACAATGTCCAGCTTAGTGCTCCTTCTAAGACCAGAAAGAGAAACGGTGTATACGTACCAGCGATGAACAAGTATATGGAAGAGTGGTCAAAGATCTCGAATAAATTTTTTGTTTTCCCTTGTGGGAAACTGTGTAGTAAAGTTGAATTTACATAAAGCAACGTCATTGTTGCTCCAAAAATGGCAGCACTTACGATGTGAAGAGCTGTGCCGTTGATGGAAGCGTACACGACGAGTAAAACTAAACCTGCAATGCTAAGCAATGAGCCAACGCCATGTGTAATCGCATTTGCAAGCTCTTCTCGTCTAGAAAAAATATGCGTTTGTGACGCCAAATTCCCACCCCATTTATTCTTTTCCTTCATTATAACGAAATTATTGCCTATTGAATACCATATGCGAGTTTATACCATTAGGAATACGGAATTTTTTAATTTGGAGGTCTTTACATGTATGAACAAAAATTAAAAGTATTGATCGAACGTGATGAGTGGATGATGGACGTACTTCGAACTGTTCAACAATTGGAATTGCAAGATTGGTGGGTTTGTGCCGGGTTTGTTCGTACGAAGATTTGGGATACTGTACATACATTTACTACGCGTACGTCTATAGCTGACATTGATGTGATACATTTTGATAACCGCGAAGATCGAATGAGTGAGCAAGTGGATCGTGAACTTGAAGATCAACTTCTCTTACTACGACCGAATCTGCCATGGTCTGTAAAAAACCAAGTAAGAATGCATAACCGAAACGGTGTGAAGCCATATCTTTCATCGACAGATGCAATGTCAAAGTTCCCTGAAACCGCTACAGCTCTCGGCGTATCTTTAGACAAAAACGGAGAACTACTCATTTCAGCACCACATGGGCTCACAGATGCATTTCAGCTACATGTGAAACCTACCCCTGCTTTCCTTAGGAATCAAATGCTAATACCGATTTATGAAGCACGTCTTGCTAAGAAAAAATGGCATAAAACATGGCCACGTCTTACGTATTGGGAATCAAAAAGCCATTTGTCTTTTGACAAATGGCTTTTCTTCTTTATTTAGCAAATACGTGTTGGCCGATACGTTTTGTTTCGTCACGAGTAGCATTCCAATGGTTCGTCGCAGTGTCAGGGTTGTAGAAGAAAATCGAACCTTCGCCTTGTCCTTCAAATGCGAGTGCTTCACGTGCAGCAAGCTTAGATTCATCCGCTGCTGGTTCTTCAATCGTTCCATCAAGAACAGGGCTGAATGCATAGTAGCCATTCACGACTTCATAAATCACATCTGTAATCGTATCTGGATAACGGTCGTCCGCAACACGGTTGAGAACAACTGTACCAACAGCTACTTTACCTGCATAAGGTTCACCTTGTGCTTCAGAATGAATTAAGCGGGCAAGTAGATCTAATTCTTCGTCAGATATTGAATCTGGTAATTGTAAACGTTCACCGATTGCAAGATTCGTATCAGGCTTTCCGTTTAACTCTTGGATTTCTTGCATCGAAACTCCGTAATCAACACCGATGCTCCATAATGAATCACCATCAGTTACGGTATGAACGGAACTTGCTTGAGTTGTATTAGTAAACATAAAGAAAAATGCGAGTGGCATAAGGAAATATTTTAAACGTCTCATAAACTCGTAAAACCTCCTGTGTGATTTGTACGAGTGTTACCATAACAAGTCACTGTGATTGTTGCATTAGGAAAAAGAATCCAAAGGCCTATTGTTATTTGTTCGATGCTGTCATAACAGTAATCGTCCCTCTTTGTTACATTTGCATTACATCTATGTTATCTAAGATATATTTCCTAATAATTAGGCGAAGTGTCTAAAAGAGTCAATTTAGGAAAACTTCTTCTGACATTGTTGCAGGAGGAGTGAGTCATAGGAATAGGTAAATATTATTACAAAAAAATAAAGCGCATAGCAGTACTCCGTTGGAGTACCCATGCGCTTTTGATTAGGGAAGTTTTTTAATCTTCAATAGAGTCATATGAGTCTAGGTCTGTGTCCGGTGTGTAAGGTTCGGATGAATCTACATGACCGAATACAGTATCTGCACTTTCACCGTCAATTAAAACAAGCACAGACTCAAAACCAGCTTGTTGAGCGGTGTGAGCGATTTGATTCATAATGCCAACTTCTAATCCAGAACCGACATTAAGAAAAGCGAATTCTTCTGAAAAAGATACATGAGCAACACCATCATGGTCTTCTACAGATTGTACAGAAACATCTTCATCTTCAGTAACCGAGACGAGTGCTTCATGGTCAGGTCCAGCAAGCCATTGTTCTAATGCGCTCATGAGTAACCCTTCTTGACCTTCACCGCTGATTGTATGAGTTTCTGTATACATTTCTAATACTTGATCGTCGTAGAATACGAGTTCAAAGTCTTCTTCCATCATTTCTGCTTCATCAATATCAGCAGCTGTTTCGTCATCGGATTCAGAACTTTCTTCATCTTCTTCATCAGCATCTTCTACAGATTCATCCGTATCATCTTCGTCTTCATCTTCATCGTCATCTATGTCTTCGTCGTTAGCTTCTTCGTCATCAGTGTCTTCATCTTCAGGTTGTTCAGTCGTTGTGTCTTCTCCATCAGTTTCAGCCGGTGCAGTATCATCCTCAGCACAAGCACTTAACATTCCTACTGTTAATAATGCTGCTGCAGAAAATTGAATCGGTCGTTTCATTCCACAATTCCTCCTTATTATGTAGCTCTCCACATATTCTAGTTTTAAATGTCATTCTTTGTCAAAGATAACCTGTACTTGTCATTTTATATATGAAATAAAAATCACTTCTTTTTCACTTTTTTACGAACGAGTAAAAAAAGAAACATGCTATAATAATGAACGAACGTAATTAAAGTAGGTGAATTTATGAATCAACGTAGATCGAACCTAAAATGGTTAGCAGGCATTTTAATGTTTGTTGCTTTATATGCTGTTGGCTATTGGGTCTTCGTCCTCGCCTTTTCATAATACAAAAATGAGCACGTTGCCGAGTAAGTTAGGTAGCGTGCTTTCTGTCATAATAAAAAATTACGGAATAAATGTGTAACGCGATAATCTAAATAACGACTACAAAGGGGAACGGTAATCGTGTATGAAACGTTCGACCGCCTTTATGAACAATATCATCAATCGTTGTTCCAGTTCATTTTCTACATGGTTCGAGATCGCCATGTTGCAGAAGAACTTGTACAAGATGTTTATATAAAAGTATTTCATTCATATGATCGCTTTGATGGAAGAAGTAATGAAAAGACGTGGCTGTTTTCAATCGCAAAACATGTCACCATTGATTATATTAGAAAAGAAAATCGTCAAAAAAGGAAATGGTTTGGCATGGTCGTCTCTGATGAAAAAATTGACATACAAGATCATCAACCTTTGCCTGAGCAAAGGACAATTGCAAAAGAAGAGCTAGAGGTTACTTACCGGGCTTTAGGGAAGTGTTCTGTAGATCAGCAACAAGTTTTGATTTTGCGATTCATTGAATCTTTTACAGTCAAAGAAACGGCAGAGGCATTAGGCTGGTCAGAAAGTAAAGTGAAGACGACACAGCATCGTGCCATCTTGAAATTAAAGAAAACGTTGCGAGAGGAGGAAGAGAAGCATGAGTCATAATGGATATGAAGACGAAGAAGTAATCAAGAAGTTAGAAAAGCTTCGCGGTGTAGAAGATGATCGGAATAAGAACGAGATTTATAAAAGTGTAAAAGCTGAAACGATGACACGTTCAAATCGTCCGAAGCGTGATCGTTTTAGTCGACCGGTCATTGCTGGTATGTCTTCAGCAGCAGTATTAATACTTGCTATCATTGTGATTTCTCAAGTTCCTCTCCTTCAAGATGGTAGTGAGTTATCATCACAAGGGGGAAATCAAAATGAAGATCAACAACTTGCAATTACAAGTGATGAAGAAGAAGAGTTTGATGCCACTGACAGCGATGAAGACCAAGCGCAACATTATATAGAAGACTCGGAACAACCAGAAGAAATTGTCCCGCATGAACCTGAACAAAACGATGAATCGTATGAACGTCAAGAAGAGACACCCGAAACAACAGAAGACGACGTTGAGTTAAATGGAGAATGGGATGATTACGATTATCCGTTAGCGGCAAGCTCAGAGAGTCCTGGGATGTACACATTGCCATTTTTGGCACCAGATGAGCAGACGGTTGTAAATGTCACATTCACGATTGACGAGCAAAGTATTCTAGATGAAATTGATACATTGCTTAACGGGGTGGACCCAGAGCAATTTGGTTTAAGGGATTCACCAATTCAACGCTTAATTCAAGAAGGAAGTATGGATCGAGTACGAGAAGCTTTACAAGAAGTAAGTCGATTTGAAACGTTTGCGACATTAGATTTACCGAGTGAAGTTGAAGAAGTGTTAAGTGCAACCACTGAAGAGCGAGACGAAGCAAATGGGTATTATTTATTGCCTGTTGAAGATCAATATGTATACCTCGTCACTGGGAAGAGCTTGGATGTTGAGCGAGAAGAGGACCTCAGTTTAGAAGAGACGTTAAAACGCATGGAGTTGGAAGAACAAGGCGATCGATACTTTTCAGTCATTCCTGAAGAGCTTGATTTGGAATCGGTAACTGAAATTGATGAAGAACGAATTGCACTTGCATATGACGGTTTTGAGGATGTTAACGAACATGAACTCATCATGTTTGTTGAAGGTGTGTTATTAACTGCAGCAGATTATGGCTATCGTGAGATAGAGTTTGAAGGAATTGAGGATCAAGATGTTCGAGACGTTGGTCCATACACGTTAACGAATACGTTGCATCCTCCGGTTGCACCGAATTACCTCGGTCCAATCGAGTTTCACTAAAAAACACTGAGCGATCTGCTCAGTGTTTACTGTGATTCACTTGGAATACAAAACGTAACTTTGTCACCGAGTGTAATTGTAACAGGCGTCTTCCCGCCATCTTCACCGTCGATGTCTACGTTACCTTCTGGCTCAACATGCAATGTTAAGTGTTTGAGCTGATGGTGAATGAGATTGTTCTCATTTTCGTCGAATTGGTCATTAAGTTTGGCTTCCTTCCAGGCTGACACTAAGGAAAGTCCACCTTCTTTAACGATGTAGACATTTAAATAACCGTCATCTAACTCGTGTTGTGCAGGTAATCCGATGGAACCAATGTAATTTCCGTTAGAGACGAGAATCATAACGGCTTCTCCAGTTAGATGCAGATCATCACTCGTTAACGTGTACGTATAATGAGTCGGGTTCGTAACGGTTTGAAGTGCACTCCAAAAATAACTTAATCGACCGATTGTTGCTTTTAATTCCTCATTAATGTTTTCAGATGTGTCAGCAATTAAACCGACAGCAAAGAAATTCAAAAAGTAACGGTCATTCATTTTCGGGACGTCCACCGTTTTGGTCGTTCCGGTACATACTTGATCAATGGCCTCCTCAAGGTTCATTGATATGCCTAACGTGCGGGCGAAGTCGTTGCACGTCCCACCAGGCAAAACGGCAAGATTCGGTCTGCTTTGTAACGAAGGAACGCCGTTTATACACTCATGGACCGTTCCGTCACCACCAAAGATAAACAACGTATCTACGTCTTTGCCTACTTCTTTTGCAATTCGTTCACCATCGCCAGGCTTTGAAGTAGGACAAAGTTTTAATTGGAAACTATGTGACTCGATTTGCGCTTTAATTTGTTCAATACTTAGGTGATCATTCGCTTGACCTGCGTGCTCATTATAAATGATTGCCGCTCTTTTCATGCGCAACCTCTCCTAAACTAAGTTTGAAAGTAAGCCAATCACGACGAGAATGATAAAAACGATCCCGACAACATTCATGATGCTAGCCCCTTTAATGGGCATTCGTCGTTTCTTCTTCCAGCGATTTGGGTCAAATCCGATGTCATTTCCTTCACTTCGTTCAGGGCGAACGAGTGGGATTGTAAAGAAGTTCCTTGCCTTTATTAGAAAAGGGGCGGCTAGTGCCATTCCTGCTACGAGCCCAATAATGTGGGCAAGTATATTAATTCTCGGATTAAGAAATGTTAAAATCACGCCAATGACAACCATGACTGTAACGATTTGTCTACTACTTGCGTCAATCAGTTCTTTTCTAAAGATCATCATATAAACGTACATACCGAGTAACCCGTAGATTGCGCCCGATGCACCAACGTGACTATAGTATAACGGCTGAAGAATAAAGGTTACGATGTTCGCGATGACTGCAGTACCGAGATAAAAACTTATAAATCGCGTGCGGCCAATCATTTTCTCGAGCGGTGGACCGAACAAAAAGAGAGCAAAAGAGTTAAACAACATGTGCATTAAGTCAGCGTGTAGAAAAATCGGTGTGATTAATCGCCACCATTGTCCTTCTGCAATCGCTAGATTTAACCCGACACCTAAATGTTGAATCCAAATCCCTGGTGGGAATATCCCGATTTGACCAAGGAAAGCGAGAAAAAATAAAACGATGTGAATGGCAATTAACGTTGTCACGATCGGATAATTGCGTCTGAACGTATAGAAACTTTCATTGCGGACGAACATACAGCCACCTCAATTGTACAAGAATCGTATTTAATCTTATCATATTGTGATTCATTCATTCGAATGAATTGATTAGGAGGATTGACGATGATTATTGGAAATGGAATTGACATCGTTGAACTAGAGAGGATTTCCAAGCTACTTGAACGTCAACCTCGTTTTATTATGCGTATTCTTACATCAAACGAACAACGGAGTTATGCTCAATTATCAAAAAGGCGTAAGGTCGAATATGTAGGGGGACGCTTTGCAGCGAAAGAAGCATTTGCAAAAGCATATGGGACAGGAATAGGTTCAGAAATTAGCTTTCAGGACATTGAAATAAATAATAACGAAAATGGCAAGCCGGTGCTCAACTGTACCAAGCTTAAAGAGGCGCACCAAGTGCATGTGAGTGTGTCGCACAGTAAGCATTATGCCATCGCAAACGTCATTATTGAAACGGAAGTTTTTTAGACAGGCTGGAATAACCGCATAGGTTGTCTCATATGATGTAATGCGGTTAGGAGGGGCCTGAAATGTTGGTAAGAACATGTGAATACGAGTGGTAGAGTGGGAAGCTAGAAACTCAATTCAAGAGATTGCGAGGTGGTGTCGTGATGAAACGATGGTTGAACAACACGTAACTTAGACATGTACTAAACATCTAGATTTTTCTTCATCACGATGACTTATGGACGGAAAAAGGCAATCCATCTCTAAACATCCAGTGAATAACACTCGTCACTTTCTATTACCACATTTCTTTTTTTACAATGTGATAGGTTCCTCCTTTGTCGTTACATCGAAGACAAAGGAGAGAGGTTTGATGAAAAAGAAGTTCGGATTTTGTACGGTCGCTTTTTTATCGATTGCCTTACTTGCAGCATGCGGAGAAAAATCAGAAGAAGAAGTGGTTGAAGACCTCGGTGAAACACTTCAGACGATGAGTGGATATCAAACATCAGCATCGCTTACGATGCAGACGGGCCAAGAACCTAGGGAATACGATGTTCAAATCGCTCATGTTCAAAACGAAGAGAATCGTTATTACCGTGTGGAACTTCAAAACGAAAATGAAGAGCAAAATCAAATGATTTTAAGAAATGACGATGGTGTTTTTCTGTTGACGCCTGCGTTAAACAAAAGCTTTCGTTTTCAAAGTGATTGGCCGAGCAACAACAGTCAAATGTATTTGTATGAATCACTCGTGACCGACATTTTAAGTGATTCAGAGCGTTCCTTTGCGATTGAAGAGGACAAATATGTTTTTGAGACTGTAACGAACTACCAAAATCAGAATCTGCAACAACAAGAAATCGTTCTTAATGATGATTTAACACCTCATGCAGTTCGGGTGTTTGATCAGAACTATGAACCGCTCGTTGAAGTTGCTTTCCATGATTTTGAGTTAAATCCTGCAATTGATAGCAGTGAGTTCGATATGGATCGTCACTTACCTGAAGAATCAGAAGCTCCGGTATCAACAGACGAGGTAACAGAGGAAGATGTGTTTGGTGTGTTTATGCCGTCGTATGAGCCTGCAAACACTGAGCTCTCTGAAACGTCTGAGGTTCAAACAGACGATGGCATTCGTGTCATCATGTCCTATGAAGGTGAACAGCCATTTACAATTATTCAGCAACCGTTATCCATGTCCACTTCATCAGAGGTAACACCGACTAGAGATATGGGTGCAGGAGATCCAGTTGACTTAGGTGAAGTGATCGGTATTCAGACTGATAATTCACTTACATGGTCAGTGGATGGTGTGGAGTTTGTGATTGCATCAGATACGCTTCACGTCGATGAAATGGCAGCTGTTGCCAGATCAATGACAGCCACACACGAAAAATAATGGTGAGTCCACGTACGTGGACTCTTTTTTAACGTAATTACTACATATACGATTGACAGTCATAAGAATGCGTAGACATAATGAAGATAGACTAACGAACGCTAGGGGTAGACAGACGATGGAACAATTGTATCGAGAAACTTGGATCGAAGTGGACAAAGAAGCAATTAAACAAAACGTAGCGTCTCTAGATCGGTTGCATCATGGTGAACGCCAAATCATGGCGGTCGTAAAAGCAAACGGGTATGGTCACGGAGCCATTGAAGTTGCAAAAGCTGCACTCGATGGCGGAGCAACGGTTTTAGGGACTGCACTTCTTGAAGAAGCGATTGAATTGCGTGAGGACGGAATAGTAGCGCCAATTGTTGTACTAGGACGTACTGATGCAAGTGGGGCAGGCGTAGCTGCAAAGCTAGACATTGCACTCGCAACATTTCAGCGAGAATGGTTAGTTTCGGCTAAGGAACATATTGAACCAGGTCACTCGCTCAAATTACACGTGAAGTATGACACGGGCATGGGAAGAATCGGTGTAAGATCGATTGAAGAAGTTCAAGAAGTTTTAACAGCGATTGATGAAGAATCATGCTTAGAATTAGAAGGTCTTTTTACGCATTTTGCAACCGCAGATGAACTAGATCTTACCTATTATAAAGAGCAACAACATCGATTTGACGAGCTAGTCAATGTACTAAAAAGTGAGAACAGGCAGATCCCACTTATTCATTGTGCAAATAGTGCTGCAAGTATGAGGTTTAAAGATGCTTGTTATAACATGGTTCGTTTTGGCATATCGATGTATGGATTGTTACCTGCAACGGATTTAGAAGCGGAGTTACCTTTTTCGTTAGCCCCAGCGCTTTCTTTATATAGTCATTTATCACATGTAAAACATGTAAACTCAGGAAGTAAAATTAGTTATGGCGGAACGTACACAGCCACACAAGATGAGTGGATTGGAACGGTACCGATCGGATATGGTGATGGCTGGATTCGTAGTAATGCGAATGGTGGAGAAGTCATTATCGATGGGGTGCGTTTGCCAATTATCGGACGCATTTGTATGGATCAAATGATGGTGCGTCTTCCCAAGGAAATGCCCGTCGGGAAACGGGTTACATTAATTGGTGAGGATAATAAAGAGCGCATTACGATCGAAGAGATCGCTGATCGTTTAGGCACGATTACGTATGAAATTCCATGTCTAATTACAAACCGTGTCCCGAGGCGATATGTTCAAAAAACATTGTCGTAATTTGAAGGAATTATGCGATAGACGGCGAATGGGTAAGAGAGGTATAAAGAGGTTTACTGTACTGTAATGCTTTTGCAATGAAAGACAGTCAATGCTATTATTGATAAAGGACATTACAGGGACTATAGTGTTGGAGGTGTCTTACCTTGTCTAATGATCGTTCTAGACAAATTACGATTAGCCTTCCCCAATATTTATTGCAAGAGGTGGACAATATGATTAAGTATGATGGTGTTGAACGCAACGAATTTATCCATCAATCCGCAACTAAATATTTGTACGAACACAAAGCTGAAGGTGTTCGTGAACACATGCAACAAGGATATCTTGAAATGGCTACCATTAACTTGTCAATTGCTTCCGAATCTTTCGGCTTAGAGGAAGAGTGTGAAATGAAGATGGGGAGAAGGTTAGTCAGCGGTATTTAATAAAGAGAATTATGGCGTTATTATTCTAGATCTTATCCCATTTCTATAACGTTTCTTAATCGTTGCCAACGTATTTTCGTGTGGCAGCTTTTTCTTATTGGAAAAAGACAAACCAATCAACAGTTGTGAGTTGCTTTCAAGGGCACAAAATGGAATAATGAGAATAGCGTACCCTGTGCGTAATTCTGTCAGGTGACAAGATTTTGTTAATGACGGTGGTGTGACTGATTATGCGTTCAATCGTATTACAACATATGATCGACAACAAGGATCACTATATTGAGCAGTGGAGAGTTTCGTTTGATGAATTATTATTTTCCCGCTCTGAATCCACGATTAAACCTCAATATATTCAGGATGAAATGAAAGAAGAGTTTGTTTCAGTAATTTTCGATACGCTTACTATGGACGGGCATTCTAGGCGAGCAGTTGTAAAGCGTTTTGCAGAGCGACTCATTCACGATGGCTGGGTCGTAAGTGAATTTATTATGAGCTTACAAAAGCTACGTCGCATTGTGATGAAAGACTTGTCCAATCATTACGATAGGGAAAAGTTTGTTGATCTGTCCGGCGAGCTTGAAGATTGGCTAGATGAACAAATTACTGATTTAACAACCGAATTTGCGAAGAATCACGAAGAAGTGAAGGCAATACAAACCGTTGCGTTAAAGGAGTTATCAGCTCCGCTTATTCCAGTTTTCGATAAAATCGTCGTTATGCCATTGATTGGAACGATTGATACGAAGCGAGCTTCGCAAATTATGGAGAATTTATTAGATGGTATTATCGAACATCGTGCGCAAGTCGTGCTCATTGATATTACAGGAGTGCCTCTTGTAGATACGATGGTTGCACATCATATTATTCGTGCATCAGAGGCTGTTAGGCTAGTTGGTGCAGAGTGTCTACTCGTCGGTATTCGACCAGAGATCGCACAAACAATTGTTAATTTGGGAATTGATCTTGGGAACTTTACGACAAAGAGTACGCTTAAGAAGGGTGTAGAAGCAGCGTTGCAAATGACACATCGCGATATTATTACAAATGAAGAGCCTGTTACGGGTGGAGGGTTGAATTAATGCGTATTCCTATACTCAAACTGGGTCGTTACTTGTTAATTTCGGTACAAGTAGAATTAGATGACCAAACTGCGCTACAGTTTCAAGAAGATTTATTAAATAAGATCCATCAAGAAGGCTCACTAGGGGTAGTCATTGATTTAACATCGGTCGATATGATTGATTCATTTATCGCGAAAGTGATCGGTGATGTTGTTGAGATGTCTAGTTTGATGGGGGCAAAAGTTGTTTTGACAGGTATTCAGCCTGCAGTAGCCATTACTTTGATTGATATGGGGGTTTCTCTTCAGGAAGTGCAAACAGCACTTGACCTGGAGCAAGGTCTTGAGCGATTGCAACAGGAATTGGGGGGTTGACGTATATGAGTAACCATTCCTGTATTGAAATAGCCAATGAATGGGGGATTGTTTCTGCTCGCCAGGCAGGTCGTGAGCTTTCCAAAGAGATTGGTTTTGGGAGTGTGGATCAAGCAAGAATTACGACAGCCATCTCAGAGCTTGCAAGAAACATTTACTTGTACACTGAAATTGGTAAGATTGATTTAGAAGAAATTAGTGATAATCATAAAAACGGGAAAGTCCGTGGAATAAAAGTCGTTGCTAGTGATAAGGGGCCGGGGATTGAAAACCTTCGAGATGTTATGGTTGACGGATTTACGACTTCTGGAGGTTTAGGTGCAGGTTTACCAGGGGTAAAGCGACTGATGGATGAATTTGACATCGAGTCAATACCTGGGGAAGGTACTACGATTACGACGATCAAGTGGCTCCGTTAGAAGGAAGGATGTTCGGGGATGGACACTTACGAAACGCTACAACAGAGCTATAAAGAGATTTTGTTTAGTTTTTTGCAAAAGAAAAACGAACAAAGCTTATACGATGCTCAACAGTTCAGTAAAAAAGTGTTAGAGGAAAAAGTTTCTCCTGAAGAAATCGTTAGCATACATCTCGAGGTGATTCAGGAGCTCTATCCGGATATCCCGCCAGAGACACAAGAATCATTTGAGTTTCTCCTAGAAGTGATGATCGGCTATGGCATGGCTTATCGAGAGCATCAAATTCTTCGTAATCGTCAGAAGGAACTGGAGAATGAGATTGATGTTGCGGCCAACATGCAACACACTCTGTTACCTAGTGAAATTCCGGATGTCGAGGAACTTGATATTGGTGTCATTACAGTGCCAGCATCAAAGATGAGTGGGGATTATTATCACGTCATTAAAGATGCAAACGGCCTTATTGGTGTAGCGATTGCGGACATTATCGGAAAGGGGATTCCAGCTGCTCTTTGTATGTCGATGATCAAATATGCAATGGACAGTATGCCGAATTCGATCTTACAGCCAGGTGAACTTCTCGAATCGTTAAATCGTACCATTGAACAAAACATTGCTTCACACATGTTCGTAACGATGATGTATGGTAGTTATGATCCGAAGTCCCATATCTTTTATTACGGCGGAGCAGGACATGAACCTGGCTTTTATTATAGTGAACAGCAAGATCGTTTTGAAGAGCTGTACGCAAAAGGACTGGCGCTCGGTATTTCGAAAGAAGCGAAGTATCGAGAGTTTAGTCGTGAGATGAGTGAAGGTGATTTTGTTGTTCTTCTTTCAGATGGTGTTACAGAATGCCGGACCGAAGAACGATTTATCGAGCGAGAAGAAATTACGGCGCTCATTAGAAAATATAAGCATTTAAGCACGCAAAAAATCGTCGATAACGTCTATCGAGACTTAGAACGTTGGCAAGAATTCCAACTTCGTGACGATTTCACTTTAATTATCGTAAGAAGGAAGTTTAAAGAAAATAAATAATGGGTATATAATAACTGCGGCCTTGGGCCGTTTTTATTTATCATAAGATAAATTTGTATTCATTATATATTTCGTACGATTGATCGGGGAGGGGAATAACGTTATGAAACTTGATTTAAGAACAGAGGATATGAAGGCAGCTAATGCTAAGAAGTTATATGTCGCAGGAGAAATTGACGCTTATACAGCACCGCAACTTAAAGAGGCATTATCACAATTAACATCAAGAGATCAAGGCATTACAGTCGTTGATCTTGAAGGTGTAGACTATATTGATAGTACGGGACTCGGAATTTTTGTAGGTGCACTTAAAGATACGCATAGTCATGAGGGGCAATTCAAGATCGTTTCCTTAAACAGTCGCGTAAAACGGCTCTTCTCAATTACAGGACTAGATGAGGTTATGGACATCGACGAAAAAGAGGGGGCCAATCAATGAGCTCGAAGAATGACAGCATAGAAATGAGCGTACCTGCGAAAGCAGAATATATTGGAATCCTCCGCTTAACCGCATCAGGGATTGCGAACCGGGTAGGCTATTCTTACGATGTAATTGAAGACATTAAAGTATCGATGGCAGAAGCATGTACGAACGTCGTTGATCATGCTTACAAGGACGGAAGCGGCGATATTAAAGTGAAGTTCGATCTGTGTAATGATTATCTTCAAATCCAAGTTTCAGATGAAGGAACGGAGAAGAAGACGCTTGCTAAGTCAAATGGGCCTGTTGATGCTAACAAGCCAATTGAGGAGTTACAGGAAGGAGGCCTTGGGCTCTTCCTTATTGAAACATTGATGGACGAGGTTGAAATTACGCAAGATAATGGTGTAACGATCACAATGAAGAAGTTCGTACAGAGGGATGAGGTGGCTCAAGGTGCCGATGGAGTCGAAACGACAGCCAACAACTAAGGCTGAAGAGCCAATTTATGACTTAATAGCGCAATATCAAGCTGGCGCAGACGAAGAAGTCCAAACGAAGCTCGTCTTGCACTATGAGTCGCTTGTCCAGTCATTAGCTCGTAAGTTTTCCCGAGGGCAAGGTCACGACGATGACCTTTACCAAGTCGGGATGATCGGTTTACTGGCAGCTTTACGACGCTATGACACTTCTTTTAATCGCTCGTTTGAATCATTTGCTGTACCAACAATTGTCGGAGAGATTAAGCGTTTTATTCGAGATAAAACGTGGAGTGTGCACGTACCAAGAAGAATTAAAGAGCTTGGACCGCGAATTAAGAAGGCGGTTGAAGAGCTTACAACGGAACTGCAACGTTCGCCGCTCGTGAACGAAATCGCTGCTCGGTTAGAAGTGACGGAAGAAGAAGTGTTAGAGACGATGGAGATGGGTAAGAGTTATCAAGCATTATCTGTCGATCGATCAATCGAAGCTGATTCAGAAGGAAGTGCCGTCACACTTCTAGATTTGGTCGGCAGCCACGATGAAGGGTTTGAACAAACAGACCAGCAGTTGTTGCTTGAGAAAGCATTTGCTGTACTCACTGACCGCGAGAAGGAAATTCTTAAATGCACGTATTTTGATAACTTAAGCCAGAAAGAAACTGGCGATTTGCTTAACATCTCTCAAATGCACGTTTCAAGACTTCAACGAAGAGCTTTGCAAAAGCTACGCGAATCCATTCGTGTTGAGCCATCGGAGTGTTATTGAATGGGAAAAATAATCGAGGAACAATATGAGAATGCAGTAACTGCAGCATTTCAAGCCGGAAAAGGCGGCAATCCAGTTTGTGGTGATATGTTTATTACTGTTGAAACCGATCGTTACTTTCTCACTGCGCTTGCAGATGGCCTTGGGAGTGGCAAAAGTGCTAGGCGTTCATCGGAACTTGCGATGAACGTCATTGAGAAGCACTTTGATGCTCCGATGGAAGAATTATTCGCGAACGTTAATCAAGCGCTCGCTCATGAGCGCGGAGTCGTACTAACTGTCATTCGAATTGACTATGAGCGAAATCAGATTACGTGTGGGAATATCGGCAATGTTGAATGCTTATTGATGATCGATCAAAAGGATGTCATGAGAATTATCCCAACGACAGGTTTTCTCTCAGGTAGATCTTTTAAGGCTCGTGTTCATCATTTTAGTTTTAAACAAAACGTCGGCTTCCTTTTACATTCTGATGGAGTTTCAAAGCAAACGCATCGCTATGAACTTCAAGCTTCTCGCCTTTCACCGACAGCCGTCGTTGAACGGTTGAAAGAAGAGATGGCTATTGATAAAGATGATGTGACAATAGTGTCAGGTTATGTACATTGAAACGCAGCGAGCGACGTTGCGTTTTTTTTTTTGCTTTCAAAAATATGGTAAAGTACAAAGTATAGTGACTCAGCCGGAGGAGGCAATGGACATGTTCAAGTCTACGAGCCAAGAAGAGATTGTATCCAGAATTGCAATAAGCACAGGGGTAAATGAAAAGTATACGAATGCGATTATTCAGCTTAGTGAGGAAGGCAATACAATTCCATTTATTGCTCGCTATCGTAAAGAGCAAACAGGAAATGCCGATGAAACAAACATAAAAGCAATCTTAGATCTTTTCCAATACGAGAACCAATTGGAAGATCGAAAGCAAGAAGTCTATCGCTTAATTGACGAACAAGATAAATTAACGCCTGAATTATCGAAGAACATACATGAGGCGAGAAAGTTACAAACGTTAGAAGATCTTTATCGTCCATATAAGCAAAAGAAACGCACACGTGCGACGATTGCGAAAGAGAAGGGGCTAGAACCGCTTGCTAAGCGAATTTACGAGCATCCTAAGGAGATGAATGTAAAAGAAGAAGCAAACGGCTACTTAAGTGAAGAGCATGAATTAAACGATGTAGGCACTGTTATTGCTGGTGCTTTAGATATTATTTCTGAGTGGATTTCTGATGAAGCAACCATCCGTCAGAAAATCCGTACATTTACGTATTCAAATGGTACGTTAAAAACATCAATGAAGAAAAATGCAGAAGACGAAGAAAGTGTCTTTGAAATGTATTATGAATTCGAAGAAAGAATTAAAAACATCCCATCGTATCGCGTACTTGCAGTAAATCGTGGAGAAAAAGAAAATGTCTTGAAAGTGACGATTGATGTTCAGCGGGAGCGAATTGAGGAATTAATGGAAAAGCAAATCATCAAACGCTTCGGTTCTCCTGCTGTTGATTATATGAAAGAAGCAATTGCTGACAGTTACAAACGATTGATTGCACCGTCCATTGAGCGAGAAATTCGTAATGAATTAACTGATACTGCTGAAGATAAAGCAATCCAGGTCTTCTCAGGGAACTTAAAACAGCTCTTGCTGCAACCACCTTTTCTTAATAAGGTCGTGCTCGGTGTAGACCCTGCCTACCGAACAGGATGTAAACTTGCCGTTGTTGATGGAACTGGAAAAGTATTGGACACAGGAGTCATATATCCAACACCACCAAGAAATGACACCGCTAATGCTGCGAAGAAAGTGACGCAGTGGGTACAAAAGTACAAGGTCGATATGATTGCTATCGGAAACGGGACGGCTTCAAGAGAGACAGAAGCGTTTATTGCCGATGTGATTGCAGATCAGCAATTGGAGCTTCACTATTTAATTGTGAACGAAGCAGGAGCAAGTGTATACTCAGCTTCAGATCAAGCGAGATCAGAATTCCCGCAATTAGAAGTTGAAGAGCGAAGCGCCATTTCCATTGCAAGGAGACTACAAGACCCGTTATCTGAACTCGTTAAAATTGATCCAAAATCAATTGGGGTCGGTCAATATCAACATGACGTACAAACAGGCAAGCTTTCAGGAAGCCTTGACTTTGTCGTTGAGTCTGCGGTAAACCTCGTTGGGGTCAATGTAAATACTGCTTCTTCAAGTTTGCTACAATACGTTGCAGGTCTTAATCAGAAGGTTGCTCAATTGATCGTGACGTATCGTGAAGAGAATGGGCAGTATCGCACGCGTAAGGATTTGAAGAATGTGCCTAGACTAGGTGCGAAAACGTATGAGCAGGCCGCAGGTTTCCTGCGTATTATTGAAGGTGAAGATCCACTTGATCAAACACCAATTCACCCAGAGAGCTACACGGTGACACGTAAATTACTGAAAGACATGAACATTAACGTTCAAACATTGGGTAAAGCCGATACAAAAGAAAAGCTACAATCGCTAAATCGTACCGAGATCGCAGAAAGCTTAGACGTCGGTTCAATGACGTTAAATGACATTCTTGATGCGTTAATTCGCCCGAATCGTGACCCACGAGAAGATATGCCTAAGCCGATCTTGAAATCAGGTGTCATGGCTATGGAAGACTTAGAAGAGGGCATGGAACTTGAAGGAACCGTGCGGAACGTCGTCGACTTTGGGGCCTTCATTGATATCGGGGTGAAGCAAGATGGTTTAGTTCATATTTCCAAACTTGCTGATCGCTTCGTGAGAAATCCACAAGACGTTGTGGCAGTTGGGGATATTGTAACTGTTTGGGTTGAACAAGTCGACCAGAAAAAAGGCAGAATAGCGCTTACGATGTTAGCACCTAAAAAAGCCGTCCAATCCTAATAAAGAAGCCAAAGTTACGATAACTTTGGCTTCTTTATCTTCATTGTTATGATTGAAAGAACGTATCTTGGTTTTTTCTGAGGTATGAATACCAGCATTGATTAAGCATGACAATTTCATGGTGGTTTTTTTCGAAATAAGCTTTTTCAAGCTGCTTTCTAAGCCAATAAGGCATGATTCTTTTCCCCTCCTTGTGGTAAAATCAGATTCACAGAAGGCGTTTCACTAGTATATGTTCTTTAGCTTGTATACGTTGACGGTTAATTCGAGAGGTGATGTGGTTATGACAAATGAAGAACTTCAACAGTGGACGGAACGGTTATCAAAGGATCGTTTCTATAAACCATTTCGTCACACGATCACATTCAATCGTCGCTTAAGAACGACAGGTGGGCGTTATTTGTTACATACGCACAACATCGAAATGAACCCGAAGCAATTGGAGCACTTTGGGATTGAAGAATTTGAGAAGATCATCCTTCATGAGCTCTGTCATTATCACCTACATATAGAAGGGAAAGGCTATCAACATAAAGACGCAAGTTTCAAACAGTTGTTGAATGAAGTTGGAGGAAGCAGGTATTGTAACCTTGTCCCTGGAACGTACAAACCATTGGTATATAAGTATTTTTACCAATGTGTGAAGTGCAATCAAACGTATCGACGCAAACGGCAAATGGATGTGAATCGGTATGTTTGTGGACGGTGTAAAGGGAAATTAAAAAAAGTTAATGAAAACCGTTGACGGTATTTGATAGCCTGTGCTATATTATAAAAGTCGCCAAGAGAGAAACACAAAACGACAGCAACACTTCAAAAATTACATAAAAAAGTTGTTGACATAACAACAACGACCATGATAAGATATTACTTGCCTGTTACGAAATGAACGGACAAGCAAACAACATTCCACAGTAGCTCAGTGGTAGAGCAACCGGCTGTTAACCGGTAGGTCGCTGGTTCGAATCCTGCCTGTGGAGCCATTCGGAGAAGTACTCAAGTGGCTGAAGAGGCGCCCCTGCTAAGGGTGTAGGTCGCGAAAGCGGCGCGAGGGTTCAAATCCCTCCTTCTCCGCCATTGAAACTTTGTGAATTAGACAAGCATGGCCCGTTGGTCAAGGGGTTAAGACACCGCCCTTTCACGGCGGTAACGCGGGTTCGAATCCCGCACGGGTCACCATTTATCGGAGGGTTAGCTCAGCTGGGAGAGCATCTGCCTTACAAGCAGGGGGTCGGCGGTTCGATCCCGTCACCCTCCACCATTTTCACTTGAACGAGTGAATAGGAAACGCTGCATTTGCAGAAGTTAATAGAGAGAATTTTTATAAGTGGGCCTGTGGTGTAGCGGTTAACATGCCTGCCTGTCACGCAGGAGATCGCGGGTTCGATTCCCGTCAGGCCCGCCATTTATAGAAAATCCAATCCTTGTAAACATAATGGAATAGTGGGCCATAGCCAAGCGGTAAGGCATCGGATTTTGATTCCGTGATGCGCTGGTTCGAATCCAGCTGGCCCAGCCATTTTAATTACAGTTTGCCTAAGTAACATTTACACACATGCGGGTGTGGCGGAATTGGCAGACGCGCTAGACTTAGGATCTAGTGTCCTTGTGACGTGGGGGTTCAAGTCCCTCCACCCGCACCATATTTATACCAAGACGCGGTTGTGGCGGAATGGCAGACGCGCTAGGTTGAGGGCCTAGTGGGAGTTAAATCCCGTGGTGGTTCAAGTCCACTCAACCGCACCATATATAAACACAGTCATACCAACGCTTACAGCGATTTTGGTATTTTTTTATGCGCTCATTTCCGTTATGGAGATGGGCGTTTTTTAATGATTTATTCACCACAAATTCACCATTTTCCTAAAAGAAGTCATCTAGGCGGTCTGCAGTTTCTCGTTGTTTGTTCGGAAATAGGTGACCATACACATCAATCGTGGTTTTAATTGAAGCATGCCCCAGGCGCTCTTTGATGGTTGCATAATCTTCCCTTTGATGGATCAGCAGAGCCACATGGGAGTGCCTTAAATCATGCAGACGTATCGGTTCCAATTCACCTCGATTACATATGGTTTGTATTCTTCGGCTAAAAATGTCCTTTGTCGGTGGCTTTTCTCTGTATTGAAAGATGTGTGTGTCATTTGAATGGTGAATCCGTAATTGAGCAAACAGGTTTTGTTGTCTTTCCTTCCATGATTCTAGCAAATTAAAAAGCTTTGAGTTGATGCTGATCCGTCTTATTGAGTTACTGGTTTTAGGTCTTGTAATAATGACTTCTTTGTTGATATACGTGAGTGATTTGTACACGTTGACTTCTCCGCGGAAGTTATCAATATCATTCCAATTTAAAGCCAATATTTCGCCACAACGCATACCAGTAAAATAACTAAAGGTATAGAAGGTTTTAAACAGAAATTCCTCTTCATCAATTAAGTTGATGAATTGCTTAAATTGGTCGGGTGTCCAAAACTTCATTTTCTTATTATCCAAAGCGAGGTTTTTTACAGTATTACAAGGGTTGGTTTGTATTGCTTGTTCTTCAACTGCTTTATCGAAAATCTGTTTGAGAATAATCATGATGTTGTTAATTGACTTTGCGCTTAAACCAGAATTGATGAGTTTTAGTTGATATTCTCGAATATCAAATGATGTTACTTCCTTGAAATTACAGTTCTTAAAAGACTCGAGAATATGCTTATTGATTGTATACTCCTGTATCTTTAGATAGTTAGGCTTGCTGTGGAGTTTGCACTCCTCTAAATAAAGGTCTTTTATAGCAGTGAAGCTGATTTTACGATCGCTAATAGCTTTTCTAGAGTGATACAATTGCTTTGTTTTTGATTGCCATTCTTCAGCTTCTTTTTTAGAGTCAAAAGTTTTTGTTTTCCGTCTTCTTCGATTAGTCAGAGGGTCGATTCCAACACTAACATCAGCACGAAAACGACCGTCATTTAAACGTCTTATTCCCATATTAATCACCTCTTATAGAACGTATGTTCGTTTTAAAGATATGAAAAAATAACCTTGCTATTTGGAACTCCATTCATTTTAATCCGAATGGCATGAATTGGCAAGTTAAAGAAATTTGCGATTTCTTCTATTGTAAGACTTTTAATCGTATTTAAATCAGTAAAAAGTAATTCATCAGTTAGAAGAAGTTCTGAAGCGAAGACATTGGATTTTTCATCGTTTAATCTGTCAAAAAGAACAGAATGGTCTGGGTTAAAATTAAAGAAGAAATAACCCAATATATAGGCAATATAGTAGTCTTTGTAATTGGCTTTAGAATTAATATGGATTAATGGCATTGCATTGTAATAATGAAGAACCCCTGTGGCCTGTCCGAGATCGTTTTTTAAAATTTTAATGTGGAGATAATCGCATAGTTCGTAAACGTTATTTGTTTGATAGTGGCTTATGATCATCTGTACTTCCTCTTTGATCGCTTCATTGGTAAAGATAATACCACTCCTTGAAACAAGTTTTTGTGCTAGAAAATATGTTTTTTTTTGCTATTATATATGAAAATTCCATGTTGTTGTATTCTTTTTACGATATTAGTTTTCACTACGTTTCATTTCATCAATAAATTTCATTCCGTTTTTAATTGCTTTTTTAACAAGTTTTATTGTTTCCTCATCTAAATTACCTTGATCTATATAAATATTTGAATCGTTCTCGCTAATTATTTCTTGAATTACTTCACCGAATGCTGTATCTAATTTTGTTTGTTTTTCATAACCGTTTTTGCTGGGATAATCGGTCAACCCTAAGAGAAAGTCAGTAGAAACATCATACAATTCACTAAGGGATCTTAGCATTTTTGTATCTGGGTCTCTAGCGTCTCGCTCGTAAGAAGAGAGGACATTATTTGAGATATCTAACTTTTTAGCGGCCTCTATTTGAGTGTAGTTTTTGCGCATCCGTGCCAAGCGAAGTCTTTCCCCCAAAGTCATCTTTAAGGTCATTAATCATCACCTATTCTACTTAACGTTAAATTTTATAGTTATTTTATCATTTGAAGCGGAAAATATCTTAATTTTTGTCAATAAGATTATTTTTATGCGATATTGCACTATTAGTTAAATTAATACACAAAAAGTTAAAACAACTGTTGACTTTAACTTTACGTTCACTTAAACTAACAATATACACAGAGAGATAAACATTAGGAGGTGATATTCATGATGTATGAGTTTTTAACACCTGATGATATCCAGAAGATTCTTAAAGTCAAACAAGCGAAGGCATATGAAATTATTAGGATATTGAATGCCGAAATGAAACAAGATGGGTATATGGTTATTCCTGGTAAAGTGAATAAAGAAAAATTTGAAGAACGTTATATCTATAAACGCACTGTAGAAGTAAGTTAATTCGCTAAATGTATTACTTTAAGGTGGTGATTCATGGAAGCTGAATGTTCGAGTATTACGTGAAGGGTGAATGATCTTTGAAAATTATATATAGAAAGAAAGCGCACCTGACAATAAAGCCAGACACGCCATATAAAACTTAGGAACTTTTATTATAGCGTACTTTGTTTAAATTGTCACATGGCGTGAGTATTAAGTGTACACAGCTAGGCACTTTTGAAAATGCTGTAGCAGGTAAGAATATGCGTGCTAATGGTTATAAACATAACCTACTAGGTTGCGATGATCAATAGAATGGGAGCGGCTGATAAGCGCCAGGACGGATTGGATTCCCGAGCGGTCTATACTTTTAATAAAAATTGGCCAGAAATTATAAATAACTTAATTGATAAGGAGAGGAAAAAGAAATGAAATTTAAAAGTGGAATTAAACCAGATGCAGCGATTACTTTTGGAAATTTAATTTTTATGGGGCTTGATCGTGAAAAGATGTACTTTGATCGTGACAAAGGAGAGCGTACAAATATATTAGAATCACGTATTTATAACCTTGGTTCTTCTGCACAAAAAGAACAGATTGAAGTGACTTTACCTGAGTATGTCGATCTCAAAGAAATTGATTTTCAGCAACCTGTCGAGTTGAAAAATCCAATCATTAAAGCTCGTGCGCAGTCAAATGGGAACTTTGCGAATGTCGTGTGGACATTAGAGGCTGAAGATATTATAGAAGTCGGTCAAGGCTCTTCAATCGGGAAGAAAGCGGATGCGGACAAAGATACTGCCAAAGAACCAGTGGGTACGGGTGCAGATAAAAAGTAAAAGAATGGAAGCGTGCTAGTTACTGAACACAACTGGCACGCTTTTTATATTTGGGGTGAGCAAATGGATCATTCAGCTGATGTGCTTGGCTGGATTGAAGAAAATTTCATAATGTGTGAGATCGAGATTGAAAGCTGCCCACTTTTCCCATATGGACGTTTAATCACGGATACAAACGGTGAAACCATGATTGTTTACTGGGATATTGTATCAGGGCAAGTTGATTATAGGTTCCCTTGATTGGTAGGTGATACAAAACAATGGAGTTTATAAAGCGCCGTCTATGGAAATATCGAGGTCATCGTATAAAGCCAAGTATGCAATATGCGATCTTGCAAGCAGGGTTAGCCATATTCATCCCTGTGTTTTTAGCAACACTTGCCTTTTATCACAGAGAAGGCTTGGTAAATTTAAATGAATGGTTTCAGTGGGAAACGTTGCGTAGCGTTAGTGAATGGAATTGGGCGTTATTAGGAAAAGGACTTGGTATAGCGTTAGTAACTGGTCTTGTTGCTGTAGCAACGGCTTATTTTTGTTTCTATGAACGTTTCAAACGTATTTGGCACAAACAAAAAATCGCAAGAATGTTCATTTCAAATCGCTTTATCGAAAAGGAGAATGTAACCACTGAATCGGTTTGGAATCCGAATGATAAAAAGGTGACGAAAACAAAAGTCACTTATTTTCCACGTTCGTATTATCAAGTGAAAAAGGGTTATATTTTTGTCAGAATTTCCATGGATATGAGCCGATTTCAAAAACGTTTTTTGGAACTGGGTGAAGAATTAGAGAATGGTTTGTATTGTGATTTAGTTGAACGGGAAATCGAAGAGAACTTTGTTTGTTTTAAGTTTCTGTATGACGTGCAAAAGAACCGTATCCCCATTGATGAAGTGAAAGCAGAAAACGGTTCAATGAAATTAATGAAACATGTGGAATGGAAGTTTGATTCATTACCTCACATGCTCATTGCGGGTGGTACAGGTGGAGGGAAAACGTATTTTATCCTGACAATGATTGATGCATTACTGAAATCAGGTGCGGATCTGCGAGTCTTAGACCCAAAAAATTCTGATCTTGCTGATTTAGAAACGGTGATGCCAGAAGGTACTGTCTTTTCGAAGAGTACAGGTATCATGATGACCCTGCGTAAATCAGTGAAAGAAATGTTGCAGCGATCAGAGGACATGAAGAAAATGCCTAATTATCAAACAGGTGGGAACTATGCTGATGTAGGGTTACCACCTGTTTTTATAGTCTTTGATGAGTATGTAGCTTTTATGGAAATGTTGAAACGTGAAGATCAAATGAAAGCTTTAGAATACATGAAACAATTGGTGATGCTGGGTCGGCAAATGGGCTATTTTTTAATCCTAGCTGCTCAGCGTCCAGATGCGAAGTATTTGGCGGATGGAATACGAGATCAATTTAGTTTTCGAGTGGCGTTAGGGAAAATGTCTGAATCAGGTTACGGAATGATGTTTGGCGATACCGACAAGACATTTATCTTTAAGAATATCAAAGGTCGGGGCTATGCAGACACAGGAAATTCTCTGATCTCGGAGTTTTACACGCCACTTGTACCCAGAGGATATGATTTCTTACAGGAAATCGAGCGTACGGTGTCGGAAGTGCAGGGAGCGCAGGCGACGGCAGTCGCCAGCGGCAGCGTAGCGACCGAAACGGGAGACATGGGAGGAGTGAGCGAAGCGAATGACGACCCAACAAGAACCCCCCCTAGCTAACAGGGGGGTAGTAATCGAAAACGAAAACGAAAACCCTTTAACAGCAATGGTTGACTATTTACGAGTATCGTTCAAAACACATGATGTGGATCTCATTCTGGAAAACGTTGTTCATCTTCAAAAAGACTACATGCAGGAGTTAGAATCAGGCTTCTACGGCTACATTGGCACGTTTCAACTTGATTTTATAAAAGTTTATTATTCAAAGCCTGGCGATAATCGAGGCATACTCGTTGAAATGTCAGGGAAAGGATGCAGACAGTTCGAAACGTTTTTGAAATGGCGCAAGAAATCATGGTTCGATTTCTTTCAAGACTGTATCAATCACGGTGGTAAATTTAGCCGTTTTGACTTGGCGATGGATGATCGCAAAACGTATTTCGCTGTTCCGATGTTGCTCGAAAAAGTGAAGAATGGCGAAGCCATTTCACGGTTCAGAAAATCAGATTTTAACGGTTCGTTGGACATTGCCGACGGCACCAACGGTGGTACCACGCTTTATTTTGGTTCCAAAAAGTCGGAAGCGTATCTTTGCTTCTACGAGAAGAATTATGAACAAGCGGAAAAGCTGAATGTACCATTAGAAGAATTTGGTGATTGGAACCGATATGAATTAAGGCTAAAAAATGATCGAGCGCAGATGGCGGTTAAATCGTTAATTGAATCCAGAGACTTGTTGAGCATTGCCATGCAGATCATCAATAATTACCTTCGCTTTGTGGATGCAAACGAAAAGGTTTCCCGGGAGCAATGGAAAACGAGTGAGTTTTGGTTAGCTTTTATTGGCGATGTCGGTCGTTTGAGTTTATTCATGAAGCCAGAAGATGACTTTTATGAAAAGTCCAGGAAGTGGCTCCAAAATTCTTGTGCGCCAACGATGAAAATGGTTTTAGAAGCTGATCGAGTGTTAGGAACCCAAGATTTATCGGATATGGTTGTCAATGCAGAGATGTCGTCAAAACAAGAAAAGATGCTTGATGTTCTTCTTGCAGATGTGGGGGATATGGTTTGTTAGCCATTGGATACCTGAAAACGAAATTAAATGCTGTGAGTATGGTATCTGTCAACTATAAATGGCTGACCGAAGGGAATTTATGCGTTGACAGATTTTCGGATTCACACCCTCTTGGCATTGAAGAAAAACACTTTTTTCTTCTTGCCTACCGGCGAGGGAGCCCCCGATTGAAATCGGGGGTTGGGGGTTAAAAAGTTGTGTTCAAGCTGGCTCAGCTTGCAGGTTTGGACAGCGTCCAAGGTTTTTAATTTCAAATGAGGAAGGTGATTTGGAATGGCGGGAATCATTCTTAACAAAAATCAATTAGAGGAAGATTTACGAAGAAGGCGGTTGTCTAATCACATCGATGCCGTTTTTGAGCAAGCATTAGAGATGGGTTCAGGTTGTGAAGATGGCGAGGGTTTTCCTGTTGTTGTAACGGAAACTTTTGAAAGTCATGATGCGAATCATGGCTTTTATTTTACGGTTTCTATTATGGAAGATTCCCCTGAAGATGATGTGGAGCAGCTAAAATTCATTTCATATGATTTCTACCATTATGAAGATAGTTGGAAGTGAGGGGTTCATTGTGAAAGAGGTTAGGATTTGGGGCAATGCCATGGTTAAAGACTTGGAACGACATGGGCTAATGAGCTATATGGATCAGGTGAAAGAAAAAGCGATCGAGGTAGGGGCATATGCGGAAGAAGGGGAACAGTTCTTTGTAGAGGTTCCAGGACGTGAAGGAAATCGAGTTCATCTCTTTTGTTACGTGGCGTGGTCGAGTGAGGATGCAGACGAAGATACAGGCTTTTTCATTCAATGGATTAAGTACATGTTTTATCGTGATGGAAGGTGATGGTTTGAAAACTTCGAGTAAGGTTTGTATAGGGATTTATGATGGCCTGGAATGTGCTTTGGATCGATTAATGATTGAAAGTCATGTAGGGGGTGATTGGACTTGTCATAGCGAGAGCCTATTCATGAGCACGAAAGAGGCATTAAGATGTATTCATCTTCATTATGACAAGGTGTTTGATGGACTACAGGTGAAAGTGGAGGTTGTGGAGGAACAACTGCAAAAGAATAAAAAAAGGAGAGTGTTTTCATGAACCAAGTAGAGGTTCTCAATCGTCCATATCTTGAAATTGAGTTGGATCGTTACGGGATTATTGATATTGCGGCGACAATTATCGAACAAGTAAAAGAGGAAGCTAGAAATTTAGCTTCTAACGTGTATGAACAGTTTACAATTGATGCCCGTATACTTGTTGAAAATGTCTATAAAACCATTACAGCAAGGTTCGCAATGCTAGAAAATGAAGACCCGCCAGAGGACGGAAATTCTGAAGACACTGGAATCAAATATGTTGAATTTCTTTCACTAGACCAAACGGATAAGGGCTAGTGTTTTTTTATGCTTACCCTAGATCAGCGTTTTAAACGATTAGGATTTAATGTAGGCATATCTTATCAAGTGTTCATCAAAGATTTATCAAGAAGTACTTCGCTCGTTGTTGAAGGAAGAAGGAAAACGGGTTACCCAACGTATCGTTATTCATTTTACAAAGTCACTTATTTACCCGATGGGGCTAAGGCGAGAGAAAAAATCTATGCAGAAAACGAATCTGCGTCCAGGGTGTTACGACAAGTAACATCCTTTTTAGATTTTTTAGAAAGGAGTGAAGCGAGTGGTAAATGAGAAAGGGAAACAGAGTTTGAAACATCGTATACGTGAACGAACAAAGCGAATTAAAGTTCCAAGGAAAGAAAAGGGTTTTATAAAAAAAGACCACTCAAAACGAGTCGCTGTAGTTGTATGGTCGCTTTTAGCGAGTATTCTATTGATTTCAGTTTTAACCATCTTGCTGAGTGTAAATACCCGTTCTGTTTTGAATGAAACGAATGCTCATTTTTATTCTGAAGATGAAACCGATCAGCAAGAAGAAATATCCATTCCGAGTGCTGAACAATTTTTATCAAGGTTTATTTCACACTACGTGAATGTAGAAAATTCAAGTGAAGCATTAGAAGAAAGAAAAACTGAATTGAAAAGTTTCATGATTCAATCCGAGGAATTTATGAGTGATAATCATGAGCTTTATCAAATGCCCGATATTGAAGGAGAACGAATGTTAGATGACTATTCTCTTTTCGATGTGAAAGATGAAGAAGATCATACTCTTTTTCAATATCGTGTACAGTTCACGAATCGCATAGATGTAGATGAGTCTGAAACGGATGAAGATGAAGAAAACGAGCAAGAAACGGAGGAATCAAGCCAAAGGTTATTGTTAAATATTCCAGTTGTAACGGATGGTGAAGTTTTTGCGGTAGCTGCGACGCCTTATTTTACGGATGAGTATTCGTTGAAAGGTTCCATCGAACAAGACGTGCCTGAAGAACATGTAGAAGAATATACAGGTGCGGAACAAGAAGCCATTCAAGCCTTTTTGGTGAACTTTTTTGAAAGATATGCTTCGGAAGAAAAAGAAGAACTGGCGTATATGATGAGAGAACCCGAGAGTTTGAACGGCGCATTTTTATTTGATGAATTGTTAAATGTAGAGATTTCTGAAATGGAGTCAGGGTTTAAGGTTGATGTTGATATTCGTTTTCGTGAGGAAATGACAAACATTCCTCATGTCAATTCCATGGAAATGAAAATCGAAAATAATGAAGGCAATTATTTTGTTGAAGAACTGAATTATCAATAAGGGGGAGGAGTATTTATGAATTGGTTGAACACGGTCATCATAGGGAGCGCAAATTTGCCAACACTTGACGGTGTTGAAAGTTGGGGGCTAACCATTGTCGTTCAAGTCATTACCTTGATTGTGTTATTCCTAATCACAAAGCATTTAGCACGTTTCAAAATTGGTGGGATTATTGCAACATGCGTGATTGGTGGCGTGGTGGCTTATGTTGTCCAGAACTGGGGTCAAGTAAGCTCATGGGTTGAAGCCATCATTGACACGCTTTAAGGAGGGGAGCAAGTGAGAACCGTCTTTAATTATCGGAAAGCCCTTCGTGAACCTAAAAAAATTCAGCAATTAACTGAAAATTATAGTTTGCCGTTTCCCGTTGAGTTAATCCCGGTGATTAACTTTTTTATTTTCTTTGGAATGACCTTTATGCTCGGGTATATCATTCGCAGGGGTTTTCCCCATGCGTTTGATCATACTTGGTTTGTATTTTTGGTGGGTATCCCGTTATTACTCACCTATTTCGTGACGAAAATAAAAATTGAAGGCAAAAACATCTACTTGTATTTGATCGATATTGCAAAATATTATGTGACCATTAAATTCCCTAAAAAGCGCTACTGCAATGATCGAGAGGTCGAATGGATGAGGGGATCGAAAATCAAATTTAGAAAATGTGTGAAGGTGGTGGATCAATCGAATGAGCACCTTAAAAACGCCAATGAAGACGATGAAGGGGAATTTACTATTAACGAGAACGGGCGACGTGTGGGCGTATTACCGAATCAAGAGTCAGTCCATTCCCATGCAAAATCGAAAAGTTGTGGAAGGATATAAACGAAATTGGAAAAGTTTTTTTGAAGAACTGACCAAGTATAAAGATTTTCATTTGATGATGTATCCGCAAGAATATCGGTTAGGAGAACGATTTGAAGATTTAGGATACGATGTCGCTGCAGATAGTGAACAAATGGCGGATTATTATTTAGAAGAGACGGTACAAATTCTAAACAGTCGTTTGGGTAAAGTGACGAAAAATGATTTCATTTTAGGTGTGAGGTTGAAAACAGAAAGTGTGAAAGTCGATGCAGAACTAAAAGAGAATGTATTTTCCATGTTTTCAACAGCAACCGATACGATCATCAATTTATTAGGGTGGGAACAAGATGTTTCCGCCTCTTTTTTTCAACAATATCAAGAAGCAGAGGATCAGGCGGCAAGTGTGGCTGCAAGCGTTAACGGAATGAGACTAACGGAAGAAGAATTGATCTATGTGAATCGATACAATTTCCTTCGAGGATTAGATCATCAAGTCGGTGAGGAAATTGAGAATGCGTCCGTCAATGCTATTACAAACACATTAATTGATCCGACTTCACCGTCGGTTTTAAAAGTGAATAGTGATCAAGACCACGGCTATCTATCCTTTGTTGTGATTGATGAATTTCAGCACAACATGGCAGAAAGTGAATTGTTCTATGAAGCGCAATCTTTGCCTTTTCCCGTAGAGGTAGAAATGAAGGTGCAGGCCGAGGGGAAATCAAAAACGAAAATGGATTTAAACTTGAAACATCAGCAATTAAAAGAGTCGTCAAATGAACAAAATAAAACGGGAGATCGCACCGATTCATCGGTCAGTGCCAGTCAATATCTCGTTCGACATTTGCAAGATGAAATCAAGAAAGATGATGTCAGTATGATGAACTGGCTTTCCGTCATTATTGTGCACGGAAAGGATAAAAAGCAGTGTATGCACCGAGCGAAGTTAGTCACCCGACATATGAAACAGGCGGGAATTACGTGCAGAATCCCATTGGCTGATCAATTGCAGCTTTTTTATAAGTTCTTGCCAGGTGAAAGGTTAGATGTAACCAATCGCAATTGGCTGCAGAAAACGACACAAGATGGTTTAGCGGAAGGATTATTTGGTGTGAATGCGGATGTCGGTTCTAAGGTCGGTTTCTTTATCGGGTGGATTGATCGCTTCAATAAACATCAAGATTTAGAATCAGCCATTGCCTCAAGTCGTGATCCTGTTTTGTTTCATCCCTTTTTGGCAAATCAACAGGTGAAAGGATCAAAAACAAGATCACCGCACGTATTAATTACAGGCGATACTGGAAATGGAAAATCATATTTAGCAAAACTTTTGTTCATCTATATCAGCATGTTAGATGTAAAATGTTTATATATTGACCCGAAAAAAGAACTCAGAAAATGGATCAATAAAGTCATGCGTGATCCGTGGGTAAAGAAAGATTTCCCCCTGTATGTCCAGCATTTAGAGAAGTTCCATTTTATCACGTTGGATTCAGAGGATAAGAAGAATTGGGGGTCACTTGACCCGATCGTTTTCTTACCACCCATGCAAGCCAAAGAAATGGTGCAAGTGGTGTTCTCTCAAGTTTATGATTTTCGTGGAAAGGATGATGTGCATACCGCGTTTCTACGAGCCATAACAACCGTCTTGGAACAACGAGAAAAGGGAAAACAGATCGGCTCTATGAACATTATCGAATTAATGCAGGATGATGAAGAACCATCCGTCAAAAAGGCGGGTGATTTTTTGTGTGAAGTCGTTGCAGACAGCATTTTAAAGTTGTGTATTCATGACGGTTCGAATGAATCCTTATCATTGGATAAGCGAATTAATATCATTGAAATTGAAAATTTGGATTTGCCAGAAGCAACAGATCCGATTGAAAGCTATACAAACTCTCAATTGAAATCAAGTGCTGTCATGTTCGCATTAGGGAAGTTTTGTGAGCTCTTTGGCAGCAGAGATAAAGAAGAGCGAACGGCAGAATTTATTGATGAGGCTTGGGTGATTACATCCAGTCAACAAGGATCAAAAGTGGAAAAGCAAATGCGCAGAGTCGGGCGTAGCTACAATAATGCTTTGTTCTTTATTTCCCAAAGTACGAAGGATGCGATCAGAGAGGAAGAGTCCGGGAACTTTGGCGTTGCATTTGCTTTCGATGAACCGACAGAAAGAAAAGATGTTCTAAAATGGGTAAATATGGAACCGAGTGAAAACGAAGAGATGTTGGAAGGCATGTTCCAAGGTCAATGTTTGTTTAAGGACTATTATGGCAGAACAGCGAAAATCAGTATTGAATGCCTTTTTGATGAATGGTACGGAGCATTAGAAACCATTGAAAGAACAGAAGTTGCCGATGCAGAAGAAAAATATTTGTAAAGAGCCGTCTTTTATAGATGGCTCTTTTCGATGAGAAAGGAGTATTTGATGACGATTGCCATATTAAATTCATTAGTCATTACGAATCCAGGCTTCTACAAAGCGGAACGTATCACAGTATTAGAAGCGAGAAAGTTAATGTTTGAGAATGAAGCGAACTATGAAAGTTTTGTCGGTCATGAATCATCAGCAAGAGTATTAGAGGTTTACTTGGCTTCCCAGTCCCTGTAAATCGAATACGGTTTAGGCAAGAAAAATTTCAACGAGCCATTTGTTTTAAGCTCTATGATCGTTACCAAGAATATCGAACCTTGACGGAGAATGAACTCCAGAAAGTAAGGTATGATTTTTATTTATTAACCCGCATGGATTAGAGAGGGGTGGGAATGTGGGATGGAAGAAAATAACGGTCTGTATTTTAGCAGTTGTATTCCTTTTATTCTCAACAGCGGGTACAGCATTAGCCTTTTTTGGAAGCAATGATTCTGACCCTGAAGATCATATGACGGAGCCAAATATTGAAGAACAAGGAGGGGTGGAGTTACAAGTTAAACGGTACCCTGTTTCACGATATATGGCAAATAATGAGGATGCGGATGGAATGATCAAAGGGGCATTTGTTGGGATGAACAATGTCATCTTTTCGGTTTCTGGATACATTGTTCTTGTTGTTGATACGGCCATGGATGTGCTCTATTCATTACAACCCATAGACGAATTCTCCGATACATTGACCAGTATTTCAACAACGATCTATGACACGTTGAAAGAACATTTTGGACAGATGTTGTTTATCTTTGCGTGTGGGTATATTCTATACCTTACAATGGTTCAAGGAACAATAAAAGAAGCGATGAGACGTTCATTCTTATTTCTCATGGTGCTGATATTTGGTGGCTATTGGATGTTGAATGCAGGCTTCTTTATGCAGTCACTAAATGCGTTATCCGTGGAAGCGCAAGGATATTTGTTAGATGCAGGCAATGGATTAGTCAATATGGCAGATGGAGAAGGCATATATGCAGATACAGAATTAATAGATGATGATAATAAACTTGAAGGTACAATTGCGGTAATGAGGAATGTGTACTTTGACTTAGCCCTAAAAAGACCTTATTTGCTTGTGAATTATGGAGAAACAAATGACGAGGCTGTGAATGATCATGACCCAGGTGAAGGAGTGCCAGGGGGAGACGATTATAATCGGGTTGATCGCCTTCTTGCTTTTGATCTCACGAATGACGGACAGGAACATCGTTTAAGAGCAGTGAGGGATGAGGTTGAAGACTATAATAATGAGAATATGGGTGGCGGTAATGTATTTAGCCAGTTTGGGCAAGCATTAATTTCATTTGTCGGCTCATTATTTCTAGGTATCCCATTTCTTCTATTATCCCTCTTTAACTTTCTACTACAATTAGTGGCACTTGCTCTTGCCTTTTTTATCCCGTTTGCGTTTATCCTTTCCTATATTCCACAATTTGCGCAAAGTGGTTTTGTGGCATTAGGCAAACTACTAAGTGTTTTTGTAATAAAGGCAATGCTTGGCATATTGATCCTATTTGTTTATGTACTCACGTTTATTGTGGATGCAATGTTACCTCCCGACTCATTGGGGATGTATTTATTAAACCTCGTGGTGCTCATTGGTGTTTTGATTTTTATGATTTGGAAAAGAGATTCAATTGTTAAATTAATGACAGCAGGAAGGGTTCAATCTTTAGATGGGAACATGATGAATAATGTCAAAAATTCAATGGTGAATCCTGCAATGAATGCGGCTAAAAGTGGAATTGGAATGGTGAATCCTGCTTTGTATGCGGCGATGAATAAAGTGGGAGGGTTACGAGAATCAGCGTCGGCAGAAGGACAAAATGCTCCTCAAGGAAGAAATAGTGAAAATGACCATGAGAAGGAGCAGCGGACATCACAAACAGGAAACCATGAAGCTCCAAAAGGTGCAGATACTTCGAACAAGAAGACGATTGAAAGGACGCCACAGGCTAAACGTGAGCATGAGAATGGAAAAGAAGGTAAAGAGAAAGAACGAAAAATTTCTAGAGGGGATGATGATGATTTTAAACCGGTTAGTAAAAGGAAAGAAGAGCACTCACCTTCCAAGGATGAAACGAATATTCATCCAGTTAGACATAGTGAAAGCGTGAGTGGGAACGAAGCAAAAGAACAGAATAGTCATTTGCAGTTGGTAGAAAAAGAAGAAGCTTCTTCATCTATACATGAAGGGGAGAAAAGAAACCGAGGAGTTGAACGTACACGCCAGGGTGACGGCGGGAAAGGTTCAGATTTGGAGCCATCTGTCAGGTCTGAGTATAAACAAGGGTATGGTGATGACAATCGTGGTTCTCGGGTCGAAAGAAGCCAATTGAAAAACCATTCGTCAAATGATCAGAGCTCAGAAAAGGTTAAAAGTGTGGAGACACGTTCTCATCAGAAGTTAAACGACGTAGAAAGGAAGACAGAAAAAGAAATTCAGTCAATAGATAAAGATAAAAATCGTCATGCGTAAAGGAGTGCCTTTGATTTAGGCATTCCTTTTTGTTGTTTAAAGAGGAGGAAGCAATGAAAAAGCTTGGTTGTTTAATGTTGATCCTGGCGATTCCAATATTAATTCTCTCTATGTTAATGGTGGGCGTAATCATGGTGGCGACAGGCGATAACGATACAATGGGGAGTGATTCCGACAGTGACTTTACAGATGTTGATGGGGAATATCGTTTTAACGCTATGAATGAAGAGGTTGAACGTTATCGTCCGTATTTTGAAAGGTATGCGAAGGAAAATGGTATTGAAGACCATGTAGAAATATTAATGGGGATGACCATGCAGGAAAGTGGTGGGCGATTAGCGGATGTTATGCAGTCTTCGGAGTCCTTAGGCTTACCACGGAATACCATTACTGATCCAGAAGAATCAATTAAGCAAGGAGTTTCTTATTTTGCAGACGTTTTAGAATTAGCAGGTGGAGACACGGAGTTAGCACTACAAGCGTATAACATGGGTCATGGCTTTATTGATTACGCTCATGAAAACAATGGCGGGAACTATAGTCAGGAATTAGCTTATGAATTTGGTGAAATGATGGCTTCCCGTTTGGGGTGGAACAATTATGGGGATGAAAATTACGTTGATAATGTCATGCGCTACCTGGATAAAAATGATGATACGGAGTATGCAGGAGGGAGTGGGGATTGGTCTTTACCTCTTGAAAATATACGTATAACCAGTGAGTTTGGGCCAAGGATACATCCTGTTACGGGAGAAGTGAACCGATTTCATGGTGGATTAGATTTTGGGTGTACGCCTGCCGATGATATTTTAAGTGTTGCAGACGGTAAAGTGATCGAAGCGGTTCATAGTAATGTGGGCTATGGAAACTATGTAACGGTACAGCACGGAAATGATGAATATAGTCGTTATGCTCATTTATCATCCATTGGTGTTTCGCAAGGTGATACTGTGTCTCAAGGTGAATCTTTAGGTAAATGTGGAACAACAGGTTCCAGTACAGGAAATCATCTTCATTTGGAACATATTACTGATTTAGGGCAACCGCCAGAAGCAAAGACTGATCCAAGAGAAACGTTAGGCTTATAGGAGAGGATTTTATGAAGAAAATGTTTGTCGTGTTAGGTGTAGCCGTTGCTGTGATTATCTTTTTATTTATACAGAACTCACATTTAAAAAATGAATCTCAGTCGTTTGAAGAGCAACTAACAGATTTAATGGATTCAAATGAGAACTTGCATATTGAATCGGGAGACTATGCGAAACAATTCATCAATCACTATTTCACTTATCAACAGAAACCGAATCGAGAGGAAGTTGAACCATATGCCACCAGTCATGCATTAGATCAATTACAATTTGAAGAAGCGGAAGGAATTCAAGAAGAGTATGATGATGACATTGAATCTGTGGAATCGGATGTTACAAACCTTCGTATTTATTATGGTCAATCTATAGATGATCGGCAAGAAGTTGTTGCCATGTTTGAAAATGAGATCGAAGTGAATGGGATTAGTAGTTCAGCCATGACAATTATGCAAATGGACATGGTACGAAACGAGGGAGTGTGGAAAGTTGATGACTTCACGTTCCATCAATATTAATATCGTGATAGGATTGAGAAAATACGGAAAACTTCCATGTGAACACTGTGAGGAAAGTTTATTTAAATAGAGGAAGGGGATGAGAGGATGAAAGGGTTTCTGAGACTAACTTTTATAGTGCCCTTTTTTTTGATTGTTGTTGGTTGTGGTGAAAATGCAAGCGGAAGTGAGTATGATGAGCTTCTTGATGCAGTAGCTGAATATCATTATGATCGGTATTCTGGAGCAAACTTTGAAGGCAATGCTCGAGAAAATGCTGATTTAACGGTTTGGGAAAATGGTCGTTATGTACGAATTGGTTTTTTTAATGAAGATGATGGAAGCTTAATGTATGAAACTTATTATGAAATTGTTGCAGATAATATAGAACGAAAGGATGGTTACGGAGAGAATGCTGTGATGTCAAAAGAGCCAGAGTATCAAGAGCAAATGGGTGAAGAGCTGTAAAATAAATTTGTTACAAATAAGCGCCTATGAAAGGGCGCTTATTGTTTTATTAGGTCTTATATATTAAAAGGGACAAATTGAGCTAGGTAACTGGAGATTAATTGGAAATAACCAGTAAAAAGCATAATACCCATTACAATCATAATTATCCCACCAGCTTTTTGTATACGGGGCATTAGTCGATTAAAGCGACTAAGTTTGTGTAGGGATTTAGAGTAAAAGAAACCTACCAGTAAAAAAGGCAACCCTAGGCCTAATGAGTACATCAATAACATAAGCATGCCTGATGAAAGCGTTTCGTTTTGACTTGCTAAAGCTAGAATAGAGCCAAGGACAATTCCTACACAAGGAGTCCATCCTGCCGCGAAAAATAAACCAAACATAATGGAACCGCCAAAGCTGTTCACTTGTTTTGGACGAGTACGTACGCTTTTCCCTGTCATTAGCGTTCGTATTGATATAATACCAGCCATTTGTAAGCCAAATAAGACAATAATAATTCCGCCGATCTGAGAAACCATATTGTTGTATTGATTAAAAAGCTGTCCTATATAAGTTGAAGATGCTCCTAAGAGCATAAACACAAATGTAAAACCAGCAATGAATCCTAGACTTCGAATCATTATCATTCGTTGATTAGAATTAATCTCATTATTGGATATGGAAGTTCCTGTAACTTGGGCTAAGTAAGCAGGAACAAGGGGAAATATACAGGGTGATAAAAAAGATAACAAGCCCGCACCAAAAGCAATCCATATTGTTAAATCATTCATATGTTATTCAAATCCTCCAGAAGTCAATTTAAAGTTAAGGTGAATTTGGATCAATTATCGTCATGAAATCTTGTACATTTTCTTCACTCATTCCACCTACGTGAATATGAACGACTTCACCATTTTGATCGATTAGGTATGTAGCCGGAAGATAACTCACACCATATTGATTAAGGACATCGCGATTTTGATCCAATAAGATAGGAAATGATAGTTGAAGACGATTCATGAAACGATCAACCGTTAATTTGGATTCTCCTACATTTACAGCTAAAATTTCTACATCTTCATTAAGATATTTTTGATGTTCTGCCTCCATGTACGGCATTTCTTCTTCACATGGTGGGCAGTATGTTCCCCAAAAGTTTAAGAAAACCCCCTCGCCCCTAAAGTCATGAAGTTCGACTTGTTCTCCTTCCATGTTTTGTAATACGAAGTTAGGTGCCACATTGCCTTCGTTTAATACTCCGGCTTCTTCTTGGAAGAAATTCGAGTAAAATACATAACCAACTGCCGCAACTATTGAAAATAGTACAGTAGTGCGCATTATAAGCCTTCGCTTTTTTCGTTTCATTCTCTCTTGAGAATCCATGTTTAATCCTCCTACATCTTTTAATGAATATTATGGGAGCGTAATTCCTCCTTAGTGTATATTCAAAAATAAGTGCATACAACACAACATTCAAATGAATATATTAATAAATTATGACAAACTTAATAAGTGGTACAAAAAAACATTAAATTAGAGGTTTTTTTATTTATTGACACATATGATTATTAATCATAATATAATAATCAAACACTTATTTGATTAATAAGGGGAGAGGAATAATGGAGGAAACTAAGAAGAACAAAGATACCTGTGATGTATTTTGTTATGACGAAGAGAAGGTTGATCGAATAACAGCAATAATTGATAAACAGGAATTTATTGGCGTTGCTGATGTTTTTAAAGCACTTGCAGATGAAACACGTTTGAAAGTAGCTTTTACATTAACTCAGGAAAATGAGTTATGTGTTTGTGATGTTGCCAATATCATTGGTACAACAACAGCAACGGCCTCTCATCATCTAAGACATTTGCGGAACATGCGATTAGCTAAAAGTCGAAAAGAAGGGAAACTCGTTTTTTATTCTTTAGACGACCCTCATGTAACCGCGCTTATTGCTATGGCAATGGCTCATGGGCAGGAGGAGTAAACGATGGCTAATCAACCACATGAAGGGGAGAAAAAAGAGAATAAAAGTGTATATCGTGTGCAAGGATTTACATGCGCAAATTGTGCCGGGAAGTTTGAAGATAATGTAAAGAATCTTCCAGGAGTTCAAGACGCTAAAGTGAATTTTGGTGCCTCAAAAATTTCCGTTTACGGTGAAGTAAGTACGGAGGAGCTAGAAAAAGCAGGGTCTTTTGAAAATCTTAAAGTTTCTGCTGAACATGGAAGGAAAGATCCAAAAAGTGAAGAGCCTGATAAGGAGGAAAAAATTCCATTTTATAAAAAACATAGTACATTACTGTATTCGACCTTATTTATGGCTCTCGGTTTCCTTTCTATGTTTGTAAACGGAAATGAGAACATCGTTACAGCATTATTATTTATAACATCTATGTTAGTGGGCGGGTTATCGCTGTTTAGAGTGGGTTTGCAAAACTTAGTTCGATTCCAGTTTGACATGAGAACCCTCATGACCGTTGCTGTCATCGGTGGTGTCATTATAGGGGAATGGGCGGAAGTCGCGATTGTCGTCATCCTATTTGCCATTAGTGAAGCTCTTGAGCGCTTCTCTATGGACAGGGCAAGACAGTCGATTAGTTCATTAATGGATATTGCACCAAAAGAAGCTCTGGTTAGACGTAATGGACAAGAAATGACGGTCCACGTTAATGATATTGCAATCGGAGATGTCATGGTTGTAAAACCTGGTCAAAAGATTGCGATGGATGGGGTCATTGTCAATGGATACTCTGCGATTAACCAAGCAGCAATTACAGGTGAGTCGGTTCCGGTTGAGAAAACTGTAGATGATGAAGTATTTGCAGGTACACTAAACGAAGAAGGTTTTCTCGAGGTGGAAATAACCAAACTCGTTGAAGATACAACGATTTCTAAAATTATTCATCTCGTAGAGGAAGCGCAAGGAGAGCGAGCGCCATCCCAAGCCTTCGTTGATAAGTTTGCGAGATATTATACACCCATCATCATGGTTATTGCTGCACTCGTTGCTATAGGGCCACCTTTATTCTTTAATGGTAGCTGGGAAACATGGGTATATCAAGGTCTAGCTGTTCTTGTTGTTGGTTGTCCTTGTGCGTTGGTTATTTCTACCCCAATTTCGATCGTCTCAGCGATTGGAAATTCAGCGAAGAAAGGTGTTCTTATCAAAGGAGGAGTTTACCTTGAGGAAATTGGTGGATTAAAAGCTATTGCATTTGATAAAACGGGAACTTTGACAAAAGGAATACCTGTTGTAACTAACTATCGTGTATTGAATGATCAAATTAATGAACGAGAAATGCTATCAATTATCACCGCCTTAGAGTATCGTTCTCAGCACCCTCTGGCGTCTGCCATCATGAAAAAGGCTGATGATGAAGGGGTTTCATATACTGATGTTTTAGTCGAGGACTTCTCTTCGATTACGGGTAAAGGGATAAAAGGTAAGGTCAATGGCATTACGTACTATGTCGGAAGCCCGAATTTATTTAAAGAGTTATTGTCGGCGTCTACTTTCAATAAGGGATTAGAGCAAGATGTGACAACACTTCAAGAGCAGGGAAAAACAGCGATGTTGATAGGAACCGATGCAAAAATACTTGCTATTATTGCCGTTGCAGATGAAGTAAGAGAGTCGAGTAAGGACGTTATTCAAAAGTTACACAAAGCTGGAATTAAAAAGACCGTTATGCTTACAGGGGATAACAAAAGCACTGCAAATGCGATTGGTGGGCATGTCGGCGTAACAGACGTTCAATCAGAGTTATTGCCACAAGACAAACTAGATGTGATTAAACAATTAAGGTCCGAGTACGATAACGTCGCTATGGTAGGGGATGGTGTGAATGATGCCCCAGCTCTAGCAGCCTCTACAGTTGGAATAGCAATGGGTGGGGCTGGAACTGATACAGCACTTGAAACGGCAGATGTTGCTTTAATGGGTGATGATTTGAAAAAACTCCCGTTTACTGTAAAACTCAGCCGTAAAACACTAAATATAATTAAAGCTAATATTGCCTTTGCAATTGGAATTAAAATTATCGCATTGTTGTTGGTTATTCCGGGTTGGCTCACACTTTGGATAGCGATTCTTTCGGATATGGGAGCCACACTTTTAGTAGCTTTAAATAGTTTACGATTAATGCGAGTCGGGGAAGATGAATAGAGTTTAAAGGGTTTTCCGTTTTGATTGGAAAACCCTTTTCTGAAATAAAGTAACAAGAAATTCTTGCATGTGATTGGAGTTGAAGAAGTTGGCTGCAACAATACTAACGGCTATTGCGGTTTATATAGCTACAGGTATTGATTACCTGATTATATTAATCCTCCTATTTTCGCAAATAAAAAAAGGCCAAATGAAACATATCTGGATTGGGCAATATTTAGGCACTGTAATCATTGTATCGGTGAGTCTGTTAGCAGCGTATGGTGTCAATTTCATTCCTCAACAATGGATTGTAGGCTTACTTGGACTGTTACCCATTTATTTAGGCGTTAAAGTATGGATTAAGGGGGAGGAAGAGGAAGATGAAAGTAATATCCTATCTCTTTTATCTTCCGATCGTTTTAATCAACTATACTTAACGGTTACCTTTATTGTATTGGCTTCTAGTGCAGATGATTTTTCCATTTATGTACCATATTTTACAACGTTAAATGCGATTGAAATACCCATTGTAATGCTAGTCTTTTTTATTATGGTAGGGGTATTATGCTATGTCAGTTACCGACTGGCTTCAGTGAATTATATCTCGGAAAAAATCGAGGAGTATGAACGATGGATTGTACCGATCGTGTTCATAGGGTTAGGGTTATATATTATGTATGAGAATGGTACGATCAACGCTCTAATTTCCCTTTTATAAATTATATAATCCTTTATGAATTGGAGGTTTTATATGCTATACGATGTCATTATAGTTGGCGGAGGCCAAGCAGGGTTAGCAATGGGTTACTCATTAAAAAGGAAAAATAAATGCTTTATAATTCTTGATGAAAACGAAACGACAGGTGAATCTTGGCGGCGGCGTTATGATTCTTTGCAGTTGTTTACCCCAAGAAATTATAGTCAACTACATGGATTCTTATTTAATGGGGATCCTGCTGGATTTCCGCACAAGAATGAGGTTGTAGATTATTTGAAGCGCTTTAAAGAAGAAAATGATTTACCTGTGATTTACAATCAAAAAGTCAAGGAACTCTCACAAGAGAATGACCAAAAGTTCCTGGTGATCACTCAAAATCAAAGGTATACAGCAAAACATATTGTGGTTGCTACTGGGGCTTTTCATCATCCCTTCATTCAAAACATACATGATAATTCGATCCCCTATATGATTCATGCTTCTGACTATAAAAACTCCTTACAAATTCCAGAAGGAGAGGTTTTAATTGTTGGTGCTGGAAACACAGGGATTCAAATTGCTGCAGAACTAAGTCGAACTCACTCTGTGTTGCTTGCGAAAAGTAAACAGATAAAAAGATTACCTCAAAGCATTGCAGGTAAAAGTTTATTTTGGTGGTTTGAATTTTTGAGTCTTTCTAATGCAAAGCCTGACTCAATACTGGGGAAGTTCCTTCAAAAGAGAGATCCGATTATAGGGGATGATTATAAGATTGTTAAGAAGTATGTAGGAATTTATGGGCGAGTAAAAGGCGTAAATGATGGTCAAGTACACTTTGAGGGTCAATCGTCTCCAAAGAAAATATCATCAATCATTTGGGCAACTGGTTATCGCAATGATTACTCATGGATTAACATTGATGGGGTAATCAATAAATATGGAAAACCCATTCATCGTTATGGGATCACCAACATAAAAGGACTTTATTTTATAGGTTTGAGTTGGCAGAGTAAAAGAAGTTCTGCATTAATTTATGGTGTGAGTGATGATGCTAATAGGATTGCTAAAAACATTGTTTAACCATTCTAATTTACTTTTTGGGGGAGTTTACTTGAAAAAAATCGTTATACCGACGTTAAGTATTATTCTACTTTTTGGATGTTCGGCTGAAGAAGAACAAGATGAGCTTGGAGAACTATCTTCTGAACCTCTTGAAGTTGCTATCTTTCTAGAGCCTGAAGCTCAAGTCGATGAAAGTGTAGAAGTTGAAACAGAAGTTACTCAAGGTGGAGAACCGGTTGATGATGCACATGAAGTGGAATTTGAGATTAGAGTAGCCGATACAGAGGAAGGAATTTTTATAGAGGCCGAACATCAAGGTGATGGCATTTATTCCATATCACATTCTTTTGAAGAAGATGGTATTTATGAAGTTCAGTCGCATGTAACTGCGCGAGGGATGCACATCATGCCCGTTGAAACAATTAAAGTACACCCGTAATGTATGTTTTTAAGGAGAGACATCTATGAAGCGATTTATTGTATTAACTCTTTTTCTATTCCTAGCATCATGTCAAAATGAAGCGAATATAGAAGATGTTGAGGGCATTACTGATGTAAGCGAAGCTGGATGGGAAGTCGAGGAATTTGAATTTACGAATCAATATGAAGAAGGTTTTGGGTTAAATGATGTTAAAGACGATTATTGGCTTGCAAATTTTATATTTACGCAATGTCCCACTGTTTGTAATACAATGACACCCAATATGGCTGCCCTTCAAGACGCTGTGAATAACGAAAGTTTAGATGTAGAATTTGTGTCTTTTACGGTCGACCCCACAAACGATAGTCCAGAGGTTCTTAGAGACTACGCTGAGCGTTACGGAGCGAGCGAGGAAAACTGGACATTCCTTACAGGATACAATGATGAAGATATTCGTCAATTATCGGAAGGAAGTTTTAGACAAGAGATGCGTGACGATCCCAAAGGGAATGATATTATTCATGGTGTGAATTTTTTTCTTATTAATGATGAACAGGAGATTATCAGACTTTATGATGGTTTGAACACACCGATTGATGAGGTCATATCAGACTTAGAACAAATTGGCTTATAATAATATTATAAATTTCATACGTGGCACAAGTATTTTAGAAACGGTCTTCAACGATCGGGCGTGATCCTTTAATAACAGGGGATTGCGCCTTTATTGGGTCTGTCATTTAATTGAATATAAATCTTATTAAACTAAAGGGGTAGGTTAGTTAAAAGTGAGGGGGTTAACTCCTAAAAAAACTGGCTGGTTCCGTCACCCCGTAGTGTTAAATCATGAATTACAACAAGTGTTTAAAATCTTAAACACTACAGTTGTTGCAAGTCTTTCATATTTAGTACCTTGCTGTAATTTTTCATCTGCAATATGTTTATTGTATATGGTTTCCATTTCTTGACTCATTGTAGTTCCTCCACTTTTTCAACAATAGTGCTTTTATCTTTAGCAAGGGTACGTCATTGACATTAATAACTTATACCTGATGTTTAATTATACAAACTGGTTATATAGTATTTGAGTTATTATTTATTAAATTATAAGTACTCCTAATATAAAAATATTCTTTAAAAGGTAAGGGGTGCTCTTATATAACAGGAAACGAAAGAGTTCTTGAATAGTGCGATATCGGAATTAGCTAGCTAAAATAGTATAGAAAGTAATCTAAATCTGACTAATGTATGATAAGTTTTGCATTACCTATACGGAAGTAAATGCTAAGATGGAAACATAATATAGTTCTCAATACTTATATACTAAATATCAGTAAAAAGTGGGGGATTGTAGTTGAAAATTGCCAGTACCGATCTTCGTTACTTAGATAATGTCGCAAGAAAAATAGATGGTAAAAGGCGTAGTTATGGAACCTTAAAGAAATGTGAGTTTCATTTTCATACTCCAGCCTCTCATGATTATAGTCTAATACCTGGAAAGCTTTATACGGAGTTAAGTACGATTGATATCATTGATTATGCACTTGAGATTAATTATATAAGTGAAGAAGCAGCTGATGTTCTAAAAGAGAATTTATCATTCTATGAAAGCGAGGAATATTTCAAAGATCTTAAGAAGGAAGGAAAGCCTTTTATCTCTTTTAAAGAGTACCTTTCTTTCATGTTAATTGCTCATAAACTGTACGAAAGTGGTGTAGAAGTCGCTATAATTACTGACCATAATACAGTAGGTGGATTTCGAAAACTTAGGTGTTCATTAGAGCAATATTTTCGTGAAAAAGGTAAGAGTAGAGGTAAAAACTATGTACATCTTTTTTTAGGGGTAGAAATCTCATGTTCTGAACAAAATCATCTGATTGGAATCTTTGAAGATAATAAATATGAATTGGTACAACGCTTTTTAGATGAGATTATAATCAACGAGAAGGAGGGCACGTATTTAACGAGTCAAGTACTAATTGAAGAGATTAATAGGATTGATGGTCTTGCTTATTTGGCGCATTTAAATACAAGTAATTTTTTAGGCAGCGGAGTATATAATAAAACTTTGTTCAGTTCTGGGCTTATGAATGTAATAGGTTTAACAAATTTAGAAAGTGAACAAAAGGTTCGAGATCGAATTAGTTCTTTTAACAAAGATATTGCGCGGAAGTTGGGTATTATTTATGAGAGCGATGCCCACTGTATATCAAAATTAGGGACTCAAAACGCCTGGGTAAAATTTAGTAAAGTTAACTTTGCATCTTTAAAAAAAGCATTTCGTAATCACTCAATTAATATCTATAAGAATAGACCAAATAAATCTGAAGTATTTATAAAGGGAATGTGTGTACGGCCAGGAGATAAAGGGTTTTTAAAAGACACTCAGGATAAGCAAGGCGACTTGGTTGTAGATTTTTCAAGAGATTTAAATTGTATTATCGGTGGGCGTGGAACAGGTAAAAGTACAATACTAAAGATAATTCAGGTCGCATTGACTAATGAAATTGACAGGTTACAAAACTTGGAGTTCCTTGCTGAACATGAAAAGGTTTTTATATTATTTTGCTGTGAAAGCGATCAATATATTCTAGAATTTATTCCGCAAACTAAGAATTTAAGTGATGAATATTTTATTGATGATGTATTCATTGACGGCTCTTATACGCAGGTTTCAGAGAATAAAATATTGTTATCGAGTCACTGGAATAACCTATATAAACATGAAGATGGAGCATACAAAAAATGCACAAATGAGGTTAAAAGTAATATTTTATCTAAAGTTTATAGTAGAACGTACAACATAAACAACATCATTAATAAGATTAATAATGATCAGGTAGATAATTTTATCAAAGATGTCATTTTGCAAGGGCTAGAAGGTGACCAATTCTCATATTATATTAGAAGGTTACAATCTGTACCTAAAAGAAGTTTTAATAAGTTTATCCGTGAGAATATAAATAAAATGGAAGATGCGGTTAGTGAGCGCAAAAATGAAATTGGTGAGTTAATAAGTGACTTTAATAGAAAATATGATAAACAGATAGAAATAGTTTATTCTCCTAAATTAGAGCACAATGAATATTACTTACGAGAATTGCTAGACTATGTGAGTGGTGACGATTCAGTTATTAATACATTACTTACGTGGAATGATATTGCCAGATACATTAAGTTATTTGAAAGTCGTTTTGGTATTTCACGATTTCTAAAGCTGCTATTTAATAAGAAGTACACGACAATAAACGGCCTTTTGAAAATTGAAGATATGATAATAAACCAACCTACAAGCTATAAAGATGTACATAAGGGATTAAAAGTAATTGATAAGAATAACTATAAAGATGTCTATGAGCAAATGTATAATGTACTGACTTCTAAAAGAGAGATTATAGAAAAGACCTTAATCAACTGGTTTGAAATTATCGATGAATTTACAATAAAATTTAATATTAACTCCAAAGAATTAAATCAAACGGTAGGCGCAGACATGAAATATATTACAAATATGTCACTTGGACAAAAGGTAGTCTCAATTTTGTCATTTGTATTTAAGTATGGGTATCATGTAAATGATAGTACTCCACTTATTATAGATCAGCCCGAGGACAATCTAGATAACCAATATATTTACAAAAACTTAGTTGAAAGCCTAAAAGAAATAAAAAATGCGCGACAAGTTATTGTTGTTACACATAATTCTACTATTGTTACTAATGCTGATACTGAGCAAGTTATTGTTATGGAATCAGATAATAGCAATGGCTGGATAGAGACGAAAGGGTATCCATCTGATCCTATAGTGGCGAAGTCCATTATTAACTGTTTAGAAGGTGGCATAGAATCGTTTAGTCATAAGGTGGACACTTATTCATTATTCGTAAAACAATTGAAAATCAAGTAAAATCCCTAAGTTACACGATCGTTCTAAGGTGACTTGTTATTTAGTTCATTTATAAGCTTTCCAAATTTGTAGTTCCTGCTGCTTGGTCGTTCCAAACGACAAATCTGCAATCGCCTTTTTACAATCCTTTGATGATAGGATCCAAACGATTAGTATGTCGTAACCACAATTGGAAGCCATCATTGAGCATAAAGGTAAAAAAACAGTACACAGGGGTACTTCTATTGAAACAAGGACTGATTCATCACATTGATATATATGTATCTGAATTAAGTAAATCGATTCTATTTTGGGGATGGTTTTTGGAATAGATTGGCTATATACCTTTTCAAAAGTGGGATCAAGGTCAAAGTTGGAAGCTTGAAGATACGTATAATTGGTTTTGTAAAAACGGAAGAAAAGTATCTCGATGTTTCATATCATAAGAAGCGATCAGGATTAAATCATCTAGCATTTCATGCAGCATCCCGCTGAACAGGTGGATAAAATTACTGAAAAAGTTATCAGCAATGGTGAAAAGATTCTATATAAAGAAAGTAATCCATATGCTGGGGAAGCTGGACACTACGCAGTTATAATGAAAAAGCGAACATTAATGTTTATAGAATCATTAATGTTCGCCCGTATTATTAACCATTAATTCACCAAAAAGCGTAGTAACTCATCAAAAAATATGGAATCAGCAAACTGAAATGCTTCTATATTAAGGTTTTGCATCAGAGAATGTGTATTCTCAATATTGAGGGCCTAGTGGGAGTTAAATCCCGTGGTGGTTCAAGTCCACTCAACCGCACCATATAAAACCTCAGTAATACCAACGCAATTGAGCGGGTGGTATTTTTTTGTGTCTTCATTTCCAAGTGGAAATGAAGATTTTTTTAATTCACCAACTTACTTAAGAGCATATTTTAGAAGTAGTGAAATAGGGAATTGAAGTCGCTGACTTAGGTGAGATAAGCATCGATCTTCAAAAGCGTGGCTCTTCGGAAAATGAAGAAACACGCTTTTGCACACTATTTATATACAAGCTTGCGCATAAGAGAATCTAATGGACCAGGTATTCTTTTTTCTGCCATTATCGCCGCTATGACTAAACTTAATAGCCAGACGAACAGTGCGATTAGTAAAGCACCAGTACTGTGTGTTGATGCTCCTAGGCCAAGAACAACTGGAGATAATAAGATGACTAACAATGTTTCATTGAAAACATAAAAGGTCAATGAGCGGCGTCCTAACGCTTGGAGGGATCGTGTGATTAGACCTGCTTGCTTTACAGACGATCCGATCAGCCCAAATATTCCCATATAACCTAATCCGCCTGCGATTCCTGATATGATTTGCAAGAAGGTCATGAATCCTTCCATTTGAGGGGTTGTGATCCACATACCAACACTAATCAATGCTAAAGGCAAGGCACCAACAATCAACACGGTTGTTCCGATTATAGCCATACCCTTCAACCAATTGCGATGCAGTTTCGCATCCAGTAAGTTTCTACGCCCTGCCCAGACGCCAATCAAAAGAGTTAATAGCATGGGGTACATAACAAGCTGTCCGAGCATACCGATCGGTAAATTAATTACGTTATAGAATAATGCTTCCACATAATTCCCTGGCGTTAAGCTTCCACGACTTGGTGTTTCTACATTAGCGATATCTGTAATCACAGAGAATATCACCCATATAATAGGCAAAACGATCACAAAAAACAAACTCATATAGACCAATGCATAGGTAAGAACTTTATCTTTCTTAAACAAGATCCACCCAATAAGGAAGGTTGAAATCCCGTAGACGAAGAGAATATCAATTCCGCCAATAAATACAGCATGTATGATACCAAAGAGTATAAGAAATAACGCTCTTCGTCTTATTAACTGTTTTGATTTTCTTTCTAACATCCCGCTTTCTGTTTGTCGCCTTACCATCATTGCGAGTCCATAACCAAACAGAAGTGCAAATAAAGGCAAACCACGGTTGACGACGAATAGAGTACTGAAGAAATTGGTTATATCATCTACAAGTGTTCCTCCAAGAGGACGACCGATTTGTGTTGTTTCTGTTGCGACTACCCACAACGTTGCATGTGCGATCGCAATAATAAGCAGCATAAATCCTCGGGCTAGGTCAGGGGCTAACAATCGTCCATCTGTATTTCCTTGTAACGAGTGCTCAGGATGGGTCGGTTGCTTTACAGTTGATCCAGAATCTTTAGGTCCAGACATCCTTGCATCACTTCCTTTAAATAGTAAACTTTTGGCGAATGACTTGTTTTAAGTATCGTGGAAAGTACAACAGGATTCAGCTGTTTTGTCATGAAAGGGGGGAATTTGAGACTGAAGGGGGGAATACTCTGTAACTTAGGTTTGCTTAAATGCCCTTAAACAACAAATACGAGTGATCATTTACTAACAAAAAGCCCTCATTTCAAATTTGAAATGAGGGCTTTTTTTATATCTTCAATTTCCTCTCTATACATCATTCATAGCACTTTTTAAAATGTAAGCAAATGATTGTTGGATAAGGATTTCTAGCTATCGTTTAATTCGCTGATCAAAAAAAGTAATTGACACGAGAGGGAAAGTTATTTAATGTATAAATCGTAATCATTACGATTAAAGAAAGAGGTGCTAAACAGATTGGCAAAAAAATCTAAAGTCGTAAAAGAACGTAAACGTCAAGAACTGGTTGCAGCCTATGCAGAACGTCGAAGAGAACTCAAAGAAAAAGGAGATTATGAAGCATTGAGAAATTTGCCAAGGGATTCTTCTCCGACGAGGTTAAAGAACCGATGTGAAATAACCGGTCGCCCTAGGGGATACATGAGAAAGTATAAGATGTCTCGCATAGCTTTTCGAGAATTAGCCCATAAAGGTCAATTACCAGGAGTTAAAAAAGCAAGTTGGTAATAATTTAATTCCGATACTTATTGCTGTTTGCAAAAGTCATATGAGTCAAAAACATACAACGAAGGAGAACATAACGTGAGAAAAAACCTACAGAGGATCGTTACACTGGTAGCTGCGTCAACACTATTTGTCGCATGTGATGCCACAGAAAATGGTCATGAGCCAACGTCATCGGATGGAAGTGAACAACTAGAAGTAAGTCATGATGCCGACGAGCATGAGCATGATCACAATGAACATCAAGATCCAGGTCAACATGCACCAGAGGAAGTAGACATTGAAGGATTGGCGGATCATTATCACACGGGAGACAACGTTGAACTTATTGCGCATTTTGATGACGATACAAATTACGATCATTGGCATTGGTATACGAGAGACGATGATCATGCTGAGTGGGAAACGGTACCCGACCATGGTACGGACCAGTATACGGGCGAGGCTACGGTGAACGGTCAAGAAATTAAAGCAGTACTTTTTGATGACGATCATGAAGCGTATGTTCAATCCTCTGTACTAGAAGTTGTTATAGATGATCATGACCACGGACACGATCATAGTCATGCCCATGTTGAAGAAAGTCAAAGAATTTATGATGGTTTCTTTTATAACGACGATGTAGAAGAACGTTCATTATCAGATTGGAGTGGGGATTGGCAATCTGTATACCCTTATTTGCAAGAGGGTGCGTTAGATGAAGTTTTTGAACATAAAGCGAATGAAGCAGAAAGCAATATGACTGCTGAAGAGTATAAAGAATACTATGAAGTTGGTTATGAAACGAATGTTGGTCGCATCGTTATTGATGAAGAACGTTTTACCTTTTTTGAAGAAGATGAAGAGTATACAGCTGAGTATGGAAACGATGGTTTTGAGATTTTAACGTACGAGGCAGGTAATCGAGGGGTACGATTTATTTTTGAAAAATACGATGGAGACGAAGAGATGCCGCAATTCATTCAGTTCAGCGATCATGAGATTTCTCCAACAGACTCGCACCATTTTCATCTCTATTGGGGGGATGACCGTGAGGAACTATTAAATGAAGTAACGAATTGGCCAACGTATTATCCATCAACGATGAATGAAGAGGAAATTGTCCATGAGATGATTGCCCATTAAAGAAAAGCGACCATTGAATCATCCGGTATTTAATGGTCGTTTCACTATTCTCACTAATCACTTAGTTCGGATATAATAAGGAAGAAAAGATGAGATGATCATTAGTTTAGACATCATTATATCGAGGAAGGTGATTCAAGTGAGTTTACATATAACAAAGTCTCCATCTGCAGGAGAGCTTTCTAACTTCTTGGAAACGATGAACAACCAACCGAAACATCACATCGGATTTTGCGGGGAGAACAGTAGTGAAATTTATGATACGCTCGTGAACGATTTCTCAGATTTACCATTCGAAGACTCGTTTGTGGTTGCTTACAAAGAGGATGCGATCGTTGGCGCAGTTGGGCTAGATGTTGATTTACCGAGGGGAGTTGCCGATGTATGGGGACCATTTATACATGAAGAAGAGATGGGACTTGCTGTTGAGTTGTGGAATCAATTAATTCGAAACGTACCTAAAGAAGTAAGCAAATTCTCTTTCTTCATGAATAAGGAAAATACGTTTGTAAAGCAATTTGCGATCGACCGTGAAGGAATTGAACGTGGTTCAGATCTCGTTTTGCAAAGAACGAGAGAGAGCTTCAGTAAGCAGGAAGTTCAAGTAGAACCGTATACGAACCCCTATTGTGATTCCTTTTCAGATCTTCATAATCAGCTATTCCCGAACACGTATTTCGATGCGCAAACGATCCAAAATCGCTTGGATGACGATAACCAATTAATTGTCGTTACAGAGAATGAATCAACCATTCAAGGGTATGTATACTTCGAAGCAAGTCCGAAGCATAGTGAGGGAACGATTGAGTATGTTGGTGTAGCAGAAACATTTAGGAAAAAAGGGGTTGGAAAAAGGTTAATCAATTGTGCGCTCAACGAGCTATTTTCTTATGAATCAATTGATGAGATAACCATTTGTGTAGAAGCAAACCACCAAGCGGCAATTGCACTCTATCAGTCGGTCGGTTTTGAAGTGAAATACCAGTTGCAGAGTTATCGTGTAGTTCTAGATTCTTAAATCCTAACGCTTTACCACCATCATACAAAGATGTTTAGTAGAATAAGAAAAAAGATCTGCGACGTGCGCAGATCTACCCAATTTGCCACGGGCGTGATGTGGGCTTGTTTTGTTTGCGTTTCGTGCCTTGCAGTTGGTCTTTTTGTGTGAGAGTCGGGGTTGCACCTTGGTCGACCTTCCGTTTAACAGTCGCATTCATTGAAAACGTGTTTGGAACTTTGAAGATTCGTTTTGCAGGTTCTTTGCAAACGGGACATACGGACTTTGTCTTGTCTCCATGTGATGATGTGTGTCTTTCTTCAAATGGTCCGCACGACGGACAAGAAAATGAATAGATCATGTTGGTTTTATCATTCCTTTTTCGGGAGGATATCTTTGTTGAAAATCGCTGTTGGAATGGATACTGTACAACACGCATTCGGAATGTCAACAATTCCTGCGACTCGACCTTCAATCGGCGCTGTTCCTAAAATCATATACGCTTGTTCAGCTGTGTAGCCGACTGTCTTTAAGTAATCAATCGCATTGAGGCATGCGTTGCGATAGGCAATATTTGCATCAAGATAGCTCTGTTTGCCAGACGTGTTATCAACGCTTACGCCTTCGAATGTGAGAAACTCTGTGTAGTTCGGATCCATTGGACCAGGTTGGAACACTGGGTTTTGAAGAATGTTATATTTGTCCATTCCGCCTTTAATGACATCAACATGCAAGTCAATCCATCCTGGCATTTCAATTCCACCACAAAATGTAATTTCACCGTCTCCTTGAGAAAAGTGAAGGTCCCCAACTGAGAGCTTGGCGCCTTCAACAAACACAGGGAAATAGATGCGTGAACCACGAGAGAGGTTTTTGATGTCACAATTGCCTCCGTTCTCTCTAGGGGGAACAGTTCTAGCGCCTTCTTTCGCTACGCGATTGAATTCTTCTCCTTGAAGCGTACCGAGAACAACGCTTTCAGGATTAGGGAGTTCTGCAAGAGGAGGAACACGCTTAGGGTCTTCATCAACGAGTGCGGTTTCACGTCGATTCCATTCAGCGAGCAATTCATGTGAAGGAGCCACTCCGATTAGACCTGGGTGAATGATACCTGCGAACTTTACGTCAGGAATGTGACGACTCGTGGCGTAGATGCCGTTAAAGTCCCAAATCGATTTCTGAGCATTTGGGAAATGATCAACAAGAAAGCCACCGCCATTTTCTTTTGCAAAGATGCCGTTAAAGCCCCATTCGTGATCTTGGAAGGCACCTACATCGAGAATGTCAACGACGAGCAAATCTCCTGGTTGGACACCGTTTACATGAGCAGGCCCACTTAAGACGTGTACGCGATCTAGGTCAACGTGCTCAATGTCACTAGGATCATCGTTGTTTGCGATTTGTCCATCGGTCCAGTCTAAACATTCCATTCGAAAGGATTCACCTGGGTTTACGCTAAAGGCAGCTGGGATGTCAGGATGCCAGCGGTTATGTCCGGGTACAGCTTGCTTGTCCATCTTCTTCGTAAGGTCAACTTTAAAGCGTGTTTCAGGCATTTCGCTTCACTCCTTCAGAAAGGGTATAGGGTAATTCTATTGTTAGATAAAATAGTATGAATTGTCAAATATATTGTCATCTTATATAACAACGAGTCGTTTCGTAAGTTAAGGAAATTCATTCAAATGATAATACTTATAAAAGTAGTCAAGTAAACACAAAATTAGTCAGATGAATTTGACGTTAAGCGCTTTCAACCTTATACTAATCGTATTAAATGATGAACTGATCAGTCATATGTGACCTAGCCATGGTGATCCTCTATGACGAAAAGCCAGTTTACTTTACCGGAGTAGATGGGCTTTTTTTCATGCCCAGATCAAATTGAATACTGGGAAGTGAAATAATGGGATTTAGGAAATGGTATTTTGGTTGGAATATCGTAGCGGCAGCGACAATCATTACGTTATTAACGGTCGGAATGAGAATGGGGATGGGACCGTTCGTTCTTCCAATTATGGAAGACTTGAATTTTGATCGTACAGAGTTATCAACAATGATTGCTGTCGGTATGATTGTCTACGGAATGGGGATGCCACTTGCAGGTTACTTAGTCGAACGTTATAGTACCAATTTTGTCTTACGATTAGGAATATTAATCGTAACAGTGTCCTGCATTTGGACCGTTTTAGCGACACATCCGTTTAATTTCTTCATGGCATTTGGTGTGTTTTTGTCATTAGGACTTGCGTTTACGAGTCCAGTCGCTTTAACGCCAGTCATTGCAAAGTGGTTCACGAGGCAGCGGGGGCGGGCTTTATTTTACTTATCTACTGGTTCCATGGCTGGAATTGCGATTATGACGCCAGTTCTAACGATCGCAATTGATCGATTTGGTTGGCAAGCGACCATTCTGTTGTTTGCGGCCGCATTTCTTCTTATTATAATTCCAATGACGATCTTTATCGTCCGTGATGAAGCGCCTGAAGATACTGATGAATTGGATTCAGAAAAACAAAACGCAACAAGTCGGAAACCAGCGCTTTGTTTAACGTGGAAAGAGGCGATGAGAACGTCGCCGTTTTGGTACATTACATTTGGGTTGTTTGCTTGCGGGTTTAGCATGAATTTGCTCGGAACACATGGCGTACCGATGTTACAAGATCACGGGTTCGATGCAATGACCGCTTCCTTTGCAATCGGTCTGATTGGTCTCGTTGCGATTCCAAGTACGTTAATCTTAGGGGCGCTTTCTGATAAGATGCCTCGTAAATATTTACTCGCACTCATTTATTTAGTGAGAGGAATGGGTCTAATCGCATTGGTGATGGTTGCATCGGTCTGGCAGCTGTATGCAGTTGTCATTGTTGCGGGATTTGTCTGGGCAGGAAGTATCGCTCTTTCATCGGCAATGTTGTCCGATGTATATGGTGTAAAGCTCGTAGGGTTGCTCTATGGTTGGGCATACTTTGGTCATCAAGTGGGTGCAATGTTCAGTTCTTGGCTCGGGGGTTGGGGATACGATCAGTACGGAACGCACTTCATTTCGTTTGCAGCTGCTGGTGTAATTCTATTCCTTGCGAGTGTTGCTTCATTGAATGTACGTAATCATCTTGAGAATAAGAAACGTCTACCTAAACAGACGATAGAAGTATCAAACTAGCATTTCGTTAAGTGTGAGAATAGATTAGAAGCAAAGTCATGCAATCGAGGTGAAGAAAGTTGGACAATAATCCATATGATCAGCAGTCTCTTTTCCAGAAGTATAGTGAGATGGAACGTTCACAAAAAGGTCTTGCAGGAGCAGGTGAATGGAATGCCTTGCAGCAAGTTTTGCCTGACTTTAAAGGGAAATCGGTGCTTGACTTAGGCTGCGGTTACGGATGGCACTGCATGTACGCGGCTGAGAATGGAGCAAGCAAGGTAATCGGTGTAGATCAGTCGCGTAAGATGCTCGAAGTCGCTAAATCTAAGTCAACTAAATATACATCAATACAATACGTTCACTCTTCTATAGAAGACATCCAGCTAGAACGAGAGTCATTTGATGTTGTTCTTAGCTCATTGGCTCTACATTACGTTCCTTCTTTCAATGATGTAGCACAAAAGATACACAACGCATTAACATGTAAGGGGCAATTTATATTTTCTGTAGAGCATCCAACGTTTACCGCTGAAGGTAGCCAAGATTGGGTATACACGAGTCAAGGAACGGTTCAACATTTTCCTATTGATCGTTATTTTGAAGAAGGTCGAAGAGAAACAAATTTCCTAGGTGAAACAGTTATGAAGTATCATAAGACGTTAACAAGTTATCTTAATGGTTTGTTAATGAATGGGTGGGTGTTAAATCGTGTGATTGAACCTTCACCACCGGCTTCAATGTTAGTAGATGTGCAAATGCAACATGAGCTTCGTCGTCCGATGATGCTGATCGTTGCTGCAACGAAACAATGAGACATCCTCCAGGCCTGCACTAGTGTGCAGGTTTTTTTTAGAAAAGAAACACGTTGGTTTACTAAAGTTCGTATTATTTTACCTTATAAATACTTTAAATCTAGTTTTTAGTACATAAGTTTCATCCAAAGTTACAGTTACGTAACAACTTGATTAAAGCCGTTTTTTTCCTATAAAAACTGTGACTATGCTTTGTTTATTCACTACTTTAATCTAAGAAAGACTTCGCTATCTAGATCAAATCACACCTTATCGCATAGTTCCTCGTCCCTATGTTCGCTTTCTCGACATCGTTTTACATAAAATAATAAAAATTGCGTTTAATGGTTTCGTAACAGTTTTTAACTTTGCTGTGATGGTATCATTATTTTTCACCTTTATACTAACGGATGGTGTTAGCAATTCTAATTAATCTATGCATTCATAAACGCTAACAAAGGAGTCGAATTATGCTATTCATCATCACCATTTGTCTACTTTCTTTACTCGTATTCGGTTTTCTTGAACATCGAAAACATAACCGAAATGTTGAGGCCATTCCGGTTCGTATCAACATTAATGGTGTTCGTGGGAAATCTACCGTTACTCGATTAGTCACAGGCGTATTAACGGAAGCGAATTACCAAACCGTTGGGAAAACAACAGGCACACAAGCACGAATGCTTTATTGGTATAAGGATCAAGAAGATCCAATTGTCCGCCGCCCAGAAGGTCCAAACATTGGTGAACAAAAAGGAGTTATGAAAAAAGTGGCGGAAGAAGACGCCGATGCGCTCGTCAGTGAGTGTATGGCTGTTACACCGGACTACCAAACCGTTTTTCAAGAGAAGATGCTAAAAGCGAATATCGGCGTGATCGTAAATGTACTTGAAGACCATATGGATCTACTCGGTCCGACATTAGATGAAGTCGCTTATGCATTTACAGCTACCATTCCTCATAACGGTCACTTGATCGTGAATGAAAGTCCTTACGTACCGATGTACAAAGAAATTGCAGAAGAGCGCAATACGAAAGTGATCGTTTGTGATACATCTAGAATTCCAGAAGCTTTCTTACTTCAGTTTGATTATATGGTCTTTCCAGAAAATGCAGCGTTAGCGTTAGCAGTTGCCGATGCATTAGGAATTGATCAAGAAACTGCGTTTAAAGGTATGTTAAACGCTTGGCCAGATCCAGGTTCTCTTCAGATTACACCACTCGATTTAAATCAAAAACAACCATCGTTTCTTGTGAACGGGTTCGCAGCGAATGACGCAACGTCTACAATCAACATTTGGGAAAGAGTGCAAACGCTCGGTTATCCAACGAATGATGCGGTTGTCGTCATGAATTGCCGTAGTGATCGTTATGAACGAACGGAACAGTTTGCACACGATGTACTTCCTTATCTTCCATGTCGAACGCTCGTTATTATCGGGGAAACGACTGCTCCAATCGTTGATAACTACAATAATGGCAACATCCCAACAGAACACCTCCTGAATTTAGAAGGATATTCAACAGAGGAGATCCTCGAAGAAATCAAACCATACATTCAAGAAACCGTCATTTACGGCGTTGGCAACATTCATGGTGCAGCTGAACCGCTCACTCATGAATTAAAGAAAATGCAAATGCCAATTGAAGAAAAAGTTGCAGCAATCAATTAAAAACAATCGTAATTAAGGAGTTTGATCATGGATATCGCAGAAATAACCGTAGCACTCGTTGCCGGAGTAACACTCAGTTTATTCTTCGCTGAGAAAACAGGCATCGTTCCCGCGGGCTTAGTCGTACCAGGATATATCGCACTTGTCGTAGCGACACCAGTGTATGCAATCTCTATTTTATTTATCAGCTTCGCGACGTACCTCGTCGTTATGCACGTGATTAATCGATTTACAATTTTATACGGTCGCAGGAAATTTGCGGCCATGCTTTTAACCGGAATCATATTAAAACTAGGGTTTGATACGTTTTTTGGATTTACTCCACAAGAAGTAGCGCATCTTCAAGCGATTGGTTTGATTGTGCCAGGTTTAATTGCCAATACGATTCAACGTCAAGGATTCGTGGCAACGATGGCCAGTACAGCACTTTTAAGCTTGACGACGTTCGGCATTTTACTCGTATACCAACTATTCTTCATGTAAGGAGAGAACAGAATGTCACAACTAACATTTAAAGAAAAATGTATCAAAACGGTTAAATATCAAAAAGGCAGTGCTTCTACGCACTCAATCATCGGGTTTATTCTTACTTTGATGGTATTACTCGTATTCATGTAAGGGAAAAAAGGGCGTGATCGTATGTCTTCGAGCCGTAATCAGAGCTTATTCGTCGTGTGTCTACTATTGATTGCTGTTCTGCTCCTCTTCATTAACTCACTAGACACAGATCAGGAGCGTCAAGCGACGGACTATGATGCCCTTGAAGTCGAGAATCAGAAGAAAAGTCCCGGATTTGGTGTTGCGACTGATAATCCAGAAGCAACAGCGATTGGGATGGATATATTAAATCAAGGAGGAAACGCGATCGATGCTGCGATCGCTGTTTCTTATTCTCTAGGTGTTTTAGAGCCACAAGCGTCAGGTATTGGCGGCGGCGGGGTTATGCTTGTACATCCAGCAGGAGAGTCGCCCGTTGCTTATGACTATAGAGAAGTGGCTCCAGACCAAGAAGAAATACCAGATTCAAGAATTGGGGTCCCAGGCTTTGTTCTTGGCATGGACACAGTTCATGAAGAATATGGTTCATGGTCGATGAATCGCTTACTCGATCCTGCAATTCAACTCGCAGGTGACGGTGTTGAAGTCTCTTACTCACTTCATTCGCATCTTCAGAATGCTTACAACTATATAGAACCTGAAGCGGCTGAGCAATTCTATCCGAATGAACGTGCTATTGATGTCGGAGACACGTTGAAACAAGAGGATTTACAAGAGACGCTTAAGCTAATTCAAGAAGAAGGACCATCTGCTTTTTATAAAGGCAAAATTGGAGACAACATTGCATTGCACACGAACTCCATTGATCGGCACGACCTTGCAAATTATAATGTTGATGTTGTGGAACCTGTGCAAGCAACGTTTTCAGATTTTGATGTGTACGCTGCTCCGCCACCCGCAGGTGGAACGATGTTGCTACACTCTCTACAAATGGCCGAAGAGTTATCAATTGATCGATGGAGTGACCAGTCTGCAGAGTTCATGAAATGGACGGGGGCAATTACACGAAAAGCATATCAAGATCGTGTTCAAATGATTGGCGATCCCCGGTTTGTCGATATACCTCTTAACGAAATTTTAGAAGAAGAATATGCGGAGGACCTAGCCAATGACATCTCATTAAAAGCTGAAGACGAGGAATTTCCAACAGATCTTGAAGGTGGAGAGAAAGATGGCAATACGACACACTTTGTTATTGTCGACCAAGACGGTACGATGGTGTCAGCAACAAACACGCTAAGTAGCTTTTTCGGTTCTGGAAAATATGTAGATGGTTTTTTCTTAAACAATCAACTCGACAATTTTTCAGTGAGTGCAACGTCACCGAACCGTTACGAGCCGAATAAGCGACCGATTAGCTATATTTCACCAACCATTCTTGCTAAAGATGACTACCCGATTATTGGAATCGGAAGCTCTGGGGGCAGGAGAATAACATCAACACTTACACAAGTTCTCGTGCGTCACTTAATGTTTGAACAGCCGATTGAAGAAGCCATTGAAGAGAACCGATCGTATTATGATCTTCATAATCCAACGATTCAAATCGAAGGAAGGCTCTCTACGAACGTCTCAGAATCGCTTGAAGAGGACGGTTACACGATCGATAATTCCCGAAATGCGGTTCATTTCGGAGCGGTTCAAAGTCTGATCGTTGACTATAACGAAAATACCATAAAAGGTGGAGCCGATCCGAGAAGGTTTGGCGAATGGGATTCGAGGTCGTAACGTGTTGAGAAAAAAGCTATCTCACAAAGTCAGTTTCTTTGTTGGGGTAGCTTTTTTGTGTTTCATAAAGGATGAATAATTGCGTCATGTAATCAAACGCTAACGAGTAGTGAACTTCATAAAAAGGAAATCTTTTCTTTTGAAATACTATAGGGGGGTATAGTAGTATGTAATCACACAGAGGAGGAAGCGAACATGAGTATTGCAGATCGTACGTTGCAAGAAGGCTTACGAACATCTGAAAAAATCAAGATTGTCCTCGTTCTCGCAATGCCGGCAGTCATTGAGAATTTCTTTCAGACATTGCTCGGTTTTGTTGATACGTTGTTTATTGCCCAAGTTGGATTAGAGGAAGTGACTGCGGTTGGCGTTACGAATGCCATACTTGCGATTTACTTTGCAGTATTTATGGCAATTGGTGTCGGAGTTAACGTACTCATGGTAAACGCTAAAGGTGAAGGCAACGACCGAAGAGCATCTAAGATTGCTCAACAAGGAATGATTCAAGCGGTCATTGTAGGACTATTCCTTGGTTTCATTACGTTATTTTTTGCAGAGAATCTGATTCGCTTATTAGGTGTAGAACCAGAAGTGCTGCAATTAGCGACAGTATATTTTCAAATCTTAGCGATTCCTTCAATTGTAATGGCGTTAATGTTTGTTTTAAGCAGTATTCTACGGGGTACAGGAGATACGAAATCGCCGATGAAGGCAGTCATTATCGCAAACGTTGTAAACATGGTTTTTGATTACTTGTTGATCTTCGGATTTTTATTTATACCCCCACTTGGTATTGTAGGTGCAGCAATTGCAGGGGTTCTTGCGAGAGTTGTAGGGGTCGGAATGCTACTCTATTATGTAAGAAAGAATGATTCCATTGATCTTAAGAAGAAACAGTTTCGATTTAATCTCCAAGATCAAAAGAACTTACTCGGTCTAGGAGCACCAGCAGCTGGTGAACGTCTAGCGATGCGAATTGGACAAGTTGTTTATTTCGGATTTATCGTTGCTCTAGGGACGAGTACATTCTCTGCACATCAAATTGCAGGGAACATTGAAACATTCTCTTATATGATCGCTTACGGGTTTGCGGCAGCTGCGACAATTATCGTTGGAAGGCTCGTCGGGGCGAAGCAATATGAACAGGCGAAAAGCTACGCTAAGCTCATTGCCTTGATATCTGCGGGCTTTATGGTCTTCATGGGAATCTTGTTATTTATCTTCGGCGAATGGATGGGAAGTTTTTTTACAGATGACCTAGTCGTTCAAGCAGAAATTGGCACAGCGTTAAAGATCGCAGCGTTCTTCCAACCGTTTTTGGCAATCTTATTGATTTTAACGGGAGCATTCCAAGGGGCACGAAATACTAAATTCCCGATGTATTTGACAACGGTTGGAATGTGGTTAATTCGTACGGTGTTCGTTTACATTTTGGCCATTCAATTGGAGTTAGGCATTGCTGGCGTGTGGTTAGCAATCGGAATTGATATTGTTATTCGAGCGGCTGTACTATGGTACCGTGTTGAGACGAATCGTTGGATTAAACCAGAGAAGAAACGTAGTCACAAAGAGGAGTTAAGGTGTCACTGTGACCCGCAAACAAAGCAAGCTCAAGTGAGTGGTTGTGTGAACAATTATTAATCGTTGACATACCCTACTGGGGTATTGTATTATAAAGGTAACAACAGCAGGAAAGACTATAAAATAAGTTAACTGTTGTACGTAGGAGGGACAGCAATGGCGAAGCAAGAAGTACAAATTCCGATCCAAGGAATGACGTGTGCCGCTTGTGCCAACCGAATAGAAAAAGGTCTACAACGCATGGACGGCGTTGATGAGGTTAATGTGAATTTTGCAGTTGAAAAGGCAAATGTAACGTATGACCCTGAACGATTAGACGTCCAAGCTTTCGAAGATAAAATAGAAAAGCTCGGATATCATGTGCAACATGAGAGCATTACGTTTGATATATCAGGAATGACATGTGCCGCTTGTGCGAACCGGATTGAAAAGAAGCTTTCCAAGACAGACGGTGTTTCAAAAGCAAATGTAAACTTTGCATTAGAAAACGTTACAGTTGAGTACAACGAAGGCACAATTGACAAACAAGGGCTGGTTGATTCAGTTCAAAAGATTGGTTATACGTTGCAAGAGCAACAGTCGAAGGAAGACACGGTGGATGCGAAAGAAAAAGAGATTCGTCATCAGACAGGTAAATTCATATTCGCAGCGATCTTAACATTCCCGTTATTGTGGACGATGGTTACCCATTTTGAATTTACATCCTTTCTTTATATGCCAGAGATGTTTATGAACCCTTGGGTACAGTTAGCGTTAGCAACACCCGTACAATTTATCGCAGGTGCTCAGTTTTATGTAGGAGCATACAAAGCGTTAAAAGGGAAAAGTGCGAACATGGATGTGCTCATCGCCCTCGGTACAACAACAGCGTATTTTTATAGTATTTTTCTCGGGTACGAGTGGCAAGTTGGTGGCGGGCAAGGCATGCCAGAATTGTATTTTGAAGCGGCGGCTGTCATTATTACACTCGTAATCTTAGGGAAACTCTTTGAAGTACGGGCAAAAGGGCGTACTGGGAAAGCTATTGAGAAACTGCTTAACATGCAGGCAAAAACGGCGAGAGTTGTACGTGATGGCTTGGAAGTAGAAATTGCTGTTGAAGACGTACAAGTCGGCGAACAAGTCATCGTCCGCCCTGGAGAAAAAATCCCAGTTGATGGTGTAATCATTTCAGGATCTTCTGCCATTGACGAGTCCATGATTACAGGTGAAAGTATTCCAGTTGATAAGAAAAAAGACGACAACGTTATCGGTTCGACGGTAAATAAAAACGGTAGTTTAACGTTTGAAGCGACGCGTGTTGGAAAAGATACAGCACTCGCACAAATCATTAAAGTTGTAGAAGACGCACAAGGAAGTAAAGCAGACATTCAACGAGTAGCCGACAGAGTGTCTGGGGTATTCGTACCGATTGTCGTACTGATTGCAATTGGGTCATTTCTTGCGTGGTACTTTATTATCGAACCCGGCGATGTACGTTCAGCTCTCGTTCCATTAATTACGATCTTAGTCATTGCTTGTCCATGTGCATTAGGCCTAGCTACACCAACCTCAATTATGGCTGGTTCAGGACGTGCAGCAGAGATGGGCGTTCTGTTTAAAGGTGGCGAACACCTTGAGAATACGAGATCAGTGACGACGGTAGTGCTTGATAAGACTGGAACCATTACGAAAGGCGAGCCAGAACTTACAGATGTCATTCTCGCTGACGGATTAGACGAAGAAGAAATTCTTAGCAAAGTAGCTTCAGCAGAGAAGAACTCAGAACACCCACTAGCAGCAGCCATTGTAACGGGTATTGAAGATCGTCAGATTAAATTTGAGAATCCGACAGACTTTGAAGCTTTACCAGGTGCCGGAATTAAAGCGATGGTACATGGCGAACAAATTTTTGTCGGGACAAGGAAGTTAATGCGTCAATCTAACCTTAACTTTGATGCATTCAACAAAGAAATGGAGAACCTTGAATCTGCTGGTAAAACAGCAATGTTAATTGCGGTTGATAAGCAAGTTGTCGGGATTGTAGCGGTTGCAGATACGATTAAAGAAACGTCCGTTGAAGCTGTTAAACGGATGCAAGATTTAGGTTTAGAAGTACTCATGTTAACAGGCGACAACCAAAAAACCGCAGAAGCAATTGGGAAGCAAGTTGGGATCAATGACGTGATTGCGGAAGTGGTGCCTGAACAAAAAGCAGAAGAAATTAAGAAGTTACAGCAAAACGAGAAATTCGTCGCAATGGTAGGGGACGGCATTAACGATGCGCCAGCGCTTGCCGTTGCAGATATTGGAATGGCCATTGGAACTGGAACAGACATTGCCATTGAAGCGTCAGATGTAACGTTAATGCGTGGCGATCTTCATAGTGTCGCTGACAGCTTTGTCATTAGTAAGAAGACGATGCGAAACATTAAGCAAAACTTATTCTTCGCGTTCTTCTATAACTCAGTCGGTATCCCAATTGCAGCAGCAGGATTATTAGCTCCATGGGTGGCAGGTGCCGCAATGGCATTCAGTTCAGTATCGGTCGTTGGGAACGCCTTGCGATTGCAGCGAATGTCTTTTAAAGGAGTGAAACGGTCATCATGAAAATACGCACGTGGGTGATTAGCGGACTTGTTTATTTGACAGTTGTGATTGTAGGTTACGCAGTCATTACGGGTAATTCAATTTTAGAGGGTGGCGATTATGAAGAACATCATGCTCATGCCACCACTCAAGAGGAGGAAGAACTCATGAACAATCACGATCATCATCATCATTCAACGCATTCAGAAGTAGAAGTGAACGTGGATCAAAATGAAGATAGCCTCACATTTACGTTGGAAGATCCAAATGGAGAGCCGCCTGAACTTGCTGTGAATCATGAGAAAGAAATGCACCTCATCGCAGTTTCGAATGATCTAAAAGCGTATCACCATCTTCATCCCGAACGTCGTTCAGAAGGGGTGTACGAAGTAGAACACTCCCTTCAACCAGGAACGTACAATCTCTTTGTAGACATTGCTCCGAAAGATTTTGCTTATGCCCCAGAAGCAATTTCACTTCAAGTCGGTGAGGAAGTGACAGACGAGGCAAGTCTAGAAACGGATCGCGAGCTTGAGAAAGAAATTCAAGGAAAGAAAGTACGTTTGGACATCAATGGACAAACGACCGAACAAACGACAACCCTTACGTTTAATACCGATTACGACAATCTTGAACCATACCTCGGGGCTCTAGGCCATGTCGTAGTCATTGATGAGGATGTTGAACAATTTATTCATGTGCATCCGACTTCTAACGATGCCACGACATTTGAAGCTCATTTTGAAAAACCAGGTACGTACAAGCTTTGGGCAGAATTTAAGTATCAAGATGCAGGCGTGATTGCTTTTCCATTTGTAATCGAAATTAAGTAATGGAGGGAAGTCGCATGTATCACTTAACAATTTACACACGTCCGATGTGTTCTGATTGTGCAAAAACAAAAGAAAAGCTTCAAGATGCTGGTGTTCAATATGTTGAGCATAATTTAAGTGAGAATGAAGAAAAAGAAAGTGAACTAAAAAAATTAACAGGATCAAGAGTCGTTCCAGGCCTCGTATTTAAACGTCGCGGGCTCGTTGGCTCATTAAAAAAGCCAATTGTGTATACAGGCTACGAGCGTAATCAAAAGGAAGCTGACGACTTGATCTTACAAATGCAGGAGGAAAATTAAATTGAAAACCATTCAATTAAACGTAACAGGAATGTCATGTGGTCACTGTGTTTCATCCATTAAAGGCGGGGTAGGGACACAAGCTGGTGTAGTAGAGGTAGACGTTGATCTAAGTAACGGAACAGTAGAGATTAAGTTTGATTCAAGTAAAGTCCAAGAAATAGAATTAAAAGAAATGATTGAAGAACTAGGTTACGACGTCGCATAAGAACAAAGCTGCAACAAGGCACATCATGTCTTGTTGCAGCTTTTATTTTGCGTTCTAGAGGGTGTATTTTCGCATCTTAGAAAATAAATGAAAAATACGTTGACACCGCTTACATATAAGAATATAATGCTCTTAGCAAAAGTGAAACGCCGTTCCATAATGAAGAACAGGAGGGGGAGATATGTTACAGTCAATCGATCGTGCTATGCGTGTATTAGACTTACTTAAAGAACATCATTTCGGTCTTGGTGTTACAGAATTATCCCATCGTTTAGGGGTAGCGAAGAGCACTGTGCATCGAATTGTAAGTAGTCTAGAAGCACACGGATATGTCAAGCAAGAACCGGGAAATGGAAATTATCGATTAGGGTTGAAATTTTTAGAAATGCAACAATATGTTCTAAAGCAAATGGAAATTACTTCAATTGCTAGACCGTTTTTAGATGAATTGAGTAGAGAAGCGAATGAAATTGTGCATCTCGTTGAACAACAAGACTATGAAGTTGTTTATCTAGATAAAGTTGAACAACACTCAAATACCATTCGTATATACTCTCGCGTAGGTAGACGTGCTCCAATGCATTGTACAGGCGTTGGGAAAGTATTGTTATCACACTTTAGCGAGGCAAAGTTAGAGCAATATTTTCAACAAGTACCCAATCGACAGAAATATACAGATTACACAGTGACAACAGAAAAAGAGATAAAACATGCAATTACACGTATCAAAGGTGCAGGATATAGCATTGATAATGAGGAACATGAACGAGGCATTCGTTGTGTCGCGGCACCAGTTTACAATCACGTAGGTGAAGTGAATTATGGGGTTAGTGTCACGGGTCCACTCGATCGTATGGACGATAACAAAGTGAAACACGTTGTTGAATTATTAACAAATTCATGCCGTCAGATTTCTAAGGAATTAGGTCATCATTAAGATGTATAACTAATATAAAGAACGTTGTTCCACAATTAGGAACGATGTAAGGCGGATTTAGAAGTACGTTCAGTTTTTGAAAGTTAAAAAAATGAGCATTAAAAGGGGAGTATCATTAATGAAAAAGTACTTATTGGGTATGGGTATGATTGTTCCACTAATGGCATTAGCAGCATGTGGAGATGACAGTTCAACGGAAGCAAATGGCGAAGAGGCTGCAGAGAATTTCCCTGATAAATCATTGGAAGTGATCGTTCCTTATGCTGAAGGCGGGGGAACAGATTTAGTCGCTCGTGCATTTGCAGATAACTTACAAGAAGAACTTGGTGAGTCGGTTAGCGTGTCAAACCGTGAAGGTGGTGGCGGTGCTGTAGGGATGCAAGCAGGTGCAAACAGTAGTGCAGATGGTCATTCAATGACACTTGTAACTGTTGAATTGCTAACGCTTCCGCATAGTGGACTAGCAGAATTAAACTATGAAGAAGACTTTAAACCGGTTGCACTTTTAAATGAAGACTCTGCTGCCATTACGGTACATGCAGATTCAGAGTACGAAACAATCGAAGACTTTATTGATGCTGCAGAATCAGGTGAAAGCTTACAAATTGGTAACTCAGGAACAGGTGCAATCTGGCATTTAGCCGCTTCTGCACTTGAGCAAGAAATTGAAGGTTCATTCAATCACGTTCCTTTTGACGGAGCAGCTCCTGCGGTTAACAATTTACTCGGTGGACACATTGATGCAGTGAGTGTAAGTCCAGCAGAGGTCATTAATCAAGTAGAAAATGGGGACTTACGTGTATTAGCAGTGATGGCTGATGAGCGTGTTGATGCGTTGCCAGACGTTCCGACATTGTCGGAAACAGGCATTGAGTTGTCCATTGGTACGTGGAGAGGAATTACTGTTCCAGCAGACACACCAGATGAGGTGGTCGATGTATTAGCTGATGCTGCAGCAGCAACCGCACAAAGTGATGACTTTATTGAGCGTATTGAAACCTTGCAACTTGGCTATCGTTATGCAGATCCAGCAGGCTTTACGGAATTAATGGACGATCAAGATGCATTGTTTGGAGAACTAATTCCTTCCTTAGATTTAAACTAGTTGAAGGGGACTAACCGTATGAAAAGACTTCATGCTAACCACATCATTAGTTTGCTATTATTGGTTTTTGCGGCTACAGCTTTTATTATGGCGCAAAGCTTTACTCCATCAAGCGGGGCTGCACCAGGCCCTGCCTTTTTTCCCCAAGTACTAAGCGTTTTGTTGTTTATACTTGCGATTATTCTAGCTTTTCAAACACCAACGGATACAGATAAGAAACTTAATCTAAATGTTGTTTTTATTATGATTGCATTTGGCGTTTACGTCTATCTTGTTGAACCTATTGGATTTGTCGTTTCGACGGTAATTTTTACAGCAGGTTATTTGCTACTTCTAGGAGAACGTCGTTGGTACTTTATCATACCGGCAGCTATTCTTTTGCCGTTAATTGTTTCGTATTCATTTGAACATCTACTACATGTTCCTATTCCTCATGGGTTGCTTTATTAAGGAGGGCTTTGTATGAATCTATGGGAAGGCTTTCTCGGTTTAGCAGATCCTATGATTTTAATTTTACTCGTAACAGGCGTTTTACTCGGGGTCATTATCGGTTCATTACCTGGATTAACTGCTACGATGGGGGTAGCACTGTTTTTACCTGTTACGTTTGGAATGGAAGCTATACCAGGATTGTTATTACTCATTGGAATTTATTTCGGTTCGATCTATGGTGGTTCCATTGCAGCGATTCTATTGAATACACCAGGAACTCCAGCCGCTGCTGCCACAGCAATGGACGGTTATGCAATGACAAAGCAAGGGGAAGCGAGAACGGCATTGAATATTGCTGTCATAGCTTCAGGATTTGGCTCGATTATTAGTGTTCTGATGCTTATTTTTCTCTCGCCTCAACTAGCAAACATCGCGCTTAATTTTAGTGCACCAGAAATGTTCGGTCTCGCATTGTTTGGTTTGAGTATTATTTCAAGTATTGCCGGGGCATCGCTCGTTAAAGGATTAATTGCTGGGGTCGTCGGATTATTAATTGCAACAATCGGCATGGATCCTATGACTAGTTATCCTAGGTATACTTTCGATCAACCCGTATTACTTGAAGGGTTTAATTTTATCCCGATTATGATTGGTCTTTTTGCAGTGTCAGAGGCTTTTATTATGGCAGAGGATTATTTTAAGGATAAAGGCGGTCCGATGAAGGTTGCCGCGAAACTGCTCAAAACGAATTGGCGTCTTATGCCTAAATTGTTCCCGACAATGACGAAATCATCATTTTTAGGTTCCATTATCGGAATTATCCCTGGTGCTGGTGCTGATGTTGCTGCGTTTGTTTCGTATAATGAAGCCCAACGTTTTGCTAAGAAAGAAGATAAGGCACTCTTTGGCAAAGGGAATCCGAAGGGAATCGCTGCTGCAGAAGCTGGAAATCAAGGGGTAACAGGTGGCGCAATGGTTCCATTGCTCACATTGGGTATTCCTGGTGACGCTGTTGCGGCAGTCATGCTCGGCGCATTTGTCGTACAAGGAATTCAACCTGGTCCACAAATTTTCCAAACGAGTGGAGAATTAATGTACACTCTGTTTGCAGGGATGCTTGTCGCTGCAATCGTTATGGTCATTATCGGCTTACTAGGCATTCGCTTATTTACGAAAGTATTGCTTGTACCAAAAACGTTAATGATTACGATTATTCTAGTCTTATCAACGATTGGTGCGTTTGCGATTAATAACAATATGTTTGACGTTTACGTCATTCTCGGTGCTGGAATTATCGGCTATTTCATGAAAAAGCACGGCTTCCCGGCATCACCAATTGTGTTAGCATTAATCTTAGGACCGATGGCGGAAAGTGAATTTCGTCGTGCATTAACGATGTCAGAAGGTAGCTTAATGATCTTTGCTACCAGACCAATTGCTGCGACATTAATTGCTTTAGCAATTTTGTCCTTATTTACACCATTACTTGTGAAGTTCTTTAAAGATAGAAAGAATAGAAAAGGCTAGGAGGCTACAATGGATGTTATAACCATTGGAGAGACGATGGTCGTTTTTGAAGCGTCATCACAAGGCCCTCTTCGATATACACATACGTTTACGAAACGCCATGGAGGTGCTGAATCCAATGTTGCGATTGGAATTCAGAGATTAGGTTACTCGTCTCGTTGGATGAGTCAAGTCGGTGATGATGAACTTGGTCAGTATTTACTCCAAGCGATTCGTGGTGAAGGCGTAGATACAAGTTATGTACAAACGACCGCCGATGCACCGACTGGACTATTCATTAAAGAGTTCCGACGACCAAATGAAAGTTCCGTTCATTATTACAGAGCAGGTTCTGCCGCCAGTCTCATGAACAGCGAACAGGTAGAAGAACAACTGTTTAGTGATGCGAAAGTATTGCACATTACTGGCATCACACCGCTTATTAGTCCTGAGTGCGATGACGTTCTTACAACGGCAATTTCCTATGCAAAAAAATTAGGATTGTACGTTTCTTTTGATCCGAATTTGCGTTTTAAAATTATGGAGCAATATGGAGAAGAGCGAGCAAGAATCAGAATGCGAGAACTCGCTGGTTTAAGCGACTTATTTTTGCCTGGAGCGGATGAGGCAGAGTGGATGTATGGCACTGACCAGGATGATGAAATTGCAAAGCTCGCATTTATAGACGGTGCAAAACGAATCGTCATTAAAAGCGGCGCATCACATTCGTACTATGCCGAACAAGGCGGAAGTTCCGGTTACGTAAAAAGCCATACAGTCAATCAAATCGTAGATCCAATTGGAGCCGGCGATGGGTTTGCGTCAGGCGTAATTGTAGGATTATTAGAAGGCAAGTCTTTGCGTGATGCAGTAGATTTAGGGGCTGCCGTAGGTGCGCTTGTTGTCAGTTCACCTGGAGATATTGAAGGTCTTCCTACACGTTTAGAAGTTGAGGCATTTTTAAATAATACAAACAGTGACGTATTACGCTAGGAGGAGAGAACATGAAGAATATTGATAAATTACTTGAGTCTGGCGTAGTAGCCGTGATGCGTAAACTCCCATTTGAAAACATTGAAGACATTGCTTTAGCGCTCGTTGAAGGCGGAGTTACAGGACTTGAAGTCACCGTTGATTCTGATCGCGCTTATGAAGCCATTCAAAAATGCAAAGCAGTTGTCGGTGATCGTGCGATTGTAGGTGCTGGTACGGTTCTTAATGGGGAGCATGCTGAAGAGGCCATTGAAGCAGGGGCAGAATTTATTTTTGCACCAATTCTTGATGAAGAAACGATTAAGGTTGCAAATAAGCATCAAGTGATTGTAATCCCTGGTGTATTTACACCAACTGAAGCCCAACAAGCGTATCTGTACGGTGCGGATATCGTCAAAGTATTCCCAGCAGATTCATTAGGACCTGCATTCATTAAAGGTCTTCAAGGACCACTTAGCCATATCCCGATGATGCCTACAGGCGGCATTGATGAAACGAACATTGCGTCGTTCATTAAAGCTGGAGCTGTTGCCGCAGGAGCTGGCGGCTCTCTTTTAAAGAAATCTTTGATTGAGCAGCAAGATTGGCAAGGTCTTCGCGATCATGCGGCTAAGTTTGTTGAAGCGGCAAGAGTATAACTGAAAGAACGATGCGAGTAGAGGTAAACCTTACTTGTGTCGTTCTTTTCTTTTTTATGAGTGTCGGAAGGCGTATAATCAATGATATAATCTGATTATTCTGTGCTGGGGGTTGTTTCTATGAATCGTTTCTGTGAACGTTTTGGTGTAGAAGTACCGATTGTACAAGGTGGGCTTGCGTATTTGGCGTATGCAGAACTAGCAGCTTCAGTGTCGAATGCTGGTGGTCTTGGTCAAATTACAGCTACGTCACTTGGAGACCCTGAATCATTAAGGGCAGAAATTAAGAAAATTAAACAACTTACGAAGAAGCCGTTTGCGATTAATTTTTCTTTAGGAAGAGGATCTGTTGACGAGCTACTTGACGTTGTTATTGAAGAAGAGGTACCCGCAATTTCAGTAACTGCCGGTAATCCTGCTCCCGTATTTGAACGTGTGAAGGATACGAACATCAAAAAACTCGTTCTCGTCGCAGCGGTCAGACAAGCACAAAAAGCAGAACAGCTTGGAGCAGATGCAATTATAGTCGTCGGGCAAGAAGGGGGAGGGCATTTAGGGCGAGATGATGTTGGTACGTTTGTGCTTGTTCCCCGCGTCGTTGATTCAGTATCGATTCCAGTACTCGCAAGTGGAGGAATTGTTGATGGGAGAGGGTATGCTGCGGCTCTTGCGCTAGGGGCAGATGGAATTGAGATGGGCACACGTTTTATTGCGACACAAGAATGTATCGCCCATTCAGCTTATAAGGAAGCAATTCTTAAAGCGACCGAAGCGGATACTATTGTGATTAAACGAACGATTGAAAGACCAGCGAGGGCATTGTGGACGAAAGCGACGGACCGAATCAAAGAACTTGAAGATGAAGGTGTTGATTTTAATGCACTCCAACCGTACATAAGTGGTGCATCGAATTTGAAGTTAATCGAACAAGGCGACCATGAACACGGATTTGGTTGGGCAGGACAAGGCGTTGGACTTATTCAAGACATTCCAACAGTCAAGGAACTCATCGAAACGATACAATCCGACTGCAAACGGGCCCTCACCGGGGACAGACCCCCGGTGCGTTAATGCGTTACTGGTGTTGGGGACAGACCCCAACAGTGACGTTTTGGAAATTTTACTTGCGCCTCACGTTACGTGAACGGCTATGCTGAATGTAACGAATAGAAAGGGTGATCGTTGCATGAAGTTAACAATTAGTGAGTTTGGAAGACGAGCGAATGTTTCAGTTCGTACATTGAGGTTCTACGATGAAGTTGGAATTCTGACGCCAAGTAATTACAATGAAGCGGGCCACCGTCTTTATGGATTAGAAGAGCTCTCAAAATTGCAACAGATTCAATCGTTAAAGTTTATCGGGTATTCGCTTCAAGACATTAAAGGTTTATTAACGAGTGAAAAAGATACGTTGGATGATTTCAAAGACTCATTAACGTTACAGCTGCAATTGCTAGAAAATAAGCGTAAGGAAGTCGATCAAGCCATTTCAGCAGTTAAGCGAACGCAAACAATTACTGAGAGTGGACATCCAATTACATGGACGTTACTGTCTTCCATTCTATTTCAAGAAGAGCATATGGATGATCAATTGCAATGGGCAAAAGAAAACCTCTCTGAGGAGATTGCAGAAAGTTTCATTGATGTTCCGTCGTCAGATTGGGAGCGTTGGGACAAAGAGATGTTAGACATTTCAACAGAGGTGAAGCGATTAATCAAAAATAACATACCACCGAACTCCTCAGAGGCATTTGCAGTGGTTACGAAGCTTACGCATCTTTTTACGGAAAATGTTGAAGATCTTGAAGCTTTTAGCAAGCAATTAGAGGATATGCAAAAGCATTTCGATAACAATCCTCTAGAAATGGAGTTTCGTTTTCCAAATACGTTTACACAAGAAGAAGCGGACTATTTAGAGCAGATTACTCAAGAAATGGAGAAGCAATCGAGGGACAGTTCCCCAGGACATTAAAGTGTTACTCTGCCGGGGGACAGTCCCCCGGCACGTTAATACATTACCTGAACGGGGGACTGTCCCCCTTTATTTAGATAAAGAAAGACATCAAGATGTTGGAGGGCAGCTATGAGATGGAAATTAGGTTTCGTGAGCGCAATACTTTTGCTTGCTGGCTGCGAAGAGGCATCTGACGTAGACGAGGAAACCCCTGAGATCTTTATGATGGTAGCAGCGAGCATGACAGATGCGGTTAATGATTTACAAGATTTATATAAAGAAAACCACGATGTTGAATTTGTCGTTAATTATGGTTCTTCTGGTCAACTTCGGCAACAGATCGTTCAAGGGGCACCTGCAGACGTATTTCTATCGGCATCCTTGGGCGATGTTGAGCTACTAGCAGATGAGGTTGAAATACATGCATCGGTTCGGTTAGTAGAGAACCAGTTAACACTCATTTCGACACCGGGTGTTGAAGCTCAGTTGGATGACTGGAGTAGCTTAGCTGATGTGGAGCTTCAAAATATCGCAATCGGACAGCCGAATACAGTTCCAGCAGGTCAATATACGATGGAAGCGTTAGAGAATGAAGCGTTATGGCCAGCAGTTGAGCCAAACGCAGTATATGGTTCCGACGTTAGACAGGTACTCACGTACGTTGAAACAGGCAACGCTGATGCAGGATTTGTGTATCATACCGATGCACTAACTTCTGAAGATGTTATTATTATTGATCATGCACCAGAGGGATCACACTCACCAATTGTCTATCCAGTCGCACAACTTACTGATGAAGAGGCGACACAAGATTTTTTTGAGTGGTTACAATCTGATGAAGCAATTGCGGTTTTTGAGGACTATGGATTTCAAGGTGTGAAGTAATGTTTGAAACGTTTTGGACACCGATCACTGTCTCTCTTCGTGTCGTAATTGTCGCAAGTATTCTTGCATTTTTACTCGCGTTGTTTTTTGCTTGGTTTTTAAAAAAGAGGCAATTTAAAGGGAAGCTCTTCGTAGAAACGGTACTAATGTTGCCGCTCGTGTTGCCTCCGACCGTTATTGGGTTTGGTTTACTCGTCGTCTTTGGCAGAAATAGTTGGGTCGGTGAATGGTATGAAGCATTATTTAATCAACCGATTGTATTTACATATAGTGCGGCAGTGATTGCAGCAGCCGTTGTTTCGTTCCCGCTCATCTTCCAGATGCTCGTGAATGGGTTTGAAAGTGTTGATGATGAACTTGAGTCGGCAGCTCGGCAAATGGGTGCGTCAGAGTGGCAAGTATTCTGGCACGTAACGCTACCGATTGCGTGGCGATCCGTTGTGACAGGCTACATGTTAGGGTTCGCACGTGCACTAGGGGAGTTCGGTGCTACGATGATGTTTGCAGGCAGCATTGTCGGGGTTACGCAAACTTTACCTGTGAGCATTTATCTCGCTGTAGAAACTGGGAATACAATGATGGCGTATTATTGGGTCATCTCAATTGTAATTTTTGCGATGGTTCTCTTAGGGACGGTTCAGCGATTAAAACGTGCATAAAAAAGTAGACTTTCAGAGAGGAGGAAGTCTACTTTTTGTTGTAGACGATGCGTGTATTTGTAATTTATAGCGAAAAATGTTCATAAAAATTAAACGAATTGAGTCGTTCTTACATTCTGTACAAGCTATGCAACATTCCATATGGATTCGTCACGAATAATTCGAAAATCTAAAACTTAGGTACTTTAACTTGTCGTAATTTGACCGATATAGAAGTAGTATAAGCAGTATAAGAGACAGACAATAGCATTTAGTATAAATAAAATGGAGGGCAACCATGCCTAAAGTATCAGAAGTTATAGCGAAATTTGTAAAAGATTTAGGATGTCATCAAGCATTTGGTGTTCCAGGTAAACCAATCTCACCACTCATCTTTGCGATGGATGATCATCAAGTAGAATTCATTCTAGCGAAACACGAGACTGGTGCAGGATATATGGCTACAGGCTATGCGCTAGAAAATGAAACGATAGGAGTGGCAATTGGGACGTCTGGTCCTGGAGGGACTAACCTCATTACCGCTGCTGGCCAAGCTCAAGCGTTTAATGCGCCAGTATTATTTCTAACAGGGCACCCACCGCTAGAAGAATCAGGTAGAGCTTTATGCCAAGACTCTAGCAGCTTCGGCGCTGACCTTGTAAATCTATTTCGTCCAGTGACGAAGTTTAGCGCAAAAGTAGAAAATAAACAGACGTTAAAACGGTACTTGCATCATGCGATTGAACAAGCGTTAACGGGCGCAAAGGGGCCTGTTCACTTATCGATACCAATGGATATATTGCTAGAAGAAAGTGAGTATTTAGATGTGTCAGATGCTGTCGTACAGGACACTTTGATCTCTAGTAATTTAACAGAAGTGATGTCCAAATTAGAAAACGCAAAACGTCCAGCTATCTTAGCAGGGAAAGGTGTTCACATCTCCCGGGCTTACGAGGAACTCGAAGCGTTCGCTACTTTATGTAAAATTCCGGTCATGACGACGCCAGGTGGAAAAGGGACATTTAAGAGCAATCATCCGTATTCACTTGGAAGCTTTGGCCTCGGTGGTTCTGAAGTGTCATTGCAATACGTTAACGAAGGAATCGATGTGCTTGTCGTAATCGGTTCTAAACTTAGTGACATGTCCACAGCAGGATTTCGAGCTGATAATGAACCAAAGACCGTCATTCAATTTGATCTTGAGCCTACCTTTGTCGGAAAGTCATTATCTGCAAAAACGTTATTCGTACAAGGTGATGCAAAGAGAAATCTAAAGGAATTACTCAAACGTCAACCTTCAGCTGAGATTGATCGAGACCTCCCATCCTATGAACTAGATGTTCCAGAGCTTCCTGAGCATACCGAACGTCTTGCGGCAGGTAGAGCGATTGAGGCCATTCGAAAAGTGCTCCCTTACGAAACGGTCATTTATGGAGATGATGGCAGCCATACGTTTTATGCAATTAAGCACTTTGAGATTAAACAACCTGGGACGTTTTACTTTGATGACGTATTTGGTGCGATGGGTCATGCTATCGGACTTGCGATTGGCGCAAAAGCGGCAAACCGGAATAAACCGATGGCAGTGTTCACTGGAGATGGTTGCCTAATGATGCATGGCACCGAGCTATCTACGGCCGCGAGTGAGGATTTACCAATTCTCTTCTTTGTTTTTAATAATGGAATGCACGACATGGTTGATAAAGGAATGAAAAATTTAATTGGGCGTTCTGTCGGATCAACGTTTAAAAAGGACATGAACATTGCAGATTTTGCAATCTCGTTAGGTTGTCATGGGCATCGTTGTTACACGGAGGATGATGTTGCACAAGCGACGAAAGCGGCGCTAACAGAAGCATCAACCCCAACGGTTATTGAATTAATGGTACGTCAAGATGAAGTACCTCCAACTCAACTACGTGATCAAATGAAAGGGTTGAATCAACATGGATAAAAACGAAGCAGGATGGAAGCAAATTGAGGAACTAGCAGGAGAACGTGGCATTCAATCTATGAAAGCAGCGGAAGAATTCTCTCCACGCCTTGCGCGCCTTGCAGTAGAGTTTGGCTACGGTGATGTGTATGCAAGTGATGCATTAACGTTAAAGCAACGTTCGTTAATTACGTTGTCTTCCTTGATTACACAAGGTGATCCTGGAACGGGTTTATCGTATCATTTTCGGGCGGCACTTCGAATTGGTGTGACGAAAGAAGAGATTCTTGAACTGATTAACCATTGTACGGCTTATGCAGGGTTTCCAAAATGTATTAATGCGTTGTTTATTTTTAAAGAAGCCTATGAAACTTACGAAGAGGAGAACAAATAATGAAAAACATAGAATTGAAAATTGAAGGTAACGTTTTGCATTTTAAATACTTAGAAATGGCAACTACGGTTGAAGAAGCAAAAGAACAAGCAGACTATGTTAAAAGTGAACTCATGAAGCCAACGGTCCGTTTCTTCCTTAACGACAATAGTGAAATTAATCAAGTGGCAAAGCCAGAAGTAAATGAAGTATGGGGAGAGCTCATGGCTTGGGTCGCTCAAAATATCGAAAAGACAGCAACGATTGCTCCAGGAGCAACGTTAAAAATGCAATTAAATCGATTATCAAGAACGGCAGGAACGTACGAGCACGTTCGTGCGTTTACAAACAAGGAACAAGCGTTAGCGTTTATCGGTTCCGCAAATTAAAGTAACGAGTAGGGGTGGACGGAATGTCTAACACGAAGACAACATACCAGATGCTTGTGAAGACTGTTACGCTCGTTTCTGTTGTAGCCGTAATGGTTCCTGTGTTAATTATATCAATTACAGCAATCGCAAGTCCGAGAATTCAAATCGCAAGCCCGTGGTTTTGGATCGGTATTGTAGTGAGTATCGTGGTCGTAACGGGTGTTGCGCATCTACTAGCTAAACGTTTCTTTATGCCCTTTCATCAAATGGAAGAGGTGCTAAAAGGTTCAGCGTTGATGTCTAGCTTTAGAAAAGACAGCGACCATCCGATCGATAAGCTGCTATCACAGCTTTATGAAAAGAATCAAGCACATGCAAACGAATCGAAAGATCAAGCGGTGCAAACGTCAGAGGTTGCAGCACAATTAGAAATCTCGACGAGTGAGACAAGCCAAGGGATCGAAGAGATTTCAGCAACGATGCAACAAATCTCTGCTGGCAATGAAGAACAATTAGGTTCGATTCGAGAAGTCAATGGCTATACCGACGGGATGTTATTTAGCTTGCAAGAAGTCACTGAAAGCACAAAATTTGTCGTCGATGCTTCTAAGCATGCCATTTCTAAAACAGATGATGGCAGACAAGCTGTAGAAGATATTACGGAGCAAATGAGTGTTATTGGTGATGGGGTACGACGTTCAAGTGAAGTCGTTCAAAAGCTTGGTGTAAAAACGGATCAGATCACAGAAATTCTAAATCTCATTCGTGGAATCTCGGAACAGACGAATTTACTTTCATTGAATGCGGCAATTGAAGCGGCAAGAGCTGGTGAGCACGGCAAAGGGTTTTCAATTGTTGCAGATGAGGTCAGAAAGTTAGCTGATCAAACGAATGGCGCAACTGAGCAGATTGCAACGCTTATCGAAGAGATCGGTGCAGAAAGTCGTCACGTTGTAGAAGTGATTGAAAGCGGCATCCAGTCTGTTGATAAAGGAATGAACATGAACCAGCAATTGACGACGGTGTTCCAAAGTGTTCAAGATAACGTTGTGGAAGTGGATGATATCGTTCAAGATGTCAATGCAGCAATCAGCGAAGTGACAACGAATATGAATGAAGTCACGAATCATATGCGGAACCTGTCATCAATTGCAGAGCAATCAAATGACGGTGTCCAAAGCGTAGCTGCAATCATTGAGCAGTTAAGTGCAACGATGCAACAAGTCGCTTCTTCAGCAGTATTATTGTCAGGTACAGCAAGCACATTACGAGATCGAATGAATGAAGCAAGTTAAAAAGCGATAAAGTGTAATTATAAAGTAGTGAAGAAGCCTTGGTTCTGTAACCAAGGTTTTCTTTTCTTTAGGATCTGGTCTTGGTGGTGGATGTTTATGAGCAGATGTGTTTAAAAGATGGGATTACTACTTCCATGTGTAGTATCGAAATAATGTATGAAGAGATACTGTCCTTGATCGAAGGTGAAATTAATAAAAACCTCATATACTATCTTTTCGAGAGGAACATTTCCTATTGAAGTAGTTTTTCATTAAAGCTGCGATTCATGCCCTATTCATTTTAAATTTTTAGAAAAATACCTTTACTCTATAAGGGGTTAGCGTTACACTAATAAGAAATTTTAGTAAAGGCGTTGAAGAGAAGAGTAAGCATGGAATTGATGGACAGAGACCTCTGGGAGCTGAGAAGGAGGCATCGTGAACATGTTGAAGCAAGTCTCGGAGCTGGGCATTGGATTCTTCGGATGATAATGCAACGGGATCTCCCGTTATAGAGATAGGGTATCGCTACGTTAATTTATGTAGCCGTACTTGAAGAGGTCTTTGTAGCAATACATCGACAAACTGGGGTGGCACCGCGATTCGACTCGCCCCCAAGATGACAATCTTGGGGGTGAGTTTTTTCGTTTCATGACATCATGAAGAAAGGTGCCGGTTTACATGTGGAAATATGCGATGTTGTTATTACTAAGTTTAGGGGTTTCAAATATTGGTGGCTGGGTATATTTAATTGCACTGAATTTAATTGTGCTGCAAGAAACCGGATCGCCGCTCGCTGTCGGCTTGCTGTATATCATTGCGCCAATCGCTGCCCTTCTTACAAATACTTGGTCGGGCAGTCTCATTGATCGCGCGAATACTCGAAGGTTGATGATTGTCCTTGATGTGATTCGGGCTGTGCTTATTATCATCATCCCACTGTTGCCTTCGGTTGTATATATTTACTTCTTTGTTCTACTGATTAACTTGGCAAACGCGATTTCAGCACCAGCTTCAGCTGTATACATTACGAAGTTAATTCCAAAAGAAAATCGCCAACGGTTTAATGCGCTACGAGGATTTATTCACTCTTCTGGGACGATGTTAGGCCCAGCGATTGCAGGTATTCTTTTCTATGTCGGTTCCCCGTATATGGCCATTTATTTGAATGGAGTTGCGTTGTTGCTTTCGGCAGCGTTTCTATTGTTGCTACCCGTTGTGGATGCACCCATCGAACGTGCAAAATCAACGCGCCGGTTTGAACAAATTCAAGCAGACATCAAAACGGTTGTCTCTTATTGCAAACGTTCCGTTTATGTTTTCTACGTCTATGGGTTATTTGTTTTTGTAACGGTGTTCATGACTGCCATTGATTCTCTTGAAGCGTCATTCGCTAAACTAGAATTAATGCTCAGCGATGCTGAATATGGATTTCTACTTAGCTTCTTTGGGATCGGAATCATTGTCGGGTCGCTAATCAATGTTCGCTTTGCGAAATCCTTGAAGGTAGAGACGTTAATTGGTTATGGCACCGTCATGACAGCGGTGGCTTACGTGACGTTGTATGTCGCTACAGATCAAGTAGTAGCAATCATTGGTGTTACACTTATCGGTTTCTTTGTGACCTTCCTCAATACTGGCTATTTAACGTTTTATCAAAATGCAGTTCCTACATCATTGATGGGAAGGTTTATGAGTTTATTTGGCTTTTTAGAAGCGCTAGCCATTATCTTGTTCACCGTTATCTTCGGGGTTATGGCGCATGCCATTGGTATTCGACTTGTAGGGCTTGTGGGTTCTGTTTTATTTTTCACTGTAGGACTTGTTGCGATTCATGTTACGAAACGAAAAAAACGCCACTCCGGAGTACGAAATGACGAATCGATTGATTATGAATAAAAGAGTGTTCCTAAAACGATTCCTGTAAGAACGATTACCCAAGGTGGGCGTTTCCAATACATGAGCATAAAGAAAAGAAGTGCAGCAATGGCAAAATCAAATCCATTTTGCACACTTGTTACCCAGATCGGATGGAAGAATGCCGAAATTAAAATACCGACGACCGCTGCGTTAACACCTAGAAAAGCACCACGTAATTTCTCATGATGACGGACGCTTTGCCAAAATGGTAACACGCCGAAGATCAGTAAAAACGCTGGTAAAAAGATGGCGACCGTGGCAAATAAACCACCAAGACTTCCGGCGATAACGGTGCCGATGTATGCAGCAAACGTGAACAACGGCCCAGGAACGGCTTGAGCAGCACCGTATCCTGCTAGAAATTCATCAGCAGAAATTAATCCAGTCGGTACAAATTCGCGCTCGAGCAATGGTAAGACGACGTGACCACCGCCGAAGACGAGTGCGCCTGCCCGGTAAAAGCGATCAAATAGATCTAACCACATTGAGCTACTTGCTTGTGCAAGAAGTGGGAGACTGACAAGCAATACAGCGAACAACGTTAAGCAAGCAACACCAAATCGTTTGCTTAACGGAAAGCTTGTCGTTTTCGTCTGTTCTGCTGGATCACGAAACATGACAAACCCAACGATTGCAGCAAGGGCAATGACGACTACTTGTGCGAGTGCATGGGGAATTAAAACCGTAATCATGAGGGCAACAAGTGCAATCGTTTGTCTAGATAAATCAGGCGTTAAATTTTTCGCCATGCCGAGGATGGCGTGTGCGACAACAGCAACAGCAACAAGCTTTAGACCATCAATAAAGCCAGCATCGGTTAATCCGAACGTACTTGCAAACTGAGCGAAGAGAATGAGCAACAAGACAGAAGGCATTGTAAATCCGAGGAATGAAAGGAAACCGCCGATAACGCCTCCTTTTATCACACCAATGCCTATACCAACTTGGCTGCTGGCAGGTCCGGGTAAGAACTGACAGAGCGCAACGAGATCAGCATAGCTTTTCTCATCTAACCATTTCTTCCGTTTTACATATTCTTCATGAAAGTAACCGAGGTGTGCGATTGGACCTCCGAATGAAGTAAGTCCAAGTCGTGTAGAAATAAGAAAAATTTGTAGTAGATTCTTGAGTTGGTTCAGAGGGTTCACCTACTTTACGTGAGTATTTTATTAACGTTACGTAGCATACAGGAATAGAAGGAATAGAACAATGAAATCGCGAAACTTTCTTTATTAACTTTTTGTAAAGATAGTACTTATAGCGTAGTGAATCTCACAAACTTCATAAAGCAAGGGGGGAACCTGTTACCGTAAATGTAATTACCTTATAAAGCCTATAACAAGGAAGCGGGTCATGAATGACGTATTAGGTTTGTAAGTGTTGCGTAACGGGTGGCTGCGATGTGGAAACACTTTCGAAGACTAGTAGCTGTAGTCGGAATCATCGGTTTATTGAGTAGTTGTGATTCGACGGTAGATGAATCACAGGGAAACTCAGAACAAATAGAAGAACGAGGCGTCGATGATGTTCAAAAATTGAGTGAAGCTCATGGAATTGATGTATCATCTCTTTCAATGACAAGGTTTGGAGATGAAGTTGGTCTTACATTTCAAAGTCCGAAGTATTCATCCTTTGCTACAGAAGGGACATTAACGATTGAAGGTAACGTATCACGACACGAACAGCTTGCTGAAGACTATGTTTGGATTCAATTGACATCATTAGCGAATAAAGATGATGTGTTTAATTATTATGCAACGTTTGATGAGAGTGGCAATTTTGAGTATGACGTGAAATTCCATTATGGAGCAGATGAATATGAAATCGATATTTACGCGCCGAGTGATCAAGTAGGTGAGGAAGGTCAATTTTATGAAGGGGCATCGATGACTGTACTTAATGTAAATGATGAACGTCAACGCGAGATTGAATACACCCCACTAGGTTTGGAGAATGATTTAAGCTTTGCTGCCCCTTTGGATGGGTTTCTAGAAGCAGATCGGAGTGTCGTTGTTCAAGGAACGGTGAATAATGAACGTGATGATGAGCTACTTTTAATTCATGTTACGTACGAACAAGATCAAGAAGAGTTTCTAGTACCTATTAACAACCAATCCTTCGAAGAAGAAGTTCCTCTGCAATTCGGAGAAGGGGAGCATAAAATTACAGTGTTGCTCAACACAGGTGATGATGATCTCTATTATGAGGCAGCCTCGTTTATGGTGAATCGCACAACAGATGAGTCGTTAATCTCAATCGACCATTTTGATCAATATTATGAGCGAGGGGTAACACTTGAAGCTCCAGCAGTGACGGATCTTTTATACTATGAAGGACAAGAGTACGAGATAGAAGGTACCATTGACTCCACAATCCCAGGTAGTGAAGACATTAGCCATATGATCGTGACGACTGAACATGAATCTGGGGTTGAAGCGCATTATTATGTGCCTGTAGAAGACTATCAATTTAAAGGAATGATCTACTTTCGGTTTGGGGAAGGGGAATATGACGTAACTGTAAGTGTCCCCGATCCATACGAAGAAGGGGAAAATTATTTCGTGTTCTATGGGGCATCGTTGTTTACTCATAATGTAGAAGGTGCAGAAGATTTAAGAAGTCTTTTGCCTTCGGTTGGTATTGAGTCGGATGATCCGGTCATTATTTCTTTAGCAAATCAATTGACTGACGGAATTGAAAACGAACGTGATCGCGCAAAAGCAATTTATGATTATGTTGCAACGACGATCGCTTACGACGTAGATAAATTAGAGAATAACGCATTTGAAATGGATGATAGTGCAGTAAAGACATTAGAAACGAGACAAGGGGTTTGCCAAGATTATGCGTTTTTAACGATTGCTCTTTTACGTGCATTGGATATGGAAGCCAATTATGTGGCGGGAGTCACCTCAACGGGTGAACGTCACGCTTGGGTTGATGTGTCTGTTGATGGCGAATGGCTTGAAATGGATCCAACGTGGGGAGCAGGGTTTATCCAAGAAGATGAATTTCACTTTCAATACAACCCTGATTATTTTGACCCTGATCCAGCTTTTCTAAGTGAGACACATATGAGAGAAGAGATTATTTATTAAAAGAAGCTGATTATAACGAATCAGCTTCTTTTTTATATTCGTAGTTCCATGCGAGTAAAAGTGTTTGTAAGGCTTCTTTTAACTCATCTTCTGGTATACCCGCAAATCCGAGTACAATCCGTGGAGGATTAGACGGTTCAGAGCTAACGGTGTATCTCGATAGTGGATAGACGAGAAGTTGATGAGATAGAGCGGCTTCAACGAGTTCGGTTTCTGTCATTCCATTCATAATGATGAGTACGACATGTAGACCAGACCGTTCTCCTATAATGGCTAGGTTATCTTCATAAGGTTTTAGTTCTTGCAAGACAATGTCTAATTTACGACGATAAATTTTTCGCATACGATTTAAATGTTTAGCAAAGTCCCCTTGTTTCATGAACTCTGTGAGGACAACCTGGTCAATGCGAGAAACCGTAGAATGATAAAACGAAAACACTTCTTTGTAATGCTTTAGAAGGTCATTCGGTAATACCATATAACTGATTCGAGCAGAAGGAATTAAAGATTTGCTAAACGTGCCGAGATAAATGACTTTACCGAAATGATCCATGCTTTGTAAGGACGGAATCGTTTTCCCACTATATCGAAATTCACTATCGTAGTCGTCTTCTAAAATATAGCGGTCTCGTTTTTCGTTTGCCCATTGAAGCAGCCGCTTTCTTCGATTGATGGACAGCACCGTTCCATACGGAAAATGATGTGAGGGTGTTGTACAAATAACATCAATTGATGAGTCAAGTATTGAATCAACGACGATTCCTTCTTCATCAACAGTAAGCGGTACGTACTGATTGGCACTATTCGTTAGCAGGTTACGCATTAATTGATAGCCAGGATCTTCAACACCGTATGTTTTTGAACGCCCGATTAATTGAAAGAGTTGTTGCATGAGCACTTCAATCCCTGCACCGACGACAATTTGTGAAGGTTCACAAGTGACGCCTCTTGAGTGACGCAAGTAGTGAGCAATCTCTTCTCTAAAGGCTAGTTCCCCTTGATGATGACCGAGCAGAAAAAGATGAAGGTGATCATGGTCTAACGTATCCTTCATATGTTTTCGCCAACGGTCAATTGGAAAATGATAAGGATCAATGCGTGTTGGGTGAAAGTCATAGCGAATCTTCTCATCAATGAGCGGTTCTATGGAACCAACATCTTTCTCAATGTCAACATATTCGAGGTTTTCGTATGCTTGTACGAAGAAGCCTTTTCTTGCGACAACTTCAACATACCCTTCAGCTACGAGCTGTTCGTACGTACTTTCTACAGTATTTTGACTTATCTTTAGGTAATCAGAAAGCTTTCGTTTTGAAGGCAGTTTTGTTCCATACATAAGCGCGCCACTGACAATTTCCTTTTTTATATGTGAGTACAGTTGTTCATATAGCGGTGTTTCACTTCCACGATCTAACGAGCACCATAAGATTTCCATAATAAACTCCTTCCATCTACACTCTGACACCATCAAAAGAGTAGAAACTGACACTTTTAATCATATCAGATGTTACTTATACTAATGAAAAAGTCATAACAGTTCAACAAAGGAGTGGAAAAATGGAGAAGAAATTAGGGACAGATCGTGTAAAGCAAGGGATGGCGCAAATGCAAAAAGGTGGCGTCATTATGGATGTTATCAATGCGGAGCAAGCGAAAATTGCTGAAGAAGCTGGAGCTGTAGCGGTTATGGCTTTAGAGCGAGTGCCGTCAGATATTCGTGCTGCAGGTGGCGTAGCTAGAATGGCAGACCCAACAATTACCGAGGATGTTTTAAATGCTGTATCGATTCCAGTAATGGCAAAGGCAAGGATTGGACATATCGTAGAAGCCCGCGTCCTTGAAGCGATGGGTGTCGATTATATTGATGAAAGTGAAGTATTAACACCAGCTGACGAAGTTTATCATCTAAATAAACGGGAGTTTACTGTACCATTTGTATGTGGGGCACGTGACTTAGGCGAAGCAGCAAGAAGAATTGGAGAAGGAGCTTCAATGATCCGAACAAAAGGTGAGCCAGGAACGGGTAATATCGTTGAGGCAGTTCGACACATGCGAAAAATGCAAGCTCAAATCAAGCAAGTGATGCACATGTCTACGGATGAGCTAATGACCGAAGCAAAAAATATCGGTGCACCGTACGAACTTTTACTTACGATTAAAGAAACGGGTGAATTCCCAGTCGTTAACTTTGCTGCTGGTGGTGTGGCTACTCCTGCGGATGCGGCACTCATGATGCAACTTGGTGCAGACGGTGTATTCGTCGGATCAGGAATTTTTAAATCTGATAACCCTGAGAAGTTTGCACGAGCAATCGTTGAAGCAACAACACATTATACTGACTACAAATTAATTGCAGAGCTATCTAAAGATCTCGGTACAGCAATGAAAGGAATAGAAATCTCAAACATAGCTCCAGCTGAACGTATGCAGGATCGTGGTTGGTAATGGTTACAATAGGTGTTCTAGCTTTACAAGGTGCGGTTGAAGAACATGTTCGTTTTCTTGAAAAGAGTGGAAGTAATGCCGTGCGAATTAAATGGCCAGAACAATTGCAAGACATTGATGGGTTGATTATTCCTGGTGGGGAATCAACAACAATGAGAAAGCTCATTGATCAATATGAATTTCTTCAACCTCTTCAAGCATTTGGTGAAAGTGGTAAACCAGTGTTTGGGACGTGTGCTGGAATGATTCTTATGGCAAAGCGATTATCAAATGACGAACAACCCCATCTTGGTTTCATAGATATGACAGTAGAACGGAATGCCTTTGGACGGCAGAAGGAAAGTTTCGAAGCTATAGTGGAAATCAAAGATGTAGCTGTCGATGTAGAAGCCATTTTTATTCGCGCGCCACTCGTTCAAGAAGTGGGACATCACGTAACCGTGCTCAGTGAATATGACGACACGATTGTCGCTGTTCGTGAAGGTAATTACCTTGCTTGCTCGTTTCACCCAGAATTAACTTTAGATTATCGTTTGCACGAAGCTTTCGTTCACATGGTAGAAGAAGCCGTTCAAGGTTGAGTTCATACACTCAACCTTGAACGGCATCTCTTTGTTAACCTTTAATTGTAAGAGAGCTTATATATAATAAGAAGAAAGTAGAAAACCAAAATCGATCTATAATAAAAAATGAATCGAATTTAGAAAAGGGGGTTGCACTTAGTCCAAATCCTATGCTATATTAATTCTTGTCGAAACGGACAACAGCACGACAGCAACAAACGACATAACATAACATGCGCCCGTAGCTCAATTGGATAGAGCGTCTGACTACGGATCAGGAGGTTAGGAGTTCGACTCTTCTCGGGCGCGCCATTTTTCCTTTGATTGACTTACTTATAACCGTTCAATCTTTACGGGAAGTAGCTCAGCTTGGCAGAGCACTTGGTTTGGGACCAAGGGGTCGCAGGTTCAAATCCTGTCTTCCCGACCATTTAAAGACCTTAACTTTATATGCGGGTGTAGTTTAGTGGTAAAACCTCAGCCTTCCAAGCTGATGATGTGGGTTCGATTCCCATCACCCGCTCCATCTAACAGATGGGCCTGTAGCTCAGCTGGTTAGAGCGCACGCCTGATAAGCGTGAGGTCGGTGGTTCGAGTCCACTCAGGCCCACCATCTAAAAAACTAGTAAATTAAGTATTGACTCTAGTTAATAGAATATGGTATATTAGTTCTTGCGCTCAAGAGATTAGCGCGAAACTCACCGAAAAAAGAATTAAAAAGTTGTTGACACAACGATCTAACGGTGGTAAGATAGAAAAGTCGCTGTCACAACGACAGCAACACAAACTAAGCAAAACAATTGCCCTTTGAAAACTGAATGAAAGATAAGCGAATTAAAGCAATAAAAGCTAGCGCTTCTATACTATAGAAGTACGAGCCTCGTTGGCACCCCCGTGCTAACGAAAAAGGAATTACTTTCAATGGAGAGTTTGATCCTGGCTCAGGACGAACGCTGGCGGCATGCCTAATACATGCAAGTCGAGCGGACCCGAGGTGCTTGCACCTCAT
>NZ_JAFBEC010000011.1 GCF_016908595.1 Geomicrobium sediminis | reverse complement strand
GGACCAGGCGGTCAAGGTCCAGGTGGAGGATATCCAGGAATGGGACCAGGCGGTCAAGGTCCAGGTGGAGGATATCCAGGAATGGGACCAGGCGGTCAAGGTCCAGGTGGAGGATATCCAGGAATGGGGCCAGGCGGTCAAGGTCCAGGTGGAGGATATTCAGGAATGGGACCAGGCGGAAAGTATTATGGCGATCCTATGTATCCTAATTTTGCTCCTACCTCTAATCAAATGACCAATCACCACTTTAACCGGCAGTTGCTTGAAATGTACGGTAGCGCACTTTCGATTAGACAAGATGTTCAGGAAGGTTACTCCAGGTGGACGCAAAGTGAAGGTTTACAAAATTTTGGAGCTGTTATGTACGGCCATCGCCCAGAGGGTGAAAGTCAAACTGGTGTCAATAACTTTGTAAGTTCAACTGGCAATCTTGTTGGTAACTTCCATACAATTGTTAATACAGCGGATCAACTTGGAAACAACTTGGGAGCTTTACCTGGCTCAAGAAACGCTTTAGGTACAATCAATATGGCTTTTGCAATTGCTATGCCTGGTGTGGACCACGTTAACCACCAAGGTATGAGAGCGGTAGGTGATGTGACCGACTATGCATCAAATGCGTTAGCGTTTACGCAAGATTGGAAAGATTTCAAAGCAGGTCAAGGTATGAGTCCACAAGTTGGTCAAGCTACTAATGCCCCGGGTGTTATGACAACTACTATGGATACAATTCTAAGAAGAACAGGTGGATGGCTCGGTGTTGCAGGTTCCGTACTGAGTGTTGGTGAATCGATTCAACATGCTACTCAAGGAAATTATTTAGATTCATTCGGATCGGGTTTAGATGCTGTTGGTTCAGCAGCATTTGCAGCAGCAATGTTCTTCCCACCAGTTGCAGTAACAGCCGGGGTCGTGGGGTTAGTCGCTACAGCTGGAGGATTAATAATTAGGTACCGTGAGCCAATTGGTAAAGCTCTTAGTTGGGTTGGTGACAAAGCTTCAAAAGCTTGGAATTCAACAGTTGATGGAGTAAAGAGTGTCGGTAATGCTATCAGTGATGGAGCAAAGAGTGTCGGTAATGCTATCAGTGATGGAGCAAAGAGTGTCGGTAAAGGCATTAGTAATGGATTCAATAAATTGTTTGGAAATTAAATCAAAGGAGGAAAAATCAAAATGTTAAAGTTCTTAAAAAACTTCTGGAATGATGAAAAGGGACAATCAATGAGTGAGTACGGGTTAATTCTCGCCCTGGTTGCTGTTGTAGCTATTGCTACGTTGACTGTACTTGGGACAAACATTATGGAAATGTTCCAAAATATTGCAGACTCGATTGCGCAATAAGACGATCAGGCCCGGCGTAAAAACCGTCGGGCTTCAACTTGTTAGTAAAGAAGGTGTAGGAGATGAAGATTTTTTTCTGGATATTTTTAGGTGCATTGATTTTACTCACTCCGTTATTTATTTATGACATGGTGCAACGTCAATCGATTAACATTTCATTTATTCTCATGATTATTTTATGTTTTGTGTTTTACACACGAGCCTTTAAAACAGGGTAGCTGATACGATCCGGTCGAATGAACCTAGGAGAGATGACGATGAAGAAGACGGTACCATTTAATCATGGTGAATTAACACTTAATACTGAGTATGTGCAATGGCGTGTTGAAGATACGTTCGTCCAAAGTGCGACAATGAACGATTTATCGTATATGAAGAAAAAGCGTCCATACACACTTCCGGTCAAATCAATGGTTCATGAAGGGAATCAGATGATCTTTACTTGGGCATTAGAAGATCATGTACCCTATGTTGCATTGCGCCAAGAAGATGTGCTTGTACGTTTGCGTGCAGCGGAAGGATTGATAGAGTCCTATAACTATTTCTCAGAACAAACCGAGGTTGAGACATCGTTTGACCTTCATAATCTCGTATTTTCTAAAGAATACAATGAAACAAAAGCGTTAGGGTCAATTAAGACGATTCATTTCTCTAATCAGTCTGACGTTGCACAGGAACAGAATGAATTGTCGTTCGTACAGAAGCAGCTTGTTTATTTATTTTCTGCAGTGAGAGATAAAGATTTCCATGAGGCGTCAGAAGAAGAGTTGATTAAGAAAGCCCCTCAGAATGAAAAGCATGTCGTGACCACGATTGTAGAAGCGACATCGTTAGATCAAATTCTTGACATGATTCGTAAAGAGATTACGAGCGTGCAATCGACGTATTATGAAAACCAAGCACTACCGGTTAAGAAACCAAAGCAAGGGAAGCGTGTAGGATTACTCGCTACGACCGTTATCGCAGTCGGTGCAATTGTCTATGCAGTCGGGTTCGCAGGTTCAACTGAAGAAGCACAAGTTCAAGAGGTTGAAGAGGACCACGAGGCAGAAGTGAACGAACAATTAGACGTCGCTAATCAGTATGTGGAAGCGTTAGAGTATTATTATCAAGGAGAATATGAAGAAGCATTCTCTTTGCTTGAACTTGTCAAACCTCATCGATCCATTGATGATTCTTTATATATTGAGCTTGCCGTTCTTAGTGATCGCTATGAAGATTATTTGTTAGAGTATCCAGATCAAGTTGCTGAAGTCGCTTATCAACTCCACTTGCAAGAGCGTGGCGAAGAAATTCTAGAACTTGAGACCGATGACCCATACGTACGAATGGAGCAACACAATGTAGTTGACGAAAGTGAAGAACTTCTCACGTATAGTCAACAAATTGAAGAAGAGCGCTCGTTAAACGAACGTGAGATTCAGCTAACGTTTTATGCACATCTCGCTTTAGATCCTGAAGAAGCGTATGCATTTGCGGAGCGTGTCGAAGATGCTAACTATCAAAAGCGTGCGTTGGATGAACAAATTGAAATCCTAGAGAATCAGCTTGAAGAAGAAGAGGATGAAAGTGATATTGAAGAGCTTGAGGAAGAAGTGGCACAATTAGAAGAGTTAAGAAGTGAGGTCTCATAGGTCGTATTCAATTTGTTTTTCAGCTAGGAAGGGGTTCGGTAGTGTGCGTATTTATAGGTGGAAAAGTAGTATAGTTGCGATGCTTTTCGTGTTGTTACTTACGGCGTGTAATGATAACAGTGAAGGAACTGAAGAAGCCGAGGAAAGCGTAGAGAATGAAGAGGCTCAAGAAGTAGACGGTGGGGAAGCAACCTCGACGGATGTACCGTCGGTCGATTTGACGGAAGAAGGTGTGTTAACTTCTGGTCCGGGTGAATTAACGACAGAACATCTTCCTGAAGAGGAGACGATCGGAGACTCGTACGATCAAGCCGAGCAAACTGCGCTTCAAGAGTTTGAGGCAATTGTGCAAGAAGATGGCGCTGAACGGACGATGAAAGAGTGGCTCGATTTTATCGTTTATCAATTGGGAGCTAACCATGAAGAAGTGCTGCAACGGGTTGAGGATTATGAGGTTGAGTTTTCGGAACTGACGTTACCTGATGGCAGGTCAATTGTTGAATTAGAAGATGAAGAGCTTGAAGAAGAGATGGAAAAAGAAGTGAACGTAGCCATTCTTCTTGATGCGAGTGGAAGTATGGCCGGGCAAGTTGACGGTGGACAGAAGATGGATCTAGCGAAAGATGCGATCGCAGTTTTTGTTCAAAATATTCCTGATGAAACGAATGTTTTAGTGCAAGCGTATGGTCATGAAGGTGACAACACAAACGATGGAAAGACGGAGTCATGTGAAGCAATCGAAAATGTCTATCCATTATCACCAATCAATGATCGTGAATTCGTTGAAGCGGTAGATCCAATTGAACCGACAGGATGGACACCACTTGCTGATGCAATGGAGCAAGCCAAAGAAGACTTAATTGAGGAAGCAGATGAAAACTCAATCAACTTCATCTATGTGATTAGCGATGGTATCGAAACGTGTGGTGGTGATCCAGTCGCCGTCGCAGAAACGATTCCAGAAGCAGGGATTGACTTTGAAGTTAATATTCTAGGGTTTGATATTGCTGATGATGAGCATGAGCAGCTTCAAGAAGTTGCAGAGGTAAGCGGTGGAAACTATTCTTCTGTGTATACAGCACAAGAGTTAGATGAAGAAGTGACTGGTACTTGGCTCGATCAGATTAGTCAATTTGCTTGGATTTGGTGGGCAAGAGATGGATTGATTGCAACGAGTGAAGATCAATTAGACATTGAAAATGAGCTTCGAGAATTACGAAATGATGTCTCCACCTTAAGAAACCAAGAGAACTCACGAATGACCGAAGCCGTTGAAGTTGTCATTGAAAACAATGAATTGGAACCAGATGAAATTAATGAATTAAGGCAATTAATAAGAGAACGAGCAAATCTCATTCAAGAAGTGAGTGATGAAACGACGTCTGAAAAACGAGCAGAGGTTGTGGAATCGAGGGACCGTATCCAAGATGTGATTAGACAATTGCGAGAAGAGCATACCGATTAAGATGTAAAACATAAGGAAAAACAAAAGGAAAAACAAAAGGCTGCCCTGCACGGCAGCCCCTAGTTTTACAAGATTTCATTTTTGGTTTGTGTACCGATGAGTTCTGAGCCACTTGCATCGCCAACGACTAATACAGTAAGTGCGATTGCTGCTACTAGCATCCAACTTTTCATAACCTTAATCACCTCCAATAACGTGTTTACCACCGCTTGCTTCATTTGATAGATGCAAATAGCGGTAGGCGTTCTCGAAATCTTCACGATCTTTAAAATGCTTTGATAAATCGTTGCATACTTCTGAAAACTCTCCGTGGAGATTGTTCTCTTGCAGAATCGCTAGTCCTTGATCAATGAGAGTTAGATCAACCTTTATTTGAGCGTGGAGACCACGACTGATCAAGCATTTCGCACTGTATTCATTTAACTGAAGCGCTTCTTTAGCAATACTTGACTCCACTTCGTCTAACAGTTCGTGACCGCGGTCATTCATGCCGAGTTTAAAGTGGGTGTTAGCAATATGATACTTGGATTTAATTCGTATCATCGTTTTCTTCTGGTGGCTATCTGAATGGGCTCGCGTGTAAGACTTTAATGCCTTCTCAAAGTGTCCGTGCCGGTATTCGTTATTCGCTTTGGCATAATGGACAAGAGATCGATGATAAGGTTCTTTGTTCGCAAGTTGCTGAGCGTAGCTTGTGTACGTGTTCGATTTCTCATAGTAGCCTAGCTCCGAGTAAATCCCTGCTTTCATAATCAGGCAGTTCATTTGGAGTCGCATATGATCCTTTGAACCTTTGACAATATCGTACGCTTGATTAATGTAGGAGAGTGCGGTGATGTTCTGGTCTAGACGATAAAACACGTTCGCAATTCGAATGTAGAACTCAGCTTGCTCATAATTGTTCACATGAATAATGTGTTTCTCTGCTTCTTTGAAATGCTTCAGTGCACAAAGGTAATTCTCCATACTCGTCGCAATCATACCTTCATTGAAGTTATACAAGTAGTTCAAGATGTTGTTCGTCTCAAATGTTGCTTCCTTCAATTTCATGGAATGTTGGGCTATCGGTTGATGCATCATCTGTCCTGCAACAAATTGGTGTTTGAAATGTACCAAGTCATAATAAGTAGCTGCTTGCTTTGATACATGGATGTGATGAATCATTTCACTAATCTCTTTTTGATAGCGCTGAGCGTCATCGAGGTTGTACATGGAAAGCGCTCGTAACCAACTTCCGATCTTCGAGATGAGCGTATTCTCTATTGTCAACTTAGGGTCATCCTTTCTTGACTTTGTGTTTCTTAAAAAAGAGTATAATACAAAATATTGGAAAAAACATCATTTTTTGAACTTATTATGCAAATTAAAATTAAATTCGACATTATCTGAATTTAACATATAGTAATAAAGTAGAGATCCCTTTAACTACATGTCGTATAAATCTATCTATTGTCGGAATATTGTTATACAATGAACATATTGTTGGAAAATTTAAATTATAAGATTAGATCACTTTAAAGGATGATGAACATGATCAAAACAAAAGCGGCGGTACTGTATGAGAGTGGTTTATCAATGCCTTACGCCAAGTCAAAGCCATTAAAGATTGAAGAAGTGAACTTACGAGACCCTGAAAGCGATGAGCTGCTTATAAAAGTACGCGCGGTCGGACTTTGTCACTCTGATTTATCGGTGATAAATGGCAATCGTCCACGGCAAACACCAATGGTTCTAGGGCACGAAGTGTCTGGCGTTGTCAAAGCAATTGGTGATCACGTGACGGACTTTGAAGTGGGTGACCATATCGTGACTAGTTTTATTCCAAACTGCGGTCAATGCTTACCGTGTAAAGAAGGAAGACCAGCCCTTTGTGAACCAGGAGCAGAGGCGAACAATGCTGGAACAATGTTATCAGGTGGTTTACGGATTGAACATGCAGATGGAAGTGATGTGTACACCCATATCGGAATCTCAGGTTTTTCTGAGTATAGCATCATCTCAACAAAATCAGCGGTCAAAATTGACCGGGACGTTCCGTTTCATCACGCAGCTTTGTTTGGTTGCGCGGTCATTACAGGGTTAGGTGCTGTTATTAATACGGCAGAAATGAAACCAGGAACGGATGTAGCTGTCGTGGGGCTCGGTGGTATTGGAATGAACGCCTTACTCGGGGCGCAACTTGCTGGGGCGAGAGAAATCATCGCTGTTGATGTAAACGAATCTAAGCTAGAGCATGCTAAGGAGCTTGGGGCAACAGCTGTATTTAATGCATCTGAGGAAGGTGTTGTTGAGCGCATTCGGGAGTACACGAATGGTGGGGTACATTATGCATTTGAAACGGCTGGTGTTGTGCCAGCAATGAAAACAGCGTATACGATTACCCGTCGAGGTGGTATGACGGTGACGAGTGGCTTGCCAGATCCGAAAGAAGAGTTCTCATTTCCACAAGTCGGCCTCACTGCAGAAGAACGGACAATCAAAGGATCTTACTTAGGTAGTTGCGTGCCGATGAGAGATGTGCCACGCTACATCTCGTTGTTTAAACAAGGGAAATTGCCGATTGATCAACTAATCGGAGAACGAATTACGCTTGAAGAAATCAATGAAGGATTTGATCGGTTGCACGAAGGGAAGAGTCAGCGGATTATGGTTGAGTTTCCAGAGTAACCAAAAAGACGAGGCAACGTGGAATCCACGTTGCCTCGTTCATTTTATGGACGCTCAATAATTGTTGCGACGCCTTGACCGCCACCGATACAAAGGGAAGCAACGCCAGTTTTTACGTCTCGTCGTTTCATTTCATGAATGAGTGTGACGAGTACCCGAGCACCGCTCGCGCCAATCGGATGGCCGAGGCTAATGGCGCCCCCGTTTACGTTAATCTTCTCTTTCGGTAAATCCAAGTCTCGCTGTACGGCAAGGGACTGAGCTGCGAAGGCTTCGTTCATCTCGAACAAGTCGATATCTGAAACGGACAAGTTGGCTTTTTCTAGGGCCTTCTTCGTTGCCGGTACTGGACCGATTCCCATCAATTTCGGACTTACACCTGCACTTGCATTGGAACGGATTGTGACGAGTGGTGTAAGGCCTAATTCTGCTGCTTTGGCTTCGCTCATGATGAGAACGGCCGCCGCTGCGTCGTTAATGCCAGATGCGTTTCCAGCAGATACACTGCCGTCTTTTTTGAAGGCAGGGCGTAGTTTGCCGAGCTTATCTGCTGTGGTGCCAGGTCGAATATGCTCATCTTGATCAAAGCGAATTGGATCGCCTTTACGCTGAGGAATGTCTACAGGTGCAATTTCGTCAGCAAAATGACCATTTGCTTGTGCTTGTTCTGCTTTTTGGTGACTCCAAGCAGCGAATTCATCCTGTTGCTCACGAGTAAAACCGTACTCATCATTAATGTTCTCCGCTGTGATGCCCATATGGTAATTTTCGAGTCCACACGTTAAGCCATCATGAACCATGCTGTCGACGAACTTCTGGTCGCCCATTCCAAAACCACGACGGGCGTTCATCGTTAGGTAAGGCGCCTGGCTCATGTTCTCCATGCCGCCTGCAATTACGATGTCAGCATCCTCATTTTGAATCGCTTGTGTTGCTAAGTGCACAGCTTTTAAACCAGATCCACACACTTTGTTAATCGTCATGCTCGGTACGGACTCTGGAAGACCAGCTTTCATTGCGGCTAATCTTGCAGGATTTTGTCCGAGACCTGCTTGCAACACATTTCCTAAAATCACTTCATCAATCTGATCTGGTGTAACTCCCGATTTATTCAGTAATTGTTCAATGACTGTTTTTCCTAGATCAATAGCTGACACCGAGGATAGGCTGCCTTGGAAGCCACCGATAGCGGTACGAGTCGCTTCAACGATCACGACATTTTGGCTCATGATTATTGACCTCCTGACAAGCTTGGATCAATGGTAAAGTCAGCATCTGTGTTTTCTTTGATCAATTCAATGCTGTGACCATTAAGTGCTTCACGCAACACCATGCCTTCATTAGTGAAGTCGAAAACGGCCATATCTGTAATGACTCGGTTGACGACACCTTGACCGGTAAGAGGCAAGTCGCATTGTTTTTTGATTTTTGCTTCTCCAGCTTTGTTCGTATGCGTCATAATAATAACGACTTTTCGCGCTCCTTGAACGATGTCCATCGCACCGCCCATGCCTTTGACCATCTTACCTGGAATCATCCAGTTTGCTAGATCACCAGTTTGTGAGACTTCCATACCACCGAGGATCGTTAAATCAACGTGTCCACCACGAATCATCGCAAACGACTCAGCATTGTCAAAGAAAGCAGCGCCAGGTTTTGCGGTTACTGTCTCTTTACCAGCGTTAATCAGGTCAGCATCTTCCTCTCCTTCAATAGGATAGTTTCCGATGCCGAGCATGCCGTTTTCAGAATGCAAGAAGATGTTTTTTTCAGCTGGAATTTTGTCAGCAATCATTGTCGGCATTCCGATGCCCAAGTTGACAACCATTCCTTCTTCAATTTCTTTTACTGCACGGTTAATAATGATTTCTCTAGAGTCGCTCATCACTGTCAGCTCCTTTTAGGCTTTACGAACCGTAAGGCGTTCGATTCGTTTTTCATAGTTTTTGCCAAGTAATAGTTCTTGCACGTAGATACTCGGTGTATGAACATGATCAGGATCTATTTCGCCAATTTGAACGAGTTCTTCCACTTCAGCAATCGTATGAGTTCCTGCAGCTGCTGCAAGTGGGTTAAAGTTGCGGGACGTTTTACGGTACACGAGGTTGCCGTAAGGGTCGCCTTTCCATGCTTTAACGAGTGCAGCATCCCCTTTGATTGCCTTTTCAAAGATATACGTCTTGCCATCAATTTCTTTATGCTCTTTTCCTTCGGCAATTGGTGTTCCAACACCTGCTGGTGTATAGAACCCGCCAATTCCTGCACCACCTGCACGAATGCGTTCAGCAAGAGTGCCTTGTGGGGTTAGCTCAACATCTAATTCGCCATTTAAAAATTGCTCTTCAAACACTTTATTTTCTCCGACGTATGACGCAATCATCTTATCAATTTGCTTGTTTTGCAAAAGCAGACCAAGTCCCCAGTCTGCAACGCCACAGTTGTTACTTACGACGGTTAAGTTTTTCGTGCCTTGTTTCGCTAGCTCAACGATCGCATTCTCAGGAATTCCACAAAGTCCAAATCCTCCGACAATAATCGTGTCGCCATCCTTAATATTCTTTATGCTTTCTGTAAAAGAAGAAGCTACTTTTGTCATCGCCAAGTCTCCTTTTTCTCTTTAAGTTTGTATTCACTTTACTATAAGCGCTTACATAAGTAAAATATATAATTATAATAATAGTATTCCATAAAGGAATGAGTTGTTCAGTGATGCAAATAAAACAGTTTCGTTATTTTATAGAAGTCTATCAACAAGTGAGCTTTTCAAGAGCGAGCGAAAAGCTTGGGATTAGTCAGCCGGCGTTAAGTAAAGTGATTGCTCAGTTGGAAGAAGAGCTAGAACTGCAATTGTTTGACCGTTCAACACGTCAACTTCAAATCACTGCTGAAGGGGAAGCGATGTATGAATACGCACAAAAAGTCATTCGTGAAGTCGAAGACTTTAAGCAAGCGGCAGTGGATCTTCGTACAAAGCACAAAGGACATTTCCGGTTTGGTTTACCGCCAGTCATTGGTTCGAGCTTCTTTCCGAAAGTGATCTCAGCGTTTCAAAAGCAGTATCCTGATGCGAAGATGGGCATCGTAGAAGAAGGCGCGCGTGTTGTCCAACAATCCATCTTGCATGGGGAATTAGATGTAGGCATTGGAATCCTGCCGATTCCAGACACAGAACTCGAAGTCATTCCAATCGTCAAAAGAAAATTGTTGTTAGTCGTTTCGAATGAGCACCCATTGGCGGACGCGAAAAAGGTTAAGATGTCTGAACTGAAGGGAGAGCACTTTCTTTTATTTAAGCGAGGTTTCTCGTTGTATGACCGAGTTCGGGAAGCGTCGATCGATTCAGGGTTTGAGCCGAATGTTATTCATGAAAGTACGCAATGGGACTTTCTTTTAAAGATGGTGAAAGAGAATCTAGGTGTTAGCTTCTTACCAGAGACAATTGTCGAAGACTCGAATCAAACAGGGATTCGTGCTATTGAAGTGGATCATCCGTTAATTCACTGGAACCTTGCACTCATTTCGCGGAAGAACGGCTATCAATCTCCTGCTACTACAGCTTGGATTGACTATGTGAAAGCTTATTTCAAAGAAGAAACAGAATACTAGGTAGTGTTCTGTTTCTTTTATAGTGTGCGAGCAATCAGTTGCAATTGAAATTAGAGTTAGTGTACGATGCAACTACAATTCTTATTATTCAGATATATAAGGAGTGGATGACTGTGACTGAGATGATTTTAACCGATTTTTTGGATCGTGCGGTACGAGTATATGGTGAAAAGAAGGCAATTATTGACCAAAACGATCAAGCCTATACGTATACTGAAATTAATGATCGAGTGAATCAACTGTCTCACGGGCTCTCTGCACTCGGAATTCAAAAGGGTGATCGGGTCGCCTATTTAGCACCGAATACGCTTGAAATGTTCGAAGGGTTTTACGGAATGTTTCAAGTAGGAGCAATTATGGTTTCATTAAATACACGTTTAAAGTCAGATGATTATTTGTACATTCTTAATCATAGTGAAAGCAAAGCGCTGTTTGTAGACCATGAATTGTATGACTTAATTGCACCGATCTTACCGAAACTTGAAACGGTGCAGTCTGTTGTTGTACACGGAGCAGAACGCTCATCAGGCTCATATTTTGCGTATGATTCTTGGTTACAGTCACAAGAGAGTGCTCCTTATTCACGAGCAGATTTAAGTGAAAATGATTTGTGCTCAATTCTTTACACGAGCGGGACGACAGGGAAGCCAAAAGGAGTTATGCTCACGCATCGAAGCAATTACTTACATGCACTGAGCACGATGCATCATCTTCAAGTCACCGACCAAGACACGTTGCTTCACGTGTTACCGATGTTTCATGTCAATGGCTGGGGTTCTCCGTTTTACTACACAGCAAATGGTGCGACCCAAGTGATGCAAAAGAAAACCGACCCGTCAGAAATTCTAGAGCGAATGGAACGATATGACGTATCGGTGATGCACATGGCGCCAACAGTACTTGGCAGTTTAATTGATCAATACAAAGCAGAAAAGCGTAACATCACGCAAGATGTGCGAGTCGTTATTGCGGGTGCTGCACCACCTCAAGCATTTGTGAAGACGTTAGAAGAAGAGATTGGGTTTACGTTTATTCAAGTGTATGGGATGACCGAGAGTTCGCCTTTGTCTCTCATTAGTTATCTATCCTCAGAAGACGACGATTTAGTCGGAGATCGTTATTACGAGGCAAAAGCGAAACAAGGGTTTGAAATGATCGGCTCTAAAGTGCGGGTCATTAATGACGAGGGAAAAAGCGTGCCAACTGACGGGAAAACAGTCGGTGAGCTTGTCGTTAAAGGGCATGGAGTGATGAAAGGGTATTGGAAGAATGATGAGGAGACAGCACGAACGATTCGTGACGGCTGGCTTTATACAGGTGACATGGCGACGGTTGACGATCGCCATCGTGTTCAAGTTGTTGATCGCAAAAAGGACATCATCATTAGTGGAGGAGAGAACATCTCATCGATTGAAGTTGAAAGCGTTTTCTATGATCACTCATCTGTGAAAGAAGCAGCGATTGTTGCAAAGCCGGATGAAAAGTGGGGCGAAACCCCTCACGCCATTCTCGTGTTACGGGAAGGGCATCAAGCGACGGAGCAAGAAATGATTGACTATGCAAGAAGTAAGTTGGCCCACTTTAAATGTCCTCGTTACGTGACATTTATGGATGAGCTACCGAAAACAGCGAGTGGTAAAATACAGAAAGTCTATTTGCGAGACTTGGTTTAACGGCAATAGATTTGTGTAATAGCAATAGAAAGGAGTGAGGAAGATGGTGAAGCACATACAATTAGGAAAGTCAGATGTTCATGTACATCCAATCGGTTTAGGCACAAATGCGGTTGGCGGCCATAACATTTATCCGAACATGCTTGATGAAGAAGAAGGACGTAATGTTGTTCGGACTGCGATCAACCACGGAATTACGATGCTTGATACGGCTTTCATTTACGGCCCGAAGCGTTCGGAAGAACTCGTCGGCGAAGTCGTTAAAGAATATAAGCGTGAAGATCTTGTTATTGCAACGAAAGCTGCACACAAAGCTGTTGGCGATACGATGGAGTTTGATAACTCTCCAAACTTCTTGAAACAATCTGTCGATGATGCCCTCAAACGATTGCAGACGGATTATATCGATTTGTTTTACATTCATTTCCCAGATGAATCAACACCAAAAGCAGAAGCCGTGGGGGCATTGAAAGAACTTAAAGATGCTGGGAAGATCCGTTCCATTGGTGTATCTAACTTTTCACCTGAACAGCTAAAGGATGCGAATCAAGACGGTTACGTTGATGTGTTGCAATCAGAATACAATTTACTGAACCGTCAAGCAGAATCCGACTTTTTCGCTTACACATCAAAAGAGGACATTACGTTTATTCCTTATTTCCCGCTAGAGTCAGGATTACTCGCAGGAAAGTATACTGAGAATAGTACGTTTACTGACTTTCGTTCAAAAAAGCCATCGTTTCAAGGAGAAGCGTTTAAAGAAAACCTCGCAAAAGTCGAACGTGTTCGTGAAATTGCCGATGCAAAGGGAGAAGAAGTTGCGCACGTAATTTTGGCATGGTATTTAACGAGACCTTCTGTCGATGTGCTAATACCAGGAGCAAAACGGACCGACCAAGTGAAAACGAGTATCCGAGCGGCGGAAATGGCGTTAACGGATCGAGAGATACTTGTTATTGATGACATTTTTTCATGAACGAGGAGTGTGTACTCCTCGTTTTTTTGATCGTTAGCGAATATTTTAACGCGCAGGAGGAAGTGCTGAGGGTTTGAAATTCCGAAATAACCTTTGGCCTTTGACCGCGAGAAGTCAAAGTAGCGTGGATCAAGACTAGGGTAGCGCGGATCAAAACGCGGAAATCTGAGTAGGGCTCTTATCTTTGTGATCAGAGCTTAAAATCGTCCCGCTGAACGGGTCAAAACCAACAAACCACTGAGCGCTTAACCCAGTGGTTTTTTAGGTTTCACATCGTCTTTTTTCGAATGTCCGGTTACATAAAGTGCGCCTAAGATAAGTGGGATTTGTAATGGGAGACGTAGCCAGAGAAACACGGGGTGAATTTTCTTTCCATTAATGTATGTACGATTCTTGGCTGCCATATAGATGTTAGCTGGAAAGACGATAATCATAAACAGTGCGAGAAGTTTACCAGTGAGTTTCTGTCCCTTTTGGACCCAAAGAAGAACGGAGAAAGCGAGTTCCATTACGCCGCTTACGAGGACAATCAGTCGTCTGAACGGTAGGAACTTCGGAACAATGCTTCGAAACAGTTTCTCATGAGTAAAGTGTAAAACACCTGCTACGAATAAGATCATAGAATAGAATGTGCGGAACATTGTAATCATCACGTCACGCCTTTTTAGCTGTCTATACCATTATTTGGACTTTCTCAAACGTGAGGTTGTGGACGATTCCAAGTTCGCGTATTAGACTTAAGAGAATAGAAAGAAGGCGTTAGTGTGACTTATATTCAAAGTGGGACGAAAACATACTACTCTGCGGCGGTCGCGTTATTTTTTGCAGGGTTTGTAACGTTTGCAACGATTTACGCGACTCAACCTTTGCTTCCCATTTTTTCTGATGAATTTGGTGTTACGGCTCAATCAGCGAGTTTAACCATTTCAGTCACAACAGGTATGCTTGCGATTTTGTTACTCGTGGCAGCACCGCTATCGGACCGGTTCGGTCGGAAGAATGTTATGGTTTTATCGATGATTTTAACGGCTGTAATGGGTCTTCTTACAGCGTTTAGTCCGAATTTTGGAACGCTATTATCGATTCGCACGTTCCTCGGCATAGCTGTGGCAGGTGTTCCTGCGATTGCCATGACCTACGTTGTGGAAGAATTTGATCAAAACAGTCTCGGGAAAGTAATGGGGCTCTACATTGCAGGTTCAAGCATCGGAGGAATGAGTGGACGACTGATCACAGGCGTTTTGACAGACATTTGGAATTGGCAAGTTGCACTCACTGCGCTTGGAGGATTGTCCCTTGTCATGAGTGTGTTGTTCATGTTCATGTTGCCGAACTCAAAGCATTATACCCCTAAGAAATCTTCAATTAATCAAGCGTTGCGGCGATATGGATCTGTGTTGAAACAGCCACAGTTAATGGCAGTCATTTCACTAGGGTTTATCCTCATGGGTTCTTTTATCGTTCTCTTTAATTATTTTGCTTACTTATTAATGGAACCACCGTTTTCTTTATCTCAAGCGATTATCGGTTTCATTTACGTCGTGTATCTAGCAGGGACGTTTAGTTCGGTTTATATGGGAAAGAAAGCGGATCGACATGGAAAGCCTGCAGTAATTCTTCTAGGTATCGGTTTAATGACGGTTGGTGCATTGCTCACATTAGTGCCGGTGTTACCGATTACGATTCTTGGCGTTGTTGTCTTTACATTTGGTTTCTTTGGCGCACACTCTACCGCAAGTGCATGGGTTAGCCAACGTGCAAAGGAATATCGATCACAAGCATCTTCGCTTTATTTGTTTGCTTATTACGCAGGTTCAAGTATTGCTGGAGCCATCGGTGGCTTCTTCTATACCTCGTTTGCGTGGCTTGGCGTTGTTGTCTTTATGCTTGGGTTGCTCGCTCTCGCTGTACCGGCCATTCAATTTGCAAAAAAAGAACGAGCGGAAGAGCTATAGCCGTTTTTTTTCCAATCAAGAAACTTCAAGCGATATTCTTCATAACGTTCCATATTAATGATAGGACCGCACTCATGGATTACCCAAGGGTATCCTTGCTGTGGAATGCCAATGTCGTACCCGTGAGCTTTGAACTGTTCACATTGAGAAATATCATAGAAATGCCAATCGTCAAAGACGGATGACTCCCATTCAAGATCGTATTGCGTCATCATGATTAAACCGTCAATCGCTTCAACAGATTGATAGTGATCTGTTGGTTCTTGAAGTACAGACATGACGTAGTAATCTTTATCTTCGAGTATTTTACCGAACCGATTTGGGCTATCCCACCAGAGACCTTGGTCGTTTAGGTGTTCACATCCTACAACACCGAGCATCCCTACCTTCGGAAAGTTGAGGAAGATATCGAGCATGTTATAAAGCATCATATGGTGGATAATCATCACATCTTGATGCAAGTAAATTTTATATTTGGCATCGGTTTTTTCCATGCCTTTATTGTATCCCTCTGTCATACTTTCGGCACCGCGAATTTCGATGACTTCAATGGTGTATCCTTTGGGGACGGATAAGAGCGAGATATGTCGTAAGCACTTGGTGTAGTAATGTTCATCGTTCACACACAGTAAAAATGCAATTTTTTTATCGTCCATGTACTTCTCCCCACTTTATCTGTTCTGAAACTATCTATATGCAACCAAAACGAATTAGCCACAAGAAATTTAAGGAGGTGCTAACTGATGAAACCTCTTGTTGTGAAACAATTGAGTCGAACGTTCAAAGGTCATAAAGTGATCAACGATTTATCATTTTCACTGGATCGGGGCTTAATTTATGGGTTTCTAGGACCGAATGGGTCTGGGAAAACGATGACGATTCGTTTAATCGTCTCTTTAATAAAGATGGACCGCGGGGAAGTCTTTATTGAAGGAAAGGACCTTAACAAAAACCGTGAAGAAGCGCTGCAACACATTGGTGCGATTGTTGAAGATCCTGATTTGTATACGTACTTATCTGGCAGACAAAATCTTGAACACTTTGCAAGGATGAGTCAAAAGCCAATTAGTGAAGAACGAATTGAACAAGTCATTGAACTAGTTGAACTCACAAATCGAATCGATGACAAAGTAAAAACGTATTCTCTGGGCATGAAGCAACGACTTGGTATTGCGGTATCCATCCTTCATCAACCGTCCGTATTAATTCTTGACGAACCGACAAACGGTTTAGATCCAAATGGAATAAAAGAACTGCGCTATTACTTACGCCGCTTAGCCAAGCAAGACGGGGTAACGTTGCTCGTTTCGAGTCACCAACTTCGTGAAGTTGAAGTGCTTTGTGACCGTGCGATCGTCATTAAAGATGGTCAAGCTGTTGATGAATTTGATTTGCGCTCGTCAGCGACTGAAAGTACGTATACGATCCATGTTACAGCGAGACCAGAAGCCGACGCACATACCCAATTAGCGCAATTTGGGAACGTAGAAAAAAATGAGAATCAGTTTGTCATTTACGACCAACCGTATGAGCAGATTCCAGCGATCGTTGAAGCGCTCGTTCAGCAGAACGTCAATGTATATGAGATACGTTACGAACAAGGGTTGGAAGAGCGCTACTTCTCGTTATTAGAGTCAGAGAGGGATGAACGATGAAAGGATTAGTCATTAATGAGACGTTAAAAGCATGGCACGGTCGGAGAATTGGACTCGCGATGATGATGATGTCTATTCTGATTCTGTTTATCTTTATCGTTGCGATTGCAATTGATCAATCCTTTGGGTTATTGCTTACAACAGAGGAGTTTGTCACGATCGGTTCTGTTCTCCATATCTTTATTATGTTGTACAGTTTTGTGCTCGTGACCGGAGCAATATCAGGTGAAGCATCTACAGGTACGATCAAGCAATTACTCATAAAACCAGTATCGCGTCATCGAGTTCTGTTATCAAAGTGGTTGACGAACTTAGTGATTAGCTTTTTGCTTTATAGTTTTGTGTTAGCGTTGCTTTTCGCTTTCGGGTTGTTCTTTCCGCACGTTGTGCCACTTTCGTCAACGTTCTTTTACTTACTTGAAACAGCATTGTATACGACGCCTTCGCTTATCTTTTATGTAGCGCTAGCAACGTTAATTGCGGTCATTACGAAAAACACCGCCGTTACGATTGTACTAACAATCTTACCGTATTTTTTCGCAGATTTGTTCGTATTACTTGCTGCTGAATATGACTGGGCTTCTTGGATTGTGTTTGCTCATATTGATGTGTTTAACAACTACAACCCTGTCTCCTTAGCTCCGCCTCCATTCCCATCGATGTGGGCGTCAATTGGATTTCTACTTATTCATATCGCATTAATGTTGGCAATCGCCCACGTGATTTACAAAAGACAGGACGTTTTATAGCGTCCTGTCTTGAATTGTTGAAGAGATCTTGGATAAGGGATTTCTTTTAGAGAGATGTTGGTGGAGGTTTATGGTGGGGATTTTAGTAATCTAACTTCAATTTTGGAGCCAAATCCCAACATACAGACACTTAGGTGGTGGTTCCAAACACTTCGCACGTTTCTTTGCTCTATAAAGACGCAAAAAAACGAGGAGAATTCTCCTCGTTTTTTTTACATTCTATACTGTCTTATCTTTTTCTTCATCAATATCTACGAGTGACTCGACGATGCCATCATTGACTCGGACTTCAAACACACGGTTGTCTTTTTGGAATGCGAACAAGCCATTGTTGAAATCGGTTTGCAAGTATTTGAAGAAGACACCTTCGTAATCACAGTTTTTCTTGTGATCGAAATTAAGCGTATACGTGTGATCGTCATTTTTATACAAGTAAGCGGTAATCCCACGTTCGAAGTTCCAATCTTCTTCTTCATCGGCACGAGGCTTTGGCACAACATGCAAGTCAGCTGAAGGAATATCATGTAGGAGAATATCGATAATTGAACCGCCAATTAACGCTGTCCACAAGTTTTCCACACGTTGACCAATGACGATTTGAGTCGCATCGATTTCTTTTGCGATTCGCTTAATAACCTTCGTAATGTTGTGGGCGTGACTTTCTTCTACGATTAGTTCAGCTCCATAGTCAGCTGCCATTTCTTTGAAAATACTCATATCAACTTCACGATCATTTTTGTAATCGTCTTGTGGGAGGGAATCAAAGACAAGAATGTAGAGATTCGCTTCCGTTGTTTTGGCAAGCTCTGATCCTCGTTTGATCAGTCGTGCTCCGTGGTGTCCATAATTGACGCAAACAAGAATATTCTCAGCCATCATTATCATCCTTTTTAAGCTTGTTGTTCAAAGTGGTCCGTTAGTTCGTGAATAATCCCTTTTCTAACGTGTGCTTCGGTAATGCGTTCGTCATCATAGAAGGCAAATCGACCGTTGTTAAAGTCTGTATGACGATGTTTAAAGAAAACTCCTTCATGTGATTCGTCGCCGGTTGGGTGGAAATCGACTAAGTACGTTCCATTGTATATAGGGAAAAGGTAAGCATCGACTCCTTTATCAAATGTCCAATCTTCTTCTTCATGGGCATGTTCACGTGGAATCATGTGCACATTGACAGAAGGAATGTCTTTTGAGAGGTGATCAATGGTAGATTTCCCGATCCATTTGCGCCATAAACTTTCAATTGATTGGCCAACAATTAAATGTGTAGCTTGAACTTCTTTCGCAGTCTCTGCAATGAGTTTCCGGTTGGTCAATGGTTTTCCTTCGCTTATGAGTAGATCTGCTTCGTATTTTAGGGCGAGCTTTTGAAATAAAGACATTCCGACGATGCGATGCGCCTCGTCTTCTTCACAAGCCATATTATCGAATAAAAAAATGGTCGTGTGGTGGGATGCATGATCGATCGTTTGTAATGCCTTTTCAATAAAACGAAGTCCGTTCTTGCCATGTTGCACACAGACGAGTGTATGATGTTCCTTTGAAGAGCTTAGCAACGGTGTCACGTCCTTTAACAGTCAATTTGTGACACAGTTTGCCCAAACAGACGTCGTTTTATGCAGTGATGGAAAGTTTGACCAAACTAAAAAACCTTCCAAACGGAAGGTTAAAAACGCATCTGCTCATAATACGCCCGAACAAACGCATACACGCCATATGCGACGAGACCAAAAGCAACAATGGCTAACCAAACATTTCCGAACGGCTGTTGTTGCAGGGTTGCAAGCGCATCATCAAATCCTCGTGCTTCATTCGGATCAGATCGGTGAGCGGTGATCATAAAAAAGTAACCGATCATCATAAACAGAATGGAGCGTGCCCCGAACCCTACCTTGCCTGTCATCGTAGCAAAATGCTTTTCCTTTTGTGTCATTTCATATGATTTAAAGCCGTCGCGATGCGTGTTCGTCATTGCAAAGTAGAATTGCATCAAACCAGCAAGCAAGATTCCTATTCCGATAATAAACACGACCATCGCACCGTAGGGCTTAGACAACAAATAAGACGAAATGGTCGTTTCGTTATAGGTATCTTGGCTAAATTGATGGAGAGCGAAGCGGAAAGACTGAATGCAAATTATACTATAAACAAGCGCGCTAAATAGATACGTCCCGCGTTGAAAAAGGCCACCAAGTGCAGTGCCATGATCATCTACATCTTTAAACGTTTTTAACAGCATTAACATAATATAGCCAATCAATCCAAAACCGATCGCGAAAAGCAAAAATTGACCGAAAGGCAGGCGGGAAAGTGACCGAAGTGCCCCAGTTGTGTTCTCTGTATCTCCGCCAAGGTTAAACGCGGCAAGTAGCGCGAGAATGCCAATAAGGATAAATACGGTTCCTTGGCACATATATCCGAATCGAGCAAAGCGTTGCAACCAAGGAATCGTCTTTTGAGCTGGCTTCATTACTCGTCCTCCTCGTTGTACATATGTATCGATCAGTGAGCTTATTTAGAATCAGAATCTTAGTCGTCCACTTGTTAGGCTTTAGGTGGAATAAATAAAATTGCAAGCTATATAAAAAACCTCCCATTAACGTATTCACAACGTTAATGGGAGGTGTCTTTTTAAGGTTTATTTCCTTATGATTTGTATGCGGCACGCACGAAGTAGTAGCGTGTGATGAAGAAATAGATGAGTTGTAAAAGTGCACCAATCCCGATAACAAGCAAACCGTTCCAAAATAACATTGATCCGGCAGCGCCTTCGAGCATGCTGTTTAGCATTAAAAAGGCAAAGCTTGCATGCAATGCACCGACGAGGTACGGGGTGAAGAAGAGAAAGCGGATTTTCGATCCGAGAATCTTTTTCGCTTCTTTCTTAGTTAACCCAATTCGTTTAAGCGAGAGTAATTGTTTTTTTGTATCTTCAAGTTCAGTAAATAGCTTTAAGTAAAGCATGCTTCCTTGAACAATAAAGAAGAGTAAGCTTACAAAGATCCCGATGAAAAGTGTTAGTGAAAATGTTTGCATGACCATTTGATAGTCTGAGGCGTTCGCCTGAACGAAATACGACTGGTGTCCAGAGTCAGCAGCTTCACGAATTTCATTCGAAACTTCGCCTTGTTCTTTCCAATTATCCAATTCATATCCGTAAGCGTGATAACGTTCATCAACGACAGAGCCCCATTGTGCATAGGTATCGTCAGGGACAATGAATTGTATCCAACCACTATTCGCTGTGGACAAAATCGGACGTTCAGTGAGGTCATAAACGGTGTACGCTTCGTCATGAACATGAATGACATCTCCCTCATCGAGAGAGTATTCAGGACTATTTTGAATAAAAGGTGCGGCCACAAAGACTTCGTCTGATTGTAAATTTAGTTGTGGAAGATCCATATCGACTGCTATGTCGTTGTACGCTGATTCTGGAAGCGCGATCGCATCGGTTTCAAGATGATCTGTTTGAAAATCAATCGGTGTAACTTCTGTATCGATCGTATACAAAATCTCCGTGTCGTGCTCAGCGAGAATCGCATCCGCAGTTTCTTTCTCTAATGTTGGTTCGTCTTCATCAAAGTTATACCAAGCAATCGTTGTTGGCATTTGATTCATGGCCATTCGAATCGTCGAATCGAAGAGCAGGTAGACGGTTCCACCCGCAGTTAGGACGACTGCGATAATCGTCGAAGTTAAAAACAACATGTTCGCGTAATCTTTTAGGCGGAAAAGAATATTCGTACGCGTCACGAGGTTTGTTCCGTTGTATAACGACGGTTTATCATAAAGTTTCTTATATAAAGCGACCGTTCCTTGGCGGAACAATAAATAAGAACCGGTGACGACGAGAAACAAGATCGGCGGTATTAAGAAAACGGCAAGCATGATTGAGGCGGTGGCTGCAATCATATAGCCCGCGATGAGCAAAAGTAACCCTAGTATCGTTAGAATCCAAGAGAACTTTGGCATTTGTTTCGGTTTACGTGCGTCTTTTAGGAGGTCTTGAATGTTCGCTTTTCGTAAGCGCCAAAATGACAGTAACGTGAGCACTTGGAATAAGGCAAAAAATCCAAGAGCCGTTAGTGAATACGCAAATAATACGAACTGAAACTCAATGGGTGACTCGGTTCCAAGCATCGATGACATCAGCATCAAGAACAGTTTAGAGAATAACGTTCCAATTCCTAGTCCAACTAGAATCGCCGCCACAGAAATGAGCGTCTGCTCAAAATAAACTAAGCGACACAATTGTCGTTTGCTCATTCCAAATAACGACAGTAGACCGAACTCTTTTGAACGTGTACTTAAGAAAACGCGATTTGAATAGGCGATGAAGAAAATTGAAAATAGGATTATAATGACTTGAGCCATGATCATTCCCGTACGTACGGCATCTCCGCTACGAATGTCTCCGTTTATAACATCAGGGTGAAACACAAATTGTGCATAAATGAAAAACACTGACACGGCAAACACGCAGCTTAGAAAGTAGGCAGCATAGCGTTGCGCGTGACCTGTGAGGTTTTTACGAGCGAGTTTTGTGATCGTCACTAAAGTCACCTCCGAGTACAGAGAGCGTGTCGAGGACTTTTTGATAGAAAGTTTGCTGACGCTCACCTTTACGGATTTCAGAGAAAAATTGACCGTCTTTAATAAAAACAATTCGATCGCAATAGCTCGCTGCTGTCGCATCATGGGTCACCATTAGAATCGTTGCGCCCTCATCTTTATTCATCGTTGTCATTGTATCCATGACTTGTCGTGCTGACTTAGAATCGAGGTTACCCGTCGGTTCATCAGCAAGTACGATTTTTGGATCATGGATAACAGCTCTAGCACAAGCGGTACGCTGTTGTTGTCCGCCTGAAATCTCAGTCGTTCTCTTGTCTAGGATGTCTTGAATACCGAGCTGGTCTGCAAGCAAATCAAGGCGATTGTTCATCGTCTTGTGTGACGTCTTATCGAGTGCAAGTGGCAAAAGAATGTTCTCTCGAACCGTTAGCGTGTCGAGTAGGTTGAAATCTTGAAAGACAAAACCCAGTTGTCTACGGCGAAACTGAGCTAATTGGCTATCATTTAACGTAGCAGGGTCTGTTCCATCAATTAAGAACGTTCCTGACGTTGGTTTATCAATCGTTGCAAGTAAGTTTAATAAGGTTGTTTTCCCGCTACCAGAAGGTCCCATGACCCCGACAAATTCCCCGCGCTCTACCGACATGTTGAAATTTGATAGAGCTTTATAAGAAAGCCCTTCTTTTTTTGGATAATACGTCTTACTAATTGCATCGACGTGTAGAAGTGTCATTCGGAATCTCTCCTTTACTGTTGTGAGTTTAGTATAGCGATTGAGATCCCGCTCTTCCCATCGATTGTTCTTTCACAACCTTACAAACTTGTCATAAAGTTTTGCTCGTAAATGTAAGACACACCGTCGTTCCTCGTTCCAATTCGGAATCGATCGTTAAGGAATGACCTAATTGATTGGCAATTGTACGTGCGAGATAAAGCCCCATCCCGGTTGATTCTGTTTTTTTACGACCGTTATCTCCGGTAAAGAATGGTTCAAAAACACGAGGGAGATCATGTGTTGGAATCCCGATTCCTGAGTCTTGGATAAAAAGGGACACACTTTCTCGTTCTTGTCTTATCGTACAAGTAATTCTATTCCCTTGTCCGTGATGAGAGTAATTAATCGCATTGATCATGAGTTGTTTAATTACTGTACGTAACCATTTGGAATCACTGTAAACCATCGTTTGATTGGTGTCTTCTACAATTTGAGGGTAAAGATTACGTCGAATAAATTGACGTTTTTCCTCATTGATTACTTCACGTAATAGTTGTGCGAGTTCAACAGGTTCTGCATGAAAATCAAGCGAAAAGTGATCCAAACGTGCGAGTTGCAACATGAGTTCAAGGCCGTGACGAAAGCGGTCATTTTCATCTTGAATATCGTTGAAAAACGTTTGTACATCATCATCACTCGTCTGGTGTTTTCCTTCTTGGGAGAGAAGAGAAATGACACTCATCGGTGTTTTCATGTGATGAACCCATTGATTTATAAACGTTTCATGTTGTTTGCGATCGGTTTCATATTGAATGATTTGATCGTGGGTATGAACATCGACTGTGCGAATAACGTCAAGCATTCGTTTTGTCGTTTGAGTCGGCGCTTGGCGGTGTGTAAGTTTGCGGATCTCATCCAATGAGGTCGAATGAGGATTAATAGTATACAGCTGCTTCAAAAACGATCGGTGCCTTGCGTAATCAATGAATAAAGCAGCACAAAGAAAAAGAGTCGCAAGGAGGAGCATATAAACATAGGTTTGTATGCTTTGTTCTCCTCCTGAAAAGCTGATCAAAAGGACAGCGACTAAAATGGTGATAAGCGTACTAAGGTAAATAAGTACAATGAACGGTAACCGGTCGTGCAGGAAATCTTTTAGCATAACATTGCCTCCTTACCAATTCACTCGAAGTCGGTATCCTTGACCTCGCACCGTATGAATGGCATCTACAATGCCGATCTCGTGTAGTCGTTTTCGTACACGATTGACGTTCACAGAAAGCGTGTTGTCATCCACAAAATCAACCTCATCCCAAAGTGATTCCAACAAATCATCTCTACTAACGATTTGGTCAGGTTGGGCAATGAGCTTTGCGAATAGGAGGAATTCTTTTTTGGACAGTTCAATACGTGACTGCTTAAATTCAACTTCGTTTTTGTTAGGATAGATGATCAGGCCGTTGATTTCTTTTTGCTCGGAGTCAGTATTGTTCGCGTATTCTCCGTACGTACGTCGTAACGCACTTTTGATTTTGGCGGTTACAACGTCCAAATGGAAAGGCTTTGTAATGTAATCATCTCCGCCATGTTCAATGGCGAGCACTTGATTCATTTCATCCGTGCGAGCGGAAATGAAGATGACCGGTACATTCGAGAATGTTCGGATTTGTCTGCACCAATGAAAGCCATCGAAATACGGGAGGTTAATGTCTAACAAAATGAGGTCGGGGCTATGTTCGATAACTTCTGTTTTAACTTCATCAAACTTGTTTGTATACGTCACGTCATAACCGTAACGGCCGAGATGTTGGCCGAGTAACGTTGCGATTTGCTGATCATCTTCAACGATATAGATTGAGTACATGTGTAGTCTCCCCTTTGCTTGTTCGTATCATAACAAAAGAAATTAGTTTGTCGATAGTCTCCTTGGAAAAGAATCCGCATTTTTACTAGGGCAAACGCAAAGGCAAACATGCTCCTGCCTGTATACACTGTAGGGAATAACAGGAGGTGAAAATGGATGGTAAGACCTAATCCTTTTCAAAATAGTCGCTATTGCAAGAATGGCATTGAGATCAACAACAACCTAATTAACGGTCCAGGAGTCGTTGGTGGCGGTGTTGTACCGACATTACCACCAACTGTTCCTACACTTCCAGGAGATTTGGACTTCGGGATTTTTAATAGTCCGACTGTCGATAGCACAACTGTACCTTTAGCTGTCCCATTAGCTACCAACGTACAACTTGTTGGAACTGCAATTACTCATACACCTGGTGAAGCAGCAATTAACTTAGTCGAAGCTGGAACGTATACCATTTCTTATAACGCAGAAGTAACACCAACGGCAGCAGGTGGTCCTGTAGGATTAATTCTCCAACAAGGAGCAACTGATTTAGTCGAGTCCGCTGATACTGGCACTGGTGCCTCATTCTTATCAGGTGCAGTAACTGTTACGATTGATGCTCCTGCCGTTATTACGCTTAACTCTTCACAAGCGTCGACACTCGCAGATGTGAATGTAACCGTTATTAGAACGGCGTAACTGAGAAAAAGACCCTCATACAAGTTGTATGGGGGTCTTTGTTAAGCGCTTATAGTCCGAATACAATCGGCATCCACCAGTAGACGGCAGCAGTAATAATAATAATTGATGCTAAGTTTAGCCATACTCCGGCTTTCGCCATGTCATCAATACGCAAGTAACCTGCGCTGAAGACCGCGGTGTTTGGTGGTGTAGCCACCGGAAGCATGTAACAAGAACCAGCAGCGAGTGCAGCAGCTGCCATGAGTGGTAACGGATCAATTCCTAGTGCAATCCCCATTCCAAGTGTAAGTGGAATAACGAGGTTGGCGACTGCTGTGTTTGAAAGAATCTCTGTAATAGCAAGAACAATAACGACGAGCAATAGGATGATGAAGAAGAAGTGTAATCCTTCAAGCATCTGGAGGATTTCCCCGATGTGGTCATTGAGTCCTGAAGATGAGAATCCGGCAGCAATTGCCATACCCCCACCAAAGAGGATTAAGACGCCCCATGGGAGGCGAGTCATATCTTGCCACTCTAGAATTCGTTCACCTTTCTTAGAGCTTGGGATGAAGAATAAGAGAAGAGCACCAAAGACAGCAATTGCACCGTCATGAATGAAATCTCCTAAGCTTCCAATGAAAGGAATTGAAACCCATAGTATTACGGTTAAACCGAATGCAATTGAAACCATTGCTTCGTTGTAGTTGAACTTTCCGAGTTTTTCTTTTTCTTCTTTAATAAAGTCTAAATTTCCTGTGTCGCCTTCTTCACCATTATTCGTAATTTTAAATGCCATACGAGTAAGATAGAAATATAAAACGACGAGCATGAGAAGAGCGACAGGACCTGCGAACATGAACCACTCGACGAATGTTACTGTACGTCCGAGTTGTTCGTAAGCAATACCGGCAAGAACGGCGTTTGGAACCGCAGCAACGATCGTTGCAAGACCACCGATGGTTGCAGCATAAGCGACAGATAACAAGATACTCTTTGAGAAGTGCTGTAAATTGTCACCCGTTAATATGTTCTTTTCTTTTACTTCTTTAATTAAGGCAATGGCTACAGGTAGCATCATAAGTGCTGTAGCAGCATTTGATACGAACATCGAAATTGCAGCAGTAGAAATAATAATACCGAGAATAATACGTTGACTTTCTGAGCCAATCATTTGAATAATATTTAATGCAATTCGACGATGCAAATTCCATTTTTCAATGGCGATTGCAATAACGAAACCACCTGCGTACATAAAGATGACAGGGTTTGCATAAGCAGAGGCAATGGTTCCCATTTCTGCTCCTTGCAAGACGGGTATTAATACAATTGGAACGAGTGATGCAGCAGCCATTGGAATGGCTTCAGTAACCCAAAATGTTGCAACGAGTAGTGTTACCGCAAGAACGACCCGCGGTTCGTGACCCATTACGCTATCGGGTATGAGAAAATACGTAAGCAAAAAAAGCACAGGACCTAGTATGAGTCCGATTTTATTACGGCGATTGTAACTAGATTCTGGTTGTTTTTCTGGTTCAATCATTACCTCATGCACCTCTTTCGATCATATCTGTAACACATGCTATACTGAAGTATGCACACACTGTTGAAAACGTTTTCAACAGATAGTAATTTGAGCATGAATGTATAATACGGCAAAAATCGACGTAAAGCAACAAGATTTTTGAAAATTAAATGAGGAGGTTGTCATGAAACCAGATGTAAGCACGGTAGAAGAAGCGAAGGAGCTACTTTTGGAGCATCGACAATTTTTTTATAGCGGTGCAACAAAATCGATTGATTTTCGGATTGAGCAGCTCAAGAAATTGAAAACGATGATTCAAAATCAAGAGCAAGAAATCTACGAAGCATTACAACTCGATCTCGGGAAAAGCCAGTTTGAGACATACACGACAGAAATTGGCATCGTTTTAACGAACATTGATGAAGCGATTAAACAGATTCCGAAGTGGGCAAAGCCAGAGAAAGTGAAGACGCCAACGTTTATGCAACCTTCGAAGAATTACACGCTCTATGAACCGTATGGAACGGTGTTAATTATTGGTCCATTTAACTATCCCTTCCAATTACTAATTGAACCGTTAATTGGTGCCATTGCTGCTGGGAACTGCGCTATTTTGAAACCATCGGAGCATACTCCAGAGACGAGTAAGCTCGTTAAAAGCTTTTGTGAAAAAATATTTTTCAAGGAATATATCCGTGTCATTGAAGGAGAAGTCGAGACGAATGCCGCTTTAATTCATGCGCCCTTTGACTACATTTTCTTTACTGGAAGTACGAAAGTCGGAAAGATTGTCATGGAAGCCGCTTCAACGAACCTCGTGCCAGTCACACTTGAGCTTGGTGGTAAAAGCCCGACGCTCGTCCATAAAGACGCGAACATTAAGCGAGCTGCAGAGCGGATTGTCTGGGGGAAATTCCTAAACAATGGACAAACGTGTATCGCACCAGATCATATTATTGTCCATGCAGACGTGAAAGATTCATTGATTAAAGCGATGAAAAAGAAAATTGAACAGTTTTATGGGAAAGACATTCAACATAACCCTGATTACGGAAGGGTGATTAACGAGGGACACTTTAAACGATTGCAAGAAATGATTGCAAAAGATCAAGATCACCTTATTTACGGTGGTCATCATGATGTTGAGGATCGTTTTATTGAACCGACTTTGCTCGATTTACCAGATCGTGATGCGGCGTCGATGGAAGAAGAGATTTTCGGACCGATCTTGCCGATTTTGAGGTTTGAAGATTTAGATGTCGCAATCTCAGATATTAAGAGGCAACCGAAGCCTCTAGCGTTTTACTTCTTCTCTGAGGATACTGAGCTTCAAGATCAAGTAATGGAAGACATCTCGTTTGGGGGAGGATGTGTGAATGATACGATTATGCACGTGGCGAATCCTCATTTGCCTTTTGGAGGGGTAGGTGCTTCTGGAATGGGGAGTTATCATGGTGTCTACAGCTTTGAGACGTTCTCTCATAAGAAGAGCGTTACAAATCGTAGTTCCAAAGTGAAAGTATCGTTTATGTATCCGCCATTTAAAAACAAAATTAACCTCGTTAAGAAATTCTTGAAATAGAGGTGCATTAGATGGAGAACACGTACTTCATTACTGGTTATTCAGGGTTTCTTTCGGGGCAGTTACTAGATGAGATTGTTGCAACGAACAACGTGCATAAGCTTTATTTGCTCGTACATCCGACTATGTTGCAAAAAGCGAAGCAACAATTTGCGATTGACGGGTTGTTTAACAATCAATGGGAGTTCATTCCTGGCGATATTACAGAAGAAGGACTCGGATTGAGCAAGGAGCTTCGACACAATTTACAACGGTCTGTTACTCACGTCTTTCATCTTGCTGCAATTTACGATCTTTCCGTTAAAGAAAAAGTAGCTCATCAGGTAAATGTTGTGGGTACACGCAATGTGAATCGATTTGTTGAAGGGGTTCACTCCCTTAAGCGATATACGTATTTTAGTACTGCATTCGTATCAGGTGATCGAGAAGGCGCGATTTTTGAAACTGAGTTGATTCGAGATCAACAGTTCAAAAATCACTATGAACGGTCCAAATATGAAGCTGAAGTGCTTGCCCTTGAGACGAAGCAGAACGTACCCACGACGATTATTCGGCCTGGTATTGTACGTGGTCATTCTAAGACCGGTGTAACGACGAAGTTTGATGGTGTGTATTTTTACTTGAATATGTTAGAACGGTTTCGGCAGTTGCGTCTTAGGAGCGTCCCCTTGATCGTAAAAGGCTCGGTCAACGGGAATTTTGTTCCAGTCGACTATGTTGTGCAGGCTGCGGTGTATCTAAGTCATCACGAAAAGGGTATTGGTAAAACCTATCACCTTACTGATCCTCATCCGTATACGATGGAGGAAGTTTACACGATGTTGAGTGAAGCCTATCTTCATAAGACACCAAAGAAGACATTGCTCTCGCGCTTTGCAGGGCGCTCGTTAAATGCTGTACTCGAACGATACTTCCGAGTATCAAGTGAGGCCTTGTCGTACCACGAGATTGATGCAACATGCGACTCATCACAAGCAGTGCGAGATTTATCGGGCAGTGGCATTACTTGCCCAGACTTTAAAGAAACGTTAGCACCGATGGCTTCTTATTATAAGGATCATCGTCAAGATCAACTGAAATACATCACGTAGGCAGGGCGGATTCACGCCCTGCTTTTTGTAACGTTCTTGGTAATCTGTACGTCTAAGTAGTGACAGGAAAAGGAGGTCAACGTATGGATGATAAAAAAGAACAGTTGATTGCTTTGATGAACCATCTCGTGCAACGTTCAGAGGAGGATCCGGCGATGAGCCTTGATGAGGCTCACGTTTACATACAGAATCAATTAACAAAAGCGTGGCCAGAATTAAAGGGAACAAATGTCTAGAACATTTCGTTTAGTTGCGCCTTTAGTTGGTGTAATCATTTTGATTTTTGTGAGTTCGACGATGTCGTACGAGCAACAAGATATCCGATCGGTACTTTCGCAATTCCCAGGAAGTGAATTTTTGGAGACGTTGTTCTCGCCGGTTGCATTTACATATGGAGGTCGCTTAATTAGTGTAGACAACCTCGGCCTCGTCACGTTTATTGAGTTCTTTATTAGAAAGGGAATGCACGTCTTCGTATTTGGATTGCTCGCTTTTTTACTATTTCGATTGTTGTATGGATTTAACGTAAATGTGTTTCGGTCAAGTCTTTTTAGTTTTTTGTTCGTTGTCGGTTTTGCGGTTATTGATGAAGTGAGGCAGTTTTTTCATCCAGATCGAAGTGGGATGTGGCAAGATGTCGTGTTGGATAGTTTTGGAGCAATGTTAGGAATTGTTTTTGCTTTATGGTTTTATAAACGCAAGGAATGAATGGGTCAGCCTATCCTTGAATAAACTGGAAGAAAATTTGTTCTGAAAGAGTGATGATTGTGAATGTTTCAGAAGGAATTGATCAGTTAATTCAAGCGATACGTGCCGATCAATCGGAAGATGGCTCTTGGAGGTATCCATTAGAATCAGGTACGTTCACTGATGCGTACATGATTATTTTGCTTAGAACGCTTGAGCGAGAAGACGAGGCATTAATTCGAGGGCTTACAGATCGTCTAATTAAGAAGCAGGAACCGAACGGAGCTTGGAAGCTCTTTGCTGATGATAATACTGGGAATGTGACGAATACGGTCGAAGCTTATTATGCATTACTTTATTCTGGCTATTATCGTGAAGATGATGAGCGGATGAAGAGGGCTCGCCAATTCATTATGAAAAGTGGGGGAATCCAAAAGACGGCGTTTTTAACGAAGATCGTCTTAACGTTGACGGGGCAATACAAGTGGCCGTCTTTTTTTCCGTTTCCAATTGAATTAATTTTAGTTCCGGACTTTTTCCCGATTAATTTGTACAGCATGAGTGTGTATGGAAGGGCGCATGTTGTTCCGTTGATATTGGCTGCGGATCAAAAGTTGCAAGTGAAAACGGCTCAAAGTCCTGATTTGTCGGATTTATTCGCTTCTCGTGGAGAGGAAGATTGGCCAGAAGCTTACGAGTGGGAGCGAATGCATGCGTCGATCGTGCAACGAGTGAAACGTCTCATTCGTACGCCACAGGAGCTGCATCTGCTTGCGCGAAGTCGGGCGAAGTTGTACATGACAAATGGGATTGAAGAAGACGGTACATTGTTTAGTTACTTTACGTCAACGATGTTTATGATTTTTGGCTTGCTGGCACTTGGACATCCAAAAGACGATCCGCTCATTGAAGACGCGTTAGAAGGGTTGTACGGATTTCAGACGACGATTGATGGTCACCCTCATTTCCAATTCACGACTGCGACGGTTTGGAATACGGCATTGCTTAGTTATGCATTACAAGAAGCGGGAGTGCGTACGGACGATAGAATGATTGAACGGGCGAATGACTATCTACTTGACCGTCAGCAAGAAGGTTATGGCGACTGGGCAATGCATAACAAGAAGGCGTTGCCTGGTGGCTGGGGGTTTTCAGACGTTAATACGTTTCAACCAGATGTGGATGATACGACAGCTGCGCTACGCGCACTTGCTAGGAGCGCAAAGGAGAATCAAGACATCTTTGAATCTTGGAATCGTGGCGTGAGGTGGACAATTTCCATGCAAAACCACGACCACGGTTGGTCAGCGTTTGAGAAGAATACCGATAGTTGGCTACTGGCCATGCTTCCCATTCCTGAAAGTCGCGGGATCCTCACTGATCCGAGCACACCTGACCTGACAGGACGAACGATGGAGCTACTCGGGAATTATACCGACGTGAAAGGCGACGATATGATTCTTCGAAAAGCGGTAAAGTGGCTGGAGCGTGAGCAAGAAAAGGATGGGTCGTTTAAAGGGCAGTGGGGTGTGAACTATCTTTATGGAACGTGGGCCGCTCTGACAGGGATGCAAGCGAGCGGGGTAGGGCGAGAGAATAAGACAATAAAGAAAGCAATCGGTTGGTTAAAGGAAAAGCAAAACAAAGACGGCGGGTTTGGGGAATCGTGTTTAAGTGATCGTTATAAGCGTTACACGCCACTTGATTCAAGCCATTTAACACAAACCGCTTGGGTGCTGGATGCCCTCGTCGCCATGCATGACACACCAAATAAAACGATGTATGATGCTCTTCATTATGTTCTCGATCGTTTGGGAGACGGTCAGTGGCCAAGAAGTTACCCCGCAGGAAAGGGCTTAGCTGATCGGATTTATTTTCATTATCATAGTTATGAATACATTTACCCGCTACTCGCACTCGCGCACTACCGCAAGAAGTACGGGGACAGTCCCCCGGCGCTTTAAAGCAATGGGGGACTATCCCCGGTAGAGTTAAAGTTGGTCGTTTGCCATCATTTGAAAGATGGGTGTGTTTGGTTTCGGCTGCTCACTTACGTCTGCGCTAATGCGATCAGCATGGCGTTGACCTTCATTAATCGCTGCTTGTTCGTCAATGGATTGAAGCTTTGAATCTTCGACAATGATCTTTCCATCAATCATTACGAGCTCAACTTCACTACCATTTGCTGAATAGACGAGATTCGGTACGATGTTGCGGATGGGCGACTCGATGGTCGGGAATAAGGCCGGTGTTTTTAGGTCAATCATGATCAAGTCGGCCTTCTTGCCTGCTGACAATGATCCTACTTCATGATCGAGTCCAATGGCTTTGGCACTATCGATCGTAACGCTTCGTAGCATTTTCCATGCAGGGAAGAGTGTTGGATCGGTATATTTGCATTTGTTGAGAATCGATGTGAGTTTCATTTCATTAAACATGTTATTGCAATTGTTGCCCGGTGCTTGGTCGCTTCCTAAAGCAAAACGTTGACTAACGTCTAAAAACTCTTTTGCTGGTGGAACAATGCCATCAATGATTCCGATGCTTCCAGAGCAAAGGATCATTGATGCACCGCTTTTTGCAACGATCGCAACTTCCTCTTTAGTCGCCTCGGTCAAGTGCACGGCCATTAATGATTTATCTAACAGATTGAGTTCTTGTAAATAATCAATGCTTCGCTTTCCGTAACGCTGGATCATTTGCGTAATTTCCCGATCGCCTTGTGCAACATGCATATGTACGAGTGTATTGTGCTTTCTCGCATATTCGTTCACATCTAATAAAAGTTCCGTAGACATCATATCTGGACCTTGAGGACCGAGCACACACGTAATTCGTCCGTTGTCACGTTCGTGATACGTCTCAAAAAGCATTCGATTCGCTTGATAAGTTTCTTCTCCAACCGCGGGGTCGAAGTCGTAGAGTGCGCCAACTTCCCGGTCATCGTCGTATTGTTCAGGCATCTCATTAATCATTTCACAAACCCGTGCTCTCGTGCCGAGTGCACGATGGTTTTCTACGATTGAAAGCATCCCAGAGTCGTAATCACAAATCGTTGTCGTCCCAGCTTTGACAGCTTCGATTAAATTTACGAGTGAGCCTGCTTTTCGTGCGGGTTCATCAAGAACGTGCATAAAAGGCCACAGACCTTTTTCCATCCAGTCGTTCGTATCTTGAGCAACACCACGCAAGATTCCTAAACCACTATGCATGTGTGCGTCAATAAGCCCAGGTAAAATGACTTTCCCCGCTGCATCAATGGTGCGATGTGCACGGTAATCGTTCATTAGCTCAGAACTCTTACCAACAGCGACAATAAGATTGTCGTGCACACAAATGGCACCGTCAGAAATCGAACCAACCCCTTCACCTTCCATCGTAAAAATCGTTGCGTGGACGAACATCACATCAATTGTACGCATGTAATCACCCTTTTTTGTTTCAGTATAACGGAAAAATATCTGATAAAATATAACATTCCTTCTATTTAAATTGTGTCAGGTGCAACATAACGCAATGAAGTTTTTTGTAAATCGACCAATCTCTTGCATCATTTTGGCTCATGTCTCGGGACACAAAAAAGGGCTAACCACATGGTTAGCCCTTTACTTATCTACCTTATATATGTACAATAAAAAGTGATGTCATAAGTTGATGATAAACAAATCATATTTATCTACTATAATTATATCAACTTTACAAGTGAGCTGTCAAGAATGAATTTGAGGGGTGTCTAGATGAGCGAAAAAGCCTATGAACAACAGCGATTGCAAGAGGTGTTACAGACCATAGACGAAAAGGTTGCCGCACGAATTGAAGGAGCGGGAATGACCAAAGAGGAAGTCATAGAACTTCGTCGTACGTTTTGGGATGACGTAACCATTAATCTAGATGAACCAGACGATGTGATTGAGACCGAAGCAAGTATTCGCCAGCAAGCTGAACTTCTTAGTCAGCAAGAACGTTTTCATCAAGTGCTAACTAAACAGCTAGCGACATACGAACGCATGAAAGACTCCCCGTACTTTGGTAAGCTGAATTTCGTTGAAGACGGCGAACGTGCTGAAGAGGAGATTTATATTGGATTGTCTTCTTTACAAGATCGTGATGACGACGACTTCCTCGTTTATGATTGGCGAGCACCGATTTCAAGCATGTATTACGATTATGCTCCTGGAGAAGCTCGTTATGAAACGGATGATGAAGTCGTAACGGGTCAGATGAAACGTAAGCGCCAGTTTATTATCCGCCAAGGTGAGTTATCAGGGATGTTTGATACCGGGCTCACAATCGGTGATCAATTGCTTCAACACTTACTAAGCCAAGCGTCGAGTAACGAAATGAAAAGCATCGTAACGACGATCCAAAAAGAACAAAACGCCATTATTCGAAACGAACGGGCACGTATGCTAATCGTACAAGGGGCTGCCGGCAGTGGAAAAACATCCGCCGCGATGCAGCGAGTTGCCTATCTTCTATATACGTATCGAAATACGTTTGATAGTGGAAACATGCTGTTGCTTTCACCGAACCCTTTGTTTAATCAATACGTTTCAGGAGTGCTTCCTGAACTTGGTGAAGAGAACTTAAAGCAGACGACGTTTCAACATCACATTTCTCGGCGGTTGCCAGAAGGGTGGACGCTTGAAAGCCCATACGGACAAATTGAACGGCAGTTAGCTAGTGAGCAGCTAGAAGAAGATCTCTCGTTGACCGCTCAAGATTTACCGGTTCGCCTTGATCGTTATATTGATCGTTTGAAGGATGACGGTATGACGTTTTATTCCATCATGTACCGTAATCAAGTATGGAAATCTGCTGAAGACCTGGCGCGACGTTTTTATGATTTTGATGAAACGATTAGTATTGATAATCGTATTGAAATTATGTCTGGTGAGTTGGTCGCAGGTCTACAACAATTAGAGAAAAAGCAGTTACATGAAGACTGGGTAACGGATGCGATGGAAGACCAACCGCGTGAACTGTATGCGTTAGCTTCTCGAAAAGTGATGCAAAAGCAAGATGAAAAAGAAACGTACAATAGCCATGTCCAAGAAGATCGACTCGTGCGTAAATATGTTGTTCGACAAACAATTAAGCCGTTAAAAGCACAAATTGAAAAGCATGAATTCGTCGATGTGGAACAATTATACGAGAACTTCACAAATCGAATCGTAAATCAGCATTTACGTTTTGAAGATGCTGCACCGTTCTTTTATTTGAATGACCAAGTGAAAGGTCGTCCGGACACAGCAGATATTCGTTTCTTATTTATTGATGAAGCGCAGGATTATACGAGTATGCACATTCGCTATTTAGAGAATCTGTTTCCAAGAGCGCGGTTTACATTGCTTGGGGACGTTGAGCAAGCGGTTCATCAACATACAGCAGAAGGCCAATCGATTTTGACACTGGCTGATGATGAAGATCGTCATGTAGAGCGAATTACGTTAAAACAGAGTTATCGTTCAACCGCTCGCATTATGAACTTTGCGAAAGAGTTGCTTCCAAAGGATCCAGAGATGATCCCATTCCAGCGTGAAGGGGACTTACCAGTCATTCGTAGCTTTGCTTCTAATGAAGCGATGCAACAGGCGATGTTTGAAAAGTCGAGTGCATGGCAAGGAGACGGCAAACTTGCGATTCTAACGAAAACGATGGCCGAGGCGAATATTCTGGCGCATGCATGTCATGAGTATGCGCAGTTAATTACAGAAACGACCGACCGTTTCAAAAAACAAGTTCTCATCGCTCCGTCATATCTAGCCAAAGGGATTGAGTTCGATGAGGTAATTATGTATGGAGTTGACGATGAAACGTATCAAACGAAAAACGACTATCATTTGCTCTATACAGGTTGTACGAGAGCGATGCACCAGTTGGAGTGGTTTGTTGTAGGCAAACCGCAACAAGTGTTGCAGTCGATTGATGCTGATTTATACAAGTGGATTGATGGTTGATAAATAGAAGAATGCCCCGTCCTTTAATGGATCGGGGTATTTTTATGTGTGCGTTTCTGGTGTCGCTTTGCTAGAAATCCGAACATTTAAGTCCGGATTCTTATTTTTATTTCGTTCTAGAAAACATTTTTCATATCAAATTCAATTTCTTTAATAAGATTGATCGGTAGTATATAGGAGAGAAATGTAAGCATATCGTTGTAAATTGTTTAAATAAGGGTTATATGTAAATGTTTATGCTTAGAATTGTCGAACATTACGAATAAATCTAGGATAATCTTTATTTTATGTCGAAAATCATGTAATGTAGTTTTAGTGCCTTGATGTTCATGTTTTTAACATATTTTAAATGAATTGAAGGTGAGAATATGATCGAATTTAAAAACGTCTCAAAAACGTATGATGATGGATTTAAGGCGTTAAAGAATATAAACCTTCGTATTGAAGAAGGAGAACTCGTTGCACTAATTGGACCGTCTGGATGCGGGAAGACGACTACAATGCGAATGATTAATCGCTTAATTGACCCGAGCGAAGGGGAAATTCTCGTAAACGGTGAGAACATTAAGAAAAAAAACCCTGTTCAGTTAAGAAGAGATAGTGGTTATGTGATTCAGCAAATTGGTTTATTGCCTCATATGACAATTGAAGACAACATTACGATTGTTCCTAAACTTAAAAAATGGGACAAAGAACGTTACTCAAAACGAGTCGATGAGCTACTCAATCTCGTTGGACTAGATCCGAAAACGTTCCGAAAGCGATACCCATCTGAGCTTTCTGGTGGGCAACAGCAACGGATTGGTGTTATTCGCGGCTTAGCAGCGGATCCGCCAATTATTCTAATGGATGAACCGTTTAGTGCGCTTGATCCAATTAGTCGAGAGCAATTGCAAGACGAACTCGTGAAATTACAAGATGAAATCAATAAGACAATCGTGTTTGTAACGCATGACATGGACGAGGCAATCAAGATTGCAAACCGGATTGTCATTATGCGTGATGGGGAAATTGTTCAGGTGGATACACCTGATCGTATTTTGCGTCATCCAAAAAATGATTTCGTGCGTGATTTTATTGGAGCAGAGCGACTAAACAAAAACGCAGGTCAACCTGTGGCAAGAAACTTAATGACGAAAGATGTTGCGATGGTTCGCGGGAACCGTGGGCTTGCTGAAGCGTTTAATTATATGAAGAAAAGTCATGTTGATCAACTCTTTGTTCGTAACAAAGAAGGTCAACTTGAAGGGCTTATTACCCTCGAACAAGTGGACAAACACTTTGAAGATGATACAAAGATGGTACTCGATGTTATGACGACAGATATTAAAGAGATCGTTTCTCCTGACGTTACGTTGGCAGAAGTAGCTGCTAAATTTAACGGTGAAGATGTGTACACGTTACCTGTTGTTGACCGCGGTGAGCTCATCGGTGTGATTACGAGGACGAGTATGATCCGTGGTATTGCGGAATGGGAACATCAAGGTGCAGGAGGTGACGCATAATGGAACTTCTGACAGACATGTGGCAACTGTTCCAAGTTCGCCAAGGTGATGTATGGGACGCTTTGCAAGAGCACTTTTTCTTAGTATTCGTATCAATGTCTCTAGCTGTTCTTATTGCTGTGCCGCTCGGCGTGTTGCTTACGAGCATGAAGCGCTTATCTGAACCGATTATCGGCATTGCATCGGTTGCGCAAACGATTCCGAGTCTTGCGTTACTCGGGTTTATGCTTCCTGTACTCGGGATTGGGACAAATAATGCGATCTTTGCTTTAACGGTGTATGCGCTACTTCCAATTTTACGTAATACGTATACGGGAATTTTGGAAGTGGACAAAGCGACGGTTGACGCGGGTCGTGGTCTTGGGATGACGCGTGGCCAAATCTTAACGAAAATTCAACTTCCCCTCGCCTTGCCAGTCATTATGGCCGGGATTAGAACATCAACGGTTATCGTAATCGGGGTAGCGACACTTGCAACGTTTGTTGGGGCTGGTGGTCTTGGAGATATTATTATGCGTGGACTTGCTATGCAAAACAGTGCATTAACGTTGCTAGGGGCGATCCCAGCAGCTATTTTAGCGATTATTGCGGACTTCATTTTGAAGCGTATTGAAATTTTAGCAACGCCAAAAGGGTTAAAAAAATAGAATAAAAGGGGCAATGAATGATGAAAAAGTTCTTACCTGTTGCATTAGGTTCAGCACTTGTACTTTCTGCTTGTGGGGGCGGCGGCAGTGATGAAGATAAGGTTGTTGTCGGCGGAAAAGACTTTACAGAGCAAATCATTTTGACACATATGGTTGCAGAATTGCTTGAAGCGAATACAGATCTTACGATTGAACGCGAAGACAACCTCGGTAATACAGAGATTCTTACACAAGGTATGATGGATGGTGACATCGACTTGTATGTTGAATATACAGGTACGTCATATATTACCGTTTTAGATTATGAAATTGACCCAGAAGACCCGCCATCTGCTGAAGAAGTCTATGATACGGTTAAGGCTGAGTATGATGAAGAGTACGGCATTACGTGGTTAGACGAATTTGACTTTGAAAATCGTTATTCACTCGTCATGCGTGCAGATGATGCAGCGGACGTTGCGGATATGAGTGACCTTGAATCCGTTGCAGGAGAGTTAACGCTTGCCCACAATGCAAACTTCGGAGAGCGTACAGATGGCCTTATGCCAATGAATGAACGTTACGGCTATGATTGGGGTACGACAACGCAAATGGATGAAGGCTTAATGTATGATGCCCTTCGTAACGAAGAAGTCGATGTGATTGCGGCATTTACGACAGACGGACGAATTCCAGCGTATGACCTTGAAGTGATTGCGGATGATCTTAACTTCTTCCCGCCGTATTATGCAGCACCAATCGTCATGAATGATACGATCGAAGCACACCCTGAAATTGAAGAATTATTGCTTGAGCTTGGACCGTTGTTAACAGAAGAAACGATGGCAGAGCTTAACGCAGAAGTTGACATTAACGCAGAGCTTGAAGAAGTGGTTGCACGTAACTTCTTAGTCGAGCAAGGGTTAATTGAAGAATAATACAAAAAGAAACCTCAGAGATTTCTCTGAGGTTTCTTTTTTATTGAGCAGCCATGCTCGGTAAACGAATAGCAAGGTGAAAGAGATGTTCTTCAACATAAAAGTCGAGCGAGCCTTCTGCATCGTTTACCGCGCGTTGAATGAGGTACGTACCAAGACCTCTTTTTTCAATGACGGGGTGTTGCTTTGGAAACATACGCTCGAGCGTCTTGTTAGGGATTGGTGCTGTGCTGTTTTTTACATCAACGATGATGATGCCGTATTGTTTTTTGATTTCGATATCGATAAATGGTGATGTTACGTACTCGCTACTTTTTCTAGCAGCTTCAAGTGCATTGCTAAAAATGTTGACGACGAGTTGCAATTCTTTACTTTGCGAGAGCATGCTTTGATTTAAGCTTGCATGGATCGACGTCGTGACAGCAATGCCGTGTTGCTCACCCTTTGCTTTAACGTAAGCAATGGAGGCCCCTACTGCTCGATCAGCCCCTGCACTAGGGTTCTGTTCACTGTCTTGTTGCAACAATGTGACGTAATCTTCAAACTGTTCATGGTTTCCTTCTTTGGCCAGTTTCTTCATCACTTCTAAGTGGGTTCTGAGATCGTGCTTTTCCTGTTTTAGCGATTCGTGTAGGTGCTGTACATGGTCTTGGAAAGCCTGTGCATCGAGAAACGCGCGTCGTTGTTCGCGATGCAATTTCATGATGAGTAGCGCACTGCTAACTATCACGATAACAAGTAGACTGATTAAGATGATCATCGGCTTTACCTCAAGAAAGAATTGGGAATTGATCTTGGATCGTTTTTAAGTTCTTCTTCGTAACGAGTGCACGCTTGTCGCTTCCTTGGAATTTAATCTCAAGAGAATGCTTTGTATATGGTGCAAACTGCGTGATCTTCTTCAAGTTTGTAATAAAAGAACGGTGCGTTCGGAAAAATTGCGTGCTTTGTAGTTCTTGTTCAATTTCTTGAAGCGATTGATACGTCGAAATCTCTTCAGTTGCTGTGTGGATGGTCGATGAGCGACCTGTACGTTCGATATACAGAATGTCGTTTTCGCTGACGACGATCATATCTCCTTGTTGTTGGATCGTGAGCTTTGGTCCGTCTGTTTGAGCGTTCAAGGAACGAAAGCGTTGCAATGCTTTCTCCATCCGTGAAGGTGAGATCGGCTTCATTACGTAATCGACAACGTCGAGGTCAAACGCATGGACCGCAAAGCCGGAATGCCCGGTCACGAAGATAATATCTACGCTAATCCCTTGCGCACGTAATCGCTCTGCAAGTTCATACCCTGTGAGCCCTTCCATCTCAATATCTGCAATTAATAGATCAATGGTTGAGTGTTTTAGCAACTGATAGGCTTCGAGCGCTGTATGACAACGCCATTCAATATGTACATCTGCTTGAGTTTGAAGCCATTGTTCCATTGCATTTAAGTCATTCGGATTGTCATCTAACATCCCGATTCGAATCATACGACCCCTACTTTAACTTTTTTAGTATATTCCCCATTATAGCAAAGTCATAACATGATTCGAACGCTTTGCGACATATTTGTAGGTTTTCAGTAGTGCTCGTATATACTAGGGGCTAGGAACTTCTCTAAAAGGAGCCTCTATATGATTACGCTTACGAATGTTCACAAGACATTTTATGAAAAACACAATCAAAGTCACCGGGTGCTCCGTGACATCTCCATCACCTTCGAACAAGGGAAAGTGACGGCGTTGCTCGGGGAGAATGGTGCGGGAAAAACGACGCTTCTTCGCTTATTGTCTGGCTTGTATGAACCAACTGGCGGCGAAGTTGCATTAGATGGTGTGCCATTTGACCTGAATAATCATCGTCAAAGGAGCTCCATCGGTGTGCACTTTGGTAGTGATACAGGTCTATACGATCGTCTAACCGCAAGAGAGCACTTGGAGTACTTCGCCAAGCTATATGCTATTCCAAAGCAAGAGACGAAGCAGCGGATTACGAAGTTGAGCAATGAATTAGGGATGCGTGACTTTTTGAACAAACGGGTTCGCAAGCTCTCTAAAGGGATGCGACAAAAAGTGGCCATCTCGCGGGCAATGATTCATAACCCGTCCATTTACTTGCTTGATGAACCGTCAACGGGGCTAGATATTACTTCTGCGAATATGTTTCGCGAGAAAATCTTGCAATTAAAACGAGATCAACAAACAATTGTATTTTCGACACACTTAATGGAAGAAGTGGATATGCTTTGTGATGATGTGGTGATCTTGCACCGAGGTGCTGTGCTTTATCACGGAAGCCTTCAAAACTTATATAAAGAAGAAGAAACGACCGACATGAACATGATCTTGATGGCGATGCTCGCTAGAGGAGGTCGTGTGACATGATGACGATGATTCTTAAAGAAATGAAAGATACGTATCGTGATCGTAGAACGGTGTTCTTTACGACGGCGATTCCAATGATTTCGGTCTTCGCTCTTGTTTTCTTCTTCAGCTTCTTTAATACCTCGGATGTTCACATTGGCATTGATGAAAACATTGATGCGGGTCTAATTGAATCCTTTCAAGAGGAGCAACAAGAACATTGGCATCTCACAGTTAGTGATACGATCAACGAAGAATTGCTAGACGGTGCGTATGATTTTGCAATTGTTTTAGAAGGAAACACGTTAACGGCTCGTGGAGACTTTGGCAATAGTGGCATGAGAGCAGCGCAACAACTCATGGAAATGTGGATTGACTATGAACGTGAAAGTCTAGATGCATGGGTCACCTCACAAGGGATTGAAGAAAATGGACCATCGATATACGAATGGGATCGTGACTTTCTCGGTGAGGGTGGCGATGGAAGCATGGGATTCATGCTCGCATTTATCTTTCTTTTGACAGTTGCGGCGGGTGGACTCCCTGCAGCAGCAGACATGTTTGCCGGTGAGAAAGAAAAACGAACGATGGAACCGCTTTTAATGATACCTCTTTCCCGCGCGCGTATCTTTTTCGCGAAGTCGATGGTCGTTTTCTTGTATACGATCTTAAGTAGTTTGCTGTCGGTCGTGTTGGTTATCGTTCTGATGATGATTTACTTTACCGAAGTGGAACAAATTTTAGCAGCTGTTCCGCTAAGTAAGTATATTCTCTTGTTCCTTGCAGTTGTTGCCTTTTCAGCGCTAAATTCAGCACTTCTCGTCTGGTTTAGTTTGCTGACAGATTCGTATAAAGATATGCAAAATTTATTTTCTCCTGTATCGATCGTGTGGATGATTGGACCGTTCGTCGCGATGATCGTTCCTGCAACGGCATGGAGTTCTTGGATGTTGTTGATTCCACCGATTAACATTACGCTTGTGGTGTTTGATTTCGCCGGTGCGAATGTATTAACGTTAGGCGATTATGTGCTTACGATTAGTTCAACGATGCTTATTGTATCTGTGATCTACATGATTACAAACCGCATGTTCAAAAAAGATAAATACGCCCTTGGGCATAGTTAACGACAATGAAGATCTATCTGCTGTAGCGGTTTATGATGGGATTTGGTTCTTGGAATGAAACTAAACGTATTAAAATCCCCACATATATCCCAAACCTATTGAAGAAAACTGAAACGCACTTGCGTTTCAGTTTTTTTGTGTGGGGAATAATTTCTAGTAGTATAAGAACGTTCGTTCGTGTATACTACTAACAAGAACATACGTTTGTAAGAAGGTGATGGTCATGGAGCGGGTCGTGTTTCTCATTGATATGCAGTCGTTTTACGCAAATATAGAAAAGATCGAACACCCAGAGTTAAAGAACAAACCGGTTGCAGTTGCTGGGGATCCTAAGATACGTAGTGGAATTATTCTCGCTGCATGCCCGACTGCTAAGAAACGAGGCGTCAAGACAGCAGAAGCACTTTGGGAAGCGGAGATGAAGTGTTCCGACCTCGTTGTCGTTCGACCGCGCATGCAACTGTACTTGGACGTTTCGGTTTCGATTGCGGCTTCACTTGAAGTGTATACCGACCTTGTTGAACCGTATAGCATTGATGAGATCTTCGTAGAAATGACGTACGCGTTGCCGAGGCTGGGCATAACTGCTGAAGAAGCGGCGGAGCAGATCATTACGAAGATTCGCAGGGAATCAGGAATGATTGCCCGGGTTGGCATTGGTCCGAATAAGGTGCTCGCTAAAATGGCTTGTGATCATTTCTCGAAGAAGCAAGACGATGGGATTTTCACATTGAACTTGGTGAATCTACAAGAGAAGCTTTGGCCCCTTCCAATCGGGAAGCTGTTTGGGGTTGGAAAGCGAATGAATCAACATTTTTTGAATGTTGGAATTCGCACCATCGGTCAGTTAGCAAAGTCGGAGCTAGCGGATCTACAAAAGCGTTGGGGGATTAACGGAGAAGTGTTGTGGCGTACAGCACATGGGAAAGACGAAGCCCCAGTTACTGTGGATACACACATTCGGCGTAAAGCAATTGGCCATAACATGACGTTGCCGAGAGATTACCGGACGTGGGATGAGATTAAGACGGTATTATTGGAGCTTTCAGAAGAAGTAGCCAGACGTGTACGAGTGAATGGATACCTCGGAGGGACGGTTACGGCGGGAGCGCGTGGCCATAACCATTTTCAACAGCCATCAGGATTTCATCGTCAGATGAAATTACCAGATGTTACAAATGACGGTAAAGTGATCTACGAAGCTGTCAAACACTTGTTTTTAAGGCATTGGAACCGGGATGCGGTGAGGAGTCTTGGGATCAGTCTAGATGGTCTTGTAAGTGATGAGTGCCGACAGCTCAGTTTGTTCCGGGATGATGTGGACCGAGAGAAGTTAAACGTGACAGTTGACCGTCTCAAATATCGATACGGATCGGAAGCGGTGCTCCATGCGACGTCGCTAACTGCGGGTGGGCAAGCGCGCATTCGAGCGAAGAAGCTTGGCGGCCACTATAAATAATTAAACGTGAAAGGATGACCATGATGAATAAGTTGACCCCGAATTCGAACATGCGATGGGAGTCGTCTCGCATGATTTTGCCTGAATACCGAGAGGCTTGGCTTCAAGAGCGAGAGGGACGAAAGAAAGTTGAACAACCCATGCTTGATGAACAACAGTGGCTTGAGTTTGAATTCATATTATCAGAAGCGATGACGTACAACCGACCGGTTGTTTTTACGTATTATAACGAAGGGGAATTTCATGAAGTAGAAGGGCATTGCGACTATTTGAATCATGCCCAAAAACAGTTTCATATCGTTAGTGCGACAGAAGATGTTCATTACGTGAAGTTCCATTCTCTCGTGCATGTTGAGCTTTGTTCATGAGACTAAGTGGTGAAGAAAGAAAGGATCGCAATGGCTGTGAGTGAATAAAGACCGATGGCAAGTATTAAGAAGATAAACGCTCTCGTACTTTGCTTTCGTATGCGATTCTGGTGTCTTTTTACGAGAAAGATCGTACCTAAGAGAATGTAAATGAGTGATTCCAGTGCGAGGTGGAGATGGATTGTCATAAATGGACGGTTCCAAAGGCTGAATGTTGGAATGGCTACACATAGAAGAGCGACCCAGAGAACCCCTTCGGTTCGAAAGCGTCTTTCAAGTGTGTGATCATGTTCAGTCAATGTTATCACCTCTTGGTTTCTAAATGTTGCGTTCAAAAAAGCATAAGGTCGTACCTTTTATAAGCGAAAAGACTCAATCACGGTGAAAAGGATGAGCCATGTTCTAGTGAACGGATTCTAGACATAGACTCAGTTATAGTCTTTGCAAGTCAGGAGGACAGGCTGTGATTGGATCTACCACGATGACGAAAGTGATCGCAAGAATGCTCAAACAATTGCAACTCGTTATGCTTGCAATCATTGCGGTGATTGTCATTACCTTTGTGATGATATTCGTTATGACAACAACAGAAGTAGAAAAGCACTTTTCATCGTCTACAATTCATAGTTGGGTCAGCGATGTACAAGCTGATTGGTTTGTACACGTTATTGGAACAGAGAATCGTTATTTCCAAATGGGCGAAACACATACCGAATTGCCAAGTGCAACACAACTAGCATTTGAATTGACGACAAGCATTAACTTGCAAGAACCGAGAACATTATTAGGTCGAGAAGTGCCAGGCTTTTCTGCGTTTGATGCAGAGATTATCGTTGCCGGTGAAGGAACAGATTATACGACGATGCCAATGGAGTCAGCACCACCACCTGGATGGTATGACGAAACGTATCCTGCGACTCCTCAAGATGAAGAAGAGGAAGGGCCGAATGTAGACATCGATGCAGATGATGATCCGATCATCCATATCGTACACACTCATGATACGGAGTCGTTTTTGCCTGAGATTGAAGGCGATGTAGCGAACCATTCCGAAATCAACATCGTTCAATTGGGGAAATACCTAGGTGAACAATTCCGAAGTTACGATTTGCCAGTTGAAGTGTCTGAGCATTCCATTGAGAGTCGATTGCATGAGCGTGGGCTTTCTTACAGTCAATCTTACGACGTCTCGAGGGAGATCGTAACTGAAGCGATTGACACTAATGAGAGCTTAGAGTTTTTCTTTGATATTCATCGAGATTCACAACCGAAAGACATCACTACAGCAACGATTAACGGAGAAAGTTATGCGCGTACGATGTTTGTAATTGGTCAAGATCATCCGAATTACGAACGTAATTTAGCGATGGCGACTGAATTGCATCATCGCTTGGAAGATCGCTACCCAGGACTTAGCCGAGGGGTTATTGCAAGTGGGGGAGCGGGTGTAAATGGCATTTACAATCAAGATCTTTCCCCGAATTCTACACTGATTGAGTTTGGTGGCGTTGACAATAATTTTGAAGAGCTACACCGTAGTGCCGACGTTATGGCTGACGTCATTCAAGAGTACATCTATGAACAGCTTGAGGAAGAAGAATAGCACGAAGAAGCAAAGGGTCAAACCTTTGCTTCTTTTGAAGTGGGTACGGTTTATAAGATTGGCGATAACAAACGTGAGATCGACTCTTTAAACCGAATCCACACCCCTCGATCTCGGTACCGTTGTGCGGTCATTTCAGAACATTGTTCAAGGTCATGTTCAAAAATCGCTGCAAGCTTTTTACCGATCGCATCATGATACAAGAAGGCGTTGACCTCAAAGTTCAAACGGAAGCTACGAACGTCGATGTTGGCAGTGCCAATTGAACCAACGCTTCGATCAACAACGATCATTTTAGCGTGGATAAAACCAGCATCGTAAATAAAGAAGCGGGCGCCTGCTTTCAGTAACTCACCCATATATGAATAAGTCGCCCAATAAACAAAGATATGGTCAGGCTTATTTGGGATCATAATGCGCACATCTTTGCCAGCAAGCGCTGCGATACGAAGAGCATCCAGTAAGCTTGCATCTGGAATCAGATAGGGAGTCTGAATGTAGACAGAGTCTTTCGCTGACGTAATCATTTTAATATACCCGTTTTTGATTTCTTCGTATTCAGTATCCGGTCCGCTGGATACGATTTGCGTAGCGAGCTCACCTTTCGTCTCAACAGGTGGGAAGTAATGATCTTCGTATTCAATGAGCTGGTCTTTACTCGCTTGATTCCAATCTAAAATAAAGCGGGTTTGTAAAGCCTTCACAGAAGAGCCTCGTAATCTAAGGTGGCTATCGCGCCAATAGCCAAATCGCTTCGTGCGACCGAGGTATTCATCCCCAACGTTAAAGCCGCCAACATAACCAATCTCACCATCGATAACGACGATTTTACGGTGGTTGCGATAGTTTAATCGTGAGTTTACATAAGGAATGCGTGACGGGAAGAAGACGCCGACTTCGCCACCCGCTCGAATAAGTGAGCGAAAGTGCTTTCTTGAAAGTTTCCTTGAACCCATGTCGTCGTATAGAACGCGGACTTGTACACCTGCAAGCGCTTTTTCTGTTAATAAAGCAATGATTCGCTTGCCGATGCTATCATTTCGAAAGATGTAATACTGTAAATGAATGTGATCGTTCGCAGCGGCTAAATCTGTAATTAGCTCTGAGAATTTATCAATCCCGTCTGTGAAAACGTCAATATCATTGTCCTGAGTGAGCAGTGCACCATCACTTCGAAGGAGCAATGTGATCAGGTTTACATTGTTTTTGGCAGTGTCACTGTGAAAGTGATAACTGCCATCTTCAATTTGGCGGAGTTGTGTGTCGATGCTGTCTTTAAGGCCGATCTTCTCGATGCCATCCCAATTGAAAAGGCGTTTACGGCTTAAGTTCTGACCAAGAATTAAATAAAGAATGAATCCGATAAATGGGAGAAACATTAAGATCAAGAGCCAAGCCCAAGTGGCATGAATGTCTTTACGTTCCATAAAGACGATCACAGCAGCTAACATGATGTTCAGAAGGACGAGTAAGCTAAGTAAAATTGAAATAATGTCCATATGTATCCCCCCTTCTTTTTAGGTATACGTTCATATCGTATCATGTTAATTAGCATACATCTTATAATATGTATGCTAAAATGAACGAAAATAGACCACTAGGGGTGCGCGAAATGGAGCGCTGAGAGACAGCGAAAGCTTAAAACCCTTTGAACCTGATCCGTACAGCGGCGGAGGAAAGTGGATGGTATGCACATCTGTGTGTCTAAGCCCTTCTCCTTCTGTGTTGACCAGGAGGTTTTTATTTGCGCATCACGAGGAGGAGAATTGATATGGTATCGAAAGCATTAACCATTGCAGGCACTGACCCTACAGGGGGAGCCGGTATACAAGCAGACTTAAAGACGTTTCAAGAACTCGGTGTATTTGGGATGAGTGTTATTACATCGGTTGTGAGCCAGAATACGCTTGGCGTGCGGTCTTTTGTCGATATGCATGAAGAGTTTATCGAAAGTCAAATTGATGCAGTGTTTGAAGATATACGTCCAGATGCGGTTAAGACAGGCATGCTTTCCAACCCTTCTGCGATTGCCATCGTGGCAAAGAAACTAAAGGAATACAATGTGAGTCAGTATGTTCTTGACCCTGTAATGGTTGCATCTAGTGGTCATGAGTTGATTTCACAAGAAGCTCGTCAGTCGGTAAAAGAAGAACTATTGCCGCTAGCCACATTAGTCACACCAAACTTGCCTGAAGCGGAAGCGTTAACTGGGCTTACGATTGAAACGATTGAAGATATGAAGGAAGCAGGGCGTATACTCGTAGAAGAATACGGCGTGAAAGCCGCTTTAATCAAAGGTGGACACTACAAAGGTGAAGCAGACGATTATTTGTACAACGGGACAGAGTTTCTGAAGTTTTCTGCGAAACGTTTTGATACGAAGCATACGCACGGAAGTGGTTGTACGTATGCAGCGGCCATTACGGCACGTCTTGCTGAAGGTGATTCATTGAATCAAGCCGTTGAACACGGCAAGTCGTTTATTACGAGTGCCATTAGTAATCCACTAGAGATTGGTAAAGGCCAAGGTCCAACAAATCATTGGGGACACCGATTAACGACTAAGTAGCCACTAATAAGGAGGAATGATGGTGGAAGAGCTTCATGTAACACCAACGGTTGCACGTCAATTTTTGATTACGAAGTTACTTCCGCATTGTTCCGATGCTCTTCAAACATTAACAACTTTGGAAGCGGTTCAACTGGATCCGGTCGCTGTCGTTGAGCGTAACCATCACCTCGTATTTATGAACAGGAATGAAACGTATCACACTGATGATTACGGACAGTTGCTCCAGCAAAAGCTCGCGTTTGAACATTTTGCGAATGCAGCATGCCTTTTGCCGATGGAAGACTATCCTCTTTTAAAGGGGGTACGTGAACGCATACGAACACGGTGGCAAGAAGAACAGGCGCAATACAGTGATGCCATGAGGGAGGTTGTCACACTTCTAGCTAATGAAGGACCAAAGCCATCGCAAGCGTTTTTTAGTGATCGCAAAGTTGTTGGCGGTTGGGATCACCCAACGAAAGCAACGACCAAGGAAACGACACACGCGCTGAGGATTTTATTCGAATGTGGCGAGATCCAAGTGAGTGGGAGAACAGGGAGTACGAGGCACTTTGCACTTACGGAGGAGCAAATTCCAGCAGCGTTACAACATGAGGCAGAGCGTATATCTAGTCATGAGGCTGACCGCCTTCTCTTAGAAAAATACATGCGGGCTTATCGCTTGATTGACCCGAGAGATGCGAGGTTTGGCTGGCAGAAATTCAGTGCGGCCAAGCGGAAGCAAGTTGTACATGACAAATGGAAGAACCACGAGCTCGTCAAGGTGGTGATTGAAGGAGCATCCAGGGACTATTATGTTCTAGAAGAAGACGCAGAAGAACTTGTTCATACAAAGTTAACAAATGAACGTGTCATGTTCTTGCCACCCCTCGATCCACTTCTTTGGAGTCGTTCTCGAGTTGAAGACTTGTTTGGCATGACGTATCGATGGGAAATTTACGTACCAAAAGCTAAGCGTCGTTACGGTCCTTATACAATGCCAGTGCTCGTCGACGATCAGCTGATCGGTCGTATTGACCCGTGGCTTGACCGAGAGAAACGGGTGCTTCATGTCCGGAGTTTTGAAGGTGTGGCTCAGCAGCCGCGAGTAAGGATAGCGTTACACGCATTTGCTGAGCGTCTCGGTGCACAAGACATTCATGTTCGTGAAAGCTAAAGTAACCCTCGTTTTAGGGACGGGGGTTACTTCTTTATTTGAATGGGCACTGAATAATGTTGTAACTAATGATATATTAGAACTAGGATAAAACTAATCGTTCGGATTAATATGAAAGGGGCCGCAGCGTGTATTTATTGGATCATGATCAGAAGGTGCTCCACAACATGAGGTATGTAAAGGATGCATGTCAGCATAAAAGCATCAATAAGAAAGAATTTGTTGCAACAGCGGACGAGTTACTCGCTTATGATGGACAAGGCTATATTGTGTGTGAATATTGCGACTGTAAAAGGTACGATTAATATAAAAAAGCATAAGACTATTCTTATGCTTTTTTTGATCGGTTATAAAATGCAAAGAACATGAACAGAGCAAATACAGCTATGATTGAAAGTACAAGATACAAGTTGCTATAAATCGCATGGTCGCCATGAGCGTTTAATGGGTTGATTGAAAACGTCATGCCTTCAAGGTCTAGAATGCTTCCAAAGATGGCCGAACTAAAAGCGCCAGAAATGAAATTGCACAAGTTAAAAAGCCCCATGCCGACGCCAGTCTCTTCTTTAGTTAACATATGAGACAACAAGTTGGCTGTTGCGCTTTGCAGTAGCGGAAAACCGATGTAGGCGATAAACACAGCGCTACCTAAGAGAAATAAAGATGAGCTAGTGAATACGCTAATAAAGAAAACACCAATTGCAACGAGTAAAAGCGCGATCCGTAGGACATAAATGCTGCCTTTTTTATCGATTAGTGTTCCGCCAAAGCGCCCGAAGATTCCTGCTGCCATTGCACCTGGAAAGAGCAATAAGCCAATTCCGAGTGTAGTTGCGTCATACAAGTCACGCATCATGATCGGTAAGACGAAGATGAGACCGAACATGACACTCGTTCCGAGAAAGCTTGTAAAAATCGTAATCGTATAACGTCTGTTTTTAAGGAGTACAGGATCAATAAACGGTGAGTCCACTCGGTTAATGTGAAAGACGAGTAAGGCAAAAGCTATAATTGAAATAAGTAATAAGCTCCAAATGAGCATTGTTACGAACAACAAGAGTGAGGCAACGAAAATAGCAACGAGTATGGCCCCGAAATAATCAATTTTTTGTGAGCGAACTTCTTCATCAGGCAACCAACGTCTGAATAATGGAATGGCAAGTGCCGCGCTTGCTGGAACGAGAAATAAAAAGCGCCAGTCTAAAAAGCCACCAATCAATCCGCCGGCAATTGGTCCTACTCCTGATGCAAAGGCAACCGTGGATGAAATGATACCAAAAACCTTACCACGATCATGTGTGAAATAGCGTGATGGAATAATAAACCCGAGAGCTGGAATAGCCGCTCCACCTAAAGCTTGAAGGATTCTCGCAATTAAAAGTGTCGTGTAGTTCGGTGATAAAAATCCTAAGATGGAACCGAAGGAAAATAGAACGATACCAATCGTAAGTAAGCGCTTTAACGGAATCACATCGGCAAGCTTTCCATACATAACTGAACCGATCGCATAGACGAGAATGTAGCCGGTCATTACCCAGCTCACTTGTGAAGGCATTAAGTTAAATGATTCGGCGATGTCTGGAATCGTAACATTAAACATCGTACCGTTGATTACTGTAAACGTAAGTAAAATTGCAAGTAAACGCACGAGGTTCTTTTTATGACTGGGGGACATTTCCATAAATTTCTCCTCCTCCACTTTTTATCATAACGCTTTCTTCGTGGAGAAACACGGAAAAGTTTCGAGAACCTAAACAAAAAAGGCTCCCGAAATTGGGAGCCTTAAACATCCTTATTGCTTTGTAAGGTTGCCGTTACTTTCAATGTGAATGATGTTCTCAGTCTTCTCACTATCGATGTCTGCAACGAATCCTTGGCCTTCATACGTACCACCGCTCGTTTCAAACTTAAACATCATCGGCTTCTTCGTACTCACTGCATCAAACATCAAGCTCTGCTCTTCAACTTGGTGGAAAGTTCCTTTCCATTGATCATTTTCATGTATGGTTAATTCACCAGTACGGAACGTAATCGCTTTGCCGCCATCAGCATATAGTGCATCTACCTTCATGGTGTAGCCTCCTTTTGTATCTAGTGAAATTGTTCCCCGGACAGGTTGTCCTCAAACCTAAAAAATTCAAAGCATGATATCGTAATGAAAGAAAGAGGTGTGGCGCATGGAGTCGTTTATCATACACGGACCAACAATCATTGATCATCGCTCAGCTTGGAGCAATGGGTATATTTATGTGAAACAAGGAAAGATTGCGGACGTGGGCCAAGACTTAACCTCTAAGCAATTTAAAGGGGTAAAACGTTATCACCTTTCTGAGTCATCGTTTCTTTTACCTGGTTTTATTGACCTTCATATTCACGGGGGTTACGGGGTGGATGTGATGGATGGTACGGATAAAGTTTATGCGAGATTAGGCAAGCGATTACCAGAAGAAGGCACCACATCCTACGTAGCAACGACAATCACAAGTTCTGTAGAACAGACAAGTCGAGCGCTTCATAAGGCGGCGACGTATAAAGAAGAAAACGGAGCGGCGACAATGCTTGGAATTCATTTAGAAGGTCCGTTTCTTTCTGAATCAAAGCGTGGCGCCCAGCCATCTGCCCACCTTCAATTGCCAAGCGTTACTCAATACGAAACGTTCCAACGATTCGCTAAAGGGAAAATTAAAATCATCACCCTCGCCCCTGAACTTGCAGGTGCTACAGAACTTCACAAACAACTACAAAAAGAGAATGTACGAACGTCGGTCGGTCATTCAAATGCCACGTACGATGAGGTCTTAACATTTTTGGAACAAGAAGAATGCGACGTAAACGTTACCCACCTTTTTAATGGAATGAGTGGTTTGCATCACCGTGAACCTGGTGTCGTTGGGGTGGCATTATCCCATGATCGTCTGATAAGTGAGTTAATTGTCGATGGTCATCATGTTCATGAAGGAGCGATTCGCGGCGCGTATCGGGCGATTGGTGCAAAACAACTCATCTTAATTACTGATGCGATGCGAGCAAAAGGGATGGGTGATGGAAATTATGAACTTGGTGGACAGCAAGTAATCGTCTCGAATGGTCAGGCGCGATTAGAAGACGGAACGCTTGCCGGAAGTGTGCTCAAAATGAATGATGCAGTCGATAAAATGCGTTCAATTACAGGGGCGACGTGGCAAGAGATTGTACGAATGACTTCGTATAACGCAGCGAAGTCTTTGCAAATCACTAAGAAAAAGGGACGCATTGCTAAAAACTGTGATGCGGACTTTGTGGTTTACCAAAACGATCAACTCACCGAGACGTGGTGTGGAGGTCATCGAGTGTACAAACGGCATTAAGAGATTCGTCCAACACTCGTAAACGATGAAAAGAAATAAGGCTTCTGCATCTGTTGATGGAGAAGATTTTTTGCTAAAGTCATAGAGGCGTTCAGCACAGATGGCAATCTCGTGACATAGGTTTAAATGAGGAGATCACACCTTTTGCAAATCGAGAGCATCGTGTAAAATAAAAATGTGGTATGATAAAGAAATGAGCGTTCAACAGTAACGAATACCTATGTTTCTACTATAGAATGGGGCGTTTATGCGTGTTTACAGATATTCATGGAATGCAGGTTCATTTCCATTGTACAGGTGAAGGGAAGGACGTCCTGCTCTTGCACGGTTGGGGAGCTAATATTCAAGCTTTTTCACCAGTTCATTCAAACTTAGAAAAACACTTTAAAGTATGGTCGATTGATTTACCGGGATTTGGAGAAAGTGATGAACCGCCAGAGCCGTGGGGATCATACGACTATTCAGAGTGGCTCCGAAACTTTATCGAACATCATAATATTGAAGAGCCGATTCTTGTCGGACATTCAAATGGTGGACGAATTTCAATTCAATACGCGACAAAATACCCGGTACACAAAGTTATACTTGTTGATAGTGCTGGAGTAAAACCAAAACGCAAATTCAATTATTACGTTAAAGTATATTCATTTAAAACTGCAAAAAAAATATTAAGCTTACCAGGTTTACGATCTAAAAAAGACGAGATCCTCACAAAGATGAAGAAAAAAGTAGGATCGACAGATTATCAAAACGTATCAGGAATTATGCAACAAACACTCGTGAAGGTTGTCAATGAAGACTTGCAACACCTTATGCCGAAGATTCAGGTGCCAACATTGCTCGTTTGGGGAGAAAAGGATGATGATACACCAGTCTCTCATGGTCAAACGATGGAAAAGTTAATACCTAATTCGGGGCTCGTCGTTTTGAAAGGCGCTGGGCATTTTGCATACCTTGATAACCTCCAAGAATTCTTGATTATCGTCAACAATTTCCTGGAAAAAGACAAGGAGGCCCACTAGACGTATGGAAACTTTGCTCATTGTACTGCTACTCATTGCTTGGGCGCTGTATACGGCCATTCGGGTAAAACGCAATGTCCATATGCTTCAATTAAATTCTTATCGAAATGAACGATATTTTCGATGGATGAAAGGCACGCCTTTAAAGGCCTTTCGATTTGTAGATTTAGTGCCAGTACTCGCGCTCGTTGCACTGCCGTTTTCTGAGGCCGTGTCGTTTTATGTGATGTCTGCGATTGCTGTCATTTTGTTTGCGTTACTCACGGTCATGAGGCCACAATTTGAAGAGAAGAAAAAGCTCGTGTATACCCCTCGAGTGAAGCGTCTTTTAGCTGCGATCGCCATATTGTACGTCTTGTTTGCCATTTGCGCGGTTTGGATAAGTTCTGGAGACAGCTTCTCAATGGCAGCACTTATTGCTCTCCTTACGATTGCTACGTTTATTGCGTATTTCTTTGTAATGATTGCGAATGTGATTACATTGCCAATTGAAAGTCAGATCAATCAATACTATTTCCATGATGCGGAGCGCATCGTAAGAGGCATGCCGCACCTTGAAGTGATTGGTGTGACGGGTAGTTTTGGGAAAACGAGTACAAAACATATTTTAAAAGACGTTCTATCTAGTAAATATAATGTTCTGATGACACCAGAAAGCTACAACACAAAAATGGGTGTTACTAGAACGATTCGGGAACATTTAAAGCCATACCATGAGTTGTTCATTGCAGAGATGGGTGCAAAACAAGAGCATAACATTGAAGAGATCTGCACACTTGTAAACCATAAATACGGAATCGTAACTGCAATTGGAGAACAGCATTTAGAGACGTTTAAGACTCTAGATACGATTAAGAAGACGAAGTTTGAGATCGTTGAGACGCTTCCTCATGACGGGACAGCTTTCTTAAATAAAGACGATGAGAATATCCAATCGTATCAACAGATGAACAATGTTCGGACGATGTATTACGGTATTGATGCAGAAGACTTGCATTACCGTGCAACAGACATTTCTTATTCTGGAAAAGGTACAACATTTACCGTTCACAAATACGATGGAACGAGTGCCGAGATTCATACGAAACTTCTTGGACGACACAACATTTATAACATCCTAGCGGCTATTGCCATTGGTGCTGAGAAGAATATTTCTCTTGAAACGATTGCGCGTGCAATTAAAGGGGTAGCACCGGTGAAACACCGCCTAGAGCTTAAGAAAACAAGTGACACGTTAACGATTATTGATGATAGCTTTAACTCCAATCCGACGGGTTCAAAGATGGCAGTTGAAGTACTCGGTTATATGCCAGAGAAGAAGGTGCTCATTACACCGGGGATGATTGAACTTGGTGATAAAGAGTACGAATTGAACAAACGTCTCGGTATGCATGCAGCTGAGGTCTGTGATTACATTATTCTTGTCGGTAAGAAACAAACGGTTCACCTTCAAGATGGTCTCAAAGAAGCTGGATACCCAGAAGAGCAGTATCACGTCGCTTCCAACTTACAAGAAGCACTAGACGTGATGAGAAAAGTTACAGCGTCAGAGCCTTCGGTTGTTTTACTTGAAAACGACCTACCAGATACGTTTTTAGAGTAGATAAAGAACGGAGATGAGAAAACGTGAGAACTAGAGTAGGTGTATTTTTTGGCGGCATCTCCGTCGAGCATGAAGTATCGGTTATTTCCGGTTTGCAAGCCATTCATGCGATGGATGCTGATCGCTACGAAGCCATTCCGATTTACATTAGTAAGGATCGCACGTGGTATACAGGTGAGAAGTTAACAGATATTGAAGCATACAAAGACTTGAAGGCTCTTTTAAGTGAAGCAACACCAGTTATCCCAGTAGCGGCTGACAATGGTGGAATCGTCTTACAGAAGAACCCAGCCCCTCGTTTTGGAAAGCGTGAAGTCAGTCAGATCGATGTCGCTTTTCCTGTCTTACACGGAACGTTTGGAGAAGACGGAGGACTTCAAGGGCTATTTGAACTGATGAACATTCCGTATGTTGGCTGTGATGTCGGTGCATCCGCTCTTGGAATGGATAAAGTGACGATGAAGCAAGTGCTTCGTAACGAAAAGTTGCCTGTACTAAACGATGTCTGGTTCTATAATCGTGAATGGCAAGAGGATTCAGCTTCGATTGTAAAGCAAATTGAAGAAGAGATTGGTTTGCCTGCGATTGTTAAACCAGCAAATTTAGGGTCGAGCGTAGGAATTGGAGTTGCCCGCAATCAAGAAAGTTTGGAAATTGCCATTGAAGAGGCGCTTGAGTACGCATCGAAACTAATCGTTGAACCTTTAATCACGGACCTTAAGGAAATGAACTGTTCCGTGTTAGGGGATACTGACGAAGCAGAAGCATCTGTCATTGAAGAAGTATTAAAGACCGAAGACATTTTGAGCTATGCGGATAAATACCAAGGTAGCTCAAGAGGTGGAAGTAAAGGTGGCAGTGGTTCTAAATCGATGGGTGGCGGAATGGAAAGTACAGATCGTATTATTCCTGCCCCAATCCCAGATGAAGAAACAGAGCAGATTCAAACACTTGCGGTATCAACGTTTAAAGCACTCGGATGTGGTGGCGTTTCGCGAATTGATTTTATGAAAGACGAAGCGAACGATATCATTTATGTGAATGAAATTAATACAATTCCTGGATCATTGTCTTTTTATTTATGGGAAGCGGCGGATAAAGATTTCCAAACGCTAACCAATGACTTGATTCAATTAGCCCTTAAGCGTCAACGAGATCGTGAGAGACTGACGTTCTCAATTGACTCGAACCTTTTCTCTCTCCAAGGTGAAGGCGGAGGAAAAGGCGGCAGCAAGGGTGGAAGCAAACGATAACCTGTTGATTATTCAACAGGTTTTTTGTGCTTTTTGGCGAATGATCAAGGTGACACGTTGTTTAATGATGTCAAAAACGAGGAACAGAAGAAGAAAAGGAGGAAGATCATGAAACAGCAACAAATTCTACTTAAAGAGCGACCGAACGGAATGCCAACACGCAGCACGTTTCAGTACGAAGAAACAGATGTTGTTCAACCGACTGAAGGGGAAGTCCAACTCAAAACGTTGTACCTCTCAGTCGATCCGTACATGCGAGGAAGAATGAACGATGCGAAATCATATACGGCTCCATTTCAAGTTGGAGAGCCATTAAACGGCGGGATCGTCGCTGTTGTAACAAAGAGTCATTCAAATGGCCTTCAAGAAGGTGACGTTGTAACGGGGATGTTGGAATGGAAAGAATACAATACAGTTGATGCGGATGCGGTTCGTAAGCTTGATTTACACGGTGTTTCAAGCTCTGCGGCACTGGGTGTGCTTGGAATGCCTGGGCTCACAGCGTACTTTGGTATGTATAAAATTGGTGAACCGAAAGAAGGAGAAACGGTCGTCATTTCAGGTGCTGCAGGTGCGGTCGGTTCAGTTGCGGGACAACTTGCTAAGATTAAGGGGGCCCGTGTGATCGGAATCGTCGGATCAAAGGAAAAGGCCGATTACATTAAATCCCTCGGGTTTGACGAAGCGATTAATTATAAAACCGATAATCTGAAAGAAGTTCTAAAAGAGCACTGCCCCGATGGCATTGATGTGTACTTTGAAAATGTAGGTGGAGAGATTAGCGATCATATTTTGCCCCACTTAAACACATTTGCTCGTGTGCCGGTTTGTGGATCGATCTCCTCATACAATCTCGAAAAAGGAGAGAGAGACATCGGGGTGCGTGTGCAAGGTTTTCTCGTAAAAGCCCGTGTGAAAATGCAAGGGTTCCTCGTTCGTGATTTTGAAGATCAATTCCAAGAAGCCTACAAAGCATTAGCAAGTTACATTGAAGCAGGTGAGCTTCAATACGAAGAAACGATTCATGAGGGGATTGAACGAGTTCCGGAAGCGTTTATTGGCCTTTTTAAAGGCGAGAACATTGGCAAACAGCTCGTAAAAGTATCCGAGAAATAGTGTGAATTTGTTTCGCCCAAAGGTAGTTGCCTTTGGGCTTTTTTATGTGGAATAAAGGAATTTATCGTACAGTGTCTAAACAACTATACATATGACTTTGACAGTTTATGAGTCGTCAACTATTAACGAAAGAAGGGGAGCGTATGCTTCTTCATACTCGAGATCATTGTGGTCAGTGGATGAATATTCAACCGACTACGATTGACGTAACGATGACAATACGAGAAGCCAAGTCAATGATGACGATGCAAGAGCAATTAGAAATGGCCGTAGTCGAGAATGGTCGTTTTTTAGGGGTCATTCGAATATGGCGTTGTTTACGAAGTGATGATGACCAACAAACGGTGGAGAACGTGATCGAACGGCCACATGCGATTGTAGATGAACACTGCTCACTACGAGAGTGTAAAGAGTCATTATTATACGTTGTGCATCACGAGAGCGGCATCCTTTCTGGAGTGATTGGGATGGAAGAACGGCTTGCATTTACCCATTATCTAGAGGAACAAGAAGAGAAACAAAGGCAGATGAATCGATGGTTAATGCTTAGTCTGGATACGGCGTATGAGGGCGTCGTGATTGTTGATCACAAAGGCATCATTCAAGTGTTTAATGAAACATATAGCCGCTTTGTCGGTGTAACGAAGGAAGAAGCGATTGGTCGGCCAGTCGAAGAAGTGATTGAGAATACAAGGATCCCCGTTGTCTTAAAGACGGGTGTGCCTGAACGTAGTCAAGCACACCGTCTGCAAGGTCAAGAACTCGTCGTCCATCGATTGCCGATGTGGCAAGAAGGAGAAATCATCGGAGCAGTTGGTATGCTCGTGTTTGAAGGGAAGACTGAGCTAGAAGAAACGTTGCAACGGTTAGAGCGCATTCCGCAAGCAGTAGCCATCGAAGAGAGTCGTTGGCACAAACATACTGAAAGCAATGTGAGTGTTCGCTTTGAAGATATTATTGGGGAAAGTCCGGCAATTGCAAGTGCGAAGAAAATAGGCAGAAAAGCGGCAGTGACCGAGGTGCCTGTATTGCTAACAGGAGAAACAGGGGTTGGAAAGGAACCTTTTGCTCATGCGATTCATCATAAGAGTCATCATCAGAAAGGTCCGTTTGTTGCAGTGAATTGTGCTGCCATTCCAGAAAGCTTGTTTGAGTCGGAGTTGTTCGGCTATTTAAAAGGGGCATTTACAGGGACGCGTGCAGAAGGGAAAGTGGGGAAAGTAGAGCTTGCAAACGGGGGGACGTTGTTTCTCGATGAGATTGGTGACATGCCCTTTGAATCTCAGGCGAAAATCTTACGTGTATTAGAGACGAAGCAAGTGGAAAGGGTGGGTGGTTCGACACCTGTTCACGTAGATTTTCGCTTAGTTGCAGCGACGAATCAAGACCTTAAAGCGAAAATGTTGAAAGGCACATTTCGAGAAGATTTGTATTATCGTTTGAACGTAATTCACATTGAAATTCCACCGCTAAGAGAACGGAAGCAAGACATTCCATCATTGATTGCTCATCATTTGAAACTCCGGGAACAAGAAGGGTTTCAGAAGAAAACGCTCACGAAAGCAGTGCTGGAGCGCATGTTTTCGTATAGCTGGCCAGGTAATGTACGTGAATTGTTTCATTACCTTGAACGGATGTATGTTCTTTCTGAGGGGCCCATTATTAATGAACAAGATTTGCCGAAAGAGCTGCTGCAGCGTACGTTCATTCCGGCGTCATCGATGCCGCCACCCACCTCTGATCAAGAACTCATTTATGAGGCGCTTAAGGAAGCGAAGGGCAACAAATCTGAGGCAGCAAAGCAATTAGGGATTTCTAGAGCTACGTTATACAACAAGTTGGCTAAGTATGGTCTTTCTGTTTAATAAGGATCGACAGTGTCTATACATTTAGACATTTTCAACTGTGCGATGCCTTGTTTCGCCGTATTTAAATGTTGGCACAGACTTTGCTTATTAAGTATGGAAAGGAGGCCATTCATTTGATGAATTCGAGCATGCTTTTTGGAGGAACTCTTGATGACTCTTCGTTCAGTCCGGAAGAACGTACGAGTGAAGAGCAAATGATCATAAAGACAGCAGAGCAGTTTGTTGAGGGTTATCCCTTACAAAACCCAGAGAAGACGGAACAACAAGACCAATCTTGGATAAAGACGTGCTTTCAGGCTGCTGGTGAACTTGGTTTACAAGCAGTAGAGGTACCGGAGGCGTACGGGGGATTAGGTCTTGGTAAACGGCTATCGGGTGTCGTTGCAGAACAAGTTGGGAACGGCGGTGGATCGTTTAGTGTATCGTTTAACATTCATGTGGGGGTAGGGACGACTCCATATATGTATTACGGTACAGAGTGGCAAAAGTCGATGTACTTACCGAAACTTGCTTCAGGAGAATGGATTGGCGCCTATGCATTAACGGAGCCAGAAGCAGGATCAGATGCGTTAAATGGGAAAACAAAAGCGGTCTTTGATAAAGAGAAGAATGTGTATCAGATCACTGGTGAAAAGCAATGGATTACGAATGCTCATGTAGCGGACGTATTCATTGTATTTGCCCAGACTTCAGAAGGGATGACTGCTTTTATTGTGGAACGCACGATGGAAGGCGTTTCAATCGGACCAGAAGAGAAGAAGATGGGGATCAAAGGTTCATCGACAGCGACACTTCTTCTTGATCAAGTTGTTGTGACAGAAAAGCACATTTTAGGAGAGCTAGGAAAAGGTCACAAAATTGCACTCAATACGCTAAACTTAGCTCGTTTGAAATTGGCGTTTAATAATATCGGTGCAGCGAAGCGAGCGTTACATTTGGCAACCACGTATACGACGGAGCGCGTTCAATTTAAAACTCCCATTGCGTCGTTTACGTTAATCCAAGAGAAACTTGCAGAAGTGACTTCGGCGATCTATGCAATTGAGAGTTATGCGTACCAAACGGCAAGTCGTTTAGATGAAGCTCTTCAGTCAGATGGGGATCACGATCACTCAAGTGTGTTGGCATTGTTTATTGCAGATTGTGCCATGTGTAAAACAATTGCTTCTGAAGTGTTGGCATTTGCAACAGATGAAGCGGTACAAATCCATGGTGGTTATGGGTATATGCAAGAATATGAAGTTGAGCGTTTATACCGAGATGCGCGGATTAATCGTATTTTTGAAGGGACGAATGAGATCAATCGTCTCGCTGCAGCAAAAGCAGTATTGAAACGACAAGTCAATGTATCACATGTACAAGATGAACTTGGACAATGGATTGTTGCTGCTGAGACGATTTATACGCAAATGTTGAAAGCGCTTACTGACAAGCCTGAGCAACGTGAGCAAGAAGTTCTAAGGTGGATCGCAGATGGGTACGGGACAATTTTAATGATGAGGTCTTCGTATTTACGATCCAGAACAAAAGAAAGTGACCAGAAAAGGAACATTACGCTAGTCGTACTTGAAGAAGGATTCCAACAAGTGCAAAGCATCGTGCAACGTGTCTATCAAGCCATTGAACAACCGGCGCAGGAATTGAAACTGAATGTACCGACTCCAAGCAACGTGATGAAGGTGAAGCGACACATTGCAGAACTCGTTATTGATCGTAAACGCTACACAACGTGAAGGGGGAATTGAAAATGAAAATCGGATTTATTGGACTTGGGAATATGGGTTATCCGATGAGCAGGAATCTACTCGAATCTGGATACGACGTGTACGGATTAGACTTAAATCCGGAAATGGAGCGACGGTTCGAAGCACTCGGTGGTCAAGTCGGACAGTCGGTTGAATCGTTAGCGAAGACGTGTGACGTAGTGATGACAAGTTTACCTTCAGTTGTTGCGTATGAACATGTGTATTTAGCAGAAGATGGTCTGATCCGTCACGCAGCGCCCGGTGTACTTCTCATCGATACGAGCACGGTTGCTCCAGAGAACAACGAAAATGTAGAAAAGGTAGCCAATGACTACAATGTGCGCTTTTTGCAAGCGCCCGTAAGCGGCGGGGTTGTCGGTGCAGAAAACCGGACATTAACGTTTATGGCAGGTGGTAAAGCCTCAGTCTTTCAGGATGCTAAACCGATTATGGATACACTCGGTGCAAACGTATTTCATATTGACGAAAAAATCAGTAGTGGCACGATGACAAAGCTCATTAACAATTTGCTCATCGGGTTTTATACGGCTGGTGTGAGCGAGGCTGTTGCGCTTGCGAAGAAACAAGGGATGAACTTGGATGGATTATTTGATGTGATGAATGTGAGCTACGGTCAAAGTCGAATTTATGAACGCAACTATAAAACGTTTATGGCAACGAACGATTACAACCCGGGTTTCACGCTTAGTCTCCTTCGAAAAGACTTAGGTTTTGTAAAAGAAACGATGGAACAAGTGGGACTCGACCTGCCGGTGACGAATGTGCTTCTAGATGTGTACGAGGAAGCCGAAGACGCAGGCTATGGGGAAAAAGATATGGCGAGCTTGTATGAACATGTTGGCAAGCAAAAAATTACATTTCAAGCAAAACGAGAGGAGTCAACGTCATGACAAAAACCATCCGTAATTATATTAATGATCAGTGGCAAGAATCCGTAGGTGGACACCTTGAATCTGTGCCGAATCCTGCAACAGGTGAAGAAATTGCGAAAGTGCCAATCTCAACAGCAGAAGATGTAAACTTAGCGGTTGAAGCTTCAAAAGAAGCGTATAAAACGTGGTCACTCGTACCAGTACCTGAGCGAGCAAGACTCATGTTTCGGTATTTGCACTTGTTAAATGAAAACAAACAAGAATTAGGAGACATTATTACGCTTGAAAATGGTAAGACGTTAAAAGACGCACACGGTGAAGTGCAACGAGGGATTGAGGTTGTTGAACTCGCGACTTCGACCCCGAACTTAATGATGGGAGACGCGTTGCCGCGCATTGCTGGAGGGATTGACGGTTCAATCTGGCGTTATCCCCTTGGCGTTGTTGCTGGGATCACGCCATTTAATTTCCCGATGATGGTTCCGCTGTGGATGTTTCCGCTCGCGATTGCGTGTGGCAATACGTTTGTACTGAAAACATCTGAAAGAACACCGGTTCTTGCCGAGCGACTTGTAGAATTGTTTTACGAAGCTGGATTTCCAAAAGGGGTATTAAATCTTGTGCACGGTGCGAAAGATGTCGTCAACCGCATTCTCACTCACCCTGATATCGAAGCGATTTCGTTTGTTGGTTCAGAGCCGGTAGCTCGAATTGTTTACGAAACAGGTACTAAGCATGGAAAACGAGTCCAGGCGCTTGCGGGTGCAAAAAATCATGCGACGGTACTTGCCGATTGTCAGTTAGACAAAACTATTGAAGGGGTCATTGGTTCTGCATTTGGAAGTAGTGGAGAACGTTGTATGGCTTGTTCTGTTGTTGTTGTCACTGAGGACATTGCGGATGAATTTATTGATGAGTTAACGAAACGGACAAAAGTCTTAACGGTTGGTGATGGTCACAATGATCAGAACTTTGTTGGTCCTCTCATTCGCGAATCCCATAAAGAGCGGGTGCTTGGTTATATAGATGATGGTGTTCGTTCAGGTGGCAAGCTACTCGTTGATGGAAGAGAAAAAGGTGATCAAGTGGGTGCGGGTTACTTTGTCGGTGCTACACTATTTGATCATGTGACTCAAGAAATGAAGATATGGCAAGATGAGATTTTTGCGCCGGTGTTAAGTATCGTTCGCGTAAAAGATCTTGATGAAGCGATTGAAGTTACAAATGCTTCACCATTTGCAAATGGTGCGGTCATTTATACGTCGAGTGGAAAGTCTGCTCAGACATTCCGTGATCGAATTGATGCAGGGATGGTCGGAGTGAATGTAAATGTTCCAGCACCAATGGCGTTTTTTGCATTTGCAGGAAACAAAGCATCGTTTTTCGGTGATTTAGGAACGAATGGCAAAGATGGGGTTCAATTTTATACAAGGAAAAAAGTCGTCACGGAACGTTGGTTTTAAAAAAAGAAGCGTGACCTGACATCATCGTCCAGGTCACGCTTCTTTTTTAAACGTTACGCTTTAAAATAAGAATCAACGAGTTCATCGTTTACATCTTCAAGCGTTGGGTAGTCATAATTCGGTGACTGATGTTTTTTTATTAACACAGCATCAACACCTTCATAGAAATCTTTGTTACGTAAGAAATTCATTGCAACAACAACGTCCATGACCAACGTGTCTTCAAGTGAGCGGTGTGCATAGTCGAGCATGTACTTATGAGTAACCTTTAAAGAAACCGGTGATTTGGAAAGAAGGATGTTCGCATGCTCATCACCGAATGCATCGCCACGATCTCGTAATTTGGCAACAATATCTTCAACAGAATACAAGTGGAACGTGTCATCAATGTCGTTTTGCAATGCTTCTAGCTCTCCTTGAGGTGGCTCTCCTGCAAGTGAACCGATTAGCTCGTCCAGTTTGTGGTCAGCTTCTTCAACGGTCGTCCAGTCGTAATCGACAATTTTTCGTTCAAGCTCATGAAGGTCTTCTACGTAAAAGTCTGCCGCTCCAATGTAGAGAATATCTGCAGATCGAATGGTTTTTGCGGTTAACGCCAAATACATGCCTGTATACCCAGGTGCTTGATTTAAGAAATGGACGCCTCCGACGTCCGGAAAGAACGCAATGTTCATTTCAGGCATCGCCCATTTTGTGTTCTTCGTAACGATGCGATGGCTCGTTCCTTGAGTAAGCCCAACACCGCCACCCATCACAACACCGTTTAAAAGCGATACGATTGGTTTTGAGTAATTAGCAAGTAGAAGATCGAGTTCGTATTCATCGACGAAAAACTGCTTCGCATCATTAAATTGTTCGTCACCTTCTTTTGCAGAGGCGAGAGTTTTAATGTCTCCTCCTGCACAAAACCCTTTTTCACCGCTTCCCTTGAAAACGATTACAGAAATAGCTTGATCTGTTTGCCATTGTTTTAGTTGTTGTACCATGGTCGTAACCATCGTGTGTGTCAGGGAATTTAATGCTTTAGGTCGGTTGAGCGTAATGATCCCTACGCCAGTTGTCGTTGTAGAGAACGTCACTTCTGTCGTTGTCGTTGTCAAAGTAATCCTCCTCAAGTTTGTGTTCGAAAATGTGCATTTGTGCATTTTCGACAAAAGCTTCTCGTATTCCTGCATTCATTATTGGGGATCATACGAAAGAATCAATCGATTTACCTGTTTTCCAAAACAAAACAGTTGCTTATAACGTCGTAAAAAGCCTATACTAATAAGGGTTTCCGAGGTTGAAAAATTTTCTTTAAAAAGTTTTTAAAAACCTATTGCTTTTTCTTTGGGAAGATCATATAATATTATTTGTCAGCAAGAGACACACCAACGAAATGGCCCGTTGGTCAAGGGGTTAAGACACCGCCCTTTCACGGCGGTAACGCGGGTTCGAATCCCGCACGGGTCACCAACAATTTAACTTATATCGATGACTTCCCAGCAAAGCCATTTGCTGGTTTTATCATTTGTGAATACTGGAAGATCATTCCATTTTTAAGATGGAGGGGTAGCGAAGTGGCTAAACGCGGCGGACTGTAAATCCGCTCCCTCAGGGTTCGGCGGTTCGAATCCGTCCCCCTCCACCATTTTCATGCGGGAGTAGTTCAGTGGTAGAACACCACCTTGCCAAGGTGGGGGTCGCGGGTTCGAATCCCGTCTCCCGCTCCATTGATTTTTACTTCTAAGTATGATAGGATACATAGTATCTTAAATGCGGGTGTAGTTTAGTGGTAAAACCTCAGCCTTCCAAGCTGATGATGTGGGTTCGATTCCCATCACCCGCTCCAATTACATAACTACTAAGGGCAGAACATAATGTTTTGCTCTTTTTTTATTGTATTTTTATTAAGATTAAAGTGGGCAAAATAATTCATGCTAAAATAAAACGATTGGACGAAAAAAATTCTAGCGCTTTTTTCAAATTTGTTGAAACCATAACGATTGGAAAAGCGTAATCATAGAGAACGGACACAAGGCGGGGTTTGCATGGATGATTGGCTAAATCAATGTATACGAGAAGTTAAGGCAGGGGAGACGGAAGCTTTTGCCCAAATTGTTGATGCGTACAAAGATAAAGTGTACCAAGTGGCTTTTCGAATGGTCGGAAACGCACAAGAAGCTCAAGACGTTTCGCAAGAAGCATTCATCCGTGCGTATACGAATATTGAGCGCTACGATGTGAATCGGAAATTCTCCACGTGGCTATTCCGCATTGCGACGAATTTAAGCATCGATCGACTTAGAAAGAAGAAGCCAGACTTTTCTTTAGACGCAGAAGTGAATGGCGCAGAAGGGCTTGATGGTTACGCCCAACTTGCTGCAACAGACGCACTTCCAGATGAGCAAGTCGTAACACTTGAGTGGCAAGCTTCCATTCAAAAAGAAATCGACACGTTGCCACCGAAGTACCGAGCTGCAATTATTCTGAAGTATATGGAGGATTTGTCGTTACAAGAGATGAGCGAAATTCTCGATCTTCCAGTTGCTACGGTAAAAACGCACGTTCATCGAGGCAGAGAAGCACTACGTAAAAAGCTAAAAAAATGGTAACAAAGGGGCGTAGAAGGTTATGAGCTGTTTGAAACACAGCGATTCGATTCACCGTTATTTTGATGGTGAGATGACTCAAATTGAGCGTGAACAGCTCTATCGACATCTAGAGGGTTGCTCTGAATGCCAAGAGCATTATGATGAAGTTAAGAAATCGATTGCGCTTGTTCAAAGCGCTTCACATATTCAAGCACCAAAGAATTTCACGGAAAATGTTATGAGTGCATTACCTCAAAAGAAGAAGAAGCGAACGATCGCTTGGAAGAAATGGTCAAAAAACCATCCCGTCCTTGTTGCTGCAGCAGTGTTTCTTCTGTTTATGTCGTCAATGACTTGGCTTAACTGGACAGGGATGAGTGGTGGAGAGATGGCGATTTCTGGGGTCGGTAATTTTGAAGTTGACCAAGAAAACAATACGGTCATCATCCCTGAAGGTGAAGTGATTGAAGGGGATTTAACCGTTCGCAATGGGGATGTGGACGTTCAAGGTGAAGTTCATGGAGATTTAACCGTCATTAACGGTGAGCAATATATGGCTTCAGCTGGTCAGGTGGCAGGCAACATTGAAGAAGTAAATCAAGTACTTTCTTGGTTATGGTACGAGACGAAAGAATTGTTCTCTAACCTCTCTCCAGATCAAGAAGATTGAAACCTTGCTAGAAGTACTAGCAAGGTTTTTACTGTATTATGAAGGAAAAGGGTGTTGTTGAGAATTTTACATTTCATTTAGAGGGGATTGCGGTTTTTTTAAACGGGTTTTTGAGGAAACCGGTGTAACAAGCGGGTAAAGAACACGTAGTAATAAGTAGACGATCACAAAGCATAAGGGTTAAGAGAAACGAAGAAGAGTTATACTGTGTAGATACTGAATGATTTCTAAGGATCGCTGAGTTGCTACCAGTTAAATCGAGAGCTATGTTATACTGTTAATGGTGTTAACCTCTCGAGGTTTCTCGCTTTTAAATCCTAGTGGGAGGCAAATGAATGTTTGGTGAGGAGTTCGAATTACTTACGTGGCTACGCCGAATTATTGATATATTGCTCGTTACATTTGTAGTTTATAAATTGATTTCAATCGTTCGTGGAACGAGAGCAGTTCAGTTATTAAAAGGAATTATCGTCATCTTAGCAGCAGGCTTTTTGAGTAACTTCTTCGGTTTGCATACGATGTCGTTTATTATGAATCTTGTCATTACATATGGTGTGCTTGCGATCATCATTATTTTCCAACCTGAAATGCGTAGAGGACTAGAACAATTAGGCCGTGGACGTTTATTCGGGCGTGGACAATCGACAGAAGAAGAAGATTCAGTGAAGACGATTGATGCGATTATGAGTTCATTAAAGTACATGGCAAAGCGTAGAATTGGTGCATTGATTTCAATTGAGAAAGAGACGGGGATGAGCGACTATATTGAAACTGGAGTCGCCGTGAACGCTCAGATTTCTTCAGAGCTTTTAACGAACATCTTTATGCCGAATGCGCCTTTGCATGATGGCGCAGTCATTCTTCGTAGCAATCAACTCGTTGCTGCGGCGTGTTATTTGCCGCTTTCGGAGAATCCGTTTATTTCAAAAGAACTCGGTACGAGGCACCGAGCTGCAATTGGTGTGAGTGAAGTAACGGATGCATTAACCGTAACGGTTTCAGAAGAAACAGGCGCCATATCAGCAACGAAGAATGGTGAGTTGCATCGAGACTTAGACGATGAAACGATTCGCAAGATGCTTGAGAAAGAATTACTACAGGCATCCAAATCATCCAATACGTCGTTTTGGAATTGGGGAGGGCGTAAAGATGGATAGGCTCTTCAATAACAATTGGTTTTTAAAGTTAATTTCATTAGTCATCGCGACAATGTTGTTTTTGTTTGTGAATATGGATGACTTTGGGAATCATCCTGGTGCAACACCGATTATGAGTACAGAACAAATTCAACTAGATGAAGCAGAGCTAGATATTTATTACGATGACGAACAATATGCGATTGCAAGCATCGATGATGACATTGACGTTCGTGTATCCGGCACACAGAGTGCACTGACATTATTCCAAGTCACAAACCCTTCGTATGAAGTCTATGTAGACTTGTCTGAGTACGGGACAGGGGTTCATACCGTTGATGTTCAAACAGCGAATTTCCCAAGTGGACTAAATGTTAGTGTTGAGCCGAGCACAGTCAGAGTCGTCTTAGAGGAACGTCAAGCGGTTACGCTACCTGTTGACGTTGAATTAATGAATGAAGAACAAATTGCAGAAGGTCATACAATTGGTGACCCAGAAGTGAACACAGGAGAAGTAGAAGTTCATGCAGGTGCTTCGGTGCTTGATAACATTACATCGTTGCAAGCGTTTGTTGATGTAGCAGGGGCAGACGAAACGTTCACAGAAGTCGTTGAGGTCATCGCTTACGGACCTTATGGAGAGCAATTGGATGCTCACATTGATCCAGAAGCGGTAGAGATCACTGTACCAATCCGACTACCTTCAAAAGAAGTACCATTAGAGTATGATACGACCGGAGAATTGGAAGATGGACTTGAAGTCCTTGAAATGACTTTGTCAGACGAAGCAGTGACGATCTACGGTCGATATGATGACATTAACGACATTGATTCGATTCATATTGGGACGCTTGACTTGAGTTCAATTGAAGAGAGTGAGACGCGGGAAGTGGAAATCCCTCTTCCAGATGGTGTGAGTTATGTAAGGCCAGAAGTGATTGAGCTTGATATTCTTCTTGATGAATTTGAAGAATCAACGTCTCTAGATTTAGAGATCGAAATGGACAATCTGCCTGAGACATACAACGCATCGATCCCTGTAGAACAAGATGGAGATCGTGCCTATCGTGTCACGGTTCACGGAGATGAAGAGGCACTTTCCGAGTTGAGCGAGGAAGACATTCGACTTTATATTGACTTTAGCGAAGAGGAACTAGAAACAGGGGAGCAAGTCGTTCCAATTCAAGTAGAGGGTCCGAATGATTTAGAATACCGCTTGGAAGTTGAAGAAGTGCCCGTAGAAATAACCGAAACCGTTGCAGGTGAATAGCTTATTAAGGGTAAGCATGAAGGAGAGATATTGAATGGGTAAGTATTTTGGCACTGATGGTGTAAGGGGTGTAGCTAACACAGAACTCACGCCTGAGCTTGCGTTTAAATTAGGGCGTGCTGGAGGATATGTGTTAGCCAAAGAGAGCGAACAGCCAAAAGTTCTCATCGGCCGTGATACACGAATTTCTGGGACGATGCTAGAAGGTGCATTAGTTTCAGGGTTGTTATCTATTGGAGCAGAAGTGATGAGACTTGGCGTCATAACGACACCAGGAGTCGCCTTTCTTACAAAAGCTGTCAATGCAGATGCAGGAATCATGATTTCTGCATCACACAACCCGGTCGAAGATAATGGCATTAAGTTCTTTGGTGGAGATGGATTTAAACTTTCCAAGGAACAAGAAGAAGAAATTGAAACGATCATCGACCAAGAAGATACACTCCCAAGACCTACAGGAGCTTCACTTGGCAACGTTAGTGATTATTATGAAGGTGTACAAAAGTATGTTCAGTATTTGAAACAGTCGGTTGACGAAGAATTTACAGGACTGCACATTGCCATTGATTGTGCGCACGGTGCTGCGTCTTCAGTTGCACCGAGAATGTTCGCAGATTTGGATGCAGACATTTCGACGATCGGCAACAACCCTGATGGTACGAACATCAATGACGGGGTAGGGTCAACTCACCCTGAGAAACTCGTACAACTCGTTCGTGAAAAAGAAGCAGACATCGGTCTTGCTTTTGATGGCGACGCGGATCGTCTAATCGCTGTCGATGAAAAAGGGCAACTCGTAGACGGAGATAAAATTCTCTACATTTGCGGGAAGTTTCTTAAGGAAGAAGCGATGCTTGCACACAACACAGTGGTTACGACAGTGATGAGTAACCTCGGGTTGTATAAAGCGTTGCAAAAGGCAGGTATTCAAACGCAACAAACGGCGGTTGGAGATAAGTATGTAATGGAAAAAATGCGTGAAGGTGGCTTTACCCTTGGTGGAGAGCAATCAGGTCATATTATTTTCCTTGACCATACAACGAGTGGAGACGGAATGTTAACAGCAGTGCAACTCGTGAATATAATGAAAGTGAAGAACAAGAAGCTTTCGGAACTCGCTGAGGAATTAGAGACATTCCCACAACAACTTGTGAACATTCGTGTGAGCGACAAGCATGCAGTTGAAGAAAATGATGCTGTAAAAGCTGTGATTGAGCAAGTTGAAGAGAAGATGGCTGGTAACGGCCGTGTACTCGTTCGACCAAGTGGAACAGAATCTCTCGTTCGCGTGATGGTCGAAGCGGAAACTGATGAGTTATGCTTTGAATATGTGAATGAAATTTCTGCGGTTGTCCAAGAACAACTCGGAACGGATGCATAAGATAAAACAGGAGCTGTCGTTCATGAACATTATTCGACAGCTCATCTTCATTTATTGACGTTTTTTGACAAATTATAGTACGATTGCGGTATTCATTCTAGAATGGAAGGGAGCCTTGTCACACGATTTACTAGTTTCATAAAGCGCCTGGACTGCAAGTCGATGCAGTTGACGAGGAGGGGGTTCATCGAACGTCGGCGGATGCCTCCCGGTTGTTTTGTCACAACCGAAAGTCATTGACTGAAAACGAAGAGGTGACTCTTCGTACAAAAGCAATGACCATGACAGTGAATCTACGACTATAGAGTGGGGACAAGAGACTGTCCCGTAATGTGCTTGTCCCCTTATTGGAGGAAATCAGTTATGTGTGGAATTGTCGGTTATGTAGGAACACAAACAGTGAAAGATATCCTATTAAAAGGATTAGAGAAACTCGAGTACCGTGGCTACGACTCAGCTGGACTCGCAGTCATTGATGAGAATGTGAATGTGATTAAAGAAAAGGGAAGAATTGCGACCCTTCGAGAGAAAGCAGAAGCAACGGATGCGGATGGTACAATCGGAATTGGTCATACGCGCTGGGCAACACACGGTGTACCAAACATTACAAATGCTCACCCTCATCAAGGAAATGAGAAGCGTTTCACACTCGTTCATAACGGTGTTATTGAGAACTACGAAGAGCTTAAGACGGAGTTCTTAAGTGACGTGACGTTAACGAGTGACACGGATACAGAGATCATCGTGCAAATGATCGAGAAGTTTGCGGACGCGGGTGCAACACCGGAAGAAGCGTTCCGTCAGGTTCTTTCTAAATTGGAAGGTTCTTATGCGATTGCTATGCTTGATGCGAATGATTCTGATACGATCTACGTTGGTAAGAACAAGAGCCCGTTGCTCGTTGGTCTTGCTGATGATGCAAATGTGGTTGCATCGGATTCGATGGCAATGCTACACGTTACGAAGACGTTCGTTGAACTTATGGATGAAGAAACCGTCATCGTGAGTCGTGAAGGCGTACAAATTAAGAAGCTTGATGGCACAACGGTCGACCGCGAGCCATTCACAGCTGAGCTTGATGAAAGTGATACGGAAAAGGGCACGTATGCTCACTACATGTTAAAAGAAATCGATGAGCAGCCGTTCGTTATCCGCAATATCATTCAGCAATATCAGGATGAACAAAACGAAATTAAGCTCTCCAAAGACATCCGCAAAGCGGTCGGAAATGCAGATCGCATCTATATAATTGCAGCAGGAACGAGCTACCATGCAGGTCTTGTTGGAAAAGAACTTTTGGAGAAAGTCGCTGGTATTCCAGTTGAAGTTCACATTGCAAGCGAGTTTCTTTACAACCAACCATTGTTGTCAGAGAAGCCATTGTTCATCTTCATTTCACAAAGTGGAGAAACAGCGGATAGCCGCGGCGTTCTCGTCAATGTGAAGAAAGCTGGACTGCCGTCTGTTACAATTACGAACGTACCAGGTTCAACGCTTGATCGTGAAGCCGACTTTGCATTGTACACGTATGCAGGTCCAGAAATTGCGGTAGCATCGACAAAGGCGTATACGGCTCAAATGGCTGTTCTGTCGATCTTAGCGATGGATGCAGCGATTGCGAAAGGCATCGATACAGACTTTGACGCGATCCATGAATTAAGCATTGTTGCCAATGCGATTGAAGTTCTTACAGATGCGAAAGACGAAATGGAACAAATCGCTCGAGACTACTTGCTCGAAACACGCAATGCGTTCTTTATCGGTCGCGGATTTGATTACCACGTCGTGCAAGAAGGTGCATTGAAGCTTAAAGAGATCTCTTACATTCAAGCGGAAGGCTTCGCAGGAGGAGAACTAAAGCACGGAACGATTGCACTCATCGAAGACGGAACACCCGTCATCGCACTTGCCACACAACAAAGTGTTAACTTGAACATTCGAGGAAACTTACAAGAAGTTGTTTCTCGTGGCGCAAACCCATGTGTCGTCAGCATGGACGGCTTGAACCGTAAAGGCGACAACGTCGTTATCCCGAAAGTCCATGACTACTTGACACCACTAGCGTCAGTAATTCCATTGCAACTCATCTCGTACTACGCAGCATTGCATCGCGGATGTGACGTTGATAAGCCTCGTAACCTTGCAAAAAGTGTAACGGTTGAATAGATTTGGCAATTAGGTTTCATAATTGTAGAATGACAACTAAAGTGGGAACTGGACAACTAAAGCGGGAACTGATTATGTGATAATATGTGGAAATGTCAAAAAAATGACCAATGTGCTAGGATGGAAAGTTAATGCCCATTAGTGTTCTTATTCCTATAGATTAAATAAGTAAAATGAAGCAAGCCCCTTGTGAGTGACGAATGCTCACAAGGGGCTTGTTGCTTTAGTCTGAAAATGTTTGCAGAAATGCACATCTGATATAATTGGCTATACAATAAGGAGTCACTACAAACAAGCAGAGGATTGCTGTTTGAAAGCTTTTAATTAGCTTACTGCCATAAGAGTAAAAGTAAATATGTTGTTAAAAATTGAACTATGTTACTGCAAGGTCGAAGTTAATGTGAATTCCTAGTTTCAACTTTTAGGAGGAATTTTATTATAATCATGATGAAGTGTTAAATTCATGTTCTTTGCGTGGATTAATACTGTAGTTCAATTAAAGGGCCAGATTGTTGAAGAATCGATAATATCAACTTTGCAAAAATTTAGCGTTTAGGGTTCTTTAACTCATGATGATTTGTCTTGTATCTTATATTCATAGATAATGAGAGTATAGTCCTTAGGAAGTGAGCAATAGTCCTTAATTAATAACACTCAGATGGTTAAGAAGACGAATGAACAATCTATTTGCAAGATCTTAAAAAATGAAGATCCAAAGAATTATTATCATCATCAAAATAACATCTAAACCGAACCTAAATGGAAATAAAAGGAGTGCTACAAGTGTCAGTAAGTAATAACTTTTCTACTTTATGCAACAATTTAAAGATGAGAGATATCATAATTGATAAAATTCAAAGACGTTATAAAAGAATTACTAAAAGAATAAACTATGAGTACAGAAACCTTGATTCCGAAACTTCTTATAGTTTATACGTGGGCTCATATGGAAGAGGAACAGAAATATGGACAAGTGATATTGATCTTATTGTTCATTTACCGTACAAAACTTATGATAAATACAATAATTATAAAGGTAATGGTCAGTCTGCTTTATTACAGGATGTAAAGAGAGCTCTACAAAAAACTTATGCTACGTCTCACATAAAAGGCGACGGACAGGTCATAGGAATTAATTTTGAAGATAACATTAACTTTGAGGTCGTTCCTGCATTTATAAATAAGGACAAGCAAAGCTATACTTACCCTGACACAAACAATGGCGGAATTTGGAGAACCACAAATCCACGTTCTGAAATGGAAGCAATGAAGAATCGCAACTCATTAACCAATAAAAACCTTAAGAGATTATGCAGAATGGCAAGGGCATGGAAAAGCAACTGTAATGTTCCTATTAGTGGCATTCTTATTGATACATTAGCGTATAAGTTCATTAACGAATGTCAGTATAAAGATAAGTCTTTTTTATATTATGACTTTATCAGCAGAGATTTCTTTAAATACCTTAAAGAATTAGACAAAGAAATTAATTATTGGTTGGCTCCTGGTAGTAATAGAAGAGTTTATAAATCTGGCAACTTTCAATTCAAGGCTTCTTCAGCCTATAATTTGTCCTTAGAAGCAATAGAGTATCAGACTAAAGAATACTGGCATTCTGCAAATAATAAATGGAGGGACATATATGGAACGAGATACCCAAAATAGTCAAGGGTATAAACTAGAATCACAGATTAGAGAAGCCTATGGAAGAATAGTTTACACATTTACTTGTCATAATAAAATAGTGCATAGAATGCTTAAGAGGAACAATAATATAAAGATATGGCAAATTGTATTATCTGCATTGACTACAGGAAGCTTCTTAGCAACAATACTAAATAATGAAGTTATTATTGGCTTAATAGGAGCTATATTTTCAATAAGTTTATTAATATTAAATGCATATGTGAAAAACTTTGATTTAATTGAGATCGCACAGTCTCATCAAAAAGCAGCCGATGAGTTATGGGTTATAAGAGAAGAATATGTTTCTCTTTTAACTGATTTTGAATCTTTAGAGGAGCAGGAAATTGTTAAGCGTAGGGACAATTTACAAATACGCACAGCAGAAATTTACTCTAAGTCGCCCAGGACTGATGCCAAGAGTTATAAGGATGCTCAACGGTCACTAAGGACTGAGGAAGAGCAAACTTTTTCCGAAAAGGAATTAGATTTAATGCTTCCTAATTCAATACGGAGGCAAAAAAAATAAAACCGTTTATATTTTCTCATATGTATTTCTTTTAATTTTTCAAAGATGTTGAGTTATAATTCGATAATGTTAAAGACTTTTAACCAAACAAGGGTGCTAACTCTTTATTCGTATAAATTAACGGAAGCATTAACGCGATTAAAAAGGATCTCATCTATTCCACAATCGGGCGCAATCCTGTAATAAGGATTGCGCTTATATTTGTTATGGGTCCAACTTTTAAAGAAGGCATGGGAGAGGTTCGCTCAATAAGAGAATTACATTTGCATATGAAATAAAACATAAAAAAACAAGCAGGGTTAATCCCTGCTTGTTGAAACAATATTTCATGTGTTTATCGTTTTCTTGGCCTTCTTACAAGTTCGCCGTCGCAGTTAGGACATATTTCTTTCATATCTTCTGTACATTTTTTACAAAATGTACATTCATGAACACAAATGTAAGCAAATGAATTCTCGCTTAAAAAAGAATTGCAACGTTCACATCTACTTTTCATTTCTAATGTCATATAGGTATTCTCCTCGTCTTCGGATTGTCAAGATAAGCATCAAGATAGAGCTACCTTTAGTTATCCCTGTAAGAATCATGAGTTGGACGGAACAAGTCTTCCTCTGAATTTCTAACAATTGAAAAGTGTTCAACATTGTAATGACCATGAAGAGTTTCATTATGGTGTTTTATTATTTGTTCTGCACTTAAAAAATTACTGTCTGTTGTTGAATGTGCGTCGCCAACCAAAGCGAAAAATTGAAAAGAAAAGTGGATTGAATGAAAAAATGACTTATCAAGCCTTAAGTAAGGTTTTGCATGTACATGTATCTACTATTGTAAAATATGCTAAGTTAACAAGGAAATGTAGCTCAGATAACATCGAGGCGGAAAAATCTATTAAGAAAGAGTTGTCGAAAGATCAAGAACAATGGTTAGAGCTTGTTGCCACTAATCCCACTTTCACAAAAACCATGATTAAGCATGGAAACATAAATTTATACCAAAGGTTATATAGGAATAATTATGATTGGTTAATGGGAAGTACACCAAATATATTGTCACGTAAGCCCAAAGAAAGAATTAGTTGGCTTGAACGCGATAAAAATTTATTACCAAAAGTAGTTAAGATTTATATTGATTGGGATAATGAAGCTAATAAATTTCACCGAATTACTATGACAGCTATAGGGAAAAAGTTAAATCAAGTTTCTCTTATTACTCAGCATTTAAATAAAATGTCTTTAACTAGGGGATTTATTGAAGAAATTACAGAAGATCCTGAGAGTTTTCAGCGAAGAAGAATGGACTATATTTTAGGCGTAATGTCTAAAGACAGAGTGTTGAAAGTATGGGAAGTACTTAAGTTGACGGGGTAAAAAAGCTTACTGCGGAGCTAGAGGAGTATATAGATAAAAGATTGAGGAGCTCATGGAATTGAAAAATGAAGTGAGCTTTTTGTAATGAAAGAATAAAGGATTTAGTCATTTGAAGTCTTAGTTTATAGACGTTTGCAATAATCACAAATCCTAAAATGAACCTTACAAAAATCGTTGTTTTGTCATATTCACAATGCCATATATACGCTCAACGAGATCAGAGATTTTGCTTGTGGTTAAGCCTGTTTGATATATATGTATTACAAATAATTCTAACGTATCATTTGGTCGCGTATAAAGCGCAATATTCATATTTTTATTCATGGGCACAAGATAGTCTGAGTTCTCGTTGAAAGTATACATTTGGAACATATACTAACTGAGAAAACCAAATAGTTATTAGATAATAAATATATAAATAAATCTTTTTAGGTATATGTATTGAAATATTAAAACAAATATGAGTAAATAGATACAGAGAATGGTATAAATTATAATAAATGGGGGTAAATGGTAATCTTATTGTGTATTTATGTCTAAATTAGTAGTTATTTTGTTTATATTTAAAAGGAGGAAATATGAGGAAATTTATTATGAGTGTTACGAGTGCAGTGGCACTGTTTGGAGTAATGAACTTTAATGGTGAAGAAGTAGAGGCTTTAGAAATGGTAAACGATACTGCTCGATACAATCAAACAATATCTGATCCATTTAATGTCCCTTGGAGCCACGATATTTATTACGCCGCTGGCCAATATTATACTAATAACTCTGGTGGCGGAATTACTCTAGAGACCTTTTTTAGTGATTTAGGGTATGATGGACCAATGACTTACGCATCAGAACTTTTATGGTCAAATGTTCTGACAGGTGGAGATCAAAGGGCAAGAATACAAGATCGTTATGGACCAGTTCAGGGTGATTGGATAGGTCCAAGTTTTGAAGTGATGAGGGCTAGAGAAGCTACTCCTTCTTTAACTTATAATTCTTCTTCTGTTTCTTCAGGTTTACAAGTACAGCATACCCATACTCTCTTTGGTACTGAGGGATGGTCTGATAACGTTAGTGAGCAGTCCACTTTTAATTATTAAGGTTGTGTATAATATGAGAAAAACTTTAGTAGCATTTTCTATTATTGGTCTTATAGTCTTTGGAAGTGCAACGACATATATTGCTTCAGGCGAAGAAAATAATTTTAATTTAAAGATAGGTCAGTCTGTTCAGGAAAATCTTTTTAGTGATAATAACGCAAGGATTACATCATCTGATGAAGGTAGTGTATTTGAGCTAGACGAGTTTAATCAGGATATGCATCATTACCTTGTAGATGTCGTTTCATATAGAAATAAAGAAGACCAATCCAAAGAAGCAATAAATGATATGGCTTTTAATATGCAACTTGAAGCAATTGCTTTAAGAGATAAAGCTAAAAAATTAGATGTTTTACCCTCAGACGAGGAGATTGATGATTTAGTTAAAGGTAAACGAGCGATGATGGAAGGTGGGGTAAACGCTGATGGAAATGAAGTAAATAATCATGAAGAAGCTTATGAAGAATTAAAAGAAGTGATTGAAGGTATGGGATTGACAGAAGATCAGTACTGGAACGAGTATGTTCCAGAGGCTATCATGATTACGTACACATCAGAAAAAGTAAAAAATGAATTGGTTAACACTGAATTGAACAAAGAACAAAGTGTAAATAGAAATATTGAAGAGCTAGAGAACAGACATGAAGAATGGAATTCAACGAAAGATGAAATAGTTCAAAATTATATAAATGAAAACAAACAAGAGGTTGACGAAGCTAGAGAAAATATCTAGTAGAATAAATCCCTACATTTCTATAATGTAGGGATTTATTCTATATCATTGGCAGTAAAATAAATTTGTGAATCTTCTTGGATGTTTAGATAATAATCTTCAGTGCCTTTTTCTATAACGTAGGCTAACTCTATGCTTGCATTATCTCCCTGCTCCAGTCTCTCATATTTAACTTCAACAATTCTCATATCTTTTGGTACGTCGCTTAACTGATCAATAAATGGTTTAACAGGAATAGGTTCATTTTCCTCTTCTAAAGAAAAACTATTATAAAATTCTTGATCAATTTGTAGAGGGTCTATTGCCTCAATATCCATAGTTATATACAATATTATAAATTGGGGGTTGAGGTTAATAGCTTCTTCATTATTTTCATCTGATACACTCTTTATTTCAGATATTTTTGCATTAAAAGAACTTTCTTTGTATGATCCGATAGCTTCCTCGTTAGTTGATAACTCTTCTTGACTACAAGCTGATAAGATAATACCCATCACAATAATTATTATGAATTGTTTAATGCTATCCCCTCCATTAAATGCTAATCTCATTGTAACAATATATATATTGAAGATAAATGAATTTATACATATCCAAGATAGTAAAATACCTTGTGTGAATGAAAAAAGCTCTATTCTATGAAAATATTAAGAACGAGATGAGAAAAGTGTTAATTAACTATAAGAATGGGTTTCTTAACTGGTAGCGGTACAAATTTTAAAATACACATAGGAGTGAATGTGCATTATACCCAGCGATTTGTATTATGTTTTGGCGATTAACCATTACGGAATGTCTGTGCTTGCAAGTAAACAGAGGGTGCTATTAGCTTCTCTCTTAACGTTTGGAAATTTAGACATGGAAAGCTATAAAAAATATTCAATTAGATCAATATTTGAGGAATCCAGTTTTTGCAAGCTTAACTCTTGGTGTACTGGTTGGGCACTTTTGGCTTTAGGTATTGTTCAAGGAGAGGAGATCTTTGCGATGAACTAGAAATTTAACATTGATAACGTGATATACGAACAATAGACATTGAGTATACATCTTTTTTGTCAATTTACAAATTGTAGAATGACAACTAAAGTGGGAACTGATTATGTGAGAATGTCTAGAAGGTTGACTGGTTTATTAGCATTATAAAGTTCCTAACACTTGAATGAAAAGAAGTTAGCCCCATGTGAGCATAGTTGTTATCACTCACAAGGGGCTTGTTTTAATGACATACAATTCTGGAAGGTTATAACGTTAGATTTATACTTACAACCAATAGACCTTGAGTATACAGCTTTATTGTTATTTTACAGTAGTGGTTTTGAATTTATGATAGATAGATCGATATCTGAATATTTTTCGAATTACCTATCTGGATATTCCCGAACAAGTACCATGCCTTTTAGATAGACGAAATACGTATTATTAATTTTTGCATCGAGCATCGCACGTTCACCGGTTATCTTTATTACTTTACGAATGTGTTCAATATCTAAGTCTATTTAAAACTCCTCCTATGTTCTACACATTGCATCATGTAACTGAAGAACTAGTCTATAGTTTAGTGTTAGAAAATGACAGATCTTTCATGTGATTTACGTCTATAAAGTACAGGAACCGCGGGTCTCGTTAGCGCAGATGAACATATATCAGTATCCAGTCTTTGTCCGATCATCAATAGTCTTTGAACTCTAACCTCTCAACTCCGCCTTGTTTTGGGGGCAGAGATTTATTTCTACCGGATATTGGTCATGGTAGATGGTGATAATCTCCAACTTTAATGTCTTCATCCATCTCGGGTGGAATTAAATGGTATCTTCATCTCCTTTATCTCTTTCAACATAAATATGCTCGAAATTATTTTCACCTGACGCTGTTTCCGTTATATTGAAAATACGAAGAAACATTTTATTGATGATACAAGGTAGAAGGTCGTCTTTAGATGTTGGTGGGGGTACCTTTGCAAATTAATATCATAAATCACTTTATGATATTAATTTGCAAAGGGAGCTAGAAAAGTTTATTAAGATGTTGAAAGCCTTAGAAAATTATCCCGAAGTACAGTCAATAAATGTATGTGATTCAAGGTGGTTTAAAGGAATTTTCTGATACGAAGCGAATTGTTTATTTGAGTGATGGTGTGACTGAGAGGAAATATGTGATTGCTGAAATCTTATTGTTTGCAAGCGAAGCAGTAAGTGTAATTGAAGTTGAGAGACCATATGATTTTAAATGGTTTAATTGATAGCAGTGGAACGTGGAATAAAGAACAACTTCATTTTTACAAAACCAATTTTCAACTTTAAAACATGATAAAAAGGTTGAAGAGTATAGAGCTAAAATAATAAATAAAAAAATACTAATATTTAAGGTATAATTTATTAAGTATTTGGGTTTATTTGTATATATTAATAGTGGGGGTGAAGTACTTTGAAATTAAAAGAAATATCTATTAAAAAGTTATTTGGTATATTTAATCATGAAATTAAATTAAGTATCGATAGAGGAATAACTATTGTAATTGGTGAGAATGGCCTAGGGAAAACGAAAATATTAGAAATGGTAGAGGCATTTTTTAAAGGTGAGTTTTACAAGCTTGCAAATATTGAATATGAAAGTCTTATTTTTAAATTTGAAGATAATGTTTCTTGGGAAATTTTTAAAAATGAAACTCAAGAAAAAGAAGTTTCACTCTCTGTTAGTCAAAAAAGAAAAGGAAAAAAAGAAGAAGTTTTTTTACTAGAATTAGATGTATATAATCCAGAAGCAATTAGAAGAGAAGCAATGCACATAGCGAGGGGGAGTAATACTTTAAGAAGGAGTGGCCCTAATACATGGGAACACAGATATACTGGGGAACTCTATAATTCATTAGAAATTGTTGAAAGATATAGTGCAAATCAACCAAGAAGATTTGATAATGATTCTATTAAAAATTCGGACTCACCTCAATGGTTTATTGATAGATTCGAAAAAGTACAGGTTTCTTTAATAGAAACACAGCGAGTTTACAATTTTGGAAATCCGGATAGAGCCCCTATTGAAACTGTAAGAAAATACTCTAGAGAGCTAACAGAATCGATAAAACAAAAATTAACAGAGTCTACAGAGTTATCTTCTAAATTAGATAGAACATACCCTAATAGATTGGTTAATGAATTAAAAGAAGGGAATCGCAGTGTATCAGAGAGTGATTTGAATGATGAACTTAAAGCTTTAGAAGATAAGCGTAGTTTGCTTGATGAAGTTGGTTTAGTAGAAACTGATAAAAATTCAGATCTTCTTTTAATAGATAAACCAGAAGATACAGTGAAAAATGTTCTTATGCTATATGTTAAAGATAGCTTCGATAAGTTAAGTATATTTGATGAAATAGCAGAAAAGATTAGATTGCTATTAAAGATTATTAATGAAAGGTTTAAACATAAAAAGTTATATGTAAATAAAGAAGATGGATTTGCGTTTAAATCTACAGTGCTTAAAGAGGGAGATATTTATAGACAGATCCCTTTGGAACAACTTTCTTCTGGGGAAAAAAATGAATTGATATTATTTTACCATTTGATATTCAATACTAGTCCTAATTCTTTAATATTGATAGATGAGCCTGAAATTTCGTTACATATTTCATGGCAAAATAAATTTATTTCAGATTTGAAGGAAATTCACAATTTAAATAAGTTAGACATTCTGATAGCTACACATTCCCCAGATATAATATCAAATAATTGGGATTTAAAAGTTGAATTACAAGGGGTGGAATAAGTGTTTGAGCATATGACACCTGAGAGAACAGCAAATGCAATTATGCAAGATACAACATTTAATGGAACATATTTAATTGTGGAAGGGACGAAAGATTTTAATCTTTATAGTAAATTCTTTAATATTGATGATACAGTAGAAATTAAACAAGTCGGGGGCAAAGAAAAAGTTAGAGATATTATAAAAATTTTAGAGGAACGAAAGTTTAATAAAAAAATAGGAATAATAGATGCTGATTTTTCAAAAATCTTAGAGGAGGATCAGTTAGTACAAGATATTTTTTCTACAGATTATCATGATAGTGAAGTTATGATGTTCAAATCTCCAGCATTAGAGACAGTATTATATATCTATGTTACAAAGAAAAAATTAGATGAATTTATGAGTGGAAGAGAAATAAAGGAAAGTTTATTAAATATAGCTAAAGAAATAGGATTATTAAAACTAGCAAATGATTTACATAGTTTAGGGTTGGCATTTAAGCCTAAAAAAATAGATGGGAAAAATTTAAAATACAAAGATTTTATAGATGAGAAGACATTACAGTTTAAAGGTAAAGAACAATTAATAAATACTGTTTTTAACTATTCAATTAATAGGTCTATTCAAATGGTTGATAAAGAATTAGTGAAACAGAAGATTGAAGAGCTGTCAGAAAAAGAATACGATTTACTGCAATTAGTAAATGGGCATGATTTATCAAATATTTTATTTTTATTATTAAAAAAATCTCTCAGAAGTTCTAAGAAATCATTGTCTGATTATAATGCTATTGAAGATTCATTTATTATGTCATACGAAGCAAGATATTTTATGGAAACAGAATTATTCCAAAATCTATATAAATGGTCAAGTTCAAATGATGCAAACCTTTTTAAAGAAGATATTAAAGAACTTTATCAAAAAATGAATGTTGTTGAGGTTTAATCAATCTTTTTTATAAGACGAATTGTAAAATCAAGTGCAACACCTAAAAATAAATTAGGGTTAATTAAAATTTATTCATTTTGATCAATCTTTTTAGTAAAAGTTGAATTAAACACCCGTGCAATTGTTATGAAGCAACGCTAGTATTTTACTTTTATGAAATAAAAAGAAGTAAGCCTTCATGAGTTGTCGAAGGCTTATAAGGTTAAAAGGGATACTGTTTTTAGTTAGTGGGGACGAAACGCCAAAGCTTACTTTTTGTTTTGGATTACTTCATAGCTCAATAAAGTTAAACCTCCAACTAGCATTATAACGGATAAAATAACATGGAAAGGAAAGGCGTCCCACATTGATGAATAGATCATCTCGGTAATGTCTACCCCTCCTCCTGAGACTACAGCGGTAGTAATGAAAGTACCCATATAAATAATGATGCTCGCTAAAATGAGTGTCGCACTAAAAATAGATGTAGTCATATTTATGCACTCCTTTTTAATCATTACCACTCTATGAAAGAACTAAACCAGACTGTCATTTAGCTTGGTTTAGTTTCCTGAATTACAACAAAAAGTCACTCAGACGTGAGTGACTTTTTGTTCATAATAATGTTCCCAACCCTATAATAGAAAGAATAAAGATAAAGACGAAATACTGAGAGAGGCAAATACACAGACGGCAAATGCTCTAAGGAATGTGTAGTTTCTAAACGCAAATATCACAATGTATGAAACTGCTAGGAATGTACACGTCCATAGTATCGATAAGTATATGATGCCTCCATTAATAAACGTATTTATGATAATCATTGGCACCGTCACATAAGTTAAAATCTTCACAGCTATTAAAAGTAGTCTATTTTCTGTTTCCCCCATCATAACCTCCTAAAGAAGTTTTATGATTGTTAGACTAACATAAATGGTGAAGTTACATAAACATGTTCTGGCCTAGAACGATATGTGCTTTTCTTACTCTTCTGGATCCCTTCGTAACAACACTGCGGTTCCTAACCCACCCCCAATTCCCATCGTAGCAATTCCGTATTGTGCATTTGTTTGTTTCATATTTTCAATAAGTCTTGTTACGACAATGCTGCCAGATGCACCGTACGGGTGTCCGAAGGCGATGGCACCACCGCTTATATTTACTTTTTCTAGAGGGATGTCTAGTAAATGTAGTGAAGCAATGACTTGGGAAGCGAAGGCTTCATTGAACTCAACAAGGTCGATCTCATTCATGGTTAACCTATTCTTTATAAGCAGCTTACGGATGGCAGGAACCGGTCCGATGCCGAGAAGGTTCGGGTCAACTCCTGCAGTGACTGCGTCTAAGAAGATTGCTTCGGGTTTTAGACCATAGCATTGCGCTTCTTCTTTCGACATGATTAAAGTAGCGGCAGCACCGTCATTTTTTGGGCAACAATTCCCCGCGGTTACGGTCCCCTGTTGCTCGAACACCGGCTTGAGGCGAGCGAGAAGCTTCTTCATGTCGTTTCCTCGTATGCATTCGTCTTGATGAAAAATCGTACCGTTTGTACGTTCCACGGGTACGATTTCATTGCTAAAATGACCTTTTGCTTGCGCAATAGAAGCGAGCTGATGGCTTCGCCACGCAAAGTCATCTTGCATTTCACGTGTAATGCCAAACGTTCTTGCGACGTTTTCAGCCGCGATCCCCATGTCTGGATCACCAATGCCATCTGGAGCAAAACGTGCCCTTGTAAACTCAAGAGGCTCTGCGTGATCACTCGTTGGTTTTTCAACTTTTAGAGGTGCAAAGCTTTCGCTTTCGACACCGCCGGCAATGTAGATGCTTCCAGCCCCGCTTTGAATAAAGCGAGCGGCATAAACAATCGCTTCTAGACCTGAACCACATTGACGATCAATCGTGACACCTGGTATTTCAAGCGGAAAACCTGCCGTTAGTAGAGCGAGTCGAGCAAGATTTCCACCGGGTCCGACAGCATTCCCAAGTACGACTTCGTCAATTTGTTTCGCTTCAATCCCTGTATCAGTGAGTAATGATTGCAAGACAGGAGCGGCTAAATGTTCGGGACGTACGTCACTTAATGCGCCACCGGCTTTTGCTATGGCTGTTCTTTTGGTTTTTACAATAACGGGAGTGTGCACGTAATCACCTCTGAATGAGTTCTTTTAAGCGCGCTCGAGCTATCTTGCCACTAGATGTATAAGGAAAAGCGTCAATGGTGTATGTTCTTCGTGGCCATTCATGTCTTGGCAGGTGCTCTTTGTAAATGGATCGTAAAGTGCTTTGTTGGTCATCATTTGATTGTTCTGTAATTACAAGAACTGGAATCTCCCCCCAAAACCTACTCTGTAGACCAATAACAGCAACTTCGTGTAAACTTGAGTACGTTTTAACAATTGTTTCGATTTTCTCAGGGAAGATATTCCACCCACCGCTGATGATTCGATTCTTTTTCCTGCCTACGAGGTAGAGATCGCCATCGTGAGAGAGCTTGGCTAAGTCGCCTGTTACCGCCCAGTCGTCGATGAGAACGTTTGCTGTCTCATTGTCATCGTTTATGTACCCGCTAAAGAGCATGTTGCTCTTTACGTGTAGTGTACCGATTTGCTCAGGTGGTAGTGGGTTTCCTGAATCATCTCGAATTTCCAATTGAACGCTCGGAAATGGTTTACCGACAGATTCAGGGTTACGTAGATGATCACTTGGCGTAGATACCGATACGAAGCTTAATTCAGAAGCACCGTAAAACTCAAACAGCTGAACGTCTGGCCAAGCGTTTTGCAATCGCCCTTTTGTTTCAGTCGTTAATTTATCACCAGATGTGATCAGTGAGACAGGTTGTGTGTGTTGTTCAGAGGGTTCAAGTGATGCCAAAAGTGATTCTGCCATTGTAGGCACAAGGTACATATGTGAGACAGGGTGATTTTGAATGAGTTTGAGTGACTTTGTTGAAGAATACTGATTCAATACGTACAACGTTGCCCCATTGAAAAGTGCATGAAAAACAGCAAATAGAAATAAAGAATGAGCGATCGAACCAGGTGCAACGACATGGCTGTTTTGGTCAATCTTGAAAACGGAATGACACGCGGTAAAGCTCTCAATCCAAGATTGATGATGACGGATGAATGATTTTGGATTACTCGTAGTGCCAGAAGTAAATCCAATGTAAAAAGGTTCTGTATCCCCTACTGCTAAAGTTGGGAATGTTCCTGTATGTAGATCGCGCCAATCTGTATAATAGAATGTACTAATACTTTCGCCAGTTCTGTAAGGAATAACGTCTACAGTCGTGTGATTACGCACGAGATCTCGAAATTGTTCGTCAATAAAAAGGATATCAACGTGTTTAAGGCTTTCCTTCAATTGCTTCTGTGACCACTTCGGATCAAGAACAACTATAATATGACCAGCTGCAACAGCTCCACATAATGTCTCAATGACTTCACGATGGGTATGAGCGAGAACACCAACCGTCATTTGCGGTTTATTGTACTTATTTAATCCAATCATGACTTGCCCCATTGTGTAAGCGAGTGTGCGATAGCTGGTCGTTGAACGTTCATCAACGATGGCTAGTTGATCGGGATTCTTTTCAGCGTAATCAAAGATTGGTGCAACAATATTCATAAGATCACCTTTTCATCGTTTCATTTAGAATTGGAACCGTACCGGTTTGTTTAAGCTTGATCGTTAAGGCAGCGGTGAGCACAACTTTAACAGCGTCGCCAGGCAAAAAAGCGAGATTCGCGATGAAGCTTTGTGGAAAGGGAAGGTCGGTTGTAAAAGAGAACCATAAACTCCCACATAGATAAATGAATAGAATACCACCAACAACATTGATGAAGATTAAGTTACGCATAGAGTAGTGGTTGAGTCGTTCGGTGAACCACCCAATCATAAACGCAGCGAGTGGCCAAGACAGTATGTAGCCCCCTCCGGGTGCAGTCAAGACACCAAGACCGCCTCGACCACCAGATAACAGGGGGATGCCGATCGCAATAAGTGCTACGAGTAGCAGTATACTAAGGAACCCTTTCTTAGAACCGAGCAAAGCTCCTGTTAACATGACGCCGAATGTTTGGAGCGTAATGGGCACAGGAATAAAAGGGATCGGAATCGGTGGTAACAACCCAAAAACAGCTGTGAACGCAGTGAACATCGAAATGAAAATGAGATTTTTTGTTTTAATGTGTAGCCCTCCTTTCGATTGTTAACCACATTTAAAAATAGGTTAACATATAAACAGAAAAAGAGGTAGAAAATTAGTCCATTTACATATCAACAACCTGGAACGGAGTATACCAATGATAGAAAAATCATTTTACTTATCAAAAAAGAGAAGTTACTTGGTGATATGGCTAAGTGTAGTGTCGGGATTAATCATGTTATTTTTCGCATTTGTAGCATGGTTGAATCCGGATGGTGAGGGTACATTAGTTTTCTCATTCTTGGCATTTATCCTGTTTGGCTGCGGTTTTCAAATATTTTATAACTTACATCAGACAGGTCCGATCATCACCTTGAATGAGGAAGGGATGATGTTTACGGTTGGTTTAGTAACTTGGGAAGATGTACAATCTGTCCGCTTGCTTCATTTTAATTTGCATACGGTCATCTTCTTTATTACGGATGATGATACGAAGTATGAACACCACTTTTCTGGGCAAATTCCTGGTTATATTTACGATACCTTAACGAAGGCTGGATTCCCTGTATTCAGTTTGGGTTATCAACAAGTGACAGAACCTAAAGTATTGCTTCAAATGCTCATGGATAAAGGCATCCCTGTTTACGACAAAAAAGGACGTTTGATGAATCGTGAGCATAAGGAAGTGTCTTAGGTTGGAAATATTAGTAGTACACTGCGTGCATTAATTAAAGGGGATTTTTACTTATGATGAATAAATTAATGATTATCCCAATTTTATGTTTATTACTTATGGGTTGTTCCACAAGCACGAATGAGCAAATTGATCATGAAGATACCCATACGATAGAAGGAAAAATAATTAGTATGGGATTTCTTTCAAATAGCTTTTCTATCGCACCAGAGCATGAATCGTTTGATGAATTAGTCGTAAACACTAGAAATAGTGACATTCCTTCAAGGGCGAAAGTTGGGGATACAGTGGTCATTGGTTTCGATGGCTCAATAATGGAAAGTGACCCTCCTCAAGTTCATGCACTCTCAATCGAGAGAATAAATGAGTAGCGAGTTGTGAGAAATAAAGTACAAACCGAAATGCCTCCTCCTCTTGATAAGTTTCCTATTTAGCTAAATTAACGAGTTACTTTAAGAGAATTATGATACGATTACAAGGTTGAATTAGGTTGTAGTCTTGCTGAAACGAGTGGTCGTCATGATTCTAATCATCATCGGATTGATCTGTGGTCTAATTGCAAGCATACTAGGAGCGGGAAGCTCCATGTTAGTCGTTCCGTTGCTTGAATATGTATATCCATCATTGGTAGGAGAGTCGTTAACGGTTCAAACGATCACGTCGGCGGCGCTTGTTCTTACGTTATTTTCAACGGGTGCTGCAACAGTACGTCATCATTTTGCCAAGCGAATTCCTTATAAGAAAGTCATTTTTTATGTGTTGTTCGGGTCGATTGGTTCTTTTTTGTCGAGCATGTTTCTGGCTGAACATGTGAATCAATTGGTGTTCCTTAGCCTATTTCTTTTTATTGCTATCATTTCGTTAACGTTTAATTTAATTCCCTTTAGAAAGCCGAACATCGCCCCGAATCAGCGGTTGTCTATGATATTTGGGATGGGGTTGATGTTTTTTCTAGGTGTGGTCACAGGGGTGATCGGTGTTGGTGGTATGATTTTAATCATTCCATATATGGTGTATGTTCTTCACTATTCACTCAAGACGACGATTGCTATTACGACATTCACTGGCGTTTTCATCTCGTTGTTTGCAATCATTGCAAGAATACCTTCGGGCTCAATGGACTGGGAGTTTGCTATTTTACTAGGAGTTGGTGGGCTGATTGGTGGTTTAATTGCACCTTCATTAAGTGCAAAAATTCCGGATGCAATCTTAAAACTTAGTCTAAATACGCTATTGTTTATTATTATTATGACCGTTATTGTTGATCTAATTTCTATCATATAAAAAGGAAGCGAAGTATCGTTACTTCGCTTCCTCAGGCTGTTGAGAAAGTCATTTCTCAACAGCTTTTTCTTATTTATAGACGCCGAATCATAACCACGCTTTGTTATAATAGAGAAAAGAACGGAA
>NZ_JAFBEC010000010.1 GCF_016908595.1 Geomicrobium sediminis | reverse complement strand
GCTGCATAGAAGAGAAATGTAATCAGTGCCCATACTTCTTTGGGATCCCATCCCCAAAATCTTGTCCATGCAACTTGAGCCCATATCATTGCAAATACAAGACCTCCTAGTGTGAAAATCGGAAAACCAATGGCGATTGCACGATAACTGATCTCATCCATGGTTTCTGGATTGACATTCTTAAGTAAAGGTTGAAATAACGCACCAATCCGACGCCTTGTCACTAATCGAATACCCACATATAGCAGCAATCCTGTTCCGAAAGCCCAAACGACCGTATTGAAATCGTCACTTACAACCCAGACCGGCATATAAATCCATGGTTCCATTCGTTCTGGTGTAAGGAGTTCCCCCTCATTCGGCCCAAAAATTGGCGGGAGTTTGTACTGTACCTCAGCTTGTTCATCAAATTCGTTTACATAAGAAAAAGTTGCTTCATAGTTGAATGCATTGAACGAGTTTGTAACTAGAATGAAAGCGACTAGACTGATAATCATGTACATGACGAATTCGATCCCAAATGTCTGCTTGGTCATTCGCTTACTTTTTAAATCTATCATTCGTAATAACTGGACCAACCCTGCCCCAAAGCTAACGGCTAGAATTCCTTGTCCTAACCCTGTTGTTAACACATGGATTTCTAACCAATATGATTGGAGTGCTGGTTGTAACGGTTGATATTCCGTCACGAATATAGAAGCATAACCGATCATCAGCATGACAACCGGCATTGTAAATAAACCAAGTGCATTCATTCTATACATCCCATATAACAGGACAAATGCAAGACTAATGGTTATTGAAAAGAATGTAAGGTATTCAAACATATTACTTACGGGTGCAAAACCGATCTCGATCCACCTCGTTACAAAGTAACCTAGCGAAAAGAGCAGGCCTCCGATGGAGGCTATGTAACCAACATTCCCCCACTTGTTTCCCGTAACTTCACGGTTACGATTTCTCCACTTCTTCCCTGTTAATGCAACAGCATAGAAAATTGTTGCAAACAAGTAGAAAAAGAATGAGATCGTTAGTAAATTCATGCTCAGTTGAGCCATCGATCTTTCACCTTCCTCCTGTTAAAGAAATTAGGATTTATCATGATCTTCCAAATCTGTTTGGTCTTTAGGCATAGAAAGCTTTGCATAACGAGCTACATTTGATATATCCTTTTTCAATGATTGCCAGTTTTTATTTGTATGTGCGGCTACCCATACTTCATTGTTCTTCGCTTGTAACCATATCCTTCGGTGCGACCAATAGGAGCCTTGGGCCAGTCCAATCATAAAGATTGCTCCTCCAATGATAAGATATGGGATTGTATTGTCTTTTCGAACAGTAAGGCCAGTAACATGATTTGTATCGACTCCCGATAGTGAATACGAATATCTATTGGGTTCATCGTTTGGGGTTACATCAAAATTTCTTTGTATTCCTATAAAGGTATGTTCGTCCTCTCCTGTATCATCATTTACCATTTCGAAAATAAATGCCGGATTATCCGGTACAGCGTTTTCTGTCGACGGAATTCCTTCATCATTTATAATATAATTCGGGAAGTAACTGTGAATTCGAACGGTTTCGCCATTCGATAATGAATAGTCATCTTCAGGATTATTTAGGTCAACAGCAAAAGAGCCTACTTCTTCATTTGTTAATCGATCTTCCACATCAAATGTCATTTCGCTCAGTTCATGCAACTTATAATCGACTTGATAGAGTGAAAAATCATCAAAGTGAAACGGATCATTCACCTCAATTCCATGTCGGTCAACCTCTACCAAGCTTTGATCCAACCCAAGTATACCTTCAGGACGGTAGAGTACGGCATCTGTTCGAAACAATGATTCGAACATCACCGCATTACTGGCTTCCATACCATCCTGAAACAACGGATCATCTTCATCATAAATCTCCATCGTAAACGCTAAGTTTTCAACATAGAACTCACCAGAAGTTCCGGGTACTACCTCCGTCTCCCCTTCACGGACCCAAACATTATCGTGCACATACATCCCAGGGACGAAACGTAATGAGGCTCCGATCAAGAAGACAATCAGACCAATATGATTCACATAAGGACCCCATCTCGCCCACCGGTTTTTCTCAGCTAAAAGGTTGCCATCTTCCTCACGAATCTTATAACGCCTTTTCTTTAATTCTTTTTTGGCATTCTCCATGGTCTCTTCGACTGTCTCCACTTGACTTGTGCCAAAAATCCTCTGTCTGCGCAAAAAGTTTGGGTGTCGCGTTACGCGCTGTGATTTTAATGCTCGATAGAGAGGAAAAAAACGATCAATGCTGGCAATGATGATAGATGTACCCAGTGCTGCAATCAGTAACATGTACCACCAAGAACCGTATAGGTTATGAAAACCAAAGGAATAGTATAATTGACCAAGAGGCCCATACTCTTCAACATAGTGTACCGATGGATCTTCTCCAGGAGGGATAAATAATTCTTGTGGAAATATGGTTCCAATCATAGAAGCAATTAAAGTTACAATGATTAAACCAATCCCAACTTTCACAGAGGAAAAAAAGCCCCATACTTTATCAATGATTGAACGATTATACGTTTGAGAGCGTCGCGCTGCTCCTTCATAGCGCATATTTAATAACTTAGTTGAGTCATCATTAACCAATGGTTTTCCACAAGCACCACATACCTCCGTACCGTACGGATTTACTTGTCCGCATTCGCATTTTATTTCTTCCATACATCACTCACCCTTATAAACTACTTGAATCAGGTTGTTTGTTTTATTCTTTCTACATCATCCATGTAGGAATAAAACGACTCAAATACATCGATAATTCTCGAAATAACCCAGAGAATAGGAGTATGCCTAAGAGAATCATCATATAACCACTCGCTTTTTGAATAAGCGGCAGGTATCGTTGAAAGGAACTTAGTTTTTGAAATGATTTTGCGTATAGGAGAGATACACCCATGAATGGTAGCCCCAATCCCATAGAATAGAGAAAGAGCATACTAGTTCCCATCATCATGGTTCCTGAATCTCCAGCTAGCGCAAGAATTGAACCAAGTGCAATTCCTATACAAGGGGTCCAACCTGAAGCAAAAAACAAACCAAAGAAAATCGAACCTGTGAAGCTTGTTGCCTTTTTAGGTTGTTTCGTTATCTTTTTCTCCGTCAATAATGCTCGAATGGAAAGAATCCCTGCCATTTGTAAACCAAATATAATAATGATAATGCCGCCAATTTGTTCAAACGCAGTCCCGTATTGTGCAAACCAAGAACCAATAAAAGTTGACGATATACCCAGTAGTATAAAAACAATCGTAAATCCTAAGATAAAGCCAACACTTCTCGTAAAAATAAGTTTACGATCTACGTTCATCCCTGCCCCTCCATTGCTGCCCGTTAATTGTGCAACATAAGCAGGTACAAGGGGAAAAATACAAGGCGAAAAAAACGAAACCAATCCAGCAATAAACGCTATACCCAGTGATACTTCATCCATTAACCAACCCTCCTTCCCAATGAATTCAATGATTACTGTCTGGAAAGCACCCATCAAAAAATCCTCATAAAAACGCTCCAATCTGTAAAACAGTCTTAATCACGAAGTATAAAGTTTAAAAATGTAGATTTTATGAAGAACCTCTGCTGCTTTTGACATTTTGATGACGGCAATAGGTTTTGTATAAATTTCTTGATTCTAAGCTCTAAATTGCTTTTAAACGATACTAAAACAAAAAAGAACCCACCGTCTTTGTAAACAGTAGATCCTTAGAACTTCTGAAGCGAGTCGATCTATACATTTCGGTTGACAGCCTGTTTTATTTACAAGTAAGAAATAAGAGTAGCTACCAGTGATTTATAATCATTTGATTAGGATTCAATTCCTTTTTCCGCTTGCTTTTCCCATGTCTCGCCGCCATTTTCAGTGTAAAATATATCCCTTTCAAAAGTTGTAAACATAAAAGTGTCTTCCGCTTGAGGGTTTTGGGCAAGGTAACTAATCGCATCCTCTTCTTCAAGCGCAGGGGTTGGGATTTCCTGTTCTGCTCCAGATAAATTAATCATTTTTAATTGTGAACGGTCCTCAGTTCCTTTAGCGAGTAACATTTCGCCAGTATGTGCAAAAGTTAATGCCGGAACGGGTGTATCACTTGTGACTTGTTCAAAAGTATCACCTGCATCTTCAGACAGAAATGCCCCATACTCCGTACTTACTGCGACAATATCTTCCTGATCTGGATGAGCTGCAATAGCAATCACGCTTCCTTCAACCCCGTTCATATCTAGAGATTTCCATTCCTGCCCCTCATCGAGGGTTCGATGCAGGCCAAGCTCATTCATTCCCGAATTAGGCTCTGGATTCATGACATAGATGGCATTTGTGTTGTAACTGGCCGACATGACATGAAAATCAACCTCCCCCTCTAGATTGAGTAACTCAAGGGTTTCCCCTCCATCCGTACTTTTCACAAGACCAAATGGGTTTTCATAATCGCTCTGCATGTTTGGATGCCCACTGCTATAAAACCCTTCGGAAGTCATGGTGAACCCCATAAAGTCATGAAGTTCGCCCTCACCGTTCTCTACATTGTTCCACGCTCCATTTTCAAATACGCGCAGCCCATCATGAGCTGGAATATATGCTTGCTCACCATCTGCGGTAAAACCAAGACCATGAATATGAGTGAATTCTACTTTCTCTTCAGATTTAGAATCGCTTTGGCATCCACTAATTAGGGCAACTGCTGTAAGACTTAATACAAAGATAGGTTTTATCATGTATGAATTCCTTTCGCTTATCTATAGGTGTATTTCATTAATAGTGACTCTATTTCTCTATGCCATATGCAAATCCTAACCGATAATTATGTTTTTTCTATGAAGAATGATGCCTTAAAATTTGATGATTTATTGACGTCTAATCCTCATTGTTTAAAGCAGAAGAAACCCTTAGCAAAACTAATGCCAAGGGTTCTGATGTTTCTACTTATGCAGCTGCCATCTCCCGGCATAATTTTGCACATCGATAGCAAGCCTGAGCACAATCTTGGCAATGCTGAGCGTGATTGCTGTGTTTTTCACACTCTTCTGCACATGCCTCACAAATCTCTGCGCATAATTCACATATTTGATTTGTAAACTGACTATTTGTTTGCATAGCCTGTACTGCGAATGCACAAATATCGGCACATTCTCGATTTAATCTAATGCATTTCGCCATCATATTCACATTATCTTCCTTGAGGCAATCATCAAAACACCGGTTGCACTGCTCCATACATTCTAAGCATGCCTGAATACAATCCTGATAACTCATAACGTTTTAACTCCTTTCATTAAGACACATAATTTGGTATTGATTTTTTATGCCGTGTCATAAATGGTATCCCCAATAACTATGAAGTTTTAGTGAAGATGCCAAAAATTTTTATTTATGCCGAAAAAGGTGAGTAAAGAGAAATTGCAACCCTTCGTCAATTCTCGAAAGATCGTATATGGTTAAAAGAACGCTTCTACCTCCTGAACGACAGACTATTATATAATCTTTTGATTTATCAAGTTCGTCGAATATCTAATAAAACGAGAGGTATATTTTACTCCCATGGATTTTCATTCGACAAATTCTTTTACTTCCCTTACGTCAATAAATTTGCCCAACTAGTTTCTCTAATTGTTCCGGTGTTATTTTCTTTCATTTACTTTTTTTTTAATTTATTCATAACGTTTGTTTAAAAGAAAATATCCATCCATATTTGAACTGCTATCGCTAAGATTAAAACTGCCAAAGCAATTTGAAGAAGTTTTGTATTCATTCGCTGACCGATTTTTGCACCGATTGGTGCTGCAATGATACTTGCAATAATCATGATCACTGCAGGTCCATAGAGAACCTGATCCGTAACCACTTTCCCTAATGTAGATCCTATAGAAGAAATAAAGGTAACGGCAAGGGAAGTTGCAATGGCCACACGGGTTGGTACTTTTAAAATGACTAATAGTACGGGTAACAATAAGAATGAACCCGCAGCACCGACAATTCCTGAAGCTACACCAACTAAAAAGGCAGATACCATAGCAACAGCTTTATTAAAATGAACCTCCTTAGCTATAAGGTTTTCGTTGTTTTTTTTCGGAAGAAACATCATGATTGCTGCAATGAGTGCAAGTAATCCATACACCACGTTAATTCCATCCTCGGGAAGATAAATTGAACCATAGGCACCAATTAAACTCCCCACGAGTACACTTGAACCCATGTATAGAATTAGAGAACGATGTAAGTATCCTGAACCTTTATATGCCCAAACTGCAGCAAGTGTCGCAAAAAATACTTGAATTGCACTAATTCCAGATACTTCGTGTGCTGAAAATGCAACAAAACCTAAAGCTGGAGGAATATACAAAAGCATAGGGTATTTTATAATCGATCCTCCTACACCAACCATCCCAGAGATCATTGATCCTATAAAACCAATCAGAAAAATTGTAATGAAGAAAGAGACCTCCATTTACCTCATCTCCTCGACTTTCTCTCTATGATCGTCCAATCCTGAAAAGAAGACCGCCGTAACCGGGCGGTCGAATATGCATCATTCACCTTTCTTTATCCAAAAGCTGAGTACTTCCCCATTCTCCGTTGTCTTAACTAATTCATTCCCTGTCGAATTTGCCCATGCTGCAAAGTCTTGCTTTGCTCCTTGGTCTGTTGCTTCAACTTTTAACACTTGCCCCTTTTCAAGTTCCTTCATTTTTTTCTTCGTTTTCACGATCGGCATTGGACATGCCATACCTTTGGCATCAAGTACAAAATCTTGATTCATTTTTCTTCTCTCCTCTATTACCTATTGATTTAAGATATTTGGTTATTTAGCTAACGGCACAATTATTCGGTCCAGTTTCCATGTCTGTTTTCTCATCTTGTGATGGATTTTCTTTCCCCATATTTGTTTGGCGAATTCGCTCATAATCATTCGGATGACTCGGAAGGTTTTCCGTGACCATTTTACGAAAATCATCTTCATTCTCTACTTGCAATCCAGCGTTCATTTTATAAAGATTCCCTAACTGCTCCCGAACTGTTCCATCTGTATTTTGTTCCGTCAAAGAAGAAAAGTGAGCCGGCAGAACTTCCAATGTTCCTGGAAGGCTTTTATATTTACGATACAAAGTGTCACTTAAATCTCCGACCCAATCTTCCGCCATACCTGCAAGGTCTGGGCGTCCGATGGATTCGATAAATAAGATATCTCCGGTTAATAAATACGTCTCATCTACAATAAATGAGGTTGAACCAATGGTATGCCCAGGAGAATATAATGCTTCTACCTTAACACCATTCAGTTCTAACACATCGCCCTCCTCTACAGGTTCATAATCATACGTTACTTCACCCGCATCTTTTGGGGGAAGATAATAAGTTCCTCCTGTTGCTTCAGCAAGCACCCTACCTCCAGATAAATGATCGGCGTGAAGGTGAGTATCCATGACATGTTTAATGGTTACCCCTTTCTCCTTCGCAATTCGCTTATATACATCCGTGAATCGAGAAGCATCAATTACAATGGCTTCTTCACCTTGGACAACCATGTAAGAGAGACATCCTTTTCCGGGACGCACAAATTGGATTAGCTCCCCTTCTTTAGATAGGTCTGCCACTTTAATCGGAAGTAGGACTTCACTCCATCCTCGCATTCCATTCTCAACATAAATCGCGTTAACTCCTTCTTCGGCTAATGCTTCAGCAACCATAATAGACGAAGGTTCTTTAGCACAGATCACATAGACGGCTTCATTTTTTGGGAGTTGCTCGAGAGCCGGAGTCACATCATCTAGCAAATCAAAATAAGGAATATTTACTGTCTTAACAGAGGACCCTTTTATATTCCAATCTGTATGTGCCTCTTTACTACGAACATCCAATAAAATAATGGATTCTTGTTTTAGAATCTTCTCTGCTAATTCCATTGGTTTAATTGATGATACACTCACTTTATTTTTCCCCTTTCTTTACTCCATTTGTTTGGTATTTCCATTCACGCATTCCTGGGCGGACATTCCATACATGTTTAAGTCCATGTTCCGTAAGCTTTTGAGCTGCCAAGTCACTGCGACTCCCTGTACGACAAATGACATAGATCGGCTTTTGCGTATCCAACTCATCAACTCTGGAGTCAATTTCACCTAGCGGCATTAATTTAGCCTCAGGGATATGACGAAACGCATACTCTGCTGGCTCCCTAACATCCAGGATGGTAATCGGTTCATGTCTTTTTTGCTCTAATTCTTCATTTTCAATGACATGCGGATGATTCGATTCTTCAATTTCCTCATTTGCTTTTCGAATATAATGCTTCATGACTTCACCTTCCTCCATGAAGCCAATATATTCATGCCCATTGCTTTTTGCCCAAGCCTGTAAATCAGCAATAGAGCCAGGGTCTGTTGCCTGAATTTCTGCAACTTCCCCATGTTTCATGTCCTTCATTTCTTTTTTTGTACGAACAATTGGCATGGGACAAGTTAAACCAATTGCATCAATGACAACATCTGTGTTTACTTCCAGCATAATCAATCCTCCCTTAAATAAATAGATTTACATTGCCATCTTCAGCATCTGCCAAATACGCAGCTACACCTGCATATTGAACATCATCCAGTAACTCTTCCTTCTGAAGACCGAGAAGATCCATCGTCATCGTACAAGCAACAAGATTAATATCTTGCTCTTTTGCCATATCTACGAGTTCATTAAGAGACAATGCATTATGCTTTTTCATGACTTTCTTGATTAACTTTGGACCCATGCCCGCAAAGTGCATTTTAGAAAGTCCCATGCTCTCCGATCCTCTTGGCATCATTTTTGCGAACATTTTTTCTAAAGCCCCTTTCTTTACTGGAATGTTCTCATCTTTTCTCAAGGCATTTAGTCCCCAGAATGTGTGAAAGATGGTTACTTCATGATCATAAGCTGCTGCACCATTGGCAATAATATAAGCCGCCATTGCTTTATCATAATCCCCACTAAATAAAATAATATTTGTTGATTTCTTCTCTTCTACTCCTGTCAATTCGCCCATCCCCTTTACATTTACCCGTATGGGTATATTAAAATCTAAAAAAATATATAGTTTATTAATTCTTTTATAAGAAAAGGCAGTAAGCCTTTTCTTAACGACTTTTCACTAGTAAATCGACTGCTGTGTCTACATAATCTTGTGTATCTTCGCCATTCTCAATAGCTCTTTCAACACACTCTACAAGGTTTGCACTGACAATCACACCCATTGTACGATCAATGGCAGTTCTAGATGCGGATAATTGAGTAATTATATCTTTACAATCTTCGTTTTCCTCCATCATTTTAAGCACACCCCTCAGTTGCCCTTCGATACGTTTAATTCTGTTCTTCATTTGATCGTTGTAATCCATCTTGCTCCCCCCTTTTTATTACTATATACCCTTAGGGGTATTATAGTCAATGATTAAGGTGACCCAATATATACCAATTGCCCTTGATAACCCCCCTGTCGAAACCATATTAATAAGGATTTTAAAATTAAGAAATGATACTGTGTTGCTTTGAATATAACAAATCCCTAACCTGTATACATACCTCAAAACACTTACTAAAAGGATTGTATAAGGTTAAAAGAACCCTTAGCAGCAATGGCTAGGGTCCTTAAGGGCAGGCATGTAACTACATTTTTTTAATTTTAATATTAAATGAAAATGTTAGTCATGTCCTGATAGATAGCAGTCATTTACTCCACTGGTGATAATTCACTTTCAGTTACCCATTTATGATTTTCGACTTCTTCTCCATCAGTAGAAGTGAAATCGACCATATATACCGTAGTTTCTTCAGCTGAATCTATTTCAGCCGTGGCACCTTCCATGCCTTCCATATGTGAGGCATTTAAAGTAGCCTCTTCTCCGGGTTCAAGAGGTTCTTCACCAACGTCTTCTAACTCTTCATGAACCACCCATTCATGGTCTTCTACCCGATCACCGCCAGTAGTCGGTGTATAAGAAACAGTATAGACGGTAGTATCATAGGCACCAACGATGGTGGCTTCAACATCCTCCATTTCTGGCATGTGTCCATCTGTGATCAATGCTTGGCTTCCTACCTCGAAAGTTGGATTTTCTGCTTCCTCCAAATCATCAGGAACTTCACCTGAGCTAGACATATCGTGACCTTCATGCATATCATCTTCCATGTCCATATCACCCATGTCATGATCTTCCATGTCGTCCATACTATCTTCAGAACCAGGGTCCATATCCATTTCTGGATTTGGTTCGTCGTCCCCATTGCCGCATGCAGCTAACATAATTGCTGTTCCTAAAGAAACAGTTAATATAATAGATTTTTTTGGTTTCCTCATTTTTTAAGTCCTCCTTATTATCTTTATGATCGTATTCTACCGTGGAAAAGTGTAGAAAATATGAAGTTTAAGAAATTTGGTGCCTTCCTTTTTCCATGACTGCTGATCATTAAATTTGTACACTTTCTACTATTTTATCCCCAATTAATAAATTTATTAAATGTAATTATTGGCTTGAAAGACACGATTGACCAATAGTAACAGAAAACAGAGTCAAATAACCCCCTTGGTTATTCAGGTTTATTCAGAATATCAGGATCCGGTGTAAATGAAGGCTCAAATTCCGTATATTGAACTTCTGCAATCATTCCGCCTTCGGCATGATGAAACTCATGACAATGGAACATCCAATTGCCCGGATTACTGGCTTCAAATACGATTTCGTAAGTCTCATCCGGCCTTACATTTAGCGTATCCTTTAGAACTGGTGAACCCTGTATTGGCTCGCCATTTTTGGAAATAACATTAAAAAATTCACCATGTAAATGCATTGGATGGTCAACATCTGTGTCATTTTCAATTGTAACTTTCACCACATCCCCTTCATCAACTTCATAGATCTCATGATCTGGGAATTGTTTACTGTTAATTGTAAAAGTATCGCCACCATCATCCGTCCCAAGCAGCATATCAAATTCTTTGGTCACGTCACCCAAGTCGATATCTTTCCCTTCTCCGTAGGGGGTAATATCCAAAAATGATGAACTCGAATCCCCTGTCTGTAAATCTTGTCCTTCATTTCCGTCATAAACCAACGGAATTAATGTGTTCAATCGCTCCTGATTCTTCTCTGCATAAACTTGTATGCCCCATGCGCCTGGGTTATCCAAATCAATTTCAATATCATAGCGTTCGGCAGGGGCGATTCGGAATTTTGTTTCGCTTATTTCACTGGGTTGATTCACATCCTGACCATCATAATGCGTGACTTTAAATGAATGTTCTGGGATTGAAACCACTTGAGTAAACAGCCCCGTATTAACAATTCGGAGCTTTGCCTTGTCCCCTTCTTTAGCTTCAATCGTTTCAACTTGCGTAGGTGCTTGACCATTAATAACCATTGTGTCGTACATTTGATTCATCATCTCGGTGTGACTCATACCATCCATATTTTCATTACTCATGGTCATTTCTCCATGTTCCATTTCATCCATCTCACTCATACCATTCATGTTCTCATGTTCCATCCCATCCATATCTCCATGATTCATCTCCCCCATGTCCATAGAAGAAAATTCATCAATTACAATGGCTTCATCTACATCAAAAACATCTTCACCTTCTGGTTCAACAATAAAGACCCCATAAAGGCCTTTATCTACCTGCGTTGCTCCATCTTGATGGGAGTGATACCAATAAGTGCCAGGTACATCTGTTTGATACTCATACGTAAACTCTTCACCAGGCATTATCGCATTTTGTGTGACACCTGGTACTCCGTCCATTTCGTTAGGAACAGGAAAACCATGTAAATGAAGGGAAGTCGGCACTTCTAAATCATTTTTCACGTTCACTATCACCTTATCGCCTTCTTGAACACGAATTTCTTCACCAGGTATAGTGCCATTATAAGTCCAGGCCTCAGTCGTAGTCTCATCATCAAACATCCATTGAGTTTCCTCAACCTTAAGATTAAAGACTACTTCGCCATCTTTAGTATTCATTTGTTCTCCTTGTTCCAGGTCAACTTGCTTATTAGCTCCCCTTTCTATTTCAGTATCAACCTGTTCAGACGAACAGCCTGCTATGGCCATCAAGAGCAGTCCACCGACTATATACGTTTTTTTCAAATTCTCTCCTCCTTAAGAAACACATATAACAATAAAATAGCCGAAAAATTTATAGAATTTATGAAGAAGGAGCATTATTTGCTAACGTTCAATTAATGTTCATAAAAAAGGTAGAAACCTCATTTATCATGAGGTTTCTACCTTTATTGAACTTCATTACTTTTACTTAAATGATTTTATGCCGATAAAATGACTTTGCCAATAGTCGCTTGTAATATCAGCCGTGACAACCCCTTGAGCACCTGCATGAATCATTTGGTTGTTTCCAATATAGATTCCACTATGAGAAGCCCCCGCTGTATCGTAAGTACCTTCATAGAACAATACATCTCCAACGTTCAATGTTTCAACTCTTACCCCGTCATTTCTCCACATTTCAGCATGGGTCCTAGAAACATCAATTCCATTTTGTGAAAAGACATAATTGATAAAACCACTGCTATCCAATCCATCAGGAGTTGTTCCCCCCCAAAGGTAAGGGGTTCCCAATACACTTTTAGCTGTTGCTACTATTTTTGAGGAAGAGGCTTGTTCTTCATTTGTAGTATCTTCATTTGATGGGCTACTTTCCTCTATAGAATTAGATCCTAAAGCTCTATATGTATTAGGTCCTGCTATCCCATCAACAATAAGACCCTGATCTTCTTGATACATTTTCAAGATACTTTCAGTGTCAGGACCGAAGATACCATCTACTTGAATAGAATATCCTAATGTATTTAGGCTAGATTGTAATTTTCTCACCTCACTGCCTCGATCATTTCTTTTGATTAGGATATTGCTTTGAGATGGCTCCGTGCTTTCTTCAGTAATAGAGTTTTCAGTACGATTACTTTCATCTGGATTGGCATAGGCGAAGGTACTTTCGCTCCATACAGGTGCAAACATTATCGCTGTTACGAGTGATGAAGATATAAATAGCTTTTCTCCCTTTTTTAAATACCTCATAAACATCCTCCCTTGATAAATTATAGTAATAGACTATCAAGAAAATAAGGAGATTCTAAGGAGATTATATTACTGTATAATTACAATTTATAATGTCAGTAAATGTTTTTAAAACCTACCGCGCGCATATTCAATGAGAGCTTTAAAGCTGTGATAAAGTTGTCATTTTTACATAAAATGTATGTAATCTGAAAGTACTCAGTCAGCCTCACTGAGTGTACCCCCTTTATGCATACTTGAAGTAATATCCCAAGCTTTCCAAAAGGAAAATGTCGTAAGCTTTCATTACGACATTTTTTTATTTTGGGAGTTTTATTACCCAGCTTTTATAAGTTTGAATCCCCGGAAGGTCGATTGGTTACCAATTTTCCGCCAACATTAGAGATTTTGTACGCTAAGGAATTTTTGACCTATCCGCTCCCTTTTTCCTCGATTATTGCTTTACTTTTTAAAAACAAGGATACGGTGGACAGAGGAAGCATCCACTATATCTCTTTACAAACTGAATACTTACCTATAAAAAGGACACGATATTGTTTAATAGGCGCCATTTCATAATAGGAGAGTGCTATGTGTAGAATATTATTTTTTTGTTGTGTTCAACGTTGTTTTTAGTAGCCTTTTCAAATACTAATGACTTAGGTAACGCAAGGGGCATCGGAACTGAGGAGTGTTAAGTGACTGTCGAAATTCCTGAGGATTTAAAAGAAGAAGATAATCCAACTTATGAGGTTGTTGAACGTGTTATTATAAAGGCCAATCACATAAAGGGTATGAAAGGTGCTGAAGCTATGATAGTAGGCGCCTATGACACTACTGCATACGAGATCTCATATACCCCAACTATTGGTGGACCCAGAGTTAAGAACCACAAATGGTTAATCCAAGAAGAGATTAAGGATGCAGGCGAGGAAATGTTACAACCAGGACAGAAGTAACCATTGAAGCCAATCATATGCCTGGAATGAAAGGAGCAACAGCTGTAATTGAGTCTGCTGTAAAAACGACAGTGTACATGGTTAACTATACTCCAACTACTGGTGAGGAAGAAGTTAAAAACCATAAGTGGTTAATAGAAAGCGAATTGTCACCAATTGAATAATCTGTATCTTTAAAACAAAGTCCGAGCAGGTCGTGTATTTTGGCAGGTGGGAATCCTGTTTAATAAGGCTAACCAAGACATCAATAGCGAGTCTTCAACCTAATTGAGGAATAAATTGAGTTAAGCGTAAACAGATAGGTATTAGGCTTGAAAGTGATTGAGCCCCGTAAAGAGTTAAAATTTGAAAGAGGTAACTAATTAACGATGAATAATATGATGATGGATAGTTCTATGATAATAATGTGCATCATTATGGCAATTGGATTAATTATCTTTGTAATGATTATTGGAGCTACGATTTACGTTGTTGCACGGTTACTAATGAAGAAAAGCAGAATAGAAGATCGACCGTTAATGATATTAAAAGAACGCTATGTTAAAGGCGAAATTAATGATGATGAATATAGGCAAAAGAAAAAATTAATCAATGATTGAAATAGGGGTAGAATCATTTCTTTGTTTTAAGGAATGATTCTACCCCTTAGAGTTTTAATTCTTGTATCTGTAAGCTTATTTGTTTATTTCCCGGATTATTGGCTTCAAATACGATTTCGTAAGTCTCATCCGGCCTTACATTTAGCGTATCCTTTAGAACTGGTGAACCTTGTATTGGCTCGCCATTTTTGGAAATAACATTAAAAAATTCACCATGTAAATGCATTGGATGATCAACATCTGTGTCATTTTCAATCGTAACTTTCACCACATCCCCTTCTTTAACTTCATAGATCTCATGATCTGGGAATTGTTTACCGTTAACTGTAAAGGTATCACCACCATCATCCGTCCCAAGCAGCATATCAAATTCTTTGGTAATGTCATCCAAGTCAATATCTTTCACTTCTCGCGCCTGGGTTGTCCAAATCAATTTCAATATTATAGCGTTCGGCAGGGGCGATTCGGAATTTTGTTTCGCTTATTTCACTGTGTTCATTAACAACCTAACCATCATAATGCGTGATTCTAAATGAATGTTCTGGGATTGAAACCACTTGAGTAAATAGCCCCGCATTAACAAATCGGAGCTTTGCCGTGTCCCCTTCTTTAACTTCAATCGTTTCAACTTGCGTATCTGCTTGACCATCAATAACCAATGTGTCGTACATTTGATTCATCATCTCGGTGTGACTCATACCATCCATATTTTGGGTATTTTTGCACAACCCCTCGAAAATGGTTTATTCAGAATTATCCAAATACGACTCCTGTGTTTAATCCCCCAATGCAGCAGTAAGGGCGCTTGATATTAAACAATCGCGCCCTATAATGGAATAATACATTAGTTTTTATTAGCTGGTTTCGTTTAACAAGAACCATGCATAATTCTGTTTAAGGCTTGTCTATATTTATAAAAAAGACTGCTCCAATTTAGTAGCAGTCTTTTAATTTATTCATTCTGATTTTGTCGCTTGACATGGAGCCTCTGCGGACAGATTTTTTTGAAAAGACCAGAGCAACAAGCTTTTCTGGGCAATTAGCCTAACCCATCCGCCACTCCATGTAAAGCGCAGCGTATTCAAAAAATATACCGCCACGAACAGCATTTTTTAAGTGCCACAAACAGAACAGTGCATCCTTTATACAGTATAGGTTTTCAACACGTTGATCCTCCGTTTGAGTCATGATTTTCCTCATCCTTTCAAGATAAGCTTCAGCATATGTGCCTGATAAAAAGCTTAATGCAGCACTTTTCTAAAGGTGTGCGACGGGTTTCAATAAGGTTTCCAAGTATGTTTTTCACTTATGTGTTAAGTTCGGTGAATAAAAGTGAATGCCCTTTTACTAAATTTGTCTTTTCTTTTTTGGTGTATTTTCTCTTCGCATATCTTGTAGATAAGTACACTTTTACGCAAGATTTGTTATGAGAACCAAACACCTTACTGAAAGATTAATAAAGCTTAGATTTAAGAGAGGTTTTAAAATGATTGAAACGAACAAAAAGTTACTTTTTCACCTTTAAATGCAGCAATATAAAGTTTTTTCATTTCTTCTACAGATACTTCCCGGGGATTGGATGGTGTACACGGATCTTCAATCGCTCCCGCTGCCATTCGATCCAGCTGTTTTTCAAATTCACTCTCATTTACACCGAATTCCTGCAGCGATAACGGAAGGTTTAGCGATTTATTTAAACGGCGAAGCAAATCCGTTAAGGAATCGATTAACTCGTCTTCTGTGTTTCCAGAAAGGTCAAGCATCTTAGCGATATCAGCAAACCGGGAACCGTCCGCCTTTTTATTAAAATCAATCACGTATGGCAAATAAAGAGCATTCGCAAGGCCGTGCGGAATGTTAAAAATCGCGCCACTCTTATGTGATAGGCTGTGTACAATGCCTAAAAACCCGTTCGAGAAAGCCATTCCCGCAATAGCCTGGGCATAATGCATCTCTGCTCTCGCTGCTTTATCTCCAACTACTGATTTTTCAATATTATCCACTGCCATTTTAACCGATTGTATCGCCAACGGATCACTAAATGCGTTATGCATCGTTGATACGTAGGCCTCGATTCCGTGCGTTAATGCGTCCATTCCCGTATAGGCGACAATGTCAGCCGGCATCGAATATGTCAGCTCCGGATCGATAATGGCAATATCCGGCGTGATCTCATAACCAAATACCGGATATTTCGTTCCTGTTTCATGATCCGTGATAACAGAAAAAGGTGATACGTCAGTACCTGTGCCACTCGTTGTAGAAATCGCCGCAAAGCGTGCTTTTTTCCGTAAAGCCGGTAGTGGGTTCGGTGCTTTAACTCTATCAAATGCGAGCTCCGGATTCTCATAAAAAATCCACATTAATTTAGCTGCGTCGATCGGTGAACCGCCGCCTGCGGAAATGATCCAATCCGGCTGGAATTCCTCCATCTTTTTTGCACCCTCTAAAGCGGTTTTTGCAGATGGGTCATTTTCAACACCATCAATGAGCTGTGTTTCAAATCCATATTCACGTAAATAAGCATCTATTTTATCAAGATAGCCTGATTTTTTAATGGACTGGCCTCCGATAACAATAGTTGCCTTTTTCCCTTCAAGGGTTTTCAAAACTTCTAAAGATCCTTCTCCATAATAAACATCCCTCGGAATAGTAAAACGGTTCATGTGTGTAAATTCTCCTTTTCTGCATTAAAGTAGGCAAGCGTTCAAAAAACATTCAGTGTAAATTTCCCTTATCAATTTTTTTAAAACATTAGTGGAACCATGTAACGTTATCAATAGTATTTTATTAAAAAGGTAGTTATTATTAAGAAACCTCAGTTATCCCTCTCTACAACGGCACTTAATATCTCTTCAGTTTTATTCTTAAGTAATTTTTCCAAGAACCTTGTCGTTCCTAAAACTATTTGAATGTCTTCCTCTGTTTGAACGTTTTCCATTTTCTTTTTTTGAATCAGTTCATTTATAACTTCTTTGAAAGCATTTGTTTTTATAAGCCATTCTCCAACTAGTTCCATAGTTGCGTCTCTCTCGTATTCGTTTTTGACAGCAAATAAGCTTTTCGTTTTTGTTTCTCTCAGTGTTATTGAACTAAATTCAGAATTCATACGAATGCGAAAATAATTCTATTACTGTCATAGTATTTTTCTTCCCTTAGCAAAAAATACTCTATCCCTAAAATTATTTCGTAATAAGGGTCTATCTCTATTGTTATGATATCGGATACCTTTACCGAATTCACACAAATTAGCCTGGTTGCTTTTTTACACTGCATGTCCACCAAACTCGTTCCGAAGGATAGCTATGACTTTACCGGTAAAGGTATCCCTATCTAAAGACCGGTACCGCATAAAAAGAGACATGGCGATGACTTGAGTAGTACTTTGTTCTTTTTTCAGAACTTGCATGAGTAATGATTTGTGCTACTCTCAGTTTACTGGTGATACGTTAGTATAATTAATTTCTTCAATGGGTATTATAAGAGTTATATGAATTTATAATAGGAGGTTTTACTTGTGAAAGCAGTTACTTTTCAAGGTTCCAAGGATATGCAGGTGAAAGAAGTTCCAGATGCGAAGCTTCAACAAAAAGACGATATTGTTGTGCGCATTACATCAACAGCGATATGTGGGTCTGATTTACATATTTATCAAGGTGCCTTGCCAGCTGAAAAAGATTATGTAGTTGGCCACGAGCCCATGGGTATTGTAGAAGAGGTCGGACCAGAGGTAACAAAAGTGAAAAAAGGGGATAGAGTGGTCATCCCATTTAACATTTCATGTGGAAGCTGTTACTATTGCCAGCATGATTTGGAGAGCCAATGTGATAATTCTAACCCAAATCCAGAAGTTGATACAGGCGGATATTTTGGATTTACGGAGCGTTACGGGAATCATCCGGGTGGACAGGCTGAATATTTGCGTGTTCCCTATGGAAATTTTATGCCTTTCGTGATTCCTGAATCTGTTGAACTTGAAGATGAAGCATTACTGTTTATGTCTGATGTACTGCCAACTGCTTATTGGAGCATTGAAAGTGCAGGAGTGAAAAAAGGGGATACAGTTGCTGTGCTCGGCTGTGGACCCATTGGTTTGATGGCGCAAAAGTTTGCCTGGATGAAAGGCGCAAAAAGAGTCATTGCCGTCGATAATCTTCCCTATAGGCTTGAACGTGCCAAAAAAATGAACAATGTTGAGATTTTTAATTTTGATGAATTTGATGATATGATTTCTATGGGTTCCCATATTAAAGAAATTACAAGTGGCGGTGTAGATGCCGTCATTGATTGCGTAGGGATGGATGGGAAAAAAACACCAATCGAAGCTGTCGAACAAAAGATGAAGCTTATTGGCGGAACCATCAGCCCGATCGAAATCGGTATGAGTGCTGTGAGAAAATTTGGAACGCTGCAGCTGACGGGGGTCTACGGCTCTAAATATAACCAGTTCCCTTTAGGAAACATATTTGAAAGAAATGTAAAAATAAAAATGGGTCAGGCACCAGTCATCCATTACATGCCAATGCTCTTTAAAATGATTACGGAAGGAGAACTGGATCCAACAGAAATCGTCTCTCATAAAATGCGTCTAGACCAGGCGAGTGAAGCCTATCAAATCTTTAATGATCACGAAGATGGGTGTGTCAAAGTTGTTCTCAAACCCTGACCTTCCCAAAAAGTTATAACCATGTTTTTAACAATGAAGAACATTAAAAGCCCCGTTGGTAAAAGTGTAATTTTACGAACGGGGCTTTTTTATGCAAAAACAGCTATTTTAACTTTCGTTTAAGTCTAAAATCATTTTAAGGTATTTTTGCATATCCCCCCGAAAAGGTTTATTAAGAAAAAAGCAACCCTTATTTTTAATTAAAGTTGCTTCAAGTATTTACGCAGTATAAGTCAAAGATTCGATTCGTATTCTTTTACTCTTCGATAAAATGTATTCCGTTTCATTCCAACACGATTCATAGCTTCTACAGCTGTTATCTTCTGTTGTTTCCATTCTTGATAGACTGATGGAAATGTGTCAGTCATCTCAATTTTCCTTCTACCAAATTTTACTCCTTTGCGAATTGCAACTTCTACCCCTTCTTTTTGCCGTGCCCTTAAATCCACTTTTATAGAATAAATTTATTATATTTTAATTTCAAAATATCTACAATATAATTGGAATATTTCAAAACCAATTATGTTATAATTATGAAATATGAAAATAGTGGGAATCACCCCCTTTCAAAAAGTACACTTTTTGAAAGGGTTCAGGACAAATATAATCGCGCACAGAAAAGAGTACAATATGTCTGCAGAAACGGAAACCCAACAAAGAAGATTGAACATTCTGGGTGATGATGAATTCAAAGCGATTTTTGGTAGACCGAATTTTACATATGAAGATCGTTGTCATTTCTTTTCACTCTCCCAGCCCGAAAAAGAGTTGCTGCAAAGATTACATTCAGTAAAGTCCAAGGCTTATTTTGTGTTGCAACTGGGTTACTTTAAGGTCAAGCATCTGTTTTTTACCTTTGATCTACATGAAGTGTCCGATGACCTTCAACACGTGCTGGAGGAACATTTCAGCGGTCGGAAGATCGTTGATCTGAGTTCAATTGGCAAGGACGCCCGTTTAAAGCAGTAGCAATTGATTCTTGCACTGTTCGGCTATCGTCATTGTGGAGAAGAAGAACGAAGCCAAATCGAAAAAAAGGCCCGGCAAGCCGCAACAGTTTCAAGTAAACCGATTTTTATCTTCCGTGAAATCATGAATCATTTGTTTGAACATCGTATCGTAGTACCGGGATATAGCTTTATACAGGATACGGTCGGACAGGCCATCACCTTTGAACAGCATCGATTAATCACCATAATGCAGAATCGTTTAAAAAAGGCTGATATTCAATCCCTAAAGGAACTACTTTCAGACACGGAAGGCTTGTATGAAATAACACGACTCAAGCGTGAGCCCAAAGATTTTAAACTGAAGGAAATCAAATATGAGATTGAACGGGGTTTGCAGATTCAGCCCCTTTACCTACTTGCCCAAACCTTGTTACCCAAGTTAGGAATTTCGAATGAAGGCATTAAATACTATGCCTCACTGGTTGACTATTACTCGGTTTTCAGACTGAAAAGGCTTGACGAATGGATGGTTTACACTTATCTCTTATGTTATGTCTCCTATCGTTATCAACGGATGAATGACAATCTCATCAATACCTTGATATACAACATCAGACACTATATGGATGAAGCGAAGTCGTCTGCCAAAGACCAAGTGTATGAACACTATACCCAAAATCATCAAAACATGAAAAAGGCCGGCGAAGTTTTAAAATTATTGACCGATGACAGCATTGCAGCGGACACCCCCTTTCATGACATTCAAAAGAAGGCTTTTTCCATTCTTGAACGCCAAAAGCTTTCAAGTCTTGCAAATCAAATTATAAAGAATACAAAATGGATGCAACGGCTCTCCAATGGGAACATATTGATCAGCTGTCCGGCCAATTCAAGTGTTTTTTCCCCCACTCACCCATAATATCCAGTACAGGGATAAAGCTTTTCCCTTTTGGTGTTAGTGAGTATTCTACTTTGGGAGGAACCTCTTTATATACTTCTCTGTGAACCATTTGATCATCTTCCAGTTCTCGTAACTGACGTGTTAGTATTCCTTTTGAAATACCGGGTGCCAATTTTTGAAGTTCACCAAATCTTCTTGTCTGTTTACTTAAATGCCATAGAATAATGAGTTTCCATCTCCCTGCAATTATGTTTTGAGTTTCTGTAACCGGACAAACCTCTATTTGTTCCTCTGGAGGTTCACCTTGAAACAATGTTCGTGCCATGATAAATACCTCTCCTTCCTAATAGTACTATTTTTGTAACTATGTTATAAAAATGTGCCTACTTTAAAAAAAATGCCTACTGATATAATATATGACTATGCTTAAAAATCCAACATACAAAAAATTATATAAATAGGAGATGACTTGTTTATGTCAAAAATCGTAATTACTGGGGCAACAGGAGAATTAGGACAATTGGTTGTCCAACATTTACTTGAAAAAGTACCTGCAAATCAAATCGCTGTTAGTGTTCGAAACGTTGAAAAAGCATCTAAATTTGCTGACCAAGGAATAGAAGTTCGCTATGGGGATTATGATGACCCTTCATCTCTGGAAAAAGCATTTGCTGGAGCTTCTAAGTTGCTTCTAATATCAACACCACAAGACGACTCGGTAGTACGTATTCGCAAACACGTTGATGCCATTGAGGCAGCTAAAAAGGCAGGAGTAAAACACCTTCTTTATACAAGTTTTGCTGCTGTTGATAAGGGGGCATTTCCTCCACTTGGAGATGTTCATTCAGCAACTGAATATACCCTTCGTGCTTCAGGTCTTTCAACTACGATTTTAAGAAATGCTTTTTATCAAGAAGTGTTTGTTAATGAGAGCCTTCAATCGTTTGTTGATAGTGGAGTAATCGTGACTTCTGCTGGAAAAGGTAAAGTTAATACAGTAGAACGAAATGACCTTGCTTTAGCAGCAGCAACCGTTCTGGCTGGAGAAGGACATGAAGATAAAGTTTATGAATTAGCATCATCTGAAACTTGGAATTATGATGAACTTGCTAACATTCTTTCGGATGTTTCAGGAAAAAACGTAACTCATCAGTCTATGTCAGACTCTGAAGCTCTAGAGAGAATGGTTAATTCTGGCGTTCCTGAAGGTTTTGCTCATTTTCAAATTGCTCTTTACAATTCAATAGCCGATGGAAATGAGGGGAACGCTTCCAGTGATTTAGAAGATTTGATTGGTAGAAAACCAACTTCAATTCGCGAAAGTATCACTCATTTTTTCAATAAATAAGCGATTTCTATAAACATTAAGAGGATACCAATATGAAAGACTGCTACTAAATTGGAGCAGTCTTTTTTATAAATATAGACAAGCCTTAAACAGAATTAATGCATGGTTCTTGTTAAACGAAACCAGCTAATAAAAACTAATGTATTATTCCATTATAGGGCGCGATTGTTTAATAACAAGCGCCCTTACTGCTGCATTGGGTGATTAAACACAGGAGTCGTATTTGGATAATTCTGAATCAGCCATTTTCGAGGGGTTGTGCAAAAATACCCTAATTCGATTCATTGTGTAATTGTCTTAGCATAATATCCTCCTTGAGAATAATTGTTATTTTTATAACTTTTGTATCTCTATTAAAGTAGGTAGTATATCTATGGTATTAACTGTTAATTCTTTTTATATTGTATACACTATCTATGTAATTTGGAAGTCTTTAACTGCATTGTAGCAAAAATAAACACTTCAATAATGTGAACCTACTACCATTATTGAGGTGAAAAATAGACAGAATATTTACTCGATTTTACTGTTAACCAATGCTATGTTAATTTATTAGAGGTTACGCCATTCACACTTTTAAAAAAATCACGTACCGTAATGACATAAAGAATAGGTATATAGTTTCATACAACAAGGTTGACAATATGCTCCCAAATTCAAAATGACGCATTTTTAATGAGATTTTGTTAAAAAAGGCAAAAAAAAAAGCCCGCAATCGGGTTTTTTGAATTTCACAGTCCTTCGGCAAGGTCTGTTTACACTTTTTATTGTAACAGCTCATCGTTCGTCACGCAAGGTCTTTGATAATATTAATCAAAATATATAAAGCCCTCGTGATAATACATTTTACCCAATTTTTTATAATCAATTAATGCCTCAAAATCTTGATATGATGCCTTATATCTTAAAGGATTTCTTATGAGAAAATTAAACGTTGTTGGACGATCATAGATTCGAATATTTTTAGATCCTACGCCGCAAATAAGACGTTGAAAGATTGAATAGTACAAACTTTTACCATCATCAGGCTTATTTACATGAAGCTTCACCCACTCTTCACTATTCTTCACTATCGGTATAAATGCCTGTCGGCCAGGGAGAGGTAGCAAAACCTGATCGATAATTAGGCGAGTATTTATTAATTTCATGATTGTATTGTAAATAGGTTGGATATGTTTTTACAACACTACCCGTAAACCCTTCATGATCTACCCAATCAAACAACCTTAACCCGTTCGTATATAAACTCAATTCCCCTTTTCGAAGCGTTCGTAACTCTTCATTTGAATTTATAATGGCAACTAAATCTTCAAACTTATACGTAAACTCAGACCGACTACCGAGCTTCTGATAGTGCGAAGGCACAACCCCTTGATCGGTGAGCTTATTCAAAAACTGAAGTGAGATGTTCAAATACTTTGCGGCCTCTCTTTTATTTAGTCCTTCCATTGCCTCATTTCGTTTTACAAATTCGTGAATTTCTGATTTTTCAAATCGATAACCTTGATCTTTTTTATATGTAACTGAATTAACTGGTGTAATGTACCCTCTTTGCACCCAATAAATCACCGTCATTCTAGCAATGTTCATCTTCTTCATAATATCGCTCACTGAATAATACATAGCTCCTCCTAATTAAATAACAAACTTTATATGATATTTGACTCATATTATAAATTTATTATAGATACTTTAGTATGTGAATATTAATGATTATGATATAACACACTGACCCCTATCCAGTATTCTCTTACTCTTAAAGCTGTTTAATCCAGTTATACCACAATTACCTATACAGAAGTATTCGTTGGTGATGACCTTAAAGTTCGATTAAATTGTACATTCATTCATTTCAATCGCTAATTCACCTGCTTTTTCGTTAACGATCGATGCACAGATCGTTCATTCTCGCAAATTAGAAATACTTCGCAAGGTTATCCCCTTCCTAAATGCAAAATTAAACACACCCTAAAAATTACAAATATTGTCAGCCGAAATACATTATAAAAATTATACTCCAATTGACTATTTCCTGAGTGACAAATCATGGTAAAATATAATTACACTAAAACCTAAAGAAATTATGAGTTTCTTTAGGTTTTTAAAAGAAACGAATACACATTTGTGTTTTTGAATCGATCTTCAAAGACATGAATTTTCTGATATTAAATTGTAAACCTATTATTCTCATTTCGTTAACAAGTCCTGTTCATGGACGGAAAGGAAGAATCTTACATGTTGCCTGACATCTCATCAACCAATCAGCAAACCGCCTTAACGTTACATCAACCCGACACCTTCTTAAATAATCAGCTATATGTCCAACTCTCCCAGAATGGGTTCGATCAAGTGAATTGGAGTGAGATTCCAGACGAGTTTCTTCTATATATATACTTACACAAAAATCCGCAGCTCGGTAAAGATCGAACACCACAAACGAAAGCGAAATACCTGGAAAGTTTGAAACCGTTTATGAACTATGCAGCCGAGCAGGGTGGTATTCGTTTTTTAACATCCTCCCAGGTTTATGCCTATCAATTACACTTGGAGCGAGATAAAGAATACAAACCAACGACATTGAGTCGACATACCGTTGTACTCAAGCAGTTCCTAAAGTTTTTATATAAGGAAGAGATGGTCGAGCGTGACATTACAAAAAAAATGATTAAAGTGGCCAAACCGAAAGATCAACTCGTCGATCGGGACCTACATGAAGACGAGGTGAAACAACTCCTGCAGCATTTTAAAGGGCGTGACTTTTTCACGTACACTCTTCTTTCAATTCTCCTATCAACTGGGATGCGAATTGCAGAGTTAGCCAATGCCGATATGGATCGTTTAGTATGGCGCTCGTCTGAACAAGCATATTTCTTGGATGTCGAAGGTAAAGGGAAGAAGCAACGACCTGTTGTAATCTATGAAGATGTGTTGTTCATTATAAAAGAACTTCGTAGACAACGAGGATTTTCAGAGGATAGCAAGGTAGGTCCTTTTTTCCCTAAGACCAATGGCAAACGATACTCGGCTACCTATTTAAGTGGTCACTTTAAACACTTGCTTTATGAAGCACCTTTCGACTTTGTTCGATCACGTAAAGACCCTATTACGGCACACACTTGCCGTCATTACACGGCTCAATATTTAATTGAACAAGGTGCCGATCTTACCGCAATACGCGATGCTCTTGGCCACGCTTCGATACAAACTACTGAGCTTTACCTGAAACAGCGTAGGCGTTATTCAGAACACGTTGGGCTAAAAATAAAACCAATGACTATGTAAAAGTCATTGGTTTTATACTTATTAGTGGCGGGCACTACTGGGCAATCCCCAGCGGGATGCTCCGCAGTATTTTTTTCACTTACAAAGTGCCCCTGGGTGGGACAGAGGAGTGCCCAATCCCCCGTTATAATAGTATATACGTTCTTCACACAATTATAACCATAGAATTCTAATCAATTATATAACGTTTATTGATGACGATATGCTTATCAAGCTTGTTACTCCATCTAATTTACCGACATTCGTTATTTTTCGTTCCACTGTGTTCACCGCCATAAATAAAATACTTCCTCCATGTAGTATATCCTTTTATTATAAACTTTATTACAATTATAATTTAAGATCAATTTGTAATTACTTGATCGATGAATTTTTTATTATAGACTAATTAGAAAGACACAATGAGTCTGTGCATGGCGTTTCATTGTGTCTGCAATTAAAATAACTAAGTATAAGTGGCCAAACTCATTGATCAACGCTTATAAATCTAAAGAAAGCGGCCTGATCTTTTTCATCTTGGGTATATACCAATATATCGTAACATTTCTCTTATGATGCTGTGGGTTGAGTAGTACTCACTTAGGAGCAATCCTGGTTTATTCTTAACTACTCAGCAAAAGAAGTAAAGTTGTAACATCATTATCTGACATAAATCCATTATAACTGCTGATATAAAAGATTGAAAACCGAACAAAAAAAGCCGTCACCTAAAAAAGTGGCGGCATCCCCTTTATACTTCATATTAATGCTTTATTATTATAGGACCATATGCATCAATGAGACTCTTCCATCTCACTTTCCAATTCAATTTGGAACTGGACAGTATTTATAATCATAACATCACTAATAATTGTGCTGTGCATTTCAATTTCGATGATTAAATATGAATTACATAAAGAAACATTTATAGCTAGAGCAGGTTTTTTTAAAATTGAAATTGCTTATGACAATATTTATAAAGTTAATAGGGTTAATGGTCTTGATTTGTCCTCTGGTGCTTTAAAAATGGCTTTGGCAGGGGATGGATTAGATATTCATTATAAATATGGGTTTGGAAGTGTCACAATATCACCAAAAGAAGATGAAATTTTTGTTAAAGAATTAAGTACAAGAACTAATAAAGCAACCTTTAGTTTAGAAAACATGAATTAACTATATAGAGGGGGTATGATTTATGAAAATTTTTCTGAAGTATTCGTACATTTATACTTTTTGCAATGCTAGTAGTAGTTGCTTTCTTATTTTCTTATTCTCTTATTCACTTTCAAATGCATTCTCAAGCACTGTTCTCAAACCACATGGTGGTCAGAATGCTATGATACAAGTTATGCCTCAAGGGTGGGGTTCTTTAGCACTGAGCCTAGAGAACCTGGTTTTATAGTCCTTAATAAAGAGTTAGAAATGGACCTAAAGTGGCCAAACCCATTGATTAATGCTCGATCGGGTTCACATGGCTAGCGAGGTAGTTCCATAGACCTTAACCTTTGGTTTAAACGTTTAAGTTCCGCACATCTTGTCCATGATGAAACTAAAAAAGGTTGAAATCTATGAAAAAAGACACAAAGTTTGTTACTGCTAGTGGTTATAAGTCAGTAGCGAAATCTCAAATTGAGAAAAACAAGAAACAAATTGAGAAAAACAAAAAAGTTGTCGAGAAAAATAAAAAGGAAAGCTAATGTTTCATTAGCTTTCCTTCACCTCTTTAGATCGTTTAATTACTCTTTTATTACGTTCAATTAATTGTTTGTTTGCCCTAATTTGTTTTTGAATATGACTAGACGTTGAGTAACTTTTTCTAGCAGGAAGTATTTGGCCTGTCTTTCTTACTTTTAGATGATTCGCCATATTAACTCTCCTCCTTCGAATTGGAGTGATGTAGAATTAATCCATTTATAGTGAGTTGACTCATAAGCTCAGAAATGAATACACGATCCTTTTCCTCTTCCCCAATTAGAATCTCCGGTGACACGTTAAGCTTCATAACCCAAGAAAATTCTTCAATTTCAATGTACCACACATAACTTGTATAGTCATTTTTCTCTTGAATATGAGGCGCATTGACATCGATATTCTCATCTATTACGAAATCTAAATTACTAACATCAATGTAATTTGGGTCTATACTTGTAGTACCTATTCCCCTAGAACCTAGTAATTGAAACTTTCGCTTACCGTGGAATGCTTCATAGGTAACTTCGTATATCTCATAACCTGCTGGAAATTCAAAGCGACCGTAATTCATTCTTCCTCCACTTATTTCAATCATATTCCTACAGAAATTATCTAACAACCGAACATACTTTTGAATACCTTTTTCTAATAGCTCGATTGTTTCTGTATTTTCGTGTAACATGTTATTCGTCTCATTAATAATCTGGATTTGCTCTTCCAATTGATTTGTTAAGTTTTCGTTCTTATCAATCAGAATTTTTAATCGATTATTATCAGCATCGGTATTAGATTTATAGTTTTCAAGCTCCACACCTATCTCTTGTGACATATCTACTAATGAATATAACGCTTCATCTTCTACTGGGCGCACACCCTTATAAAGTAAATAGCTAAAATTAGGGTGATCAGGTTGGGTTAAGTTTTGTTTACCAAGCATTTTTAGAATAATGATTACATTTATGGAAATCACAAACCAAAACAGAATACGAGAACTCCATGTATCTGGGTAGATTTCAAAAATTAAAGGTACTATTGATGTAAATATTTGAACGCCGATAGTAGATATAATTAATGTTAAAACTGACATAAACCAGTGTTCTTTCAAGTTTTTCGCAACTACTTTTATACCTTCTAAGCATTGGAACCAAAAACTTGGATATTTGCGGTCTTTTCCTTGTCTTAGTAGTTCTATTAACTTCGGCAATTTTTTTTTTATGATTTCTAACGTATTTAACTCAGTTTTCATAACATCTCCTATTATTGGTATTTTACTTTTGATATGTTTGTAAAAGAATCAGTATTATCTTTCTTCTACCACTATAAATCATTGTCAAAATGCTTAAAACCTATTTTCACCCCGTTTTTAATGTTTATATAACATAGTGCGCAACACACCAACGAAAACGATGGTGTGTTGCGCTCATACCTCGACATTTTTATATCTAACATAGGTAACTCTAATTAATTTAATGCATTAAACAAGTTCTGACTGTCTCGATAAGTAGGGTATTCCAAGACCACACTTGGACAATGCTCACATACCCAGAAATGCGTTTCTTCACCTTCCAATTCCCCTTTTGTAATGGGTAAGGTACGGTATTCCATTGAGTCTTGCCAACAAAGCGGGCTATGCATCTGACCTCTAAATATTTCACGGTATTCATCGCTAATAAGGCTAATTCCTTGTAAAGGCATCCACTTAACCAGATCACGTTCATATAAGTGACCTTTTTCACTAGTTCCTTCATAACGAACTAAAAAATCGGCTTTTTTGTGTGATTTCAGTTCAAAGTTATCTTTATAAACAAAGCCATAATCAATGATATAATGGTCTTTTTCTTCTGTTATTAACCTGTGCGAAACAATTCTATGGTTTGGAAAGCTCTTCATTAACAAGTCTCGTACTCGATCTAATACCTCTTTTTTCATATCCTTTTTCATATCATGAGTCCTCCTAATTTTTACAATCCTTCCATAGTAAAAAAGTAAAGGCGCACCAAATTAGCACTTACGTTGCTGTGTTTTGTTGCGCCCTTTTGTTATATGTTTGTATCGCTGCAGCAACTAATTTAGCGAATACGTCTTACGTCCATAGGTAATCTCAGTTATATCATCAACAAGAACCTCATCATCTAACCATAAAATAAGAGTGTTCTAATGAAAAGACATGCATCTTATTCTTACATTTGATCTTATGATTATCAGAGGATACCAAAATAGTCTTAACATGACTTAACTCTGTTTTTAGTAAATCATAGATCTCTTCTTGTTTCTTTAACTTAGGATCTTCTGTGATTTCATCGTATATTGCTAAGAAGGTTCTATAATTATCAATACTGTTTTTTAACAGGTGCTTTTTTCTTTCATTAATGCAACTGCGCATCGTTGATCTCTCCTTTTGTTTTGGTAATTATAAAAAAGCATGACCAAAACCAATTAGTTAGCGGTTTTAGTCATGCCTTTGAATTCGTTTTGTTGTTAAAATTGCACCGAGCCTCTTGGCTTGTTTTCCTTCTTCCCAAGTTTGTTCAATACATCTCAATTGCTCCATTAAACGGTCGATTCGACTAGGAATGTTCTCCTGCTGAAACTTATCTACTAGTTCCTGCAGCTGGCAGTCCAGCGCCAAAAATTGCAATTGTTTTCTTCAGTTATATAGCCACCTTTTTTTGTTATAATTAAAACAACTGTTGTTGTCTTAAGGCAATTATAGAATGATATGTATGCTCCAACAACCAACAAAAAAGGATATATGTCGTGATAAGGAGAGAAAGTTTATGAAAGTAGAAGGGATACGTAATACCAAAACTAAGCAGTTAATCGAAGAGGCTTTTCAAGAAATATTAAAAAAGAAGGATATTGAATAATATAACGATTAAAAATATTACTGAAAAAGCTAATGTGAACAGAGTTACTTTTTATGCTCATTTTGATGATAAATATCAGTTATTTGATGATATGATTTATAAAACAATTTGTAAGGATATTTACGAAAAAGCTGGGAAATTACAAGAGTTAGATCGTAACCATATCGAAATTTTGTACACATCTATACATGCGTTTCTAAATACAATAGTAGAGAATTGCCCATATAGTTATATAAAATTGTTTCCTTTATTAAGAATCAAAATGATTGATGTTCTAAAAATGCATAGTGACTCTAAAACCATTGAAACAGAAATGAAAATGGATTCGTTTAGATCTATAATGATCTCTAGCATGCTTTATGAGGCAGCAGAAATCTCAATTCTAAAAAAATCAAACCTAAGTCAAAAAGAGTTATTGAAGCAATTAAATAACTTCATCTTTTAATTGCACTTTATGATTTTTCTTTAGCTAACGGTTAAAGAAAAACTACAACAATCTGGCCCGATTGTTGAAGACTTCTCCAGAAAAGGAGATTCCATCCTTAAAGTAAAATTCTTATATATTATCCTTGTTTGGAACCATAAAATTGCCAAAAGTAAAAAGAACCATCTCTATGTATGGTGGAGACAGCGGGAGTTAGATAAAGGATAAAATAACAAATGTATTATTAACAGGATCCCTTTACTTATCGAGGGGTAACGACTGTAGAGTATAAGTTTCATACATGCTACACCTCATCATAATTAATAAAAGCCAAGCACATTTATAACGTAGCAATTTGTCGAAAGTGACGGAAGCTGTGTACAACTCCCTCTCTAACATAATAAAATAGTCTAAATTTTTTGTCACTCAATATCCAGCCCCATATTCCTATAACTAACTTTGTTTGTTGCTTATAACGTCTTTAATTTCGTTACATACAATGATTTCAGAGGGAAACGTCTATTCATTCCTCCCGTTGATTCTTAGACGCTTCAAATCCCTCTATTTTACAGATGTATATATATATATATATATATATCAATGCGACTTTGAATATTCTATAAGTACCACTCCTGTGTGGTAAACCCAAACCATGACTTTGGGTAAACACGTCTCAATTATTGAGGCGTGTTTTTGTTTAGGAATGTATATAATTCCACCAATGGGTTATATTATAATTGCCCACTCCAATTTCCGCGTATATGCATACATTGACACGTCTTGTGATGAGACGTGTCTTTTATTAACACAGTGGTATACTTCCTTCAAAACTTGTACATACTTTTAATGTAGCAGCCCTGCGTATTGTTTTGTTTTCCATCAACTTTGACGCGCCTCTTTGCGAGGCTTGCTTTTTTTGTATATTTTATAAGTTATCCCACATACTACAATTGTCTCTCCCGAGACAATCCCTAGGTTATGATATTTAGTTGACACGCCTTTACTCTTTGGCGTGTTTTCATTTTCTAATAAAGCCGCGGAACCTTGATCCGAGGCTTCTTATGTAAAAACCACTACCCCAAACTAATTGGTATATATTAATATAAATTGGACACCATATTACTAAGGTTCGTCCATGAACCTGTATCAATTCTGCGGGCACGTTCTTTTGAGCGTGCCTTTCACATTAAAATTTTAGGACGCATATACTGAAATTGTGGAGGGAAACATCTACTATTCCCCTAAAATTTTAGATGCTCCAAAGCCCTCCACATTAATTTATAATGTATATTCCGCTGTAATTTTGTAAATTATATTAATGCCTCTCTCTTAGCAGTCTTACGTAATGATATTGTGGTTGGACACGTCTCTTCATTAAAATAAGACGTGTCTTTTTATTGTAACGATGTGCGATATGTAAAACTTCAATAATGGGCTAAATTATTAATGTCCACTCCAAAACCCGCATAAATGTATACATCACCTTACACGTCCCATTACGGGGCGTGCTTTTTTCTTTATCGACACATTTTAATTAATAACGCATACCATGATTTTGAAGGGTGAGGTCTGACCCCCCTATTAAAATTAGACGCTTTATCCCTTTACTAAAATTAATGTATTACCCCTGTAACCTTATTGAAAGTTACAGGGGGCTATTTTGACGATTAAGCTACAGGTCCTGTAGGTCCAGTAACTTCAGGTGGAGTATCTCCGTCTCCATACGGAGTACGATTGATTAAGTTGTTATTAATAACAATCAACCCACATTTATCTTCCTTTTTATGACAAGGCTTTTTTCGTTTTTTGTGGAATAAATGATCAAATTCACTCATGACGTCACCGCCAAATTGTAGATACGACCATCATATACAGCAACATAAAAATATGACTCTGCGTTTGACCTAAATTAATGAGTCCAATCATTTAATTATGTTTTGCATATATTTGAATATCACCTCCAGTGACCGAGAGCAAATTTTGTTTTCGGTCATTTTTTAGTTTTATGTATAATCACTAGTAGTCCAGGTTATCTTATGGATGTTCACTCCTAGTCCCCACATAAATATATACATCAACCTTTACACGCCTCTTAAGAGGCGTGCTCTTTTTGTGTGTTATCTGAGTTTCTATTTACATATTATCTTAGTATCCTACGGCATTAGGGTTATACGAAATCTTCCCTCTTTTTTGCGCATTCACCTGAGTGCGCCTTTTTTACGTGACGAATTGTAAAATCAAGTGCAACACCTAAAAATAAAGACAGCTCATGACAGCCTTGTGTAAGATGGATTGTAACCACACAAATACACCTACGGAGGCTTTGTCATGAGCTATCAACATCTTACCACATTTGAACGAGCGCGTATTGAAACGCTACAGAAAATAGGATATTCCATGCGGAAAATCTCCGATGAACTAAGAAGAAGTCCTTCCACGATATCAAGGGAGCTTCGTCGCAATACTGTCGTTACTCAAGAATACCGTTCTGAGATCGCACAAGACATCGCTCATAAGCGGCGCCTGGCCTGTCGCCCTGATGGGAAGTGGAGTCCTGAGCTCGCTCGGATTATACAAGAAAAGCTAGATCAAACGTGGTCTCCAGAGCAGATTGTAAATCGTCTATTTTTTGAAACGTTATCTTTCAAGACCTTGTACAGATGGCTTTATCAAGGGTTTCTCGAACGTAATGTTCACGTCCTGCGCCACAAGGGGAAACGTCAGAAACCAAAAGAAACACGTGGGCGTTTTAACATCGGTACTACCATTCAAAAGCGACCGAAAGATTCGAAAACGCGAAACATTTGGTCATTGGGAACTCGATACGGTCGTTTCGAGCCGTGGAAAAGTAAAGGTTGTATGGCTACGTTTATTGAGCGCAAGACACGTTGGTATATCGTCTTTAAGATGCCGAATCGTACGGCAGCTTCTATGGAGTCAGCCATTAAAAGCTTGCATACGTTACTGCCGTCCGGAGCGTTGAAAACAGCGACCGTGGACCGAGGAAAAGAATTTGCGTGCTATTCAAGGATCGAAGCCGATCTCCCACGCATCTATTTCGCAGATGCTTATTCGTCTTGGCAACGTGGGAGTAATGAGAATGCTCTTCGTTTAATTAATAGACGCCCACGCAAATGTTTAAATTGGAAAACGGCGCACGAGGCTTTTCAACATGAACTGTTGCACTTAGATTGACAAACCGTCACGTAAAAAAACCCCCACTAATGTGAGGGTTTACTACTTCACCATTAACAGCGTTTATTAATCGCAATAGTTGCACTATATCAAGATTAATTCCGTTCTTCGTATTCTTCTTTCCGATCTTCATGAAGCTTGAATGGACGATCTGTTATTTTATCTCCTACGAACAACGGAGCATCAATTTCTTCCCCATTGACAAGTATTTGCGTGGATTCATAACCAAATTCCATCATAATAAGTCCTACTTGCTCTTGAAACGCATCATTAAATGGTAAATGATAGTCGATATCATACAATTCTTCAGAAAAAGAAACAACAGCGACTCCATCATCGTTCTCCTGCACGTACTCAACTTCAACTCCTAGAGAAACAAGAATATCTCCCACTCCATGATCAGGGTCGCTTGCCCAAGTATGAATGGCAGCCCAATACAACTCATCTTCTTCAGCAGCATAAATCGTGGTATTCTCTTTAAATCTAGAATCGACTTCTTTTATGTCTTCTGAGTAGTAAAGATACACGGTTTCATTAATAGTATCCTCTTCAACAGAGGAAGCTTCAACATCCTGACCCCTCCATTTTATCGATTGTATCACATTATTTAATGACCCTGTATCTCTTAAAATCATGCAAATAATGTCTTATGATAACCTCTCTGTGTGACCGCTGTCTTATTTCTTATTCTACTAATATAAAGAAAAAAAGATGATTATATTTGTCTCACTTCCATATTAGCGGATTTAATAATACGCCCTTACTTCTTGATCTAGTTAGAATTCCAAGTCACACGTACAAATCCTTTAAATGGGTCAACTTCTTTGAATAATTGATCACCATTAGACCAATAAACCTTCACTTGCTCTCTTTTGATTTGAATTGCCATCGATGTTGCATGCAATAAAAAAAACCTATCCTCAAAATAAACCATTGATCCGTTCTTGCAACATAACCATAAGAACGGTTTTTTTGGATCTTTTAATATGAACCCAACGTCAGTTACAAACTCACCAAAGCCTTTCTGCTGAATTTCCTTTGCAATTAACGTCATTCGGTCAATAGCAACGTGCGCTTTCTTCTCTTCCTGTAACCGCTCAATGATAGACATTGCATCTTCTTTATTCATATGATTGATCCTTTCCACAAACTCTAACCACCGAAGCAGCAATAGAGTTTACTGCCTCGTAGCTAGAGGGGAAGGCGTAGTTTTATTTGTTAGTTAAGCTCGTAGCCTACATCTGAATAAGCAGGGATGATGATATAGTTAATTATCGCTCGGGCTTCTTGGTCACTTTCTGCAAGAAGCGGTTCTGCAAAGACGTTAGTAAAATCACTCGTGATAAGACGGCTCATCATTCGATTTTCGATGCAACAGGTTAGTGAAGTCATTCCATTACTTGTTTTCTGTTAGCAGATGGACACCATCAACAAGTGCATAATCTTTCACACCTTTTGTGTACCTTTACGCATGTGTCGCCACCTCGTCTTCCATCGTTACTTCCAATTGGCTATCCGCATTCATATAGTCATAGGCTTTTTCCGCTAAACTAGCAGCACGAACCAACATTTGGGGATCACCCTGAAGCTTTTGCAACCAGGACTGAATGTACGCAGATGTATTCTCAATCGTTTTATGATCGATTTGTGCGGTTCGACACAGTAGTGCTGCACCCATCTCCGCGATAAGTTCTTCATACGCATATGCCGTACTTCCAAACTTATTTTGCAAATTGCGATTGAGTCGATTAACATGCCCTGTGGAATGCGTCAACTCATGGAACAGCGTGGCATAGTATCCTTCAGCGGTATTGAATTTTCCGCTATCAGGCATCATAACGACATCTAATTGACTACTATAGGCTGCTTGTACACCGTTGATCACCTCGGGACGATCCGAATAAGCGTTTAACAACTGTTCGCAAGCATTAATGGAGCTATGATGTTGATGAACGATCACACGCTTAGGTTCCAATCCTTCAACTTGATGTTCGATGTTAAATACATTCGCTGCCTTGACCAATGGGATTATCTTTTCGTTATTTTCTTCTCTTTCGTCTTGTTGACTGTCATCTTCTTTGATCGTAATTGGCTTGTAGATGAGAATTTTCATTGCTTTTGACCCTTTTATGATGGTGCCACCTTCATCTTTGATCTGCTTAAACGTCGCCCACTCACCGCCCCCAAGAATCAATTGATTAAAACCACGATAACGCTCCATCGAGATGCGATTATTGGCACAGGATCCTAAAGGATATTAAGAACCAATTTATTGATTTTAGTCTCTAACATATTTTTTAATTTTCGGAAAATATATATACTAATGTCTACTGGTACATCATCTTTAGACAGTTCAGATCGTTTAAGAATCTTCTGTTTTACACCTTTGTTTGAAAGCTTCGTATCCCTTACTTTGATCATAAATACGACACCTTTTCCCGTGTTTAGTAGTAAGAAGCTTCTGCTCCTGTCTCGTAGTTGCAAAGTCTACTCTTTGCTTGTTTAGCGATGAAAAACAACAATTTATTGTTGTTTCAAGCTTTTCTTTTTTTAATAAAATTTTTTTATGTGAAATTAATTTCGTTAAAAAACAATACACAACCATTAACGGCCGCCTTTTGTTTTCCAATCTTCCAATCGATGATTGATGACTTTTACTTTAGGGAGGACACGGTCCCCGTATTGATTACTTATGAAAATTATTAGCCTTACCATATACGCATTGCGATCCAAAAAATTTGCAAGCTCATTTAATTTCTTCTGTTGAAATGCTGAAATACGTCTTCTCAAACCCTTCCCTCTTTAACTGCTAATTAGTATCTATCGACCTACAACTACTGATTCTCTGTCATTCGCAAATTCGCCAAGACAACCTCCTCACTGCGATACACACTTACGTATCGCATATTAAATATGTTCGCAGTGTCAGAAGGTGCATTTGCGCACAAACAATTGTTGGTATGAATCCTCTGTTTGTTCTCTTAAGTGAAACTGAGCTGCAGACTCTGTATAACTAACTTGATTATGTAAAAATGATACATAATGAGTAAACCCAACCTCTCTATCCTGTTCCTTGTTGTTAAGGATTAAATTCAAGGTCACACTTACAATCAATCCAAACCCGAGAATTCCTATTATGAAGTTCTTCAATGCATTAACCTACTTTCTTTAGAGCAGCCTCTGTAAGTAAGCTCGACCTGTTAGGCCGAGCTACTTGATTACTTATTGAAAGCTACTCCTTATGAAATTTAAAGTCATTGGCTCATTAGTTAATTATCTCGATATTCAAATTGGATTGACAAGTAGGTCATCGTTTACTCCATTTACCCCAATCTTTTATATGAATATATCAATCTGTTGAACCAAAGATGAAAAATGTAAATAAAAGCAATAGAATACTTAATAACAAAGTTATTATATTTTGATTTAATTTTACAAGATCATCTTGCTTCTTAATCAAAGAAAACATAGACAAAACGATGCCTCCAACAAACAGATAAGAGTAAGCAAAAGACAAAAGCAACATTAGACGATAGTCGAGCTAGTTGATCTAATAAAGTAGTAAAGAACAGCAGAATATACACTAACACATAATGATCCGATATTAGAGGCGTTGAAATAGTGCAACAAATTCCTCCTTAAATAAATCTATACTTGACTCAAGGGTACAGTCTCAATCAATATCAATTAGTTCAATCAATGTTGCTGTACCTTCTTCCGGTATTATAAAATGTTCATTTTCATAACCAGCATACATAATTCTACTTTCCTCTCCTGCATCACCAAGAATTAGATGTAAAATAGTATCTCCTGCGTCATGATCAACTAATAAATCATAAGCTGGCACAAGTTCCTCTGAATTTGCTCGTACCCCATCTGAGGCAGAATCTAAAACACTTTTCAAGGCATCTAATTCATTCTGTTCGGTTAGAATAGCTACTTCCGTATTTGCTCCAGAACCCCCATACTTTTCAAAGCTATAAAATTCCGCATTCGTTAAACCTTCAAAAGTATGAAATACTGTGCCACTACTTCCAAATAAACCGCATCCTGACAATATTAATAAAGGGATAAAAAACAGAATTTTCTTCAAATTAACACTCCTTTTTTATTTTGACTTTTATCTTAATTGATTACACATATTCATATCAACGATTATGGCAATAAACAGTAAAAAGAGTTTGTGAGTCGTTAACTGATAGTGAACTAGTGTCCATGACTTGATGACTATCCGAGTCATGATCATGATCAAGTTCGAATTCATCCAATGTTCGCTCAATAGTCAATGTTCAGTCTATTTCTACCAGCATTCCTCCTTATATTAGGAGCATTACCATTTTGGCATTCCTTAAGAGAAAATCGCAAAATTAAGGGGGCTTTTATGGGGGTTAATGCTGCTGTTGTAGGGATTCTAATCTCTGCATTTTACCAACCAATATGGACAAGTGCGATCTTAACACCAATCGACTTTACCTTGGCAGCATTGCTATTTTTCATGCTCGTATACTGGAAGCTCCCTCCATGGTTCATCGTTTTAACAGGTGCGATCGGAGGGGCTTTAATAGCGATATTTTAAAAAGGGATAGAATGTTATTATTACTTCAACACCTTTATTACACTCTATCAAATGATTGTTCTTCTAATCATCTAATTAAGTAAAGAGGCTGAGACAAAAGGTTTTCAGCCAATTAAAAAACCGAACTACTATTTGAAACTCTAATTTAGGGCTTCAAGTTAGTTCGGTTTTTATTATTTTCTCGTATTGAGTAACGAGCATTATTCGGCTTTACCAAGCCTCTTCTATAATATTTAACTTAAACCGCCACACACCCTTCTCACGGGTGATAATAGTCTTGTAAAGTCGCCATTGTCTTGTTTTAAGGATGGATGATCCACATTTAGGACGAACTTTCTTAATATAAGACTTATTCTAGTCAACATACTTCTAGCTGAATCATGAATAACCGTTGTCTAGTAATCGGTGCTCTGAAAACACAAGCTTTTAAAACCTTCCAGTGATAAGCCAAATCACATAATCCTTTGAAGTAATTTTGAAACGTTCCCCCTTTTTCGTTACCATAGGTCGTTAATTCTCATCTAAAAAACCACAATCTTTGAATTCCTCTACGTTTTCTATAATACTAACACTCAGACAAATTTCTTTGATACAACGATGACCATTCAAAGCGAACCATCGAATCGTTTGATCTAATCTTCCACCTTTTGCTTTAAAGCAGTATTTGTAGTCAGTAGACGCCCAACATTAACCGAAGTTTCTACCTTTTACCACTTCCTTCGAATTAATATCCCAAACACTATTGTGTAAGTATTACTTAACAAACTACACTTTGTAAGTGACGTTTGTTTTGTTTGTAACATATACTCGGTCACATAACTTTTACAAACAGGCTAAAGTACTTTAAGACCGTAACATTAATTTTTCGTTTGAATATTATAGGTAAAAATCCAAGGAGGCCACCACATATGGAGCTGAAAGATCAATCAAACTTTTTGCTAATTATTGTATTTGTTATTTATTCTTTATTCAGTTCAGGATATTCGAGGGATGATGAGGATACAGAGAACAGTGACATCGTGTTTTTAGTCTAATTATAAAGGAGCTTATCTATGGATAGTAAAGTTAAAAACATTCAACTAAGTGAACGTGAACTTCTAATGTTATGTAAAATTTTAACTGACACAGCCTCCAATCAATTGATTAAAATGAAACTAGGAAAAACGATGGATTATGATTATAAAACTTTAGGACCCATGCTTGTGAAAATAGGAAAGCAACTCCAAATAAATGAATCTTGGAATGATCTAGAATCCATCAATTATCAATGATTAAAGACAGCCTAATGCAACTTGAGAGGGTTGGAGCCTGGCTCGTCGCAATTGGAAATATCCTTCAAGCAGTTGGTGCGTCACAAAGAATAGATATAGCAGAGGATATTCGAAATTCATATAGCATTATTGGGTTAACGATTGAAGCAATTGGCATAGGCTTAATTATTGATAGTATTGACGAAGTTAATGAGGAAACCATTGGTACTAGTTTACAAGGCGTCGGTACGCTCACCGTTCTGTACGCCGCTTTAAGCGATTTTGACGAGTCTCAAACAACTGAACTTGATATTAAAGGAAACCTTATCCAGGCCTCAGGCGAAGCTTATACTTTAATAGGGGTTGAAGAGACTTTACATGAGTCTATATTTAACAAAGTGGGGTTCATCGGTGTATTCACTGTAATAATTGGAAATATTTCTGAGGCCATCGCAGGTGTTAAGGAACTTAACGGCATCCTGGCTGAGGAATTATTTGAATTTGGAGCAATTGCGCAAGCCGTAGGATCTATCGTGGGAGATGCCTTTATTACAGTTAAACAAGATGAGCTTTATGCGGTTTTAACTCAAAAGAAAGGCGTTTATGGTCCTCCTCGGTATTTAACCATTGATTGGGAGACTGCAAAACATTCAATAGAAAAGCTCTACAACCTTCAACCAGCTCTCGCCGTAACAGGGCATGGTATGTTTATGTCAGGAGCAGAACTTACGAATGGTTTACATCAACTCGTCGTTAACTTTGATCAGGCTTCCATACCAGATCACGGTAAGTATGTAGATTAACGTTGCTTTCCTGATAAGAAGGGACTAATTCACATTGTTCCTCTTAACCGTGCCTAGCTAGTATTGGAACTCTTAAAATCGTACATCCTAAGTGTTAACCAAGAGGAGTGATATTTTGAGAGCTGTAACTTATCAAGGAAAAAGTTCAATCGCTGTTAAGAAAATTGAGTACCCAAAAATTCAAGATCGTGAGGATGTAATTATTAAGGTCACGTCTACTGCAATTTGCGGCTCCGACCTTCACTTGTACCAAGGAAATTTCCCCTTACCAATTGGATATGTGATTGGGCATGAGCCAATGGGAATTGTGGAAGAAGTGGGGCCTGATGTAACGAAAGTAAAAAAGGGAGATCGTGTTGTAATCCCATTTACAATGGCTTGTGGTCAATGCCAATATTGCAATGATCATTTAGAAAGTCAATGTGATCAGGCAAACCCTCACTATGATTCAGGGGGATACCTAGGGTACTCAGAGAAATTCGGAGACTATCCTGGAGGTCAAGCGGAGTACCTACGTGTTCCTTTTGGCAACTACACGCCGTTTCTAATTCCAGAAGACTGTGAACTTGAAGATGATCACTTACTATTTTTATCAGATGTCCTTCCAACAGCCTATTGGAGTGTCGAAAATGCCGGCGTAAAAAAAGGGGATACCGTCATCGTATTAGGTAGTGGGCCAATCGGTATTATGGTTCAACAGTTTGCCTGGCAAAAAGGGGCGGAACGTGTGATTGCTGTGGATTACATGGATTACCGCCTTCAACACGCAAAGAAACAAAACCAAGTAGAAATTTTTGATTTTACGAAGGATAAGGACACAGGAGAGACACTTAAAGAAATGACGAAAGGGGGGGCTGACGTCGTAATTGACTGTGTCGGAATGGACGGTAAAAAATCTCCACTAGAGTTTGTGGAACAAAAATTAAAATTACAAGGTGGAACCCTCGGACCTATACAAATTGCAACAAAAGCTGTAAAAAAAGCTGGGACGGTTCAGATTACGGGTGTTTACGGTGGACTTTACAATATGTTCCCTCTTGGTCCATTTTCACAAGAAATGTGACGCTAAAAATGGGACAAGCTCCTGCACGTTCTTATATGGATCTTTTGTATAATAAAATTATTCGTAAAGAAATCGATCCTACCAAGATTATTACACATCAAATGCCATTACATGATGCAGCAATCGGTTACGATCTTTTTAACAAGAAAAAAGACAATTGTATTAAAGTTGTCTTGAAACCTTAATTTGTTATTTAATGACTATCTTTATCATGACTCACTAAAAATGTGTCTATAAACTAACTTTAACAAACTCAACTTCTGCATTACGCAAACTCAACCTCATGTAATGCTGCATTGCACCAGCCAAATATGCTTCTCTAGTCTTATTCCACAACACAACAAAGAATGCTTGGCACAACACCTTGCTTTCTTTGTTTGCTGTTATTGAAATCTCTGCTCAGTAGTCATGACAGAAATTTCGTCTTTTATTCTGCAATAAGTTTCAGCTGATTTGGATCTAAAAAGCTAAAATTTCTTTTTAAACGTTTCTATTATAGAGACAAAGAGCATGTATTCCTCTGTATCAAGCATATATCTATAATCAACGAATAATTATAATGTAGCAGCATACTTATGTTAAGGAGGGATTTATATCTTCTATCACTTCAAAGAGCTTCAATATCCAGCAAAGCCTTCAAAACCAGACCCTGCATATGCAAGGAAGCTCCAAGAAATCTTAGGTGGACAATATGGTGAAATCAGTGTAATGATGCAGTACCTTTGGCAAGGTTTCAACAGTCGAGCAGATGCCAAATATCGTGATTTAGTACTTGATATAGGTACAGAGGAAATTGGTCATGTAGAGATGATCGCTACGATGATTGCTCGACTTTTAGATGATGCACCATTCGATGAACAAGAAAAAGTATATAATAGCGACCCTGCAGTAGCAGCAATTATGGGTGGCTCCAACCCTCAACATGCTATTGTAAGTGGTTTAGGGGCACTACCTGCAGATAGTAATGGATACCCGTGGGTATCCAAGTACATTATTGCTAGTGGAAATCTTCTTGCTGATTTTCGAGCAAATTTAAATGCTGAATCACAGGGCAGATTGCAAGTAGCCCGTGTTTATGAAATGACAGATGACCCTGGAGTAAAAGATATGCTTTCATTTTTATTGGCACGTGATACTGGACATCAAAATCAATGGTTAGCAGCAATTCAAGAATTAGAAGAGAAAGAAAGAGATATTGTAGTACCAACTACTTTTCCGAGAGAAAATGAATTGGAAGCAGTTGCTTATGATTTCTATAATTTTTCTGAGGGAGAAGAAAGTTCAACTGGTCCCTGGGCACGTGGAAAAGCGCCTGATGGAAGAGGATCATTTCATTATAAAAATGATCCAGTTATTTACGGAGAAGAACCAATTTTAAAACCAGCACCTCCTAAAATTTACAATACACCTCGTACTAATAACAATAACGCTATGACGAAAAGAGAATCTTAATTTGGATTTGTGCTATAGAAATTTTAATGAGGTATTGACACAATATTATATGGTTAGTTTAATTGAATATTTAGATACATTATTTCAAATAAAGTTTATCCATCAGGAGAAAAACAAAAATCAAAATATACAAAAACTCTACATAGTAGCAACTACAGAAATGAATCAAGCTTTTTCTTGTTGTAAAAACTCTGAACATAAGGTAAAGTACGAACAATATTTAAAAGAAATCAATTTAACATTGCATTTGTTAACTCAAGAAATTCCATGCAGAGAACTAGCAGAAGAAAAGATAAAAAATTTAAGATATGTAGAAAAAGAAATCTTGAAGCTAATCTAATATGAAACAATAATGAAAGTCCCCAAGTATTTAGGTAAGCAATAAATAATTCAAAAAGGTATAGCACTTCATGAGCTATACCTTCAGGTTGTCGAGAAATCCTTGGTTCCGTGAACCAAGGATTTCTCTTGTGGTCAATTAATATATTTAAATCACGATTTTTAAAGGTGAACATGAAAAAAGCCTCTCCTGCTGTCTGGAGAGGTGCATCGCAATCTTCTTGATGTTCTGCACCGTTGCCGTCATGAGTGCCTTGTTCCGAGGCCCCTTCCAAACGGCGCAAACGAAAATTGCGAAGCCCGTGGAGTTGTTTTGAATCGAAAAGCTTCGCTCAATTTTATATCTTCGCTACGATAGATCGCTTTCCCTTCCTTCGAAAGTCGATTCATTCGCACACGTTCTTTGCTTTCTTCCCACACATGTCGAGTCAGCACTTTCTTGTGATTTTGTGACTGTTTACAGTTTGAAAGAAGTGGATACGTTTTACAATCTTCCGGATTGGAATGGCACTGACGATACCCTTCTCGATGTGTGGTGGAATACGTCAAAGTTTTGGACATGTGTACGTATTGGCTTTTGGATCATACGTATACTTCCACTTTGGGATGCGTCCTTTTACGGACGGTTTTCCATTCCTCCTTTTCCTTTTTGGCTAACGGCTTTTCTCCGTGTTCCTCCCGATCTTGCGTAACCGCCTCATCCAATTCGTCGAAGTTAGACTGTGTTTCGATTTTGACCGTTTTGCGTGTGAAGTGCTGGCGATCTAAGTGTGTAGAATCACTGACTAATACCCGACCACTCACCATGCCTTGTTCCATGGCTTTCACAACCACGTCATAAAAAATGTCTCAAAAGGCCGTCGTTCCTTGAAACCGTCTATGGCAAATAAAACTGATAGTCGAATGATGAGGGACTTTTTCCGTGAGTCCTAATCCAAGAAACCAGCGATACCAATGTTCGTTTGAATGTCTCGTTCCAATTGGTGTTACGAACGAATGCCATACAGATACTCCAAAACATCATCTTAAAGAGCATCACCCGATCATTCGGTGGGCGACCGTTTGTGGTTGAATAATAGGGTTCAACGTTGTCATAAATGAAATTGAAGTCTACATGTTCATCAATTTTTCGTAGTAAATGATCTCTATTGATTTATTAATCAATAGAGATCATTTCTAGTTCAATTTGTTTATCCGTTTGCCGATGTAACAAGACCCATGCCCACCAACCAGTTTCATTAATCATATTTGATTAGCTAGTTAACTTACTCAATATATAAATCATCTTCCTAAAATTACCTTGGATAAAAATGCATTTCATGTAAAAGCTAAATGTAATAATGAAGTTTGGGGTGAACAGTAATGAAAAGAAAGGTTAGTTTATGGTGTATAATTTCTCTTGCCACGATCCCACTTGTCATGACTCTCAGTAACTCTATGCTCATCCCTATTTTGCCTACTTTTGAACGTGAGCTTGGAATTACACCACTCCAATCAAGCATGATAATTACTAGCTTCTCGGTTTCTTCCGTCTTCCTGATCCCAATAGCTGGATATTTATCAGACCGTTTAGGCAGAAAAAAAGTCATCGTCCCCAGCCTTCTAATTACAATTATCGGTAGTTTAATAGCAGCTATTAGCGCAACTACGTTATCAAATTCCTACCTGCTTATTATCATTGGTCGAGTTATTCAAGGAGCCGGTGCAGCTGGTGCACTCCCTATTGTTATTCCCCTTGTCGGGGATATCTTCCAAAATGATGATGATCATGCAAGTTCAACGCTCGGCCTTATCGAAACGTCAAATACCTTCGGTAAAGTAATTAGCCCAATATTAGGAGCTGGGCTAGCTACAATTGTGTGGTTCATTCCTTTTTATGTAGCTGCATTATTGGCTATAATCGCAGTGACACTGGTTATTTTAACTTTACACCCTCCTAATAAAAATATTGACTTTCAAAAGCAAAATCCCCCAAGATCTAGATTCCTACAAAGCACGAAAACAGTATTTAACAAAAATAGAAACTGGCTATTCACTGTATTTTTTACTGGAGGATTTACAATGCTTTTATTATTTGCTCTGCAGTTCTTTCTCTCTGATCATTTAGAAAAAACTTTTGCAGTACAAAATATAAGGAAAGGATTACTGCTAGCGATCCCTCTTCTTTTTCTGTGTGGCGCATCCTTTTTTAGTGGCCGCCTAATTAATGGAGACCTCAAAAGAATGAAATGGATGATGGTTTTATCGCTCAGCATTATACTGTTATCTTCTCCTCTTGTCGGATTCGTTAAAGAATCATTATTTTGGTTGCTTACAACTGTGAGTATAATAGGTGTTTCGATTGGAGCTATTTTGCCAGCTCTTGATGCATTCATTACAGAGAATATTGAAAAAGAGTCACGTGGTTTAATTACTTCTTTTTATAGTTCAGCACGTTTTACTGGTGTAGCTGCTGGTCCTCCGTTAATGGCAATATTATTAAATCACGTAACAATTACGTTTGGTGTAGTCAGCTTATTAATTATAGTAAACTTAATCATAGTCATTAAATTTATAAACAGTGAAAAAACAAAGAAAAAGGCCCTTAACACTTTATAATACTAATCTTTGTTCAAAAATTAGCGCTCTAACTCTCATTAGTTACATTATAATGTCAAAGAATCGTAATAAATGTTCTTTACAAGGATCAAAGGTTTGTAAAATTAAATCAATAACCCATTTATTAATTATTTCTTTATAGGTTATCTTGTCTTTCCCACGCATTACCAAGTTTTATTAATATATCTTCTGAAAGATGATTTGCTATAAATTGCATGCCTGCTGGTAAGCCATGTGAATCAAATCCTATAGGAACAGAAAGAGATGGAGTTCCTGTTAAATTTGCTGGAGAGGTAAACGGCATACATCTTTTGATGATGTCTAAATTTTGATTAACAAAATTAGTATGAAAACGTTGAGTAGCGTGCGGAACAACCGGACCAACTATTATGTCGATTTTTTCAAAAGTTTTGCTAAACGCTTGTGTCAATAAACGTCTTACCTGTTGTGCTCTAACGTATTGTAATGCGGTTGTTAAGAATCCGGTCTTAAATAAGCTTCGGACATCTTGAGCGTAATCATTTCCCTGCGTGGTTAACCACTTTGATTGAGATGTTGCAGCTTCTCCTGTCATAATGACATAGCCTGCATAAGGAGCCATCGTTAGTTCAGGAATATCGATTTCTTCAACCTCAGCTCCCATTGACTGTAGTTTCTTTAAGGCATGATGAAAAAGTAATAATACTTCTTGGTCTAGTTCCTTTAAGAAATAAGTTGGTATTCCTATTTTCAGACCATTTACACTCTGATTTAAACTATTTCTATAATCTATTTTTGGGGATTTAATGCTACCAGGTTGCTTAGAATCATAACCAGCTATAACGTTTAACATTAGAGCAAGGTCTTCAACCGAACGAGCCATTGGTCCAGCGTGATCTAAGGTCCATGATAAAGGTAAGATACCATAAGTGCTGACGAGACCATACGTGGGTTTTAGACCGTACACGCCACACATCGAAGCTGGGACTCGAATAGATCCAAAAGTATCGGTTCCAGTTGCTAATGGGATTAGCCCAGCCCCTAAAGCACCTCCACTTCCACCACTTGAGCCCCCAGTCATATAATTTAAATCCCAAGGGTTACGGCTATTTCCGAAGAACGGATTAGTATTTGTTAACCCACCACCAAATTCATGCATGTTTAGTTTACCCAATATAATGCTACCAGCATCAATCAATTTTTCAACGACTGTCGCATTTTCATTAGGAATAAAGTCTAACAGCAACTTAGATCCTCCAGTCGTTTTAATACCTTTTGTATAAAAATTATCCTTTATTCCAATTGGAATACCGTGGAGGAAGCCCTTGTATCTCCCTTTCATTATTTCATCTTCTGCAATCCGAGCTTGATTAAGAGCAGATTTATGAAGAGGTGTTATAAATGCATTAACAGCTGGGTCAATGTCATCGATTCTTGATAACAAAGATTCTGTTAGTTCTACTGGAGATAACTGCTTTGCTTCTAACAATGGAGCGAGTTCATTAACCGTTAAAGAATTTAAATCAGTCATTTTGAATCAACTCTGGGTCAACAACTGTAATTGGTATTGCTTGATTCAAATTCGGGAAGTTTTTAAGAGGTGTTTGGGCTTGATTAATGGTATGAAGAATACTTTCAACATAAGGGATATCTACAGGGGTTATGTAAGTTTTTGACAACAGTAAACTTTGCTGAACATAACAATTCCAACTATTCAAGACATTCACTCCATTCGATTAGACTCTTAATATATTATGAAACTAACCTTACAATATGCAATAACAGCACTTGAAACTGGGAACTTTGAAATCCATACCCATTCAAACAAAAAAGCACTATAAAACCTTAATTTTGGTTTTGTAGTGCTTTTCGTTTATATATTATTCTCTATGATCAAGACACCCTATGAACATTATCCCTTTCTTTCTAATCTGTATAACCTTCGTTATGATAACTCCTCTGTGTTCTTGCTATCTTAGTTCTTGTTCTAGATATAATGAAAAAGACAAGATGACAATTATTAATCATCTTGTCTAGAATGCACCTTAATCCCTCTGCAATATAAAGGATATGCTTTTCCATATCGACAGTTTTATCATCATTTTCTGCGATTTCAACTGTGAAATTAACAACCTCATCATTAGAGGCTGTTAACGTTATATTATTCAATTGCAACATACCCAATAAAAACCAAAATGCTGTAAGTTTGTTCGCATTGTGAAATGCATGATTATTAATCAACGAATAAAAAAGTGACGAACATTTTAGATATAATGTAGGATAAGCCTCATACCCAAAAACATCCGTTTTAGGACGGTTTAATGCTGAATCGAGATTTCCATATTCTTTAATTCCAATTTCTTCTCCAGGTGAGTACTTGGTTATGATGTATGCATTGATGCGCTTCACTTCTATTTCCGAAACATTATTCATTTTCGATCGACTAATCTCCTTGTAGCATCACCATACGTTTCACCCGATTGCTCTAGAAAATCTAGAAACTCTTGATCTACACCTGTTTCTTGTTTATTAATTGGTTTAACGAAAAAACCTCCATCTTTTAATTCGATTTCCAATTCTGTACTCTCATCAATGTTAAGTGCTTTTTTTACATAAGCAGGGACCGTGAGGGCATGACTTCCACCATACGGGTGCATCTTTGTAGTCATCGATTTTTTCCTCCCTTGTACAGATTTATCTCTTTTACCTCCTTGATTTTTCATGATTATATCACCTCATATAAAATTTATATATTCAAAAGTATATACATTAGTATATGAATGGTATAATCAAAAAGATGTCAATCTAACCAAGAAACCAGATTTTGTAGACAATAGAGAGAAGCTTGTGCTCCATCATAGCTGCAAAGACTACTCTTTGCTAGTTTAGCGATGAAAAACAACAATTTATTGTTGTTTCGAGCTTTTCTTTTTTTAAATAAAAGTTCGGTATGTGAAATTAATATTGCTAAAAAACAAAAGACAACCTTTAACGGCCGCCTTTTGTTTTCCAATTTTCCAATCAGTGATTAATGCACATAGCTTTTCTTTCTAATCTGTCTAGCCTTCGTTCCATGTCATTTAAATTTATTATAATACAGCTCTGTATCAATTTTTAATTCATTATATATATCTATTTGATGGTTTATCTTCTTATTTACGTTCTTTAAGAACGCGACAACTTCTTCTTGTTGCGCTTGCTCAATTCGATCAAGACGGTTTAGAACCTCTCCAAATTGAGAATCGACCATATCAAACCTTTTATCTATACTCTCAAACCTTTTATTAACGTCATTCTTCAGTTCAAATATAGCGTCTAGAATTTTCTGACCATCCATCCTACCCCTCCATTTTATCGATTGTATCACATTATTTAATGATCCTGTATCTCTTAAAATCATGCAAATAATGTCTTATGATAACCTCTCTGTGTGCCCGCTGTCTTATTTCTTTTTCTACTAATATAAAGAAAAAAAGATGATTATATTGTCTCACTTCCATTGAGTCGACTGATATGACCTGTGGAATGTACCATCTCATGAAACAGCGTGGCATAATATCCTTCGGCATTATGAAATCGACCAATATCAGGCATCATTACGATATCCTGTTGACTGCTATAGGCCGCTTGTATACCGCTGATCACTTCTGGACAATCCGAATAAGCGTTCAACAACTGTTCGCAAGCATCAATGGCATTATCATGTCGATGAACGACCACTCGCTTAGGTTCCAACCCTTCGACCTGATGTTCAATGTTAAATACATTCGCGGTCTTTACCATTGGGATCTGCTTTTTATTTTTTTCTTCACTTTCGTCTTGTTGACTCTCATCATCTGTAATTGTAATCGGCTTGTAAATGAGGGTTTTCATGGCTTTTGACCCTTTTTTGATTGTGCCACCTTCGTCTTTAATCTGCTTGAACGTCGCCCACTCACCACCCCCAAGAAGCAACTGGTTGAAGCCAAGATAACGCTTCATCGAGATGCGATTGTAGGCATCGGGAACTGTCCAAGGTTTACGCCAAGGTATGTCTCCCTCTTTTAATCGTTCTAAGATAATCTCGACTAGAGAATGTACAATTTCCGTCGTTGTTGTTCGTTTCTTTTTCATCTATTTTTTCCTTTCCACACTCTAACCACCGAAGCGGCATTTAGAATGTGCCGCCTCGTTTACGCCAGAGGGGAAGGCTAGTTTTTAATTTCCCAAATGTACTTTAAGTTGAAATGTTCTTTTACTTTTGGAATGACTTCATCGAAATCTTTCGCCACGAATTTCCATACACAGACGTTGTCTTTCCTTCTGTTAATAAAGTATTCCTTGCATCGTTCTTCCTCAAGGATTCCGTCTTGATTTCTGACTTTACGTGTAATGGATTGGCCGAAATAGACTGAATGAGATAATGATCGGAAAAGTCATTCACCAACATTACAGGCTGCTCACTTTTTTTCATACGTTTGATCCTTTCCACATCATAACCTGAACGGCCAATGATGCGCCGCTCAACTGCCAGTGGGGAGGCTTATTTAGAATGATTCCGCTACGATTAAATTAAACTTCACTTCTTCTTTTGGATCGATATACGTCGATTGTGTTAGACCTTCCTTAATGCTGTAATAACCACCTACACCATTCACAATAATGTGATCTAAAACAGGAATACCGATTAGCTTTCCGGCTTCTACTACACGATCTGTAAAGTCTATATCCTCTTCAGATGGCGTTACATCATAACTTGGGTGGTTATGGGCCAAAATAATTGATGCAGCATTATTTAGAATTGCTGTTTTAAAAATAGTTGCGGGGTGTGCAATACTTTGATTAATTATTCCAACTGATACGGAATGGATTGCCACAACTTTATTTTTTGTGTTTAAACACAAAACTAATAGCTCTTCACGATCTGAATCACCAATCGTCATCGTTGCAATTTTAGCAGCGGTTTCTGGATTATTAAGAATATCAAAGTTATATTCAACTTCTTTTACAAATTGCTTAATTTTCAGTATTTCATAGACTTTATTCATTTTTATCATCCTTTACTTTTTCTACATCTACATCTACATCTACATCTACATCGATCGTATCTACTAAGTCACATACTCTTGAATCCATTCCATCTTGAACCGCTTGTTTTAAATTCCTCTCCACGCAATCCCGACTCGAACAGCGTTTTTACAAGGCGTTGTTAATGGCTTTCTGATCCTCTTTAAGAAGTTGACCTACGTATGCCTTATGCTTATTCAATAGAACGATTTCGCAACAGCTCTTATTCACTTTTAATCATCTGCACTACTTTTTAATAGCTCGAATAGTGTTTTCTTGTTCTTGTATCTGCGTTCAATATCCGTGTATTCAATCGTTTCTAGCAGCGAAACGAAGTAAATGCATGATGCTTCACTTCCAATGAATAGTCGCTGCAACATCACCCAACTCGCGCCTAATAAATCTTTACATGCAATATCCCATAACACTTTAACTTCATACTCATCTAGGCTTTTGGAATACACTTCCACTTCAATTGCAGAAACGCCAGGTACATTTTCTTCAGTTAATTGACTGATGGCATCAATAATTGAAATAATCATGTTCATTGATGCGTAATGATACGTAACCTTCGGGATATAAACATTCATGAACGATGCATGATACGTTATTGTTGGACCTACATCTGTAATCATTTGTCTTACACTCTTTTTTATTGCAACAAAAAAAGAGAACAATAATCATTGCTCTCTTGTTGTTGCATCTCTATGTTTTTTGATACGTGTTTCTTATTCTCTTTTAGTCTTTCTTCTCTTCTTCTCCTTTCATTTTGCTATCTATAGGCATAAAAAAAGCGTACGAAAAATAGCACTCCAAGGAATGTTTTTTTCGTACGCTCTTGTATTTTGATAATTTCTTGCTTAAGTTTTAGTGTAGCGGAATTAGTACGCTTTCTGCATACTTTTTCATTTCTTCCCTGCACCTAAAAAGGGGGGACGAAAAGGGACGTAGGTAAAGATCATTTTTAACACATTCATCTTAACAAATTTCCTGATTTATTAGCAAGGGTTTTTTACTAAACGTTGAAAAAACTGTGTCGTATCAGCCTTTAGGGGTTGTCGGTACATTGGCTATCTTGTCAGAATCTAGTAGCCTATGATACAGTTAAACAAATCAAATATCCAGGTAAACGACAAATCGCCCTGATCTACGTAAATGTTTGGTCGACATTTAGATCAGAGCGATTAGAAATACAGGTGAACCTGATTGACATTCGTCAATTGATATGAAACTAAGGTTTAGCTTTATTAAATTGATGTGCTAATCATATCAAAGAAAATTTCTAACGTCAATCATTACAGATTCAGTGAGCGGGAAAGCCCTCGCCTTTAGGCGTGGGATGAAAGCGAAAACAACTGTCCACCTCATCAACTATCATTTTGTGTTTTGTCCAAGGTACCGCCGGAAAATCTTTAACAACGAATCATTGGATCTACGCTTTAAGGAACTAGTCAAGGAAACCTGTTCTGAATATGGACTAGAGGTTGTCTCGATGGAAACAGATAAAGATCACGTTCATTTGTTTATCAACGCTTCTCCGTTTCTCAGTCCCTCAGACATTATGGCTAAGGTAAAAGGTAAAACGTCGAAGATACCCCGTGAGGAATTCCCTGACATCAAGCACCTGCCATCTCTTTGGACAAGAAGCTATTCTGTGTCCACTGCGGGTAATGTCTCAAGTGAAACGATCAAGCGCTACGTTGAAAACCAAAGGAAGAGGTGATTGTAATGTCGGAAAAAACGGAGATCGTAACCCAAGCCTTAACGATTAAGATAAGGTTAAAGCCAAATCCTTCCCAAAATGACTTGCTAAAGCGATCCTCCACACTTTATATCGCCACAATAAATCGTCTTGTTTCCGAAATGGTTGAGTCTAAGGCGATTACAAAGAAAACCTCTAAACATGTGGATGTTGAGTTAAACAGCGCTGTAAAAAATCAGGCAATTCGAGACGCAAAGTCAGTGTTCCAAAAAGCTAAGAAAATGAAATTTTCAGTCATATCTATTCTCAAAAAACCAGTCATCACATTTAACAATCAGAACTTCTCAACAACACAAGAGGGTATAAGCTTTCCACTTATGGTTGACGGGAAGTCCACACGAATGTTTATTAAAGCGATTGTTAACGAGAGGGAGTGGGAGCTTTTGCAAGACGCTTCAAAGGTGGGTTCTCTGCGGATCACAAAGAAAGGGGAAGATTGGGTCGCTCAGATTGCGATTGAGAAGATCTCTTCACCCTCGTCGTCTCGGAAGGTTATGGGCGTTGATTTAGGTGTCAAAGTCCCGGCTGTTTGTGTCACTGACGTTGACGAAGTTCGATTTTTTGGAAAAGGAAGACAGAATAAATATGTTAGGCGTTACCACTATTGTCGCAGAAAGCGTCTTGGTAAACAGAAAAAAATAGACGCGATTCGTGCATCAAAACACAAAGAGCAACGCTACATGCAGAACCAAGATCATAAGATCAGTCGTCAAATTGTCGACTTTGCGGTACGCATGGACGTAGGCGTAATTCATGTTGAGAAATTAGCAAACATTCGAAAGACGACAAGAACAAGTCGCAAAAACAACCGATCGTTGCATGCGTGGTCATTTTATCGTCTAATTCAATGTATTGAATATAAAGCAGCCTTAGTCGGGATCAAAGTCCAACATGTCGATCCAAAATATACGTCCCAATCTTGTCCTGCATGCGGAGAACGAAACAAGACAATAACAAGATCTTTTTACTGTAAACAATGTCAATACAAAGACCATAGGGATGTAGTCGGTGCCAAAAACATTCGTTTTGCACCTGTGTCTGGTGGTAATAGCTAGGCAGCTTAGGTAGGTATAACCTCTGACCTAAGACGGGCTGATGACACAGCCCCTAACTTGAGGCGAGTTCAAACCAGAAATGGACTGCGAACGGTTTTGTACTCAAGAATCCCACTGCTTTAGCTGTGGGAGTGTCAAACCTCTATTTCGTCGTACCTTCGGGTAAAAATGAAAAGAGGTTTTTTTGTGGATCATTTTGAAGAATACGACCCATATAAAGATTACGACAACAATCGCTACACTCATACTAAGATTATTAAAACGGGTGGATTTATCCATCATTCAAAGGGGAACTTACGGCCTGACACTGAGAACCGTATCATTCCATTTAAAGAAATTGCATAAATTGACCTTGATGCTATTGGACATCGTCTTCCGCAACAAGATACATTTCAATTTACTATTGTATCGAATTATTTGCTAGACTTCTGGACCCCTATCTTGACGCAAGAAGCTGTGAGTCTCTATATTTTACTTAGAAGATATGCATTTCAAAAAGATTATTGTTACGTGAGCATACAAAGCCTAGTACAGAAATTCGGTAAATCAGCGAATACAATACGTAAATATTTAACAATTTTAGAAGATCACTCTTTTATTATGGTTTTCCATAGGTTTGATAAACATAGTGAAAATAAAGCTACATCGCCTTTAATAAAAGTACGTCGCTATATCCCTTTCATTAGCAGCGAGGATTTTATGAAATTACCAGACAAAATAAAGAATGAACATGATAAGTTTTTACAGGTTTTACATAAAGGGACAGACCTTCAAAATAAGACAAGCACTGAAATCTTGAATACACACACCAAATTCGATTCAACTTCAGTAAATATTGTAGAAAATCATAAAAGCTTATTGGTTGGACAAATGAAGCGAAGACGGCTTCTTGATCAAGAAAATGTTAAAAGCGACTATAAATATGTATTTGAAACCTCACTATGGATGAAAAGAACCTAACAAATAAGATTAAGAATAAACTTCAATCCATTATATCAAAACCTTCATATGATCTAATTGCTTCACAAATTATATTTATAAAGGTTACTGACACTCATTGGAAAATCATTTGCCCTTCAGAATATATAAAAGAATTTGTGAAGCAGAGCTATATTAATTTGTTTAAAGAAAGAGACGATCTAGAAGAATTTCATAGATCAACTCAATTTGATGTAATATTGATAGAAAATTTCTTAGTAGAAAGAACCCATTAATGGGTTCTTTTTATCTTAAATACGGTCTACTCAATGGATGAGTAATACTATTCAATAAATGCGTAGTACCCCACTCAGTGAATGCGTAATACTACGCAATGGTTGAGTATTATACTACTCAATAAATGCGTAGTATACTTATCCACATAATCCACAGGTGAAACTTGCTTATTTTCCATTTTTTAGGTTAATCATACTACTCAATGGTTGAATATACCCCCTACTCAGCCATTGAGTATAAAGAAGTAAGAACTTATACTTAAAAAATTCTTTAACTAAATAATAGAAAGACTATCCTGACTATGATAATTTATAACTCCTTTCGAAATTATAAATTCACACTAAAAAAAAGCTCTAACAAAAGCAAAGATTGGAATAAACTTACTGATAAGTCTAACTATTCTTCTCGGTCTTTCTTAAATAGATATAATGTTTTTCAGCTCTAGCAATCATTTCTTTTGCTTCTTGTTGTGCTTTCTTCTTATCTTTCTTTAATCCCATGCTGATCAGCCACCTTCCCCATTGCTTTTTTTAACAGTGTCACCAAAAATAAGCAATGTTAAACATACCTTCTGCCCTACTCTCATATAGTTAAAAAACTTGGGAATCAGAGAATCATTCCATGAGATATTTCTAAAAGAGAAGGTGATTTAACATGGGGGAGAAGATTATTGCTCCGAGAAAAGAGCGTTCCGATAAGAAACGAGATTGTAAACCAACCGTTCCCGCTGCTCTTTATGAAACACTGGATCGAGTTTCATATATTACGATGCAGCCAATTAAGTCTGTAGCTGAATCGCTATTAGAAGAAAGCTTCCAAAGCGACTTAGTAATCGAATATTTTGCACCTGAATTGATGCGTGACTTGTGGATCGGCAACAAGATGTATGTTGGCCATGCCGTACAAAATGACTACTCAGGCAAAGTTATACGAGTTCCACATCCAAAAACTAAATTGAACATGAGACTCACAAAACATATCTATAATCAGTTGGAATCGTTCGCTTATGCGATCGGTAAGACTCCGACTTCTACCGCAGGGGAAATCATTAGAGTGGCTTGTCAAGAAACACCGCTCTTACAACGTCATATTGAGCAAAGTATCATGGACACACTAGATTATAATCGTAGACAACAATTAAAAGAGGTCTTACGGTTCATTCATGAGTGTAATCCAGAAGCAGTACAGTTTTCATTTTTGAATTTACTCGATTCCATCATCGCTAAGTTTCGATCTAAAACGAATTCGCTTGCAGAAGCGGTCGATGCGTACTTAAATGATTGGTCGGAGGATGAATGATAACTAAACGTTTGATATAATAAATGACAAGGTGGTGAGCTTATGGGAGAACTAATTATTCCAGAAAAATTTATTAAAGAGACAATTCCTCAGCAATTAGGAGAAGAATTTATTACACTTTTTCATGAGTATTATCAAATGTCTCTAACCACTTATATTGAGCGCATTATTCAAGAAAACTTCACCGTCCATCAAAACCCTACGATGACTGATAAATACGCAAAAGAATTAAAATCTAAAGTCATAAACAATAGTCGTCAGAAGAAAAAACGTCGTTGGTTGTCGACTATAAGAAATCAAATCAAGAATCCTACGACTAAACGGACTGAAATTCTAGCGGATATTGATAATATGAATTTGTACATGCAACGTTTTGGCAGCAGTGCATTTCAAAGACACTTTCAAGCCGTAACAGTCGAAGAAGCAACAAGTGATATTCTTGAAGAAATCGAAGCTTGGGCAAAAGACCCTTCAAAGAAAATGTCGGACTATAGATACATTCGTGAAAAACATGATTATCAAATAAAAGCGGTACTGGAATCAGATCTTATCGTTGAAATTACGGAAATTTTAACTTCATATCCTGGGGGCATAAAAGGCCTTATATCTGAAGAACCAGATGCTTATATCACTAATCCAGTAAGCACTCCTAAGAAAATTACATATAAACGCTCTCAAACACTTGTTGATCAAGATGGTGAACAAATGGAGTTGCTCACTGAGAAGGACTTTGAACAAAATGAGTCATTCCAAGTTTTGTTTGGCTCTCAAGGTTCACTCGAACTTGACGCTCAACGTGCTATGGACCCTATTGACCGGGAAGTATTTGGTGCAATTATTAATCATCGATCAGCTAACTTCCTCAAAACTAGGATTATCACTGTTAAGTTAGGTGAGCTTGTACGGGACGTCCATGGACCACGTAAAAGCAGTAAATATTATCAGGGTATGCGAAACCGATTAGCAAAACTTCGCTCTTTGACTTTTCGTTTAGTTCAAGAAGGGAAAGAAACTGCTGTTTTCGGCTTTCTAGATAAAGTTCAGTATTACGATGAAGATAGCACTGAAATTGCGGAGATTACAATTAACAGCTACGTGCATCAACAATTCGTCGAACGACAAACGACCAAGATATACAGTGAGATGCTGCAAGGCTTGTCTAACAATATTTCAAGAAGCATTGTGTTTATCTTACAAAAAGAGCGTTTCGCTGAATATAGTCAAGAGAGTATCGCTTTAGACGAAGAGCAACAATACGATTACGGGTTCTTTAACCGACGAATTACATTTAACACACGTAATCAGAATTCAAATATGGATATAATTGAATTGGCTATGCAAGAAATTATGAGTAACAATATATGTATTAAGGATTACAGAAGAGTACAGGATGTATTTTACGTAAAGTTCTTACCAATCACCGATACAGAGTTAGCCGATTTAGGACCAATAAAATTGCATTAGAGAAATCCTCTTGTACAATCTTTACACTAATATAATATTGAAATACAAAAAGAAGCTAGGTAAACTGATAGCTTCTTTTTGTATTTCAATATTAAGTGCTAATGATTTTAGTTGATGAGGATGAATGAATAGTGTTTTAAAATTGCCTTCCTTATTTATAACTGAATCCACATTCGCACCTTTATTAATTCGAATGAATTCTTGTATCAGAGATAACCCTTCTAAATGATTTCAGAATAAAAAGTTCTTAATATTAATATGCTTTACTTTATAAAATATCAAAACTATTAAACCTCAGCTCTCAATCCTCAAGCCCTATGCCACTAACCTACTCCTTAATAAAGTTTAATATTACTTACGCCCTTATACTTTAATCTTTCTATAATTTCTCACATAAGCTTGGGCGATATTTTGCGTCCTTTTATGAACTTGGGCGAAGTCTTGCGTTCCTTTTAAGTATGTTGGGCGATATTTTGCGTTCTTATTGGCAAAAATGAGCAATTCTTTATGAATCTATAAAAAAAGAAATTTTTTTTTGCTCAACTTGGGCGAAGTTTTGCGTTCCTTTTTGATACCTTGGGCGAAGTTTTGCGTTCTTTTATTGTATCTTGGGCGAAGTTTTGCGTTCTTTTATGACCTTGGGCGATATTTTACGTCCCTTTTTAGTAACTTGGGCGAAGTTTTGCGTTCCTTTCTATACTAAATTGGTGATTTATGAATAAGGAAATTGTTCAACCCCCTTATTTAAAGGGATTCTATAACTTGGGCGATATTTTGCGTTCCTTTTTGAACATAGATATATCAAGGGTTTCAGCTACTTGGGCGAAGTTTTGCGTCCTTTTTACACGCTTGGAAGATGTTGCTATACTAATTTCAATATTTGACTTATAACCTGAAATAATCCTACTTTCAGACAAACTACGGTGGTGACATAAATGCAAGTACGCGAACTAGGAAAGATTGGTAAAGGAGTATTACGAAACCTCTATGAGCAAGCGGAGACGTATGTTCATTCATCACGTTCCATTAATACAAATGTTATTGAGTTTCCTGGAGCATCTATGTCCAATACCCCTCGTAATATCGATAGTGGGTCAAAGTTACGTGTATCTGAAAAACAGTTATTAGCAGAAATGCAACGTATCCAACAGAATATTAACCATAATCGTTCATTAAATTATTATATGGCAGCCTTTTCAGAAGAAGATTCTTCTGAAATGATTCAAGTCAATTACCGCTTACCTAAATACGCCATCCTTACATACCTTATGTATCATTTTTTACCTGTTCATCAAATGGGAGAAGATGGCGTTGTTGAAAAGGTTAACGTAAAAGAAGTTGCAGCTAAACTTAAATGTTCGATTAAGACAGTTGAATACAGTAATAAACGTCTTTCTGACATGGGTTTAATCTACGTATCTAATTGTGGCAAAGGATATATTAATGTTCTCCTTCCTGACTACCAAAAATATCATAGTCAAGGGGGCTATTTTTGGATGCCTTGGATCGGTTTTAAAGAATTAGTAGGTTTGAATGTAAACTCATTGAGAGCACATATCCGTTACTATCTTGTAACAGATAATGCCAAAGCTAAAGAACGATACAATCCTACTCAGCCTGTCGAGCCTTCTCGCATAACTAAGAATGACTTAAAGTTAATGCTACCAAAATATACTCATTTCCATCGTAAACTAACGGAAATTACACAAGTTGAGACATCAGCATTTGATACCTCCTACATTGAGGGACATGTTTATGTTTCTGTTAATCAAGACTTTGATGGACAACTAGTCAAGAAACAGCGAGAAAAAGAGTTTAAGACTGGCTTATCACTTGTACTTGATAAACAAATGCAACATTATAAAGCGACAGAACAAGAAATCAATACATATGTGCAATTTTGTTTTGAGTACTCACCATACGAAGTATCAAAAGCCTTAAACATTATGGATCAAGCGATTGGAAGTGGGGTTTCCATTGTTAACCCTGGGGGCTATATTCGTACTCAGATTCGCATATTGCATACTCAATCACTTGCTTCTTAAAGAAACGATTAACATAATACTGAATGTTTGCCTACGGTTAGTGGGCTTATTTGTCGTGTTCAAACTGAAGTATTTAATAACAGTACATAGTTGTCTATGAATGAGCTATAGATTTTATTTATGCCAAAGTGTATTCGTAGTCTTATTAACGGTGTATAACTATGGATTAATCACAACACTAACCAAGTTGTATTCAATTTTTTATCCACATTAGGAAATAAATCATAAAGATGATGATTTTATATTAGAATTGATGTTTTATACGAAAATTAATCAGCTTTTTACTTATTTTTTTATCCACATACAGATTTTTTCATAACCATTAATAATAGTTCATACACCACTAAAGAAATTACATAGACAAGAATTTTTAAATCATAAACAAACATTCAATAGTAAAAGCAATATAGAAAAAAAGCTCCTTAGTGATGCGAAAAATCATCCTAAAGAGCTTCTAATCATAGACAATCTTATTTTTTATAACTGGACATCCTCTGTATCCCTAATGTAACAACGGATTCAAGCGTTTTATATTTTGCCAATCTATGTTTTAATTTATGCTTTAACTAATGAAATAATCTTTGTAGTAATTCTTGTTATAATTCGTGATTTATAATTGTATTACCTGAAACTGAACACCAATAATACAGAACTATTTATAATAACTACCGATTTTGGAAGCTTTGTCATTAGCAAGTCCTGCACTTGTAAGAGATGAAGCCTTGATAATTGATGACAAACCGTATCGATCTTTAACATAATCAATGGCTTTGCTAATTTCTCCCTTGTGACAATACGATTACTATCAAACAAACTCATTTGACAACAAGCATTCGTCTCTATTTTCTCTAAAGAGATGCTTATGCGGCGTACAGAGCCCCCTTTCCAGCTTTTACGCAACAAAATCCCGCTGCTTGATAAATCTCTAATCCGTTGTTTGTATAGTCTTCTAAGGCTACCAGAAATGGCAATGTAGGCGGTAAATGTTCAAGATTACCGAAGAACTAACATCCGATCCGCAACCTTGGTAAAAGGAATCTTAACGCGGTTACTGACGTACGATCACTAGACCGCACGTTTTTAAATCTCTGGAGAAGCATTTCGTTCACAGTTTTTCAACGAATATTCCTATGTATCCTTCATTCAACTATATAATGCGAATAAGTGCACTACCTTATGGTCTTTGATTCGCATACAAAAAAACCCTTGGTCTTTTAATTATTGAAAAGACCGAGGGTTTAAAAGCTTGTTTCTTTGTTAGACTTAACTATAACCACCAAGTACGCAGCCTTACGTTTAGTGGTTGAAAGAACGTGGGTTAGTCACCCACTTCTAATCATTAGCTTTCGTCTTCTACGTATGCAGCCACGATTTGAGCATCTTCGCCCTCAACGATGTTGGCCGGCATGGCGCCTGGTCCTTCTTCAATCGCTGAGAGTACTTCATCGGCAGTGTATCCTTCCAACGCAGGTCCGGAAGCCCCTTCCATGTTGTCACCGTGACAGCTGAGGCAGCTGGCCGTGTATACTTCTTCTCCAGCGGCTGTATCTACTGTCTCACCTGATTCCCCAGCTTCTTCTTCCCCGCCGCATGCCGTGAGCAGTAGAGCTGAACCTGCAATTGCCATCAATAATTTCTTCATGTTGTGTCTCACATCCCTGTCTCTTTTTTTGTACCTTTCGGAAAGGTTCATTTGCCGTTTACCTATTCCGGGTGAAGTCTTGTGTACACATTATGTTTTTACAAGCGCTGAAGATTAAGCGCCCTTTTTATTATGGCTGACCTTTTGCTCCTCTTGAACTTTTTCATCCTCAAGAAGATCGTGGGTTGATTTTTTAAAAGACTGAATGGTCTCCCCGAACGCACTGCCTATTTCCGGCAACTTTTTCGGTCCGAAAATCAACAAAGCCAATAATAAAATGAGAATTAAGCTCGGCACACCGATATTAAATGGGCTCATCTGAAGTCCGCCTTCCCTCATTGTTATTTAGGTTCCATTTTACCAGTTGTCCGCCACCATTCTTTAAATATTCTTCAATGCCTTCAGCAGCCCGGTATGCTAAGGCGCCAACCGTCCCAGTTGGGTTGTAGCCGCCGTTGTGAGGAAACGCAGAAGCTCCAACCACAAATACGTTGTCGTGGTCCCACATCTGCAGGTAGCTGTTCACTGCTGATGTTTCCGGGTCATCCCCCATAATGACGCCACCTGTATTGTGCGTGGACTGGTAGGGTTCAATGTCAAAATTGCCGAGGTCTTTATTGACCGCAATGTCACTCGCACCCATTTCCGTCAAAATGTCTTCAATCTGCTCTGCCAGATACCTGGCTAAATTTTGATCCTGCTCATGAAAATCAAACGTCATCCGCAGTAGCGGGTTGCCCAATTTATCTGTATACGTAGGATCGAGATCTAAATAGTTATTCACGTTAGGAAGTGATGCCCCTTGAGTCCCCACTGATAACATTCTGAAGAATTGATAGATGGATTGTTCTTTAAATTCCCTGCCGAAACTCGGCGTGCCTGCCGGAACCGCATTGGAGCTGATGGGAGTCCGACCGCCCTGCCGTAGCGAAATCCACCCACCGTGAAGGAAGTCCAGATCACTGTGGTCGAAGTTATCGCCGTTGAAGTCATCAATGGCCATCCCCGGCGCCCATGTGCATGTTGTACTGTTTCTCAAAAAAGCCCTGCCCACTGAACTCCAATTGATAACAATAATTTTTGCCGACGCTGCCGGTTTGCGTTTCCGGGTCATACGGTTGTCCAAGCTCCGACTGTAGGAGCAATCGAGCGTTGTTTAACACGTAACTCGTTAAGACGACGACGTCCGCCGGCTGTTCGTACTCTACGCCCGTCGTCAAGTCTGTGTAACGGACCCCTGTGGCGACCCCGTCTTCATGCAGAACTTCCGTAACATTGGAGTACGTGCGCAGCTCAAAGTTGTTTGTCTCCAAAGCCGTTGGAATGACGGTAACGATTGGATCGGACTTGGCGCCGAAATCACACCCGTATCGGGAGCAATACGAGCAATATTGGCATTGATTAATCCTTTTTCCATCAGGATTCGTATATGTTTCCGACGGGTTGGCCGAAGGAGCCATGAACGGCTGATACCCCATCTCCGTCGTCGTTTCTTTAAACAGCCGAAGGGCCGGCGTCTCTTTCATCGGCGGCGTGGGGTAATCATCGGAACGAAAGCCGCCAAAGGGGTTTTCTTCCCCGGAAATGCCTGCTGTTTTTTCGAAAGTATCATAGTAAGGCTCCAGTTCTTCATATGTAATGCCCCAGTCTTGGAGTGCCATATCTTCCGGGATTTTATCTTCGCCGTATTTCTCCACGGTCTGCGATTGGATTTCAAAGTCGTAAGGAAGAAATCTCCACGTGACCCCGCTCCAATGAACTCCATCTCCCCCAAGGCCTGTCCCGAGCTGAAAAGCGCCGTATTCCCGCATCGGCAGAGCGGTCATGTCCGGCGTATTGCGGAACGTAACCGTCTCATTGGATAAGTTTTGAAGCAGTTCATATCTTGAATCAAAACGAAGCTCGTCTTTCGTCTGCAGAAAATCCTCCGTTTTCTGTTCAGCGCCCCGCTCCAAACCGACAACGTTATAGCCAGCCTTCGCTAACTCAGCTGCAATAATTCCTCCGGTCCAGCCGACTCCTACCGTTACGACATCCACTTTATCTAGTTGTTGTACCACGCCATCTCCCCCTAATCGTAAGCATTTTTATCTTTAGTGATTGTGATCTTTCAGTGCGACGGGATCCATTTCAACAAAATCTTCTTCTTGAATCACGTCTAAATAGGACATCACAGAACCTGGGTGTCCTTTCATCCGCCAGCCAGCCATCTCTCGATTTCCACCGTACAGTGGGTCACAATATGCACCTTCCAGGACAGCCTGCCGCAACAAACTGAAAAACCGAGAAGATGAAACTCCGCGCATTTCCGCATTACCTTCTGAAAATTCCGTCAATATAGCGACGCGGTCTTGTTCCTCTAAATCAACAAAAGCTTCATCATAATCTGAAGTACTGATTTGATTAATCAGCCGAATGCCTTGGAGAAAAATTTCCCCACGGGTAAGCGACGATTGATAACCTTGCGTGTCTGTCCCTTCCTCAAACGGTCCCTGCATATAGTCCCGTGTATTACTGCCCCAATTGCCCGCGAGTTGGCGGTCAATAAAATAAGGTACACCTAAAGCGATTGCCCCTGGACCGTTGCCATCTTCAGGAAAGATGGTTTCGGTCACCATCTCTAACACGCGGAAATCTCCCTGCCGTTTAAAAAACATTCGCGCTTCTTCATACCTATGGGTAGCGCCGTGTCCGTGTTCTTCCGTTGACGTCTCCGTTCCCGTCCCCAACTGGTTGCCGAGAAGACCCCCAAGCAAACCACCCCCAACTAAACCACCGGTAATCAAGCCTGTATTCTTAATGAAAGTACGTCGGGTGATTCCCTCCTGTTGATGGTTTCCCGGCTTCCCGGTTTTTTTGTCTGTCACATTCAACACCTCACTATTATGTAGTCAAATTAGGAAACGCGTGATTACTTAATAATTGTAAGTCTTGGTACATTACGCGTTAAGCGAATAGAAACCGCTTACTTTAAACTTAGCATTTCTTCGGATACATAACTTGTTACTAATAGATGGTTTTTTTGCAAATGGAAACACTGTTACCTCTATGAATAAATTTAGTCCTCACTAATAATAACGTGAATTAGCAGAGTTTTTAAACTATTATTTGTAGCTTTAAAAGAGTAATAGCAACAACGATTTTTTAGATTTACAAGACCCGACACGTAATATGTCTCAATTTTGGTCGTTATGATTCAACATTAATTATGGCCATTTAATTTAATGAAAAAGTATCCTAAAAGTAAAGGTCTTATTGCTATCATTCAATCACCGTCGATCCCATGTCATAACTTAAAAGATTAAGAACGTAAGTAGGGATCATAACAATGGCTTTTTCATTAGAAACTGAAAGTTATATATTGCCCTGAATATTTGCTAAAATATTAGTAAATACTAAAAAACCCATCAGTTTAGGAACACTGATGGGCAAATTTCACAGATTTATATGCAATCTATTAGTAATTATTTATGAGTTCATAGTTTAATACCAACTACTTCACACATCTATTTTACCATGAATCACCCTGTAAGTTCATCCAACATATACAACATGTTGTGTTTTGTTTATTTTAAGTATCGTGCAATCATAATTTATAGGGTATACACTTTTCTTTCGTAAATTTCAACCTCCCCTGTTAGTAATACGAAATTCATACAATGAAGTTGACTTTTTAACTAAGGTTGGGTAATATTTCACTATTCAAAGATCTTTACCTACCTTGCTTTTCATCCCCCCTTTTTAGGCACAGGGATGAAATGGAAACGACACTAACTACGGTTACGTCGAATAGTGCATCATTAAAAATTTAACAATCTATTGGTTATACAATAAAAATTCAAAGGCAGAATGAAAAAGCAACCGTTACGGTCTTTTTTATTCTGCCTTTTTTTTATATATATAAAGAGATTGTTCGATCATGAAACCAAAAGCGAAACGCTAAAAACATTCGGAAAAGGCACGACAAAAAGGAAATGTTCCTTGCTGTCGTGCCTTTTTGCGTTCAAAGGAGATTTCACAAAATGAAAGCCACAAGTTCATTAATCAATTTAACAAGCCATCATGTTCACCTTGTCGGGAGTCATCGTGAACAAATCATCATCAAACCGTCTGGATATGTAGCCCGCTGCACGATAAGCGAAACGTTTACGGACGAATGGATGCATAATCAACCGGTAAAGACGAAGCGAGTCGTATACGGAAGCGCACCTTTGCCACCGATGATTCCTGGTATTCGTTATATTGTTTCAGCCATGACAGCAATGTATGCCGATGATTCACGCACCGATTTATTGGTTCCTTCAGGTGTGGTGGAACGTAACGGAAGTAAGCAAGCATACAGCTTTGCGGTTCAAGGCGGTGAGCAATATGCCTAATGCAATGGAGAGAATTTACGACTTAGTTGAAAACATTATTACATTGCAACCGAGTGCGACAGAGGATGTGCTTAGTAAGCTATGCCAAATTCCTTCATTCGCATATATACAAAGCGAACAAGAAGCGACGGTGATGAGTACACTCGAAGCGATTCTGAAAAAAGCGGAAGAAAAAGTGACGTTCCTTAACGAATACCAATCCTTGGTTGACACCCTCCTTGAGAAAGGAATCGACGAAGAAGAGTTATTTCGTCAATTACACGGTCAACACGAGAACACCATTGAAACATTAACGTACAAACAATTAGCGAAAGCCATCGAACGCATGAAATCATGGGGGATCATGAATGAGAACGCAGATGCCCCGATTTATGTGCTGAATGAATTTGAACTACATCGAGGATACGATCAATACCGCACATATGGATCACTGGTTTTTACAGATGCAGAAGGTATTGAATACCGAGGCGTTGTTAGTGATGCCTGGGTGGATTTCTTCGATCAATTGCATGTGAATGGTCAATTTCTAGCGGACATCGTGAAATGCAAACACCACCTGGTGAGTCTTACGAATGCACGGGCGGTGATGTAATGGAATCTACCGTTTATGAATTCTCAGATCATGTCGTCATTAAACTCAAACGGTTTGCCCTTATCTCACCGAAGAAGCAAGACATAGTTTCGGTTTCTCGTTTAGTAGAGATCAAGCGCCTTGGATCGACGGACGACGTTTTAGTTACTCACTATTGTTGTGACTACCCGAAACACGTGCAGTGTAATTGCGTGAAGCAAGCCTTGACCCTTTATCGCAAGTCACATACGTATCAGTCAGTTCTTCGTGCGTATCAAGACGTGCGAGATACGGATCTTTTATTTTTGGAGGAGTTGTTGGACCATGCAGCCGGACATTATGACAATCGTCAGCGAGTACAACCTGGAGATCAACCCGCGTACAGCGAATAAAATACAGGTTGAAGCCAAATGTCCGTTTTGCCATGGGGACGCGAATAAACGTCGCAAATACAAATTCTCTATTAATGCCGAGATGCATGTGTTTAGGTGTTGGTTATGCAATGCAAGTGGCTATGTATACGATCTAGAGGCTCATTTATCAAATAAACCATACGAAGAAGTTCGAAAAAAATACACGAAGCGAAAACTTCGCAAAGCTGAAAAATTATCACCAAAACAATTAGAAAAGATCGAGAAACGACATTTAAAAGTGGATTATGAAGCGTTTAAACAACAATTTACTCAAATCGAAAAGGAATGGGATGACTACTGTTTGGGCCAAAAGCGTTTGTTACTCAGTAAGATTCTACTTGGCCATGTTCTTAACCTTGATATGATGTCGGCAATCTACGCGCAAGTTGAGTCCAGTGAGGTTCCAAATCTCTATAGTGAGGTTATCCACGAATACCTTCACATCGAAATTACAAAGAAATCATGGGCTATTGAAGCTCGGGCTTCAGTAAAGAGCTTGCTACAGGATTACCAAAGTGAGAATGAACACACCTTAGTGGCCGTTCTCCTCATTCGGCATTATAAACAAGTAGGACGCTTACAGCAGTAGTCATTGCCTGTAGGTGAATCATAAACGAACAGGATCATACAAACGGTCAGACGGAAAACGAAGGAATGAGCGAAAATACCTCTATCATGATTCGGTAATGAGATATATCTATCGATACAAATAAATGCAGAAAATAAAATAAACCTTCCCGCTCAGGTCAATGAGGCGGCACGAACCCTTGTGCCGCTTCGGGCGTGGGTTTGTGGAAGGGAGAAAACATGAGAAAAAATAAGAGTTTTAAACGGAGAAATAAATTAACGACTCACGAACTATGGATTCTTGTGCTAGCGGTCTTAGCGTTTATCAATATGTTTGTCGTAGACTTGGTGATCCGATGAACGTACAATCAATTAAATTTTCTTTGTTCGAGAACTTCCCATACATCGGGAGACAAGGGCTAAAGCTTGATGAGGAAGATGGCAAGATTGCAATACGTTGGCGTGACTACCCTACTCCTGCACGTATTCGGGCAGTCGTCGGGGATAACATCATATTGCACCACCGTAAGAGTACGGAGTTTAAAATGCAGCTCAAACGAACGTTAGCATATTCAGAAAGTGAAGATGTCGCTCTCCATACGATGTACCTCGCTTTTGAGCAGCATCGTCAAACAGAAAATAAGTTAAAGCAAGAAATCACTCGCTTTTTCGAAGCTTCGATCTTTATTGAATATAAACGAATTTCTAAGGATCTAGAAATACTAAAGTCAACATTGATAGAGCGGTTACGAAAGTCAGGAAACCATTATCTTCAATCAGGAGATTACTATGTTCAGGATTTTCACAACCGTGACTATGAGAGGTCGAACCTGGCATTAGTTCAGGATTTACGCGAGTTACGATTGACCAATGAAGCACTACTTTTTGATGACCTTGCGTATCATGCAGTCACAGGTCGTGATCTTTCTCACCTGTATTGTTATACGCCGCATTTAGGCGTTCATCCAAGAAGGCTCGTAAAAGCACGTTTAGATAATTACTACCAAAGCTTTGACCACATCTCTCGTACAGAGACGTTAATTGATACCTATGTGAAATTAAGCAAAAAGAAAGTTCTGATCCAAGAACAGTATGATGGGTTTCGAATTAAAATCTTACGATTGATGGAAGAACAAGGTTTTAAGAAAATCACTACGGACTATGCGATGCTTCGAATCAATCCTGGTAAGGCAAAGATTGATATTGAAGGATTGATCCAAGAAGAAGGCTTTGATCGGATTAAAGTCTTTCTATCAGCCAGTCAGAGTTCGTTAAACAAGTTGATTTTACACGAGCAACTTAATCCAAAAAATGTCCAACGATATGTGTTGAATAAAAAAGATAGCAAAATTAACGATGTGATTGTGTACCATTCAGAAAACCAACGAGATTACTACTAAAACAATCGAAAGAGAAGCTTCTTAGAGGCTTCTCTCCTTCTCGTAGGAGCGAACAATCAACGATGACTATTACACTCACGCAAGAACAAAAAGATGCGATCCAATCAGCAAAGAGATGGTTTGAAGACTGTCAAAAAGGTCGGCCTCCTTACCCTTTTGTCATTGCAGGATATGCCGGGACAGGGAAAACAACCGTGGTGAATGCGATGATCGAAGAACTAGGCATTCCAATGAACAAGGTTCTTTTTGGTACGTTCACGGGAAAGGCAGCTTTAAAATTGCGCGAAAAGGAATTGCCGGCATTTACACTCCACCGGTTGTTATATGAAGTAGCAAGCGATGAAAACGGTCGACCTCTTCTGAAGAAGCGAGAGCCAAGTACCCTCAAATATTACGGGTACGAGCTACTAGTGATTGATGAAGTTGGAACAGTGAACAAGGAGCTGCTGATCGATGCGTTGTATTATGGCATTCCAATTATAGCGTTGGGTGATGATGAGCAACTAGAAGCGGTTGGTGAAAATCATACCTTACTCAAAACACCAGATGTTTTCCTAGTTGATCAACATCGACAAGCCAAAGAGTGTCCAATTAATCAGCTTGCACTAAAAGTTCGTAGTGGTGATAAGATTGGATATGGGCGTCTTGGCCATAACGTCTTTGTATTACCCAAAGATCATAAGCGCGTTCTAGATGGCTCTATTTATTCTAATGCGGATCAAGTGATTGTGCGATCCAATAAATTACGAAAACAAATTAATGCTAAAGTGCGGGAGTACAGACGATACCTATCTAAAGATCCCGCAATTAATGATAAGGTCATCTGCAATCAAAACAATTGGTCGGTGACACTACCTGGTACTTCCCTATCTTTGATTAATGGGTTATCTGGCTATGTACGAACAATTAAAAATAAAAACGGATTGAGCACGTTTGACTTCGAGCCAGACTTCACACCAGGCAAGCTATTTAAGAATGTATCTACGGCTACACAAGACTTTTATGAAGCTAAAAAACAACATACAAAAAACGCTTTAAATGAATTTCGCTACGGTTATGCGATCACAGATATGAAAGCGCAAGGATCTGAATGGTCCAATGTTTGTTTTCATTATTCATCTATTGGAATGTGTAAAACAAAAAATCGAAAAAGCCTGTATTCAGGGATAACACGAACAACAAAACAATTAATTCTTGTTTTTTAATTTTGTGTGCTAACTGATTAGTGCGATAACCGATGTACTAGTCACCTTTTGTACTTAGATAATTAAACTTAAAACAAAAACCCCAGAAGGACTACTTTCCGGGGTTTTCCTTCCTTTCTATGTTATTACATTAAGAACCACACAAAAATAAGGACTTACGTTCTTGCTTTCGTGTGGTTGATGTTACAGTTTTTATAAACGAGAAAGCCTGCTCCTTTAAGGGTGAGAGTTATCAGAACATCTAAAGCGAGCAATCAAAGTAATGACCAAAGTAACGCAGGCAAAAATAAAGCACAAAAAAAGTAGCTGCCGCCCCGTAAAAGTGGTTAGCTACTCTTAGAAAGAGAACAACGTTCTAAGAAGCAAACTGCCATTTCAGTAGGTCGTATCTGCACCTCTACTGATATTGCCTGGCAGTGTGGAACCGCTGTCAGGCTTTATTAGTACATACGTTAACATTAGCAATAATACAGAGGTGCGGCAAGTTAGACTAACTTTTATTGCACTCTCTAAAAGCATTGGATACATCATCAAGGTATCCCCTTTTTCAAGAAATTAGATGATCTTATACCTTTGCTTATACATAACAATTTCTATGCATCTAGCCTTGTTAATCAAGCAAAAACACAGTTGTTAAGAAAAAATAATTATATGAATTTATCGATGATTGAATATTTAACTGTGTGTTGGTCAATAATGATCTTAAATAACTGGGAGGGATCAATATGAAATGTGCACGTTGTGGAAATAAAGATGCATCAAAATCAACACTTAAACTTTGTATACCTTGTTATAAACAATTTCGAAAGATCGGTAAGACTGCAAAGGAGTACTGGGTTCATTAATAATAAATTTTTCCACCCTGGTTAATGGGACGGATACGATACTGATCATCGGTATTGAATTGATCTTGATAAAACTTAATTAAATCAGGATGATTTACAACAAATTCAATCATATGTGCAGCAAGAATTGTTTTTGGCATATCACAACTAATAGCTAATTTCTTCAGTTTTTCATGAGTATCTTGATTGAGTGCAGCATTGACCCGAGTTTTTTTATCGGAGCGTTCTTTCCTAGCTACTTCTACTTTTACCTTTTTCAACGACAAAACCTCCTGATATTGTGGTTTATCCCCGGAAATGGTTTCACGATTTACTGGTGAAATGATGATCTTGTGAAATGATGAAACGGTGAAATCGTGAAATGAGTTCATAGTGAACTGTATGAAATGGTTTTTGAATATATTCATTTTTGGACAAAGAAAAAGCCCCTAAAAAGAGGCTTGTGTTAGAAATTTAACTTTGGTTTCTTCCGTTTTTTAGATTGTTCTGGTTCATTTTGCTTTGTGGGTTGCTGAATAGTATTATTTTCTTTAATTGTACTTGGCGTATCACTCGGACCACTTTGAAAACGATTAATGTAGTAACTGTTGGCTGCATTACTTTCTTGAATGTAAGTACGTAAGGCCTGTCTTACAATCTCGGCTTTGCGTCCTTTAGAGATTCCGTCAAGCCATTCAATGATGTCTTTGTCCATTTTATCATCAAGTGGCAAACGAAAATTAACCATTATTCATCATCCTCGCTGATCTTATAAATTCCGTAACGATAGTAGCCTTCTACATTGGAGCTACCGTTATTATCTGGGATGGTAATACCCGTAATAATCCTCGTAATGTGTTGTTCAAAATGATGGGCCCCGCCACCGACCAAGAGAACTTCGTCGATGTCGCTGTGATCTTTCCACGTGGAAGTTACCAATTCCTGAATTTCCATTGAGATCTCACGAACTGTACGGTTGAATGTATTTGTAAAGTTAACGCCATCAACTCGTTTTGATGGTCGATAAATGTATTCTTTTTGTTCTTTCCCCTCTTCGAGCACATCGAGTAATTTATAGTCGGATACTTGGTGTCCAGGTAAATCATTAGTAATCTGTTCACGTATTGCGTTATATACGTCTCTAAACCCTCTTGGGATACTTTGGTACTCATTCAGGCGTCTAAGGTTGTCTACGATGTCCAGATCCGTTGTACCGCCACCTATATCGATGACAGCAACTTTCATTTCCTCGTAATCGTCATCTTCAACCATTCCTTCTAAATCTAAATAACGTCCAAGCACGGTACTTAACGCTTGTGGTAAGACTTTAACAGCATCAACTTTAAAATACATTTGATTGCCATCAACAACGACATCATGTATTACGGGTTTCGATTCTGGATCGTCTACATTTGTACCAAGAAATGCTGCTTCGATTTCCTGTTCACGCATTGTTCCAGTTTCTCCAGATGGAACACCTGTTACAATTAATACTTTATCGTTTTGCTTAACTCCTAAATCCATATATGCTCGGGCCAACGCAATCTTGACCATAACACTGTAAGCATCTGTACGATAGCGATTTTCATGGCCGTAACTATATTGTAATTTCGAGATCTTTTTGATTTCTTCTCCCCAAGCATACTCAGAACCTTCTATTTCAAATTTGCTAACATCTAATTCCTTACTAGATACAGCTGCACCGACATCTTTGTAAAAAGCAAATGCACTTGGCAACGTAAGTGAGTAATCGCGCCCTTCATTTGTAACCGATCGTATATTCAGCAAACCGTTACCTATATCGATGCCGATCACACGATTGTATTTAGGTCTAACCCCTTTTGAACTTCTTTTCGTATCATTTTTAGTTGTGGCCATGCCGTCAACCTCCAATTAATGATTTGATATTCTTAATGATGCCATAATTTACCTTTCCACTCAAGCATAAATCCTTATTTTATCTCCAATTAATCCCTATAAAGGACAAAATCAGGATAATAATCAATAGAACATTTGAATGTTTAATGATCATTAGCTTTATTTTATCCCTTTTAAGGACATAAAAAGGATAAAATAAGGTTATTTATTTACGTAGAAGTTTTTGAAACCAAGATTTGTTTTTCTCTGCTTCAAGTTCTTCCTTTATTTTCTGATATTCTTCGCTATGCTTGCTTTCCATATCGTTAATGCGTCTTTCTAAAGCATTCAAATTAGCAGTATATTTCTCATTATCTTCAGCTAATATAGCTATTGTTTTGTCTTGTTCTTCTAGAGCTTCTGTTAGTTTTATTTGGTCTTTTTGAAGGTCTCTAACTGTTGTCGCTTGTAAACGCATAAAATTCATCAAGTCTGGATTAGCCTGATTCGTTGAATGGATATGCTCTAATTGTTTTATTACAGCCTCTCTATCGTCATCATCTTGCACCACAATTGGGAAACGTTCTTTGAGCTTGTACATAATTTCTTGTTTGTCAATTTCCAATGTTCGATATTCATGTATTGCTTTAAGTACGTCTATTGTTTCTCGCTTATAAAGTTTCCTTGATCCATTATGTTGTACAGGTATAAACATATGAAAATCGCTTAACCAGTCAGTGACTGTACTTCGTGGTAGATTCATCTCATCGACAATGTCTTTCATTCGATATAATAGTTTATCGTCCAAATTAATTCACCTTCCAACTTTTTATAAACCGTCCGACGTCTTAACCGTCCGACACTAGTATTAATCAATGTTTACCCTATTATAACAGGGTTTGACCACTCGTCCAATAAAAATCATTGATCGTTTGTGGTCGACCGCCGTCCGTCCATCCATTTACATTAAACCGTCCGTCCGCCGTTTTATTCGTCCGACTTAAAAAACGGGAAATGTAGCTTCATTTTCATTAATTTCTCTATAATAGTCAAAGATAGTTAAAGTTAAATGAAAAGAAGTGTGTAATTATGGTTAATGAAAAGAAAGTTCAAAACCTGAAATGAATTATAATTAATTAATACAAGGGGGCAGAAGTACTTAAATTTATTGAAGAAGGGCTGGCTTCATACATATTTGAGGTTTTTTTGAATGGTTAACAAAAAGAGTGCTGTTGTTACTGAGAAGGATTAGAGGTATTACGATAACTAAATACTGTAAATATAGTACAATCTAAGATATATAACAGGAATATAGAAAGTGGAAATTAGTTTTCAATTATAAAGAAAGAGGGGATAAGAAGGATGTCGGATCGTAGCAACATTTTGTATCAACGTTATTTTGAACAATTACAATCTATTGTGGGACGAATCGTACAACAAACATCACAATCTATGAATCAGTCCATGACCAGTAATGAGAAGGAATTACATCAGAAGCTTCTGCATCGTCTGCTTCAAAAAGTTAAAAAAGAATTAATCATACAAGAGACAGTCGAAGACGTTAATTTAGATTATGATCCAACCGATGTTCTTGCAAAACAAGGGCATGACCTTGACTATATTATAACGGTGTTGGCTAAATTTCGTGTTCTTGCATTACAAGAGGTTGAACATGAACTGCGACGATCGTTTGTTGACATTGAACGTATGATCAAACTGAATATATATTTCCTTTTATCTACAGAATGACTGAGATTTTTGATCAAGTAATTGCAAACTCAACAGAATATCATAACAGCCAACATAAATTACGCTTACTAAAATTAGAAGAGGAATTGTTAGAACTGTCGGCTCCGATTGTTCCTATTAAAGAGCATATCTTCGTTCTTCCAATTGTGGGTGTTATGAGTGATGAAAGAGCAACACACATCCTGAATCAAGTTGTGCCGGAAATTGCAAATAAAAACGCTGAAGTATTGATCATTGATTTCTCTGGCATCCATTTGCTCGATACGTATGCAGCTTCACGGATATTCACTATTACAGAAACATTAAATCTATTAGGTATTCGTACAATTATTACGGGAGTTAGACCCGAAATGGCACAAACCACGGTACAATTAGGCGTTAAACTTATACATCTTGAGGTATACCGTGATGTAAAGACAGCTCTAGAAAAACTTAATTAGCTACTTTTGATAAATTTTGCAAGTGTTTTGCTGTAATCGCAGATGAGGTTCGAAGCTTGGCTAGAAACCTTAAAAAGTGAATTGAGAATGTAGAAGAGCTGGTACAAGCTATCAGTTTAGAAGTTGAACGAGGTATTAATTCGACAAACTTATCAAAACAGCAATTCAATTTAACTTTAGACCATATTTTGAAGCGATTAATGAATTTAAAGAAATAAGCAATTTAGCAGAGGCTTTAAAAGAAAAGTCTAATGAATTTAGAGATGCTTGATAATATCTTTTTATATCTCATTTGATTAACTTAAGTGGAATATTAAAAGTAAACAGCATAACTTCCAACAAAGGGATCAAAAGGATAATTGGGGCAGTAAGGACGAGTACTCTTCCCATTAAGGTGAGTGGAGCCATTAACATAGTTAGGCAAGTAAACAAAAATAATAGTAAAAATACCGGCTCCGGTGTCAAGTTTAAAATCCATATAGCTATTAATTGAGTAAATCCCTTTAGGACAAAAGAAGCGATGACGATAAAGTGGACAATCAAACCTACTAGTACAAATTTACTTATGAACTTTCCTAAGACCTTTTCAATAATCGTATATAAAGTGTCATCAGGAAAGTGTTTGTTTAATCGTATAAGCAGTAAAGAACAGCTTGGACGAACAAAGCAGCGATGAGTAAAGATAGCCAACCATCTGTTTTAGCGTAAGTGTATATACTATTTGATAAGGAGAATAATCCAACACCGATTTGTGCATGTACAAAAAACCAGAATAATTGAGTCTTGCCCAAAAGAGTTGAATTATTCACTATGATCCTCCTATTACCTTTTCTTAGATTTGTGTTTATTTGAGGTTAAAAGCGTGTTTCTTTCTAACACCCACATTGGGAAACGAATAAATGTGTCTTTTAATTTTTTGCGATCTAATGGAGCGACAGGACTTAAATAAGGTGTTCCAAAGGATTCTAGTTTGATCAGATGCATCACGATGATAAAAGTGCACAATACAACTCCAATTAATCCAAATGTTGCTGCTGCAAGCATTAGCGGAAATCTTAAGAGGCGTATTACATTGCTCATCTCAGGATTTGGAATAACAAATGATGACACAGCCGTTATTGCCACTACAATTATCATAATATTTGAGATAAGCCCAGCGTTCACAACGGCTTCTCCTATAACCAGCCCCCCCCAACAATTCCTATGGTTTGACCGATTGGTGCGGGTAACTTATCCCGGCTTCTCTAATTAACTCAATTGTAAACTCCATAATTAATGCTTCTATAATGGGAGGGTATGGAATGTTTTGTAGTGAGCTTTTAACTGAGATGATCAAAGGCTGAGGAATAATCTCAAAATGAAAAGCGATAAGTGAAATATAGATTGAAGTTTTATAGATCCTCCTCGCGTAATACTTTTGTCATTGTACTCACGATTGTTTAATAAGTGACATGAATATTCTAGAGTTCCATTTTTATAAATCTACTAATTATGGGGGTGTCAGGAAAAATAAAAAAGTTCTAGTGTAGGGAGTTCTGCAACACCGTCGGTTTTTAGCTACAATGATATAGAACTTCAAGGCTCATATTCTGTGTTTGTGTCCTGGGAAGACGACGGTCAAAATGAACATGTAGAAGATTTTATTGTAGAAGGCAGAAACTCAATATGAGAGACCTCTTAATTTTAGGTTATAGAAAGTTAAAGAGTTGCTATTGAAGACAAAAAAGGGCACGCGTCGTAATTATGGCGTGTGTCTCTTTTTTGTCTTGACGATTATTCTAGAACCGTATGCTTGCCACTTTATCTCTGCATCTAATCGCTCAGTATGTAGCTTTCGCTTAATAACTATGATAATCTAGAGTTAATTGTAAACCAATACTATTTTTTGGTTTACAATAAAAAGGGGGGTTATTATAACAAAATCAAAATTGTCAGCACTCAATGTCACCACTGCTAGTGCGTTTGTTGCATTGACAGCTATCGGTGCTAACATCACCTCAATTGCGCCATTTATGGTAATTGGTGGTGTACCAATTACTTTACAGACCTTTTTTGCTGTTATGTCAGGTATTGTTCTAGGTAGTCGACTCGGGGCACTCTCCATGTCTGTCTATATGATGCTTGGGTTGGTAGGTGCCCCAATATTTGCTCAATTCAAAGGAGGAGCCTCTGTCATATTGTCACCTACATTTGGTTTTATTCTATCTTTTATTCTTTTGGCTTACGTTGCAGGGAAACTTGTTGAGAGAAATCAGAGTTTATCAATGTATATTACTGCTGCACTCATAGGTATGTCCATAAATTATATTGTAGGAACAAATTGGATGTATGCTGCTTACATATTCTGGTTTGAAGCACCAGAAGAGTTGACTTATAAGTTAGTGTGGTTGTGGATGTTAGTCCCATTACCAAAAGATATAATTCTATCAATTTGTGCAGCAGCTTTAGCATTCCGAATTCATAAATTTGGTATCAGCTTTTTAAGTTCTCAAAAATAGTCACGCCCCTATTTATGAAGATCTTACAATATAAATCACAGAAAACGTGAAGGTTAAAGGTATTATTTTTATTGTAAATACTATCGTTTTGGTTTCGATTGCGCTAGAACTCTATATTTTATTCAATCCCCTTAACAACTCCACTATTTGTTGCTTTGATAACATGATGTCATATATTGTTAACCTTTTATTTATTTAAGTTAACAATTCATCTAAATAAATATGTATTTTATTACTTTAATCTTTCTTTGTTCACTAAGATGATAGGAGGATAAATATGAGCAAATGGATGAAACTTGCAAATTATGTATTAGAAGGTAACGAGCTTACAAATACAGAGGCATTAGCAATTCTAGAAAGTCCCGATGACGAGATATTAGATCTATCGCATTCAGCATTTAAAATTCGAAAGCATTATTTCGGAAAAAAAGTTAAATTGAATATGATTATTAATGCAAAATCTGGCCGTTGCCCCGAGAATTGTGGTTATTGCGCTCAGTCATCTATAGCAAAAACACCTATTAATTCTTATAAAATGGTTAATAAGGACGTGCTCGTTGCAGGGGCAAAGAGAGCTTATGACTTAAACGTTGGTACGTATTGCATTGTGGCTAGTGGTAGAGGACCCTTGAAGCGCGAGATGGATATCGTTGTCGAAGCTGTAAAAGAGATCAAAGATACATACGGTATGAAAATCTGTGCTTGCTTAGGAATTCTTAATCTAGAGCAGGCACAACAATTAAAAGAGGCCGGTGTAGATCGTTATAACCATAACCTTAACACTGCAGAAACAAATCATGATGCTATTACAACATCTCATACGTATAACGACCGCGTGGCTACAGTTAACGTCGCTAAAGAATCAGGAATCTCACCATGTTCGGGAGTAATCGTAGGAATGAAAGAAACAAAACAAGAATTGATAAATGTAGCGAATAGTCTGCGCAAACTCGATGCCGACTCTATACCTGTGAACTTTTTACACGCTATTGATGGAACCCCTTTACAGGGTGTTAATGAGTTAAACCCACTATACTGTTTAAAGGTATTGGCACTACTTAGATTTATAAACCCTACGAAAGAAATACGAATCTCAGGTGGAAGAGAAGTCAATTTAAGGTCGCTACAACCCCTTGGTCTTTATGCAGCAAATTCGATTTTTATTGGAGATTACTTGACCACAGATGGTCAGGAAACATCGGATGATTATCAAATGTTAATCGACTTAGGATTTGAAATAGAATCGGTTGAAGAAATGAAGACTTTGTTATCCCAAAAATGATTATGAAATAAACTAGCAATTAGCCTAGATTCTGAAATTCATCTCCCCCTTACCATCGAGCTACGGCTACGCTTGAAGAGGGAGACTTCTTTCGGAAAATGTTAAACAAAAAACGGTAGCTGTTCTTTGTTTAACGATGCTTAATCACTAAGGGGGCTTGGTGAAAAATGCGAAGAGCCGGGAGAGCTCTCAACGCTCAATCTGGCTCAAAAAGCAAAAAATCTTAACATTTTCTGAAGGGGATAAAATCCCTTCTCCCTAAACAGTATTATACAATATTCACTAGTTTCACATTCTGATGAGGTGTTTTTTTATGGCAGAAACTACAAGAGAGATAAATGACCGGTGGCAAGAAAAGAATAAATAGCCGTCTAGATTTAAAGATCATTGAATGGACTGAAACAGGAGAAATTAGTTAAGTTTTTTTAATTTGAGCTATTTTCAGTATTCTAATTGGTCTTATAACAGATTTTTATGAAGTTCCATAATAACGACCTAATATTTTGCCTTTATAAGAGCTTTGATCGTGTGGAGGTAGGGGGTGTTATTTCCGTTATTATATTAACTTGTGGAAGATGGTGTAGAAAACGATGAGGGTAATGAAATAAAAAAGCGCATACGTCTAATTTGACAATGCGCTTTTTGTGTCGGGTCTATTATTCTGGAATGGTGTGCTTGCCACTGACAAGAACACCAACTTCATAAGAAACGCCTAATGAGTTCAAGGTAGAGCCGATGGTGAGGTTTGCTGATTCCGTTTGTTCAGGAACCATATCACTGACGCGATCGTTACCGTCTTCGAGGAGGTAGCCAATATCAGAGTCTAATAGTGTTTCTGATCAAAAGGCATTAACCCTTTATGATAGGGATCGTTATAAGATCTTAAATCACAAAAATGTATAAGAAGAATTATAGAAAAGTTTAGAGACTTTTAGTTCTACTAAAAAAGCTGTTCTTGCTGTTTGACTGAGTTAGCATATATTTGCACATTCCTAGACAACTGCACCAGTGTTTTCAATTGTAAAGTTAACGTTTATATCTACGTTCAAGTTTGGATACTCTTCTTTTTCCCATCTTTTAATATCGAAATTTCTCACCTTTTGTCCTATCCGTTCTCCAATACCGATGGGATCAATTTCATTCTCTTGAAAAAAATGTACAATCTCTTCCATTTGCTTTTCGAAATCTCTTGCAGCCAGCTCCTCCAATTGTTGAATGGTTGCAGGTTTTGATACATTAATATTTCTCGCTTCTCGAAGAGGTCCTTGTATATTTACATTCACTTTGACATAAATTCCATCAGCGTCCTGTTTAATTGTCCAATCTGGGCTGGAAGAAAGGTGATGAAGGGCAAATCCGCGACTTTCATCAATATCGATATTAATAGTCCCTTCCTCAGTTTCATCTATCAGCTTTCTGAAAACATGGGTTTTGTCTAAGCTTAACTCTTCAATATATTTATCTTCTTTGAATAAAGCTATTCCAACTACATCCACACGATTTTGGGCTTTTTCCAATAGCGGGAGAAATGGATCTGCACCCTCAGCATAATATTGATATAAAAAATCTTGGAAATCTACTATAGGCAGTTGTTCGGCTTGGTTAAGTTCAATTAATTCTACTAAATATTCGTGGACAGTTAGGTGAAACGGATATTCCTCATTTAAAATATCCTTAGTTGGGCCTCTGGTCATCGCAATCTTTAAGTTTTGATTGATCATAGGATTCCTTTGAATAGTGTCTATAACCCCAAATATTCCTTCATTGGCTGCTAAATCTTGGTGAAACAAATGCACGCGACTTCGACTAGTATCCACGTAACGAGAAGACTCTGCTTGCATATGTGAATAGAGGTCTTCTAGGTCTTCTCTCGAAACGTTAATGGTTTCACTTTGTGGCAGCGATTCTGCAACAGGCATAAAGATGGTGGTAGTTCCGTTTGCCTGGACCTCCCCATCAATATAATCAAATCCCATTGCCTGAAGATATTGGATATCTTCAATATAATGACTTTGCGGACTACAACCTGTAACCAATAAGGAGATAGCAAGGTAAACGATGACACGTAAGTTTTTAATAATTATAGACGCCTCCTTTTAATAATCAACGCTTGCAAGAGAAATAAAATAGGGATGTAAATGAAAATCGTGTAAAATCCTAAACGATTTGTAAAGGCAGAAAGAGACTGAATCTCTATTCGAGTCGTAAATAGAAGAGCACATCCGAATATAACAAGGGTTACTCCTCGTAAGGAATGACGTTGAGAGAGATTAAATGTCTGCTTAACGACACGGCTTGCGGACCATAAACCAAAAGCCATGTTTGGTAATAACACGAGAAGCCATATGGACATTCCGATATATTCCATTTTCCAAAGTGTTAAAGTTGGCCATATAATAGTCAAAAGATGACGTTCGTGAAAGTAAATAACAGGAAGAATAAAGGCTATTAGATAAATGATCATACTAAAAACCAACCCAATTTGTGCCCATTTATGTGAGCGTGGAGCTTGCTTAATAAAGGGATAAGCCATTAAAAGGATCTCAAATCCTAAAAACTGAAAAGTCATCGTTTTCGTCGATAACCACATTTCGTGGAGCGAATGATCGAATATAGGAAATAAACTTCCAAAGTGCAATTGACCCTGAGGTAAGTGGCTGAAAAAAAGGAAGGGGAGGACAAAGAGAACAGCCAATAAGCTACCCCCGATAATCGCTCGAAACCCTGAAGTAGTGTAGTTATACGCTAGCAACATACAAATAAGATATAAAACCCAAAGTGAGACTTCAGGGAAAATCCATACATTAAGAATTTCGACATATGCAACAAGGGTAATTAGCACAAACAGACTATAATAAAAAACCCAAAACAAGCTGATAAATGAACCTAGAGTTTTTCCAAATACCTTATTTTGAATAGTAATGATAGTATCTCCCTTGTTCAGCATTGCGTAAATGATCCTTATGATTATGCTAACTAAAACTGCAGAGAATACGATTGCTATCCAACCATCATGACCAGCATCTACTATCATTGTGCGTGGAAGGGTGAAAATACCTACACCAACTTGCATAACGGTCACGATAAAAAAGGCAAAAAATGGTGATACCTGCTTTGTGACTTTCGCTTCAGGGTGCATCTCCTCGCCTCCTTATTCTTCAATATCTTTAGGCGGATGTTTCCTATATTTGGAAATAAATCGCTTTTTCTTTTGGGAGCGTAACACCTCAGGCTGATTCTCTAGTTTTTGAATTGGCAACTTCAAAATTTCGTCTCTAAAGTCTCTGACCCTAAACGGATAAAGCGGAGACAAGTAAGGATATCCTAGGGATGTTAGCTTAATTAAGTGAAGAAGATGGATAGCCAAACATATAGCCATACCAAAAAAGCCGAACCATTGAGCAAATATAATAAAAGGAAACCGAAGAATGCGAATCGTATTTCCCATTTGGTAAATTGGTGTGGTAAAGGAAGAGAGCGCTGTAAGTCCGATTAAGATAAGCAATACGCTGCTGGCGAGGGAAGCTTCAACAACAGCTGTTCCTATGACAATACCGCCTACAATCCCAATGGTTTGACCGATGCGACTTGGAAGTCGAGCTCCTGCTTCTCTTAATAGTTCAACAGTAAGTTCAAGTAGGATCACTTCTATGATTGGGGGATAGGGTACCTCTAACCTCGAAGCAACCATTGTGTTTAACAAAACATCAGGAATCACCTCATGATGGTATGTGGTCACTGCAATATATACAGAAGTGGCTAAAACTGAGAATAAAACCGCTAATAACCGGATGATCCGAAAAAACATAGAGAGAGGCCACATCATGTAATGGTCATCTGGAGAAGAGAAGAACTCTAACAGGTTGGTGGGTCCAATCATCGCTTGAGGAGATCCTTCCATGGTGAAAACCACTTTTCCTTCAACTAAAGCAGATGCTACTCTCTCTGGGCGTTCCGTCTCAAGCAATTGTGGGAAGTAGGAATACGGATTGTCTGAGATCAATTGCGTAATCTGGGAGCTATCAACGATTTCATCATAATCAACTTCATTAATACGCTCAGTTAAAGTTTGGACCAATTGAGTGTTCGTGATGCCATCCATATGAAGAACGGCCACCCTACTTTTGCTTATGCTACCAACGATAAATTCTTTAATCACTAACTCAGGAACTGGAAGACGTTTGCGAATCAAGTTAAGGTTTACATCAAGGGATTCGATAAAAGCTTCCTTAGGACCAATTACTGTAAATTCATTTTCTGGTATGTCCACAGATCGTTGTTCTTTCTGTTGGACGGGTACGGCAAGAACCTCATTATCATGTTTCGTGACTTGGATAATCACGTGCCCACTCAACAAGCTTTGTTCGATCTCTTCAATTTTTTGAATGATTTTGGTTCCCTCTATAGGAATCGATTGCTCAAGATCAATAAGAGTTGGTAGCTCAGGATTTTTCGTATAGGAACTGATATGAGAGTCGATCTGTTTTTCATCAACTAAAGATTTTATATAGTGGAGATGAAATGGGGCTTTTTCTGTTGCCTGATAAGATACAAAGTCAAAAGATTTTTGGCATGCCTGAATAAGATCTTCCAATGTTTTTCCTTTTTTCAAATTGAGTTTTTTATATACATGTTTTTTGAACATTAGATCACCCGTGGTTAACATCAATACACTTACGCTTTACTATTTCATATGAATTTATACCTTAATTGGATTGGATAACTAGAAAGATTGGTGTGGTAAGGTCTTTTAACTATTTAATCTAAATAATCTAAGTGGAAGAACAGCCGGAGAATTCTCCTTGTTCATTTTAGAAGTAGGGGTTTGGTGTGGAGTGAAGAAACATAATAAGCTATTAAATCATTTTAGTAATTTTTTTAATTACAGTACAACATGTCTAAATTGGTGGAATTATGTTATTTAAGTTTTTAATTATAAGAAAGTTTGTATTCTATAGAATACAAACTTTCAATGATTTAAAGCTAATAGAGAAATTATTCTCAATAATATTAACTTCCGATAAGATACATTATGTTCGGGGCGTTCTTATTAACACTGCCAGAATGGGATTTTTGAAGACTATAATTTTTCTACTCGGTGTTTATGGCCTTTATTCTTTAGAGAATTATAGTCAATATATTGAACGCTATACTCTAATACATCATTGACATATAGTTTCTGTTCTTTTGCAAAATCCATTACCTTTTGCAACAAATCTTTATCATAAGTCGTCTTATATTGAACTCGATCGTTTGGACGAGACTCTTTGTCGAAGGTAATGACGCCTTGCTCTAAAACAGTTTGTAACCCTGACTCAAGTAGATAATTTTGATATGTATCATATCTAGTAGCTAGAGTATTTAATTGATTAAGAGTCGACTGACTGATATTTGTTCTAAATTTCACTCGCGATGCATCAGTTGTATGGATTAGTCTTCCATGCCCTTTAATCCACATTTTTTAGCCCCTTTACTTGTAGACTTTCGAATGTCCATAAGTTCTGTAAATCTATTTAATTAATATTATCAAATTGATATTACAAGAATTACTTTTTTATTATCTGTTTAGTATAATTGGTGAAATCTTTCAGGTGGTTTGTTACAATTTCCTCCATAATATCTAAATTTAAAGATTGATAATCATGCACTGCAATATTTCTAAATCCAACCATAGCCTTTAACTTCTTCGCATTATCGGCATCAATATAACTGTGTTCTTGTAACAAATCAAAGGCATCACGACTTGTTTGTGGAAGACCAAGCCTTTTAACAGATACAATATGCATGGCTAAATCAATAGAGGCTTCGCACGCACGTTGGATATTCAGTATAATAGAATCCTGTTTTGTGTAGTCATTTAAATTGTCGCGATTCCCATCATATACCTCTTCTATTCGTTGGATGCAACGTTCTATTGTGGCCACTTTATTTAATACCACGTCACTTTTCATAAATAGTCCCACTTTCATCAATTCTTTCTAAAATGCTTTTGCGCTCTTCATTTAATTTAGCGTACATGCTTAATGCAGTCATCTGATGTTTTTCAAACATAAAACGGTCTTCTGCGTATATGAGGTAACCCGTAGAATATATCTGTGCTTTAAAAACGGTTGATGCTGATTTGAGGTTCACTAAATCTACTTCAAATTTAAGTATATAAGCAAGGTCTTGAGCGATCGTAAACAATTCATAAGGTTTTGGAGGAACAGATCCTTCTTTTGGATAAAATGCCAAATCAATGTCGCTTTCTTCATGATTAGTATTTTTTGCAAACGATCCAAATAATATTATATAGGCTGGGTTAAGCTGCCCAATAAGATGTTTTTTTATATCTTCTTCTTGGATCCTTATGTCCATTAGTACCCCTCCTCTTACTTCTAGTATAACAAATTTTCAATTCATCAATAATAAAGTAAGAGTAATTTCATCGAATTATGAAACGCAGGGGTGTCAGAAAAATGAGTCTCTGAGGGAAAACAGATATGTTGCTTGCTCATTAAACCTAGAGTTTCATAAGTTTGATGAGCTAAACGATGTCTGTTTATTAATTATACATGTGGTTAAATAAATACTTAAGGCTGTCTCCTCTTGGAATACAATTAATGTAACGACTTTTATTGATGTTAAAGTCACTGTTTTAGTGACAACATAATGTGGCATAACTAAAATGAAATGTTTCGAGGTGAATTTAGTAACGAATGTTTACTCCTACAATATGTAACTAGTGAAGTCCATTTTGGTAATTTACTAACTAATTTGTCGATGCATTTAGAGTTTTTAATTACAGTGAGATAAAGTTCTTCTTCAATTAATTCAGAAGCTTTGACCCAATTTTCATTAACTATATAAAATTTTAGTTCGTGTAACAAACGATAAGTGCTATTTGTATATGCTTTTACTTCCCCTGAAATTTTATGATTTGGATATTTTTGCGTATCAAAGAGTATTTCTTCACATATTGACATGCTGTCAAAAACAGGTTGTTTTTCTGAGTATCCTTTTTCATTAATATTATTAGTAATTACATTCAAATATTGTAATATATTCTCCAGCAAAGCTAATCACCCCTCTATAAAATCAACTAACTGTATAAGCCCCTTTAGATATTGCTTATATTCAAAGACATTTTAAAAGTTTTTCTTTATAATTTAGTTTCGATATAAAATAAGCTTCCTGCATACGATAAAGGAAGCTTTAAATATGACTTTAATAACGTTCGTCCATAGTCATTTCTGCTAAGAACATCTCATGAATGATATGAAATTCTTCATCTGTATTTAATCCAGTATGTTTAGTGTAATAATTCAAAGCTTGCATAATCATAATATAATGATCTTCTCTCCGCTTATAGAACAAATCACCACACTCCTTAAAGGTAAATTTTCATAACTTTAACATATAGTACATGTATAAACAATAAGTACCTATATTTGTTTAGAAAATTATAAAAACTTTAGGATCGTAGAATAAATATTAGATTACAGATAAGTTTACATATTCATCAGTTAAACCATATTCCTGTTTTTTGAGAGTCCATTAATAAACTTTATTTTTAAAGTAAGAAATATTCGTGTACACAACAATTTTATTTTACAAACTCTCAACATCTGGTACAACCCGGATCGCAACACCTTCACGTGCCCTAATGAAAAAGAACTAACGTTTCAGTATGAATCACACCGAAAAGATCGTCATGGCTTTGCACGTAAGGTCGACGTGTATGAGAGTGAAGATTGTTCAAGCTGCCCGTTCCAAAGAGAATGTACGAAAGCAAAGACAGGAAGCCCTCGTAAACTCTATATAAATAGGAATTGGGAAGACCAAAAGAAAACGATTCGGCAACTGCTTTCAGATGAAAAAACTGGGGAACTCTACGGTCAGCGTAAGGTTGATGCAGAACCAGTTTTTGGAAATCTGAAAGCTAATTTAGGTTTCACTCGATTGTCTGTTAGAGGCGATGCACGTGCTCGAAATGAATTGGGGTTTGCCTTCCTCGCTTTGAACATACGAAAATACACAGCGAGGAGCCCCAAGTAAACAAAAAGCAGGGGCGCTCGCATCAAAAAAGAAAAAGTTCGGCTCATCATGGATCGATGAGTCAAACTTTTTTACATTTTTCATTATAAATGGCTAGTTATGCCCCAGCCTTGTTTCTTTTTTGTAACTTATATCTAAAATGGTATGCTTACCAGTGACAAGTACAAACACAAAAAAGAAGCAACCACCTCTGACCGCAAATTAGACGGGTGATTACTTCACTTTCATAGTGAACTTTCATCCATTTCAGGACTTGTTCTGTGACCCTAGAGTGTTGACGCACTTTAGGGTTTTTTTAAAGATCCCATCAATGTAAAAGGCTTTTGATGAGCTTATTGTAGTATAGTGTAAGGTTACCATTTTTATGCACTATAATCAACAAAGCACTTCTGATAGGTCTCGCCAGGGGAACCACCAACTATTCAACAATTTCATACGCTGAGTGAAATTATTGTCCGTCATCAACAAATCATCTGCAAAAAGAAAGAGATCAGCTATAGAAAGGGGCTATGGATCAGGGGAAAAGGTTAGGTAAAGCTTCATTTCAAGAAAAAGCCGGACTAATAAAAATCGCGGCTCTTTGATTTTCTATTTACTATTTTTAAAATGATATAAATAAGTGTACCTATCAATAACGGGACACTCATCCAAATACAAATTTGTATCAGGAGATTGAGATATGAATTACTTGTTGTAGAGGAAACAATTCCAGACATTACTAAACAGTGGATACCAAGCAAGATCAAAATCGAAGGAACCAGCCAATCCTTTCTTTTCATTCATCTCCCTCCTTCGCCTCTGGGAAACTCAATATGAATTTTGTTCCTTTTCCGAACTGGCTTTCTACCTCAATCGATCCATATTGAAGTTCAGTTAATTGTTTAACGATTGCGAGACCCAGCCCTGTCCCCCCGTGATCACGCGCTCTTGATTTCTCCACTCGATAAAAACGATCAAAAATGTGAGGGAGATATTCTGTATTAATACCTTTGCCAGTATCTGAAACAATTGCTTTTACTTTCCCATGCTCGGCGTTAACTTCGACCAAGATTTGTCCCTTTTCTGTGTATCTTACTGCATTCTGTAATAAGTTCGTGAATATTTGCTCTAACCGAAAAGCATCTGCAGCAATATGAGGAATATCCGAATCACATTTGACGATTAGTCTGATGTCTTTCTCTTTTGCTGTTGCTTCTATTTTGGCTACCGCACTATTGACAGCATTTTCGACCTCAACCAATTCAAGTTCCAATGGAAACCGTTCCTCTTCCATGCGAGATAACTCAAATAAATCATTAATCAATCGGTTCATTCGGTGAGATTCATCGTTAATAATCTCAATAAAACGTTGGTGTTCTTTATCGTCCTTATAAAATCCCTTTTTTAAAGCATCACTATAACCCTGTATATAAGAAAGTGGCGTTCGAAACTCATGGGAAACGTTCGAAAAAAATTCCTGTTTATTGATTCGATACCTTTTTAAGTCATGTGCTAATTCATTCATAGATTGAGAAAGTGAACCTAACTCATCTCGTGTTGTCACTGGCACTTTAACATCTAAATTTCCCCTGGCCATCTGACGGGCAGCTTTTTCCATCTCTTGTAGTGGGGTTGAGAGTTGTCTTGAGACAATAAATGTGAATCCAAAGGCAAGCAGAAGAGCACCCATGCCTGAAAGAATTAGGGCGTTCTGCACCTGTCCCGCGGAATTTCCCATTAAATTTGTTGGAGAAAAAATATAAACTTCACCGGTATCCGCTGATGTATTCTCAACCCGCCTTCCTGAATAAAAATAATCTACTCCCGTTTCCGTATCCGTGTAAACCCTCTGTTCACTTTGAGTTGATGGTTCTTCACTCTGTGTAAAACCACTAATTCCAGAGTTGCCTATAATTTCTCCCTCTTGATTGAAAACGACAAGTTCCATCGCCGTCTCACTTGACATGGAATTAACAAAATAGCTTATATCCGATGCTTCAAATACTCCTAGTAGCTGTGCATACTTTGAAGCCAATTCACCCGTTTCCTCTTGCAAGTGAGCATGGTTAAAGTTAATAAATATCTGATTCATCATGAAACCTAATGGCAGTAAAACAATCAATAACAAAACTAAAATCGAACCAGATAGTTTATAAAATATCGCATTCATAATTATAGTTCCTTCGTTGAATTAAATTTATATCCAACCCCCCAAACGGTTTTAATGGGATTGAATGAAAGGCCTGCACCGTTTAGCTTGGTTCGAATATTTTTTATATGCGTATCAATCGTTCGAGGATCTTGTCTTTCATTCATAGACCAAACTTGATCAATGATATTTTCCCTGGTGTAGATGCGTTCAGTTCTATTGGCCATCAAATACAGGATGTTAAATTCCTTTGATGTGAGCTCAATGGTTTTTCCTGCTACTTTTACTTCATGTAAATCTCGATTAATCCTTAACTCCTCAATCATTACCACATGCTGATTGTCATTTGAGAAATAACTCTTTCTCCTTAATAAAGCTTTAACTCGAGCAACGAGCTCTTCCGGTGCAAAAGGTTTAACGAGATAATCATCCGCCCCAATATTCAAACCTTTTACTCGATCCTCTACATCTGTTTTTGCAGTGAGCATAAGAATGGATGTGTCTGCTTGAATGGAACGAACGTATTTACAAACTTCCCACCCATCAGCGTCAGGCAGCATAATATCTAAAATTATGGTTTCATAGCTTTGATTCTTTATCATTTCAATGGCCTCTAGTCCAGAATTTGCTTCATCTAGACGATAGCCTTCATTTTTTAAATAGAGGCGTACTAATTCCCGCATATTTCGTTCGTCATCCACAATGAGTATACGTTCTGCCAAAGTTCTTAACCTCCCTATGTCTTCTTATGTACAGTTTACTTAAAAAATATGTGATTTCCATGAAGAATTTCCATGAAGAACAACACAAACCCTATAAGAATATGGAACATCTTATAGGGCTCATCTTGATTCATATTTCAGGTCTTTCCAGCAAGATCTATACCTCTGGGTCAATCATCTCCATAAAATCTCTTACATTTTGTTCGCTCATCCCCCCTACTCGTATGTGGATCACTTCCCCTGATTCATCAATCAAATAGGTAGCAGGGAGTTGCCTAACCCCGTAACGATCCATCACATTACTGTTTTGGTCCTGAAGTATCGGGAATGTGAGTTGAAGGCGTTCAGCAAAGCGATTAATAATTAATTCGGATTCACCAACATTAACGGCTAAAATTTCTACATCCTTATCCATATATTTCTGATGTTCTGCTTCCATATAAGGCATTTCTTCCTCACAAGGGGGACAATAAGTCCCCCAAAAGTTCAAAAATACCCCTTGCCCCTGATAATCTTCAAGTGCAACACGTTCCCCATGCATATTGGTTAATGCAAAATTGGGTGCTTGATCTCCTTCTGTAACGTAAGCAACATCTTCACGAATTAAGTTATTATAAAACAAATAGGCAATGGTCATCATTAAAATTGAAAGTATTATAATTCGCATGAATAGCCGACGCTTTTTACGTTCATACCTTGTATGTTGATCCATTAAATGTGCTCCCCTACTTGCTCTTGCATTAAGTTTTTAATGACTTGAAATCTAGAATGAGTAATTTTTACTAAGCATACGAATGAAGCCCGGCAATCACAAGATTTACAAAGATCAAATTAAACATGATAATGGCAAAACCAATGACCGCAAGCCAGCCAGATCGCTCACCTTGCCAACTGCGATTTAACCTAAAATGCAAATATGCTGCATAGAAGAGAAATGTAATCAGTGCCCATACTTCTTTGGGATCCCATCCCCAAAATCTTGTCCATGCAACTTGAGCCCATA
>NZ_JAFBEC010000009.1 GCF_016908595.1 Geomicrobium sediminis | reverse complement strand
TTCCGTTCTTTTCTCTATTATAACAAAGCGTGGTTATGATTCGGCGTCTATAAATAAGAAAAAGCTGTTGAGAAATGACTTTCTCAACAGCCTGAAAAACGCAACGGACTTTCCGTTGCGTTTTTACGTGTGGTCGTTATTATAAATTGCATAAATAATTTGCTTTTCACCAAAACGATCAACAGCCGTTTCCTTATTCATCCCGACACTTTCCAGCAAGCGACAAGATCGAGTGTTTGCCGCTTGCGTTTCTGCAACGACCTTTTTTAGATGAAGGTTTTGAAATGCATACTGCAAAACAGCACTGACTACTTCTTTCCCATATCCCTTTCCCCACCATTCAGGAAGTAGTTGATATGAGACCTCTTCATTGATTTGATCATGATGTAACGCGATTGAAACCATTCCAATAAAAGATCCCGTCCTCTTCTCAATGACAGTCGCAAAACGCCCCTCATCCGGCTCGTCTAAGCGTTTAATCAAACGTTTAATTAACGCTTCCTCCACGGGCCCACCTAAATACCTTCGAACTTGTTCATCTTGATAGACTCTCAAAACACCTTGTCGATCGCACGCCTTTAAAGTACGAAGTTTACACCGATTCGTTTCAAGATTCATAGACATTCCCCCTATAAAGTTGATCTTCTTCAACCATACAGCGTATCGATCTATGCTACACTAAACGCTATACAAAAAATGAGGAGAGTAGTGAATGCAGTACAACCAGCTATTTCAAAATAAACGTTTACAAGCAGTGCTTGACCAACTTCCTATTTCTGTATTCGTTGCCGACCATGAAGGCTTTGTCGTTTGGAATAATCACATTAGCGCAGAAGGCATTGGCCTATCTCAAGCTGAAATGGCTGGTAAACATGTCAGTGATTTAGAAAAACAAGGCATCCTCAATCCTTCTGTTACACGTCTCGCACTCGAACAGAAAAAGCAAATTACTCGTGTACAAGTCATCAATGAACATTTGAAACAACTCATGGTTGCAAAACCGATTTACAACGAAGATGGACAGATCGAATTAATCATCTCTATTAGCCAACAATTTGAACATATCGGACAAGATGATGAAAGCATTGATGAAATCAACGACCTCATTCAAACGTATATTCTCGAATTACACCGCTTTTATATGCAAGCGCCTTCAAGAGAATCTAATAAGCGCGCCGTTACGAAAAGCAAGGCAGCGAAATCTTTAGAACAGAAGGTAACGAGAATATCATCCTTGCCATCTACAGTTCTTTTGACAGGTGAAACAGGCGTTGGGAAAAACTATACTGCACGTACCATTCATGATTACAGCCAAAGACGCTCGAACTCTTTTTTGACGCTGAATTGTAGTACCATCCCAGAATCGTTACTTGAAAGTGAACTGTTCGGTTACGTAAAGGGAGCGTTTAGTGGCGCCAATTCTACCGGGAAGACAGGGCTCGTTCAAATGGCTGAAGGAGGCACATTATTTCTCGATGAAATCGCTGAACTTCCTTATGCCATGCAAGCCAAGCTGTTAGAACTCGTACAAGACAAAACCTTTTTGCCAATCGGAAGCACCGAAAAACGACGAGCAGACATCCGCATTATCGCAGCTACAAATCAAAACCTCGAAACGTTAGTACATCACAAGCAATTTCGCTCTGACTTGTACTACCGTTTAAACGTGTTCCAAATCGAAGTTCCTACATTAAAAGAACGACTTGAAGACCTTCCACTGCTAGCCTATCAATTCGTTCAAAAATTTAATGAAGAATATCATCAACAGAAAAAACTCTCGCGTGAAGCAATCGAAACATTGACACACTATTCTTGGCCAGGGAACATTCGCGAACTCCAACACGCCATTGAGCGTGTGTGTGTGTTTGCTGAGAACGACACGATTTCACCTGAAGACTTTAAGAAAGAGCTTCAATTTACAGACCCTGAACAATCACTCGCTTTTGAAAAGCACGAAAGCGAAACACTCAGCCAATTTCTAGAACGCATCGAGAAAAACGTCATCTTGCAAGCCGCAGACGAACATAGAAATTCTAGAGAAGCCGCCAAAAGCCTTGGCATGTCACAACCTACCTTTTCTAGACGTGTGAGAAAATACGAAACATGAGTCATGCTAACTGGCGCTCGATCAGTCTCGTTCTATCCTAACTACACACCGTACACAGCTTCTTTTAACGTTGTGACTGCCTCTTCCATCTGTTCTTCACTTAACCGCGCAAACCCGATGACGAGGCTCGGATGCGTTGATGTGTAGACTTGTTGATAAAAACGGCTTGTCCCGTAAACTTCTAACCCGAGCGCCTTCGCGCGCTCTAAAATCTCTCGTTCCCCTCGCTCTGATTTAACTGTTACAACAAAGTGCAACCCTGAATTGGCACCAGTAATTTCGATTGTACGTTCGAACGCCTTCTCAAGTTCTTCAATTAAACGCTCTCGCCGCACTCGGTAAAGCTTTGTCATTTTTTTAATATGTTTCTGGTATTCCCCTGTCTCAATGAAGCGCTGCAATGTGAGTTGTGTGAGTGTACTACATGAGGACATAAGAAATGCCAGTTTGTCGCGATACTTTTCAAGAAGAGGAACCGGCAACACCATGTAGCTAATGCGAAGACCCGGTAATAATGACTTTGAAAACGTACCGGTATAAATGACTCGATTGGAACCGTCTAGACTTTGTAGTGACGGCACGGCATCTGCGTCATATATAAATTCGCTATCGTAATCATCTTCGATAATGTACCGATTCTCATTCGTTACCGCCCAGTTCAAAAGCTCGATTCTTCTTGAGATCGGCATAATGATCCCAGTTGGAAATTGATGAGATGGCGTCGTAATCACCGCCGAAACGCGACTCTTTTCTAAATATGACATAGAGACACCTTGGTCATCGAGTGGGACGTACGCCACTGAACGCCCCTCACTTTCGAGCAGATGGCGCAACCGTTGATACCCAGGTTCTTCAATACCATACGTTGTATCTGGATTCATAATAGAAGAAAGCTGCCGCAACAATTGCTGAGTTCCTGATCCGAGAACGATTTGTTCGGGGCGGCATTTCACACCTCTCGTTAAACGCAAAAACCGAGCCAATGTCTGCCTGACGGTATACAACCCTTGTGGATGCACGTAGTTCTCTAGTTGTTTTCGTTCCGCCTTTAGTGCCTGTTGCTCACATTTCAACCAACTATCTAACGGAAACGAGGCATGATCGGCACTCATATGCGAAAACGAAGCAATGTGCTCCTTTGTTTTCTCATCTTCGCGTAAATGCTCTGGAACTTCTTGCAACGCTTCATTTGGCTCCACTTCAAACATCGTGATTTCTTCTACAAAGTAACCCATACGTTCCTTTGCGTACACGTAACCTTCAGCGACCAACTGTTGATACGCAGCATTCACTGAATTAAAGCTCACACTTACATTCGCAGCAAGCTCTCGCTTTGACGGTAACTTATCGTGTGCTTTTAGATTTTTTTGCAATATCGCTTGCTTTAGTTGCTCGTATAGTTGTTGATACAAATACGTTTTACTTCTCGTCCGATCGATTTGAAAGGTAATCATCGTATCCCCTCATCTGGTACCATCAAATTTTTATTTTTGGTGCTTTTTATTTTACAGATATACAGTCAAAATAAAAAGAAAATACTACTTATGGGAGGCATTTATCATGACAGTTCAAACAAACGTAAGCACGGCTGAATGGCAAGAAAAACGAGATCGTTACGTTGCACGAGGTGTTGGAAACGGTAACCGAAACATCGCTGCAAACGGTGAAGGTGCAATTGTTTACGACCAAGATGACAACCGGTACATTGATTTCGCAGGGGCAATCGGTACGATTAACGTCGGTCACAATCATCCGAAAGTCAACGAAGCAATCAAAGCGCAAATTGATCAATTCATTCACCCTGGGTTTAACGTCATGATGTACGCACCGTATATTGAACTGGCAGAAAAACTCTCTCACCTCACACCAGGAGATCACGAGAAAAAAGCCTTGTTCCTAAACTCTGGTGCTGAAGCCGTAGAAAATGCGGTTAAAATGGCTCGTAAATACACTGGTCGTCAAGCGATCGTTACGTTTAACCGAGCCTTTCACGGACGTACGAACATGACGATGAGCATGACGAGTAAAGTAAAGCCTTACAAGTTCGGGTTCGGTCCCTTTGCTCCTGAAGTGTATCAAGCGCCTTACCCGTATCTGTACAAGCGCCCTGAAGAAATGAGTGAAGAGCGTTACACAGACTTCATCATTGAAGAATTTAACAACTTTTTCGTATCACAAGTTGCTCCTGAAACGGTTGCTTGTGTTGTCATGGAGCCAGTACAAGGTGAAGGCGGGTTTATCGTTCCTCCGAAACGCTTCGTACAACACGTCGCTCAATTCTGTAAAGACAATGGCATCGTTTTTGTTGCTGATGAAATCCAAACAGGATTTTCAAGAACGGGTAAATTGTTCGCATCTGAACACTTCGATATTGTTCCAGACCTAGTGACTGTCTCGAAATCAATGGGAGCAGGCGTTCCAATCAGTGGTGTTGTCGGTCGTTCTGCCATCGTTGATGCAGCAGATCCTGGAGAGCTTGGCGGCACGTATGCAGGTAGCCCACTCGGATGCGTCGCAGCACTTGCTGTTCTTGACATTATTGAAGAAGAAAAATTAAATGAGCGCGCTGAACACATCGGTCAAACGATTGAAGATCGTGCGAACGAATGGATGAAAACAGATAACGGCATCGGGGAAATCCGCCGCTTAGGAGCGATGGTGGCCATTGAGCTCGTCACAGATCGCGAAACGAAGACACCTGATAAAGCGCGTACAGCAGCGATTGCAAAGTATGCAAATGAAAATGGATTGCTTCTTCTTACTGCAGGTGTGAATGGAAACGTCGTACGCTTCCTATCCCCACTCGTCATCACAGATGAGCAACTTGCAGAAGGTCTTGATATCGTTCAAGCTGCATTTCAAAACGCGTAAGGAGTGTCATACATGACAGTTACAACAAAGACGATTGAAATCAAAAACCCAGCCACAGGTGAGATTGTAGATACAATCTCCCTGCAGACTGAACAAGACGTTAAAGCAGCGATTGAACGTTCTGAAGCAGGCTACCGCACTTGGTCAAAAACGACCGCTGAAGATCGTAGCAAACGACTTCGTACTTGGTATAACTTAATACTTGAGCACAAAGCAGAACTCGCAGCGCTCATTACAGCTGAAAACGGTAAGCCTTTAAAAGAAGCTGAAGGCGAAGTTGTCTACGGAGCTGGCTATATTGAGTGGTACGCTGAAGAAGCAAAGCGTGTGTACGGTCGAACCGTTCCTGCTTCTTCGACGGAAAAACGAATTGTCGTCACTCGCCAAGCCGTTGGTCCTGTCGCTGCCATTACACCGTGGAACTTCCCTGCTGCGATGATTACGCGTAAAGCAGCACCTGCACTAGCAGCAGGCTGTAGTTTCATTATTAAACCGGCCCCAGACACACCACTTACTGCCATTCGACTCGTTGAATTAGGCCACGAAGCAGGCATTCCTGAAGACGTTTTGCAAGTGGTGAACGGCGATAGCGTCATGATTGGGAAGCAGTTTACGGAAAGCACAATCATTCAGAAAGTAACGTTCACAGGCTCAACAAACGTCGGTAAGCTTCTCATGAAACAGAGCGCCACCACCGTTAAACAAGTATCCATGGAACTTGGTGGTCATGCGCCATTAATTATTGATGAAGATGCAAACCTTGATCTTGCAGTTAAGCAAACCGTTGCATCGAAATATCGCAATGCGGGGCAAACGTGCATTTGCGCAAATCGCCTTATCGTTCACGAAGCGATTAAAGACGAGTTTGCGTCCAAATTAGCTGCAGAAGTTAAATCACTAGAAGTCGGCATCGGTACGAATCCCACAACAGACATCGGCCCGATCATTAACAAAAACGGATTCGATAAAATTGTTAGCCAAATTAACGACGCAAAAGAAAAAGGTGCAAGCATACTCGTAGGTGGTTCTTTTGATCAAGACGAGGAAAAAGGAACCTACTTCGTGCATCCAACCGTTCTTGACGGCGTAACGGATGAGATGACGATCATGCATGAAGAAACCTTCGGTCCCGTTGCACCGATTACGACCTTTACGTCAATTGACGATGCAATCGCGATTGCCAACGATACACCATTCGGCTTAGCTGCTTACTACTTTACAGAGAATTACCGTCGTGGACTCTACATTGCCGAAAACTTAGATTACGGGATTATCGGCTGGAATGACGGTGGTCCGTCTGCTGTACAAGCTCCGTTTGGAGGAATGAAAGAAAGTGGAATCGGTCGCGAAGGTGGCCCTGAAGGAATCGAAGGATACCTCGAGACGAAGTATCTATCGATTGGACTCTAATAGAGTGTGTACGAAGCCCAGATCATATGATCTGGGCTTCTTCTTAATTGGATCCACGTTTCTTCGCAATCATACCTCTCCCTAGCTTCACCTATTGCGAAACGCTTGTCTTCATCAAACGAAGTACTAGAAAATAAAGCCTGCACCTAGGAATAACAATGTCGCGATGATGACCCCTAACACTACGTAAGGCATAATCGTTCGTACTTGCAATACTGGGGATACACCTGTCCCGGCAGAGGTCATAAAAATGGCATCTGAATAAAAACACGCCTGACTACCGAGAGCAACCCCTGACATAATCGCTGCAATCATTAAGGACGGATTCACACCCATCTCAAACGACAAAGGCATAAAGATTGGAGCAACTAGTACGATTAACGCCCAGAAATTCCCTGTAATAAACGCAATAAATCCACACGCCAAAAAGGCGATTAAAGGTAGTAATTGAGGCGATATGAAAACCGTGAACACTTCAATCATATATTCAGATAAACCGAGCTCTCGATTTCCTTCACCGAGCGCTAATGCGAGAAGAATTATAAACGCAAGCGTCGTCATCGTTGTCAGACCTTCTCCAAAGTTGGTCATGAACTGAGTCGGTGTCATGATTCTTTGCGATATGTACATGATTGCTTGAACGACGAGCGCCGCAATGATTCCGTGTATGAGATCATTATCAAAGTACATCATAACAATCACTAGAACGATAATTGGAATAATGAAATTTAACGGGCTTGATTTCTTTACATCCGTATTGATCGTAGCTTTAACAATTGCCGAACCTTTTTCCTCAGGCATCGTCGGACCACCTTGTTCCACACGTTCATAAGCTTTTTTCATTAGCCCTACTTTCGGTAAGAGCCCTACAGCTAGAAGCAATGCAATAATGACTGCAGCAAGCGGATAGAACATGAACGGAATCGCTGCAACATAATCTAAAAATCCGAGATTATAATCATTCACAACACCAACTGCAAAAGCTGACCAGCTTGTAAATGGTACTAGCACACAAATGCATGCACCAGTGGCATTGACGGTATATGCTAAATGTTCACGGGGCACTAGCTTCTTGTCGGTAATGCTTCTCATGGAGGACGACACAGCTAATGCATTCAGATAATCATCAATAAATATAATTAAACCGAGAAACCACGTCGTTAATAGACTCTTCTTAGGAGTTGTCGCGAATCTCGCTAACGTACTCCCGAACCCAAGCAACGACCCTGACTTCTCAAAAATAGCAATCATCGCACCAAATCCAAAAATAATCAACACAAGAAATTGAAACGTATCACTTGCCATCGCCATATACAGGAGTTCAATGAACCCAGTAAAAAAACCTGTCCCATAGAGTAGTAACGCTGATACAAATACCGATAATATGAGCATTTCCTGTAATCGCTTCGTAACGATAATGCCCACAATTAAAATGAGAATGGGTATAACTGACATGATTCCATACTCCAAGATGTTTCCCCCTTATACCTTTTCCTAAGTAAACTGCAAATTATATGCCAAACAAAACTTGATTCAGCAAGGGAAAACTCTCATTTAGTATGTATATATGCATAATGCATGTGTTATCGAATAGCTAAGGCAACGTGACTCTGATCGCTTCATTTTTCCTCAAATTTTCATCCATACAAGTAAAAAGCTTACGCTTTTATGTTTATATTCGATCTAAAGAACCGCTATAAAGCAAGGGGGAAACGAGTTTAGTAAAAAAATTCACTAAAATTGCAATAATTTTGGTTTCAATTATGCTATTTAACGGGTAATATGTACGTAATAGTACTCGTACTTATCTTAATTTCTCTGCTAGAGATTTTTTCTTTAAGGGGGGAACCGGATGCAACCACTCGTACAAGTAACGAACAACATCGACCTACTCCGTAATGAAATGAACACACTTGCCCAAGAGAAGGGCCTGAATAACCCCGACGTACTAGAGAAATCCAGAGAATTAGATCAATTAATTTATGAATTCCTGATTGTGAAGAAGAATTAGGAATTTTTTAAGGGAAGCCGATGGCTTCCCTTTTTTTACGCGTCTGTATTCTTCCATTCCATTAACGTTGCGTATTCTAAAGACTCATGGTCCTTTGGCAAATATCCTTCAAGCACTCTTTGAAATTGAAAGCCTTGCCCTAGTTGAAAGCTCATCACCGGGTCTTGTAAGTCTCCATTAATGACTCGCTGACAGTATTCCTCCGCAGACAACTCTTGAGCATAGCGATGATAGTGAGGGATTCGTCCACCGAACATAATCCCTTTTAGCCCTAACTTTCTACATAGCTGTCTCCGTTGTTCATAGAGACGATGTCCAATTTTACGTCCACGATACGACGGATGAACCACTACATCTGCACCGTAAAGATGGGTTCCATCACCGTTATGATTGTGGAAATAGCCATTACCCGTAATCTCTGATATTGTATGCTGTTTCGCATAATCACTCATATCCACGATGAGACTCGAACAAGAACCGACAATCTTCCCTTCTAATTCCGCAACAAACTGACCGTTTGGAAAATGCTCAAGGTGCTTTTCATAATGCTTTTCTTTGAATACAATCTGTTCGTTCCCGAATCCCTTTGCAGCTAATGCTGCGACATCTATAATATCATTCGGTTTCATTGCTCGTATTAACGGTTCATCCAACGATTCTGTTTTAAGCATGATTATCCTTCCTCTTTTCAGATTTAGCGACGATCTTGATGCTTATAATAAAACTTCATCAATGAAATCCCTTTTTGATAGTGTTGATGGAATGGAATCGTCTGCAATTGGCGTTTCGCTAGCGGAATGGACACGGGCGTATGAGAATAAATGGCTTCAGCTAGTTGTTTACCGAGCATTGAAGACATTGCAGCACCATGTCCTGCATAACCAAACGCATAATATGTTCCATCGTCTAATTGACCGATGTAAGGCAACTTTTCAGTCGTAAATGCAACTTTCCCGCCCCATTCGAATGCAATCTTGCGATCATACAATTGTGGGAAAACCGTCAACATTCCTTTGTGTAAATTTTCGAACAATCGCTTTTGATCTCGTTTTGATGAGCTTCTTCCTGACCCTCCAAAAGCAAGTCGATTGTCTGCCGTACGCCTGAAATAATATAAGAGGTTCTTAGAATCAGCAACGGCACGATCATGTACAATTAGCTTTTCTACGAGCTTTTCTGGCAGTGGTTCTGTAGCAATCATAATGCTTTCAACCGGGACGACCGATCTTTGAATCGTTTTATGCAAGGGTCCAGCATAGCCATTCGTGGCAATGACGAGTTCCTTTGCCGTCACCGTGCCCTTCTCAGTTTTAATGACGACTTGTTGTTTCGAACGCTTGATGGCTAAAGCTTCCGTACGTTCAAAAATCGTTCCTCCGTGCCCTTCGACGGCTTTTGCAAGACCGACCGCATAGTTAAACGGATGAAAGTGAGCGCTTTTTGGATCTACCCTTCCTCCGACGTAAAACGATGTCGCAAGTTCGTTTCGAAGTTCGTTTCGTTCAACGATCTCTACTGTATGATCAAAGTGCTTGTGTAGCACTTCTTGTTCGGCTTTCATCGCATCTAAATCTGCTTCTTTATAAGCCGCATAGAAATCACCATTACGCTTGAAGTCACATTGGATGTTTTGTTCGCGAATGATTTGTTCCACGAGGTTAATCGCATCTAATGATAGTTGGAACATTTCCTTTGCCGCCTGTTCTCCCTTTTTCTCCATCCAATGCTTCATTGAACCGTGATAACCCGTTAACACTTCACCCCCATTTCGACCACTCGCTCCAGAGCCGACATAACTCTGCTCGAGAACAACCGTCTGAATGCCTTGCTTTTGCAAATGGTAGGCGGTCGATAACCCTGTATAACCTGCACCAATTATGACAACATCTGTCGATACATCTTGATCTAACGATGTGCGATGTAGGCGCTGTGTTGATGTTGCTTCCCACATTGATAAAGTTTCCATATTTCCATCTCCTAGATTAAACGATGTGTTAACGTGTCGCTTTCTTTGATCGACTAGACGTAAAGCGTGTGAAAATTAATACAGACAATAATACGAGCGCCATGAGTAAGATGGATAGCGCAGAACCTAACTGCCAATTCATTTCAACGACGAAAGCGTCACGAATCACATTTCCGATCATGACTAAGCGGTTTCCTGTGAGTAAGTCCGTAATCACAAAAACACTAACTGCCGGAATAAATGTCATAAATACACCTGCAATCACCCCAGGCATCGTAATCGGCAATGTTACACGCAAAAACGTTGAAACAGGACCTGCTCCCAAATCTTCTGCAGCTTCTAGATACCTTCGATCTAACTGCTCAATTGACGCATAAATTGGCAAGATCATAAACGGCAAAAACCCATAAACCATCCCAACGACAATTGAAAATGGAGTATATAACATTGTGATTGGCTCTGAGATCAAGCCAATTGATAGCAAGAATTGATTAATCACCCCTTCATTATTTAATAAAATGACCCACGCATATAGACGAATTAACAAGTTACTCCAAAAAGGAATCATAACGAGAATTAACAAGATATTCTTCCATTTACCTGAATGAGCAATAAAGTAAGCAAACGGATAGCCTACGACTAAACAAATAACGGTGGAGACAAATGCCCACACGACCGATTGCCAAATAATCTGTAAATAAAATGGATCAAAAGCTTGAATGTAAGCATCTAAGCTAAACTCATAAATAATGAGACCGTATCCACCATCTGTTGAGAAACTGATCACTGTAATCAGTGCCACCGGAACGACTAAAAAGAGTGTTAACCAGACAATCGCTGGAGAAAGGAGAGCGTAAGCATTCCGAATCGGTTTCATGGACGATCTCCCCCTCTTGATTGAATTTGAATGAGTACTCGTCCAACAATGAGGACGACAATGACGATAAAGATAAGCATAATCGTCGATAAGGCGTTAATTTCAGGAGAGACGCCACGTCGAACCATTGAGTAAATAAGAACAGGTAATGTATTAGAACCAGGGCCTGTTGTGAAAAACGCAACTACAAATTCATCAAGTGAAATCGTAAACGCGAGCAATGACGCTGCCAGTACTCCAGGAAAAATCAGCGGAAATGTAACACGCCAAAATGTTTGCCATTTGTTTGCGCCCAAGTCTTTAGCAGCCTCTTCCATCGCAGGATCAAATCCATGTAACCGTGCCATAACAACGAGCATAACAAAGGAAGTCGCCATAACAACGTGACCCGGAAAGACCGTATTTAAGCCTAGAGTCATTCCGACCATCGCATAAAGCGCGAGCAATGATATGCCGACAACAATTTCAGGCATCGCCACTGGAATGTAGAAGATTACATTCAAAAATCGCTTGCCCGGGAAGTTATAGTGATACAGAGCAATCGCTGCTAACGTACCGAGGATCGTCGAGATAATGGTCGTAACAACAGCAATATAAAGACTATTTTGCACGGCACTTAGAATTTGTCGATTAGAAAAGAGTGATTCATACCACTGCGTTGTAAATCCCGTCCATACCGTACCTACACTCGAATCGTTAAATGAGAATGCCATCACTACAAACAAAGGTATGTAAAAAAACAAAAACACCATAACTGAGAAAATACCGAGTATAATTTTCGTCTTTTTTCTCATTGTCCACACCCGCTATTCTTACGCCGACAATACGATCGCATGCTTCGCATCCCAACCAATAATCATCTCATCTCCCTCTTTTACTGTACGCAACCGATCGCCACTAGCTTGAACGATTAATCGTTGCCCACTCGTTGTTTCACATATAAATTTAATAATCGCACCGGCGTAGATGATTTCTTGTAACGTTGCTGATACAGTAAACGGTGTCGCATTAGACTCATAGAATTGAACGTTCTCAGGACGAATTGAAAAAAGAATCTCATCTCCCTTTTTCACGTCTGGATTATGATTAGCGATCACAAACATGTCTCCGATTGCAACAACAACGTGGTCAACTTGAACTTCTTGCACCTCACCCGATAATACATTGGCTTCACCAATGAAGCTTGCTACAAATGGTGTTCGTGGATGTTCGTAGATTTCTTGAGGCGTCCCTAGCTGTTCAATTTCACCTTTATTCATGACAACGATTCGATCTGACATCGTTAACGCTTCTTCTTGATCATGCGTGACATAAACAAACGTAATCCCTAAGCGTTGTTGCAATTGTTTTAATTCCAATTGCATTTGTTTGCGTAATTTCAAATCAAGCGCACCGAGTGGCTCATCGAGCAATAACACTTTCGGATCATTAACGATCGCTCTTGCGATGGCGACCCGTTGCTGTTGACCACCACTTAATTGCTTTGGACTTCGATCAGCAAACGACTCGAGCTGGACGAGCGCCAGTGCTTCTTTCACTTTTGCTGCAATTTGATCTTTTTTCATCTTCTTCATCTTGAGCCCAAAAGCGACATTTTGAAAAACAGTCATGTGAGGGAATAGCGAGTAGCTTTGAAAGACGGTATTCACGTCGCGTTGATACGGCTCTAATCGCCCCACTTCTTTGTCTGAAAGCCAAATCTCACCTGATGTAGGTGTTTCAAAGCCTGCAATCATCCGTAACGTCGTCGTCTTCCCACACCCAGACGGTCCAAGAATTGTAATAAATTCCTTTGCACGAATGGTTAAATTGAGATTATTGACTGCAATGCCTTCATCAAATGCTTTTGTTACTTGTTTAATTTCTACCATCGTCTCATTCAACCTGAATTCTCCCTTCTTAAAGAAGCCTTCTATGTCACTAGAAGGCTGTTGACTCGTATTCCTATTGTGCTCGAACTTCGTTCCAGATTCGGTTGATTGCTCTCGTTTCATCTTGTGTAGGATCAACATAGTATTCTGATGACTCAGGAATGTCAGGGTACGAAGCTTGATTCGATAACTCTTCTTCTGACATGAGCTCTCTAGCAGCCGCGTTTGGGTTACTGCTCGGAATGTAATCGGTGAGCATCTTACTTACTTCTGCATCTAACATGAAGTTGATAAAGACCTCTGCTGTATACTGACTATTCGCATTCGATGGGATTGCGAAATTATCCATCCAAAGCATGCCACCATCTTCTTCAGGTAAAACATAAGCAATTGCGTCATTCTCTGCCATCGCAATTCCAGCTTGATCGGAATAAGCGAGTGATGCGACCGACTGTCCACTAATGAGTTCAGCTGCTGGTTGAGTCGTATACTTCAAAACGTTCGCATTAAGGTCACCTAAAATCCCTTGTGCTTCTTCTAAGCTAGCATCGTCTAAATCGTTAATGCTTTTACCGAGTCTTTGCAAAGCGAGCGACACAAAGTCTCGAGATGTGTCATGCGCGGTTACTTTGCCAGCATATTCTGGGTCCCAAAGTACTTCCCAACTTGTCGGTGGTTCCTCAAACACTTCTGTGTTGTACGCTAAGCCCGTGCTGCCATAAAGATAAGGAACAGAGTAACGATTCTCTGGATCAAACTCCAGATCTTGAAACTCCTCTGCGATATTTTCAAAGTTCGGAATATTTTCCATGTTAAGCTCTGCAAGTAGATCCATTTGAATCATTCGATCAATAAAATAGTCTGTTGGGATGATAATGTCATAGGAGATTGCACCGCTATTAATTTGGGTAAGCATCTCTTCATTGGACGCATACGTATCATAAATGACCTCTACACCGAACTCTTCTTCAAAATCAGCGAGAATTTGCTCATCAATGTTATGACCCCAGTTAAAGAAATACAACTCGTTAGCAAGCTCCTGCTCACCCCCTGCAACGTCAGAATCTGAGTTTCCACCATTACCACAAGCACTAAGAACAGCAACCCCTAGAAACAATGTACCGATTGCAAACTTGTTCATTTTAAAGACCCCCTTATTTCAAATAATAGGCTAGCAAAGAAAAACTGCGGACACCTCCTTACGTTCATGAATGATCGACTTACGCTTCATAAACGACCTTTCCATCCATGATCGTAAGCGCTGTTTTGATCTCCTTCAATTCACTTTCAGATGATGTGAAGGGGTTTTGCTTTAGCACAATAACGTCAGCAAGCTTGCCTACTTCTAACGTTCCGAGCCGGTCCTCAGTGAAGCTTGCATGTGCAGACCCTTTCGTATAGTGTTGCAACGCGTGTTGAAGTGAAATTTTTTCTTTTGCATTCCAACCCTCTTCAGGAAGACCGTCATCATGCTTTCTCGTAACTGCTCGATAAATTTCTAACCAAGGATCGAGCCCTACAACTGGGAAGTCCGTACCAAAAGCAATTGCTACTCCTTGGTCTTGCAACGTTCGAATCGGCCACGTTAAAGGTTCTCTTTCTTTCCCTAAACGATCAACATACACATTGTCATTAAAGTTTTCTGCTGCTGCTAAATGTTCTGGTTGCATAGACGCAATCACCCCGAGCTGTGCTACCCTCGGTAAATCCGTTTCATGAATGACTTCAATATGCTCAATTGTATGCCTTGAATCTCGTACACCATTTGCAATTTGTGCAGCTTCGTAACAGTCTAGACCGAGTCGAACGGCCCCATCACCACATGCATGCAAGCGCACTCGAAATCCTTCCTTATCAGCCTCAACAACCCATTCTCGTACAACATCTGACGGAATTAGCGTATCTCCAATGGTCTCCTGCTTATCTGAATACGGCTCCACTAAAAGCGCAGTATACGCAATGGGTACACCATCAAGAAACTGCTTTAGCCCATTGAACTTTAGCTTGTCAGTCTTGTACGTGTCACGAAGGTGTTTCGGTTGATTTAAATCTCCATCCAATGCGGACATAAAATGAATCCGCGTCGTAAGTGTCCCTTCTTCTTCGAACGTTCTGTACATCTCTAAATCTCCAAGCGATAACCCTGGTAACGGAAGCATATCGCTAACAGATGTAACCCCATAACTCGCAGCTTTTTCTAGAAATGTCTGCAACAGCTGCCTTCTTTTACTTTCTGACAACGAATCAAACGCTTGTTGAGCGAAACCCATTGCAGTCTCATACAAAAAGCCAGTCGGTTCTCCATACTCATCTTTCACAATTTCACCAAACGGGGGATTTTCACTATCCTTCGTAATGCCTAAAATGTCTAGCGCTTTACTGTTTAACCATGCACCGTGACACTCATCATTGAACAAGAAGACAGGCCGATCTGGAATGAGTCGGTCAAGGGTCGATTTTGTTGGCAACTCATGACGATCCCAATAAATATGATACCAACGAAAACCGAAAATCCATTCATCTTCAGGATGCGCATCAGCAAATACTTTCACCATTTGTGCAGCCTCTTCTTCTGATTTCGCTGCATGAAGTAACACGCTTTGCTCGGATAAACTGCCTGCAAATAAATGAACATGGAAATCGTAGAACCCTGGCATGATCAGTTGATCACCGTATTCATACACGGTCGTTTCATCCGTTATGTAAGATTGAATCGTTTCGTCCTTTAGAACAGCGACGATTTTATTCCCTGAGATTGCTAGACCGCCCGCAAACGGCTGTTCTTCATTTCCTGTAAAAATTGCACGGCTCTTTAATACGATGTCTGCGTTATTCATGTAGGCCCCCTGAACTCAACGGAATTTTTTGTAAAATCCCCACTAAAGATGTCGATTCTTCTACGAAAGCGAATGTGTTTATAGTTCTATTTCTATAGCTTCCTCGTTCAAATGTCCAGTCATTTTTTCAAAAAAGATCGTGCGATAATCTGACATTAATGACATTTCGTCATTTCAAAAGCGCTTTTCTTCATGATGTACGAATGCATATAACGTTTCATTAACAGGTACTGAAATGCCATGTTTTTGCGCCACCTCAATGACTCGTTTTGCAAAATAATCATTCTCACTTTTTCTTTTCGCCTCGATATCTTGCAACATCGATGTTTTTCCACTGTATCCTACTTTCGTCCAAACGTTTTCAAAGAACTCATCAATCATAGATTCTGTAAGAGCAATGTTGCTTGTGTTTGCAACCTGAATAACTTCATTCATCGCCCGCTTACTCACATTCAATAGTTCTTCAGAGTCACGTAAAACTCCGTGTGTCGAGCGCGAGATTGCGGTCACTGCATTTACACCGACGTTCACCATAAATTTATGCCACAATTGACGTTCCATATCGACGGGGACAACCGAAGGGATTTGCGCTCGCTCAAACACAGCTTGTAACTGTTGTACACGTTCGGTGACCTGTTCATTACGTTTTTCACCAAAATACAGAGTTCCAGGATATGTATAGAACACGTCATGAAGGTTTTTTGTTGCATCAATTCCATTCGTCAAGCCATACAATACACGATCTTCACCAAACCGCTCAGATAACTCTCGTTCACTATCAATCCCATTTAATAGCGATAAAAACGTCGTACGTTCATCAACAATGGACTGTGCGAGATCCATCGCTGCATGAAGTTGTGTATTCTTAACAGTAAAGATCACGTAATCGATCTCTTTGTTCACCTCACTTGGTGTGACGTAGTTCAACTTGGTTTCTTTACCGTTTACGTTCATCCCTTCTCGTACGTATCGCTCTTTTCGTTTATCATCCATCACGCAATAAAGTTCTGTCGTTTCGTCTTGGTTTAATAGATTTGTGTAAACAGCACCTACTGCGCCAATCCCGATCATTGCAATGGTCGTCATTGAAACCCCTCCTCGTTCTCGTTTGCTATTCGTAATTCTACCATGATAATGTGACATACATGAAAGGTCGATCTCTCATTCATTGATTCTTAAAACTACTACAGACACTCTCACGAGTCTCTGTATGTATTCAAATTGGAGGAACAAAACGTGTTTACAATTCCATCTCACGTATTAACATTACCGAGTGTTCACCCCATCTGAAGGTTCGATTTGGACAAACGAACACATCTCCAAAAACATGTTACAAGCACACCTTGATCCTTCGTTTGAGGGCGCTACCCGCAATCACCACTTTATTGACAAATCCGCTGCATTTATCTCGACAATCGCTGGCCCACGAATCATTGATTTCGGATGTGGACCTGGTCTTTATACGAAACGCTTTGCAAAACTTGGGCATAACGTGACTGGACTTGATTTTTCTAGTCGCTCAGTTGAATATGCAAAAGCTCATGACAGTCAGAGCACCTATTATGTGCACGATTACCTTCAACCACCTCCAACCGAGATGCTTCATGATTTCGCAACGATGATCTATTGTGATTATGGCGCCTTATCTAAAGAAAATCGCAAAACATTACTGCACAATTTAAAACAAACGCTTACTACTGAAGGTCAGTTATTTCTCGATGTCTTTTCAATGCATCAATACGATGCATTTGAAGAAGCGATGACTTGGGAACATCATCCATCCTCAGGATTTTGGTCCAATGAACCACATCTTACATTAACGAAAAATACCCGTTACACAAAAAACATTACGCTCGAACAAACAGTGGTTACAACAGAAGAAGAAACGGTCGTTCACTACATTTGGAATGAATACTTCACTTTGAAGCAACTAGAGCAAGAGCTCATTGACGCTGGATTTCTTGTTGAAAAATATTTTGATGATGTTTCGGGTACGACTTATACAGGACAAGCACCAACGATTGCAGTCCTTGCCCGAGTAGATAACACACGCTCATAAAAAAACAGCTGCCACCGGCAGCTGTTTCCTTGTTCGATGTAAAGTTTCATACAGATTCATTGTCATCAATTGAATGTTCTAAATGAGGCACCTCAAAAGTGATTGCTTCATCGTCATCTTCTACTTGAATACTTTCTTTTGCGATCAGCATACCTGCAAATGCCGCAAAAAGAAACACACTAATCATACCTACATTCTTCCACACGTTCGTTCACCCCAAACTATGTGCTTACAACTTACAGTATACTCATTCTAAATGGAGGAACAATGGAGCCAATGTGGAGATTATGTGTAGTTTTTAGCTCGTCTTCGTTTTGAACAACAGTAGGGTTAACAACAAGCCAACTAAAGAAAAGACAAACGCTGCTAAAAACGCTGCTTGTACCCCTTCTAAAAAAGCGATTGGATTCGCACCACCCGCTTCTGGGGCAGCTCTTGTAATAAACGAAATAATAAAGATAAGACCGATCGAACCACCGAATTGTCGTACGGTATTCGTAATTGCTGTTCCGTGAGAAATCCATTCATTCGGAAGTGCATTTAATGCCGCTGTCGTAAGCGGCATATTAATCATCGCAATGCCTGCCATAAAGACCATGAACAATAATGCTGTGACGACGACGGGAGTCTCTTGGGACAAGATGAATACGTAACTTATTGAAGAGCTACATAACAACACAAACCCGATTAGCGCTAGACGAAGTCCTCCATAACGATCGAACCATTTCCCTGCTACGAGTGACATAACAGCGAGCGTAATCGCTCCAGGAAAGATAATTAATCCCGAATGAAAAGCTGAATACAACTGAACATTTTGTACATACATCGGCAAGATCGTCTCTCCAGCGATCAATAAACTAAATGACAGCGTTGTAATGACAATGACCAATGCAAACAATGGCGAACGAAACGTACGCAACTCAAGTACGGGGGTTTCAAGTCTAAACTGACGGATGACAAAGAGGATGAGCGCCAAAAACCCGACCCAAATTAAAATCGTAGCCAATGCAGAGTCATCGGTACTGTTCACTCCGTACAAAATCCCACCAAAAGCGAGAGTAGATAGTAAAATCGACGATATATCAATGCTCGTCGGACGCTGCTTCGTAACGTTTTCCATAAAGAAATAAATAAGTACGAGTAAAAAAAGCGCGAGGGGCAACGTGAGAACAAATACCGCTCGCCACGTAAATGCTTCGATTAGCACGCCTGAAATGACTGGACCAATTGCAGGAGCAACGTTAATGACGAGTCCAACGAGCCCCATTGCATATCCCCGTTGTTCTCGAGGGTACACGAGTAACAAAATCGTCTGCATGAGTGGCATCATCATGCCAGATCCAGCGCCCTGCAACACCCTCCCGACGAGGAGCGTTTCAAAATTCGGTGCTATCGCTGCAACAAATGTTCCTGCCAAAAAACTCAACACAGCAGCCATTAATAGCGCTCTCGCTGTAAAGCGATCGATTAAGTACGCCGTAATCGGAACGAGAATCGCGATTGATAACATAAAAATTGTCGTTAACCATTGAACTTCTGTTGCGTTGATTTGAAAGTCAGACATAATCTGTGGGAAAGCGGTGATTAATAAAAACTGATTTAGTACACTCAAAAAAGACGTGGATAGTAAGATCCCGACGAGTAAACGCCTCTTCTTCGGAGTCAAATGCCTCACCTTCCCCTCATAAAGTTGCTTTGAACACGTAATTCAGTCCATAAAAAAAGGCAGAGACCTTGTGATCTCCACCTTGCTTTTACGATGTGCCACGCTCGACGAGTTGCAACAGCTCTTTATCAGGACCGTGAAAAAGGATCATCGTTCCACCATCTAACGTTGGTTTTGGTGTATCCGTTAGGAATGTGACTCCCTTTTCTTTCAGCTTCTCTACTTCCTCATCTAAACGCTCCACTGTAAATGCAATATGGTTGATCACACTCTTCGTTTCATAATTTCCTAAATCAACTTTATCCCGAATCAATTCAATCTCAACGCCTGGCTCATTTTCTAGATAAAGAAACGCCATTTCACGTGTTTCATTCTCTCCTTTAAGCCGTACGTTAAACCCAAAACAACGATGATAAAATTCAATGGAATGTGCTAAGTCATTGACTACGAGTGCAACATGTTCGATTTTTTTAATCATCTTTGATCCTCCTGACTTCTATTGATTTTTCTTCGTCTTAGCTAAGATTACATATGCCCCTAATGCGAGTAGCGAAGTACTAAACAAGATCAGCCCCATCGGTACCGCTGAACCTTCATTTAATCCAACAAGCGGCGCCACGACGGCTCCAATAAGTAGCGGGAATACACCAAGCAACGCGCTTGCACTCCCTGCCCGGTGGCCTTGTTTTGCAATAGCTAGCGTAAATGAGCTCGTCAAAATCATTCCCATTCCCGTCATATAGACAAAGATTGGAATCACAATGGCAGCGAGTGGCGCTTCAATCGCCGTCATGACGAACAAAATGAACGTGGCACTCACCCCAATGATAAGCGCTGTAAACAACAGTGTTCGTTCACGAATGATGCCACTAAAGCGTCCGATGACGTACGAACCAATGATCATCGCAAGCCCATTAATTCCGAACAACACGCTAAACAGTTGTGGGCTCACATCGTAAATGCCTTGATAAACAAACGGTGTTCCTGCTACATACGCAAAGCTTCCGCCATGTGCAAACCCTAACGCAAGAGCAAACCCCATAAACGTCCGGTCTTTTAACAACTCATAAAAAGTTGACACGATATGTTTAAAGGAACTTGGTGAACGCTTTGTTTCTGGCAGTGTTTCTTTTAAGCTAAAATAAACAATTCCAACGACAATCAAGCCGAGGAACGACAACGTATAGAAAATTCCATCCCATTCAAACGCTGGAATTGCAAGGAGTGCACCACCTGCAATCGGCGCAACAATAGGAGCAACGGCATTAATAACCATCAGTAATGCAAAGAACTTCGTTAACGCTTTTCCATCAAACACATCTCGAACCACAGCTCGAGAGACAACTAACCCTGCTGCCGCTGTGAATCCTTGAAGAAAGCGTCCAACAATAAGGGTTTCAATGTTTTGGGCTACCGCACAGAGCAATGAGGCAAGCACAAATAACAACACAGAAATCATAAGCGGCATTCGACGCCCTTTTGCATCACTGATCGGCCCAATTACGAGTTGCCCGATTGCAAGTCCTAATAAACAAGCCGTTAAACTTGCTTGCACAAGGGATTGTGATGTCGACAAATCGCTGGCAATGTCGGGAAAAGCAGGTAAATACATATCGATATTAAGCGGTCCGAGCACCGTCAACATGCTCAATATTAACGCTAGTGCGTACCGCTTCTTCCCGGTCGGGTTTTCATTCATTACTGGAGTTACCTTTCTTTTTGAACTATTCTATAAGTGTAGCATGCAGCTTTATTGAAAAGGGGACAATCATGACAAAAAAAATAATTGTAGACGTCGATACTGGCATTGACGACGCTCTCGGGCTATTGCTACTCGCTCATCAACCCAACGTAGACGTTCTTGGTGTATCGGTCGTATCCGGCAACATTTCACTACATAAAGCCATTTGCAACACACATAAAGTATTGGATTTGATTGGCTTAGACGTTCCGATCTTTGCAGGTGCCAATCAACCACTCGTACGACAAGCATTTTTTGAACATGCGGTTCACGGTGATGATGGAATCGGAGGTGCCCTCCACGACGTACCGTTTATCGATCGCACTGAGAAAGAATCCGCATGGGACTATCTCATTCGCATTACGCATGACTATCCTGGTGAAATCACCCTCGTTCTTACCGGGCCAATGACGAACTTTGCGCTTGCCTTACAGCAGGATCCTTCAATCGCACATCGCCTAAAAGAGGTCGTCTTTATGGGCGGTGCTGTGAATGGGAACGGCAATGTAACTCCTGCTGCTGAATTTAACATGTATGTTGATCCAGAAGCTGCCAAGCTAGTCCTTCATTCCGGTGTTCCACTGACAATGATTGGTTTAGATGTTACAGAACAAGCCCTGATGTCAAAAGAGGACGTAGAGTCCCTAAAAGGAACGAGCTATTATTCATTTATTCGAGAAGCAACAGCTATTTATTTCAACGTTTCCTGGGAGCGAAATCGTTTAAAAGAAATTGCGATGCACGACCCACTCGCCATTGCCGTAGCAATCGGCAAACCTTTCGTGACGACGTTCCCTTACTACGTCGATGTGGAAACGAACAGCACGCTATGTGACGGTCAAACGGTCTGTGATTATAAAAACGGACTACAGCGAACCCCGAACGTACACGTCGCGAAACACGTTGATGCCAAAGCATTTATCACGGATTACATCCAGCACGTTGGCTCACGCAAATAAATCTTACGCTCACGATTTCGTAATCGTGGGCTTTTTTCATGATTATAATAATAGTATCTTTATTTCCCCCAACTTTTTTGACGAAAAATGAACGCATTGAATAATGTGCGAAATGCTTTATTTATAAAGGCTTTTCTTCCTTTTCCTTGTCAGGTTATCTAACTTCTTCACAATTTATATCGTAAATTTTTTTATTATTTAGAAGGAGATTTCATTCGCAAGACAAATACTAACGGTAACGTATTATTATTTAGGAGGTATAGTATGAGTTCCTCAGAAGTGAAGATTAGTACCGAAGAAAAAGCCGCAGATTTAATCGTTGAAGAGTTACTACGAGAAGGTGTCGAGTGCGTTTTCGGAATTGTCAGTATTCATAACATGCCGATGTACGATGCGCTCCTTCGAAGCAATAAGATTAAAATCGTCAACGCTCGTGGCGAAAGCGGTGCCGTAAATATGGCTGACGGATATGCTCGCTCTACCGGAAAGCTCGGTGTCGTTCTTACGAGTACAGGAGCCGGTGCTGGCAACGCGGCTGGTGCGTTGACAGAAGCCTGGAATGCAGGCACACCACTTTTACACCTTACAGGAGACGTGGCGAGTGCATTTGTCGGAACGTCTAAACGGTACATTCATGAATGCAAAGATCAATTAAAAATGATGGACGGTGCATGTAAAACGGCCATTGCAGTGACTGACCCGACGAACATCCAGACAGTCGTACGTGAAGCAATCAAACAGACGAAAGCACAGCCTACAGGACCGATTACAATTCAAATTCCGATTGATATGCAATCAAAGCTCGTCAATCGTTCCATCATTCAACAAGAACCACAACTAAATCGGGGAACATTTACGCTCGATTCAGAAGTTCTTTCGAAAATTCAATCAGCAAAGCGACCTGTGCTTTGGGTCGGTGGAGGTGTCGTGAAAGCTTCTGCACATCAATTACTTGCACAGTTCGCAGAGCAAATTGGCGCAGCTGTTATTACGAGCGAGTCTGGAAAAGGTGCCATACCAGAAGACCATCCACAATGCATCGGAAATTATGCGGCAACCAAACCGACGATCGACCTTTTGAAGTCAGCCGATCTACTGATCAGTATTGGCGTACGCTTTCGCTGGAACGAAACGGGAAACTATTCTGTCCCAATTCCAGATGAGCACATTACGATTAATGCCGACGCCCTATCGATTAACCGAAACTATGATTGCCAACATGCACTCATCGGTGACGCTTATGACATACTCGATGCCCTTACAAAGCAATTTGAAGGAGAATCATTCACCGATAAATCAAGCTTCTTAGCTGAAGTAACAGCAGTCAAAGTTCAAGTAGACCGTGAGCTACGCGAAGCGATGAGTCCATATGGAGAAATTGCCGATCATATGCGCCGTGTCATGCCAAAGGACACCATCTTCGTTCGTGACATTACACTTCCAGCTTATCAATGGGGACACCGACTTATCCCGATTTATGAGCCTAGAACGTCCATCCACGCAACAGGAGGAGGAATCGGGCAGAGCTTACCTACAGCGATTGGCGCACAAATTGGACAACCAAACCAAAGATGCCTCGTATTCGCTGGAGACGGCGGTTTCATGGTGAATTTAGGTGAGATGGCAACCGCTGTTGAAGAAAAGCTCCCATTAGTCGTCGTTCTCTTTGATGATCACGGCTATGGTGTATTGCGTAACATCCAAGATGCAACATACGGACGCCGTGTTGCTGTTGATTTGCACACACCAGACTTCATTCAACTTGCCCAATCTATCGGCTTTCAGGCAACTCGCGTAAAAACGACCGATGATTTTGGAGAAGCACTAGAAAACGCTGTTCAAGAACCAGGTCCTACAATGGTTGTCGTCGATATGATCAGCATTGGCCCACCTGCAAAAGCTGGTGGTATATCCCCTGCTGTAGCAAAAGAGTTCGAACCTAAATAGCAAAATCTAGTGAGAGACGAGGAGGAGAATCTATGAAAGTCCAGCTTTCTGCAAAGGAAAGAATTGATCACTATATTAACGAAAACCAGACAGAGTTAGTTGAAGCCATCCAAGAAGCCGTACGCATGAAAAGCGTAGTTGGTACTGAACAAGAGATGATTCATTTTATGAAACAAAAATATGAAGATCTTGGTCTAGAGACCGTCACCGTTCAGCCAGACTATGAAAAGATTCAAGATCATGAAGGCTTCTCCAGTTCGGGCCTTTCTTTTGATAACCGTTACAATGTAATCGGCATCTACCATGGTGACTCCGATAAACGATCACTCACACTCGAAGGTCACGTTGATGTCGTATCCGCAGAGCCGATCGAATTCTGGACGAAAGATCCGTACGCCGCAATTATTGAAGGAAATCGTTTATACGGTCGCGGTTCTATGGATATGAAATCCGGTCTCCTTGCGAACTGGTTTGCACTAAAGGCATTACTTGATCTTGGCTTAAAGCCCGCTGGAACCGTTCAATTGCACAGCACGATTGAAGAAGAGTCCGGCGGTGCAGGTGGTGCGCTCACTTGTCTTGACGAAGGGTACGTCACTGACGGATTTATTACGACAGAACCTCACAGCTTAAACGTCACCGTTTCTCATACTGGCGTAATGTACTTTCGCGTAAGTGTGTACGGTAAAACCGCCCATGCAAGCCGAACCCAAGATGGCGTCAATGCGATCAGTAAAATGTATCCGATTTATCATGCGCTTCAACAGCTTGAAGAAACTCGCGCTGAAGAAGTTCAATTTGAACTTTATCAACGTGGTTCTGATAAGCAATCCGTCAACTTAAATATCGGAACGTTCCAAGCTGGTGACTGGGCGTCCAATGTTGCAGGGAAAGCAACCATTGAATGTCGCATCGGTTTTATCCCTGGTGAAACACGGGAACAAATTCGTGACTTAGTGGAGAAGACAATCTTAAACGCTGTCGAAGATGATGGGTGGTTAAGAAAACACCCCCCACAAATTGAGTGGTACGGCTGGACAACAGAAGCATGGTATCAAGATCCTGATGATGACTATGTACAAGAGTTTCTTCAAACAGCGAAAGACGTGCTCGATACGAATGACGTACAAATCATCGGCAGAACAGGCGGGAATGATGCACGCTTCACACAATACTACAATCGACCAGGCATCGGTTTTGGACCCGTCGGTTCAGGCGCTCACTCTCCTGATGAATACGTTGAAATTGATAGTGTCCTTAAAACGGCGAATGTACTTGCTAACCATATCCTTGAATGGACAGCGAAAGATCGCAAACACGACTCTAACTAAAGGTAGGGATGACAAACATGAAAAAGTTTCCTAGGTTTGCTTTGGTTACCATGATTGGCACTGTTCTTCTATCCGCATGTGGTAATGACTCAGGAGATACAGAAAGCTCTGCTGAACCAACAGAAGGAGCAACGACTGGAGGAGAGTTGAAAGTTGCTTACTCCGCACAACCTCCGATTCTTGACGTACATGAATCATCGGCAATTGCAACGTCGGATATGATGCGGCACGTCTATGAAAGTCTCGTAACGGTCGATTCCTCGTACAACATCGAACCGATGCTGGCGGAATCCTATGAATTAAGCGAAGACGGTACTGCCATTGAGTTCGTTTTGCGAGAAGATGTTCTCTTTCATAACGGCGAAACGATGACCGCTGAAGATGTAGTTGCTTCGATGGATAAGTGGCTAGACTCCCCAGGTAACGGCAACAAGCTTCCCGATGAGGCAACCATTGAACAACTTGATGACAAGACGGTCGTATTAGATTTAGGTGAGCCGATGGCAACTGCCCTGCCTATCCTTGCTTTTAACAGCGTAGGTTTCCCAGCCATTATGCCTGCTGAGATTGCTGAAGAAGCTGATGGCACTGGCGTTAAAGAGTACATTGGAACTGGTCCATTCAAATTCGATGAATGGATTCAAGACCAACATATTAAACTCGTAAAGTTTGAAGACTACGCTATCCGCGATGAACCAGCTGATGGTCTTGCAGGTGCGAGAGAAGCTCTTGTTGATGAATTGCTTTTTGAATTCATTTTGGATTCTTCTACCCGTGTTTCAGGCATGCAGTCCAGACAGTTTGACGTCGCTCATGCAGTGCCATTTGATAACGCTGATCAGCTTGAAAGTGATCCAAATTTAACAAACCATACGTATCCAGGCGCCTATTTGACAATTCACTTCAATAAACGAGAAGGATTCTTTACAGAACAAGATGCAAGACAAGCTTTAGCAACGTCCATTGATAGTGAAGCCATTTTAACAGGTGCTTATGCAAGTGATGACTATTACGTTCTCAACCACAATATTATGATGTACCATCAACTCGAACAATGGCCAAGCGATGTCGGTCAAGACATCTACAACACGAACGACTCGAGTAATATGGATGATTATTTAAGTGACATCGGTTATGACGGGGAAGAAATTACGATTATCACGACCCGTGATTACGAGGATCAGTACAACGGTTCAGTCGTTCTTCAACAACAGATGGAACAAATGGGTCTCAATGTAAAAATCGAAGTGTACGACTGGCCAACATTACTTGAAATGAACCAAGATGAAAATGCTTATGACATCTTTGTATTAGCGAACGTATCGGCAGCAGAGCCAGGCTCAAATGTTTTCATGAACCCGGATTATCCAGGTTGGAGTGAAGTGCCGTCGGTTGTCGATGACTTCCGTGCTTCTGCCACACTTGAAGAAGCACAAGACAAATACGATGAAGTTCTTGAGTGGTACTGGGAGTATATCCCTGTCGTACGTATTGGAGATTTCAAACGGGTGGCAACGACCCAGGAGTATATTGACAACTTCCGTTATCAAGACGGGTTTGTGTTCTGGGGTGTTTCCAAAAACGATTAATGCTACTGCTCCCACAAGTTTGTGGGAGCTTTTTTTCGTTGTTGCAGTGAAGGCACCCCTCAGAATACTAAAACGGCATCACTCATGATGAGCGATGCCGTTTATTGGTATGACTTTAATCGTTGGTGCTTCCATTCCGTAATGCTCGTATCGACCGCTTCTCTAGCCTCATCTACTTCGTTCATCATATGAATAAAACTATGCACAAGCCCTGAATAATTATGAACGACCGTTTTTGTGCCTGCTACTTGTAAGTGTTCTGCATAGCGTAGTCCATCATCACGCAGTGGGTCGTGCTCTGCGGTGATAATGACTGATGGTGGTGCACCGGATGCAGAACCTAATAGCGGATTCGCTTTCCAACACTGGCTAGGCGCATAACATGACTCGTACCAACGAAGTTGAGCGGTCGTTAGATTTAATCCTTCTCCATGAACGAGATGAGCGTCAGACTGATCATTAAGAAGGAGCCACGGGTAATACAACAACTGTGCATCTACTACAAAATCGTTATGAAGTTGATTGTTCAACATCACACTGACTGCCAAATTCCCACCAGCGCTATCACCTGAAAGCGTTAATCGCTTTGGCTCCCCTCCGTATTGCTGAGCATTTGTTGCTGCCCATTTCGCTGCCACATACGCGTCTTCAAACGCAGCTGGGAACGGATGCTCTGGAGCAAGTCGATAATCAACTGATACGACAATCGCTTCACTTTTGTAACAGAGATAACGACAAAATCCATCGATCGTTTCAAGGTCCCCAACGACAAAGCCGCCCCCGTGGTAATAAACGATCACAGGAAACGGCGCCGTACCTTTAGGCGTATACAAACGAATTGGAACAGAGCGTTCACCATCTATTGCCGATAAATCCTCAGACGAGGCAACGATCGCTTCGGGCATGCTACTTGCATGTCGCGCTTTTACGTATTCACTTCTTAGCTGCTCAATTTCTTCCAAAGAGGATGGCAATTGTTCATGCTGACTACGTTCAATAATATCTCTAATCGCTGGATGTAAACTCATACTGGCCTTTGTTCCTTCTCCATAAATACAAACTCTGTATCCTCGAAATCAAATTTACCCGTACGATAAACGCTATATCCGAGCTTTTCATATAAGAAAATGTTCTTTTCAGACTTTGCACCGGTAAACAACCTGTACACGACTGGATCAAACTTAACTTCAATTTCTTCCATTAACGCTTGACCAATTCCTCGATTCCGACAAGCAGGATGAACCATTAATTTGTTAATGTAACAGACACCATCCTCTTGAAACGCACGAACAGAGCCGATGATTACGTCGTCTTCCACGTACTTCAATACTATATTCTTCTCAAACGATTTCTTAGCTGTCTCAAGATCTTCTTTTAGTGGCATAATGGTGTAGTCATTGTAGATCTCCGCTTCAGAAACATACGCTAACTTTTGTAAATTCAATATGTGACAAGTATCATTAACTGTTGCCTCAACAATCTTTCCCATGACTGCTCCACCTACTTTCGATATAATCCCAAGTAAATTAATGTGATTAATCTATATTATACCCGATTTATTGAAAAAGGTGAAGCGATAACAAAAAAACTACGATGAAGTTCATCGTAGTTAGCGATCTAGAAACTAAAATGATTATAATACCTACATATCCACTGGACTGTAAGGAAGAAAGCCCTGGTCTTAGAAACAGGGCTTTCTCGACAATCTGCAGGCGATGATGTTGCTTATGCCTTCGTAGTCACACTCTCAACGTAGGTAGCTGCGGTTTCTCCACTTAACTTCCCAAATACTGCCCCTGACATTAGTCCAGAACCGCCTGGGTAATTCTCATAGAACAAACCGCCTACCATCTCACCTGCTGCATAGAGACCACCAATAGGTTGCTCTTCTGAATCGAGTACTTCTGCTTGGTCATTCACTTTAATACCACCGAACGTAAACGTAATTCCACACGTTACTGGGTAAGCATAAAACGGTGCCTCATCAAATGTAAGCGCCCAGTTTGATTTAGCTGGAGTTAACCCTTTTGTAGACTTGCCATCCTTTACACTTGGATCGTAGTCACCTTCTTGAACAGACGCATTGTAAGTGTGAATTGTTTCCAAGAACTTCTCTTTCGGTACGTTCATTTTCTCTGCAAGCTCTTCTAAAGAATCAGCTTTCACAACGGACGCTTCTTCCAATTCGTACTCTACTCGAAGAAGAGGACGTACTTTTTGATCGTAAAGTTGGAATGCCTTTTGTTCAGGTTGCTTTAATGTTTCTTTCCCATATTTAGCATACGTATAGTTTCTAAAATCTGCACCTTCATCAACGAATCGGACGCCTTCATTGTTCACGATCAAACCAAGTGGATACGATGACTTCTTATAAATATCTCCTGGCTTCTCAAAGTCACCAACTCGTGGTGCATTGTAATCTGTCGTATGCGCATGACACGCTGACCAATCTCCAATTGGCGTAGCCCCTGCTTCAATCGCCATATCAAGTCCATCACCCGTATTATGCTCGGTTCCACGTACGACCGCATTTTTCCATTCATCACCGATGTATTTCATTCGTTTTTGTTCACTTGCTTCAAAGCCACCACATGCAAGGATCACGCTTTTTGTGTCGATTTGCATTTCCTTACCGTCTTGCTCAACAACAAGTCCAGTAATTGCGTTGTCAGACTTTACGAGTGACGTCCCCTTCGTGTTATACAGAACATCAACGCCTAATTCGTCCGCACGCTTCCACCAAGCCGTCATGAGACCAATGCCTTTTTGGTACGTTTTAACTGGCAGACCGCCCCAGAAGCTCATTTTGTTATCTTTTTCAAAGTATTGATTTTCGTTAACGATAAATTCCACTCCGTGTGATTGCATCCACTTGATCGTCGGATACGACTGTGACGTTAAGACTTTCGCTAAAGCGGGTTCGCTTTTACCATTTGTCACTCGCATAATATCATCGTAATATTCTTTCTCACCGTAAACAGGCATATCAACACGGTCGTAATCCTCATCTTTTAAGTCACTATATACAGAGCGAAGCCCTTCAAGATCACCATAAGCCATGCGAATCGCACCATCCGTAAAGTATGAGTTGCCTCCACGCTTATCTTGTGAACCTTTTTCAACGACGAGTACGCCCATACCCTTTTCACGTGCAGAGATCGCTGCGCTAAACGCTGCATTTCCTCCACCAACAACAATCACATCATACGATTTAGAATAGCTTTCCATTGTAAGTCCTCCTCATAAGCAGTACCTCTTTGTTACTTCTAGTATAAGAAAGCACTTACAATAAATGAAATATTAATATTTTAGAGTATCTCATAAAATATTTTTATCAGAGTTGATTGTTTTTAAGGTACTCAATGAAGCGATGTACAATCGATAGATTTTGAGTTTGAGGATGATACATTAAATACGTATTTCTCGTAACGGGTTCACCGTTCTTTCTATAGATGCCTTGTTTATACAACTGATCTGACTCAAGAAGACAAATGTCAGGCACAATGGCAAACCCGAAATTCTTTTTGACCATTTCTTTACACGTCTCAAGTCGGTCGACTTCCATCTCAACTGTAGGAGGATTCTTAAACTGGTCGATCCACCATTCATTAATGGTTTCTTTTAATGAGCGATCCGTTTCATAATTAATTAATCTTCGTTCATCAAGTGAATTAAGATCAATTCTCTCTTTGGAAATGACTTGTAGCTGCTCTTCACGCAGGAGATATTTCTCACCGTGCCATGTATAGTCATTACGTACAATCGCTACATGAACTTGTGACTGTTGCAACATGGCATAGACTTCATTGCTTAGTCCTGATTGCACGTGAAACTGGACATTAGGGTAAAGCTCAGAAAACCGGTGCAACATCTCAGGCAATACATATTGAGCAAAGTTACTCGAGACTCCAATTCGAAGAGTCCCTTGGACGTTGCTTTGTAAGTCTTGCAATTCGTCTTTCGTTCTTTGCAATGCCTCCAACATGTCTTTGGCATATGATACGAGATGCTCTCCCTCTGTGGTGAACTCTAATCCACTTTTCGTTTTATAAAACAACGTGACCCCAAATTCTGACTCGAGGTTTTTCAATCGATAGCTCAGAGAAGGTTGGGATACGTATAGTTTCTCTGCAGATCGCGTCATATTCTTCTCTTCAAAGATGGTCTTGAGCATAAACCAATCCTTTTGATCCATAAGCCACCCTCCTATTGTGCTAATATTATAAAACAATTTAATCGGATTTAATAAAAAATTATTATTTTATTTATAATTATTTTTAGTATATAGTTACCCATACGATATTAAGTCTAAAAAAAGAAAGCGCTTCTTTCATTATACAATAATTTTTATCCTATAATGATAGCGCTATCATCGAATACATCTTCAGAGGTGATCGTATGTGGAAACCTGTTTTAATTAGTCTACCTATTTTACTGCTTGTCGCTTGTAATTCAAGTGCCTCAAGTGAAGGAACTGAGTTCCCAACAGAACGTATGGAACTCATCGCTCCAGCTTCTCCTGGCGGAGGGTGGGACATGACCGCACGGTCCGTTCACCGGGCGATGACGAGTGATGACATCATTACCCAAGATTTCAACGTTGAAAACATGCCTGGTGGTGGCGGCGAAGTCGGTTGGCAATATTTACAGCGCCAAGATGCTCACTCTACTTCTGTAAACTCTAGTCTTCTTTTGACAAACAACTTGCTCGGTCAAAGTGATTTATCCTATGAAGATTTTACACCGATCGTCATGTTACTGACAGAATGGATCGCTTGGGCAACAGCTACGAATGCTGACGTTCAAGACGCCGATGAGTTAATTACTCAATTACAAGATGATCCAGAATCGTTGATCTTCGGTCTTAGCCCTGCACTTGGAAGCGGTTACCATTTATCTATGTCTCAAATTGCTATGCTCTCTGGTGTTGAACCGCGAGATTTGCAAGTTCTCGTTTATGATAGCGGTGGTGAAGCAATGAATGCTTTGCTCGGAGGTCACATCGACATTCTCGTAAACTCAATGTCTGTACTTTCCAGTCAATATGAAGCAGGTGAAATTGATATTCATGCCGTAACGTCACCAGAACGTTTGGAGATGTTTCCAGACGTACCAACGTGGCAAGAACTCGGTGTTGATATTGAATTCCCCCATTGGCGTGGGGTAATGGGGCCACCAGATATGAGCGAAGAAGAAATTGCGCAATACGATGAATGGTTTGGTGAAATGGCAGAAAGTGAACAATGGCAACGGGATTTAGAATCAAATATGTTTTTTGACTTTTATATGGATAGTGCCGAAACAAAAGATTTCCTTGAAGAACAAAACGAGTTGTTTAATGACATTATTGAAAGTGTTGGCTTAATGCCATAGAGGTGTAGTCACATGTATATAATCCGTTTATCATTACCTGTTCTTTTTATTGTCGCAAGTCTTATCTATGCAATTATGATCTTTCAATTACAGCCCGCAATGCTCGGTGAACCGAATGCACCGCGGTATTTTCCACTCATTATTTGCACTGGAATTCTGATTTTTTCGATTGTCGACTTAATTAATATGAGAAAAGAGAACATTAGACAAAACGAAGACTTAGAAATGTTGTCTCGTAAAAGCACTTTAAAAGTCGTCGGGATCGTGCTTGGCTTCTGTCTCGTTTACACATTGATCTTTGAACATTTAGGGTTCTTAATCTCAACAATTCTTTTCTTAGGCGCATTACTCTTCTATCTGAACGGCTTAAAACATTGGATCTTGAATCTCTCAGTCACAATCATTACAGCATTTACAACGTGGTATACGTTTAGTTTCTTGCTCGAAATTAGCTTACCTTAGGAGGTTGCCGGTATGGACTTTAGCATTATCATCGATGGTTTATATACAGCGCTCCAACCGATCAACCTCATGTGGTTGGTGATTGGGGCAATACTCGGTACGATTGTCGGAATTCTGCCCGGACTCGGACCTGCCACAGGGATTGCTGTTTTAATCCCTTTAACATTCGGTATGGAACCGATCAGTGCTTTAATTCTAATGGCTGCCATTTACTATGGAGCGTTGTTTGGAGGATCAAGAAGTTCAATCTTAATTAACACGCCAGGGGACGGATCTTCGATTGCAGCAACGTTTGATGGCTATCCAATGACCAAAAAAGGACAAGCCGGACAAGCGATGTCTATTGCCGCAATCGCATCGTTAATCGGTGGGGTTATGGCGATCTTCGGCTTTATCTTCCTTGCCATCCCACTCGCTCAGTTCGCCTTGAACTTCGGCCCTGCTGAGTATGTCATGCTGTTCATTTTCGCACTATCTGCGGTCGTTGCGTTATCCATGGGTAATATTGCAAAAGGCTTCTTAACGATGTTTATCGGACTAGGAATTAGTACGATTGGTGTTGATTTACAATCCGGGGTTCATCGCTTTACATTAGATGTGCCACACTTGACCGATGGTATTGATTTCATTGTCATCATTATCGGAATTTACGCACTCGGTGAAGTACTCTATAACATGTTCAACATTAACAAAGCAAAGAAGCCAGACCAAAATATTGGTAGCAAATGGTTCACAAAAGAACAATGGAAAAAATCACTCGCACCGATCTTACGAAGTGGTCCCATTGGTTTCTTCCTAGGTATTCTTCCTGGGTCTGGAGGTACAATCTCCTCCTTACTCGCTTATAGTACACAAAAGCAAATCGCTAAGAACAAAGAGGAATACGGAAAAGGAGCTGTCGAAGGTCTTGTAGCACCTGAATCCGCGAATAGTTCCGCAGCTGTCGGCTCGATGATTCCGATGCTTACGATGGCTATTCCAGGCTCTGGCGCCACTGCGGTAATGTTAGGTGCACTCATTATGATTGGTATACAACCAGGTCCGCTCTTGTTCGAAAACAGCCCCGATCTCGTTTGGACATTAATTAACTCTATGTTCATTGGTAATATCATTCTTGTAATTATTAATATCGCAATGGTCGGGATGCTCGTTAAAGTCCTACATACACCGCCAAAAGTATTGTACCCACTCGTTCTCGTTCTTTCGTTCCTAGGTGCCTATACACTCGGATATAGTACGGTAGACTTTTACATTCTTATTCTTGCAGGTGTACTCGGTCTCCTATTGCGAGTGTTAAATTACCCAGTCGTTCCACTCATCTTAGCATTGATTGTCGGAAACGATATGGAGCAGAACTTTATGCGTGCAACAGTAATCTATGACGGTCCTGTATCGATTCTATTCGCATCACCAATTACAATCGGTCTCGCTTTATTAACCATTCTTTCTCTATCCTACCCACTCATCATTAAACTGCTAGGAAGACGTAAGAAAAAAGACCACCCGATGACCATGTAGAAAAAAGCTTGAGCTCTAAATAGAGTTCAAGCTTTTTTCTATAAAGCAATTGCTATCCTTCAAACATGCTTTATAAAACAAAATTCATGATTTTACCTTCAATAGTTAGCGAAAACCCATTCTCTTATGTAGGATTATACGTTATACTACTATTTATAGAAAATTTTAAAAAGGGAGGCTATTATGCGCCTTGAGTGGTCAGACTATTGCCACTACAACTTCGAATGTTGCTTCTTTGCGACAGATCCCCATCGTTAAACGCTCATGAGCGTGCTCTTCTTTTCTAAAAGAAAGCAACGAAGACTAGACATTCACAACTACAACTCCGATTCACAATCGAGAAAAGAAAGAGAGCGTATTATGGAACCTATTTACTTAGCTGTATTTTTCCTTGCCCTTGTTGCTCTAGGAGAAGTTCTCTCTATCAAATCAAGAGCAAAAATTCCGACATTACTCGTCGTCATCGGGATCGTATTCATTTTACTTCAAGCCGAAGTACTTCCGCCTGAATTCATTGAAGCAACTACATTTGTTGCCTTCGGAAGTATGCTCGTCCCTATTCTAATCGTTCACTTAGGAACGATGATTCCTCTCTCTGTGATGAAAAAGCAATATCAAGCCGTCATTATTACTGGAATTGGCTTACTTATTTCAGTCGTTTCCGTATTAACGATCGTCACTCTTCTGTTCAACTACGAGACCGCCGTTGCAGGAACTGGTCCGATTACAGGCGGAATCATTGCCTACTTAATTACTGCTGAAGGATTACGCGCTGCCGGTTTGACAACGCTTGTTGCCATCCCAGTTACGATCTTCGCTTTACAGAACTTCATCGGAATGCCATTAACATCGATTCTACTTAGTCGCTATGCGAAAAGCATTCGTACCGATACTGATAATCATCATTACGCGAAGCTTGCTGCAGCCACAGATCAAAAGAAACAAGCAAAGAAACCACTCATTCCTGAGCGCTACTTAGAAAGTAACTTTATCATCTTATTCATCCTTTTCTGCGGTGGAGCCTTAGCAGTATTCCTTGACCAAATAACGGGAATTAATGCCAGTTTGTTCGCGCTTGTCATTGGTGTAACTGGAACGGCTTTACGTGCATTCCCAGAAAAAGCGTTAGAGCAAGCAAATAGCTCAGGAATTACCATGGTTGCACTATTTTTCGTCGTCCTTGCTTCCCTTGTTGGGGTGACTTGGAATGAGATTGTTGCGTCGATCGCTCCTGCACTAGCAATTATGTTCATCGGTATTACGGGACTTGTTCTAGGAGGTTTAATCGGCGCAAAAATCTTCAAATGGAAACCAACAAAAGCAATCCCTGTTGTTCTTACCGCACTTTACGGTTTTCCAGGTGACTATTTGATTGTCGAAGAAGTCGCAAGAAGTACAGGTCGTGACGAAGTGGAACGCAAGCGAATAATGGACGAACTTGTAGCACCTATGTTGATCGGTGGATTTACATCTGTAACCGTCGGATCGATTGCAATCGCGAGTATCTTAATTGGAACATTATCTTAGGAGGATTTAATCATGACAAACTATGCCATTCAAAATGTCACAGTCATTGACGGGACAGGTTCACAAGCGAAAGAAAATCAAACCGTGATTGTTAAAGACGGAAAAATTGAACAAATCACCTCAAGCAATTCTACATTGGATCCCTCATTTGAGGTCATTGATGGTGAAGGGAATTATTTACTTCCAGGGCTCATTGACACCCACGTTCATATGGCCATGCAAATGCGTAACGTACAAGATACGCTATTAACACCGTTCTCCTTTCGTTTTTACGAAAGCGTCGGTTACTTGAAAAAAACGTTACATACGGGAATTACGACCGTCCGCGACGCTGGTTTTGCTGATGTTGGGATGAAACGCGCCATTGATCAAGGGCTCATCGAAGGACCAAGAATGCAAGTGAGCATTAATCCTCTAACGATTACAGGTGGACATGGCGACAATTGGAACGTGTCTGGTGTCGATACGACGTTCCCTCACTATCCAGGTATGCCAAGCGGATTGTGCGATGGCAAAGAAGAAGTACGTAAAGTCGTTCGTCAAATGCTTCGCGCTGGCGCGGATGTCATTAAAGTCCATGCAACAGGCGGTGTTTCAAGCCCGACCGACCACCCTGAATTCACGCAGTTTTCTCAAGAAGAACTTGCTGTGATGGTCGAAGAAGCAACATTTAGAAACAGAGTCAAAGTCATGGCTCATGCACAAGGTGCAGAAGGAATTAAAAACGCCATCCGTGCAGGCATTCATTCAATTGAACACGGCATTTTCATTGATGACGAAGTCATTGAACTGATGCTTGAAAATGGAACGTATCTCGTTCCAACATTACTTGCGCCAGTAGCCGTACTTGAAGCAGCTGAGCACTCAAACACAATGGCGCCATTTGCCATTGAGAAATCAAAACAAGTCATCGAAACGCATAAAGAAAGTATTCAAAAAGCTTATAAAGCAGGTGTGAAAATCGCAATGGGTACAGACGCTGGTGTCTTCCCTCACGGCATTAACCTTCGTGAATTAGGTCTGATGTGCGACATCGGTATGAGCCCGATGGAGTCCATTGTTGCAACGACGAAAACAGCTTCTGAATGCATGGGCATCGACAAGGAACATGGAACCGTTGAAGCGGGTAAGGTTGCCGATTTAATCCTCGTCAATGAAAATCCATTAGAACGCATCCACGTTCTTGAAGATGAACGAAACATCCCGTTCGTTATGAAAGACGGTAAGATCGTTAAAAAGACTTTTTAATGAAATGAAAAGTAAGAGAAAGCCTGTGAGGTTTATAGTACAACCTTACAGGCCTTCTCTTTTTTATTTACACTTCATCATGCTTTTGGTGATTGATTACAGCCTGAACAAGGCTTTGGACAACAACAACGTATTCGAATAGATTGGGAAATCATTTGCTCACCTGTTACAACTGGTCCAGGTGGGACAGGCGGCGTAATGTTTTCAAACACCGCATACAAAATGAGGTTTCCTGTAGTCCCTTCTGGAATGACAGTAATGAAATTACCATCTGCATCTCGCCATCCGACAAACCGTAATCCTGGTATTGGATCAGGATCGTTCAATACGATTGGTAAATCAAAGATCGTATACGTTTGCGGGTTATTGCTCTGACCGCCTTGTAAATTTTCATACGTTATCGTGTATACCGCTGGTGCGATTTCCACTGCTGTACGTTCTGCATTCAGTCGAACCTCCCAACCATCAAATCCTGTGACCGGTTTTAAGAAAGCATCCGCGTCACTTTGGCTAAGAAGGGGGTATTCAGGTGTAGCGACCGCTACAGTAATAGGGATACCTTCAGGATTCGTCATAACATAAGGAGTGTTGTTCAATTGAATAGCTGACCCAGCGAGAGGACCTCGAATTTGTGCAACATTAGCACCAGAAGGAATATAAAGACCATTGGTAATGTTTCTTACTCCACTTATATTCAGAGTTCCGCCGTTGTAAATCCCTGGTCCGATCGGAGCCTCATTTGGAGTGGGCACTCCAATAATGCTTGCGTCTATTAAAGTTAGCGTACCTCCTGTACTTATATAGACAGCTCCTCCAATAAGTCCTGCAATGTTGCCAGAAATTGTTCCACCAATAGCCGTTACCGATACCCCAACACCTATAAAAATCCCACCGCCGTAACGACCTGCATAATTATTTAGAATTTGAGTACTATCCTCGATGATTACTGAGCCAGCTACAACAACAATTCCTCCGCCATTATTAGAAGCTAATTGTAAATTGTTGTTCGCAACATTATCTTGAATAACGACAGGACCAGTAGCACGTAATACACCGTTTGTTGCATTATAATAAATACCGCCGCCGTTCCCTTGAATGGAAGTATTGCCTGTAATCGTTGTCGCACCACTTAACATAAGATTCGCATTCGGATCCGCAATCCACACTCCGCCACCGTTGCCATTGGTAGAAAGATTATTTGATACATTCGTATTAGAGATGCTTGCGGTCAATACTCCGTTTGCTGCTGAGAAATGTATGCCCCCTCCGTCGAGAGTTGCTGTATTGTCTACCACAGTTGTTGATTCAATTGAAAACTGATCATTTCCATTTGCGGTTTGACCAAAGAATATTCCACCCCCATCAACAGTTGCAGTATTATTCATAAACATTGACTCTATAATTTGAGTAGTTGAGACTGCGGTGCTATTGATGACAATTCCCCCACCGCTACCTAATAAGCCTGCAACGTTTTCTGTAAACGTACTATTTATAACAGTGGTTGTAAGAAGTCCAGGTCCACCGATTAAAATTGCTCCGCCACCATTTCCTTCTGCTCTATTCCCTTCAAATACTACTGCATTCATTGCAATATCAGAAGGTTCCGACGAAGAATTCGCATAATAAAACCCACCTGCTTGCGAGTTGTTCGTGGAATTGTCTATAAACGCTACATTCGAAAGATCGCAAGTTCCTCCACCTGCTGAAGTTACTTGAAACCCTCCCGATGCGTTATTAGCAACATTCTCCCTTATCGTACCACCGGTCATGAGAACATTTGCACGGCTACTTGATAAGAAGTTTAAAAAGCCTGCACCACCGTTGTTATTTGCAACGTTTTCTACAAAGATTGCATTGCCTGATTGCACGTATTGATCCCCTACGTTTGTTGCAAATACATACACACCTGCTCCGTTGTTTGCGTTATTTTGACTAATCACTGCATTGCCAGTAACCGTTAAGGATAGTGGGACTGTATTTCCATTAATAAAATTGGATACATACACTCCACCGCCATTTGAAGAAGCCATGTTGTTTGCAATTTGAACGTTATCTCCTATGTTTAAGTTGCTACTTACACCTAGGACATACGACCGAAAATAGACCCCACCGCCAAATTGTGCACTATTTGAATCAATCAGAGCATCTTCTGAAATGGTCACCGAATCTGCATTATTCCGAAGAGCAACCATAATACCACCACCCGTCACCCTCGTGTAACAGTTCGTAATTCGAGCATTCCCTCTCATAACAAGTGTATTAACAGCACTCTCACTACCTCTTAGATAGACACCTCCCCCTTCTAAATAAGCATTATTGTTCCTCAGTAACGAACCTGCCTCCAAAAACAAACTTCCTCCGCTCACTGCAATCAAACTGCGATTCGTTGTGTCCCCAATAGGATGGTTTATCGCATCCCCATCCAATATTAAGTTCGACACTTGCATTGAACTATTCGAAATAATATTGAACATATAATTCGAAAACGCTAATTCACGACTTAATATATATGGCCCACCATTTCCACTTACGAATGTGACGTTGTAAGATATCGTGACTGTTTGACTGATCAAAAAATCATTTTCAATTACAATCGGATTCGTTTGTAGAGCAAGCTCCAGCAGTAGTTCTGTTTGATTTGTTGCCATTCTGATTCACCCCTCTACATCATGTTCTTATAACAGTTTATGTAGCGTTATCCATAGGTGGATGGTGTAATGACATTAGATGAATGTGGAGTTTTCAAATGGTTTTCTATAGAAAAAGGCTGCTCCTTAAAAGGTCCACTGATTAGTGACCTGTAAGGACAGCCTTTTCGTTAATACTTCACAACACCAATAATTAAGATCAACGCGACAATCGTCGGGATCGATAATACGAGTCCAGAAACCATAAACGTATTCGCCCAACCATGATCTTTGTCTTTTAAGTGCATGAAATAGTACAACTGTAAAAACAACTGAATGAACGCCAAGAAGATAATAAACGAAATGACAAAGCCTGGAGGTGCAACTTCTGCACCGACTGCAATAAAAGCGAGAAACGTCAATGCAATCATAAATGCAAAGGCGATAAATTGAATGCGCATCTCTCGTTCTGTTTTTACTTTCTCTTCGTTTGTCATTGCGCTTTTCTCAAATGGCTCTGATAAGTGGTCGGCCATATTCGTCAACCTCCTCCAATACCCATGAGATAAACGACTGTAAAGATAAATACCCAGACAACATCAATAAAGTGCCAGTATAAGCTAAACATATAGAACTTCGGAGCGTTCGTGAGCGTAATTCCAGCACGATTATAACGAATGAGCAACAACAGCACCCACCCTAAACCAAACACGACGTGTGCACCGTGCAAACCGACGAGTGAATAGAATGAGCTAGCAAATGCACTCGTTGAAAAGCCTAGCCCATAATGGACATACTCCACGAACTCATAAATCTCAAAGCCAAGGAAGGCAACACCGAGGAAAAAGGTGATCCACATCCACAGCTTCATTTTTTTAAACTGATTCTTCTTCATCGCCGTAATTGCAATGACACTCGTTAATGAACTCGTAAGTAAGATCATCGTCATAATAAATACGAGTGGCATATGGAATAGATCCGCCGCCTCAGGTCCACCTGCTGTACCGTTCCGAAGTCCAAGGTACGTTCCAAAGAAGGTGGCAAACATCGTCACTTCACCAGATAAGAACACCCAAAAGCCTACGAATTTATTCTTTCCTTCTAATGTTGCCCGCTCCGGATGAGCTGGCAAACCTTTCGAAACATCAACGGTTTCGCTCATCTGCTAACGCCTCCCGTTCCATAGCCTCAACGTTTTCTTTTGTAATGTGATAGCCGTGATCTTCTTTCCATGAGCGAACAGCCATTGATCCGAACATCACGAGCAAGCCAAGCACAACAACAATATACGGATTGATCCATGCATCCATATGTTTCATGATTAGCCCGAAACCTGCGATAAAAGAACCTAGAGCAATCATAAATGGTAAGAATGAACCGTTCGGCATGTGAATATCACCAAGTGGTTCTGTAGGTTTCATTTTTCCATCTCCGTGGATCTTTTCATAAAATAAAGGATCTAGAGATCTTACTTGAGGAACTTGCGCAAAGTTATACTCCGGCACAGGCGTGTGTGTCGCCCACTCCAGTGCACGGCCATCCCAAGGGTCATCAACGGGATGATTCGGTCTTTTCTTCGCTGAGTAGATGACATTAATTAATAACAAGATAATCGCCACCCCTTGCATGAATGCACCAATCGATGAAATCAAGTTCATTCCATCCCAACCTTGGTCAGCAAGATAGACGTTCACCCGACGTGGCATACCAATTAGACCAAGAATATGTTGAATAAAAAATGTTAAATGGAACCCAATGTAAAAGATCCAAAACATCCACTTACCGAGTGTCTCATTTAAACAGTGCCCAAACATTTTTGGGTACCAATAATACGTCGCACCGAGGAGGCCGAGCACAATCCCACCGAGAATAATGTAATGAAAATGGGCAACGACGAAGTACGTATCGTGGTACAAATGCGTCACCGGTGACATGGCAAGCATGATCCCAGTTACCCCGCCTAATACGAATGTCGGTACGAACGAAGAAGCACAGAGCATCGCTGTTGTAAAACGAAGCTTTCCGCCCCATATCGTGAATAGCCAGTTAAAGATCTTAATCCCTGTCGGTACACCAATTAACATCGTTAAAATGGCAAAGATTGAATTCGTAATTGGTCCGAGATTTAGCGTAAACATGTGGTGAACCCACACCATGAATCCTAAAAACCCGATGACAATCGTGGCAAATACCATCGCTGTATAACCGAATAAACGTTTCTTCGAAAATACAGGGATAATTTCTGAAATCATTCCGAATGCCGGCAAAACAAGAATGTATACTTCTGGGTGACCGAAAATCCAGAAAATATGTGGCCAGATGACCGCATTCCCTCCTGCTGCTGCTAAGAAGAACTGCCCATCAAACATTCGGTCAAGCATGAGTAACGCTAAACCTGCTGCAAGTGGGGTAAACCCAAATACGATTAACATTGATGTAATAAACGACGTCCAACAAAACAACGGCATTCTAAGCAAGGTCATCCCAGGGGCACGCATTGTAATCATCGTTACAATAAAGTTAATCCCTGAAATTAAAGTTCCAAACCCCGAGATTTGTAGACCGAGAACGTAGAAATCGAGCCCAATACCAGCATAATCTCGACTCGATAATGGTACGTACGCCGTCCACCCTGCATCTGGCGCTCCCCCAAAGAACCACGATAGACTCAGCAATATACCGCCGAAGAAGAAAAACCAAAACCCTAACGCATTTAAAAAAGGAAACGCAACGTCTCTCGCTCCAATTTGCAATGGAATGAAGTAATTCATGAAAGCAAAAAGTAACGGTGTTGCTGCCAAGAAAAGCATGATCGTACCGTGCATCGACAACAATTCGTTGTACGTTTGTCCGGTTACAAACGTATTTTCAGGAATCATAAGTTGAATACGAATTAAAATTGCCATAAGCCCCGCTTTTCCAAAGAATAACGTACCGGCTATTAAGTATAAAATCGCAATTTTTTTATGATCCACAGTCGTAAGCAAGTCCCATAAAAGACTTTTCTTAAGCGTATGTGCAGCCTCTCTGACCATATTTACAGCCCCCTTCAAACAATTCTCTGAACAGTTTGCCCCGAGCCATCGGCATTATGCATCGTTCTTTTTAGACAAAAATAAATAACCCCTTCCAATGCGCGCAATCATTGAAAGGGGTCATCCAGTTAGAGAAAATCATCCCAATAAAGGGACTAATCCTTGTGGTGCCTTGATGTTTTAAGTCAAGACAATACTAGTATGAGAACGTCCACCGGATTTTATACGTACGAGTTGCATATTCATGCTATGATGATGAAAAAGGGGGCAAATTTATGTTACCGTCAAGTGCAAAACGGATGACGAACGTTGAATTTTCGAAGATCAGGGAAATCTCTGCAAAAGCTGCTGAACGGGCAAATGCTGGTCATGATGTGTTCCGCCTCACATTAGGAGAACCTGATTTTGATACACCAGCCATCGCACAAGCTGCTGCGTTTGAAGCCATTAAAGCAGGCGACACTCATTATACCCCGAACACAGGAATCCAAGCGTTACGAGAAGCTCTTGCAAGCAAATTATCAAATGAAAACGGCATTCCCGCCAAAGCTGAAGAAATCATCGTCACAAATGGAGGAAGCGAAGCGTTATTGGATACGTTTCTTGCCCTTTTAAACCCTGGAGACGAAGTCATTATTCCAAGCCCAGCTTGGCCGAATTATGACTCTGCCGCTCATATGGCAGGAGCAACACCGGTACACATTCCAATGGAAAGTGCAAACGGAAAATTCATTTCACCTATTGAACAAATTGAAACGTCGATTACACCGAACACGAAAATCCTTGTCATCAACACACCACACAACCCGACAGGCGTGGTTCTCTCAAAGGAAGAATTGCAGGAACTTGCAAACTTGGCAACAAAACATAACCTTATTGTTGTATCCGATGAAATGTACGAGAAAATCATCGCAGATGAAACACCACATTACAGCATAGCCAGCTTTCCTGGCATGGCAGAACGAACGATTACGATTAATGGTTTCTCGAAAGCATATGCGATGACAGGCTGGCGTGTCGGTTATTTACACGCTCCAACCGCCTATTATCCGGCAATTTTTAGAGTCCACCAATTTAATACCGCCTGCACTCCTGGGTTTGCCCAGCAAGCCGCCCTTACACTTCTAAAAGATGGTGAACAGGCAGTCACTGAGATGAAAGAGTCGTTCCAACGACGACGAGTGCTACTACAGTCTGCGTTAGAAAAAGCGACGAACCTTACGGTCATGGAAGCAACAGGCGCGATCTACTTATTTGTTCACGTTCAGCACAATGACTCGAACATACGCGACTTTGCACTTCGCCTGTTAGATGAAACGGGTGTCGCTTGCGTTCCAGGAACTGCATTTGGAAGCGCAGGTGAAGGGTATTTACGATTATCTTACGCAACATCTGAAGAAGACTTACTAGAAGCGGCTAAACGTTTAGTCGCGTATGTCGGATAAAGACATGGTATAATAACGTGCAATCGTCTAGCACGGAGGTCAAGTATGGATCCACAACTAAGAAACGGAATGATTTTTGTATTCATCGGACTCGTTCTGTTATTTCTAACATTCATCGTCCACTTTTCTCTATGGTTATGGGCAATGATCGTTGGGGCGAGTTTTGTCATTAATGGCGTCGGGGTCGTTCACCTCATCCGTTATATTCGGAAGTTATAAGCATAAGAAGACCATCCGTTTTTATACGAATGGTCTTCTTTTTTTATCGCTTATTCATATCATTTGGAGCAAAACCTTGGCGCTCATTACGATTTAATTCATTAATTCTCTTCATTTGATCATCACTTAGCTCAAAATCAAACACATGTAAATTTTCGATAATTCTCGCTGGTGTAACCGACTTAGGGATGACGATGCGATTGTGTTGTAAATGCCAACGGAGAATTACTTGAGCCGGAGTACGACTTACATCTTCCGCAATTTGCACGATTGTAGCGTCTTGTAAGCTATCTCCTCCTTGGTTTAGAGGACTCCATGCTTCCACATAAATGTTATGTTGATCGCAAAACGCTCGCAATTCTTCTTGCTGCAAGTACGGATGGCACTCGACTTGGTTTAAAGCAGGAACAACTTCGCATTCATCGAGAAGACGTTGTAAATGCTCAATCTCAAAATTACAGACGCCGATTGCTTTTACTTTGCCTTCTTTATAAAGATGCTCAAGGGCGCGATAGGTTTCGACGTAATCATCAAACTGTGGCGTCGGCCAATGAACCAAATACAGATCTACATAGTCAAGCCCGAGCCGCTCAAGACTGGCTTCAAAAGCTTGTAACGTCTCGTTATATCCGTGATCATTATTCCAAACTTTCGTCGTGATAAACAATTCTTCACGCTTAACTCCTGAATTTCTGATCGCTTCCCCTACACCAGCTTCGTTTCCATAAACTTTCGCTGTATCGAGTGAACGATAGCCCGCTTCTAATGCGCGCTCGACCGCAGGAATTACTTTATCATTCTCAACTTTCCAAACCCCAAAGCCTAATTGAGGCATTTTAACGCCATTGTTTAATGTTACTTCGTACATCTCATTCACTCCCTCTCATTCTAATACGCCAAAATTATAGCATATTGTAGAGAAGTGGTCTTAAATAACGAATGAGTTCCTTATGATGCTCTTGAAGAAATTGACGAATGTCCGAAGGAGTCTTTTTCACTGTAATAACTTCTTCGAACTCTGGAATCTCTCCTTTATTCCTTAGCTGTTCATTGTGCCTGTTCACCCGTTTAACGAGCTGATCTCTCGTGAACGTTGAATGAAGCTGAAACACAATTGCAAGCCACCCCATGCGATCTGGGAAAACCAATTTATCTGCAAAAAAAGCTTTAACCTCACGGTCGTCTTTTACATTAATCCCTAGTTCCTCTTCTACTTCTCGTGTAACGTTACTGACCACATCAATCTCGTTTAACGACACATCTTCTTGATCAATCCCACCACCTGCACACTGAATAACACCCGGCTTCGCCGTTTGACCTCCCATTCTTCCAAAGAGAAGGTAACCGTCTGATGAAACGACAAACGCAACAGGTGCAAGGATTGGACACGCTTCTTCTTTAGATAAACGATTGTTTTTAGCATATAAATGATGTGCATAATCTGTTTCCTTCATCCCAATCGTTAACTCGTCTGCCGTTAGCTTTATATCATTCATTCGATACAATGTTCCTCGAAAAAACGTATTGTCTTTATTAATTTCTTGCCAATGTTGTTCAATGTTTTGTTGCGTTTCTTCTGAAACGTGTACTTTGCCCGCTTGGATTGGAAATTTCTGCTTTGCTGGTGCTTTTATGATGTTAATGTGGTCATCCATCGCTTTTCACCCTTCGTTATTCGTCTCGTAAACCCCCTTGCCATAAATAACTATCTTCAAGCGCATTTCCTAATCGTAGCAACAACGCTTCATTACCTTTTTGTGCCATCGCTTGTACGCCGATTGGCAAACCATTCTTACACTGATAGACCGGCAGTGAAATTGCAGGTTGACCTGTCATGTTAGAAAGTTGTGTAAATGGTGAATACGTTAAGCTCGGGAGAAACATCTCGTAAATGAGGGCTTGTTGTTGCAGTGGTTCAGACTCATTTAAGCGCTCGATCCATTTTGCTTTGTCCTTCTTTGAAGGGGTCAACTCTCCAATCTTAGGTGCGTGATCTGCCGTCGCAGGAGTTAGATACAAATCATACGTTTCATGAAAGCGAACCATTCGAACGAGCGCATCATCCCAACTAGCGATGCTTTTCGAATAATGATTCGCACCTATTTGTCTGCCTGCAGTTGCTAGCATCCACGTCTCCAATTCACAATCTTCTTCAGTGATCGTAATGCCCTTCGTCTTCTCAAGCGAATCCAGGACATTCGCCATTTCACCACTATTCATCACATAATAACTTTCCATCAAGTTCGTGCCATCAATCCCTGGTGAACAGTTCTCTACATAATGACCTTCCCGTTCAAGCCAGTAAGCCACTTGCCTAACAGCTTCTTTTGCACTCTCACTTACCTCCGTACCGACAGGGGATTGATCACTCCAGGCAACCTTTAACTTCCCTAATGGATTCTTAGAATCTTCTAAATATCGACCTTCAAATAACGGGATTTGAAACGCCGCTTCTAGTTGAAATGTTTGCAATTCATCTAGAACCGCTGCACTGTCTCTCACTGAGCGACTCACAACAAAGTCGATGGCCGCTCCTTGCCATTGTCTTCCTACACCAGGACCAACAGGCATTCTCCCTCTCGTTGGCTTTAGCCCTACGAGCCCTGTCCAAGATGCAGGTATTCGTATCGAACCACCGCCATCACTCGCCGCTGCAATCGGAACAATCCCAGAAGCAACCGCTGCAGCTGCGCCGCCACTAGACCCGCCGGGTGAATATTCCTTATTCCAAGGATTCCGTGTCGGCCCATGAATCGTAGGTTCAGTAATATTCTTAATGCCAAGTTCAGGAGAGTTCGTAAAGCCAGTAAATAAGAACCCTGCGTTTCTTAAACGATTGACATAATGACTGTTTCGCTGTGCGACACGCTTTTTCAATAACGTCGATCCTGCATCAATGACTTCTCCCTCTAGCATATGTGAAAGATTTTTGAGCAGTAACGGCACTCCGGCAAAACGTGTGTCTCGTCTCGCATACTCTGCTTCCGCTCTCACTTTGTCATAACGTTCATAAACAATCGCATTTATTTCGCGATTCTGTTGCTTTGCACTCGCAATGCTCGCTTCTACAACTTCCTTAGCACTCCAATCACGACTTATTAGCTTTTCGCTCAATGCAATGGCATCCATTTGCCTAAACTCTTGCTCCATTCTTCGCCCCTCCCAACCGAATTCTTAACTTGTTATTCTCTACCCGAAAGCGTACAAGGGGAATCTTTCACTTTTGTCGTTTCAAAGTTACTACACAATTCGCCAATTGATTTACGTTATCCTCTGTCTCACCCTCAGTCATAAAAAATAAGAACTCTACTCGAAAGACATTCAAGTAGAGTTCTTATAATTATGCCGTGACTACCTGACCTGGATCAGCTTGTTGATCTTGTCGTTTCTTTCTCATCTTATTGATGACAATTAAGAGGACAAACAATCCAATTCCAAGTAAGTCTGTATAAACTGAAGCGTGAATAAAGACAAGTGACGATGTTAATGCAATGATCCACTCATACCAACGGTAATTCGTAAATAGATAACGTTGAATAACCGTTACGAATACTAGAATACCGATAAGCGCGGTAAAGATCGCCCATACGATTTCATACCATGCATAAAGACCTGCGTTCTCTGGAAGCAATAGAATAATTGTGTTTGTTGCAAAGATAAACGGCAAGAGCAAAGCACCTGTATCGTATTTGAAACCTTGTACCCCTGTAATAATCGGATCTGCTTTTGCAATTCCTGATATCGCATATGCCGGTAAGTTTACAGGTGGTGTGTCATCGGCAAGAACGCCGTAATAGAGTACGAATAAGTGAGCTGCCATAATTGGCACGTTCATTTCAATCAGTGCCGGCGCAACCATGGCGGCTAAGATGACATAGGTTGCAGTCGTTGGTAAACCAAGACCAACAATTAAACACGCGATAAATGTAAAGAATAATGCAAGCAATAGGTTGTCGCCTGCAAAACCTACAATGATTGTAGGTAGTTTACCAGACAAACCTGTAAGGTTAATAACCCCGATTAAAATTCCCGCTGTCGCACATGCTGTTACAACGGTAAGCGACTTACGAGCTGACATTTCAAAACTTACAACGAGCTCACGCACACCGAATTTAACAGGTGCGGATTCAATTTTGTATCGCTTTTGGAACAGTACGAAGAAGATACATACAAAAATTCCAATTGCTATCATTATTGAGATCTCAATGTGCCATCCGAGTAATACGTGCATAAGGTAAGAGATTCCAGCGAGAACGGCTGCAATTAATAACCCTGCACCAAAGCGCTCACGTAAGCGGTGAGCGAACACCGCAACGGTCAGTAACATAACAATTGAGAAGAACGCAGCGTTAAAGACTGTATTTCCAACGAGCACAAAATATACGAGTGCTAGAATCGGAATAATTAAGTAACCTTGTTGCAATAAACTTCTCTTGGCAGGAACAAGCGTTGACTTATCCAAACCTCTAATGTCATTTTTCACAGATTCAATGTGGACCATCCAAAGAATGGCAATATACGTTAATACGGCCGGGATTAAGGCTGAGACCATAATCTGAGCATAACTATACGGTGTATACTCGATCATTAAAAATGCGGCTGCACCCATAACTGGTGGTAAAAGCTGTCCACTCGAGGATGATGCAACCTCAATCCCTCCGGCAACTTGCGGTTTAAATCCTACTTTCTTCATTAAAGGAATCGTAAACGTTCCTGTCGTTACTGCATTGGCTACGGAACTACCTGAGATCGATCCCATAAAACCAGAACCAACAACGGCAGCTTTCGCTGGTCCACCACGATAGTGTCCGACCATACGAAGGGCAAGATCAATAAACATCTTACCTGCACCCGTTGCTTCTAAAATTGCACCAAACATAACGAAAATAAAGACGTAGTTCGCTGATACTGAAAGCGGTGTACCGAGAATCCCTGTGCTCGTGTACATCATTTCATAAATGAATGTATCAAAGTTAGCACGGCTATGTGAGAATGGCGGCGGTAACAGGTTTCCAAAGAAATAATATGCTATAAAACAAAGCGCAATAATAAGTAGTGGTTTACCGACAACTCGACGAGTTGCTTCAATAATTAATAGAATCATGATGACGCCCGCAATCATATGAATCATATCCATACGACCTGAGAGAATTGCTGGTGATGTCTGACTGTACATAACAAACAGACCGACAACGAGCGCAACACCCGCTAATAAGAAGTCATACCATACAATGGTTTGCTGACTTAACCCTTTTTTCCGTGGGAAAATTAAGTATACGAGTACTAACCCTAAAATCAAGTGAATAAACAAATGTTGCCTTGTTCCTACAATTAGACCAAACCCTGCAGTATAAAGATGATAAGCGGCCATCCCAACACATATTACTAAGATTAGTAATGCTTTCCAGCCGAAGACTTTCCGGTCACTTCCTTCGATCTCTTCTGTATCTGGAAGGTCTGCGGGGATTTCGACCTCTGTCGCATCGACAGCGCCTTTGAATTTTTTCTTATCCAAATCTGACATGGTCATCCTCCTGTAACCTCAATTGTTAACTTCCGTACATCCTCCGGCAATTCTGATAATACGATGATCTCTTCATCTTCATATTGAAAGGTATGCTCATACATGTTCGAAGGCATTAAACGAATCGAATCAATCTCTCGACTTGAACTCGGAACGATAAAATACCCTTCAATCATTTCCATTTGCTCATTTTCAGCATATGGAATACCTGCACCAAAAGACTTCGTCCATGTCTCCTTCGGAACAATGATGTAGTCTTTATCAATCATAAAAATCTCGCGAATTGGTGTTTTCATTACAGAATGGATGTACTCATGATAAAACTGGGTACCTGGTGACACTTCATAGTTAAAAAGCACTTCACCGGTTTCATTTGCAACAATTTGTAGCCTTGGTTCACGTTCACTTGTCATCATGATTAGAACGACAATAATCAGACTAGAAAAAACGAGGAGAAGAGCTAGTAATCGCCCTCCTCGTTTAGAAACCTTATTATTGATTTTCATCATAGAACTGTTGCGCACCTGGGTGCAAATCAATCGACATTCCTTCAAGCGCGGTGTCTAAGCTAATGAAGGTACCTGCATTGTGCGCATTTGCAAAATTGTCTTCATTATCAAAAATCGCTGTCAGAACATCGTAAATGACTTCGTCGTCAAGGTCTGCTTGTGCAACGAGCATCGCTTGTACTGCAAGCGTATTAACTGGAGCATCTAAACCGTATGAATCTTCAATTGTATACTCTGTATAGAACGGGTACTCATCAAGTAGAGCTTGAGCAGCATCTGCTTCTACATCAACGAGTGTAATATTTGCTTGTGCAGACAATGCTTCAATTGCCCCTGTTGGTGTACCTGCTACAATAATAGCTGCATCAATGTTGCCATCTTGTAAGCTGTCAGCTGCATCACCAAAATCTTGGTATTCAACACTAAAGTCATCATATGACATACCATGTGCGTCTAAAATTTGGCTTGCTACTACTTCAGTACCTGATCCAACATCACCAACAGCAACGCTCATTCCTGCTAAATCGCTAACTGTCTCAATACCTGAAGATTCAGTTGCAACGATCTGGATGACTTCTGGATAAAGAGTTGCAAGACCGAGTACGCCCTCAACTGGCTCTTCGAAGAAATCGTTTCCACCTTGTTCTGCATAATAAGCCGTATCATTTTGCGAAAAGGCAATGTGACCGTTTCCATCTGCAATGTCGTTAATGTTAACAACGGATGCACCTGTTGAAAAATGCGCTGCATCGTGACTATCCACATGGTCGTTAATTACTGTTGCTACTTGAGCACCAAGTGGGTAATAAGCCCCTTGTTCTCCACCCGTGAGGATTTCTAGTTCATCTTCAAAGTCTCCACATGCCGCAAGTAATGCTACAGATGCGCCAGCGACTAAAGTCGTACCAAATAACTTTTTCACAATAATGACCCCCATCATGTAGTAATTCGGAATTTTTTCTAAATAGATACAAATAGATTCCTCATTAACCCTACCATGATCTTTATCCGCTTTTAATTAAGTATTTGTTATAGATTTATAACCTTTAATTATAAATGTTGACTTGCTATACTTGAAAACTCATCTTTTGCAATGCCGATAACTTCCCTAGTGACTTGAGGTGTATAGAGAGTATCTTCCCAGATCATTGTTATTGAGCTCATTAATACCTGGTCTGAAAGTCTCACCGATTTTACTGAATCATTTCTAAGAAGTTGAACCATGTCTTCTGGCATAAGCGTTACACCTAAACCGTGACTGATTAATGTTTCAATCGTCATAATTTCAGGACCACTACAAATGGTGTTCGGTACAAAGCCAGCCTGTAAACAGGCTCTTTCTAATAAATAATAAAGCTCTGGTGAGTTTTTCGGATGATAATGGATAAACGGTTCATCTTTTAACTGTTTTAAATCTAATATGTCATCATTTGCAAAACGATGGTCTTTTGAGACAACCGCCATTAATGGATGTTGACTTAACTCATAAGTACTTAGATTTTCTTGATCTAGCTCACTCGAATCCGGTGCCATGCGCACGAACGCGATATGGCTCTTTTGTTTCTTGATTGACTGAATTGCCACTTTAGAAGTTGTTTCATCTAAGTAAAGTTCAGCGTCAGCATTCGTCTCTCCCATCCACTTTACGAGACTTGGTAACCAAAGGTTAGCCGCAGACGGTACGGTAGAGATATGAATGATCGCTTGTGGTACTTTTTTGAGTGTTGCAATTTCTTCAATCGTGTTCTCGATCTTATTAAAAGATGGCTTTAAATTTTCATAGAGAAAAGCACCTTCATCGGTTAAGGTTACACGTCTTGTCGTTCTTTTCAGTAATTTAAATCCTAACTCTTTTTCCAATGATGAGATCTGCTGGCTAAGTCCAGGTTGACTCACATGTAAATACCTCGATGCCTCACTGAAATTTAACGTACGAGCTACTTCAAGAAAATATCTAAATCCTAATAAGTTCATTTCCTTAATCACCCTTTATAACGATATCTCGGCAAGCCCCCATGCATCATTGTTACAAGACCTACTTGCTCTTGCCACGCTAGAGACTTTCCTACATTTACAATCATTGATGCGGTTGCTGTGTCGCCAAATATTCCATTAGGAATAAGTAATTGCACATGATCATTCCCTTCGACAGAAATTGCGTCTTGAGACTCTACACCTGCTGCCATTTTTAATTCTAGTTCGAGTGTTATTCCTTCTTCTGTGACTGCACTCATCTTCTGAAGCTGCCCTGCGACATCTCCAATTTCCAGATCGATCCAAGGAAGAGACAGTTTCTGCTCAAGCAAAATAGGTTGTAATGATGCGTGAACTTCTTGAATCGTTATTCCAAGACCTGTTGCCAACATTCTTAAGGATTCTTCCAAACCGACATGCCCAATCGCATTGTCTTTTGCAAGTTCTTCAAACGCTTCAACCGTCTTGCCGATGCCAACTTTCTGCTGAAGAGGCACGCGACGCTTCCTCGCATCAACGTGACGTTTGATTTGAATACGTGTAATTCCATCGGTTACAGTGCTCGCAACGAGCGGGAGTGTATCCATAACAAAACCAGGGTTAATACCAGTCCCAATGACTGCTTTCCCCTTTCGTTGCGCATATTGATCGATTTCAGCACTAAGCTCTGGATAGCGATGCCAAGGATAGAGAAGCTCTTCACACGTGGATACGACATGAAAACCGTGATCAAGAAGCTCTTTGATTTGAGGCCAAACCGAGGGAAGATGCGAACCTGTAGCATGAACTGCGACTTTACGATCATAAGCACTTACAATATATTGTAATTTCGAAATATTATCATGAATATGACGATTAGTAGGGGCTTCACTGACAAGTTCAGATAGTGGTAAGTCTAATTTTTGTGGATCAAGATCGACACCACCAACAACCTCTATATGTTCTTCCAGACTACACTTCTTAAGAATTTCTACTCCAATCGGACCTAAACCAAATGATACAACTGCAATCTTTGACATCTAACAAGCACCTCGTATTCTTTAAAGTAGTACGAGGATAGCATATATTAGCAATAAGTATAAATTACTATTAATTATAACTCTATAACAGAAATCATTTTCTTGCAAATGCTCACAAAACTACGAATGCTCATACTTTATTTGTTAGAATTTGTGAATGGAGGTGCTTTTATGACAATTACGAGACTCGATCATATCCTATTTTTAGCGTCCGTATTTTGCTTTTGGCTCGCGACTTACATATACGTACCGATCTTTAGTTTGTACTTAGAACAGATCTCTTTTCCTTATGCAGCTATCGGAATCATACTCGGTAGCTATGGAGTGTTGCAAGTTGCTTTACGCTTTCCACTAGGGATGTTATCCGATCGGCTACGATCGATTCGTAAAGGGCTTTACGTGAGTGGGTTTGTGATCGCTGCGATTAGTGGCTTAATTCTCGTCTTTTTTGATTCCTTCGTAATGGTGTTAATCGGTCGTCTGCTCTCAGGTGTTACCGCAGCGATGTGGGTGATGGCGACGATTCTTTATGCACAATATGTTCATCAAGACCAAGCAGGTAAAGCGATGGGGGCCATGCAACTTTTTACTGTGCTTCCACAATTTGCGAGTATGCTCACGGCAGGTTTGCTCGTGGAATCTTTCGGTTGGCTCTCGCCATTTTGGGTGGGCGTGATTGTGTCAATCATTGGACTTGTTCTCTCATTATTCGTCAAAGTTGTAGACCATGATGCGACTCAAGTTCAAACACTCCAAGCACATGAATATTTCACTCGCACGCTTAAAACAAAATCTTTAATGCCTCTCGCAACGATTGCTCTTATTACACACGGTGTTATGTTTATTTCGATTTTTGGTTTCACACCAAATTACGCTGCTACACTCGGAATCAATGAGCAACAAATGGTTCTACTCATGACGGCTTTCTTCCTGCCCCATGCACTTTCTTCATTAATGGTAGCTACCATACAACTCACAAAAAAAGTAGAGTTAATCATTGTTATGAGCAGTCTTTTTCTGTCAGCGATTGCTTTTCTTACCGTTCCTCTGTCTACAGGTCTGCTTTCCATTAGCATCATTCATGCGATTATTGGACTTGCATTAGGGTTTGTATTACCAATCTGTTTGTCGCAAGCAGCCACCCTTGCTCCTCCGTCGATGAAGACGACCATTATGGGGTTTTATCAATCGTATTATGCTGCTGGAATTTTCTTAGGACCTTGGTTGGCAGGTCTCATTGCTGAACACTACTCATTACCAGCAGTCTTTGTCTTTGCAAGTTTCACAGCAGTTGTTGGTGGGATTCTTACGATCTATTTAATCGTGCAATCAAAACAAAACACGTGATTCAATAGAATCACGTGAGTGTTAATTGCGGGTGCATCAATTTCAAATCGACTGTCTTCTTTAAGAAATACAACGCATAGTCGAGTTGACCAAGATCTTCATAGTACCGTGATATGAAAACGGTCGTATCATAATACACACGTTCAAGGCCAGGTTCAGATAAGAGCTTAAGGCCTTCTTCCACATAAGTATGATCTCTATAATCATGCAACCCACGTAAAATGAGACAGATGGCTAATAGATTCTCATAATTGTTTGCTTTCGCCTCATATTCTGCATGATTTAACAATAAACGAGCATGGTGGTCTTGCTCTAAAAAGAAGTACGTGACAGCTAGAAGTATTTTCGATTGGACACCATCAATCGTTGTTGCGTATTCATCATCGCTAATCGCACGTTCAAAATGCTTAAGAGCTTCTTCATAATTCATAGCCTTCATTGCGTGTAGACCTGAAACCCCTAATACCCTTGGTTTCAAATCGCCCAAGTTCTCTTCAACTCTTAAAACCTCACTGATTAACTGGCTTGCTCTGTTTGTTTCTCCTAACCAGTTTTCAACATCAGATAAATAAATCTTGCAACTGGCTTGAGCACGCTCATACCCATATTGTTGCTCATACAGCGTTAATGCTTTTGTTAATTGGAGATGTGCTTCTCCATACAAATGAAGGGAATAACAAGCTCGTCCAAATCGAAAAAGAAATTCTGCACGTTCAGCCGGATCATCGATTTGAGTTAACATATCTTCTGCACGGGAGAAATATTTAAATGCATTTCGATAATCCTTACTCTCCATAAGCGACTCGGCATGAAGATAATACGAAAAAAAATCTAATAGGCAATCCATTTCATCTGTTGGTTGAGGAGCATTGCTATAATACGGTAGGTTCAGCCAATGCTCATCGAGAAACTTATCGTGCTTAAACGAAACAAGCTGATAAAACGTGACGACCTTATGATCCGGGAGCATTTGCTCAAGCATTCCAGAAACTTTATCTTTCAGCTGGACCGCAAGCTCACGATGGTTACGCTTTACCGCTTCATACCAGAGGTTAATTTCACCCCCAACCGTTGCCGGCGAATATTCATGCAACATTGATGTACCCTCCACGCCACAAATGTTTAGAATATTATAACACACAGAGGAGACCCACTTGCATTAAAACCTTGATTTATTTATTGCAATTGTTCGACATATCGTTTCAAAACTTTTACACCAGTAACACAGTCCGCTAATGTCGTCCATTCATCCGGATGATGACTAATACCCTTTGCACTCCGCACGAAAATCATAGCCATAGACATTTGTGTTCCCATTAACATCGCATCATGTCCCGCACCACTAGGAATCTCAATCGATGTAAACCCTTCTGCTTCTATGACTGAATGCAATCGATCCTTCGTTTCTTGTGATACTGGTACTGGCGCCACATTAATTGTTTCTTCACACTCCAAGGACACATTCCATTCTTGAGCAATTGTGTTAGCAACTTCTTTTATTTCTTCGAATAATACATCTCTCGTCGGAGCTGTAATATCTCTTACATCCACAACAAGTGTTACTTTACCAGGAATGACATTCGCACCGTTCGGTTCAACCGTTAATTTCCCAACAGTTGCTACCGCAGTCTCACTATGTCGAATCGGCAAAGATGCAACTGAGTGAACGAGTTGTGACGCGGCTACAAGTGCATCTTGCCTCTGGTTCATCGCTGTGTTGCCTGCGTGTCCTGCTACTCCTGTGAAGGTCATTTTCCAATACCTTGGACCAGCTATACCTGAAACAACTCCTACCGGGAGATTACGCTCTTCCAATACTTTTCCTTGCTCAATATGTAACTCAATGTAGTCACTTCCAAGTTGGAACTCACGCTTTGCTTTTGTAAAGGTTTGTGCGTTCAGTTGAATGGCAGCCAACACTTCCTCAAATGAATCACCACTAGCATCACGAAGCGCTCTCTGTTGATCAAGATCTACTGCACCAGTCATTGCACGGCTTCCTGTTAGGCCACTATTAAATCGACTTCCTTCTTCATCAGTAAAAATCACCACTTCATAAGCACGTTTTGGCGTATACCCTTCTGTTGCCCAAGCCTCAACGACTTCCAAAGACGATAGCACACCTAACGGACCATCAAAATGTCCTCCGTTCGGAACGCTATCCACGTGCGAACCACTGATCACAGGTGGTAACGATGGATCACTTCCTTCTAATCTAGCAATGACGTTTCCAGCCTCATCTGAGCGTACGCTCATGCCAGCATGTTCCATCCAACTTATAACAAGTTCTTTTGCTCGCTTTTCTCCTTCTGAAAAGCCAATGCGATCACTCCCACCATCAGCTGTTAAACCAATTTCGGCAATCTTACTAAGTCGTTTGGCAAGTCGTTCACCTTGAACACCGAGAGCATCTTGGCTCTCAGCGTATTCAGATAATAAGCGGTTATACAATTGCTCATACATTGTTACTTCAACTCCCTATCTTCTTCGTTATTGGCACTCGGTTATTCTGTAGGACGCGGTCCAGCATCAAGACCTTCAACACTCGCTAGACGAATAGGGTTTACTGTTAAATCAGACTCGACGCTAATCTGACAAGACAAACGAATGGATTCATCTTCTACCCCTCTTCGCTTGCGAGCATCCATTTCAGGTTGCTCCATTGTACCTGGATCACCACTAATAATCTCACAACGACACGTCGTGCATTTTGCGTTCCCACCGCAACGATGCAAAATATCGACGCCGTTATCTTCTAGAGCCAGTACTAATTTTGTTCCTGACACTACTTCAAAGCTTCCTTTATCTTTCACCGTAACTGTTGGCATTCAAATCATCCCCTTTTTATGTATAGGCAAAATTCTATCATTAGTTCAAAACATTGTATAACCGTTCTTTGCCCTTATTGCTCTAATTTCATATCACCGAATTTAATTAAACGCATCTTACGCATAAGCTCTGAGAGGAAAAATGCTAGCATAGCTGGCAACACAAAATGAAACAACAATATGAGAATAAACACATCCATCGTGAATCCCATTGATGTTAACGTCATGATTTGTCCAACAAAACCACTTGTCCCCATCCCAGCACCTTCTGCATTGTTAATCATCCCAAAATAAATGACAGCAGTGGGTGCAAGTAGAATCCCTGTGACGGTTGGTGGTACTAGGATCCATGGGTTTTTAACGATGTTCGGTACTTGCAGCATCGACGTCCCAATTCCCATCGAAATGAGACCGCTCGTTCGATTTTCTCGGAAACTACTTACGGCAAATCCAATCATCTGGGCGCAACATCCAATGGTGGCAGCTCCAGCAGCCAATCCATTCAAATCAATCATAATCGCAATTGCTGCACTAGAAATCGGTGCTGTTAGTGCCAATCCCATAAGTCCTGCCACGATCATACTCATAATTAACGGTTCCTGTTCTGTTGCCCAGTTAATAAGACCGCCAAACTCCCGCATAGCCGAGTCAATCGGCGGACCAATTAGCACAGCCACTGTATACCCGACCACTACCGTCACAAAAGGCGTAAGTAAAATATCGAACTTCGTTTCCTTGCTTACGATCTTCCCGCACTCTACCGCAAGAACTGAAGCTAAAAACGCCCCAGCAGGACCTCCTAGTTCAACTCCGGCTGCTCCACTAACAATCGCTGCGAACAGTACGAGTGGCGGTGCACCAAGACCGTAAGCCACTGCAGCTCCAATTGCTGGACCTAACAGCCCCATCGCAAGCGTCCCCATATCAACGAGGAATTCAATTCCCAGTTGGTTTCCGAGCGTCTGGATGATCAATCCAATTAATAATGATGCAAACAACCCGAGAGTCATATAACTAAAAGCTGTAATAATGTACGTACGCCAAGAAAGGTCAATTCCTTTTCTCTTTAAAAACGCCCGCATAATTCATTACTTCCTTTCCAAGTAGCTATTCTTTTCTCTATCATAACGAAAACTTCTAAAAACTATTATATAAATTTGTTAAATATTTCACAAAGTAGCTTATTAATCGTCGTTCGATGCACTTATGAGACGTGTGCTTCCAGCACATACTACGATTAAAAAGCGCCCTAGTAAGCCTAAACATACGATTCATAACGGTTTATCTGTTATTGTCTACACCATAAGCATTACACGAGGAGGCTACAATAAATGATACACATTATGCTAGATGACAACCATATAGAAGCCATGGATTGGACAGAAGACGACCAATCTATCCACTTTACATTTCAAGTGCATTCAAATGACTATCATGCTGTAACGACACTTTTATATCGTCAACGTTTTCTTGTTACAATTCCCGATCAAAATCGTTCATTTAATGGGAGCATCATCAATTATTCAACGTCAATTACGAACTTATACGAACCCGATCAAGTCGGTACATTTTCACTCACACTGCAGAAAGAAGGAGATGTTCATGAAGCTTAGCGTACTCGATAGCTCCCCGATCGCGGCTGGAAAATCGTCACAAGATGCCCTTATAGACTCTGCCACGCTCGCGCAAGCTGTCGAACAACTAGGGTATACACGCTTTTGGTTAACCGAGCACCATGATTTGAATGGACTAGCTTCTTCTACACCTGAAGTGTTACTCGCCTGGATTGGCGGTAAAACCTCTTGCATTCGTTTAGGCACTGGCGCAATCCTCTTGCCACACTATAAGCCATTTAAAGTGGCAGAAATTCATCATACACTCGCTACGCTCTTTCCAGATCGAATTGATATCGGCCTTGGCCGCGCCCCAGGTGGGAGTGCCGAAGTAACCAATGCACTTAATGATAACTTCTTACAAGCTGTTTATAACATGCCGGATCTTGTTCAAGAATTACTAGCATACATTGATCAAACGGTTACACACATTCACGCATCCCCTGTTCCAAACACACCACCTTCAACTTGGCTTCTTGGGACGAGCAAAAAAAGTGCTGAACTGGCTGCTAAACTGGGGATAAGTTACGCCTTCGGTCAATGGATGAGTGATACAGATGGAACAGAAGCAATCACTCTTTATCACGACCAATTTATACCGCGAACAAGAGGATCACAGGCAAACTCAATGATGACCATTGCTGCTCTTTGTGCTGAAACGAACGAAAAAGCGATGCTCCTTGCAAAAAGCCTCTTCCTTTGGCAGCAACAAGTCAATCATGGTCATGGAAACGACGGGATCCCTTCAATTCAAGTAGCAAGTCAATACAGGTTCAAATCCGATGAGCAAACAAAGTTCGAAGAATATGTACAAAAGATGATTGTCGGTGAACCTGCTGTTGTCGCAAAAAAAATTGCTGAACTTCCTACTGAAGAAGTGATGATTCACACTCCTGCTCATGACGTTAACGATCGCATTCACTCCTATAAATTGATTGCAGATGCTATGAATGACTTATCCTTGGGCCGTCTAAACTAAGAACTATAGCCATATCATTAACAAACGATATTCTGTGGCGAGGGGGATGAGATGAAAAAAACGTATTTAATTGTTGGGGCAATCATGGCAACACTTGCCTTATGTATCGCTGTATTTCTTTTCTATTCCTACGGTGCACTCACGAAAACGACTGACGACATCTACCGCCCCATTGAACGTACTCATCCTTCCGTCCACCGACCAGAACCTGCTCTTGTTGAAGAGCATGACCCCATCTCGTTTCTACTCCTCGGCTTGGACGCTGAGGATGAAACGTTAGGTAGAACAGACACACTAATTGTTGCCACAGTCAATCAAACAACATCCTCCATTCAAATGCTTAGCATCCCAAGAGACACTCGCACAGAGATTATCGGTCACAACACCATCGATAAAATCAATCATGCTCACGCATTCGGCGGGGCTGATATGACAGTTGAAACGGTTGAAAGCTTACTCGATATACCGATTGACTATGTCGTAACAATTAATATGCAAGGCTTTACAGATCTAATTGACGCAGTTGATGGGATCACGGTTACCAACTCATTTTCTTTTGAATATGGTGGATTTGAATTTTTAGAAGGCCCAACTGAATTAAGCGGAGACGAAGCTTTGGCATACGTTCGTATGCGCTACGAAGATCCTTTAGGTGATTCAGGGCGTAACATTCGTCAACGGCAAGTCATCGAGAGCTTTCTAAAAGAAATCGTTCAGTTTCCATCGATATCAAAAATAAATGAGATCTTTACTACCGTTCGCGATAACGTTGAAACGAATTTAACACTTAGTGAAATGATTGATTTATTCGCCTATGAACCTTCTAGGCATCATATTGAACAGCATACATTACAAGGAACTGGGACGTATAAAGATGGGATTTACTATTTACTCGTCTCAGATGAAGAACTTGAAAGACAATCCAATAAACTAAAAAAACATTTAGAGCTTTGAAGCTTTTCTAGCTCCAAATCCCAGCAAGGTCGCCCCCATTCACAGATGATTCATGCTATAATACTTTTTAATATTTCCTTTGAGGCAGGTGAGTGAAGATCTAGAATAATGAGTTGCACGTTTTTACAGGGGTGATGTTCCTGTTTATTTGTGCATAACATAATTGTCTATTTTGCTGTTCATTATTCAACATCTACAACAACATACTGCATAACAGAGGAGAATGTTTCGTTGAGTATAGGGATTAGCGCGACGCTGTTTGTATTGTTATTAATCGCCACTGCTTTTTTTGTGGCGTCAGAATTCTCGATTGTTAGAATTCGAAACAGTCGTCTCGATCAAATGATTGATGAAGGAAGTAATGTAAAGGCTTCTTTAATGAAAGACACCGTAAAGAAGTTAGACGGTTACCTTGCCGCATGTCAGCTTGGAATTACGATTACTGCACTCGGTCTAGGTTGGTTAGGTGAGCCAGTCGTTGAACGTATTTTACACCCTGTGTTTGAAGCAGTGGGCGTCTCAGATACACTAATTACACCTTTATCCTTTGTTCTAGCTTTTGCAATTGTGACGTTTTTGCACGTCGTTTTCGGAGAATTGGCACCTAAAACCGCTGCCATCCAAAAGCCTGAAGCCATTGGCTTTTTCTTGTTACGACCACTAAGAATCTTTTATAAATTAGCTTATCCAATTATATTTGTACTCAATGGTGTTGCAAACCGATTTGTACGACTGTTCGGCATACAACCTGCTGCAGAGCGGGAAGAGGCACACTCCGAGGAAGAGTTACAAATTTTACTTACCGAAAGCTTAAAGCACGGTGAAATTAATCAAGCAGAATTTGGCTACGTAAATAATATTTTCGCCTTTGACGAACGAAAAGCACATGAGATTATGGTACCTAGGACAGATATGATCTGTTTGTCGGTCGATGATTCTTTCAAAGATTCAATGGCGATTATTCAAGATACAAGGTTCACCCGCTTCCCAATCATTGGCGAAAGCAAAGACGACATGATCGGCTTTATCAACACCAAACAGTTTCTACTCTTGAACGTTGAAGAAAACCTTGTGAATCTAAATGAAATCATTCGTCCTGTCTTAACCGTCTCAGATCAAACACCAATTAAACGTCTACTACGCAAAATGCAATCAGAAGGTGCTCACTTAGCAGTTTTGATTGATGAGTATGGCGGTACTTCTGGGATGATTACCATTGAAGATATTCTTGAAGAAATCGTTGGGGACATTCGAGACGAGTTTGATGAAGAAGAGATTCCAGAGATTGAACAGATTGCTGACTCCCACATTCTTGTTGATGGAATAGCACTCATTGACGATGTAAATGAGTTTCTCCCAACAAAAATTGATGAGGATGAATTTGATACGATCGGAGGTTGGCTATTCGCTAAAAACCCAAACATCGAAGAAGGACAACGATGGCGCACCGAAGAACTCGAAATACGAGTGCTTAAACGGGACGAATATCGCTACCGCAAACTTGAAATCATCTTCACCGAACAACCCATCGAACAACTGTAATCATACACAATGTAATAAGCTCCCTCCAAATGGAGGGAGCTTATTTTGGTTGTTACCCTATGAAAAAAAGCTATGCAAGAGACACTGAAGTACGGGAACCCCCACGTACTCTGCCAATTTTTATTACAGACGGTTAGACGTCTTTTCTTTTAATGTTTGTCTCTCGCTACTTAGCATGAACCGCTCTTGTTGCTCAAACCACACAGCAAACACGTAAATGACCCACAACTTCCTACTGTTATCCTTCTTCCCTAGTTGGTGTTCACGCAGAAGTTGTTCTACATAATGAATGTTTACATAATCACCTACATTCGATGCTACAATCCGTTCTACCATCTCCGTTCCTCGATTACCTTTCAGCCATTTGCGTAGCGGGACCGGAAAGCCAAGCTTCGGACGGTGAAGAACATGCGCAGGTACTATATCTGCAAATGCCTCCCGTAACAACCTTTTTGTTGTCCCTTTGTCGACCAGCCATTTTGTTGGTGTTGCGCGAGCAACGTTGTACACTTCTTTATCTAAAAAAGGAACACGCAACTCAAGGCTATTAGCCATAGACATCCGATCCCCTTTTACTAAAATATCTCCCGGTAACCAAAAGTTCATATCAATATGTTGCATCTTTTGAACGTCGTTCCAATTACTTGCTTCTTCATAAACGTTTCTCATTTCTTCATACACATCGTAGTTAATCAAACGTTTGTTTAAAACAGATGATTTATCCCCTTGGAATACTTTCGCATTACCAACAAAACGCTCGTTCAGTGGTGTACACGCGCGTTGCAAATAATTGATTCCATACATCGCTGGTAGTTTAGACAAGACTTGGCGCAAAGGTCTTTTTAGCATATCAGGTAAACTCGCTATCGCTTTTAACGCTTCTGGCTCCTGGTAAATTCGATAACCTGCAAACAGCTCGTCCGCTCCTTCCCCTGATAATACAACGGTCACATTCTCCTTTGCCATTTTACAAAGGGCATATAAAGGAACTGCTGAAGGGTCAGCAATGGGTTGATTCAGCTTACAGATCACCTCATCAACAAGTTCAAAGTACGTCTCCTCGGATAACGTTTGTTCATGATGAATGGTATCTAGTTGTTTTGCGGTTTCCCGAGAAATCTCACACTCATTCTGCTCACCTTCAAAACCAACCGAAAACGTATGCAGCGGACCATACTGACGCATTAATGCGGTAATAATAGTGGAATCGATTCCACTTGAAAGGAAGCTCCCTACAGGTACATCACTTTGCATATGTACATTTACCGACTCCTCCAAGCTTTCGCGAATTTTTGTTTTCCAATTCTGTCGATCGGATGGCTCGACTGTTGAAGGTTGAGCGCTCCAATACGTCTTGGAGAGAACTTTCCCGCTAGTCTCTATACACAAATACGACCCTGGTCGAACAGATTTAATCCCTTCAATCATCGTATTTACACCAGGAACATATTGTAAGGTTAAATAGTGCGAATAGCTTTTTGCATCAACTTTTGAACACTCTCTTCGTACCCTTACCAAACTAGAAACCTCCGAGGAAAGAAGAATCCTACCGTCATCGATACAATAATGTAGAGGCTTAATACCAAAAGGGTCGCGTCCTGCAATAAGACGCTTTTGATGCTCGTCCCATAAAAGAAATGCGAACATCCCTCGAAGCTCATAAATGAACGCTTCTCCTAATTCTTCATACAGGTGAAGAAGAACTTCTGCATCACTCTTCGTCGTAAACTGATGTCCACGAGCGATTAAATTCATACGTAATTCTTGATAGTTGTAAATCTCTCCATTGCAGATGAGGCGAAGTGTTCCATCTTCATTCGTGAGCGGTTGCATGCCTGTTGAAGGATCGATAATCGCAAGTCTGCAAAAACCAAGACCGATGTGATCATTACTCCAGATCGCTTGATCATCAGGTCCCCGATGAATCATTTGCTCATTCATATTTAGTAGATCTTCTTGCATCATTGAATGAACGCTTATGTCAACAATCCCGTTAATCCCACACATCTTACAATTCTCCTTTTTCCAACAGCCTACGAATTTGACTTTCTAATCTTCGTAGTTTGCTACGTTTTGACGTAAAACATGTATAGGAAAAAAGAATTCTCATCTTTAATTCCACTCGATCACTTTTGAAAAACGAGATACTTTCCTGTAATAAGTTATGGTAAAATACTAATTATACTTTTTAGAAGATTAATACTTATACATAGAGGTGAAGGAACATGATGGAATTCGATCAGTATTATCAGCCTTACGCTTCAAAGCGAACGCCAGTGTACAGCACAAAAGGGATGGTAGGAACTTCTCAACCACTGGCAGCTGAAGCTGGCCTTACGATGCTCAAAAAAGGCGGCAATGCCGTTGATGCAGCAATTGCAACCGCTGCAGCCTTAACCGTTGTTGAGCCGACATCAAACGGGATTGGCGGCGATTCTTTCGCAATTTTATGGCTAGACGGAGAACTTTACGGCATGAATTCAAGCGGACGTGCTCCTGAAGGCATTTCAATTGAAGCTGTAAAGGCACTTGGACATGAAGATATGCCCCAAAAGGGATTAATTCCGGTCAATGTTCCTGGTGCACCTGGTGGTTGGGCAGCTCTTTCTGAACGATTCGGGAAACTCCCACTCAGTGAAACCCTCGCTCCTGCCATTGATTATGCGGAGAATGGGTTCCCCGTCAGTCCAGTCGTAGCTCATCATTGGAAGAAAGCCGTTAACACGTATCCTGCTGAGGAAGCTGTCTTTAAGCCGTGGCACGATACATTCACAAAAGATGGACGTGCTCCTGAGGCTGGTGAGATTTGGACATTACCTGGTCATGCAGAAACACTGAAGAAAATTGCAGAAACGAACGGGAAAGCTTTTTACGAAGGTGAGTTGGCCGATGCCATTGATGCCTTTTCTAAAGAGCATGGTGGATTTATTCGCAAAGAAGACTTGGCGAAGTTCCAAACCGATTGGGTGACACCACTTAGCGTAAACTACAAAGGCTATGATGTGTGGGAGTTGCCTCCGAACGGACAAGGAATTGTTCCTCTTATGGCGATGAACATTTTAAACGGGTTCGACTTACCAGCTAAGGAAACGGTAGAAACATATCATACACATATCGAAGCTTTGAAACTCGCCTTTGCTGATGGCTTTGAATACATTACAGACCCTGAACACATGTCCATTGACCCGAAAGACTTGCTTACAGAAGAGTACGGGGCAGAACGTCGTGCCCTTATCACCGACCAAGCTATTGATCCTAAAGCGGGCGATCCTGCACGTGGCGGAACAGTCTACATGACCGCAGCTGATGGTGATGGCAACATGGTTTCATTAATTCAAAGCAACTATGCAGGCTTTGGATCAGGCGTTGTCATTCCAAACACAGGAATCTCATTACAAAATCGTGGTTGGGAATTCAAATTAGATGAAACGGCTGCTAACGCGCTAAAAGGTGGCAAACGTACGTATCATACGATTATTCCTGGATTTTTATCAAAAGACGGTGTCCCTGTCGGACCATTCGGTGTAATGGGCGGATACATGATGCCTCAAGGACATCTACAAGTATTAACCAATTGCATCGACTACGGCCTTAACCCACAAGCTGCTCTAGACGCCCCTCGTTGGAAATGGGTTGGAGGAAAAACTGTTGAAGTTGAAGCAAGTTTTCCAGCTGAAATCGCTCGACAGTTAGAACGCAAAGGGCATACAATTAAACCGACGCTCGAATCTGGAAGTTTCGGAAGAGGGCAAATCATTTGGCGTGATCCAGATACAGGTGTACTTGTCGGTGGTACTGAACCACGCGCAGACGGACATATCGCAATTTGGTAATTTAAAGGGCAAGGGGCCATCTCCTTGCTTTTCCTCGTTTATTACTAACCTGGAGGCTACTCATGAACGCACAAACACAGCTCAACATCTTTATTGCGATGTTTCGAGCGAATATCCTCGGTTACGGAGGCGGTCCTCCAACGATCCCTCTCGTACATAAAGAAGTAGTAGATAAATACAAATGGATGAGTGATGAAGAATTTAGTGATGCAGTAGCGCTAGGCAACACGCTTCCTGGACCAATCATTACGAAGCTTTGTGGATACATCGGTTATCAAATCGGAGGCACACTTGGTCTCATCAATGCAATTATCGCAGCAATCATGCCTACGGCAATCTTAACGATAATTCTCGTTGGAACATTATCATCGTTTCGGGACATTCCCTTTGTACAAGGAATGACGTATGCAATTGCCCCTGTTGTCGGGGTATTGCTAATCATCATGACGTATAATTTCTTGAAGCAATCGAACAAAAAAGCAGGGTTTCTCGGAACAGTACTCTTAACATTCATTAGTTTGATTGTACTCGAGTGGTTAAACGTACACCCTGCAATTCTTATCGTCACTTTAATCGCCATTGCACTGATCCGCAAACCAAAAGAAGAAAAGCAACAAGAAAGGGGCGATCACTAATGCTAGAGTTATGGCACTTATTCCTCGCCTTTTTCATTCCTGGAATTGTCGGTTACGGTGGGGGACCCGCTTCCATTCCTCTTATCGAACATGAAGTTGTCAATCGCTACGGTTGGATGACCACGCAAGAATTCGGTGAAGTCCTTGCTCTTGCCAATGCATTACCTGGACCTATTGCGACGAAGATGGCTGCATTTGTCGGTTGGGAAGTTGCCGGTGTACCTGGTGTCATCGCCACACTATTTGCTACAGTAGGACCAAGTCTAGCAGCGATGTTACTTCTAATGTCCGTCTTACTAAAGTACAAAGATCACCCACGCATGAAAAAAATGACATCTTACATTCAAGCACCCATTGCTGTATTACTAGGTGTACTTGCTTTTCAATTCTTCGTTATGTCTTGGGAAGATGCTGGATTGATTCAGACACTGTTTATTGCAATCGCTGCTTTACTTCTATTAGAGAAGTTCAAAGTACATCCTGTCATCGTTATTATTGGCTCTCTTATATACGGGGCTATCTTCCTATCATAACTGACATAAGACGCGGTTAATTAGAATCATTGTTATACATTTAATGGAATACAATGCATGCGGAATTCTTTTTGATTTTCTGACTTTTTTATGGTTTAATAAGTATTAGTAAGCCATTCTTGAATATATTTTTTCATTCACTAGGGGGGCCATTCGGCTGAGAGAAGCGTTGCTTTAACCCTTTGAACCTGATCTGGTTCGTACCAGCGTAGGGAAGTGAAGCTTGTTACGAGAACGCTCTGTGCAATGCATCAGGGCTTTTTTTAGGTTCAAGAGTAGTTCTTTACAACTAAAACTCTCCATTTGAACATTATCAAATGAAGGGTTTAATTTGACCTATTTCTTTTTCCTTCTATATAACCAAAACCAGACAATGATCCCAATAGATAGTGGTACAAGAACTGGTGATAATCCCACAACAGTTACAACAATAAATGAGACGACAGACAGTAACGCATTAATTGTACCCGTAAACAAGTTCGTCGCATTTTGCCACGTATTCAAGCTGCTTTGATCTTGCAGTGCGGTTGAACTTTGCTCATAGATATACAAATTTACCGTTGCAAAATCGACTTGATTTTCTAGATAATTCATTCTTCCTTCAATCGTTTCAATTTCTTGTTGAATATTTGCCAAATCCTCAGAGATCGTTAGTAAATCTTCTGTATTCTCTGCAGCTTCAAGAAAGGTAAGCAATCTCTCTTCTACGATCTCTTGAGAACGAAGCCGAGATTCGAGATCGATATATTCTTCGGTCACGTCATTTCCATACGTGGAACGATGCACTAATTCTACGCTCACCGAAACAACCTCATCCAAAAACGATTGGAAATCATCTTCTGGAATACGTACGAGTAATGAACCACTGCGCTCACCTTCCTCGCTCCCTTGAACGCTCGTTTCAACAACATAGCCATCTAAATCCATCACTTTGTTTTCAATTTCATACATCATGTCGTCAAACTCTTCAACAACAACTTCAAGATGGCCATTTTGAACGACCATTCGCTCTGATGCTTCTAAACCGCTCTCTGTCTGGTCGGTCTCTTCTACTTCCATATCTACAGCGTCTTCTTCTATGTTTATAGCTTGGTCTGCCATTTCAATCGTATTACCCATCTGCCGAGTAGATTCCGTTGATTGATCTTGATTGCAACCTGAAATGAATAAGAGAACAAACAGTAATGATACAATTTTTAGTGTCACGACTACCCCTCCTTCTCTCTACCTTTGTAGTCGTGTTCTACGCTTATATGTTTCACATTTCTGAAAATAATAATAAAAATCTCATAATGGCGTGCTACTTACCTCTCTGAACCTAAAAAACTGAGCAGGACGTTCAACTACTCAGTTTATACTTATTGACTTATGGTGCTGGGAAACGTAGTAGACGGTCATCTTCTTCAATTGGGTTCCCTCGACCATTTGCGTTATTCGTTATCACATACAACATGTCCTCTGACTCATCGTACAGCAGCGTCACGCAAACGCCCCTCTTCTTCTAAAACGGTCGTTATCGTGTTGTCATCCAAGGAAAATTGCATAAGTTGCTAACCAGCCAAAGCTGCTACAAACCATTCATCTTCTCCTTTAAACGCAGCTCCAGATGGCGCCCGCGTATCATCACCAGAATTAAAGTCAGCTGTTTCCATGCCTTCTTCTGCTTCATCACTAAACAGCTATCCCCCTGTAGAGAATAGTAGACGATAGAAAGGGGCGGTCGAATGAAGAAATACGCATATGTTTTGGTCGGTCTTAATCTAATGAACCTATTGATAATAGTACCATCGCCCTTGATGATCTTTTCGTTTAATTTCACCCTTATGTCGCAAATATTCAAGGTGGGCAAGCGTCTCACCAATCGCAAATCTAGACTCATGCACAGTTAACACTTTAGGAAACAATAAATCACACACTTCGAATACCGTCTGATCGCTCTTCACATGGGTTAATACTTTTTCAAGACGCTCATCATGGTGTTCGCGAATTTCTTGGATTCTCGTATTCGCATCATAAAATGGCTTGCCATGAGAAGGAATCACATACTCAGCATTTAATGCTTCAATCTTCTTTAACGATTGTAAGTAATCATGCAATGGATCTTTACGTCCATGGAACCAATAAGAGATGTTCGGCGTAATCTTCGGTAAAATGTGATCGGTTCCAAGCAATACCCTCTTAGATTTATTAAATAAAACGATTAAGCCATCTGAATGGCCAGGTGTAAAGATCGCTTCATACTCTTCCTTTCCAAACTGGAATGTTTGCCCTTCTTCAATGTAATGATCAATCGTCGGTAATGGACTGATTCTTGGCACAAAGGAGGCCGTATTGTCTCTCATTTCCCGTGCTTGCTTTTCTGGAATACCTGCAAATTGATAATTTCGATACATCTCATCTAAGAATTCAGCAGTCCAAGCTCTCAATCCCGCTTCTGCATCCGTCTTTGTCATCCATACTTTCGCACTTGTCTTCTGTTGCAAACCACCCGAATAACCAAAATGATCAGGGTGGTAATGGGTAATAATGATGTTTTTCACATCTTTGCCCTTTAAGGCACTGTCCCAAGCTGCGACCGTATCTTCTTTGTGTAAACCTGCGTCAATCACAGACCATCCGGTCTCCCCTTCTGCGTAAAACACATTCACATGATTCAATCGAAAAGGTAATTCCAATCGAATCGTTTCAATGCCTAATTCTTCAAGCATGTCATCAACGTCCTCTCATCAATTCTATAGATTGAGCGCTTGCTCAGATTCTTAACTAACAGAAAGGCTCAAAGAGTGTCACTTTGAGCCTTCAACGCTTGTCGTTCCTCGTTTGTAAACACCCGGGAACGTACGAGAAAACGTCTCCCTGTGGGGTTTTCAAGTGAAAACATTCCACCACGCCCTTTGACAACATCAATAATGAGCTGAGTATGTTTCCAATAGTCATATTGATCTTTAGAAATATAAAACGGTGCGTGCCCGAGATCCCCTAAATAGTAGTCGTGTTTTCCTGGTTTAAACTCTGACTGCGAGAAGCACATCGGTGAACTTCCGTCACAACAACCGCCTGACTGATGAAAAATAACAGGCCCATGCTTTCTTTCCAGTTGATCAATCAATGCAACGGTCGCATCGGTTGCAATTACCTTATGAATATCCATGAGCAAACAACTCCTTGCTTTAGAATAAGCCAGCAGGTGCTTCACTATAGCTCACGAGTAAGTTTTTCGTTTGCTGATAATGCTCGAGCATCATTTGATGATTTTCCCTTCCAATTCCAGATTTCTTATACCCTCCAAATGCCGCATGAGCAGGATACACATGATAGCAATTCGTCCAAACACGTCCAGCTTGTATTGCACGTCCAAACCGATACGCAGTATTCATATCACGAGACCAAACCCCTGCGCCGAGGCCGTATAGCGTGTCATTTGCAATTTCTAGAGCTTCTTCTTTCGTCTTAAACGTCGTTACAGAAACGACAGGTCCGAAGATTTCCTCTTGGAAAATCCTCATGTTGTTCTTACCTTTGTAGATGGTCGGTTCAACATAATACCCACCATGATCTGCACTTTCACGACGCTTCCCACCTGTAATAAGCTCCGCACCTTCTTGCTCTGCAATATCAAAGTAAGACATGATCTTCTCAAGCTGCTCTTCTGACGCTTGCGCTCCAATCATTGTGTCCGTATCTAACGGATCACCAGCAACGATTTCCTTTACTCTCTTTAATGCCCGTTCCATAAATTCATCATAAATCGATTCTTGAATTAACGCTCTTGAAGGGCACGTACACACTTCACCTTGATTGAGAGCAAACATCACAAAGCCTTCAACTGCCTTATCTAGAAATCCATCTTCCTTATCCATAACGTCTTCGAAGAAGATATTTGGCGATTTCCCTCCAAGCTCTAAGGTAACAGGAATAATATTCTCAGATGCATATTGCATAATTAAACGCCCAGTTGTCGTTTCACCAGTAAAAGCAATTTTATCGATTCGATCACTTTGGGCTAATGGTTTCCCTGCTTCAAGACCAAAACCTTGAACAACATTCAACACACCTTTTGGTAATAGATCTTGAACGATCTCTAACCAAATAGTAATGGATGCAGGCGTTTGTTCTGCAGGCTTTAAAACGACACAATTTCCTGCTGCAAGGGCCGGTGCTACTTTCCATGTCATCATTAAAAGAGGGAAGTTCCATGGAATGATTTGCCCAACAACACCTAACGGTTCATGAAAGTGATAAGCTACAGTGTCTTCATCAATTTGTGAGATGCCACCTTCTTGCGATCGAATTGCACTTGCAAAATACCGGAAATGATCAATCGCAAGTGGCAAATCAGCGGCTAATGTTTCTCGAACAGGCTTACCGTTGTCCCACGTTTCGGCAACCGCGAGCTTCTCGAGATTCTCTTCCATACGATCGGCGATTTTCGTGAGCACAAGCGCACGGTCTGCAACAGACGTTTGCGACCAAGATGCTTTTGCTTCATGTGCAGCATCAATTGCTCGTTCAACATCAGCTTCAGTAGAACGAGCAATCTGAGTAAACGCCTCACCAGTTACTGGTGAAATCGATTCAAAGTACTCACCTTCCACAGGTGCCGTCCATTCTCCCCCAATAAAATTGTCGTACTTGGATTTAAACGCAACTACAGCTCCATCTTGACCTGGTTGAACATAACGCATGAAAAAACCTCCCTATATTGTAATCGCTTCCATTTTCCTATTACATTACTTCTTCTTTCATTACTAGATTCCTGCAAGTAGATAAAAATCTATATATTTATCTGTTAATGTTCGTCTCAAATGACCAAGTGATTCACGCTTTCCTTCTCTATTGACCTAGTTTTTGCTAAAGTAGATATATATTCTACCCTGATTTAGAACCGTTTTCGCACATTATGAAGACTCAATTAATCCTAAACGATCGGGAAGCTTGGGTAACACCGGTGATTACAACAATAGAAAACACACGAAGGTGAGGTGAGACTGTTACTAATCACAAGCGATGATTGCCTATAACCTCTAAAGAGTTCCAAGACTTGCACCGCATTCGAAAGTAGAGGTTTGTTGTGGCACGAAGAGATTAGTAGCAGGGTTGGACGATGGTTAGCTTATTATTAGAAGGAGGAGGAAGCCGAGGCGTTTATACGTCTGGTGTTTTGCGCTATTTCATGGAGAATAATGTGCAATTCCCCTATGTTATTGGCGTTTCCGCTGGTGCATGCAGCGGCTCTTCTTATATTTCAAATCAAATCGACCGCAATCACACCGTAAACGTTACATATGCTTCCCACCCGGAATACCTTTCACTACGTAACTATGTAAAAAATCGACAGTTGTTCGGGATGGATTTTCTGTTTGATCGCTTGCCCAATGAATTAGTGCCTTTTAATTTCGGTGCATACGAAGATTCGAGCCAAGAGTTTGTCATCGTTACAACCGACGTGTCAACGGGAGAAGCCGTCTACTATCGTAAATCACACTTCCCTAAAGACGTATTAACCCTGTTACGAGCGTCAAGCTCCTTGCCACTCGTTGCACCCGCTGTCTCATTTCAAGATCGCCTATTAATGGATGGTGGCATTGTCGACCCAATCCCAATTGCTAAGTCCATTCAAGATGGCAACAAAAAGCATGTCGTTATTCTTACCCAAAAGCGAGGGTACTTTAAGAAGCGACAATCATTCTTATGGTACATAAAAAGCAAATACAAACACTACCCTCACCTGTTACGGGCGATTGAAAAGCGACATGATGTTTATAATCAATCGTTACAACAACTAAAGACAGAAGAAGAAAAAGGAAATGTTCTCGTCATTAGTCCGTCAAGGGATTTAGACATTGGGCGTGTAGAGAAGTCCGTAACCAAGTTGCAGTCCGTCTATGATCTTGGTCTTAAGGATGCCAAAGGCTTGCACAAGAAGTTAGAAGATTTTATAGCTTACTCTTAAGCTTTTACGTAGATCACGAGAGTTGTTTGTCTTTTGTTTAATGGTTTGAGTCTAGAATTAGGATGGAAATGATTATGGACGTTGCAACGATTACACTCACGATCTCGATGATGGGTATCATTATTTTATTCGGGGCGCTCGTTTCTTGGAGGAAAACCGTGACACCTTCTTCCAAGAAATTAGTCATGAGCCTCGTCATTAATATCGCTGTTCCGTTTATCATTTTGAATGGCGTGTTTAATACGCCCATCACTGACGATGTCTTACAACTTATTTTTCTCGTTTTTGTTATAAGTCTAGGATTTAATTCAACTGCGATCGTTCTGAGCATCTTGATTGCTCGACTTCTTGGATTTCAACCAACAACCGCTAAGAAGTTATCGTTACTTTCCGCCATCGGCAATACTGGATTTATTGCCATTCCTTTGTGTGCGGCTGTATTTGGTCCCATTGGGGGGTTACTCGCGGCGATCTTTGACGCTGGTCTTGATGTGGTCTTGTTCACACTTGGCGTTGCCATTTTACAAAGTGGCCACCAACGCTTCACCATGAAAAGCTTAACTGCACTCATTAACATGCCATTAATTGCAATCGTTGTTGGACTGACCTTTGCCGTTAGTGGTTTACAAGCTCCATTGCTTTTACAAGAATTATCTGCAATGCTTGCCGGATTAGCTGCACCACTGGCAATGCTTTACATCGGGCTATTGTTACCACCATTTTTCAAAGAACAAAAAACCTTTTTTTACCGATCTATTGGTTTTCCACTCACGATGCGACTGCTCATTTTTCCAATGACAACAATTCTTATTGTCGGATTCTTACCTATTGATCTTTTTTTGAAACAGTTTTTAGTCATCGTAACGGCTATGCCAACATTCCTCGTTGCACCGGTTATTTACGGTAGTTACACAGATTTTGAAGATGAAGCAGCCATTACGACAATTAGCTCTACGTTGTTATCATTACTGACGATCCCACTCGTATCTAGTTTTGCAAGTTTTTGGTTTACGTAATCAAACCGAACAAAATCAGCTCGAAACAATCGTTTCGCGATGGATTGATGGGTCGCTAAAAGGAGGAAACGTGTGGCTAAGCGAAGTCTTAACAACGAGGAAATTTATGAAGCTGCTGAAGCGGTCTTACTTCAAGAAGGCTACAAAGCCTTTCACTTTAAATTATTGGCGGATCGCCTACAAGTTGGCCGTAGTACGATTTACGAATATTTCACGAACAAAGAAGAGCTTGTAACCTCCTATATGGTTCATAAAATGTCTCGCTTTTATGAAGAAATAAAGAGCATCAACGTGCATGGTCACGCTTCTAAACGCTTAGAAGAAATCATTCGACTGCTGATGAAGTTTACACAAATTCATTTGATTATTGAAACGACACCCCACGTGAATGCAGACATCTCAGAAAAAGTAAAAAAGAATCTAATGATGTTATGGCGTGCACGGAATGATATTTTTCAATTAATCGAAACAGCAATTGTTGAAGGTCAAGAAGCTGGTGAAATCAAACAAGAATTGCCTGCTACGATGATTACAGATTTAATCTTTAATGCCGTGAGGCTAAACCAGCGTTACTACGACCACCCTTTAGAGGTTGGTACATTGCTATATCACGTCATCTTTAATGGGATTGGCACAGAGAAGTAGCCACTTGTGTGGCTGCTTTTTTTAATTTATTCATAACGTGCACGTTAACGACATACAATGCCTATGGTGTCTCAAAAGGAGGGATTGTTATGTCCGCTTTTTTCTTTTGATGGAAGAAATGGTGATGTTGTACATCATGCTTGCCATTGGCTTTATAGCTGTACGCTTTAACCTCATACCCTTAACAAGCAAAACCATTCTCACCCGATTGCTACTTTATCTCACATTACCCGCTTTAATTGTTTCTTCGATGCATATTCCATTTCAATATGAACGAGCGCTAGCTTTCATCGTGCTAATGCTTCTTTCATTTTCCTTTCTATCTTTAACACTGTTATACGGAAAAGTAATGACCCGCAGATTAGCTGTTTCTTCAACACAAAGTGGTGTTTTTCAGAACTTATTACTCTTTGGAAATCAAGGCTTTATCGGCGTGTCGGTCGTCTTCTTGCTATTCGGACACGAAGGGTTGTTCTATGCCGTTGCGTTTAACTTACTTTACTTCATCCTCATTTGGATTTATGGCATTGCCATCATGAAAACAAAGCCACCGAAGCTATACCTTAATCCAGGGTTATTGGCGACATCAATTGGAGTCATCCTATTTTTATTACCAATAAAATTACCAGATTTAATGATGACTCCAATCAATACGATCGGGCAAATGACGATCCCATTATCGATGATTCTTATCGGAATCTTACTTTCAGAAAATACACTTCACGGACTACGTAAATTACTGACATTACCGCTCACATGGTTCGTCATGGCACATCGCTTATTTTTACTTCCTCTTATTATTTTTGTACCGTTTTTATTTCTACCGATTCCATTTGAGTGGCTTGCAATTGCAGTAATTCTCTCTGCGACGCCTTGTGCACCTACAGTTAGCTTTTACAGTGAACAATATGGTGGAGATACAGCCTTCGCCTCAGTTTCTGTCATCTTATCTACATTTCTCGCCATGTTCAGCCTGCCATTACTTTATAGCTTATTTTCCACCATTTCAGCAATGACAGGCTTAATGTTGTAGAAAAGCGGGTAATAAATAGACAAATTACACGCTATACCCTTACCCCCTTATCCTAGAAAGAAGGTTATGTATCTTGGCGATCTTAATATCCGTTACGCTAGGAGCCTTTCTTACCTTTGGTTTACTACTTGCCTTAAGAAATGCATTACGTTCGAGAACGGTACCTAAACATAAGAAAAGCTCTCTAGCAACACTTCTGCTTCCTATCTTAACTTTTGGTTTTATCGGACCAGTTATGTTATTAAGCGTGTGGTTGTTTGGTCTTGATGAAGATGCTCCTTCTAGTCAAAGACCCCTACAGCATGATACTCAAGCTTCAAACAACTCCCTTTTCAGCAACGATTCTGCATACAGCGAAGAAGTTGCCAGCCGCTTCACCCCAGCAGAAGCTGGTGAGACGGTGAGAGTCATTACGGCTCATTCACTGTATGGTGAACTTACAACGGAGATAACTTTACTTTCCGTTGAACGAGGCGACCGAGCATTCCAACGAATTTTAGATAAAGATCGTGATTTCACCTTACACGAAGATATGGAATTACTACTCGCTCACGTTCACATCTATACTGAGGACATAGAGAACAAAGAGCTTTTTACGATTAGCCCGGATTATTTTCAAATGGTTACTTCTACAGGGAAGACACATCAACCTGTTGATCTTTCGTTAGCCCAACCCCTTTGGCATGAAATGGAAGCGGATACGAATGCAAATGGTTGGATTGCTTTTTTAATCAATAAAGATGATTCACACCCTTCACTCGTTTACATGCCTGATTATGATGGACCTTGGCACTCCTTATCAGAGTAAAACAAACGCTCCTCGCACTGCTGTTGCGAGGAGCGTTTGTTTATAATCGACTTATTGATAATCGTACAAGGTCTTTTAACTGTATGCCATGTTCATAAATTGGTTCATCATAGTGTTCAACAAAGTAATCTTGCTCAATTGACATCATTCTAAACCCACACTTTTGATAAAGGTACAACTGCTACGTCCCTGTGCTCCCTGTAGCAATATCAATTCGGTGATATCCTTCACTAAATGCTCGCTTGATCGCATCTCTGACGAGCATTTCACCGTAGCCATTACCTTGCGCATCTTCTCGAACAGCTACATTCATGATCTCCACTGTTTGAGGTCCTGTTTCAAGAAGAACGTATTCCCCAAACCATTGATCTTGATCACGTAAGCCATAAATAAAGCCTCGCTCGACATACTTCTCAACGAGACTAAGATTAGGATCTGCTAATAGAAGCAATGCCTTCAACGACTCATCAACAACCTCTACTTGGACAATCCTCACATCTTCTTTATCTGTATACATCAATCTTACACAACTCCACATTACGTACAATTATTAATCGGTTTCTTCTCTACGTTCATCTCTTAGAAGTACGTGCAAGAAGCGGATATTGCATATCGTACCCTGCCCGTTCAAACACGCCAGTCTCATCAATATTCCCCGCTACAATGATCGTAAACAATTCATGCTCAACACGATACTGTTCAATGGCATCTAAAATACTTTCTAACAAATTGCGGTCACGATATTCCTTTTTTAAATAAGCGGTTGTTATGATACCAATAATACGAGGTTCACGATCTGGCTCAGGGAATCCCTTAAGTATTTTCAAAGACATATGAGCGACAATCTCTTTGTCATCAATGGCTACCCATAGATGGTGATCATTACTAAAAATCAGCTCAAATAAGTAGTTGTAACACTCTTCTTTGAATACTGCATAACTCTCTTCATTGAGCTCGCCGTCGTCTTCTTTGGCTTTACTCCAAAGAAGACTAACCAAGTCATTCAAATCTTCCAAAGTCGCAAATCGTATCTCCATTATTTCACACCCCGTATCCTATTTATAATCGTGTCTGGAGTGGCACACAGCGTGAGACACGTGAAGTCGTATCGTTGTTCATCAGTCATCCGATTATCTGACATTATTTTTTTAGCCAAAAGTGATTTTCTTCTAAATTCACTGAAAACGTAAATTCTTTTCAGGCATTCTCTGTCGCCTACTTTTCATCTTACTTACTCTTGGTTCATAAGTCTACCGTTGCAAGCATAAAAACATTACATTCGAAAACAATTTCCAGAATCAAGTAAAATGGTTATAGGTGATCCGATTGAAAAATGAAAAAAGTTTTATTCCAATCTTGCATATCTCCTACAGCCATGATATTATATTCCTGTGACGTAAGAATACTACATATTCCGCAGTAGCTCAGTGGTAGAGCAACCGGCTGTTAACCGGTAGGTCGCTGGTTCGAATCCTGCCTGCGGAGCCATTTTTTTGCTTCCTTAGCTCAGCTGGTAGAGCGCATCCATGGTAAGGATGAGGTCACCGGTTCAAGCCCGGTAGGAAGCTCCATAATAACACTAATAATGACGCGGGTTTCAGCGATTGCTGGAATCCGCTTTTTGATTAATCCGAGGTCTATTGGTAACAGAATGGTAACCTCTCTCACTGTGCAGTGTTAAACCACTGTTTGTTTTTTACCTTGAATAAGAACTAATGTTCGTATATAATTTAGTTAATTACATACTTTAGATTATGGAGGTGTTTTGATTGATTAAACGTGACTGGTCAACAATCGTTAACACAATTAATATATCGCAAGGTTTAAATAACTTAATTAGCATCACTTATTATAATGAAGGTAAACAAACTGCTATCGGGAAAATCACCAAGATTGATAATGGTGACCAAAAGATCATAGTAAAGCACAAACAAGATTTTTGGGTGCTACAATATAAAAACATTATTGACGCCTCTGTGATCGCATCGTGAGAGGCAACAAACTAAGTCCCGGCTCTAACATGCGCTGGGAATCGATGAGGATGATACTACCTGAACAACGAGAAGAATGGCTTAAACACCAACATAACAATAAAAAAGTTAATCAACCAGTATTAGATGAGCAACAATGGGAAGATTTCGGAAGGATCGTCGGGGAGTGCATGGAGTATAAGCACCTTATACGGTTTGTGTACTGGGAGGATGGATTTTTCCATGAAATCATAGGTGAGTGCCATTTTGTAAATCACAATCAAAAGCAGTTCCACATCTTAGATACAGTTGACGAAATCCACTACTTAAAATTTGATGTAATAAGCAATATTGAAAGCGTATAATAACGTAACAGTTGCTAAAGATAAGTTATGGTTATGATATTCTAATCCACTGGAACACGTCCAATATTCGGGCGTGTTCCTCTATTTAAATATACGTCTGAATATTGCTTTACCTGTGAAGCGCCCCGCCATCCTACGAGCTATTCTTTTCCCTACTGTACCCTTTTTAATGGCATTTATATCACCCATGATTCGTGCAGTCTTATATAGATAACCTCTAAACTTGTTCATTAACTATCCCCGCCCGTAATATTATTGATCATATGGTCTATACTTTTCCCTACCTAGTTCGAGTTCTTTCTTTAAAACTTCTAAGTCAGGTTTGTAATATACTGTCGTTTTCCCAAACTGTTTTACAGGTATAAGACGACCATCATTAACTAATTTAGTAAGGCGCTGTCGTGTAATACCTAACATCTCCGTAGCCTCTCCTGGAGTAACGATATACTTGTGCATAAACGCATTCAACTCTTCACGATTCTTAATATGATGATTCATGTTGACTTACTCCTCATGGCATTATTTACAATCATAGCTATTAAAGCAATTCCACATACAGATGCTGCGATGATACCTGTTTTAGATTCATACCAATTCGTAAAAATCAAAAATACTGCAACCAGTACCATAAAAGCTATGTCCAATTTCTTCATATTTACCACCTTCCATGTTTTACGATTGAACAAATGTGATAGTATAGAAGGTGAGGGGCGCTATCCCTCACCTATGGATTTTGTTAGCCCTTTCGCTTCTTGCGATTGGGTTTTCTTTTTTTCTTTCTCTTTTCTTTCTCCTCTCTTCGCTCAATAACCTTCATTGTGATGTTGAAGATGTTAGCAATTGTTGCGATGATGCCTGCTATGATTAGAACGATATTTCTTAAATCCTCAATGTTTATTACCTCCTTTCTATAGTTTAATTATACCATATCTGTTTACACATGACAACAGATCGAACAAAAAAATATCCTTTTTATGAATATAATTCCACTGAAAGGTTACATTAGTAATGCCCGATCCAATTCCCGTGCATGTATACATCTATCTTTACACGTCCCTTTATGGGGCGTGCTTTTTTTGTATATTTTATAAGTTATTCCGCATACTACAAAATGTCTCTCCCGAGATACCTAGGTTATGATATTCAGTTGACACGCCTTGACTCCTTGGCGTGTTTTCTTTATCTAAACAAATAAACCCCGGACCCCCCTGATCCGAGACTTCTTATGTAAGAACCACTAACCAACCAATAGTCCCCCTTTAAAATTACTGTTATCCTTCCTATCTGTCAATAAATTTTCATTTATTTAGTATATACTGATTCAAATTGGAAACCATATGATCAAGGTTTCTTCCATAGACCTGTATCGATTCCGCAGGCACGTTCTTTTGAACGTGCCTTTCACATTAAGATTTAGATCGCATATACTGAAATTGTGGAGGGCAACGTCTAATCCTCCCGCTGAGACTTAGACACCTCCAAATTCCTCCACTAATTTTTAATGTATAGTTACCTTTACTCTTGCGCATTATATAAATGCCTCTCTCTTAGCAGTCTTACGTTATGATATTGTGGTTAGGCACGTCTCTTCAATAAAATGAGACGTGTCTTTTTATTGTAACGATGTATATAACCTCAATAATGGGTTAAGTTATTAATGTCCACTCCAAAACCCGCATAAATGTATACATCATCTGGACGCGCCCCATAAAGGGGCGTGCTTTTTTTATGTATAAAACTGGATTAATTTAGCATACTATCTAATACCCTGAAACGGGTATACGAGTTCTTCTCTCATTGAGCGCATTCACATTCGAGTGCGCCATTTTTTTGTATAAAAAACCCCGCACGGTTAGTTACGGGGTAATCGCTCGACCATTGCGAGCAAATGATGGACCTTAATCATAGCACTTAATGCCTAATTTGTTAATACTTTTGTAATGGAAATATGCCAATTACATACCATCTTCAATCCGCTTTGCTACCGTAGCTTGTTGCGCCCGTGTGATAGGATGGTTCGGGTTCTTCCCGTTAAATACGCCTCTCTTCGTTAGATCCTCCCAAGCCTCTTTGTGCGTGTCCGGTACGGTTTGCGACGGCTCAGCAAGTACACCTTTAGCCAAAACTCCAAATGCATCGCTAACTGTTAACTCGTCATTTTTATAAGCTTCTTGTTCATTGCTGTTACCGTGTCGGTTAAGGATTTGTTCAAAACGTTCTTTTCCTGATGCCCATTGGAAATCTCCAGCTTTCACATAAATCACCTCTTTTTCTTTAGGTCCATATACAATTGACTTCACTTCTTCTGTCTGTCCAATCAACCTCTTAAATCGCGCCCACGGGAAGTTACGACCTGGGCAACTTGTATTACCAACATCGCTGTGACGGTACACATCATTTGCCGTTAAACCATGTTGGCGCATAAGCTTTCGTACTTCCTGCACAAAACGTAAGAATAACTCTTCATCAATGTGCTCAACATCATAGTTTCCCTCAACACAAACACCTAACGAATCGCTGTTGTTATTAGCAGCATGTGCGCCGACGTTTAGCCCTCTAAGCTCGTAGTATTCGTGATTCTTTTGCAGATAGTAATTGTATCCTGCCCCAGACCAGCCTTGCCCACGATGTTGGTTATGGACCTGTAAATAAGAGTAACGGACAGCGCCGGGATGGTGGATGATGATGCGTCTCACTTGCCGGATCGGTGTAAGGCTCCCCCACCTCAGAGTAGGTTTAATCAAAGTTATCCCTCCTTGCTTGGTTTAACGTGCTTCGTAAGCTCAAACAAACCAACTGCCGCTAGTCCACTGATACCGCCAGACCATAGTCGCTCTACTACCTCTAAATCAGTAATAGGGAACGCAACTAAGCCAAGTAAAAGCCCTACAATCAAAGCTACTGTAGGGAGTAGGCGATTACTAATTTGAAATTGCTTTGCTCCTTGCACGATCCCTGCTGTTACAGGGGCAATAATAGATGCTAACGTTAAAATATCAATCATGGTTATCTCTCCTCTTATCCTCGTAGTAAGACTGCCCTCTTAAAATGTCCATCGCTTTTGCTAAGGGCAACGGTACGTTCATATCCATGCGCCCTAGATTCTCGCAAATGCTTATAAATTCGTTAAACAAATAGTAAATAATGGTGGCGACCATCACCGATATTTCAAACTCACCAAACACGAGTGGATCGCCCATCTGATCGATGTATACCTTGTCGATCATGTGCGCTAAAGCCACAACCCCAAATATAAAGACCTTTTTGGGTATCCCCCAGAATCCTACTCTGGGGTTCAGCTCGCCACGGTAAAACGCTGCTGCAATACCCGTCAAATAATCAAATGTAATAAATAAAATAAGCGCACCGATCAGTACGCTCCATCCACCAAACAAGTATGATAAAAAAACCGACACAACTGCTAGTGCTGGTTTGAGATTATTTATCACCTCCATGCAATGCCCCCTTTTAAGCATAAAAAAATACGCCCTATCGGCGTTTAGATGAGTTTACCTACTTGACCTGAGCTACTAAGCCCCATTGCTTCTAAATCTTTCCTCACTTCGTCTCTAATGGTGAATGGTACGGAATCAAACTCTCTTCGTCCTGCTACAATCAACGTTACATATACGGTTACCATTTCGTCAGCTCCTTTGCCAAATACGGCGAATAAGATTAATTTTGTTCGAATGCGGATGTTACGCGTCAGTCTGCGGATCATTTAATTTCACCCTCACTTCTTCTTGCAAATGGACAGGCACAGTATCAATCGTACGCCGTTTGCCATTAACTAAATCAACATACATGCTAACTACTCGCTGACTCGGTTTCATCATTATCATCCTCACCCCCTAACAGGTCTAGGATCAACTCATATTGTTCAGCAAGTATTTCATAGGTATCTAGTTTCTGCTCAATCATTTCCTCATAAATACTTGCAATGAGATCTAGATTGTCCATGTTTCCATCTTCCATTAGCTTCTCTAATTGCTCAATCATCCTTTGCTCAGGCGATGGAAACCTATGCCGTGGCTTAGACATCTCTCTGTACCTCCTTATGCATTGGATACACCACCAATTAATTTAGTTAACACGTGGACAGTGGATGACCCACCTGATTTAGCAAAGAAAACTACTTGAATTTCTGCACTAGACAAAACTTCACTAACTTGCTTAGTGAATTGGAACTCCCTACCATTGCTATTTATTGTATAGCTCTTATCCATCTCAACGCCTTCAAGATAAACTTCAATATCATCAACACTATCAGTTGCTTGCATCCACAAAACAACTTCATCGGTGTCGTATTCTAAACGATATTTTGCCGTCTGACTTATTCCTTCCCCTTCTTCAAAATTGTCAATATTTCTCCAAAAACCAGTGAAGTAGAATGTCAATTCTCTATCAGAATCACGTTTCGCCCAAATTAGTGGAGGTATATTAGAAGTAACGCCTGAAGTCACTTCTGCGAAAATATCATGATTTCTAGTTCTAACTATCTGTAGTTCAAATCTTGTGTCCGTATCATTTGTGCCTAGCAATTCGCTAGGTAAGCTAGCACCTATTGAAGTGTTTCGCAACCTGTACGTGGCATGACCAGCTACAAAGTGTTCAGTAAGCACATAAGCAACACTGCCATTGGTATCTACAAAAATCTTTGGATTTCTGGAAATGGATGCATTAGTGTCATTGTTAGCTGAAGCAATTCTTGAAGCGGCATTGGTAGTAATACGCTTCACTTCGACAAATTTTTTGATAGGTTCTACTGTTGTATTGGTATTAGATAAACAATCATGGGCTACATAATGATTTCCATCTACAACCCTATATACATCGAAAAACAATGGGTAGTCCAATGCATAGTTCCTCAAGTCTCCATAGCTCATGGATATAAGAGCATCTATTTCGTTACCCAAGTACAAATTAGTACCATAACCAAAATTAACATTTCCCCATGAACCATTCTCGAAACGATTTCTGTGAACTCTTAGTCCACGATTCCCCCAAAGCACCATAGAAAATAGCATAGGAACACCATCTAATTCACTAGTAATAAATGCATCTGTAGCTATACTTGTTTCTGAGGGGGTGGCAACAAAATAAGAACTCCAATTGTCCAGTTCAAAATTAGTTGCACTACAAACCCAATGTCTCAACTTCCCTTCATGTTGGTCTCCATGATTGTTGATGTCTTCTGCATAATTTATTACACACGCTATATGAATCTCGTCTCTGACTTCGTTGTAATGAATTGTTGGTCTAAGATGTGTATATGCAACAGACCAAACTGCACCTGTTCTATTTATTCCTCTAATGCTCCTGTTATTGCTAACATTACCGGTCTCTATGCTGATAGTGCAGAACCTAAGATCAGAAGTATTATCGGCATTTCCAGAGCTTGTTGATGCAGAGGTATAAACAATGAATAGCCTACTACCGTCAGTATCCATAGCACAAAACCGACTGGTTCTAAAATTGCTGCCATGTTCCAACACTGCATGTTCTCGCCAAGTCTCACAATCGTCCTCACTGATATAAATAATATGTCTTCTCTCGACATTTACAGTGGTACTAATAACATAAAAATACTTATTACCAACTTTCAGGAAACGTTGATGTCCTTCTGTGATGGCATAATCTACATCTCTCCTAATTACTTCATTGCTATTCTCAAAATCCTCTATGATCGGTATATTACCATTATTATTAATAGAAGTTCTTCTTATTGCAGGGGACATTTGTGTGCTCAATGCAAAAAGCCCACGCTCATCTCTGCTAATACCTGAATCTACTCCACTAATATAGGATATGCCTATTCCACCATCATCTACGCTACCACTACCCGAGAATGTATCTCCGATAGTAGCGCCATTGATGACACGATCTTCGGCTTCAAGATGAAGATTGATATTAGCAATCTCACGCATTAGATCACGATATGAACTTTGTGTAGCATATCTTTCTCCATCGAACAGCAGATTATTGAATCTGTCCCTCTCGATGAGATCCAATGCTTCCATGTTCGTATGTGAGTGGTGTATTTCATCATTTTGCATATGTGCGTCAAGGCGTCCATCTGAATACTCATTGGCTTCTTCTATAGCTTCACGCTTAGAGCGATTAGCTCTATTCTGCGAGCCTATTTTAGTTTCGAACTCTTCGTTCGTTTGGTGTGGCGTAATGCGTCTTGGCATGTCATCACCTCGTTATTTATCAATATAGTTAAAAAGGACACCTTTGTGGAAGTCCCCTGTTAAAATCACTTAAATGCAATGTATAAATGGGTTGATGAACCCATGTTCATACTATTTCTGACATTAAAAACATTTCCCTGAAAGGGTATTGTTACATAGGAACTTCTGGCTGAATGTGCCCTAGTCGCTAATATGACTATTGGCGTACCAGAATCAATAACTCTAGTAACTATTACTGCCTTTGGTTCAAAGCCTACATTTATATTCTGATTGTTTTCGCCATTACCTTCATAGGAGCCTATCACATAACCCGTACTTTCACTCATTTGACTAATTGATTCTTGTAAATTGATTAGAGTGTTGCCGATATCAGAATTGGATTCAGCCATACTTTCGACTTCTCTAGTTAGCTCAGACAATTCTGCCCTACTAGCCTGTTCAACATTTAGAACATTACCTAGACCAATAGCTTCCTTGGAGATATCTAACCCTTCTACCTCAGCTTTGAGACTGTTTAATGTCTCTTGTGCTTCAGCAATTACGCCTTCTACTTGACCGATCTTCGTATTGATCTCTGTCACTTTTTCATCGGTGTAGCCATTGGCTCTACCTTCTGATCCATTCCAATATTCCTGTTTACTGTGGTTGACGTGGCGATTGTTGTCTTCATAGTGTGCTTCGAGTTGAGCAATGTCTATTCCGTCAACGTGCCTACTGATGTTGCGATAAACGATAACTTCAACATATGTGCCTTCTGATAGTCCACTGCCCAGCACCACGTATTGCCCGTCTAATTCAAACTGATCGGTTTGTAGTAAGGTGGTATTTACATTTACTTGTACAAAATGGTCGTCACGGGACAGCGCAAAGCCGACATTGAATCGGTCTTGATCTTCATTTGCTACGAATGTTTTAGTGTCCACGGACAATGCGTTCTCGTAGCGTTCTAGGGCATTATCGATCTTTTGGTCGATTTGGCTACTAGTATCAATCGTCTCCCAGTTCGACCAACCATTATCAGGGTGGAACCTTCGTAGGTATAACTCAGTATTGGTTGTCCCTCGGAATGCGAATGCCTGTTGTACGATTCTAAAAGTGTCCAGTTTCTCGGTGCGGATGATGGCGTAATTAAATGGATAGCTAGTGTCATCAGAACCCGTTAATCTCATTAGAGATGTGCCAATAGGATAGTCATTCCCACTAACGCCATTATCCAAGAGATCAATGACGTTGTAGCGCTTATTTAGAACATTGTCCCACTCAACATCCTCGTCATAATCTTCGAGTTGTTCACTGACGTATTCCATTGCTTTCTTGTGGGCTTCTTCAATCGCTTCTTCTTTCTTTAGTGTCGATCCCTCTGTTGTTTCTGCTTTTGCATGGATCTCTTTAAGAGCTTCATATGTGATGTTGTACATCCAGTTAAACCATTCAGCAGGGGGCTTCATGCCTTCCTGATACCCCGATTGCTTTATATCATCATTAGGCTCGATGCCCTCTGCCTGCCAAACTGGTAGCTTACTTTCAAAGTTTGCCATCGTTTCACTCCTCTATAGTGGCAAGTCTCGATCATCAGAAGGCACATAAATACTGCCCAGATAACCGCCTGTCTCCATCTCCGCATTTGAAAATCCTTTTTCCTCATCAATATCCAAGTCTGTATTGCCAAACTCAAACGTCCCTTGCAAATCTATCGATTGTACGCCCACACCCGATGCAACAGTGTGAGCCACAATGCGTCCGAATTGTTGGCTTGATAGACCGACTTCATTAAGTCTTGATATTGGCAGCTCTATTAGTCGTATACTCGCAGGCTGTGGGTTATCACCTGTCCACCCTTCTTCAATTCTAATCTCCGTTGGATCGGCGCCCAGAGACATTGCCAAAACATTAATGATCGTATTGGTATCACCTGTGCTATTATCACGAGCAACCTTCGATTTAAGGAGTATCCGATACACACTGTCGTTAGCTGCACCACGCCACTGCCCAACATTGCGACCGTGATCATCTAGTACCTCGCCTTGTGCATGATCGATGTCTCGCCACTCTGCAATGCGCTTGTTTGTCGCTTGCAACTCATCAAAATCAGCGCCGAACACATAAAGAAGCTTTCCGATATTGCTGTCAGGTCGCTTATTGTAAGCGTCTGTTAATCGACTAATCATACGTTTCGTAATGGTCATGACACCACCACTTGCTCATAATTGGTCTGTGCTACCTGTATCGCATCAATTGAGATATTCCCCGACTCCCCATTAAGCGTTAACGAATCAACTGAGGCAACGCCAGGCACTCGATGAACGATGCTAATGAGGCGTGAGTACACAACATCTTGCCCCGTCTGTAAACCTGTATAAATGTTTCCGTCTTCATCTGTACCGCCGATATATTCGATAATTGCAGAGCGCACAAGCTCATGACCGTTAGATGGATACTCGTTATTCACTGTAATGTCTACCTCAATATCAAGCTGGACCTCTTCCGCACGACTAAATTTGATTGGCACGATGTTTCCACTGTCATCCTCAATCTCGACTAACTCATCACCGTGAGCTTCTATTCCTGCTGCACGGCGCCTAAAGATTTCTCTTGCTATATCCTCCGACTCTCCACCTAATACATAGGTTTCGAAAGACTTCGGCGGTCGTCCATTTACAGACTCATTCGTTGTGTTATCAATAACCGTTGCTGTGCGCACCCCTTCGACACTAAGGACGGCAGCGCGAATACCGTTTGTTGTTGGCGATCCACCAGAGGTTAATGAGCGATCATAACGATCACGTAATTCACCGTCCGTTTCCTCATCACGTCCACCAGCAATGGCTTGTAAGTTTGTGACCTCATCCAGTCCCGCAACAGGCGTATCAATTTCCGTTACCGTATTAGCAGGGCTATTACTTAATGCGCCTGCCTCTAGGGCAACCACTGTCCCGTCAGTAGTGTCCTCTGAAATTACGACACGTTCAGCGAGCCGATACGTAACCCCGTCATCATTACTAAACAGCGATCCCTCTGGAATCTCAGTACCTTCATCACCTGTAAAGTTAAGCACTCCTGATGCAAACTCAGCAGGGCGTCGTCGCACCAGTTGATTCATTGCAACACCACTCAACGTTTTGCCCTCTGATTTATGCACAAAGCCACTGTTGTAGCTGTTTTCTGTCTCCTGCCATAACTGAGCTACTGTAAACGAATGTATACGAAGGATAATCCCTACAGGTGTCCATGCAGCCGTGTTAATGTCCTCTCCGAACATTTCTTTTGCTCTACGCTCTGATTCACTAAAAACATCTGCATAGCGCTTGCGCTTAAAACCATTTCGGCTTAATCCAAAGCTCATTGTTCCATCACCTCACTAACCTCTAATGGCTCACCATCCGTTTTAATCGCAATAAAAAAGACGCTTACTTTGCGCCTCGGTCTGTCGTATTCATAACTAATGCTCTTGATGCGATCAATGCGTGGTTCTTGCTCTATGGCTTCTTCTAACGCAACCGTCATATCCTCTTCATCTGCTCGTTTGCCCCTGAACTCCGCATGGTCCAATCCAATACTTGGATCTAAAAACCATTCGTCAACATTAGTTTGAAGTAATAGTCGTAAACTTTGTATCAGTTCTTCGTCCTCATCGACCATTGTTATGTTGCCATTTTTAATAACCAGATCACCTGTATCATCTACCGCAAGACTCTTCATTCGTTAAACCCTCCCAATGATTACGGCATTTGAGGGATCATACTTTGCTTGGTTACTACCGTTTCCACGTTTGCCTCTAATTGCATCCGAGTAATCACGCTCAGATATACCGACCCAAACAAGGTCGCCTCTGCTATAGGTGTCTGTACCCATTGCAATTGCTTCTGGGATCACTGATAGCCTACGACCGTTATCATCAACAAACATTGGGTCCAACTCATAGGTTGACCCTTTTACTTTATCAACCCTGCATACAATCATTGCTACACCGCCTTAATGTGCGTATAAAAGTCGTTACCCGCAAGCACATGCGACCCCTCCATCGCTCTATACTGACCGTTTACATACCTGCTCTCGATATTAAAGATTGAGTCTGCTTGTATCCTGTGATTAAGTAACGCTGTCATGTTGTACCCACGAATGATACGCTCGTCTCGTTCCTCTTCAAAAGGTTCTGGCGATCCAATGAGTCCTCGTGTTGGCGTAAACCTAAAACGAATATTGTCGCCATCACGACCGCCACGGAAGAACGCCTGACCTTTAGCAATATGGAACTTCGCACCGCAATCCCTAGCCAACTCTTTTAATATCGTTGGTATCCTGCCATTTACCGTCTTTCCTCGGCTGTATGAAGGATTACGCGGCAACGATAACGCACCAACTGATAAACCTCCTGCACGAGCAACGTCTGTAATGATCTGCCCGGCGTTTGTTCCTGCTTTGTAGGACCGACTAAATGGCAGCTTTCTTAATTGGTCTGAGGCGTCCACAGCTTTAATGGTTGTGATCTTATCAACGCCTGACCACTCCGTGTAGTGCTTATAGAGCGCACCTAAAAAGATTCCGCCTACGTCCTGTTGATACCCTGCATTTAGGATCACAGGCAACCCCTCGCCTAACTGATTAATTGAATTGCTTGATAGGTTGTATATCTTAATCTCTGCATGGTTTAAGTCTGGTTGATCATCAAATTCGACATTAAACTCAATTTTGAATCGATGAAGCATATAAGAAGAAGAACCAAGAATAACCTCAGCTCTTCGACCAAACTGTTCCATTACTCCACCACCTCTAAAAACACCGTCTCACCAAAATTGCGACGACTTACACGGTTTTGAATACCCGCCTCGTCTCTGGCTGTGATGGTTACTGCGGGCAAACGAGCATCCGTGTAGGCATAAAAAAGAGGCACGCCGTAGGTGATCTTTTCACCGATTACAACGTCCTCTCCGTTTTTCATAAGGTCAATCGTGAAGTAATCTCCAGCTCCGTTATAATGCACCTCAAAATCAAAAAGTTCCTCGGCTAACTCCACATTAAAACGATAAGGCACACGCTCAACATCAATGGGTAAAATCATACCGTTTGTACCCTCCCTGCACTGCCGACCTCATCAACTTCGGCTCTTAGGATGCCTGAGAGTCCCGAGGTGGAAGGACGAGCAAGACGAACAGATTGTATTGTGATGTTAAATCGAAAACCATTCGCATCATTTTGATCAACGCTCGTAGTCATAGACTGAATAACGCAATTCTTCATGTTTGCTCGCCCTCTGTACTTGATGACCTCTTTTGACCGTCTAGCTGCTAACAAGTCTAGATGGACCTGTGAAGGATTATCCCCGTAATAAACACATTGCAGAGAGTAAACAGTTGGCAATTGCTGTACATGATCAACGATTGAATTACCTTCTACTGGATGTTCCGTTACTTCGTTGTCCCGTGACCGATCCTCGTTAAGGATATTAAAGTGTACTTCTCCAAAAGATCCTCTAAAGTACGCCATTTCACCACCTCCTAGACTGCTCTGGCGTTTTTCTCTTCCTCAACTTCACGGATCGCATCTTTGATTGCTTGTTTCGTGTAATCCGCTTCGGTTGCATTCTTTGGTGCATTTTCGATTTTCACTTCGAGATTATACCTTGGACTATACGTGTATGATGATCCACCTGTGTTAGTCGGGGTTGTATCTCGGTAATCATCAATATAATGCACATCTGGATATGCGGAGGCTGCGAGTCTTGATGCACTATCAGCTACTGCCATTGCACTGTCATCCATACCTATTTGAAGCCCCATACCAATATCGTCACCAAGACCCATCATCAAACGAGAAGGTGAATTGGTTTGGAAGATTCCTGTGAACGTATCCCATACAGAGTTTGCTAAATCTGCTGCTGCTGAAATAACATTGCCAACCATACCTAACATACCGTTAATTAGACCTTGGACAAGATCTATTCCAAGTCCTAACCAGTCCATATTAATTATGGTATCTAGTATTGAAGATCCTACTTCCATAGCCATCTCGACTATTTGAGATAACAAAGATAATGCACCTTCAATTAAAGCTATAATCAGATCTATTGCCGCATCATACAGTTGGGGTTGCATCTCTAAGATAGCTTCGACTAGAGCAATAATTAATTCTATACCCGCTTCTATAATCTCTGGCAACATGCTTATAAGCCCCATATTCAGGGCTAACACGATTTCAATTGCTGCATCGATAATCATTGGTATCAAATCAATAATTGCTGTAACTAGTGTAATAATTAACTCTAGCGCTGCTATGATAAGCATAGGTAACAATTCAATGATGCCTTCAACTAACGTTAAAACTATTCCTATTGCAGCTTCAATCAATAACGGAGCGAATTCTACAAGCATTTCAACAACTGTGACAATAATTTGTATCGCAGCATCTATAATCAAAGGTAGCGCTGTAATAATGCCTTCTACAAGCTTAATTAATAACTCTACCCCCGCTTCAAGTAACATTGGCACTTGGGTAATTATTGCTTCAACAAGAGTTGAAATAAGGTCTAATGCTGTATCAATTAACGTTGGTAACAAAGTTAAAATTCCATCAATTAAAGTCAATAGAATGTCTATACCAGTTTGTAAAAACAAAGGCAGTAAAGACACTATTGTTTCGACAATTGTAATGACAAGATCTGCGATACCAGCAACGATCTCTGGCAAAGCTTCCGCAATCCCCATAACAAGGGTGCTAAAGAATTCAACCGCAGTCTCCATCATTGTTGGATAAAACTCTGCATACGAACTAATCATGTTCTGTAAAAACTCAGGGATATTAGCCGCTATCTCAGGAAGAACAGATGACACAACATCGAAAAGCCCTTCAAACAGATTACCAAAACCATCTACGATGCCCATAAACACATCGCCAAGGCTCTCTGCTTCTTGCAGACCATCGAATGCTCCAATGATTGCCTCTGCGCCATTTAGCGCAAACTCAGCCAATGTTGCAAATGCTCCTGCGACAATCTCAATGACGACTCGGATCGTACCCATGTTATCGATAATAAAATCGGCAAATGTCTGGAAGATCGGCAGCAACTCAGCTTGTAGTTGTGTACCCATATTACCGAAGAGTCCACCTATTTCAGCTAAGGTGTCGCCAAACTCTACCCCCGCTTCAATTGTTTCGTCGCTAAGGATAATGCCCATCTCATGAGCTTGGTCAATAAAGTCACCAATCCCATCCGATCCTGCTTCAATAGCAGGCAATAAACGGCGACCCATTCGAGTTCCGAATAAATCTCCCGCAGCGCTTGCGCGTTCAGATGCGCCCTCTATTTCACCTAAAGAATCTATGGCTGTCATAAAAGCTTCGTCCGTACTGATTGTTCCTGCACGAACATCATCCATTGATACACCTAAGTTAGTGAGTGCTTTCTCGTACTTTTCGTTGCCTCCTGCTGCCATACCCATACGCTGATTTAAACGCTCTAAAGCACGATCAGAGTCAGACGATTTCATCCCTACTCGCTCTAATGCATAAGACATTTCCTGATAGCTTTCTGTTGCCATACCAGTACGCATCGCAGCCTGATCAATTGAATTGGCGGTATCGGCAAAGCTTTTGACCATCGCAAAACCAGCACCTACAACAAGTCCTTTAATTGCTGTGAAGGCTCCAGTTGCCAACCCTGCACCTTTAACAATCGTGTCAAAACCAATACCGCCCTGATCACCCATATCGCCTAACGCTTCGCCTGTTTGGCTGGCTTCTTCTCCGACACCCGCAACGCCTTCCTCGGCGCCTCCTGCGGTTTCCTCGACACCGCCCATAGCAGATTCGCCCGCTTCGCCCATTTCACCCATAGACCCGCCTGCTTCATCTGCGGAACCTGCAACACCTTCTAAGGCTTCTGCGCCTGTCGACCCAGCTTCCTCCATTGCTCCGCCCGCACCTTCTGCCGACTCTCCGATCTCGCTAATGCCCTCAGCGCCTACATCTGCACCGCCAGAGATACCAGCCCCCATATCGTCACCTGACTGACCTAATGCATCCAAGCCAGACATTGCGCTGTCGATACTCTCGTTCATATCGTCTAACACGCCTGTGTCGATATTAAAGCCTATCTCAACCTCTAATTCTCTTAATGCCATTCACTCACCCCCGTTCTTAGGGCATAAAAAAAGCACCCTTTTCAGGGCGCTCATCATTTTTTCTTCTTATTCTTCTTTTGTTTCTTCTTGGCTTCTTTTTGCTTCTTCGCACTGTTTTCGTTCATTATGTCCAACGCTGCATTCATCTCATAGACTTCATCATTCGTTAAAGAGGCGACATCAATTGTGCCGCCTCCTTCACCAATAATCGGACGCCAAAACCACCAGTTCTCTTGCGCGCGATCCCTGTAGTATTTGCGTTGTTCGGCTTTCTTCTCCTCTTTAGAGAGGGTTGGATCACTTCTTTTTGACCCCTCTAAGAAATCGCTGTGCTTCGTTGGTAACCTCTTCGAAGTCTTCTAGGTTCTCATCCCAATAGCCGAAATCTACTTTTGGATCAACGATGACGTTATCATGTACATAATGTAATAGCTGTTCTTGGTCCATCTTTTTTGTCTCCACATCGATCAGTTGACTACGTTTCCGAACCCAATTTAACACCCCTGGATGCTGGAATTTGTATTCAATACCGCTACCCGCTACATAAGTTTCTTGCTTTTGGTTTGTTGCTTCTTTTTTCTCTGCCATAATCAATTACTCCTCTCTATAATCCAAAACTGTGATTTCTACGTCTCGATCTGCTACTTCTGATCCCCATTCTTTACCAGGTGGCTTCTGTAAAATTGCTTGATCTCCACCAACAAACTCACCTGTACGTGCGTTCGTACAAGAAATCGGGAACGGTTCTCCTTGTTTATACAACTCATTTAAAAAGGCTAATGAAGGCGACGTAGATGCTAAATGCAACGTGATTACGCCCGTCTCATCATGACTACGCCCTAGACTCTTTTCGCCTTGCGCTCCTGTGTGTACAGTGAAACGATCTTCATTTTGTTCAGCTGAGATCACTGATCCCTCAGCAAATCCAGTAATATACGTTGTATCAACAATAACTTGGCAATCTTTTGGGTCCATTACCTGTGTCATCTATAACCCTCCTATACTCTAATAGCTCCGGTAATCGCTACCCCGTGGATAGCACCAGCCAATTCAAAGTCAAAATTAACATCTGGCAGTGTACGTTTGGCTCTGTCCTCTTGCGGGACGTCTGAGCGATCAGGTGTACTAATGTTATAAAGTGGCTCGCCATTCTCGTCTTCCGCGATAATGCCGTTGTTGAATGCGGATTTAAGCACCGACTCAACGGCTGCACGAATCATCGCAATACCCGTGTTCGTAAACGGCACTTTAGGTGCGTTTACTAATGTAGTAAATACACGCTCTTTTAAACGAGCCTCTACAAAATCTTGCGATCTTAGAATGTCGATAAACTCACCCGATGTAGTACGCCCTGGAGTGGTGTGAAGTACGCCACCCTGACTGATGATGGCATTTCCATTGCTTTCATCATCAATCACCAACTCAATCTCATCGTCATTGATTCCTTCTGAAAGCCCTACTCCACTAACTTGCTTAAACTTCCATGTGATGCTACCTGGATTGGTTGGCGCGCATCGCCCTACCCAACCCGCAGCTGCTGTAGGATCGCTATGCAATAAACCGATTGATCTCTCAGAGTTACTGTCTAAGATGGTATCGATTGAGCCTGTCGTGTAAAAATACAGCTTACGTTGCGTGTCGATCCAGTCTGATAATGCCGAAACAACATCAGCGCTCTGATCGGTACATAGTAAGAAATAAAAATCACCATCCGTATTATTAAGCGCTGTTACTAGCTGATCTGGCGACGCTTCATCCCCTTCCTCGTTCACGTCAGCAATTGACTTAATCGCTACTCGTTGTGGTCGAGGACTCTGAGCAAAGATCCGATTCGCAAATCGGTATTCTTGGTCATCCACATTGAAATCATCTGATACTTCTTGGATCGATCTGTACGTTTTATATTCATGACTTTTGCTTTTACCTAAGATCAACGGCAAACCAAACCCCGCTTGTGACACTGTTTGTGTCTCACGGGTAATTGTTACCTCAACATCTCTAATCGCCATGTTTTCACTCTCCTATCGCTTCTTCATTCGAGATAACAGTGTCGATGGCTTCAACAATGTACGAGTATTCGTCTTCAATTCGGATTTGCACATCAAACCCAATGCGGTGCTCGTACGTAATGTCGCCAAACACTGTACGGTCTGTCATAGGTTCAAAGTTCGCTAGAACAATGCCTTGCTCTGACAACTGCATATAATTGCGCTTTAGAGCTTTTAACAGTTCGTCCGCACTATCTAGTGCCTCATCCTTTTTGTCTGAGTAGACGGTCAATGACAACGTTAAAGTAGGCTGTGAAGTGACTACCACTCTCACGCCATCCTCTGCCTCCTCAAAGCGCTCACTCTCACTTGATGACGACCACGGTGATGTGATTTTGCGGGCTACATAAGGGTAGTTGTCTGGTCTGGGATGATCAGACTCAACATCTACCATGATTAGCTCTGTTTCGTCCCACACAAGCCATAAGAGCTTGTCTAACAACTCACTTCGCTTCATTGTCCACTCTCCTTACGTAGTACACAAAAAAGCCCGCATATAGGTTATGGGGCTTCTGCTGCATCACTCTGTATTTGTCATCCTTGATCGTTACTACTTTGCCGTTAGCGATCTCTTGCGTCGTGAGTATCTTTCGGTCATTGACTGTGAATGTCCCGCCTTCTGCAAACTTCAAATCGTCATTATTGACTGGATGAAAAGATCCTCGGAATTCAATATCATCACCCGGAACTGGACCAACCCACACAGGACCCTCCCAGTGACCCGGGACTTCTTCACCTTCTACCGACATCGGCATTTCATATTTTTTAAGGATACGCTTAACTTGTGATTGCTTCATTACTTCACCATAAACTCAATCGCACCCACAAGACCACCAGTATCTACAAGTGGGTTAGAAGAGCCCTTACGATCTGTTGTCATACTGCTATTTGGCGGTGAAGACAATTGTTTTAAGTGTTGCTGTAACTTACCCTCTAATTGCAATCCAACCGCTTCTAGTAAAGCCACTCCGCTCGTCCCGCCTTCAAAGACATTACCTAATAGACTTTCAATCAAATCAACAATCTCGGTCTCGTATCGGTCAAAGCCACTTCGCAAGAATGAACGCTCTGGAATATGAATATGAGTAGTGCTCGGTTTTAAGTGGATACCTTCGTAGTGCAAGTATGCCCTCATACTGGGGGTAACTGGTATATCCATTCCATACTCATGAACCCGTGCAATCATTTCCATCTCGCCACGCACTCCGACGCTTATCTTTTTGCCATCCATGCCACTCAGTTTCTTTGCAACCTCGGGTATCTTGTTTTTGTCTTTGATTTTAATTCCCATTAACGGAACCTCGCTCTTATAAACGGTTTTAAATATGCATCTGCCGCATCAGTAACTGATTCGCTGTAAGTGATGCTTAACTCACCGCCGACACTCTCAGACCGGACATTTGGAGTTTGGTCATTTGAAATCACAAGCAAAGACATAGCTTTTTTTACGGCGGACGGGACATGTTCAGCGAATGAACGCCTGCATTTCGCTTCAACGTACTCAAAAGCCGAATCGACTTCTAAGCGATGTTTAGTGTTGTCTTCCATCTCAGCAAGAGTTAGTACATCCTTATACAAAGATTCTTTTGATTGGATTTCAACCATCACTCACCCTCAATTCTTCTTACTCTTTGGATTCCCCGCCTGTTTCCTTCCCTTTGTCTTCTGATTGCTTTTTAGCCTCATGTCCTTCTTGCTTCCCTTGCTCGGTTTTCCCTTTGCCATTTTTCTTTACCTCCTTATAACCAAGAGGCGCATAGATCACGCTGTACGCCTTGTCTGTTACATTGATTGTCTGCTTGCCTTTCGATACTAGCTTAATCGCCATCACCGCCGTCCATATAATTAGCTGCTATTGCTTTTAGAGCATCAATTTCATCAGATGTAAAAGGGTTCTCAGCATCAGACCCGTCAGATCCATCTTGACCAGGAGGTCCTTGTTCACCATCCGAACCATTTTCACCTGGCGGTCCTTGCTCTCCTCTAGGACCTTCTGGACCTTCGGGTCCCCTCGGACCTTCTGGACCTTGTTCGCCATGACCTATCTCAAAATCTTCTCCATTTCTAGTGATCTTTCCATCACCGACAATATCCAATGTACCGCCGACAATCCAACTGTCGCCCCCGTTAGCTTTATAGTTCTTAGTAGTATTACTCATAAACTAAAACCTCCTGCTATTTAATCCTATTATTCACCATCATTCGATCCTTGCGGTACAAGTGCTGCAAATGCATCGTCTTTGAGCGTCATAAAACCAATATGCATCGTCGCTCGCAACGCAAACATATCCCGTTCAAATAGATTGATAGGTTCGCCACTCTCATCTTGCAGAGTTGTTAACGTCGCATCTTCGCTAATACTATATTCGATACCTTGCAACATACCGTAACGAGCAAATTCCCAATCTCCAGTAATAAGATTAGCTTTGTCATAATCCCAAGACTTGCGGTTTGCGTAACCTACAGGCAATCCTAGAACTTGGTTAGTTGCCCCTTGACCTGGTTCATTAAAGATTGGTCTTCCCTGCCCATCTAGAGCAGCGCGTAAATCCTTGCGGAAACGGCGCGTAGTGGTGAACCCGTTTGGTTCGTTATCTCCATCTTCAATTAGAGCTAACAAACTATTAAGGTCCGTATAGATGTTGCCTGTTGTCGCTTGCTCAATTTGATTTCCTTCATTCTCAATACGCTCCCAAATCGACATATCTGATGCATAAGGAGAGTTGTTGTTAAACAGTGCCGCAGCATCAAACTTGCTATAGAATGCTTCTGCAATTGCTGGACCCATCTGATTAAAGAAATCACTCACGCTATAGCGCAAAAACTCCTTAGAGACTGGTAGAATCACACCGAGTTTCTTTGCTTCCATTTCTGCTTTTAACCAAGTTGCTTTACTAGTTTGAATGCGTTCTGCTTCTGAAACCCAGTAAGCGCCAGGACCTTCGGCTAGATACATAAACTCTTTCTTTTCCTTTGTCATTTCTTCATATGTTGCAAGTTGCGCAACCAATGAATTAGTCATAAACTCTTTAAGAACGAGAGTCCCCTGTTCACTTGGAATGCTTCCTGTTCGAGAATCTTGCAATAATACATTCGATGGATCAAAACGATCCGCAAAGTGTTGTAAATTCATTTTCATAACTGACTTTTTCATACATAACTCACTCCTATTTTCTGATATTCGCTTCCTGAGCTAGATTTGTGATTGAAGGCGTTTTTGTTGCTGTAGATGTTGTGGTGTTACCTAACGATGGTTTATCTCCGCCCAATCGCTTATTTACTGCCTCTTCAAGTGAACCTTTCCAAACTTCCTCAACCTTTGTGATTACTTCTAATGTCTTTTCTGCATCCTCAGCAAGAACATAAGGAGCAATCGCTTTTGGCAAACTTCGATCAAACAGGTCTTGTTCAGCTTGTAGCTGTAAACGTTCACGGTAAAAGGCTTTTTTCTCACTCTCGAATGCCTCTCGTTCTTTTTCTGCTTGCTTCTCAGCTCGCTCTTTTTCAGAGAGCTTCGCAAGTTCTTCGGCATCTTTTCGCTCTTGATCGATCTGTTGCTTGATCTCTTTTTGCATGTCCGCTCGTTGCTTTTTTAGAGCTTCTTGCACCCGGCGATCCGACTCACGATTCTTTTCTTTTTCCAGTTCTTCCTTGGTCATCGTGATTGAATCTTCTTGATCGTCACCGTCGCGACTTTTGTCTTCACCTTGACCTCCAGTGCCGCCCTCGTCGCTTCCGCCACCTTGACCGTCGTTGAAAGTCTGTAGATTCATAGAAATAGTGCCTGTGCTATCAAAATACTTTTTCATTACATCCTCCTGCCCGCGCCGTATTCTACCGTCGCGTTCATTTGTAATAGCGCACCCGTCCGTTTTCTACCGTCCGTGCAACGCCCGTCTTTTAATGCCGTCCGTGCAGGGCATAAAAAATAGCCCTACCGTTGGCGGGCGTGTTGTCTATAATCCTTTTTACGTCGAGCTTCTTTCAAAGTTTGTTGAGTCCCTTGCAATTCGCCTGCAAACTTCCCTAGCTGTTGCAAAGATTGCACTGCGTTATTCAAATCATTTGCTTTTGTTTCCTGTTCTGTTGGTTCGCGGTGCTCTAATTCACGATCTGAGCCATCAACAACTGGATGGATATTACGCTTATTCTCTCGACGGTTATGTTCTTTTAATTGCTTTGCGATCTCACCAGTATTGTTCGCGATCTGTTTGAGGTACTTTTCAATTTCTTTACTCATACCAATCACTCCTCATAAAAATACGCCTGCTAAGATGCTAGGCGTTCGGACTTCCATTCTTCATATGTCATAGATGCCACAGCTTCATTTGATTGCACCTTCTTAATCTCTTCGATTTCGTAGGAGATGAAACAACGACAGTTTATGTCCATTTCTGGCTCTCCAAATCCTCCTGGGTAAAGTGCAGCATACTCGTCGATTACAAACTCTACGTCGCTACCCACCCGCACACCATCTAATTCATCGTGCCGATCCCTCACTCGCTCATCAGACAATGAATTCCATTGTTTTGACATGATGATTCCTTGCTCCTCAGCATGAGCAACGCTCTCATGATTCGCTTCTTCTCGAATACGATGCGCTTCTGTCCTCACTACCCTTCGAGCCTTAACAACATCGTGTTCTAGCTCACCTTGTATAGCTTTTGTCATCTGACTATAGCTTTCGCCACGGTGCAAACCTCTTGTAATCTTCTCACGAATATTCATGATCAGATCATTCCGATGGCGACTCAATCGCTCGTTAAGAGTTAAACCGTTATACGAGTTGTTAACAGCTTGATGAATAATTTGGGGTTTTACTGCCGAGTACCTTAATAAAGCGCGACTCTCACTTTCGATTTTCCACGCGGTCATATAATAAGACTCTCGATACTGGTTACGTAACTGCTTATGAATTTCAGTACGAGTATTACGAGACATCGTATTTATCACCTTAACAATATTCTCTTCGAGCTTAGAGAGACGCTCGTACTTACTCATAATTTCATACGTTAACTTGCCTTCTTCTTCGTATTGGCGATATTGGTCACCAAGCAGGTTGCGGATTGCAACTAGTGTATCTGCGTGAACTTTTATGATTTGCCTCTCACTACCTCTAGCCATTCGCTCTAGCATCAATTTCATACGCCGATAACTAATCGCCATCTTCTTCGTCTTTCTCGTCGATATGATCGTCTAAGCTAAAGCGCTCTAAGTCCTCTGCTTCTTCTGCTTCTAACTTCTCGCGTTCCTTCGCTGGATCTTCAACCATTGGCAGTGTTGCACGCAATGTGTCTCTACTCACTAAACGAGTGCCTAACACTGCTGTCGCTTGATTAACAACAGCTTGATCATCGGTAGGCAGGTTTTTGCTAAACCGAATGCTAATATCGTTAGGGTCGTAATCACTACCCTGCACACTAAGAATGCTCGTAATAAGTTTTATGCGCCTCTGCAAACCCTTCTTAAAAGATCTCTCTTTAGCTGCTCGGTTGTCTTCAAAAGGCGTTAACTTATATTGAATGGATATACCTGATGCAGCCGACGAAAAGCTCTCATCCGTCATGTCTGGCACGCCACTGATCTTGTGTATGTCTTTGTGAATACGAGTCTTCATGTTTTCCTTCCACGTATCATTAATATCTTTTGTAAGCCACTGTACTTGTCCTTCGTTGTCCACCTCGATCACACGGCGAGACTTCATTTCTTTTACGTCTTTTTCATCTGCTTCTAATCCAGCAATTATAAGGTAAGCATCGTTACTGTATTCACTCTCATCAACATCATCTGACTGTAAAGAGTTATACGCATCATTAAGCGTCATTACGCTTTCAAAGTCGCCAACTGCTGTCTCGCTTTTGTTGTAGTACGGCGTGAGTGGAACATCACTAAAAAAATGCTCATCATCGCTCCTTAAAGCAAAACCACCTTCAGTAGACACATAATGATAAATACGTTTATCTGTATACAAGAAAGCATGAGTTTCTTTTTTGTTTGATAGAATGTCCGAGTGTTCGTAGTAACGTAAAGCCATGATTAAATCACTCTCAACATTAGCGCTATAGATAAAAACACAATATTGCTCTCCTGGATCGAGCGCCGTGAACTTAACCTTTGCTTTCTCATCATTCTCTTTTACTGTATACATAATTTCCGCAGCACGACCATATACACTCGCGTACTTGGCAAGCCTAGCGTTTACGTACTGTTCATCATTTAGGTTAAATATTTCTTGTAGTTTCTCCAAATACTTATCAGCATCGCTGCTATATGAAATTGGGTCACCTATGAAATATCCAGTGCTAATATCAGTGATGTACTTGCAAAAGTTAGTGACGATCCTGTTATTTGGTTTATCTTTGTCATCAAACACTCGTTCCATGATAGCGTGGTGACCATCGTAATAAGACTGATTCGTCTTCTCTTTTTTAAGATCTTCACTGCTCTTATGAGCATCAATTAACGCTTTTACCAAACCAACACTTGGTTCTGGATCATTCATTCTTATATCCATCTTCTCACCTCCTGCTTAAAATCCGAATGAAGCTTTGCTTCGAGAGCGCAACTTCCCGCGCTTCTCCATATCGTTAGAGAATGCATAACGTGTTGCATCTATTGTGTGATTATCTGCATCCTCTAGCTTGCTACGCACATTGCCGTCTTTGTCAGTCTGATAGTCAATGTTTTCAAACTCACGAGCAATGTTCGGAGTGCGCTTTGGATCAATCACAATAGCATCTAAATCATCCAACCATTCCTCGCCGTATTCCACGCTATCAGGACCTTTCTTAGCTCCTTTAATGCGTTTAATCCCATGCTCTAGCTTCATTTCATCGATCGATTTCGGTTCCGCACTATCAGCAAGGATCTCTTTGTCTTCATATCCCCTAGACTTAATGCCCTCAGATGCTTTGCGATTTGATAGCTTAACGTCATATATCTCATCCATCGCATAGATCGTGCGCTTCTTCTTATCAAAGTGCCAGCGAACAAATGCAAATGGATCGGCAGCATATCCGTAGTCAATTCCTTGGCGGATATTATCAAAGTTGTTGTATTCTTCGCTCTCGATCCTGCGAAACTCCAAATTATCAAACGGCACAACGCCACTTCCAATTGCCTTGCCTAGATACTCCCAATCATATTTGCTTTGATTACGTTCTCTTGCCGCTTCAGCCTCCTCAATAAACTGCTGTGAAATAAACGGGTTATCAAGGTAGGTTGAATGATGCACAAAGGTATTGTCAGCCTGTATATGACTCTCATACTTTTTGTTAACCCAAGACTGCTTACGTTTAGGAGGGTTGTATGAGTAAAAAAACTTATAAAAAAGACCATCCCCAAGCTCTCCACGTAAAAGTGAGTTGGTGATGGTTGTTACTTCGTCCTCCGTCTTAAACTCGGCTAACTCCTCAATCCAAGCAATTGCAAAAGGATAATTTGCTGATTTAAGCGATTTAATACGCTCTGGCTCCTGCGCACCCCGAAACACAATGTAATTGCCTCTCGGGATATAGGTGATCCTCATAGGCGACTTATTAACTTTAAACAAGTGCGCTACTCCTTGCTCGCTAATTGCCCACTTAATTTGCTCAAACAACGATAGTTCAATTGTGTTGTCAAACTTACGAATACCAACACCATTTACGGCAAATCGCATGAGTAATTGTACGATGACATGAGCAATGTCTGATGACTTCCCCGACCCACGACCGCCTTTCGCTACAACATTGAGAGTGTCGGGATCTAACGCAGCTCTCCAAACTGAATGAAAAGCAGGCGGGATGAACTCAGAAAGCTTTTTAACCGCCATCCTCATCACCTATATCATCAACAAACTGGACAGCACCTTCGACAGAAACCTCTTGCTTATCCGTCCACATAGCATAGCGTTTGCCGAGATCAACAGCCGCAGCTTTTCTAACATTCACTCCTGGTACTAAATCAACAACCTTTTGATAGCCGTCACCATTTAAGATAGGCACAGGTTCCGTAACTTTTCCTCGCATCACTGAACTTAAAAACTCCATAATTTCCTGCTGATCAGCAACCCTCTCACTTTGAAGCTGTTGCAGGCGTTCATCTATATATGGCTTAATTCTAGGATTTTCTAGTAAGGTGTGTGAATCCGTCCTTGCATACGTCTCACTATATCCTGCCTCTAACGCCGCTTTGTGAGCATTGCCATACTCAATAAAGTAGTCTGCAAACCGCCTTTGCTTCTCAGTCATTTTCATTACATATCAGCTCCCTCCTTGTAATTTGATATTATGTAAGCATTAAAAAAGCACCCGAGTGGGTGCTGGTAAAAATGAATATTATTTCCTTTTTTTCCTGACTGGTGTATTCATACTTTTTACAACTATATCTGTCACTAACTTGACTGTATAAAATGACCCTATACTAACTTTCCAAAAGAAGAAAAACCATACACTCACTCCCATAGCTGATAAATACCTGCTAGGAGAACTAGGCAGGAGACTAATTATCACAGAAAGTGTTACTAAAGCTAAACCATATAAAATCAGATCTCGAAGTGCTTTGTATAACCTCTCTTGAAATTTCGGCATAAGAAATGAAAGCCTCTCAAAAGCTATGCTCTCTTTCAAAGTAATAACAAGAGTCAAAAATACACCATTAATGCCTATAACAATTGAAGAGAAAGTTATGACATCACCTAGAGTCCCGCGTATATCCTGAAGAAGACTGAAATAATAAAGAACAGCTGATAGAAGGGCAAAAATTAAGCAAATCCAAACCTGATATTTTTCCCAAAACCTCTCAATTTTCTCGTGAAATGCAAGTTTGTATTGACTCACTTAAACCCTCCCCTTTTTATTGTAACGGTACCATCACTCTTCTAACATCAGGTCTTCTTTGGTCATATATATCTTCTATGAATTTATCAGATAAATATTGATGACCGACTGTAACCCTTGGCTGTATTTCGATAGATATTCTATCAGTCATTCTTGGCTCTATTAAATTAATAGTTTCGTTATCAGTATCTTCATTGTAAGAAGAAGTTATTTCAAAATGTGGTCTTTCACCCTGTAACTGTAAATATTGATTAATAACTTCCCGCACATTCTCTTGATCTAGAGAGGCTGTTTTTTCTGCTCTACCTAGTGATACAGCAACTTCTATATTCACGCCAGAATATTGATTTAAAAGTCTAGCTGCATCAGTCAACAACGTTTGATCGTCTTGATTAGCATTCAATAAAACATCCGAGGCTCTTAATTTTATTTTCTTATAGTAATCTGCGTCAGTAACTCGATCAACTTTCGAGTAATCAATTAATGGATTTAATTTTACAACAAGTGGATTTTGTTCAGTTTCACCAATCCTGTCTAAATAAGAAAACCTAAGATTAGTTAATACATGTTCTGCTTGTTTAACTGTAAGTCCATACAAGTTAGATTGCATCACTAATGAACTATACTCATTATCATATATGAAAGAATTAAATTCACCAATGTATTCATCGCGATTGATCAAGATATTCTCTTTAATTTCCCCAAATCTTTTCTTTGAAGGAATATTTGTTTCTCGTAATTTTGACAACTGAAATGTATAAATATTTCTTCTGTCGTCATAATCCAGAGAATCCTTTTCTATCTCTGAATATTCAGTACCTAACTCTACATTTGGATTGAAAAACTCTCTTTGTTGGATAAAATAGTTCAGTAATGGTTGCATATCCCATGATTCTGCAGGATATTGATTTATTTCTTCGCCGTACTCTTCTAAAACGTTGACCTCTGCAGGAACTAGCTTTGGTTCAAAATAATTAAATCTGACATATTTTTTCATTATTATCTCCCCCTGCCCACTCTTTCGACAGTAGGTTCAAAAGTCCTGCATAATTCTTCAAAAAATATCAAAAAGCCACAACGCCAACCTCGTCATGGCTTAATAAGAATGGCTCTCTCATACATAGGTGGCAACCGTACGACAAAATTACAGCTTAAACCATTCCCTGATCTCTTTTATACCTCTGTATGTCTTTGCAAAGTCACTATGATAACTCAAATAGTCTTCGCCTTTTGCTGTAAGTTGTGGTCCTATTTTTTCTAGTATTGGTCGACCATCTCCACGATTTACCCCTATTAAATTTCCTTCTCTCGTGTGATAGTTCACTGCATTGTCGAACTCTTCCTGCGACACATATAGATTACGTTCTGTAAGGTCTGTATTTCCTTCGTCAATCTCTCTTAATACTGCATATCTTAATTTATCACTTTTCATTTTTTCACCCCCTATAACTCTAGTATATTAACAACTATCCCCAAAATTCATTTATAAATTACAAAATAATATAAAAAAACCTATCCTGCATAAGAGAATAGGCTCGTAGAAATTTGATTTTCGACTTTAGCGCTAGCTCGATCTAAATGTTTTTGCACCGTACTTTTTCCAACACCCAAATATTGTGCCGCCTGCTCCAACGAGAGCAACTCTGCCTTGACCATTACATAAACCTCACGCTCTCTAGCCGTAAGCATAGATAAAGCGTCGTCGATACGGAAATGGTCTGCCTGGCTAATTTGTTTGTCCTCTGACATGTTATGCCGTAATCGCTCCAGTGCGCTAGGCTCCATGTAAATTGTGCGTTGGTGTACGGATCGTCGCTCAATATCTCGCTTTGCACCTGGTCGTCTACTCGTCTCCATCCACTCAATTGCATACTCCAAGTCTCGGATCATCCCGCCAATGATCTCATGCTCGTTTTTCTCAGCTTTAAGCTGCGTCCACTCCCCATCAGTCTCCATAGGTTTACGTTGCAATGTCTCCCGATACTTGACCAACTCTTTACGCTTTTGCTTGTACTCGATCACTAGATCCAACATACAACCCGCCCCTTTGCTCTTATTTGCCTTTGTACGCTCCGCCTTTGCCTCTTTTCAGAGTTTGCTTGTTCTGCCCCATCATCTGCTCCCAAAACGCTTCTGAGTGCGTTTCCTTTTGTTTCTGTGGCTTCTTCTTAGTCTGCTTATCCGTCATCTCGTCCCTCCCAATAAAAAAGAGCACCAACCAACACAGCTATTGCTGTATCAATTAGCGCTCTCGGTTTTTCCGATAAGCTACTTATAATCGTTCTGTCGCCGACACCTTTTTATGCACCAGCTTGTGATCCTGCCATGTAATAACTTGCTCTCCAAACCCCGTGACTGGCTTCTCTACCTGTGTAATTTGCCCGCCTTTTATAATCAACACCGCATCTTTGCTCAAATCAATCTCCGCCGTTTTACTCAATGCGACCCCTCCCGTGTATGTGGTATACTCTCTGTGGGTACAGACTCCGCAAGGGGTCTTTTTATTTTTTTTATTTCTTTGTTTTCTCTGCATATATTATAAATGCAACAATGAATGGTAACAGCATTGCTATGAGAATAGGTAGCCATATAATATCCATTTTGGTCACCTCCTTTGATAACCTTTACCCTAAAACCCTCTCCGCAATTTCTCTAGCACGTTTGTTGACCTCTTCTTCTTGGATCTCCTCACGAATCACCTTACGCTGCCACTTGATCTGCTCACTCTTCGTCATTGTTTTCATTCAGATTCCTCCAATACGTCTATGATTGTGTCTATCGCTTCCCCCAAAAACTCATCTTCACCGTCACTAGGACGCAATTCGGTTACAATATCCTGTAATGCGTCTTTTGCTTTGATAAGTGCTTTCTCATAACGTTCCGCTTTCTCAGCTCGTTCAACGAACCAATCAAAATCACTGTCTCTTGTCTTTCCCCATTGTCTCCGCCTTTCGAGCACTTCTCTTAACATTTGATCATCACTCACTGCCCAACCTCCTTAACTTGAACCTCAACCCTCGGCTCGTCGCTGTACCACTTACGTACCGTCAAATCGACAACTTGTTTGTCGTCCTCCCAAATGATCCCTGAAAGCCCATCCTTGATGCCCTTGACGTAATTATCAACGTCAGGCTTGGTAATCGGTCTGAGCTTGCCCTCAATTGCTAGTGCCCGCTTGTATTTTGCTAGGCTTTTCGGTATCTGCCTGTACACATCCACCACTAGCTCTAGCTCGCCACTTAGCAACTTACTTGGTCTATGCTCAGCTGCTGCCAACTTGACGTATTGCTTATAATCTCGGCTTTTTAGAGGATCGTACATCTGTACATTGCCCTTGCGATCCCGCCCTGCTCTCGGTCTGCCTTGTGCCACTGGTTCGCCGTAGATGGTGAATGAAATATCCTGTTTAACCTCTAGTTGTGTCATGCGCCCCTCCTAGTAACCGTTGGCTTGTCGATCGTGATTGATTTTGTTTTTAGCGTAGTAGGCTTGTTCGACTTGTTCTGTGGTAAATCCGAGCATGCTTCCGAGTCCCAGAAACACTTCAAAACCATCCTTGTAATCACCCTCAATAGTAGTGGTGTAATACTCCCAATCTGTTTGCATCAATTGAATTATTGAGTGATCAACGCTCTGTCTGAACATTGGATTTAATGTCATCACATAATCTTTATGCACGTCGTAATATCCGTTGTTTAAACCGATTGAGAGGATGAAATGCAAACAATCGACGTACTCTTCTAGGAGTGGGTTTTTGTATCTTTCTGTTCCAGTACCATCACAATGATCACATTCTTCATAAGGAACTCCTGACTGACCTTCTAACATTTGCTGCATGTTGGACTCTGCATTTATATCTCCTGTACCGATGCAAGTTGTGCATTCAACTCTAAGTTTTGTCCTCGGCTCCCGATCCTCACTCCAAAACTTAAAGCTCGGTTCCTCATTGGATAGCTCCCCCAACTCTGTCAACAGCGCTCTCACACGTTTCAGAGTCAAGTCCTCGGCTTCCAACCCTTTCTCCTTGATAATCCGTTCATCTAACTGTTTCTGAGTTTCAAATAGTTTCTGTAGGTTCACGCCTTCACCAGCTCCAATCCCTCGCTAAAATTGTTGTCATACTTATGCGGATAGTCGTGCCTGTAATAAACCTTGGTGATCCCTGCAAACTTGATTGCTTTTGTACACTCGGCACATGGCTTGTGGCTCACCCAAATCTCTGCGCCCTCTGTCGCTATTCCGTGCCTAGCACATTTCATCAATGCTGCAACCTCTGCGTGTATCGTCTTTACGCACGAGTTGTTAATCTCACAGTTGCCGTTGCATGGATCAACGGGGTAGTTTTTAGCTGTGGCTAATGTTCGTTCACCCCGTGTTATTGCTGCTGATACCTCTAGCTTCTTGCAGTACGTCATGTTGTGCTTTCCTCCAGTAATTCCTTGTTTTCATAGATGTTGCCGATAATTTCAAGCTCTTCATCATTGCATTCGACATCAATAAGGAGGATGCCCTCACACCAAAACGCTGCACCAGTATAAACGACTGGACCCCTTAGTATTTGATCGCCCCTGTTTCCACCTGTTCTGTCGTAGGAACAGTCGTTAAACTCAATAATGTCCCCCTCGTAAATGTTCGTCTCGTGTTTGTCTTTGAGTCCAGTGTATTGTCTAGGAATATATCTTTTTTTATCTGTTAGCGCATTGCCAATTCCGATTGCCGTTAATTCATCGGCAGGTATCATCTCGTTGAAATCTGTATCCCAAAACTCAAACTTAATCTCCCTACTCATCGCCCTTCGCCTCCCTTCTCTTGCTCAATAACTTGAATCATAAGCTTTAAATCCTTCGAAAGTTGCATGTTAGTCGTTTCTCTTTGATAGGTTTTAAGAGCTTCTAATCCAGCAGGATCGTTCTCAGGGGATAGCACAAACTTAAAATCCTGCTTCAACGGCTTTCCGTCAGCTCGTATAATGTGATACTTTCCGTACAATCCTCGCTTCTCATCACTCATCACCCTTCGCTCCTTTCTCTTGCTCTTGACGCTCTTCAACAATGCGTTCATCCCTTTCTTCTTGCTCGGCAACAAACCCTAATCCCCAAGCTAATAACGCTTTTGCCGTTGTCCGATCTTTGTCACTCATCGCCCTTCGCCTCCTAACATTCAGTTGAAGCAATGATGCAAGGTTTTGTTATTTTATCTTGCTCAATCATCCAAGAAAACGACTTTCTCACCCACAGCACCCCATGAATTCGCTCCATTACCAACGCTTTTTTTTGTACTTCATTGGGTAAATCATCAACGCTAATTAACATCGTTTCATCAAGACTTACTTCACCTTCAAAATCTTCTTCGATTTCAATATCACTAAAGCCAGTTTCAAATTCATAATGCTCTTTTGCTTGTTTTTCGTTTTCTGCTGCAACCCAGTCATAATCATTCATTTTAAAAACCTTCACTCACTCCGCCTCCTCTGACTTCTCCTTCAACTTCTGCCAACACTTTGGACCATAGCCACGCTCTCGACTCTTAGCATCCTTTAACGGACGACCACAGTTGTGACATTCTAAGATTTCGTTCATTTATTTGCCTCCTTATGACTCATACCTTACAACCCATCCGCACTTGCATGATCGGTGATAGCTAGTGCCTGTAACTATTAGCTCACCTTCACCATTTCCAAGATTGGTATTTCCACACTCTGGGCATTCTGAGTATTTATCCATTAGCTCCAGTAACTTACCGCCCCTCACTCATTCGCCTCCTTGTTGATACCTTGGATTGATCTACTCTCAATATTCAACATGGCGTTAATTGCAGAGACGACTCCACCAGCAAATATCTTGTCTTGAAGATTGTAGATGGGACTTTCAATAATTCCTTTGTACTCCTTGTAGTATTCTGCTAACCGTTCTTCCGCCGTCTGCTCGACCTCGTATCCGTGTATTAAAGCAATTGCAAGTTCATCGATTCTTAGAGCATTCAGACCGACGTTAAAGCTCGTCCACGATCTCGTCTCGTCTGCATGACGTTCTAGAGCATAATTTATATCTTTTTCCTCTTTTATTCTTTCCACCATATCCGCCTGTTCCTTCGTCAACACTGGTGTTTTAATTTCCATCACTCCGCCTCCTCACGTCTCGCTCGTCTCGTTAACCACAAATCCCTCTCCCACACAATGTGCTTCGGTGCATCCTTATCCCTCATCACATCCGTAGCGTCTTTGACAATGCGCCCTACGTCGTCCATGTGATACGGGTACGGCAAGTTGCTTTGTAACTCCCACTCCATTTCAATTTCTGCGCGATCCTTAGCATGCTTTGCGTGCGCCGTTACAAGTTGACTGAGCGTTAGCCCTTTGTATTTGCGATTAGGCACTAACTGGTCGACTAAATCTAGTTGCTCTAATGTCATGCTTTATGCTCCTTCCTGTAAGAGAAAAATAGCTCTTCAACAGGCTGATCATAATAATCAGCGATTAACACCATTCGATCAGGTGATGGCAAGCGTTTCCCGTGTTCGTAACTCGCAAGCGTGTTTTCATGTATGCCTATCATCATTGCAGCACTTTCCAAAGTACGATTGTCGATGTCTCGTAGCTCAATCAGTCGTTCGCCAACTCGCTTACGATCGATCACACCGCCCGCCTCCTGTTTACGTGACGTTGGAATTTAGCTTTCAGAGTTTGATAGTTTTTGATGCGCTCACGCTCTCTTTGTTCTTGCACCTCTCGGGGACAGGCGATGCACCCGTCAGCTCGCACCCCGTAGCTTAATTGCGTGTACACGATCCCTGAGCCGTTACATACGTTGCACATTTAATCACCCATCCTATGATTGAGTTTCATTCGGTCACCCTTAATCACAACCGTGTAATCCTTCGACATTTCATAGAGTCTTGAAGCCAACGCCTCGTCAACATCAAACAATCCGTCTACATCCCATTCGGACGAAACAAGTACGGGTTTGTGGTTGAGGTAGCGATAATTAACAACGGCCTGCATCTGTTCAATCTGCCATTCTGTAGCTCTTGGAACCTTTATTCGTTCTCCGTTATGCCATTTGCTTACTGGCTTGAATAGATCGTCGATAAACAGCACATCCACGGTCTGCATTCGATTAATTTTGGCTTCGAGCTTTTCAAAGTCATCACGCAAGTTATTGAACCCCTCAACGAAAGGGAAGTAATGAACTTGCACATAGCGTTGGCGCTCTTTGTCGTACTCTTTAGGGTCTGGAATCTTAGTACGCATGAGGTAGTTGGCAACGGCTGTAAGCAGATGCGTTTTCCCTGCTCCTGAGCTTCCAAGAAGCTGAATGCTATTACAACGTTCTTTGTGAATGTCTTTGAAATCCTTAAAGTAAGTCACCGCACATTCATAAGCATGTTGCACAATCTCTGGCTTGCCCTCCGTTTGAAACGTTTTAAAGTCTGCCTTTCGAAAGGAATCAGTAATTTCACTGGTTCGAATATTGTTCGCTAAGGCTCGTTGTTCTCGACATGGACATTTAACATAAACCTCAATGCCATTGCGATCCTCTAACCATCCGAGCTTGTCCTGACATTCTGTGCACTTAGGCTCTTTTACGATTAATCCATCCTGTTTGTCCGCCAATGACGGATTCTTTTGAACCTCGTTGGCTTTCGCTTTGATTTGCTCGATGACTGCTGCTATACCCTCCACTTGGCTTCACCTCTTTTGCATGACTCTTCGCAAGGGACTCTTCGTGTCTGCTCTCGATATATTTCATGCAGTATTTAAAGCTCTTGATAGCACCGTTAGGATCACGCTCTCGATATTCCTCAAAGCATTGATCAAGCCATTTGATTGTTTGCGGTAACGGTATACCACGGGCGACAACCTGGGCGATGGCATCATAATCACTAATGCTCGGGTAAATCTCTTTGCCTTCCTGTGCGGTTCTTAAATCTGCATATCGTTCAGCTATTTTATCCACGTCATGATTTGAATTTGTTTCGTGCGTATTAGTAACAACAACAGAATCATTCTTACTACATTCTTTAACATTCTTATTATTGTTCCGTTCCTGTTCCGTCACTGTTCCATCACTGTTCCGTAGCTGTTCCATTTCATGTATCTTGTAGTTCTCTAATCCTTGATACTTCTCGTAATTGACCACTGTAAAGAGTGTTCCATTTTCGAGTGTTTTCATGATTATTTTCTCTTCGTTTTCAAGTGATTTAAGCTTCCTCTGAATCGTTGTTAATGGGTACTGTTTTATTGCATTTCCTTTGCCTTCTCGATAAGTTAAGTCTTCTCTCAACTTACGTAATGAACGAAGGTATTGACCCCTTTTGAGGTGCACCCCAGCATGAGTAACCCCATCCTGAGAGAAAACTGCATTACCGATGATGAAAAAGAATATGCGAAATTTCACTGGATCTTCCCAAATTGGGTTTTCGAAAATGTCTCTACTCATCTGGAATGCCCCGCGCAAGTGCTTCACCTTCCCCTGCTGGTGTTCTTTTTCTGGTTGATGTTCTTAGTTCTTTAGCTTTTCTTCCTACAAATCGCGTTCATCTTTTCGATCCTGACAAACTCAAACTCTGGGTACTGACTCTTGATGTAGCCACGTACATACTTAGCAAATGTTTGCTTCTTGTTCGGGCTTTGATCCGCTATCTCTAAATACTCGTAAGGGATCGGCACGTGGTACTCATAGATCATTTAAAATCTAAGGCGATTTCTTCGGCTGATCCTTGTTGCTTCGCTTCTTTCTTCTCGACCTGTGGCTCATCTGCGGGTTCTTCTGGAACCTCTGCCATATCAATGTCTAAATACTCGCCGTCTTCGCTGATCTCCTTACGATCCTGCGGGTCTTTAGTGTCCTCGACATACGCTGTTTGTAGTTCGATGGAAAGGATTCCCCACTTGGATAACAGATTACGAATAACGGTCTTTTTCGCCATTGCATCCCAGTCATTCTTCCAACCGAAATCGGATTTGCTAAACTTTTTCTTGTGCGCCTCAACTTCTGATTTGGTCCAGTAAACCGTCTTTCTAAACCCGTTAATGAGTTCGAAAAACCCTGCGTAGCCAACGACTTTATCCGATTCTTTTGCTTCAAAATCAATGTCAATTTCCTCTGTGAGACGGTTCCATTTCTGTAGTTCTCCTTCGTGGATCTCGATGACGTTAATGTTCTTGTATTGCCCTGTACGTAGCGCCAGTTGTATTAAACCTTTATAACCAATCTGGAACGTTGCTTTATTGCCATATGGCACGATATAGGCGTAACCGAGGTTTTTATCAACGGGTAAGTCCATTGTTGCTGCGATCATTGCGGATGAAATGACGCTCATTGGCTCTGATTTCTGTAGCATCTTTTCTGAGTTATAGAGATTGACAATGCTCGTAATAAACTGACTGGATCGCTTGCCTAGGTTTTCTTCAAAACGTTTCTTAATTGCTGGACTTTCAAGGAGTCCTTTAAGTGTCGTCCCCTGCTTGGCAGGGGCTTGTCCGTTACTCTTCGATAGATTGTTTTTAAGTGATTGATTCGTAGCCATAATAGCCTCCTATACCGTCTGGATTTTGAATGGTCGTGATACGCTTTCTTTGGCGTATTGGTCGTAAAGTTCGGGCTTTTCTTTTTTGATTCTAGTAGTATCGATTCCACGTCTTACTACGTTTTTCCAAACGACTTTATATTCCGTTGTGAGCGCTGTTTCAGCGTCTTTCATCTGTTGCTTAATATTGTTCTCGATCTCAGCCTTTTGAACGTCTAGTAGCTTAATTTGCTCCTTGATATGCTCTAGCTGTTTAAGGTTCTCTAAGTCCGATTTACCAAGGTTCACAACCTTCTCACCGTCTGATTCTGGGTACTTTTCTTTGATATACCTTTCTGCTGCGCTTGATCCATCTAATGCAGGTGCAATTCCAGTCACAACATGATCTTCCCAAAAGCGCTTTTCCTGTTGGATGATCATGTGAATGAGTTCTTCATCTCGATCAATCTCTTTCCATACGAAACGCTGTCCGCCAATCAACACTGCAAAGTACGCTTTACTCTTACCTGTAACAGCTAGATAGTGTTGCACTTGCACCAGATAAGCGTCTGGCACTTCTTCTCCGTCCCAATCCTTCGCTAAAAACTGATTCGCTGTTTTGCATTCTAGAATTGCGTCTTCTCCAACGACCACACGGTCAACGTCAGCAATCATAAATGGGTGTTCCGAATGTTGAAGCATGAAGTTTTTTCTTCGTACTCTCTTACCTGTTCGTCTTGCAAACTCTTCTGCGACTACATCTTCAAGTAAGTTGCCGAAATACGCTGCTTCGCTCGGATCGTCCGTATTAGGCACGTAGTCCTCTGATTTCTCATGCCATACTTCGAATGGTGTTTTATATTTACTAATTCCTAGCACCGCTGCTGCATCACTTCCGCCGATGCCTTTTTTACGATGGTTGAGCCAGTCTTCACGGCTCATATTTTCGGTTTTAATGAGCACCTGTGTCATTCCGCCGCCTCCTGCGCCTGCAATTGATTAAGTCTAAAAGCTTCCTGTAAACCTTCATGTTTCGTTACTTCGCTTGCGGATATAAACTCCATTTCGTAACCATCCGGGAAGTGTTCTTTATACGTTTTGTGCCTGTCTGGTCGTGTGCCTGATTCCACTCCTAAATCATGGCTTACATAACTTTCATGGCTGCACCAATGGCTTCCTAAGACTGTTCCGTCATCAGCCAATGCGTAGGCAACACCGTCACCGCCACCAACAACATTCGAAAAGCAATATATTTTATTCATTATTTTCTTCCTCCTGTGCCCATTGATTGCCCGTGGGGGATGCGGTACAATGGAGATATAATTTATTGTGTTAGACCCCCGAGTCGTTTTGAGCGCCCACTCAAACGGCTCTTTTTTGCGTTTTGAAGATGGTTTTGACTGTGTAAGCGTCGTAACCCGTGTAGTAAGATGCAATGGCTGCACCGTAGTGGTAGCCGTTCTCTTGGATCATCACATTGATAAACTCCACAACGTCGTTGCGATCCTTACGTTTTCTAAAGCGACCAATTTCACGCTTCGCCATGTTCTCAATATGCATAACTGGCATTATCATCTAGCCTCCGATACGTCTCTGACATAATTTGCGATACATGCTGTGTCATCGTGTAGCAACACATCGTCAAACTCTAAGTGATCCTCTCCGTCGTATACGCTGTGTACGCAACCCTCACAATTTCCGATTTCCATTGGTTCAACTGGATCAAGGTATTTGTCTGGTAGCAACATTCCGTTTTCAAGCATCTTCTTCACCCCAAGAAATGCCTAAAGTAAGGTAATAGCTTCCTGAGCTACTTTCTAAATTAAATCCCTCTCCCTTAATAATTGTCACGATTTCAATGTGGTCATCTTCCGGGATGTCGATACCATCATAAGGAATTGCTACTACTACACTAAAATCCCCTTTTCCGACCGCTTCTTCTATCTCGCTTTGAACCGTTCGTAAAATGCGCTCAACTCGTCTTAAGCGTACCGATTTAGCCATTTCTCTAGCTTGTTCTGCGTTCATCTAAATCTCTCCTAAAATGTGATGTGAGCGACCATTAACGCCGCGATGATTCCCGATGTAAATAGACCGATGAGGATGCGCTCTTGTGCTTTCTCGCTCATGCTAGCCTCCTAGAAAAGCAATGATATAAAGCCTGTGATTGATGTGAATTGAGGTAATAACTCCATAATTTGTGTCATCATTCCTATACCATCTACGCCGATGATAAGAGCTACCATAACCTCTGGTGCTTGTGCATTTGTACACCAGGTTTGAAAAACGGATATTGCTGGTTCCTTACGATTGTTCTCGTATTTTGAAACATCTGATTGTGTCATGTGATTGATTTCTGCCCATTCTTCTTGGTTGTATCCCGCCTTTTTTCTAAGCGCTCTCATTGCCCCGCCATACTTCAATTTCCTCACCTCCCCTAAAAGAATTGGATATTCCAAATTGGAATGGACTGCGGTAGGTGGTAACTGTATGATCGGGTTAAGAGATAAGCTCAGTGTTATCCAACCACTGATAAAACTTCTCTTTTGGTATCTTGATCCTCGTATTTTTGCCCTCCTCTCTGATAGCAGGAAACCCAACAACATGATTTGCGATGTCCCTCATTCTTTGCTCCGAAACTCTCATGATCTCCGCCGCCTCTTTTATAGTAAGAACTCGGGGGTATGGATCGTTCACTTGTCTCTCCGCCAACCTTTGTTCAAGTGATCTGATTTCCTCCCCGACCACTTCCTCTACGACTTTCCGTAAAGTATCTTCAAAGCTCATTTTTAATCACTCCTTTACTGTTCTTTGAAAACTTCATAGTCGCATTTTATGCAACTCTCTTAGGAATCCAGTGGTTAATGTAGTTAGTAGCTGGTAGCAAATCTTTACGTTTTATATCTTTATAACTAGCTACAGCAAATCGATCTTTAATATCTCTGTGCAATTGGCTATAATATTTGCGCTTCATATCTTGTTCTTCTGTGAAATGATGCACTCTCTTGCCGATTGCTTTTTGTACCATTCTTTGTTCGTGGTAATCCAATGTAATTTGCTCTTCAACCTTTGTTTCAAGCTCAGTCAGTTTTTCCTCTGTTCGATCCTGTCGCTCGCTTGTTTCAATCGTTAGCTTCATTGATTGAATTAGTGATTGCTTCTCGTCCAGTACCTTCACTTTGTTTTTTTCGATTTTTTGTTTTAAATCTCTAAACTCATTCAGGAAAGTGATTTTTTTCTTCATAGCTTTGGGAGTGACATATGACATTGCGATTAAAGCAAATGCATCTTCAGTTAATAGATATTTTTTGTAAGAACGCCCTCTTTCGTTGATATAAACTGAATCCCCAAAGTTGAGGACTGAGAATTCACTTTCGCCAGCTTCGGCGAGCTTCTCGATCTGCGTCTCAATATCGCGCATCACATGGTCGTGTCGTTTATCGAATTCATTGGCAAGAGTGATACTGTCAGTTACTACTCGATCATTGTTAATGAAGACTAGTTCTTTCATTAGAATTCCTCCTATGCTGTAGTTTTTTGACTCGATTTGAGTCTGTTATCTTCAAAAAAAATATTCATATCAAAACCCAACTCGTCAGCCAATTTCTTAGCTGTCCTACCTCCTGGAAGTCTTGTCCCAACTTCAATACTTGATAGATGACTTCTAGATATATTAAGCTTATCCGCTAGCTCTTGTTGAGTGAAACCTGCTTCATCTCTTAAATCAGCTAACCATTTTCTCATGCATCACACCTCCCGTTGACTCGTATTGCGTCTCTGTGTTTTTAGTATAAGACTCATTTTGAGTCATGTCAACATTTTTTTGATTCTTTTTGAGTCAATTGTTTATGACTCTTATTGAGTCATGTATACTTGAGACATATCATTATAAGGAGTATGGCTATGCTCTCTGATAAATTATCTAAATTACGCACTGAATTAAAAATCAGTCAAACCGAGTTATCCAAACGATTAGGGATTCCGAGGACAACATACTCAGGCTATGAAAACGGATCAAGGGAACCTGATTATGAAACGCTATTAAAGATAGCTAAATATTTTGATGTCAGCACCGACTATCTATTAGGAAAAGACACGAATAAAACGCCTATTAATGACCAAGAAGTAAAAACCTACTTCTACGGAGGCGCAGATGACATCACACCTGAAGAAAAAGAGGCACTTGATGAAGTTGTAGAGTTTGAATTACGTAGACTTCGTAGAGCTAAAGAACGTGTCGAGAAGGCTTACGAGGGTGACGAGGAATTCAAAAGGTCAAGGAATAGATTGGGCGAAGACTGATCTTCTCCCACGTTATTAATTATCTGATATTTCAAGTTAGACAAGGTCTATATTGCGCATTTCTTTATGCGTATATTAATGGTTTAACCAACCAATTATGGTATTAATTTCACTATTAATATAGATATAAATTATTATGGGGGTTTTATTTTGAAGAAGTATTTATTATCAATCGGACTAGGATCAGCTCTACTATTATCTGCTTGTGGCGATGGAACAGACGAACCGAGCGATGCAGATGAGGCCGAAGGTGCAGAAGAAGATAGCGCGGCTGATGTGGACGAAGACGATCAAGAAGAACTATCTGCTGATGAAGACGACGACACCGCAAATAATGAGGTCAACGATGATTACCTGGACACAGGCGATTACGTTTTTGAATTTCAAGAAGTAGAACAAATGGAAAATGCCCGAGATGAAGAAACTCAAATAATTGCGATTGAATTAACTTTTACAAATAATAGCGATGACGACACAAGTCCTTGGATGGCAGCCGCTCAAGCGTATAGTTCGGAGCAAGAAACCGACGTAACAGTGGAATCGCTGATGGGAGCAAACGGGAGTTTCCCGGAAGGATATAAAGAAGAACTAGTCAATATGGGGGACACTAACATTAAGCCAGGTGCAACGGTGGACGCGGTGATAGGATACGAATTGTTATATCCTGGTGAAGATGTAATTCTCTCTGAACGTTCATTCGGAAATGATGATATAACATTCGAAAAGATTATAGAAACAGAAGAATAGTTATGCCAATTATGGTATTAATATCTTTATTAATATAGAAATATCTATCGAAAGTTATTCTTCCTAATGATAGCGCCGTCTCGAACGGCGTTCTCTCTTAACTATAAACCGAACATACATTCTTATCAAGGAGGGGTTCAAAATTTACATTTCGAAAATCGAACAAATCGTACTGGACATGTATCGAGACAATAAAGTGAACTCTATAAGATGCCTTAACCCCGAATTAATTGCTGAGAAATTAGGTATCTTGTTAAGAGTGACCGAGGGAAGAACTCGATCCAATGAATCTTTTGGATTGAAAGTTATCTATTTAAATGTAAATCTATCACCTTATGAAAAGGTTTGGGCTTTTTTTCACGAACTCGGTCATTTTTTTCTCCATGATGTAGATCAAAGAAAAGCCGTTAAAACAGTTGCAGAGTTCATGGAGATACAAGCTAACAGATTTGCATATTACGCTTCAATGCCTATTAACTTAGTGATTGAAGAGTACCAACGCAACTCATATATAACAGTAGATGAGCTGGCGCATCGCTTTCAAGTACCGCTTGCACATGCAGAAGTAAGAGCTCAACAAATTCAATCTAAATATATCCTATTAAGGAGTGTCGCCTAATGCGTGGTCACATTCAAAAGAGAGGAACTAAATACTCGTTTATAGTCACTCTTGGCTATGACAATCGTACAGGTAGACGTAAGCAAAAGCGTGTATCTGGGTTTAAAAGAAAAGAAGATGCTGAGAAAGCCATGAATCGTATGATCGCTGAGATTGAGGCTGGTGAATATCAGGAGCCTGATAAAACTTCATTTGAGGATTATCTACAGTCTTGGATACACAACAAACGAAATTCCATTGAAGCTGGAACGTTAAAGGGGTATCAAAATAGTATTAACCTTCATATCAATGAATACCTGGGACATGTCACCCTATCAGAGCTGAGAGTCGATATGTTCGACACATTTTATGATCATCTTTATACAGAGAAAAATTTATCTGCTACAAGCATCAAAAAGATTCATCATAGTATTTGTAAAGCATCGCTTAATGCGGCTGTTAAGAAAGGAAAATTAAAAAATAACCCTGCTGCCCTAGCAGATTTACCGTCTGGTAAGTCTCCAGCCATTAAGGTATGGGATCGAGACGAGGTTAAACACTTTCTAAAAGTAGCAGAAGGAACACAATACTACATTGCGTTTCATCTAGCATTAGCAACTGGGATGAGACAAGGTGAAATACTCGCTTTAAAATGGGATCAAATAGACGTACGTAGGAAGACATTATCCATTGAGGGTTCGTTAAAAAGAGATATGACGATTGGATCAACTAAAACCACCACTGGCAAGAGGCTAGTATCCATACCTCAAGAAACGATTGATGCATTAATACGACATGATAAAAAACAAAAAGAAGACAAACTACGTGCTGGATCAGTATACAAAGACAATAACATCGTCGTAGCTACCTCACTAGGTACGCACCTATCACCCCGTAATCTCGTAAGAACTTGGTTTAAACTACTTGATATATCCAAAAACCCGAAAATAAGGTTTCATGATTTGAGACATACACACGCTACTCAACTATTACGACTTAACTTTCACCCGAAAGTCGTTCAAGAACGTTTAGGTCATTCATCTGTTCAAGTAACAATTGATACGTATTCACATCTCTTGCCAGGTCTTCAAGAAGCTGCGGCTAAAGAAATCGGTACTGAGCTATTTAGTGACGATTATGCAAAGACGGTAACTGGGTTGGTAACGTGATAAGAAGTGAAATGAGGGATTTTTAAAGTGAGAGCCTTATGTGGCAAGAAAAGCGAGGTGGTAACAGCAATATCTCATTTTAACTAAAAAAAAGGTTATTGTTCGTTGCCCCAGAATGGTAAGGATGAGGTCACCGGTTCAAGCCCGGTAGGAAGCTCCATGATAAACACTTACATGATGTGGGTTTCGGCGATTGTCGAAGCCCACTTTTTAATTGTGGATGAGGTCTTTTGGCACAAATTTGGCACCTTTACTTTATTAAAGTGCTTTTATAAATCTTTCAGATTTTTACTCTCCCATTAACTTAAATATTACAGCACAACCAAGCTTAGTGGTCGCAATTATTTGTCTACGAATGTTCGTTCAGTGGGAAGGGAAGTGGTGTAAAGTTTTCAACGAGTTCTTCTTCTGTCCAATGATTTTTCATCTGAAAATTATCCATCCTTTCAAACAGGGGTTTGACAAACAATAAGTTCTTTAAAGATCAAGCTGAACCGTTGCTGTTACCACATAAACGGCAAAAAATGAAGGAATTAAAACGAACCGCATTTGTTAAATAGAAAATGCGGCTAAGCAGAAATCGCATCCGTAACCATTCTTCAAATGCTCATTCTACATTTACATTAATCGCTTCATGACATCCATCAATTCATCGATCACTTCTTCCTTGTTGCCTTCTTTGATAGCATTGGCGACACAGTGGTTTGTATGATCTTCCATTAAAGCAATACTCACCTTTTTCATGGCAGATTGAATCGCCGAAATTTGGTGAAGGATATCGACACAATACTTATCGTTATCAACCATCTTCTGCACACCACGTACTTGACCTTCAATCCGTTTCAGCCGATTGAGTAAGGCTTGTTTGTTTGGTTGAACGGTTCCCTTTTCATGTGTTGACATCAATGCTTCCTCCTTGGTTTTCTTTTGTTTTACAAGGGATCGTGCTCTCATCAGCACGATCCCCCTTTTTTAAGCTACATCATACCCTTGCTCTTCAATCACTTCTGTAATTTCATTCAGATCTACTTTATCCGGATCAAAGGTCACATCTACGTTTCCTTCACTTAAATGAACCTTCACATGATCCACACCCGTTAACTCACTGACATTGCCCTCAATGGATTGTACACAATGGCCGCAAGACATCCCCTGTACGTTTAATGTCATTTTCTTCATCATTGATGACTCCTTTCGTTGTTTAAATATTACCATACACTGGTAAGGTATTAAAATGATCGGTTGAAAGTTGCTTTGAAGATCGTTAACCCATCAGGGTGTGAACCTCCAACTACACCGATATCACCTCCCTTGCATGCATCCTTTCTGCTCGAGGTAAAAAAGACCGGATTTCCTCTTGATGGTAACCCACTTGCATTTGTTGACCATCCATCATGATGGGACGTTTGAGCAATGTCGGATGGCTGGCAACCATTGTAAATAATGTGTTCGTTGTGAGTTCATCCATATCAAGATGGAGCTCCTTAAAAGACTTGGAATGCCCGGAAACGATGTCTTCAACACCATTTTCCGTAAACTGAAACAATCGAATCACTTCTTCCATGGATAGACGCGTTTTAGATACATCGATCTCCATAAAGGGGATCTGGTATTGCTGCATCCATTTTTTCGCATTGCGACAAGATGTACAGCTGGTAGACGTATAGATCTACAGCATCCTTCACCCCCTCCTTTTATTGACGCCCTTCTCTCATCTGTTGAACGAGTGCTTCAATCTCGTTTTGATTGCGTTCGAAACCTGTAAACACAATGGGCTTTTGTAGCCTTCCAAGAAGCGACTGTTTCTGAAAGACAAAACCGGGAACAACCCTTGATCCGGTGAGCTTTTTCAGTTGGTCCTCCTTCTCCGGTTCATTGCTCAAGTCATGCTCCACAAAAGGCGTTTGTGTCTTTTTCAAATACTTCTTCCCATCTTGGCAATCCGAACACCATGGATGGGTGTAAAGCTCTAATGAATACATGAGATAATCCCTCCTTAGGATTGGACCTCAATGACAAAAGGGAAGGCCACCACATCTTGATCCGAAAAGTCGAACTCCACCCATACTTTATAGAGGCCGGGTTCTGCAAAATGCGTCTCAAAGACCGTCTCATTCTCCGATACTGGATGAACGTGAATGAAATTTTCCGCCGCTTCATCCAGAATGACGACATGCCCCAAGGCTCCTAAATAAGGTTGTGGCTCTTCCCCGTGCAAATCAAACGCAAGGGTCGCCTCTTCGCCCACTTCTAACCCTGACGCATTCAAAGTTACCGTTTTATCGGATCTCTCTTTGGTCATCGACGTATCTACGGTTAATGCGGCTTCTTCTGTGGTGGGATGATCCCCCACAACAAGGTCATTGGCTTCAATCACGTAATCCTTGTCTTTGGGTTGAATATCCACGAATGCTTTGTAACGGCCATGGTCTAGCGACGTGTCCACGTAAAATGTCCCCTCCGATTCCTTTTCCGGATGATGATGGATAAACGTCTCTAAGTCTTCCGAAACCACGATGAGGTGCATTTCCTTTTCATGTGTCACCTCAAGCTCTGGCGCATTTCCTTCGTCATCCATCAGGTCGATCTGTATGCGTTCATTGTCGTACGTGACTTCGGTTTGAATTTCTGATTCAACGCCCTGATGCTGGTGGTCATTCATGTGATCATCCTCCTGGGTAATGTCTTGGTCCTCATGTGCTCCATGGTCTTCTGATCCTTCAGTTTGGCTGCTTTGCTCTACGTGGCCTTCATGATCCATATCGCCACTTTGGAGAGGATTCTCGCCTGTGATCACGCTATAACCCGCGATCACAAGCGCGACATACGTGATGCCAATAGTCACCCACGTTTTGATTTTCATTGTGCCCCCTCCTTGCGGTCTAATTTCAGACGTTGCAAGCGCAGTGCATTCAGCACAACGGAAACTGAGCTAAAAGCCATCGCCGCGCCTGCCACCCATGGGGCGAGAAGACCGGCGGCTGCGATTGGAATGGAAGCCGAATTGTAGAAGAACGCAAAGAACAAATTCTGTCTGATATTGCGAATTGTTTTCCTGCTCAACGTCATACTATCCGCGACACTATGAAGGTCTCCACGCATCAGGGTAATGTCAGCAGCCTCAATCGCCACGTCCGTCCCTGTTCCAATTGCCATACCAATATCCGCAACTGCAAGCGCCGGAGCATCATTGATACCATCCCCAACCATCGCTACTTTCTTTCCTTCGCGTTGGATTTTCTTGACCTCTTCTGCTTTTTGTTCAGGAACGACCTCGGCGATGACCCGGTCAATGCCCACTTCTTGAGCAATGGCGTTGGCGGTACGCTCATTGTCCCCGGTGAGCATCATCACTTCTAACCCATGCTCATGCATTCGCTTGATTGCTGCTTTTGACGTGTCTTTCACTGTATCAGCCACTGCGACCATACCGGCCAGCTGTTGATCAATGGCGATCAGCATCGCTGTTTTTCCTTGATCCTCAAGATCCGTCATTTTGTGATCAAAATCACCGATCGAGATGTTCTTTTGTTTCATTAATTTGCGCGTCCCCACAAACACTTCTGAACCTTTGACAACGGAACGGATGCCATATCCCGGAACAGCCTCAAAGTCCTTGGGGTCTTCTAGGGAAATGCCTTTGTTCTCAACACCCCGAACGATCGCTTCCGCAAGGGGGTGCTCCGAGTTTTTCTCCGCAGCGCCTACAAATGCCATCATCTGTTCTTCCTCAAAACCTGAGGCTGTGACAACGTCTGTCAATTCAGGTTCCCCTTTGGTGACGGTACCGGTTTTATCGAGCACGATGGTTTGAATCGAACGTGTATTTTCAAGGTGCTCGCCCCCTTTAAAAAGGACGCCCATCTCGGCTGCACGGCCGGAACCCGCCATAATGGACGTGGGTGTTGCTAATCCAAGCGCACATGGGCAAGCGATGACAAGAATCGTAATAAGGGGCACTAACGCCGATCGTAAATCACCCGGATTGATGACGAAATACCAAACAAGGAACGATGCAATGGCAATCAAGACAACGATGGGCACAAAGATCCCGGATACTTTATCGGCAATCCGTTGAATATCTGCTTTACTGCCTTGAGCCTCTTCCACGACTTTGACAATTTGAGAAAGTGCGGTATCTTTCCCAACCTTTGTAGCTTCGACCTTAAGAAGACCATTTTTATTAATCGTGGACCCGATGACTTCATCGCCGGGCTTCTTATCCATCGGAATACTTTCCCCGGTAATCATCGATTCATCAATGGCAGACTGTCCTTCATAGACGCTGCCATCGACAGGGATTTTTTCACCCGGACGAACCAGAACCATGTCGCCGACGAGGACTTCATCAATGGAAACTTCCTGTTCTTCCCCGTCGCGTATGATTCGCGCTGTTTTGGCTTGTAATCCGAGGAGTTTTTGAATCGCTTGGCTCGTGCGTCCTTTTGCTCGAACTTCAAACAATTTCCCAAGGACCACCAAGGTGATAATCACGGCAGCCGCCTCAAAATAAAGTTCCGGCATTCCTTGTTGCCCTGTCGCAAACCATTCCCACCCCAGGAATATGCTGTAAAAATAAGCGACGGTCGTTCCGAGGGCGATCAAGACGTCCATATTCGCACTCTTACTTTTCAACGCCTTGTAAGCACCACTGTAAAATTGGGCACCCACGATAAACTGCACCGGGGTCGCTAGCGCTAACTGCACCCATGGGTTCATGAACATATCGGGCATATAGAGAAAGGCCGTGAATTCAAAATGCGTCACCATCGTCCATAACAAGGGGAGCGTCAATATGGCCGAAAAGATGAACTTTCCAGTCTGGTGACGGACCTCATCCTTTTTATGATCTGCCGTTTCTGCTCTGGACGTTTCTGGCTTTAACGCATAGCCCAGTTTATGAACAGCGTCAATCATGTCACCGGTGGTGACTTGAGCATCGTCATACTCTACCGAGACATTTTCCAAGGCAAAATTGACAGAGGCGTTGGAGACTCCCTCCATCTTGGCCAAACGCTTTTCAATTTTTGTCGCACATGCCGCACAAGTCATGCCGGAAATATCAAAGGTCCGCTTATCCTTAGCCACTTGATAGCCCAGTTTATGGATCTTCTCCTCAAAGGCTTGAACATTTGTTTGATCGGGATCATACACCACTTTTGTTTTTTCAATGGCAAAGTTGACCGTGGCTTCTTGAACCCCATCCATTTTGGATAGGCCCTTTTCTATTTTGTTAGCACATGCGGCACAAGTCATGCCTGTGATGGGTAAGGAAACTTCTTTTGCTGTTGACACGCTTTATCCCTCCTTCGGGTCATTTTCCTTTTGGAAACGCCCTTTTGTATACCTATAGAATCGGTGATTGAAAAAAGGTTGTTGTTGAAGCGTCGCAAGCACCAACTGCTTTGCGAGTATAGGTGTCAGGGATCGATACCAAGTCCCTTTTGGATAAAGGATAACGATGGGGCCGTGTTTACATTGGCCATTGCACCATGTCTTCGTTGTATGAACGGTTTTCGCCGGATCACGCTCCGCGAGGGTTTCTCGAATGACGTTCGTAACGGCTTCGGCTCCCTTTCGTGTGCATGATTTACCATGACACATGAGAAAGTGATCCGACCTTCCCTCTAAATCCATCTTTTACTTCCTCCTCCCAGCCTTTCGAGTGACACCACTGCTTTGAGGGGGCGAATGGTCACCCTCCTTCGATCATTTTTGGTTCGTTTCTTAATTCACAATACCATACCCCCCTAATGTATGCAAGGAGTTTCGATTTGTTCCCTTTTGTGATTCGATTTGCATTCCTGCATCACCTATGAATTAAGGAATCGAATAAAACGGGCATGGATGGATAATTTAAAAAGCAAGGGTAAGAGGTTTGAAACATACCCACTAGGGGTATATAATTGATGGCAAAGGATGAATAAGCATCCAAAGCCATTACGTTAAAAGGAGGAATTCAACCTTGAACCGACAGGATCAAGACCACCAAACTAAACCTGAATCCGATGACAACCACGATCACCATCACAAGAGCCATAATCATCATCATAATGGAGGTGATCCTCACGCAGAAAGTCATCACGGCCATGAACATCACCATCATCATGAAGACCGTGAGCATGACAATCATGATCATCACGGCAGCCACTCCGGCCATGGTCATCACGGGCATGGTGGCCACGAAGATATGATGGCCGATTTTAAAAAGCGGTTTTTCATCACGGTAATTCTAGCTATACCTATCATTATTTTGTCCGATATGATCCAGATGTTTTTTAACTATACCGTTACATTTCCCGGTGATACGGCTGTTGAACTTATCTTGGCCTCCATCGTCTTCTTTTACGGAGGTTGGCCTTTCTTAACGGGACTCGTAAGTGAGATCAAGGATAAATCTCCAGGGATGATGACCCTCATCGGGTTTGCCATTACCGTTGCATATGTCTACAGTGCCGCTACGGTCTTTGGTCTTGAGGGGATGGATTTCTTCTGGGAGCTGGCTACGCTGATTGCCATTATGCTTCTTGGCCACTGGATTGAGATGAAATCCGTAATGAAAGCTTCCGATTCACTTGAATCATTGGTAGAAATGATGCCCCAGGAAGCGAATAAACTGGATGAACACGATCAGGTTACATCTGTCTCCGTCTCTGAACTTAAAAAGGGAGATCGACTTTTGATTAAGCCGGGCGAGAAAATACCGGCGGATGGACGTATTTTAAATGGAAAATCCTCCGTCAATGAATCGATGCTTACCGGAGAGTCTGAGCCTGTTGAAAAAAGCGAAGGGGACGAAGTCATTGGCGGAGCGATCAACACCTCCGGATCGTTGACGATTGAAGTCTCCAAAACGAGCGACGAAGGTTATTTGTCACAGGTAGTGCAGCTGGTCAAAGAGGCACAAGAAAGCAAATCAAAAACCCAGATGCTTTCGGACCGCGCCGCCAGTCTGCTATTCTACGTTGCTGTCGTTGCCGGAATCGTGACCTTCAGTACTTGGATGGCACTTGGTGTAGATACAAATTTCGCGGTTACACGGATGGTCACTGTTCTTGTCATTTCTTGTCCGCACGCCCTCGGTCTCGCGATTCCGTTAGTGGCTGCTCGCTCCACAGGGATTTCGGCTCAAAAAGGGTTATTCATTCGAAACCGTATCGGATTTGAAAGCGCCCGAAGAGTAGATACGATGATTTTTGACAAGACCGGAACGCTTACGCATGGGGAATTCGGAGTTACAGATATTATCCCTCAGAAGGATGTATCCGAAGAGGAGCTGCTAAGGCTGGCAGCCTCACTTGAGTCGCAATCGGAGCACCCGATTGCTGCCGGAATTGTAGCAAAAGGAAGAGAAGAACAAATTGATATTCCTCAACCGGAAAACTTTGATTCAATGACGGGGGCAGGAATTACTGGAAACATTGATGGCAAGGTTATTTCGGTCGTCAGTCCGGGTTATCTGAAAAGAGAAGGGATTAGTTATGACGAGGAGCGCTTATCCAAGCTCTCCGCAACAGGAAAAACCGTTGTTTTTGTTCTTCAGGATCAAACCTTGCTCGGTGCAATTGCCTTAGCTGATACCGTGAAAGAATCCGCCAAAGAAGCTGTTGAGCGGTTGCACCGAATGGGCATCGAAACCGTGATGCTCACGGGAGATAACGAGAAAGTCGCCCATGAGGTCGCCAAACAGATTGGCATCGATGAAGTGATTGCCGAAGTTCTCCCACATGAAAAGGCGGAAAAAGTGAAAGAATTGAAGAAAGACGGAAAACGTGTGGGTATGACTGGAGATGGGATTAATGATGCCCCCGCCCTTGCTAATGCCGATCTCGGTGTTGCCGTTGGAGCAGGAACAGACGTCGCCATGGAAACGGCCGATGTTGTGCTCGTCAATAGTGATCCACTCGATGTCGTATCCATTGTCGATTTGTCTAAAATCACGTATCGCAAAATGATTCAAAACCTTTGGTGGGCCGCAGGTTACAACATTGTGGCGATCCCACTTGCGGCTGGTGTACTGGCTCCATGGGGTTTTCTCCTTGACCCTGCTTTAGGGGCTGTACTCATGTCACTGAGTACCGTTATCGTAGCGATTAATGCCCAGACGCTAAAGATGAAATAGCTACCCTGTGTATATGTACCGCCAATCTCTTAAAAATTACCAGTGAATAGAAGTATGGCCACGTCCATCCAAATAAACAAGTAACCTAGTGTACGATAACCATTCCGTTTATCTACGACTCGTGCTTGTGGGTTTTTGTTGGATTGTATTGGGATCGGGTTTGTAGGATTGCTTTTTTATCCTTACTCGGTTCCTCCTTTCCGATTATCATATGATGGTTTTGCTCGTGTTGCGGGGATGGCTGCTTTTCCATATTTGAATAGGGGAAGGTCCAGAATGTGAGTAGCATTAACAAACACGTTGCAACTAGCAAGACATAATCATATTTTTGAATGAAGGTTGCAAATGTTTCCTGAAGGACGTGGCGAATACAAAACATCGTTGTACCCATTAACAATAACAAACTGATCAATAGGAGGGCTGCACCTTCTGAAATCGTGAGCATTTCTACAACCATGGTGCCCATCATACCTGCCATGATACCAGAAAAAAGCCCTTCAATACTCGCTAGCACATGTAAGCGTATACCGAGAATAAATCCGGTGATTCCAGCAAAGGTTATGCTGTACAAGGTCGAATATAACAAATTTCCATGAAGGACGATTCCGAAGAAAAAACCTAATGACAAGCCAAATACCATGGCCAAAGCCATGGTCATCATCATATTGACCATAAGGCTACCCTTATATCTGCTAAAAAAATAAACAGAACAAATTAAAACCAGATGTATGGAAAAGAAATAAATAATATACATATACCCTGTAATCATTTAATCATACTCCTTGTCCTTTATCACTATGTTATGGTTGTAATATCAACATATATGACAAAAATAAAAATGCATTAGGGGGGTAAAGTATATTTAAATCCAGTTCGCTGAGGGAGCCTATCTCACCAAACGTGCTTAAGTTAATAAGTGCTTACTGGCTTAAAGGGGGACAGAAACGATTCGAGGATTGAGGGGCCACTCCGAGATGCGTTCCGGGAAGTAAACCAACTGGTAAAGTTCACATATTGGGAAGACGGTGAGTTCTTCGATCTGATTGGTCACTGTCATTTCTTCAATAAAGATCAGCAGCAATTCCCTATCCTTAGTTCAGACTCGGAAGTTCATTACTTGAAGTTTAAGACGGTCGCTAATATATGGAGCTTATTTTTATTACACTAAAGCGCTTCGATTGCCGCAGACCCTTAGGATGCTTTGTTTGAACATTTAACGAAGTAGCTGGTTACTAGGAGCCTTCATCTTAATGCTGTGTGATAATGCTTTTTCTTTGATAAATTCTCTTCTTTTTATCTGTATAAATTCATGAGTAAAAGTATAAAATAAAAGTGGTATCGTTAGCAACAATGATAAAGGACGAGAGTTATCCCTTATACTCCACAATCTTCAACATGAAGGATTACTCGTCATACATGGGCAGTTAAGATGACAGACTGCCCTTGTATTGGCTTAACAAACAAAGCCACTTAACAGGATTGACTGCCCTGTAGAGTCTCTTCTTTCGAGACAGTGAAGTATGCTGGGTATCTTTGCGTAATACTGCGCAAATATTATTAATTTTCAAAACAAATTACGATGCTTATGCATAAATGAGCGAATCTTTATTAAATTAAAGCGCCTCGTTTCAAGAATAAATCCTTTTCTTTGTTGAGTCTCCTAAGTCCACCAAACTAAGAAAGCAACCCATCAAAAAAAGAGGATCTCCTCCAATGCTTAAATAACACTGTTAGGAGATCGCCTGCCAGTGGGCAGTGGAGGAACAAGATTATGGCTCATTTTTCACCGGGAAACAAAATAGCGATAATGACAACATCATCATCCATTCGTTCAAAGTATATTCTGAACTTTTTAATGACCATATGTGATATCCCTTTATAAGAGCCAGATTCCTCTGTATACGTTTGCCCAAGGATAGGGTTTTTAAGTGTATCCTCTATCTCTAAGACAACCTGGGATATAAAATCAAGTGTTTCTTCTGGTGTAAAATGTTCACTTCTAAATTTAAGAAGTTTCTTTTTTACTGCGGGAGGCCATATGATGTTACGATTCGTCATGACATAAAGTCCCTGGAAGTAAACGATTCTAAAAGTTCTTTCGTGGAGTAACCTAATCCTTGTTGATATTGTTGTTTGCTTTCCGTAATCATTTTATCAAGTGCAGGATTGGCAGCTACATCATCGCTTATAGATGGCTCGTCTTCTTCTTGAAGAACAAGCGTGAATCTCCCCTTACCAGGGATAAAAAATTGGCCAACCGAATTTTCACGATTCATTTTCGAGATGTACTCCATAAGTTCCTTAGTTGATTGAACTCTTTCCATACCATACACCTCCAACATAGATGGTCTGTTGCAGAAATTATATCACAAATTTCCCTTTATCGTTTGTATTAACCTACAATACTTAAACATATAGTCAGCAGGTGAATCCTCTTGAAATTACACAATCATTATACCTGAAATTTGCCTAGAAAGCGTCTTTTTCAAACAACCGTTATTCCATTAAATGGTCCGTTTGCTTAACTATTAGAAATAGGGACAGTTGCATTCGCTTTATTTTCCAAAGTTGCCCCCTCAATCCTCGAATCGTTTCCGTAATCCTGAAAGAGTACGTTATAAGTAACATTATCACAAAAAAGCTCTTTTCACCCTATTTCAGAAAAGCAACTGCAAGCTAAACGCCATGACAGCCATGCCGAGTACGAACCCATAAATCGAGGAATGCTCTCTATTGTATTTTTTGGCCGCAGGAATGAGCCCATCAAGTGAGATAAAAACCATAATCCCGGCAACGGCAGCAAATACGATACCAAACAGGATATCGTTTAAGAAAGGCATCAAGAACATAAATGCGACCACTGCACCGAGAGGCTCTGATAATCCTGATAAAAATGAATACAAAAGTGCTTTCTTTCTACTTCCTGTTGCATAATATATGGGGACGGATACGGTGATGCCTTCCGGGATATTGTGAAGGGCAACTGCGATCGATATGGCAACGCCGAGGGTAGGCTCCTGTAAAGCCGCGGTAAAGGTGGCAATTCCTTCCGGGAAATTGTGGATGGTTATGGCAAGCGCGGTGAAACTCCCCATTCTCATTAATTCCGGATCTTTTGATCTCGCCGATTGGGGAGATTGATTCATCTCTTCCACTTTTTTCACTTCATGGGGGTTGCCTTGATTAGGAACGAACTTGTCGATCAACGCAACCAGCAGCATACCGGCAAAGAATCCGCCCAACGTCAACCAACTTCCGGTCTGTTCCCCTATAGCGCTTGTTAAGGAATCCTGCGCTTCAGAAAAAATCTCCACGAAAGATACGTAAATCATGACCCCCGCCGAGAACCCTAGTGCCCAAGACAGGAATTTCGTATTGGTTGTCGATGTGAAAAATGCAATAAGGCTACCCAATCCCGTTGCAAGCCCAGCAATCAACGTAAGACCAAGGGCAAACCACACCTCTTGTTCCACTACACATCACTCCATTTTCTTGTGAATTTATAACTTCCAACTCGTATCCAATGTAATATTCGAGGTCATGATAATTGCAAAATCGCCATGGGGTTAAAGACAAATAATTTCATGAAGTCCCATCAATTAGAATTAATCCAGGCATCAAAAATTATGTAGATATGAGCAAACTTAGCCCTTCCCATCCTCCAAATTGTTATCTCCAGTGTAAATATTGTTTAATACTGCTTATGAACTTTGACAATGACCCAAGAAGAAGATTTGAACGATGTAAAGAAAGAGATGTCAGCAAAAGCGCGGTTCCAGGAATGCATCGATCTCATTCGCCCACGGTTAGAAAGAACAAAGTAATAGGTTTTGATCGCTCGGCTCATCCTTCTTCTTTCATTACTTCATATACTCTTTTTTATCAGTATAGAAGAAATGTATGAAAAAACTATGGAGAATCTATAATACCGGACAGTTTCTTTAGATTGAATATTGCATTCAATTTGTACCACCCTTGCAATCTTTTTTACCACCAAGTGCGGAAAGGTTTACCACTTTTTGCGGAAGCCTTTACCAGCTCATCATTCGAGGCTCCCCTTACCGCCTTGCTGGTAGCCGCCCGAAGGGTTTACCTTTGACAGCTGTGCTCGCTTCCGCGATACGGCGAAAGGGGTCGGGGCCACATCGCAGAATCGGGTGAAGCGATGGGTTCGTGGTAAACTTCGCATGCGGCTGATGACTCTTTGAGCTTTTTTCACCCTGCCGCCATCAGATGCACACCACGAACCCAAACAGCTTTCAAAGGCGGCGGATATGGCTAGGTAGCCCAGAGGCCGCTACGCATCCTGAGACCAAAGTTTTTTGTCCACTTTCTTGACAGAGAACCCAACTCATTCTCTGTCATGGCAATATTTAATCCACTCTTTTCACTTGTGGTAAAGGGCTCCGCAAAAAGTGGTACATTCCTTTGCAAAGGGTGGTAAAAAAGACCGCACAAGTGGTAAAAATCGTCCGCCGTACTCACTTTAGGTAAATTAAAAGGGGAGGAACATGTTTATAGAAGGAATCTTTCAAACTCGTAAGAATACTTCATAATTTCTTCACTTTTTTCACCTACACTAGAACTATCAGCATTAACTATACTTATACAGGGGGTGAATGTAATGCGCGGTAAATATATCATGCCCATTATTTTGACGGTAATAACCTTAGCGTTTTTTCTAATGTTCAACCCATTTACGGTTGAAACTGAAGTCGAGGAAGCAGGGGAGTGGGTTGAGATTGACCAAAACGAGGTGAATGCAGAGATTGGTGAGGAAAGCGTTGAATTGGTTGATTTGCGTGAAGAAGAGCTTTACGAGGCAGGGCATATCCCTGGTTCCATTCTTATACCCTATGAGGAATTTCAACAGCGCTATCACGAACTGAACGCTGATAAACGCATTATTTTAATTTGCCATACAGGGCGTATGGGGGTCGAAAGCGCAGAATTTCTTGTTGATCAAGGTTTTGATGATGTTGCCAACTTTGGTGGTGGTATGGCCGTTTGGGAAGGGCCATTGGAAGTGAATTAGGTTAGCATTGTCTATTCTGATTCATTTTCTCGTTATTTACTTTTCGATGCAAGCTACTATGATATATAATTTTTTCAAAGGGAAGCCCATTGTAACAAGTTTCTGGGACTAGGTAGCTATTTCTAACTTGAACCAATACGAACTAATGATTCCCTTTTCCCTCTACATCACATCCTTCATCTTACGAAATAATGGTTTTTCTAAGGTGTAAAATCTCATAGTCGATGTCGCCTCGAACACATGTAGAGATGCGGGAGAACAATGGGAACATGTAACGTCTATGGCGCATTGGGAGATCTCAGGTTTTCCGAAGGAATGTATGATACGAGGAGCTTCACACCCACATCATCGGAAACAAAAGCATGCAGTAACTCATAATAAAAAAAGCTGTTGTTATGAGCAAGTCATAACAACAGCTTTTTTTTAGAAAACGGTCTCCGGTAATCGAAATCTTTTTGGATGGTTATAAGAAAGGTTGGATTCTCTCGATGAGCATTTCCTCGGTCACTTCTCCCATAATAATATCAACTATAATACCTTCTTCATTAATCAAATACGTGGTTGGAAGACCTGCGACTTGATACTCATCAGCCATTTCCCCATCCATGTCGAAGAGGACAGGCATGGTGACTGGTCGATCATCTAAAAATTCCATCGCTTCATCCATCGTACGTTCAAACGACGACATATTGACCGCTAGAACATTAACCCTTTCGTCACCAAATTTTTGATGTACTTGATTAAGCATGGGAAACTCTCGAATGCAGGGTTCACACCAAGAAGCCCAAAAATTCATAATGACAAACGTGCCACGTACATCGTTTAAACTCATACTTTCTCCTCCAGCTTGCGGCAACTCAATATCCGGGGCCTCTTCTCCCTGGTTTACACCCATTGGTGGAGAAGAAACAGAATTATAGATGATACCTCCCATCACCAAGGTTGCAATCAGAAGAGCCCCTATGCTACTTATTTTTAGAACCATTTATATTCCTCCATCGACCCGTTGGAGTGCTTCCATTGAATAGTCAAAGTATATGTGTAGCTATTCACGTTTCTTATTTGCCATTTGTCTTCCTTGTAACAGGATTGAACTTTTCATTTGCAACACGGTGTCATGATTAGGTGTTTTACTTCTACTTGGCTGTTAAATGGATGCAGGGTCGACCATTTCCATAAAATCTTGTACGTGTTCTTCGCTCATGCCGCCTACGCGAATGTGAACAACCTCCCCGTTTTCATCAATCATATAGGTTGCCGGGAGTTGCCCGACGCCATAATAATCCATTACATCGCCATTTTCATCCATAAGAATAGGGAAATTTAACTGAAGACGCTTAGCAAATCGATCGATGGTTAACTCGGATTCCCCCACATTCACGGCAAGAATTTCAACATCGTCATCTATATACGCCTGATGTTGATCCTCCATATAAGGCATTTCTTCCTCACACGGTGGGCAGTAGGTTCCCCAAAAGTTAAGAAATACGCCCTGTCCTTCATAATCGGCAAGTTCTACTCTTTCTCCCTCCATATTGAGCAAAGTGAAATTGGGGGCTTGATCTCCTTCAGAAACAACTTCCTCCGTGTGAACAAAATTGGTATAAAATACATAAGAAACAACGACAGTAAGCGTCATTAATACAGCCGTACGCATCCAAAGGCGTCGTCGTTTACGTTTAGCTCTCTCTTCTTTATCCATAGTTCACCTCACTATTGATAGATTGCTATTGATGACATCTTAAACAGGGCCATAATAAATGTTATACCTTGTGTCTTTAAAAAGACACCGCGCGTTCGTAGGCATTTCTAGACGTAATCTCTCTGCACGGAACCTACCAAGGACTCTCTTGATTCTAAGCATAAGAGTGAAGACCTGCAATAACTAGGTTGACGAATATCAAATTAAACATGATTATGGCAAAACCGATGACCGCAAGCCAGCCAGATCGCTCACCTTGCCAATTGCGATTTAACCTAAGATGCAAATATGCTGCATAGAAGAGAAATGTAATCAGTGCCCATACTTCTTTGGGATCCCATCCCCAAAATCTTGTCCATGCAACTTGAGCCCATATCATTGCAAAAACAAGACCTCCTAGTGTGAAAATCGGAAAGCCAATGGCGATTGCACGATAACTGATCTCGTCCATGGTTTCTGGATTGACGTTCTTAAGTAAAGGTTGAAATAACGCACCAACCCGACGCCTTGTTACTAATCGAATACCCACATATAGAAGCAGTCCTGTTCCAAAAGCCCAAACGACCGTATTGAAATCGTCACTTACAATCCAGACGGGCATTTCAACCCACGGTTCCATTCGATCTGCTGTAAGGAGTTCTCCCTCATTCGGACCAAAAATTGGCGGGAGTGTATACTGAACCTCAGCTTGTTCATCAAATTCATTTACATAAGAAAAAGTTGCTTCATAATTAAATGCATTGAACGAGTTTGTAACTAGAATGAAAGCGACTAAACTGATGATCATGTACATGACGAATTCGATCCCAAATGTCTGTTTGGTTATTCGCTTACTTTTTAGATCTATCATTCGTAATAACTGAACCAACCCCGCCCCAAAGCTAATGGCTAGAATTCCTTGACCTAACCCAGTTGTTAACACATGGATTTCGAGCCAATACGATTGGAGGGCTGGCTGTAACGGTTGATATTCCGTCACAAATACGGAGGCATAACCGATCATCAGCATGACAACAGGCATTGTAAATAAACCCAGTGCATTCATTCTATACATCCCATATAACAGGACAAATGCAAGACTAATGGTTATTGAAAAGAATGTAAGGTATTCAAACATATTACTTACGGGTGCAAAACCGATCTCGATCCACCTTGTTACAAAGTAACCCAGCGAAAAGAGCAGGCCTCCGATGGATGCTATGTAACCAAAATTCCCCCACTTATTTCCCGTAACTTCACGATTACGATTTCTCCACTTCTTCCCTGTTAAAGCAACAGCATAGAAAATTGTTGCCAACAAGTAGAAAAAGAAAGAGATCGTTAGTAAATTCATGCTCAATTGAGCCATCGATCTTTCACCTTCCTACTGTTAAAGAAATTAGGATTTATCATGATCTTCCAAGTCTGTTTGGTCTTTAGGCATAGAAAGCTTTGCATAATGAGCTACATTTGATATATCCTTTTTCAATGATTGCCAGTTTTTGTTTGTATGTGCGGCTACCCATACTTCATTGTTCTTCGCTTGTAACCATATCCTTCGGTGCGACCAATAGGAGCCTTGGGCAAGTCCAATCATAAAGATCGCTCCTCCAATGATAAGATATGGGATTGTATTGTCTTGTCGAACAGTAAGGCCAGTAACATGATTGGTATCAATTCCCGATAGTGAATACGAGTATCGATGGGGTTCATCGTTTGGGGTTATATCAAAGTTTCTTTGTATTCCTATAAAGGTATGTTCCTCCTCTTCTGTATCATCATTCACCATTTCGAAGATAAATGCCGGATTATCCGGTACAGCATTTTCTGTCGCAGGAATTCCTTCATCATTTATAATATAGTTCGGGAAGTAACTGTGAATTCGAACGGTTTCGCCATTCGATAATGAATAGTCATCTTCAGGATTATTTAAATCAACAGCAAAAGAGCCTACTTCTTCATTTGTTAATCGATCTTCCACATCAAATGTCATTTCGCTCAGTTCATGCAACTTATAATCGACTTGATAGAGTGAAAAATCATCAAAGTGAAGCGGATCATTCACCTCAATTCCATGTCGGTCAACCTCTACCAAGCTTTGATCCAACCCAAGTGTACCTTCTGGACGGTAGAGTACGGCATCTGTTCGAAACAATGATTCGAACATCACCGCATTACTAGCTTCCATACCCTCCTGAAACAACGGATCATCTTCATCATAAACCTCCATCGTAAAGGCTAAGTTTTCAACAAAGAACTCACCAGAGGTTCCAGGTACAACCTCCGTCTCCCCTTCACGGACCCAAACATTATCGTGGACATACATCCCAGGGACGAAACGTAAGGAGGCTCCGATCAAGAAAACAATCAGACCAATATGATTCACATATGGGCCCCATCTCGCCCACCGGTTTTTCTCAGCTAAAAGGTTGCCATCTTCCTCACGAATCTTATAACGCCTTTTCTGTAATGCTTTTTTGGCCTTCTCCATGGTCTCATCGACGTTTTCCACGTGACTTGTGCCAAATATCCGTTGTCTGTGCAAAAAGTTTGGGTGTCTAGTTACGCGCTGTGATCTTAATGCTCGATAGAGAGGAAAAAAACGGTCAATGCTGGCAATGAGGATAGATATACCCAGTGCTGCAATCAGTAACATGTACCACCAAGAACCGTACAGGTTATGAAAACCAAAGGAGTAATATAATTGACCAAGAGGCCCATACTCCTCAAAATAGTGTACGGATGGATCTTCTCCAGGAGGGATAAATAGTTCCTGTGGAAATATGGTTCCAATCATAGAAGCTATTAACGTTACAACGATTAAGCCAATCCCTACTTTCACAGAGGAAAAGAAATTCCAGATTTTATCGATAATGGATGTGCTATATGTCTGTGAACGACGCGCGGCACCCTCGTAACGCATGTTGAGCAATCGGTTCGAATCAGGGTCTACCAGTGGTTTGCCACATGATCCACATACTTCTGTACCGTAAGGGTTGACTCGTCCACACTCGCATTTTTTATTCATCATGAGCCCCCCATAAATCTAATTTTATAGAAGATTAGTTTTTTCCGAACAATCTTCTTTGACTCAAATCGCTTGTTTTCGAATTGACTCCTTATAACAACAGACACAAACATTTATATCATCCAGGATGGGACAAACTGCCCTAAATACATTGCGATCGTCTCGAAATAACCTGTGAAAAGAAGAATGCCCAGGATAATCATAATGACACCACTCCCTTTTTGAATGGCCGGTAAAAAACGATTGATGGAACGAAGCTTCTGGAAAGATTTCGCATAAAGGAGCGAAACCCCTATGAATGGTACCCCTAGGCCCATTGAATAAACAAAAAGCATGGTTGACCCTGTAAGCATGCTTCCAGATGCTCCCGCAAGCGTGAGAATGGAACCGAGTGTGATTCCAATACAAGGGGTCCATCCAGCTGCAAATACTAGACCAAACAGAACCGAACCGGAAAAGCTCGAAGCCTTCTTTGGAGTTTTAGCTACTTTTTTCTCTGTCAGTAAGGCACGAATGGAAATAAGCCCACTCATTTGTAGCCCAAATAAAATAATGATGACACCGCCTAGCTGCATAATGGCACCACTGTACTGATTAAACCATGACCCAATCAGAGTTGAGGATAGCCCCAGCAACAAGAAAATTATCGTAAAGCCAAGAATGAATCCGATGCTTCGGGTGAAAATCAGCCGCCGATCCGCATTGATGGCTCCCGATGAGACATCGGTGCCGGTCAGTTGAGCCAAATAAGCCGGAAGCAATGGAAAAACACAAGGGGAAAAGAAAGATATGAGGCCTGCCGCAAAAGCAAGGCCGAGCGATACATCATCCATATAAAGAAATCCTCCTCCTGCATTGATGTATGATGAACGACTTACGTTTTCTACAATGAAGATTCATTTAAACTAACGCCTTGTTCCGCTTGTTTTTCCCATGTTTCCCCACCATTTTCGGTATAAAAAATATCACGTTCGAAGGTCGTCACCATTAGGGTGTTTTCAAATTGTGGGTTCTGGGCTAGATAACTAATGGCGTCTTCTTCTTCGATCGATGGGGCAGGGATCTCTCTAACCACTTCACCAGAGGCGTCTATGGCTTTGAGAGTTGTTTCTTCTCCCATACCCTCAGCGACAAGCAATTCACCGGTGTGGGCATAGGTTAAAGCTGGGGCTGGTACACCACTTAGCACCTGTTCAAAGGAATCTCCGGCATCATCGGATTGAAAGGTCCCTTCTTCTGTGCTAAGAGCCACCCTATTTTCCTCATCAGGATGGGCTCCAATCGCAATGACGCTTCCGTTTACCCCATCCCCATCACGTGGTTCCCATTCCTGCCCCTCATCGAGGGTTCGATGCAGACCTAACTCGTCCATTCCCGAATTTGGCTCTGGATTCATAACATAGATGGCGTCTGTGTTGAAACTGGCTGACATGACATGAAAATCAACCTCCCCCTCGAGTGCGAGCAAATCAAGCGTTTCGCCCCCATCCGTGCTTTTTACAAGGCCAAACGGATTTTCATAATCCGACTGCATGTTTGGATGTCCACTGCTATAAAATCCTTCGGACGTCATTGTGAAGCCCATAAAGTCATGAAGCTCCCCCTCGCCACTCTCCACATTTCTCCAAGTCCCATTCTCATATACGCGCAATCCATCATGTGCTGGAATATAGGCCTGCTCCCCATCTTCTGTGAAGCCAAGCCCATGGATATGCGTAAATTCAACCTCTTCTTGAGCTTGGGTTTGACACCCACTCATGAGTATTCCGGCTGCTGATAAACTTGCAAGATACAACACTAACGATCTCATGTTTTTCTTCCTTTCCGTTTGCTTATGAATGAAATGATGATGTAGATCATCACACCTGCTAATAATGGGATCCCCATCCAGAAACAGATTTGGTAAAGTAGCTGGAAATAAGACGGAACATTGGCCGAAGCCGATATAATTCCGGACATCACCAAACAGTGCAAGCCGATGGCGATCAACAACGAAGCAATAAACCAATCCCTTATAGTCACTCATCGCCCTCCTTTGCTTCTGGAAAACGTAGCGTAAATGTCGTCCCTTTTCCAGGAACACTTTCCACCTGAATGCTTCCATATTGGAGTTCCGTCAATTGTTTCACGATGGCAAGCCCTAAACCGGTCCCCCCAAAATCACGTGATCTGGACTTTTCAGCCCGATAGAAACGCTCAAAAATGTAGGGGAGATCTTCAGCAGCGATACCCCTTCCCGTATCCGAAATTTTCACTTCGATGTTCCCGTCTTTCAAGGATCCCTCGATCCAAACATGCCCGTTTTCCGTATAACTCACCGCGTTTTGAAGCAAATTTGTGAAGATCTGTTCTAGACGGAAGTTATCAGCTACAATCATTTGAAGTTTTGCGTCCATATCAATTCTTATGGTATTGTTCTTTTTCTTAGCTTCGGTAACCACTTTTGCTTTTGCTCGTCTGATAACGTCTCCGGTATGAACAAGCTCAAGATTCAAGGGAAAACGCTCTTCTTCCATCTGGGATAATTCAAATAAATCATGGATGAGTCGATTCATGCGGTGGGATTCTTCATGAATAATATTGATAAACTGTTGTTTTTCACTCTCATCCTGATAAAGCTTGTTCTTTAGCGCATCACCATACCCCTGGATATAAGAAAGTGGCGTCCGTAATTCATGGGACACGTTCGAAAAAAAAGCTTGCCTGTTGCTTCGGTATCTTTTTAATTCGCGCGCTAACTCATTCATAGAATGGGAGAGCGAACCCAATTCATCTTTCGTTTTCACAGGGACTTCCACGTCTAGATCCCCCCTGGCCATTTGGTTTGCCGCTCTTTCCATCTCCTGCAGGGGCGTTGAAAATTCTCTGGAAGCAATAAACGTAAAACCTAGAGCAAGAAGAAGAGCGCCCACCCCTGATAAAAGAAACGCCTGCTGTACTTGAATGGCTGACTGATCCATGAGGTCTGAAGGTGAAAAAATAAAGACCCCTCCAATATCGTCATTCTGCACTCGTTCTCCAGCAAAAATATATTCTTGACGATCATTTGGATCTATAAATTTTCCCGTTTCTCTCGGCGATGTTGTATGTTCAGAGGGATGAAACCCACTGATCCCGGAATCTTCTACAACGTTTCCATTCGGGTCAATGATCACCATCTTTCGTGCTGTCACTCGATCCATCGATTGGACAAGAAGTTCGATGTCAGGATCATCAATGACAGTAATGAGGGTGGCATATTGGGCAGCCATTTCATCCGTTTCTTCGTACAAGTGTACTTCATTATAATTGGTGAAAATCAGGATCATAACATAACCTAAAGGAAGCAATACAATGAGAAATAAAATCATCATCGATACACCGAGCTTATAAAAAATCTTGTTCATCGGTTAATTTCCTTCCGTTGTATTAAATTTGTATCCCACTCCCCACACTGTTTTCATTGGATTAAATGGCAAACCAGCCTTTTTCAATTTGGTTCGGATATTTTTGATATGCGTATCAATCGTTCGGGGATCGTGCCCTTCACGATCCATTGACCAAATCTGCTCGATGACATTTTCCCTTGTATACACTCGTTCCGGACGGGAGGCCATTAAATACAAAATGTTAAATTCTTTTGCGGTCAAATCAACGGATTGTCCTGCCACCTTGACCTCGCGACGATCCGGTTGAATAAATAATGCCCCGGCTGTTATCTCTACTGGTTCCTCGTTTACAGGACTGGATTTACGGCGGAGCAATGCTTTTACACGTGCAACGAGTTCCTCTGGAGCGAACGGTTTCACGAGATAATCATCCGCTCCAAGGTCTAGCCCCTTGACCCGATCTTCCACTTCTGTTTTCGCTGTTAGCATCAAAATACCTATATTGAATCCTTCAGTACGAAGATGTTCACATACAGCCCAACCATCGGTCCGCGGCATCATAATATCTAAAATAATGGCATCGTAAGGTTGATCGTTTGCCTTATGTATCGCTTCCGTACCGGAACTTGCTTCATCAATTTCATAGCCTGCATTTGTCAAATAAAGTCCAATCAACTGAGTCAATTTCATAATTGCTCTTTTTAAAAATCCAAAGATCTACAGAATTTTAAAATTGAATTTTAAAAAACAGAAATTATGCGACTTGTTCCTGATTTAATTGTGCATTGATCCGGTCTGCAGCTAGTTTTGAAGCGTTATAAACAAGTGTTACCATGTCAAAATGGACTTTCGCACGTTCGCCAGTACGATATCGGACATTGTTGAGTTGAAAAAATTCCTTGAGATAGGCATTCACACGCTCTACGGCAGTACGGCGTTTGTAAATATTTTTCCATGCTACGGATCCTCGTGCTGGTGCGGTGTATTTTCGTAAATCATGCGTGATTTTTTGTTTGTAAACCTTTTGACAGATACCTTCATTCGCTAAAGGGCAGTCACTACATTCTTTTGGCCTGGTATATTTTAATGTCTCATATTTGGAATCAAAGCTATCATAACGATACGAATGCTCACGAAAACAGGTTGGGGCAAAGTGTTTATCGTAACCCAGAAGTTCTCCTTCATTACGTTTGTTGTATGCAATCACAGATTGTTGGCCCATCCGGTGGACTTGTTCGTAAATCGGTTCAAAGTCATAACCTGCATCCGCTGTCTGATGACTTAAATTCAGCTCAGGAAAGCGTTCATGAACGCCCTTAAGCAACGGGATGGCAGCCTTCCCATCATTTAGATTGCCTGATGAAAAAAGGGAATCCAAAATATATTGACTGGATGTGCCAACGATTAAATGAGCCTTGTAGCCAAACCAAAAAACATTTTTTCCTTCCGAGTTCTTCTTTACACCCCATTTTGGATCTGTGGGAACTTCGGAACGTAACGCAGCTAAAGGAACATCCAATTGTGCTTCTATTTTCTTTTCATATAAAGGCATATTCTCTTCCTTTTCGACCTGGTCTTTTAGCCATTGTTCCCGTTCTTCTTTTGTTTTGCGCCCACGTTTTTTCGGCTCGGGCTTTGGCTTTTCTTCTTTCGGTGGCGCTTGATCACGAGCTTCAAAGTGAGTGGCATCCATGGCAGCTGTATCGTCTGTGATAAAGCCCCCTTCTATGGCTTGAAGCACAACCTTTTCTTTTTGTTTCTCCAATATGTCGCATTCCAGTAATTTCGTCACAAGCCGAGAGTAAGAGGCTTCTGAAGGAATGGAGTCCGATACAAGGAATCCGCAATTTAGTTTAAAAGCAATATCCTTGTGGAGTCGTTTAATCAGATCTTTAATGGTTGGAATTCGTTCAACGTATCTCACAAAACAGGAAATAATCATAGCGGCATAATTTAGCTCTTCAGGTGCGCCAAGACGTGATTTCTTAGTTACTGCATAATAAATTGCGTCCAAATCTATCGCCGAAATAATCGCATCGTACTTTTCGGTAGGTTCCATGTCATATAATTCCTGGATGCCAAATAGGCTTGGTTGTCGTATAATGGTCATAAGAAGCACTCCTTCAGTCTTTTTATGGTTGTATAGTCAACTACCATTATACAAGATTTGGGGAGGTGCTTCTTTTTTCATCTCTCAAAACTGTTGGGAGACAAGCGGTAAGAATTATGAAATTCATTCAACTGTCTCATTTTTTGCTCGTCATCCACAATAAGTATACGTTCGGCCACTTTTGCTCCTCCCATGAAGTACTCTATGTAAGTTTAACTAGTAAAAATGTAGTTTATGTGAAGAAGGAAATGAAAAATATGATCATTTTTTGAAATATACTCTGATGTAGAGTCTCCACTCATAAAAAGAAACCCCCGAAGGCGAAATCGCCTCAGGGTGAAGGAATTTATGCAGCCGCCATCTCCCGGCATAATTTGGCACATCGATAGCAAGCCTGAGCACAATCTTGGCAATGCTGAGCGTGATCGCCATGTTGTTCGCACTCCTCTGCACATGCCTCACAAATCTGTGCGCATAGTTCACAAATTTGTTTTGTAAACTGGCTATTTCTTTGCATAGCCTGTACTGCGTATGCACAAACATCGGCACATTCTCGGTTTAATCTGATGCATTTCGCCATCATATTCACATCGTCTTCCTTAAGGCATTCATCAAAACACCGATTACATTGCTCCATACACTCTAAGCATGCTTGAATACACTCCTGATAATTCATAACTTTTATACCCCTTTCATAAAGACACATAATTTGGCATTGATTTTTTATGCCGTGTCATAAATGGTTTACCCAATAGATATGAAGTATTTGTGAAGATGCCAACACTTTTTTGTTTATCGCCGAAAAAGTGAGTAAAAAAGAGCAATCGCAACATTCGTCAACGCTCGAAAGATCGTATCAGGTTAAAAGAACCCTTAGCCGCAATGGCTAGGGTCCTTAAGGTTAGGCATGTAACAGTGTTATTTGTTAGTCATTTATTCCACTGGTGATAGTTCACTTTCAGTTACCCATTTATGATTTTCCACTTCTTCTCCATCAGTCGAAGTGAAATCGATCATATATACCGTAGTTTCTTCAGCTGAATCTATTTCAGCCGTGGCACCTTCCATGCCTTCCATATGTGAGGCATTTAACGTAGCCTCTTCTCCGGGTTCAAGAGGTTCTTCACCAACGTCTTCCAATTCTTCATGCACCACCCATTCATGGTCTTCTACCCGATCACCGCCGGTAGTCGGTGTATAAGAAACAGTATAGACAGTAGTATCATAGGCACCAACGATGGTGGCTTCAACATCCTCCATTTCTGGCATGTGTGCATCTGTGATCAATGCTTGGCTTCCTACCTCAAAAGTTGGACTTTCTGCTTCCTCCAAGTCCTCAGGAACTTCACCTGAGCTAGACATATCGTGACCTTCATGCATATCATCGTCCATATCCATATCATTCATGCCATGATCTTCCATGTCCATATCACCCGTGTCATCATCTTCCATGTCGTCCATACTATCTTCAGAACCAGTGTCCATATCCATTTCTGGATCTGTTTCGTCGTCCCCATTGCCGCATGCGGCTAACATAATTGCTGTTCCTAAAGAGACAGTTAATATTATCGATTTTTTTGGTTTCTTCATTTTTAAGTCCTCCTTATTTCTTTAAGATCGTATTCTATCTTGGTAATGTGTAGAAAATATGAAGTTTTAGAAATTGAGCCCTTAGAAGGTTAAAGTAACTTTTTCCATGACTCTATGTGTACACTTCTACTATTTTATCCCTGATTAATAAATTTATGAAATGTAGTTAGTGGAATAAAAGACCCGATTCACCCATCATAACAGGAAACAGAGTCGAAGGATCCCTTTGGTTATTCAGGTTTATTCGGAATATCCGGATCCGGTGTAAATGAAGGCTCAAATCCCATATATTGAACTTCTGCAATCATTCCGCCTTCGGCATGATGAAACTCATGACAGTGGAACATCCAATTTCCCGGATTATTGGCTTCAAATACGATTTCGTAAGTCTCATCCGGCCTTACATTTAGGGTATCCTTTAGAACTGGTGAACCTTGTATTGGCTCGCCATTTTTGGAAATAACATTGAAAAATTCACCATGTAAATGCATTGGATGGTCAAAATCTGTGTCATTTTCGATCGTAACTTTCACCACATCCCCTTCTTCAACTTCATAGATCTCATGATCTGGGAATTGTTTACCGTTAACTGTAAAGGTATCACCACCATCATCCGTCCCAAGCAGCATATCAAATTCTTTGGTAATGTCATCCAAGTCAATATCTTTCGCTTCTCCGTATGTGGTTATATCCAAAAATGATGAACTCGAATCCCCTGTTTGTAAATCTTGTCCTTCATTTCCGTCATAAACCAACGGAATTAATGTGTTCAACCGCTCTTGATTCTCTTCTGCAAAAACTTGTATGCCCCATGCGCCTGGGTTGTCCAAATCAATTTCAATATCATAGCGTTCGGCAGGGGCGATTCGGAATTTTGTTTCGCTTATTTCACTGGGTTCATTAACAGCCTGACCATCATAATGCGTAACTCTAAATGAATGTTCTGGGATTGAAACCACTTGAGTAAACAGCCCCGCATTAACAAATCGGAGCTTTGCCGTGTCCCCTTCTTTAACTTCAATCGTTTCAATTTGCGTATCTGCTTGACCATTGATAACCAATGTGTTGTACATTTGATTCATCATCTCTGTGTGACTCATACCATCCATATTTTCATCACTCATCGTCATTTCTCCATGTTCCATTTCATCCATACCACTCATGTTCTCATGTTCCATCCCATCCATATCTCCATGATTCATCTCCCCCATGTCCATAGAAGAAAATTCATCAATTACAATGGCTTCATCTACATCAAAAGCATCTTCATCTTCTGGTTCAACAATAAAGACCCCATAAAGGCCTTTATCTACCTGCGTTGCTCCATCTTGATGAGAGTGATACCAGTAAGTTCCTGGTACATCTGCTTGATAATCATACGTAAACTCTTCACCAGGCATTATCGCATTTTGGGTAACGCCTGGTACGCCATCCATTTCATTCGGTACTGGAAAACCATGCAAATGGACGGCGGTGGGAACCTCTAATTCATTTTCAACGTTTAATCTAACTGTATCCCCTTCCTCAACACGAATTTCTTGCCCTGGGATGGTTCCATTATAAGTCCAAGCATCTGTCATCATTTCATCATCAAGCATCCATTCTGTTTCCGTAACATTTAGGTCAAAAACTTTCGTACCATCTTCAGTCAATTGACCCCCTTGATCGGGCTCTACATTTTCATTTGATCCTTGCTGTTCTTCAGATGGTTCAAGTACCTCATTTGAACAGCCGATCATAACTGAGGAAAGTAAAATAATCCCACTACATAAAAATGTCTTCTTCAATTTTTCTCCTCCTTAGATTGACAATATAATATTTAAAATACACCAAGAATTTATAGATTGTGTGAAGAAGCGGCGCTAAATAAAAAGTTCAATAAATGTCCATGAGTTCATTAATAAATTTATCTCGCTTCATATGGGTGATTTTAGGTAGTTGCATTCAGGATACTAGATTGACGGCAAAATGTAGAAAATCCTTGACAGGAACAATGTATTTCTCTACTCTTAAATCGTAATCATTACTATTTGAAAGGGTGTTTACTTGGATGGGGAAACCATGTATGATGATCATGATTTCCGGCATAGCGCTTGCCGGTTGCCAAGGGGAAAGCTCGGGTAATGAAAGGGAAGAGGATTCTTTACAGATTCACACGACGGTTTTCGCTTTGGAAGACTTTACGTCCAAAATCGGCGGCAGAGAAGTCAATGTCGAAACCATCTACCCGCCGAACGCAGACGCGCATTCCTTTGAACCGACAGCCAATGAGTTGATCCAACTCGCGGAAAGCGATGCCTTTATCTATTCCGGCGTAGGCATGGAGGGCTTTGTTGAAACAGCCGAAGATATGCTCGCCGATGAGGATGTGGCAATGGTCCGTGCGGGCGAAGGCATTGAACTAATTGCTAACGTTCATGATCATGAACAAGAACAAGATTACGAAGATCACGAGGCTGAACATGAGGATGGCGACCCACATATTTTTTTGGATCCGGTCCGTAGTATAGAAGTTGCGGAGAATATTAAACATACACTTGTCGAGTTGCGGCCGGAACAGGAAGCTTATTTTACGGAAAACTATGAAGCACTACGAGATGATTTGGAAACGCTCGATCAAACGTTGAAAACGACTTTTGCAGAGGCCGATCGTGATAAGTTGATTGTCTCCCATGCTGCTTATGGCTACTGGGAAGATCGTTATGGATTAGAACAATTGAGCGTTCTAGGTCTTTCCCCTAATGAAGAGCCGTCCCAATCAAAGCTTGTCGAAATCGTCGAAATCGCGGAAGAAGAGGATATCGGATACGTCGTTTTTGAAAATAACGTGAGCAGTTCCGTCACCGAAGTGATTCAGGAGGAAATCGGCGCAGAAAGCCTGGTGCTTCGAAACTTGGAATCGATTTCCGAAGAAGACAAGGAGAATAATGAAGACTATTTCAGCATAATGGGAAAAAATATTGAGACGTTGGAGACGGCTTTGAACAAGTAGGGGGAGCGCTTGGAGGGGGCTTCATTTGGAAAGTCCCTTCCCTTTTCCAGCGCATCTGAGAAAGGCATCTTTCCAATTCAAGGTGCGCCGGTTCCTCGTTTTTGAAATAAAAATAAGAAGTACCCATTAAATGCGGGCTTAAAGAATGTGAACTGAGATTGATTACAACAAAAAATGCCTGCCATTTAGGGGAGATTAAAAAATTCTAACGGACGAAAAAAGGGCTGATTACCCCTATAACTTTTTGGCAAAAGGAAACAGCCACAAAAACCAGCATTGATGCGGTTTTTGGCTGTTTTTGTTCATCTTAACTGCAAAAGTTAGGAATATTCCTGCTTCAAAACATTTGGAGCATCTTCTTGCTATTTGTCTTCATTCTTACCTCTTCTCTATTTCTTTTTCTTTTTTTTATTCTTGTTCTTTTTCTTCGGTGAATCATCGGATAAATACCTGATCCTAGATAAGCCTGTTTTTCTTCGATAAATGATAGTGATGACAGCACCGACAATTAAAACAATGGAAATGACTTGTGCAGTACGAAGCACGTCAAAGATCATTAAACTATCCGTTCGCAGCCCCTCAATAAAGAATCGACCAAATGAGTACCAAATGACGTAAGTGAGAAAAAGTTCACCACGTCTCATATTGACTCTTCGTAAATAAAGAAGAATTCCAACCCCAGTGAAACTCCAAATGGACTCATACAAAAATGTAGGGTGATAATAGCTGCCATCAATGAACATTTGAGTGATAATCCAATCGGGAAGCATAAGATTTTCAAGAAATTGTCTTGATACTTCCCTACCATAGGCTTCTTGGTTCATAAAATTGCCCCAGCGCCCAATAGCTTGTCCAAGTAAAATACTTGGGGCTGCAATGTCTGCAACTTTCCAGAATGAATAACCACGTTTTTTCGAAATGACATAACCAGTAATGACGGCACCAATCAGACCTCCATGGATCGCTAGGCCACCTTCCCAAATTGCAAATATCTGACCTGGATTCTCCAAATAATAATCCAATCGAAACAAAACATAGTAAAGCCTTGCACTGACTATTGCAATTGGAACCACCCAAATGAGTAAATCTATAAAGAAGTCTGGGGGAAGTCCCCGCCGTTTCGCTTCACGGTTGGCTAAAAAGTATCCAAGAAAAGCGCCAAGCATGATAATAATGCCATACCAATAGATTGGCCAGCCAAAGATTTCAATGGCAACAGGATTTAGTGGTTGTGCTGATAACAACATATTTTTCACTCCTCTTTATCGTAGTCATTTAATCAGCTAATGAAAAGAGCAATATCATTGATTTTTCAAACCTTAGTAAATTTAATGTGATCCCCTCGTGGCATGGAAAGTGCTGGCGAGTATTTCGAAATCAATACATTTTTCTTAAGGGAATTTTTCTTCCATATGTTCCTATTCTCCAAAGCCATTCAAAGGGACCGTAATAGAACTTTTTCAACCATAGGTAGCTAAAAATCATTTGTACGGCAAATAATAAAACACCTACACTAAGGGCGAAAATATAACTGGGTTCTGCCCAAATCCCGACACCTTCAAAAATCGACCTACCACTTTGTGTAAACAAACTAACGAATATAAGAGACTGCATAAGATAATTAGTAAAAGTCATTTTACCGACCGCAGAAAATAGCAAAAGTGAATTTGTTATCATTGATCTGCTCGTATCCCAAAGAATAATGCTTATTATCGCTCCAATGGTTACAACAAACGAGTAAAAATTATACATATTATTCAATAAGAATGTATCTACTTCATAATAAAAGCCTATTTTTCCCACCAAACCAACAGTAATAAAAATAAATGCAATGAACCACATTAGCTTTCTACGTTCTGCTACTAGTGAAAATAATTTTTTCTTATATACGTACATTCCAAACAAGAAAAAGCCCAAATGATTTACCATAGAAGAAAATTCAATAATGAGATACTCGGTTCCCGTTAGAGATTTTGCTGGACCTAACAGGTTTTTAAGCCATTCCTCCAGATCAAGATTATAAGATGTGAAGGAGTTGAGAACATCCATACCTACCGCCATACCCAGCCAAAAAACCAATGCCAACATAAGTAACCATTTCTCAGGCAGCTTCATAAACAATAGTAGAACAAAGCCTGCCATGGCATACATAAGCAAGATGTCACCTGCCCAAATGTAATACCCATGAATTGCCCCAACAAAAAAGAGCAACAACAGCCTTCGTAATAACGTTGGGTGTGGATTAAAGCCTTTAGCTTGTAGTCTTTCATAGATAAGAATTAGACTAATTCCGAACATAAATGCAAACAGTGGCCTTGCGCTATCTCCTAATAGGATTGATAGAACATCTTTAACGAATTCATTTAATGGAGTCTGATCTTCAGTCGCTACTGAAGCAAGCCCGGATATATTTACTAAAAAAATTGCTAATAAAGCAATTCCGCGCATTTGGTCTAAAATTTCTATCCTTTGACCTCGGGCTCCATTCTTGAGTGTGGCCATTTAAGAACCTTCCTCCCGAAAATGTATATGTTAGACTCTCAATAACTGATTTATACAATCTAAAAAACTAGGACTTACTTTAAAATAAAAATGTGGAGAAATAATGGAGATTTTCACTTTGTAAAAAGAATGTGATTTAATACTAGAACACACTTGGCCATAAGAGGTTGTGACGAAATTATTAATGCTTGAATACATGGCGTTGAATTTAAATTGTAAGATTAAAATAATGTGGCTATAATGAAGAAGCCATTCATACAGTGATATGGGGGATATTCGACTTTTTAGGGGGATTCAGTATAAAGCCATTTCAGCGAATGAAAGCCCATTTTCAATTATATATTGCGAACCTTGTATAATTATTTATTTGTTTTTTACTCCTATTTTTTACCGAAATAAGTACTCATCGAACATTCCGCACTATAATAAGGAGCTCTTTTGTGTTCAAACCTCAAATTTTTACTAACAGGAATGCTCCTATAAATAAAGTGGTCCATTAAGTACCCCAGACTTCTTAATTCGTAATAAATAGTGGTAACCACTTTCATGGCTACCCCCTGACCAAACCACGTGCCCTACTAAGGCATACGGCTTACCAACGTGTTCACTCACGTTTATTTCACACTTTTCATTGTGCATCTTCCATTCCCTTACCGCAGTAACGTAACGGTTATCATTACACACTATAACAAGTGCGAAGCCACGAGGTCGTCTCCCTTCCGTTCACAAGGTGTTTGGTCACCTTCCTACTCCCGTACTATGAAGACATCTGATTTTTCTACTCCTGTCAACTGTGGTTTTAAAATACAGTCTCGACGTTTATAAAAAGGTTGCGAAGATTTACCCCTTTGGATAATCACTTATAAATATAAAATCCCAGTTGCATTAAAACTGACAAATCTATGAAATGTCTATTTAGGACCAAACTCGAAATGTTATATTATTTGTATATATGGAGAAACCATTAGTATATATTTGATTTAAGGAGTGGGTTTTCTGTGAAAAAAATAGCAATGATTCTTGGCAGCTCAGTCATGCTACTTGCTGCTTGCGGCGGAGAAGAAGCAACGGGTGAAGGAGATGAAGCTGAAGGAGGTCAAGAATTTACATTGGAAGAACTTGGAGAATATGATGGGCAAGATGGAAACGATGCTTATGTAGCGGTTGATGGAGTCGTTTACGACGTTACAGATGTTGACGAATGGGAAGGCGGAGAACACGCTCCCGCTGGTGGATTAGAGGCTGGTGAGGACCATACTGAAGAAATAGAACAAGCTCCACATGGGACTGATGTATTGGAAGACTTGCCAACTGTTGGTACACTTGAAGAATAACAAGAATTAGTTGAAGTTTAATCCCTATGGATAAGATAATTCCAAAGGGTATTTTTTAGGGAATGTTCCGCAATTGCACCCTTTATATTATGAGTTCAATCAGAAATGAAATGACTGTTCAAGAATAGAGGCGCGATTGTTGAAGATCACATTAGAAAGTGATCAAACTTTTTATAAAAATTTAGCCATATTCCATAAGAAAGAATCCATTTTGATCAATCTTTTTTTATTAAAAGTCAAGAAATTTCTTAGAATCTATTGTACTACATAGATTTCTATTTGATGTCAGACATTATATAGTATAAAAATAAGGGTTAGAGGAGCATATTAGGAATCGCTCCACCTATCCTTTTTGTACTACAAATGACTTCATTTACTACAACAAATTGAGAATTTTAATGTCTTATTCAACAATAGCGCCCGATTATTGAATATCCTATTGAACAGTATCGTTGTACTGCGTAATAAAAAGAGTCACTTTCATTACCTTTTTATCCATACTAAAAAAGGCTCCCAATTGGGAACCTCTTTTATCATCCTGCACAACAAGATAATTTCGATACATCTTTATCAAAGGTAAGTGCAGCCAGCTTTAATCCTTCTGCCATTGTTAAATATGGTGCAAGGCTTTCTTTTAAATCCTCAACAGTTAAACCAAATTTAACGGCTAATGTCGCTGCATAAATCACATCACCTGCATTTTCAGATACGATATGAACCCCAAGGACTTTTAATGTTTTCGCGTCAGCAACTAGCTTGAAAACACCTGTTGTTTCACGATTTACAATCGCTCTTGGAACGGCATCTAAAGGTAATACAGTGGTTTTTACTTCATAGCCTTTTTCTTTTGCTTGTTCCTCTGTTAAACCAACCGTTGCAATCGATGGATTTGTAAATATCACACCAGGAACAACCGATAAATCTAATTTTTTATTTAATCCACCAATCGCATTATCCGCAACAAGTCCACCTTCATAGGCTGCTACATAGACAAATTGAGGTCCTAATGTTACATCTCCTGCTGCATAAACCTTTTCATTACTTGTTCTAGCATAATCATTTATCAGGATTTCTTTTCGTTTTCCGACTTCAACCCCTGCTGCACTTAAATTTAAAGAATCCGTATTTGGTTTTCTTCCTGTTGCAACAAGTAACTGCTCTGATTCCACAACTTTTTTCTTACCATCTATTGTTACATGAACCTTTTTTAGCTTTCCGACTTGTTCTACACGCTCAAGAGTTGCCCCTTTGACAAGGTTTATACCTTGTTCAATTAACGCTTTTTCTACTGCTTCTGAAATCTCTGGGTCATACTCTTTTAAAAGTCGCTCACTTCTTTGCATAAGTGTTACTTCTGAACCTAAATTATGAAACAGTTGCCCAAGCTCCATTCCGATATATCCTGAACCGATAACCGTTAATCGCTTTGGCACCTTTCTTAATTCAAGTAGTGTTGTACTTGTTAGATAATCCACTTCTTCAAGTCCTGAAAGCGACGGTAAAGAAGGAGAAGCCCCCGTTGCAATTAAGAAACGCTTTGCTGAAAGTTTCTTCCCGTTAACTTCAACTATATTTTCATTAACAAACTTTGCTTCACCTTCAATTAAATCAAAGCCATATTCATCAATTAAATCAACATATTTTTGATTCCTAAGCTCACTCACTAATTTATTTTTCTGCTTAATTAGAGGTGCTAATTCCACTTCTCCAGCTGAAGTTTGCAAACCCGTAAATGAGTTAACTTTTGCTAAATGATTGATTTCCCCAGCTCTAAGAAGTGTTTTTGATGGCACGCAACCAATATTTACACATGTTCCCCCAACCGTTCCACGCTCAATCATGCCTACTTTTGCCCCGTATTCAATTGCTTTAATCGCAGCCGAAAAAGCAGCCCCACCAGAACCAATGATAAGTAAGTCATAATCTCCATCATCACCCAACACCACATTTTCTTGTGGTGAAACTTCTTCTATTTCTCCTAGTTGATATTTTGCTTCATCAATTGCCTTTTTTACAATTTCAACCCCAATATCATCGGATAATTCAAATACTGCTTCACCACGACGAAAGCTAGCTTCAATATTTCTAGCACCTATTTTTTCAAGTGCTACAGCTACATGCTCTTCACAACCCGTACAAGTCATTCCTTGAATATTTATCTTGAATTTATTCATGTAGTCATCCTCCTGTTTTATCTTAATTTTTCCTACTTTCTTATCTCATACCCTAAATCAGTAATTACTTTTTCAATTTCATCTAAACTAATCTTTGATGAATCAAATGTAAGTTGAGTTTCTCCTGAACCTTCAACCTCTACATTTTGAACATCCTCTAAATTGGAAACGGCGGACCTCACCGTAAATGCACAAGATACTCAAGTAAACCCATCTATTTTAAACGAAACAGATTCTAAATTTTCCGATGAGTCTGTACTTGTTTTAGAACTATCTTCAATTGTTTCTTGACCGCACCCAGAAAGGATGAAAACCGATCCAAATACAATGAACAGATATATTAAATATTTCATCATGCCTTATATCCCCTGACTAAATAATGTATAGATAAGCATTGCTCCAGAAACGATTGTGCTAATCCATAACAACTTTTTCGTTTTCTTCTTTGAACTATTTTTTTGTTTCCATACAAGTAAATGAGCGATAGAAAGCATAATAACCGTAATAACGATAAACAACATTCGATATGGAGCAAACGTAACTGCAAGTGTTCCAGCTAAACCACTTAGACCAAGTGGTATCAAAATCGCTAAGCCAATTCAACATAGACTAGCTAAAAAAGCTGAAAACATCGAAGCAATTGCAACAACTCTTTCTTTCATTTTTTACATCTCCTTATTTTTATTTGATTTTTCATATTTAGAATAAGCATAAAAAGTTAAACCAAGAAAAACGGCTAAAACAGGAATCAGAACATAATCCAAATAGCCTGTTATCGCCCCTAATCCAACAGCACCTAATAAAATAACTAATATAGGTGTAGCACAACATAACAAAACAACAAATGTACCTATCAATCCTGCAATAAAGGTCTTTTTATGTTTCATAAAAAAACTCCTTTTGTTACTGCTCAATCAATGTTTCAATTATTGGGCAGGCATGTAATTGTTTTTCATCTGGACATCGCCTTTTTAAATCTTTTAACATCGTTTCAATTCGCTTTAAATCCTCTATTTGTTTTTGAACTTCCTCTTCTTTTTTAGATACAAATTCAAACATATCTTCACAGCGAACTTCTTTATCTACAACCCCAAGTAATGTAAAAATTTCACTTAAAGAAAAACCAAGCTCTTGCATTCTTTTAATAAAACCTACCCGCTTCACATCTTCATCTGAATATATCCGATAACCAGCATTTGTTTTTAATGGTTCTTGTAATAAATTCTTTTTTTCATAATATCTAATGGTCTCTTTATTTACTCCACACTTTTTTGCAAATGCACTTATACGATAACTCATTTTTTCACCTCTAGGAATATAATAAACCGCGTACCATAGTACACGGTCAAGGATAACTTCATTATGTATGTTTTCTCGTTCAATATTCAACTGATAGTTGTACTCTAAATAAAAAGAGATCTGTTTCTATTTATGAGGACAGAGTTAAAAGATACTTTAAAAATATTTTTGTTTTTTAAAGTTATTGCATACTAGGCACGTTTAAGCATCCACTATTTCCGCTACTTCTTTGCTAATGACATTCTTTCTAAAACAATTATTTATTGCGCAGTATTAAGTCTACTACGCAATATAAGAGTTATTCCACAATCTGGCCCGATTGTTGAATAACACTATTTATCCAAAACAACAAATTTTACGAAAACAGCCTTTAGAAAAAGTTTTTACAACAACATTTACTTAAACGATTCAAAGAAACTCGTAACCCATTTTGTATTATTTTCTGCAATATATTCTTCTGCGAGAATTAGCCTTTGGACAAGTTCTTCCTTTGTTAATTTCATATATTTCCTTCTCAAATTATCAGGATTACGACTAGGTTTTATTTTGGAAAATTCCAAATCCTCTCTGGAAATGGAATGGTTAAACACTGTATTTTTGCTATTCTTTTTTTGTTTATAAGTTTTACTATGTTGCTTGTAATACTCATATAACTCTGAGTTTGTACGAATGGTGTTTGGGTGAATTCCTTTCCCTTCGGGGTCGATTTCTTTCGATTGTTCAGCGATTGTTGTATATGTAATCGGATTACCATTTTTAATCAATTGATCAATTGATTGTTTGCCTATTTGAACTGAACGATTACTACGCATTTGATGACTTTCTTTTAGCCAAACTGGTTCATTTTTTGATTTGAATATCTGGCTCATACTTTTGTTCCTCCCTATACTTTTCAATAAGTTCTATTTCTTTTAACTCAGTACGAGCGTGTTTTCGCATCGCTTTTGCTTTTTTCACTTCAACCGTTAAACCCATTGCGCTAAATCGTTTCTCCATGTCTTTTGATAACTCAATAACTTCCAATAATTCGTGTTTCTTTTCAGGTTCAGGAATTTTTGCTTGGCAACCTAAACACGCCATTTTAATTGGACAGACGTGATCAGTGACACAAGTTCCTCCGATAACATTATTGAACACACCAACTTTTTCTTTATATTCTTCAAGTTCTTTTTCAAGTTCTTCAGGATCTCGCAACACAGCCTCATCAATATCTATATAGTCAGATATAACATCGTGCAAATCACTGACTGATTGAGCTATTTGACTCGGTGTAGGCTCAGAATAATAACCAGTTACGCCTATATCTCTTTGGTGTAATATCTTTGCTACGATGTCTATTGGTAACTTTTGTCGCTGAACAGCTTCGGTGGCAAAAGCGTGGCGTAAAAGGTGTGTTTTCACTACAACAACTTTTCCTTCTTGTGTTTCTATATGTTGACCGTGTAATAAAAAACGAAGAGATGCCCAAATCGTAAATTTATGAAATGCTTGATTGTGATACTGAAAAAAATAAGGTTTAGCATCAGGGAATAGATGTTTTCGTTCATCACGATATTTAACGCTTGGAATTTTATCTGTGTTGTAATGAGTTTGTAGCATCAAGCGAACCGATTGTAGTATTTCCATTGTTTGTTTGCTGATATAAAAAGCTTCTAATTCGTCACGACCTTTTGGAATAGCGTAAAAAAAATATCTATATTTATTATCTACCTTTACAGTTTTGATGCATTCACTAGTGTAGCTAATTTGCAAGAATTCATTTATTCTAGCACCAGTTGTAGTACATATATCTAATGTCAATAAACCGAAGGTTGCTGCTGCATAAATAGGCTCTACATCAAACAAAATGCCTTCAGCTTTGTCTTGATGGAGAGAGACAAATTTACTTGATGTGAGTATTCCTTTATGGTTGGATTCAAAGGGTACAGGGTTACTATTAGAATTAGCTTCACCATATCCCCACGAAAAAAGAAAGTCTCGTTTCTGTTTTAACTCATCATCACACGAATTTTGAAACCACGTTCCAATAAGTTTATTTTCAAATAGCTCAGTGAACCATAGTCCTTCTGCCTCCTCATCATCTTTCAATCGTTCTGCTTTGATAAACTCCACGAAGTAATGATTATTTTCTTCTGAATAATAGCTAGTGCGGTTGATTGCTGATTTTATAGTCGCTGATTTAAAATGTTGTTGATGATTTAATACAAACGAAGACCTGTCCCACAGACGAAAATAAAAGCGTTCACCAACCCGTTCAGGTTCATCGTAATAGTAATCTAAGGGAAGAATTTCATTTAATGTTTTAGCTTGCTCACAGGCTTTTAAATAAGCATCCCGCAGTCGAGTTATTTGATTCCAGCGAAAGTGTCCTTCTGCTCGGATTTGAGGAAGTAAAGGCACAATAGCGTCCGTTTCACTCTTACGAGTGTTTCGAGCTTGTTCTTTAGCTGATTTTGTAAAAGTAAAATCCCTTGAATCGTAAGATGGCATTTGAAATAGAAACTGTTCAAAATAATATTGTTGTTCTTCAGGGATTTTCGTTGAAACCCATTTTTTTGTTGCATAAGAACAACTTCTATAACTTGATAAAAACCTAGACCTCATATTATCCGAGTGTTCTTTAAAAAAAGAACCCTTAAAGTATTGGTACATATGCGTTTCGATATTGAGTTCTTTCATTTTCGTTAAATGAAAGTATTTAAACAAATTACATAATCGTGGGTTAATATCAGCGAGTACTTTATAAATTGTCCTAACATCTGTATTTTTTTCAAAATAAACTATAATAGCGAGGAACATATGATTGTTCCAAGGCTTGTCTACCACCTTATTAATATAGTATTTCAAATACTCTTCGTTCATTTTATCCAAAACAAAATACTCTCTAGCATCACGAAAATGCAAAAGTTTTTCATCAACTTTACCTAATAATTGCTCGTAAAAAGGTGATTGAGGTTTAAGGGTTGCTACAACCAATATACTCACTCCAATCCATCTAAAAATTCTTGTAGTTCAGATTCTATTTCAATATCCTTATTACTTTCTATAACAGTTAGGGTAGGGGTTTTCTTTCGGTTGTGTTTCGTTTGCTCTATATACTCTTTTTCTAACTTTGCCATATTTTCTAACAATTGATCGTGAGCTTCACGATGTTTTTCTTCATCAAAATAATGTTCGTAAACCTTTATGGTATCTGCATTTTTCCACTTTATGTACTTGATAAGTTCATTTGTCCTTTGTTTAATTTCAGCTTCTGTTTTCGAAGTGTTATATATCTCTCGTAATCTCGTAGTAACAAACCAGTGCCTTGTTTTATGTGGATTTAACTTAATCTCGCATTCTTCTATAGCTCTGCTCCAGTGGTAATACCAAGCTTCATACGAAAAGGGTGTACCTAGTTCCGTAAGAAATATGGGAGCATCATTTGGCAATGAATTAAAAGTTCTTTGTAACTCGTCATACTTCACACGCTCATTATTGATGTACCGCATCAGCAACTTTACAGTGTCTTTGCTAAATCGAAGAAATTTTACTCTTTTACCGTGACTTCCTTTGTTAAACGCACTGACTTCTTGAAAATTTTTACGTGAGCGATAATCACCGATAGTTAATTCGATAACCTCTGATGCTCTTGCTCCTGTTTCAAAAAGCATACGGGCTATAACCAATTCCCTTAGTGACCAGTTTGCCTTTTTCCCTGCTTGATAGACCTGAGAAGGGAGATAAGGATCATCAATAATTTCGGGCTGCCACTCTTCGTTAATTAGCTTAAAATATGAATCAGTCAATCTTCTATATGGTGTAGCGTCTTCCGTTCCTGCTTCGGATGGCATTCTTGGTTTATCCTTTCTTGCACCTTCGGTTTGACTTTTATATTCATCTAGAATCGAATATGAATCAATTAAAGGATTTGAATAGTTGTACTGTTTTAATCGAATAAGAGATTTATAAAATGATTTCAACGCTGAGAGAAAACGATTTACCGTATTGGGGCTTTTGCTTGTTCGATTAACTAATCGAAAGGTATCCTTTTCACGAACTTTGCAATCCATCTCATTCATAAGATAATCTTCTACAGCTACTCGAATGGGTTCAGGAGGATCATTCCAATTAGCCCTTTTTCCTTGATAGTTACTATAGTTGTCTAGCCAACTAAAGAAAGGAAGAAGGCATTTCAAATACGAAAGTGCAGAGCTTTTGTCAATTCTACCTATACAATCGTGGTAATGATCCGTCAAAGGAAGAAAAGGCTCTCTTTCACCATTAAAGACCAATAATTCATAGCGACTTTCAATTCCTTTGGGGCAATAGTAATACTGATAGTTTCCCAATTAAATCACCTATAGACAGTTTTATATAAAAATTTTATTCTTTAAGCCAAACTACTTTCAAATTCTAGCTGAGTTAATTCGTTTAATCTTTTTCTTGATTTATTTTAATTATGAATTGGAGTTGGTTTACAATTTTCACGTATTGCTTTCCTGATCAACCCGTCAGGGTCTTTCACTTTTGTTGCTGATTGCTGCATAATAAGAAGAATCTCTAGTGTGCGTTTTATCCCTACTACGGAAAGGATAGATAAAATTTCATCTGTTGGGGTAGTAAGATTAACAGTTTGATAAGCCAGTCTGACTAACTCTGTTTCATTAAAGTCAGATTCCATTTTCTCGACTGGTTGTTCTGGTTTAGGAATAGGCAGACCCTTAGTTAATTCTAATAAATCCGATTCAACAATTCTCCAACCTTCTTTATCACTATTTCTGTATGAGTTTGGAAATTTACCTGATCGAATCCATCGCTTGATTGTTTCTTCGTGTTTTCCTAAGAGTTCAGAAACTTCTTTTACTGTAATATCCTTCAAAATAAACACCTCCTGGAAGAATTCAAATTAAGAACATATGTACCTATAATACCATTACTTTTATATTTCGGTAATTAAAGGTGTTGTAGTAGTATATGAGGTCATTTAGACGTCTAATATACAAAAAGTACACCACTATATACAAGTGATGTACTTAAATTTATATTTAATGTCTGACATTAAAGTTAATCACTACTCTGCCAATAAAAAGGTACATTCACTTATCCTTGATTTTACAGAGTATTTCCAAATGGGTTCTTTTTGTTTACGGTAATATACAGTTTTGTGAGATATTTTAGATCAAACTTTATTCAAAGCTAAACTTTCAATATTTTTCCAATGGCCCTTCCCCAACGGCCATACCACCACTAAAGTTGGTAACATCATCAAAACCTTGATCAACAAGAAATTCTGCGCTTTCGACCCCCATACGCCCTGTATGGCAAATTAAAATAATGCGTTTATCAGCGTTCAGTTCGTGATAGCGCTGTTCAAATTATAGGGTATAAGAATGGAATCAGGGATATGCCCTTCCTCGTAAAGCTCTTTTTAAAGCAAATCAACCAATTCAACAGTCTCATCACCAATCCCCGCCATTACCTCATCTTGATTAATTTCTTCCCATGCCTTACTCTCATCACCCTTAGATGGATTAATCTGTAAGAAGAAATACTAAGGTTACCGTCGCCAAAACAAAAAAGAACAAAATATCTACTACCCATTTATTTTCACCCCCTTTTCAACGGGACTTATGTAAAAAACACTGGATACCCCATACCTATGTACCTCACCATAATATTCACTATATTCATGATAATAAAACGTATTTAATCTCGCGGATCTACTCAATCCCCTTCCTATGACCATAACAGAAGTAATGAGGAAGACACTCCCTGAAATAACTCTAAGATATTTCAAACTTATTTACAAAGCTTCATTATCAACAAACAGGATAGTCGCGGCATCTATAACGATAAAGTTTTAATACTTTTCTATCCTCCACAGTTTTCACAAACATTTTATCTATACTAGTGCGCAACTGAAAAAAATAATGAGAGGGTTGAATAAAAGGTGAACGAACGTGCTCTAAAAAAACACATTACTTTGCTACTATTAACCGCTGTACTTTTATCTTTGTTTCTCTTTTTAAGAAGAGATTGGGATCCGATGCATGCCTGGAACCGCGCTTTTGCTGACATATCTGTTCTTTACATTGTTGCAATTCTTCTTCTTGGTTCATTTTCAAAGTTCAGAAATGGCATGAAATTACTGCTGCACTGGAGGAAACAGTTAGGAATTTGGGTGGCCATAACGGCTTTTGCTCATGTTTATATTATTTTTGACGGTTGGATTAATTGGGACTTCATGAGGCTATTCTTTGTCTTTAATCCCATGACAAATCGTTATGACATTCATCCAGGCTTTGCCATCGGTAACCTTATTGGCATCGTCGCTTTACTCTATGTATTTGCACTTTTCATGACCTCGAATAAAAAGAGCATAAAAGTTCTTGGTAAAGAGGGTTGGAAATACCTCCAACAACGTGTGCACATATATTACATTTTGGTTGTTCTACACACGATTTATTTCTTGTTCTTTCACATCCCATTACCCAATTTTGCTCGAATTCCATTTCTCCTCTTAATAGTTTTAGTATGGTTAGTACATGTCACTGGCTTCTTTAAGGTAATTTTGGAAACCAAACCAAAAAGATAATAGCAAGTCTTAATGGGTTCTATCCTTTAAATAGAAGCTATCAAAAAGATATGTAGATAACCCAGAAAACAGAGTCCTAGTATTCAAAAAATTTTCAGACCAAAAAACTTTTCAGGTCATTCCAAAAACAGTAGCAGGAAGCTTCGTGAAACTGAAAGCTTAGTAATGAATTAAAGCTGTTGTTTTTAATTTTGACAACAGCTTTTCTAACATGTATATCGTAAAAAGGGGTAAGCCAGAGGTGCGTGAAAAATAGGACATAGACCGCTAAATTCCTTTAGAATAGCTGTCTAATGGACAAAGGAATAATTCTACGCAGAATTTTTGTCCGTTAAAATGGGGTTCAAAGTGCAGTTATCCCTTTGTGAAAGCTAAATTTTATCGTAGAACACGATATCTACTCCATTTTAGAGCATTAGCTGATATTGTTTTACTTACTATGTCCTAAAACTACAGGTATCTCAGAGTATCCCCAAAAAGATCCTCTTACTAAGTTGACATCAAATAATTAACTCTTGTGTTTAGTCACTTCCTCTACCTCAATCATTAAGTTCCTCATAAATAAAACCCTGAAATACATCCGCAAACACATCTACACTTCGGTACACTTCCTCGAAATTGTTATCAATACCCCCAAATTCGATGACCATGGAGTTTGGAGACAAATCCTGATTATAGACTCCGTTAACCCCTTGCCCTCCACTCATGATAACCCCTCGGCTGAGACCTGGGAATTGATCTTCCAATCGATGATGAATTTCTTCCGCCATCGCTAGGTTTTTTTCATAACCTGGGTTTCCTTCTCCGATGACAAACATTGTACGTGCGTAGACCTCACCATTGATGGTAACTGTCGTGATATCTCTAGGTTGAGAGTCACGATGCAAATCAAAGAAAAACTCTAGTCCATCATATTCGGTTTTTGCCTCTAATATAATTTCACGAGACATCTCATAGGAACGATTATAAGGCCAATCTCGGTCATTTAATTTTTGCTGAATATCATGTTCTGCTACCTCTACTGGCAGCCCATGTTCGCGGAATTTACTAGCTAAATACTTTCCTACCTTTATGATATTTATCTCTGGGTGGGTAGCATCCTCTCTATCAATTTCTGGAAGAAAGGATTCACGGCTGTGTGAATGGATAATATGAATAAGTGGTTCTTCGTTATCAACACCCCATTTCATTCTTTCTTTTTCGTCCCTATCTCCATGTTGACTTGATGTTAATGCTTTTTCTTGTTGCACCTCAGGTGGAGGTGTGGATTCCATCGGCATTGTCGTAAAGTCCGTTCCTTCTCCAGCGATAACCAATGTATCATCAAAATTTGAAAAACCAGGTAGTTCCCGCCCCAAAAAAGTTCTCGGATCTTCAAGGTTAATGTTCGTCGTAAGCTCAAATGCTAAAGCTGCTAAATTTGGAGTTGAGGAATCATTCAATGGATCTAAATAGTAACGATTTTCGACTCCAAGTAAATGAACAAACCAATCGCTCTGCACCTGAGCAATCCATTGATGAAGAACGGAAGAGGAAAATCGAGTATGATTCTCCGACGTCGTTAGCATAGCAACAATAAAAAACACCATAACGATTAACGCAAACCCTGCCGTAATTTGGACATTTAGTTTTGAAGAACTATTTGTTTGATATGGCCCTCCCAACAGATTCTCCCTCCTTACACCCCCTATTCTATGAAAGCTTTCATCTATTAGAACAATCAGTTTATATAAACGTCTTTCGGTTGATAGATCAAAGGAATATAAGCATTAAAGGTTCCCTATCCAACCATTTACACTACTAAAGGTATTTGTGAATAAAAAATGGTAGAACAGTGACAAGTTTGTGTTCTTCACTTATACTTCTTATTTTGAAATGTAAGATGAAAAAAATTAAATACTAACGTTAAAAGAATGGTGGGTTTATATGAAGCAAAGCTATATCAGTATGTTTGGTTTGCTGTGTCTGATATTGCTATCTGGGTGTAACCTGGCAGTACTTGACCCGCAAGGACCGGTTGCCTCCCAACAAAAAGATTTAATTTGGTTATCCATTGTTTTCATGTTCATTATCGTTTTAATCGTCTTTACTTTACTTGTTTACTTTTTAGTAAAATACCGCGAAAGAAAAGGTCATGATGATTATGACCCGGATATTCATGGAAACAACAAGTTAGAAATTCTTTGGACAGTAATTCCAATTATTATTGTAACGATCCTTTCATTTCCAACGGTTATCACTATTTTTAATTTGGAAGAAGCTCCAGAAGCAGAATCAGACAGGGAACCCCTTGTCATTCATGCAACGTCTGCAAGTTGGAAATGGATTTTTAGTTATCCGGAAGAAGACATTCAAACTGTTAATTATGTGAATATACCGGTTGAAAGACCTGTACTATTTAAGCTTACATCCGCGGACTCTATGGCATCATTTTGGGTACCCCAATTAGGCGGTGAAAGTTACAGCATGGCGGGTATGCAAACAGAACTATACCTGCAAGCGAGTGAAGAAGGTACATATTCCGGCAGAAACTCAAATTTTACCGGTGAAGGGTTTGCGGACATGCGTTTTGACGTTCATGCAATTGAAGAACCGCAATTTGATGCTTGGGTAAAAGAGATTCAGGAAGGCGCACCTGAGTTAACCCAGGAGCGTTATGACGAATTCATGCTGCCAACACATGTAGGGGAGTATACCTTCTCCAACACACATTTGGATTGGGTAGATCATTCAACTGATGCAGAATATGGCTTAGATGCCCGTGAGCGTCAAGGGTACGAACCAGAAAACCCAAATGCTTCAGATAAAGGTACGCCCAGAGTCGGAGATGAAGAAGGGAAAGACAGTTAGGAACCATAAGAGATTGAGAGAATGACGACTCCTATGAGAGTTCTGGTCATGATCATTAATCCCCGTAATTGACGATAAAATTAAACCATGAGGAAGGGGATAGAGATGTGTCAATGAGTTGGGACGAATTTATAGTTACCGGCGATCCTTTTATTCTCGCTGCGCAAATATCCATAGTTATCACAACGATCGTCATTGTTTTTGGGCTTACCTACTTTAAAAAATGGGGATACCTTTGGAACGAATGGATTACAACTGTAGATCACCGCAAAATCGGAATCATGTATATTATCGCTGCAATCTTAATGTTATTCCGTGGTGGTGTAGACGCACTCATGATGCGTACGCAACTGGCAACACCAAACATGCAGTTTCTGGATGCACAAAATTATAATGAAATATTTACAACCCATGGAACGATTATGATCATCTTTATGGCGATGCCGTTTTTAATCGGGTTAATGAACGTTGCAGTACCTCTACAAATTGGTGCACGGGACCTGGCATTTCCATTCTTAAACAGCTTAAGCTTTTGGACTTTTTTTATGGGGGCCATGCTTTTTAACTTATCATTTGTTATTGGTGGATCACCTGATGCAGGGTGGTCAGCATACATGCCTCTGGCGTCAAATGATTTAAGTCCTGGTCCGGGTCAGAACTTTTACTTACTTGGACTTCAACTTTCAGGTATCGGGACACTTGCTACCGGTATTAACTTTATCGTTACGATTCTTAGAATGAGGACAAAAGGTATGACGCTAATGCGTATGCCGATGTTTACATGGACCGCGTTAATTACTTCAGTAATTATCATATTTGCTTTCCCTATATTAACAGTAGCTCTTGCTATGCAAACTTTTGATCGATTATGGGATACGGCCTTTTTTACATTGCAAGACGGTGGGATGCCAATGCTTTGGGCAAACTTATTCTGGTTATGGGGACACCCTGAAGTATATATTGTTATTTTACCGGCATTTGGGATCTTTTCAGAGATTATATCTACATTTGCACGTAAAAGGTTATTCGGTTATACAGCGATGGTCATTTCGATTGTTGCTATTTCAGGGTTAAGCTTTGTCGTTTGGGTACACCACTTCTTTACAATGGGTGCAGGGGCTATGGTGAACTCAGTATTCTCAATTACTACAATGGCAATTGCAGTACCTACGGGTGTAAAGATATTTAATTGGCTGGCTACCCTCCATAAAGGAAAAATTAGGTTTAGCGTACCGATGATTTGGACACTAGGTTTTATACCAAACTTTACGATCGGTGGAGTAACAGGTGTGATGTTGGCAATGGCTGCCGCTGATTATCAGTACCATAATACGTATTTTCTAGTTTCTCATTTTCATTACGTGTTAATTGCTGGTACGGTATTTTCTTGTTTTGCTGGGCTTATTTACTGGTATCCAAAGATGTTTGGTCACAAACTAAACGAACGAATTGGCCGATGGGTATTTTGGATTTTCATGATCGGTTTTAATATTACTTTCTTCCCACAGTATTTCTTGGGATTAGATGGAATGCCACGAAGAGTGTACACCTACATCCCTGAAGAAGGTTGGTTTAGCCTTAACTTTATCTCGACAATCGGGGCCTTCATGATGGGAATTGGTTTCGCTCTCTTGATTTACAACATTTACTATAGCTTCCGTTATGAGCAAAGGGAAACAACCGGGGACAGCTGGAACGGAAGAACGTTGGAGTGGTCAACTTCCTCTGCAATACCACCACATTATAATTTCGCAAAGCTACCTAAAGTCTCAGGACAAGATGCTTTTTGGGAAATGAAGCAACTCGGGGAAGACACGAATGAAATAAAACAATATGAAAAAATTCATATGCCAAATAACTCTGCGAATCCATTTGTTATGTCAGTATTTCTTTTTATTGCAAGCTTTGAACTAGTTTTTCCAATGGTGGATTATTGCGATTTTCGGGTTGATTGGAACACTTGCATGTATGACAGTAAGGTCGTTTATTAACGATGATGGCCATTACATTTCAGCAGAGGAAGTAGAAGAAACTGAACGTAAAATACGAGGGGGGAAACATCATGAAGTTTGAGCCTGAAGAAGTCAAAATAAGTGAAAACACCCCTTTAGAATATCAATCTCAATCAGGTCGATTTAACATTTTAGGATTTTGGATTTTTCTTGGAGCAGAAGTGGCCTTATTTTCAACGTTGTTCGGAACATACTTTGTTCTAATCAACCGAACCGCTTCTGCGGTCCAACCCCAAGAATTAATTGATCTAGGATTAGTGTTAATGATGACATTAGTTCTCCTTACATGCAGTTTTACTTGTGGGTTGGCCGTTCATGAAATGCGTTTGAATCAGAAAAAGAGAATGATTGGTTGGCTTGCTGTTACGATTACGCTAGGAGCCGTATTTCTCGGTCTTGAGATTTATGAATTCGTACATTATGTAAGTGAAGGTGCAACATTAAGTGCGAGTGCTTATTGGTCCTCCTTCTTCTTACTTCTTGGTACACACGGTCTTCATGTAGCGATAGGTATTATTTGGTTTATCTTCATCATCATTCAAGTAGTGATGAGAGACCTGAATACTATTTCTGCTTCCAAAGTGTTTATTGGTAGTCTTTATTGGCACTTCCTTGATGTTGTTTGGATTTTTATCTTCACAGGTGTTTACCTGTTAAGGTTGGTGATTTAAATGGCTGAAAAAAGTATGAGTAAAAGTCATTTTCCATGGAAGCATATCTTCGGTTATATTATGTCGATTGTTTTAACGGCCGTAGCACTGCTCATTGCACTTTATTCGAATTTTGCTGTAAGAACTATTGTTATCTTGATATTTTCACTGGCATTTGTGCAAGCAGCATTACAACTCCTTATGTTCATGCATATGACTGAAAGCAGTAATGGGAAAATCCAAGCAGGAAGCATGTTGTTTGCAGCATTTATTGCGATTGTGGTGGCTTTAGGTTCCTACTGGGTTTTAGAGTTCGGCATTCACCTTAATCATCATGAATAAATGTATGCACCCAAAATGGATCTAGATCTATTTTGGGTGTTTTGAATTTCCTGCGTGATGATTCAACCAGATGGTCCTTTGTAGTGTTCCGTTTGGGCTTTCCCTAGCTTTAGGAACCGAGAGTTAAATATTGCTACTTTAAAAAGCTGTGATAAATTTGTCATTGTTTCTCTATAAAAAAAACATATTATGCATGTACTCTGAAAGTACTCAGTCAGCCTCACTGAGTGTATGTACCCCCCTCTTATGCATACTCGTGGTAATGTCCCAGGGAATACTTCCCGAATGAAAACTGTCGTAAATTCTTTACGACAGTTTTCATGTTCTGTAAGTAAATTACATTTCCCATTGGCACTACACAAAAAGCATCAGTCCCATAAGTAGGGGTTAAGGTTAATCCTGTTCATCCAATTGTGATAAGGGTTTATCGCAATATAAAATTTTGAATAATTAAACAACTTAAGCGGCTTCCCAAAATTACTCGGGAACCCTTAACCTTTTTATTAGTCTGGGCAGAAAACTAGGGATCTGGCGTATTGGTTCGGAACTCTTACGTTGAGCTTTTGCAGTTTCACCTGGTCTTTATAGCGTAACTTTATCACTTAAATTCGTAGCTTTTCCCGCAATTCATGAATTATAATACATCTGTTGAAATACTTTTAGCGCATTTATCTGTTCTTGAATCGAGACATTAGTAGCATAATCCCACCCTTTTGATTCAATAAAATCACTATATCTGCTTTGTAATCCAAACTGTTGTAGAGCCATTTGTAAAGGTTAGTGCATAATCTTGTTGAATAGCCATCTCTTTCATTCCGTGCTTCAAAAGAATATGACGGTCAGCAGATGTTAACGCATCCCCATATTTTAGATTAATTTCGTGTTGCCCGATATGAGCTTCACCTTTTGACGATTCAATCGGAACCCCTGCTTTTGTCATCATGTTACGAATGTGACGATAAAACGGTTCATTTTTCGAGCCTTGGAGCAAACTATAATCTTCATTAAATTGACCTGCAATTTGTAAATCTCGATAGTCTTTCTTAAACGCTGACTCAAAACTTTCATTAAACAAATAAAACTCTAGTTCACTCACCATTTTCGGGAACAGACCTTTATCATTTGCTCGCTCAATTTGCTTTTTCAAAATTGACCGTGGTGAGATTGGCACGTCTTTACGTTCCTCGTTAATCACATCTGCAAACACTAATGCCGTCTTCTCTTGCCAAGGCAATACGTTTAACGTTGCCCAATCAGGTTCTGCAATCCAATCCCCATAACCTGTCTCCCAACTCATATAGGAGTACCCTTCAATCGTATTCAAATCAAGGTCCGTACCGAGTAAGTACGTACAAAACTTGGAACCGTGCACCAATTCGGTCTCTAAACAATAGTCTGCAGTTAATCGCTTCCCCATCAACCTCCCCTGAATGTCAACGAAGCCAACGATCAATGTATCCAGCTCACCCGTTTTCATCATTTCAAATAATTGTTTCCGGTCGATAGGACCATATGTACCTGCTACATCTACGTTATTCAAAGATTAACGCCTCCTCGTTTTTTAGCATCTTTATGCTTTTCTAGTAGTTCTTCATAGAATAGGAGACAACCTCTAATTATTTAAATAATCTTTCAATTTAACTTCACAAAAAAACCTGTAGTAAACGACACGTTTCGTTCACTACAGGTTTTCATTTACGAAACATTCAATTGCCATGAGACACCAAACCGATCGTTCAACCAAGCAAATTTCGTGCTAAACCCATAGTTGTCTGGAGGCATCATTGTAAACCCACCTTCACTCAACTTATTGTACAGTTGATCAAACTCTTCTAGAGATTCACATGTGATATAAATGGAAAACGACGGTGTAAAGTCAAACCCGTGAGAGATGTCGCTATCAATACACATAAACTCTTGATCTTTAATACGAAACGTCGCTTGCATGACTGTACCTTCTCGCGCGGGTTGATCTGAACCGTAGCGTGTAATCGTTTGAATTTCTGCATCATCAAAGCAATCAACATACAGATTCATCGCTCGTTCTGCGACCCCACCTTGAAACATTAAGAACGGCGTTGCTTTTCATGTCAAACACCTTCCTCTCTCGATAAATAATTCCGATTAACGCACATCACCTTCATCCGCATATTTATAAGTATACTTTATTAGGTGCTATGATAAACACGCATTACACCAATGAATACTAATTCGGTATACTAAGTCTATGTAACGAATGACTGGGGGGCTTCTATGTTTTTTTCCATCATGACATCTGTCATCTTGCCGATTTTACTGCTTGTGCTGATCGGTGCTTTTCTTCAGAAGAAGTTTTCCATGAACTTATCACACTTATCCAAGTTGCTTACGTATTGTTTAATGCCGGCTGCTGTTTTTCTAAACCTTTACCTCGTTGAACTTGATGCACAGTTACTGACGCAAATGATCGTCTATTTACTTCTTTTTTCACTCGTAACGGTTATACTTAGTCAACTATTATCGAAACTGCTACACTTAAAAGCAGGAGAGAAAGCCGCTTTAAACAACAGTATTACGCTCATGAATTCGGGCAACTATGGTCTTCCAGTCAGTCAGCTCGTCTTTAGCGGACAGCCAATTGGAATCACCGTTCAAATTTTCGTGCTCGTCTTTCAAAATATTATGACCTATTCGTACGGTTTATACAATCTACTCGCTGCTTCCAAATCACTTTTAGAAATTTTGAAGGCCTTTATAAGAATGCCTGTAATTTATGCCGTACTATTAGGGTTATTCCTGCAATATTTGAACGTTACTCTTCCTGATTTTCTAATGGTTCCCATCGAACATCTTGCAAATGGATTTGTTGCACTCGCACTGTTGCTGCTTGGCGCACAATTATCTGCAATTTCCATACGTTATTTCCATCGCGTCATTACATGGGCACTCTTAGGGAGGCTGATTGCCGGTCCTGTTATTGCCTTTTTACTTATTTCCATTCTTGGAATTGGCGGCGTGATTGCTCAGTCTTTATTTATTGCAAGCTCGTTCCCAACGTCAAGAAATACATCATCACTTGCGTTAGAATATAACGTTGAGCCTGAGCTCCATGCCCAAATTGTACTCTATTCCACGTTACTAAGTATTTTGACTGTCACGTTTACGATCTATCTTTCAACCATACTTTTTTGATTACGCCAATACTAACTGGTCAATAATGAAACGAAACACTTGCCTGTCAGATCTTCACAACTGACGTACAACAATGATCAATGTCAGCACGGCTTACCACCTACTAGAAAAGAGGGGCTAATTATGAACTTCCATAATGATGCAACGATTCATGTTTCACACGTATCTTTAAATGTGACAAACCTCGATCGTTCACTCTCATTTTATGAGAAAGTTATCGGATTACATACGCTAAATCGACAAGACAATGTTGCGCAACTAAGCGCAAACGGAAAAACTCCTCTTCTCGACCTTTATCAGCCTACCGATGCACAGCCTAAAGAGCCTCGAACGACTGGCTTGTATCATTTCGCTTTATTACTTCCGACTCGCAAAGACCTTGCACACATTGTACAACACTTTCAACGCATTGGTTTGCCAATTGCTTCCTCTGATCATCTCGTTAGCGAAGCGATTTATTTTAATGACCCTGACGGAAATGGTATTGAGATTTATGCGGATCGAGATGCAAAAGACTGGACGTGGAACGACGGGCTCGTCCATATGACAGTTGATCCACTTGATTTCGATGATTTACTCGAGGATGTAGAAGCCTCTACTTGGAGCGCTGTTCCTTCTAACACGGTGATGGGCCACCTTCACTTACACGTGGCCAACTTGCTAGAAACGGAAACCTTTTACACCGAAGGGTTAGGGCTAGACGTAGTCTCTCGCTTCTCGAACCAAGCGCTTTTTATCTCTGACAATGGGTACCATCACCATCTAGGCTTAAATGTTTGGAATGGTGTTGGTGCGAAGCCACCAAGCTCTCACAGTACCGGGCTTCGATTTTATACGCTTACCCTTCCTAATGAACAAGCACGCCAGGACATGATCACACGTCTACAGCGATTACAGGTTACGGTAAGTGATGATTTTATGATTGCTGATCCTTCTAACAATCAATTCCTCCTGCACGTTCCATCTTAAAAAAACGCACGCCGTCACAGGACGGGGTAGTGACCCCAAAAAGTTAGAGTTTGTTAAACAGCTGATTGGCTGGTTGATGTTCGATATTGAATCGGACTTTGACCAGCCAGTTTTAGTTT
>NZ_JAFBEC010000008.1 GCF_016908595.1 Geomicrobium sediminis | reverse complement strand
ATACTTTTCACCAAAAAAATCGTCATTGGAACCAATTCAAAGACCATAAGAGAAAGCCTTGGTTCACAGAACCAAGGCTTTCTCGACAATCTGACGACCTACAACGTAGGTCGCCAAGATCAAAATACACGCATCAAGAAGGTAATGCAAAGTAAGCAGGGTTGAATCGATTCATTGATTCGATCAATGAAGACCCTGTCGGCGTAAATATAGCATATTACATCCATTTATTCCATAACACTTAATAAAATTGTAATAATTTAATTCGAAGTTACTGTTTGCTTACAATCATCTGAAGCGTCACCGTACGTGTTTTCGAACTGGTGAATTCGTGCTACAAATTTCGTTGGAGCCGTTGAAATTCCTTTGTTGTAAAGCTGTAGTTCGTGTTCATACGCTTGTACTTCATAGGAAATATACGTAACTAATTGTTCAAGCTCAATTCGTTCTTCTTGAATGTTAAAAAATGTTTGTGCCTCGTGTTCTTGAATTTCTTTTACTTGAGCATTGATGTGATGAAACCAATGGAGCCGCTTATGACGAGTTAACGATGGGTCATTAATCAACGCTAATGAGAGAAGCAAGTCATGTTGTCGTTTGCTGTCTTGAACTTTGTGTACGACTTTATGTACGATGCGCTCATAGCGATGAAGGAGTCTAGAGAGCTGTGACCAACGTTTTTCAATTCGTTTTACAAACTTTAACAATACTGAATAACCAACGAGCCATCCTAGCAATGTTATTCCAATCAAACTACCTAAAATAATGGGGAATACCAATGAGTTCAGTCCTCCCTTAACGTACAATGATTAAGCTCTACTATACCATATGAGAATCAATCATAGGGAATGCGAATGTAGGGAAAGAAAACCATATCACTACTCGTTAAGCTCGTTTGTCATAAGTGAACTAATACTAGACGGTTAATTAACAGTATAGTATGGTTACTGTAAGCGCTTACTGATCTGAACCGATTGAGCGCTTGCTCAGTCGGCAAATTCTAAATAAAGCGAGGGATTGTATTGAATTTTGCATTATCGAAAGAACAACGGATGATCCGAGACACAGTTCGAGATTTTGTAAAAGCAGAAGTGGCACCAAAAGCGATTGAAGTGGATCAAACTTCACGATTTCCAAAGGAAAACTTTGATCGCATGGCTGAGCTTGGCATTTCTGGTTTGCCAATTCCTGAAAAGTACGGTGGAGCAGGTGCAGATACATTGTCGTACGCACTTGCGGTAGAAGAAATCGGTAAAGGTTGTGGTGGAACAGGGCTTAGCTATGCAGCATCTGTTTCGCTTGGTGCAAGCCCATTACTGAATTTCGGCAATGAAAAACAAAAAGAAGAATTTCTAGTTCCGATTTGCAAAGGCGAATCCTTAGGTTCATTTGGGTTGACAGAACCTAATGCAGGTTCAGACGCTGGAGGGACAAAAACGACAGCAAAAAAACAAGGTGATCAGTATGTGATCAACGGTGAAAAATGCTGGATTACGAATGCGGAGTATGCAAAAGCTGTCATTATAACCGCTGTGTCAGGGAAGAAAACAAACGGTAAAAATATCATCTCTGCATTTATTGTTCCGACTAATCAGAAAGGATTTACAATTTCGAGCCCTTATGAAAAGATGGGAGTACGAGGTTCGAATACGACTGAATTAGTGTTAGAAGACGTGATGATTCCTGAAGAGAATCTTTTAGGTGACTCTGAAAAAGGCTTCCATCAGTTTTTGGAAACGTTAGATGGCGGAAGAATTTCAATCGGTGCACTTGCCGTTGGAATTGCACAAGCTGCTTATGAACGTGCACTGAACTATTCAAAAGAGCGTAAGCAATTTGGTGAACAGATCGGTAAGTTCCAATCCATTCAATTTAAGTTAGCTGACATGGCTATGCAAATTGAATTAGCGAGAACGATGGTACACAAAGCTGCTTGGCTAAAAGATGAGAAGAAGCCATTTAAAAAAGAAGCTGCATTTGCGAAATTGTACGCATCAGAAATGGCAACAAAAGTATGTAATGACGCGATCCAAATTCACGGAGGTTCTGGGTATATGCGTGAATTCGAGGTAGAGCGTATGTTGAGAGATACGAAGCTTATGGAAATTGGTGAAGGTACTTCTGAGATCCAACGAATGGTAATTAGTCGTGAAATTGGATGTCCAATGTAGAGGAGTGATAACCATGTTTAAGAAAGTTCTAATCGCAAACCGAGGCGAGATTGCGTGTAGAATTATTCGTACGTGTAAAGAAATGGGTATTATAACCGTTGCGGTTTATTCGGATGCAGACGCAACGAGCTTACATGTCAAAATTGCGGATGAAGCTTATCACATTGGTGGTTCAGCAGCGAAGGATAGCTATTTGAACGATCAAAAAATCATTGAAGTAGCCAAAGAATCAGGGGCAGAGGCAATCCATCCTGGCTATGGTTTCTTGTCGGAAAATGCCGAATTTTCTAGATTGTGCAAAGAAAATGATCTTGTCTTTGTCGGTCCTCGACCTGAAACGATCGAAGCGATGGGTGACAAAATCTCTGCACGAGAGAAGATGGAAGCAGCCGGTGTTCCTGTTCTTCCTGGTAATCATAGCGTTGCTTCTGCAGATGAAGCGGTTGAAATTGCTGCAACGATTGGATATCCCCTCATGGTTAAGGCGGCAGCAGGTGGTGGGGGAATAGGCATGGAACTCGTCACAAACGATGATCAATTGCGAAAAGCGTATAGTAGCAATCAGCGTCGTGCGAAGAACTATTTTGGTTCCGGAAACCTTTACTTGGAGAAAGCTTTACTAAATCCAAGACACATTGAAATTCAAGTAATTGCTGATTCATTCGGTGATGCCATTCACCTTGGAGAACGAGATTGCTCCATCCAAAGACGCCATCAAAAAGTAATTGAAGAAGCACCCGCTCCAGCATTAGGCGATGATGTTCGTGAAGCGATGAGGCAAGCAGCTTTAAAAGCAGTAACGTCTTTACAGTATGTTAATGCGGGTACGTTAGAGTTTCTCTACGAAGAAGGACAATTTTACTTTTTAGAAATGAACACGAGGCTACAAGTAGAACATCCGGTTACGGAGGCCATTACAGGTGTAGATCTCGTAAAAGAACAATTAACCGTTGCGAGCGGAAAAAGGTTATCAGTTCGTCAAGAGGAGGTCACGTTCACAGGACATAGCATTGAATGCCGAGTGTATGCAGAAGATCCTGTGACGTTTTTTCCATCACCTGGGACGCTATCGAACGTTTTGTTTCCTAGAGACGTGCGTGTCGATCACTCGATTGAAACTGGAACAGAAGTGACCCCTTTTTATGACCCGATGATCGCTAAAGTCATCGTTCATGATCTGGATCGACAAAAAGCGATTGAGAAAATGAAGCAAACGCTCTTAAACACAAGCATAGAAGGGATTAAAACGAACATTCCATTTTTACGTCGTGTGCTCGACCAACCTGACTTTATAAATGAAAACATGAATACAAACTTTGTTCAAAAGCATAAAGAGACGATACTACAATAAGGAGATGGTCACATGGCAACAATCACATCAACGATGGCAGGTAATCTGTGGAAAGTGTTAAAAAACGTAGGGGACACGGTAGAAGCAGGTGAAGAAGTTGCAATACTGGAATCCATGAAGATGGAAATTCCAATTGAAGCCGAATCAGCAGGGGTCGTTAAACAAGTTCAAAAAAACGAAGGCGAATTTGTAAATGAAGGCGACGTATTATTTGAAATCGAGTAAAGGGGCTGTTGCAAGTGACAAACATTACAGTAGAAATTGATGAATATGGCATTTGTTACGTCCAACTTAACCGCAAAGAACAAGCAAACAGCTTGTCAAAAGCACTTTTAGATGAATTAAAGAGCGAAATTGAATCAATTAAATTTAATGAAGAAGTAAAAGTCGTTGTATTTACTGCAGCAGGCAATAAGATTTTTTCTGCAGGAGCGGATCTAAAAGAACGTTCATCAATGACTGAGAAAGAAGTTGTGGCAGCAGTCCACTACATTCAATCGGTCGTTCACCTCGTGTCAACGATTCCACAACCTACCATTGCAGCTGTGAATGGTAGTGCGCTTGGTGGTGGATTAGAACTGGCTCTTGCTACCGACATTCGCGTCGGAGCGATAGAGGGGACGTACGGACTGCCTGAAACATCCCTTGCCATTATTCCTGGTGCAGGAGGAACACAACGACTTGCGAAATTAATCGGACCCGGAAAAGCGAAGCAATTAATCTTCTCTGCTGCACGTATTAGCGGTCAAGAAGCATTTGATATAGGTATCTTCGAAGAATGTGTGCCTCTTCAAGACGTCGTTCAAACGGCAAAGGAGCTTGCATTGACAATTGCTAACAACGGTCCTCTTGCCACAAAGATGGCAAAGCAAGCGATTGATTTAGGCCTATTAAACGATTTAGAAACAGGACTTGCAATTGAACGAGCAAGTTATGAGAAGACGATTCCAACTGCTGATCGCAAAGAAGGATTACTTGCCTTTAAGGAAAAACGAACGCCATCCTATATAGGAAAGTAGTGAACGAGACATGGTTAACACTAAAAAAGATCACCTCGCTATTCAACAGACGATTGAAGAAGGTGGAGCTGCGAAATATCATGAAAGCAACAGTGCTAAAGGAAAGAAATTTGTAAGAGATCGACTTGCTGATTTGCTTGATGATGGTTCCATTACGTTTGAAGATGGGAAGTTTGCAAACAACATGGCTGAAGGATTACCTGCTGATGGGGTTGTGACTGGAATGGGCACAATTCACGGTGAAAGCGTCTGTTTTATGGCCAATGATTCAACGGTCAAAGCGGGATCTTGGGGAGCTCGAACTGTTGAGAAGATCATTCGTATTCAAGAAACAGCAGAGCGGTTAAATACACCAATGTTGTATCTTGTAGACTCTGCAGGAGCTAGAATTACAGACCAAATCGACATGTTTCCTGGAAGACGTGGTGCAGGTCGAATTTTTCATAATCAGATTCGACTTTCAGGACAAATTCCACAAATTTGTTTGTTGTTCGGACCGTCGGCTGCTGGAGGTGCGTACATACCGGCGTTTTGCGATTTCGTTATCATGGTCGACCAAAACGCTTCGATGTATTTGGGGTCTCCACGGATGGCGGAAATGGTTATTGGTGAAAAGGTTAGTCTAGAAGAAATGGGCGGAGCGAAAATGCATTGCTCAGTGTCAGGTTGTGGTGATTACTTGGCTCAAGACGAAGATGAAGCCATTATCGCAGCTCGTCAGTATATGCGCTATATGCCAAAAAACTGTCATGAAAAGCCAGCAACGATTGACTACACGTTGCCTTCAGAACAAGATGTACAATCTTTACTCCCGAATAACCAAAACGCGCCGTTTGATATGCGAGTCATGATCAAGCGTATTGCAGATGAAGATAGCTTGTTTGAAGTGAAGGAACGTTTTGCACCGGAATTACTTACAGCTTTCATTACGATCGAAGGTCGAGTCATCGGAGTCGTAGCAAACCAACCGAAAATTAAAGGTGGTGTGTTGTTTCACGATTCAGCTGACAAAGCAGCGAGGTTTATGACGATCTGCGATGCGTACAACATTCCGCTCTTATTCCTTGCGGACGTACCTGGATTTATGATCGGTACGCACGTGGAACGAGCAGGAATCATTCGTCACGGTGCGAAGATGCTAAGTGCGATGAGTAGTGCAACCGTCCCGAGAATTTCAGTGATCGTTCGAAAAGCATACGGCGCAGGTCTTTATGCAATGTCAGGTCCTGCATTTGAGCCAGATTGTACGTTAGCATTCCCTGAGGCACAAATTGCAGTTATGGGTCCAGAAGCTGCTGTGAACGCAGTATATGCGAACAAAATCGCAGAGCTTCCAGAGGAAGAGCGCCAAGCTTTTGTTCAAGAGAAACGAAAAGAATACCAAGAAGACATCGATGTTTATCGCCTAGCCTCAGAGATGATCATTGATGAAATTATCAAACCAAATGAGCTTCGAAATGAGCTTATTCGTCGCTTTAAGCAATATGAAAATAAAACGGTTAGTCAGCCTAATAAAAAGCGGAGTGTTACTCCAGTCTAAAACCCTTGTGATTCAAGGGTTTTTTTACGTTTAAGTAATTGGATGAACTTAACAATTAAAAAACACGGATAGAGATTTCAAATCGAGCCACAATATAGGTACACAGAGAGGGAGGTGAAACACATGGCAGATAACAGAAGCTCAAACCAACTTGTAGTACCTGGTGTACAACAAGCTCTAGACCAAATGAAATACGAAATCGCTTCTGAGTTCGGTGTCCAACTAGGACCAGACTCAACAGCACGCTCTAACGGTTCAGTTGGAGGGGAAATCACAAAACGCTTAGTTCAAATGGCTGAGCAACAAATGGGTGGTTACCAAAAGTAACGCACTAATGAACATCTAATTAAATAAAGATGGCTAGAAAAGGCAGCGTACGCTGCCTTTTCATTTTGTTATTGTGGCGGTTGATGTTCTTCGAATTCGTGGTAAAGCATTAAGTCGTGAATGTGCGCTTCAATCTTTTCAAGATCTACATCGGGCGTACGTTTCCATTTAATCTGCCCATCTCCATGATACATACCCTCATAAAAAACTCCTTTATAAAAAAAGGAAAATTTCCATTCTTTAGAGATCCAATTGTTTTTTACAGTCTCGTATTGAAAATGTTGGAACATCGTATCCTCCTCATGTCACGTTTCTACATGTTTTATGGTATCATGACTAGCGAATAGAAATGAAGATGTTTTAGATAGGAGACAGTGCTAATGAATGGCGTCATAATTATTTTGTTCTCCATGACTCTCGCTGGGATCATCGGGCTCGTTACGAATATTATTGCGATTTCTATGTTGTTTCGTCCATACAAAACATTGTACATAGGAAAGAAAAAGGTCCCGTTAACGCCAGGTCTCATTCCAAAACGCCAAAAAGAAATTGCTGAACATTTAGGCAAAGTTGTAATGAATCATCTTTTAACCGCAGATGGGTTAGAGCAGAAATTTACAAACCCTGCCTTCCAACAAGAAGTGTCAAACTGGGCAAAAGATAGCATACACAAATGGTTGCAAACCGAAGAGCGTTCAATTGCAGCACTCGTGCAAGAGTATGATTCTTCTGTAGAGCTAGAAGAGTGGGTCTATACAAAGTTAGAAACGATTGTTCATGAACGGGTGAACGACTGGTTAGAACAGAATCGTCATCTAACGCTCGCTGAATTGTTGCCAGAGGAAGTAACGAAAGGAGCGCATGAGAAAGTTCCAGTCGTTACAGAATGGGCGTTCGAACGACTAGAAAGTTACTTGAATTCTGATGAAGGAAGAGCGCAGTTTTTGCGAGTTGTACGCCAGTTTCTTGAGCGACAAGGCTCGTTTGTACAAATGCTCGGTTCTTTTGTAAAACCAGACCGTATTATTGAAAGGCTTTACCCAGAAGTCGTTCGTGCGATGACGTCTAGTGATATACGCCAGTGGGTGACTACGAAGATGCAGTCAGAGTTAACGGAACAGGCAAACAAGCCCCTTCATGATTGGTTAGATCATGAAGATACTAAAGGCATTCAGAATACGTTGATTACGTATACGTTAGAACGTTTGCCAATTGATAAGCTAATCCATCGCCCTGTTAATGAATGGAATACCTTTATTAATCTACAATGGATTGAACGAATTGTTACGGCAAGTGTGTCGAAATCGAGCTCCGTACTTCAACGAAAACTGCCTTCAATGCTTGAGTTCCTAAATTTAGAAGAGGTCGTCGCAGAACAAGTGAACGCTTTTTCAGTGGAACGATTAGAAGCAATTGTTCTTGATATTTCACGTAGAGAGTTTCGGATGATTAAGTATTTAGGTGGTGTTCTTGGAGCGGTTATTGGGCTCGTCCAAGGAATTGTGCTCGTTATGCTCATTTAATGTGAGTTTTTCTTTGTCAATTGAGTTGAACAATGTTATCCTCGTGTGAGTGTGCCAGTTACGTGGCAAATGATAGGAGGATGCAAAATGTCTAATTTACAAGATACAGCGCAACAACTTGCGAATGCAATTGCTGAAAGTGATGAATTTAAGGAACTTGAGCGTCTACACAAAGAAGTTGAAAGTGATGAGGTTGCAAGCCGCATGCTTACGAACTTCCGTGAAATTCAATTAACACTTCAAGAAAAGCAAATGCAAGGTGAACAACCTTCAGAAGAAGAAATTATGCAAGCTCAAAAACAATTTGAATTGGTTCAACAACATGAAACGATTTCAAAATTAATGGAGCAAGAGCAAAAAATGAGCCAAGTGATCGGTGAAGTAAACCAACTGATTACGCAACCACTTGAGCGTCTTTACGGAGCTCCAGAGCAGTAATATGCAAACCGGGAAACGAAGCGATCACGCTCGTTTCCCGGTTTTTTTGTTGGCGAGCTATAGTGGAAGTAAAGGTTAGATGTATAAAGGTCGTTTTAAGTTCCTACTAAGACATGTTCTATTCTGTTTGTTTCGTACATATTTTTTAGCAATAGGACGGTGTATAAGAAGGAGTGGACAAAAGTTATGAACTATCGGATGTTAGCACTTTCTGTTGATGGAAGCATATTAAAAGAAAATGGGCGCATGTCTAGAACGACGAAGGAAGCCATTGAATTCGTCCAAGACAAAGGTGTATATGTGACATTATGTTCCAATCGTTCACACCAGCAGCTAGAGAAAATTGCTAAGCATTTGAAGATTAATCATGAGTTGATCTCCTATGGTGGCGGGTTAATTGCTGGAAAAGCAGATAAACCTCTTCATGCAGCAAGGTTCCCTGTAGAAATGGCGAGAGATGTTGCGATGGAATTGGAACATTTTTCGTGCCAAATCGTTGTTGAACATGAAAAGTTCGAACTTACAAACCGTCAGCAGCAACCACAAAATTTCTTAGGTAAAATGACAGTAAGCCTTAGCGAATCACTATTCTCACAATCGGTCGTTGATCATTTAAGTGAACACATTGATTTACATCGAATCGAGCCGATTCGCTTTCGCGTTCACTTTGAGACGGAAGAATTAAAGGCGATTGCAGTGAAACATTTACATGAACGGATTCCTGATGTGAGAATTTTAGATTTGCGACTTGATCAGACGATTTACATTAGTACGAAACAAGCAACAAAAGCAGAATCTCTCCTATTCTTAGGTCACGAATTAGGAATAAGACCAGAAGAGATTGTCGCAACAGGGTGTAAAGTCGGGGACGAACAATTATTAAATTCTGTTGGCATTGGAGTTGCAATGGGTGGCTCACCACCATCGGTTGTATCCGCTAGCAATTGGTTAACTCGCTCTGTAGATCAAAACGGACTCGCTTATATGATTAAAGAAGTATTTAGAAAACAGATGAAAGTCAGTCTCCTTTAAACTGCAAAAAAGGCTTAACGAATATAATTATTCGTTAAGCCTTTCGTTCGTTTGTTAGCGATAGAAAAGTAACAACTTTCCCGCTCGTACGAGACGATGGGTTGTCGTAGAATAAGACTTTTCTTCAAGGAGTTTCTTCCCGTGGTCAATCGCTTCTTGGTCATTTGGGAATGTGAATGACTCATTTAGAAGTAGCTCGCCTTTTTTGTCAAAAACGGTTAATGCGTAGCTCATGTTGCATCTACCTCCAGTTAATTTGTTAGAATTATACCATAAATCAAAACGTTTTGTAGAGCTTGTTCTTAAGTAATGAAGTTGCTATAGTACAAGGCGACGAAGAAAGAGGGTGACATGGATATGTCATTGATGATAAAAGGTGTTACAAAAAAGTACGGTTCAAAGGTCGCCGTAGAAAATCTTTCATTTGAAGTGAACCGCGGTGAAATGTTTGGTTTGCTCGGTAGGAACGGTGCTGGGAAGACAACGACGTTCCGTTTAATGCTCGGACTGTTAAAAGCAAATCAAGGGACGATTACGTGGGGCAATGTAACGCCAGTCAAACTAACGAGTCGAACGATTGGTTATTTACCTGAAGAGCGAGGGCTCTATCCAAAGTTAAATGTGATGCAACAACTGATTTATCTTGGTCGTCTTAAAGGCATGACAAAGCGAGAAGTCAAAGATGAAGTCACGAAGTGGTTACGTCAATTTGAAGCATTGCAATATGAGAATAAACGAATGGAACAATTATCAAAAGGAAATCAGCAGAAGATCCAATTTATTGCGAGTGTTATGCATAAACCAGAACTACTTATTTTGGATGAACCTTTTAGCGGTTTAGATCCGATTAACATTAATGTGTTAAAAAAGGCAGTCTTTGATTTGCGAGACCAAGGGACGACGATTGTTTTTTCAAGTCATCGAATGGATCACGTGGAATCTCTTTGTGAGAATTTGAGCATTTTGAATAATGGACAACAAGTGGCATATGGTTCTCTTCAACAAATAAAAGCGGCTTATCGGAGTCGGACGATTCGCATTAAGGCCGATTTTTCTTTAGATTATTTACTGACGCTTAACGGTGTGATCGATGTACAAGAAGAAGCTCATGAAACTCGAGTTGTCGTTCAAACCGAAGCGATTGTGAATGCCGTCTTTGAAGCGTTACATAACAAAGGAAACGTTCAACTATTTGCGGTTGAAGAACCTACGCTTCATGACATTTTTATTGATAAGGCAGGTTCCGCACATGCGTAATATAGGGCTCGTACTTTGGCACACGTTCTATACGAAAGTCGTTTCTAAAACGTTTTTCTTCACGTCATTTTTTATGATTTTGTTTATGTCAATCATTTTGAATATCGAAGCCATCCTCGACTTTTTTGATGATGATCCTGAAACGAGCGTCTATTCGGTTGCTGTTGTTGATGAGACAGAAGAGGTCTTCGGTGAATTAGAGCATGTCTTTGATCAACGTGACGAGACCATTCATTTTGAGCAATACGATTCGTCTAGAGTAAGTGATGAAGAAGTGTATGATCGTTATGATGCTATGCTTTTTATTGAAGGGACAGTGGATCATCCAGTCGCTCATTACGAAGCCCCGTCAATCAACCAATCGTATTTGCCGAGAGTTCTTGAATCGGAAATCCAGTCAATTGCAGAAGAGAAACGGATTGAGCAGTCGGGGATTTCTGAAGAGGTGATCGAGAACATTGCTCAACCGATCACTTTCTCATTAGAAGCAAGTGATGATAACGCCCGTTCCGAAGCGGAACTCGACCAGGCACGCTTTTTCGTTTATATTTTATTGTTCGTCATTTATTTTACGGTGTTATTCCTTGGCAATATGATTGCTTCAGAAGTGGCGACAGAGAAGAGCTCACGAGTCATGGAGCTGTTAATTACGAGCACGTCACCTGCACAGCAAATGTTTGGCAAGATTCTTGGGGTTGGGCTTGTCGGTCTTACCCAGTACAGCATAATCTTTCTCGTGGCGCTTGTTACTTTTGGCATGGGGATGGATGGTTCGCTTCCACAAGTTAGTGGTAATGTCGGACAAGCTGAACAAGACATGATTCAAGAAGCGAGCTTCTCTATAGAGCTATTTTTACTAGCCTTCGTTTACTTTGTGCTTGGTTACTTTTTATATGCGACACTTGCTGCAATGCTCGGCTCGTTAGTGACGCGAATTGAAGATGTAGGTCTTGCAGTAGGACCAATGAATATGCTCGTTATTCTAGCGTTACTCATTTCAATGTTTAGTTTAGGCAACCCATCGGCAACAATTACTACGGTAACGTCGTATATTCCATTTTTTACGCCAATGATTATGTTTTTGCGGGTTGGAATGGGAGAAGCGTCCTCATTTGAAATGATTCTTTCGTTTGTTCTTCTTTTCATATCGATTGCAATCTTAATGGTCATTGCAACGAGGGTTTATCGTGGAGGCGTGCTTTTGTATTCCCAAGGACGTTTAATCGAGATGATTAAACGTGCATTAATTGTAACAAATCGAGAAAAGGACAATTAGGTTTTCATAGAAGACTTTGGTATAATTGCATAGCAACTGACAAGAGAGGGGTGAGACTATGATTGAAATGATATCAGATACTGAGTGGTTTACGTTTATGTTGTTGCTTTCACAAATTGCGCTACTCGGTTTGCAGATTCGATTATTTATCGAGTTTGCATACGTATGGGATGAACGGCATGTTCACCAACGGTGTTATCAAAGTAAAGATTTAGAAGCTCATAGTCTCAACCCTAGACGGACATTTAGCATCATTAAGCGCAAAGTACCGTCCCTTGCGGATCATGCATCTGATGATGATGAAATTTCTTTCCTTCATACTCGTTAACGTGTTGTAAAAACGAAGGAGGAAATGAAATGAAACGACGATTACAAATGATAACGTTACTCGTTATAGCTCTAATAGTATTAACCGCTTGTGGAATGGACCAAGCACCAATTACTTCTGAAAGTGAAGGCATATGGGATCACTTTTTCGTATTTCCGCTTTCGTGGTTAATCATCCAAGCTGCAGAGCTGTTTAACGGCAGTTATGGACTTGCAATTATGCTTATGACGGTCGTCATAAGGTTGGCGATTTTGCCGTTGTTCTTGAAACAACAAAAAAGCAGTAAGGCTATGCAAAAACTAAGACCTGAGTTGGATAAGCTTCGTGAAAAGTACGATCCAAAAAAGCAAGAAGATCAAGCGAAAATGCAGCAAGAAATGATTCAGCTCTATCAAAAAAGTGGCATTAACCCGTTAATGGGGTGTCTTCCGATCCTCATTCAAATGCCGATTTTAATGGCGTTTTACTTCGCTATCATTCGAACGGAAGAAATTGCAACACACAGTTTTCTATGGATGGATTTAGGAGCACCAGATCCGTATTACATTATGCCTGCACTAGCCGGGGTACTCATGTATTTGCAAATGCAACTGAGCACGAGACAACTGCCGCAAGAGATGGCTGCTCAAATGAAGATTATGCAATATATTATGCCGGTCATGATCGTGTTTATCGGGATCGCTTTACCGTCTGCACTATCTCTTTACTGGGCAACAGGAAGTTTGTTTATGATCATCCAAACGTATGTCATTCAAATGCGTGATAAGCGTAATGAGGCAAGTAGTGATGTCGCTACTGAACAATAGATGAGAAGTCCTTGTCTTCAACACCAGAGCAGAGTGTGGTGTTTGAAGGCGAGGATTTTTGTTTTTTACTCACCAATCTTTCATTTGTGAATAGCGTAGTGGGTAGAAGGAGGTAGGCGATTATAATGGATTCTATGAAACAAAAATACGATCATTGTGTGCAACACGTTGGACAGAACGTGCACGTTCAGATGTTTGATGAAAAGACCTTCCAAGGGTTTTTAGAGAGTGTCGATGATGAACACGTCTATTTATTAGTCCCTGAAAATGTAGCGGATGGAGAGGAAGTAGCCGCTGCGTATATTCAACATGGAGGTCAAGGTCATCACCACGGAGGCCACCACCATCATGGGGGTCAAGGCCATCATCACGGAGGCCACCACCACGGAGGTCACCACCATCATGGAGGTCAAGGCCATCATCATCAAGGACACAATCATGGGTACATGGAACATGATGAGCACAACCATCACATGAATCAAGGTCACCAATCTCAAAGCAATGAGTCGATGCAAAATTGGATGAATGAGCATTATCCGGCACATGCTTATGAAAATATGCGTTTCACTCCAGAAGGATCCCATCAACAAGATGCGAGAATTTTTGGTGGCTTCGGACCAGGTTTTGGATATGGATACGGTCCAGGGCCTTTTTATGGGGGAGGACGCTTTCGTAGAATCGCGCTTCCTTTAGCAGGTCTTGCAGCTTTGTCTTTAATCTTTTAGTATGTTAACTGAGAACTGTCATTTGACAGTTCTTTCTTGTTTTTAAAGCTGTAAAAGGCGATAATTGAAATGGATAGGAAGCAATATGAACGTTAATTGCTCGTCTAATTTAAAAATTGAGTACAGAAGTGGGTGGCAATCCATGAGTTATACCGTATTTCTCGTTGAAGATGAACAGAATTTATCAGAGGCACTGAAAGCCTATATGGAAAGAGAAGGTTGGACTGTCCAACTATTCCACGATGGGGATAAAGCGAACGAAGCTGTCGAAGAAACCCCTCATCTCTGGGTACTTGATATTATGTTACCAGGTACAGACGGTTATCAAATCTTAAAGAACATTCGTGAGAAGCAAGGCGATATTCCAGTCATTTTTATCTCTGCAAGAGACCAAGACCTCGACCGGGTGTTAGGTCTTGAAATGGGAAGTGACGACTATATCTCAAAGCCGTTTTTGCCTCAAGAGTTAATCATACGAGCGAAAAAATTGTTAACTCGTACTTACGGACAAGAATCCGAAGAGAGCAAGAAGATTGAGCTTAACGATTATACGATCGACGCTGAGGCACGTACAGTTACGGATAATCATCAACCAGAGCAACCGGTTGATTTAACTACAAAGGAGATGGATCTTATTCTCCTTCTAACTGAACAAGTTGGAAAAGCGTTATCGCGTGAAGATATTATTGAAGAAGTATGGGGAGAAAATTACTTCGGCTCTGAGCGTGCTGTGGATGATGTTGTCAGACGTGTACGCAAAAAGATGCCGCGTATTCATTTAGAAACATTGTACGGTTTTGGGTATAGGATTCTTTCCTCATGATTCGCATGAATTTAACGAGAAGGATCTGGCTGTCATTTGCAGCTTTGCTCATTCTTGTTGCCGTTTCAATGGCTGTTATTTATCCGATGTACATTCAAGGAACGTTAACGGAAGAAACGTATCGCATTATTGAACAAGCACAGAATCGCCAAATTAATCCGTTTAGTGGTCAGTTCGTTGAAATTGATGAAGAAAGTGCATTTATTGATCCAGAGCTTCGTGAAACGGGGCATTTACTTATTGAGGATTCTGTCGTTCGGCCGTTAACATTACATGCCATTCCGCCTGATGCGATTGATACGATTATTAACAATGCGGTCTCTCAAGAAGGTGATACTGAGCGGTATGAGCTAACGTTTGAAGGCAACACATTGTTTTATGTGATTAAACAATTCAATAGTGAAGATAACGAGAATTATCTTATTTCGTTCATGTGGGATTCTTATCGTGATAGCTTAATTAACAGTTTATGGGGGAACTTTGTTTACTTGTTGATATTAACAACAGCGTTCACCTTGCTACCAGCCATTTGGCTAACACGATATTTGCGCAAACCTTTGCGACTTCTAGGTAATCATTTTGAGCAAATTGCAAAACGAAATTGGAAAGAACCTTTTCATTGGAAAGGCGATGAAGATTTCCAGAAGCTATCGGACCAATTTGAATTAATGAGACAGAATTTGATCCGTCATGATAAAGCTCAGAAGACGTTTATTCAACACGCTTCACATGAGCTTAAAACGCCAATTATGGTCGTGAAAACGTATGCCCAATCTGTGAAAGATGGGATTTTACCGAAGAATACAGTAGAAGAATCAATGGATGTAATTTTGCAAGAAGCAAATCGGATGGACAAGCGTGTAAAGGATATGCTCTACTTTACGAAACTTGGGGCGATGAAAACGGAGACGATTAACCGTGAACGAATTTCGTTTGGTGAATTGGCTTATCGTCTAGAGGAACGATATCGAATCCAACGTCCAGACCTTTCCTTTGTCATCCAAGGAGCAGAAATACAATTCTATGGTGATTTAGAGCAAATACAAATTCTACTCGAAAACCTCATCGAAAATGCGATGAGGTATGCAGAAACTGGCATTTGGATTAGTGCCAAGCAGTCGTTGCACCATGTTACACTGTATGTTGAGAATGATGGAGAGCCAATTCCTGAAGATGAACGACATTCGATCTTTGATCCATTTAGAAAAGGGAATAAAGGTCAATACGGTTTGGGGCTTGCAATTGTGAAGCAAATCGTTGAACTGCATCACGGGGAACATCATGTTGACAATAGTAAAGGTAGGGTATCATTTCAAATGACAATCCCTGATCATGAGTAGGAGAGGAGGAGCACAGAGTTTTTGGCTCTGTCACTGACGATGAAAGGAATCTTTTATGCAAAAGTTGGAGATAAAATTGAGCGCTATATGCTCATTAGGCAATCTGTTCGCGGAATTGCAAGTAACGGAAAAGCGTTTTTAACGCTTAGACTTTCAGACGATACAGGTGAGATTGAAGCAAAGCTTTGGGGTGTCTCTCAAGAAGATGAATCAAAGTATGTAGGCAAAACCGTTGTGCTTGTTCAAGGAGAAGTGTTTGATTATCGAGGACGCTTACAACTTAAGATTGCTAGCATTCGTCCAGCGAATGAAAGTGATCAAGTGAATTTAGAAGATCTGGTGCAAAGTGCACCGTTACAAAAAAGAGATATGCAAGAGACGATTAATCAGTATATCTTTGATATTCAAAACGCCAATGTGCAAAGGCTAACACGCCACCTCGTCAAAAAATATCAAGAAGAATTCATGGAAGCACCAGCAGCAACGCGTAACCATCATGAATTTATGTCAGGACTCGCTTATCACGTCGTAAGCATGTTGCACTTGGCGAAATCAATTGCCAATTTGTACCCGTCGTTAAATACGGATCTATTATATGCTGGCATTATTTTGCATGACCTTGGGAAAGTACGTGAGTTATCGGGACCGATTGATACGGAGTATACGATTGAAGGAAAGCTCATTGGGCATATCTCAATTATCGCTTCAGAAATCCATCAAGCAGCAAACGAGCTTGGGATTGAAGGCGAAGAAGTGATGCTCTTAGAACATATCGTTCTTAGTCATCATGGAAAAGGAGAGTGGGGAAGTCCGAAACCACCACTACTTCGTGAGGCGGAAATCATTCATTACATTGATAATTTAGATGCGAAGATGAACATGATGGACCGAGCACTACAAAAGGTTGAACCTGGAACGTTTAGTGAACGCATTATGCCACTTGAGAATCGTACCTTTTATCGACCAAAATCAATGTAAGAAAAGCGATCTGAGCAGTTCGTTGCTCGGATCGCTTTTTTAGTTATGTGATTTGGTTGTCATAAGCGACTGTCCTCCTACATAGTTTTATTAGTAAAGACTTGGACAAGTGTTAAGGGGTGGACTTATGCAAATTCGTTCAAAACGAATGTTATTGACGTTAGCGGGCTTGTTTGTCGTACTTGCAATCGTACAACGATTTACTGCTGATACAGCAGTAACATCATTACCTTGGTGGGTGTTTGTCGTCGTATTGGCAGCGGTCGCATCTGGATACATGTGGATTAAATCAACATTAGAAGAGAAGAAAGTATCCGATGAATGGATTGAACAAGAAGGGCGCGTTTATATTCGTAGAATGGAAGATGAAAAGAAACGTAGAATGGAACATAATCATTAAAAAGAAGACCACGACAACTCGTCGTGGTCTTTGTACTTACATCATCGGTTCAGGTAGCTGAAACCATTCTTCATAGTCATCTTCTAAGATGTTAATGTCAGCTTCATTCATAAGCTCTTCAACAACTTCATTTGGACTTCTTGCTTCTTGTTCGGTGAGGATCGCTTCAATATCTTCACGAACGTCTTCAAATGAGTCATGACGATCTAGCACTTCAATAATGTGATATCCGTAATCGAGGCTCGATTCAACCGGCTCACTAATTTCACCTACTTCAAGTTCAAAAGCTATTTCAGAGAAGTTCTCTTCCATAACTCCTTCACGCGGGAAGAAACCAACGTTTCCGCCTGCTGGAATGCTGTTAGTATCCTCTGAGTATTCTTCTACAGCTGCTTCAAAGTCTGTGCCGCCTTCAAGCTCAGCAATGACTTCTTCAGCTGTTTCTTCATCTTCAACGAGTATGTGACGAGCTTCCACTTGGTGGAGGCTGTCCTGATTTTCTTCATAATATGTTTCTAGATCTTCATCGCTAATCTCAACGTCTTGGAAACGAAGTTCATCAATGACAACTTGTGGAATAATAAAGTCTTCTTTAAGTTGGTCAAGATCACTTACAGGTACTTGTTGCATTTGCAACATTTCCAAGAGATCTTCGTCACTTTCTACACCGAACTGTTCTTTCACATCATCTAATTCTGCTTGAATTTCTTCTTCAGAAATACCGAGTTCATCAGCAGCTTGGTTAAAGACGTAACTTTGTATCATTTGATTAAAGGCCATCTCACCGAATTCATTTTTCATATAGGAAACGAATTCGCCTTCTGTAATCGTCTCATCATTAATTGATGCGATATCGGCACTTTCATCAACGTCTGTAGCGTTGTTTTGCTCATCATCGTTATTGCATGCGGCAAGCACTAATGTCATCCCTAGTGCAACCATAAGGTGTTTCTTCTTCAAAACAAACACTCCCTCATGTGTAATCATCCATAATAAGATCTATGTTCTTAGGCTACAAGACGCCCCCCAGCGATTCTAAGTAGCGTAAGCATGAATATACAGGTAAGATTTCTCAAGACAACCATAACTATACCATAAAGAAGAATAAGAAAAAATGCTTTTCTAGGTATATCGCCCAATCCAACTCGCCACTTCTACATAAGATAGCTTAAGAATGGGAGAGAGAAACAGACACAAATACAACGTCGTTTCACTCGAGATATTGTCCTGTTCAGACCAATATACTTCTAGAAGGGGAGATTTGATCATGAGTTACGGTGGATATGGTTACGGCGGAGGATTTGCATTAGTAGTGGTTCTTTTCATCCTTCTTGTTATCATCGGTGCATCTTGGGGAGGATACGGCGGCTGCTAATTGCCGTTATACTAAAAAAAGGAGGGGATTCAAAATCCCTTCCTTTTTTTCGTGCATATTAAATAATAAGTAACCGTACATACGTAGAGGTTAGTAAAATAATAATTAATACGTTTATGGTCGTAAATATGCTCGGAATCTTTTCTTCTGCAATTTCTTTTTGAACGACCATGGCATTCGTCATTGAATTAATGACGAGCAAATAACCCGCAGCAAAAAAGATAAATAAAATGACTTCCATCCATAGACCTCCAAACCCTTATCTTCAACAACTGTACCAAAATTTAAGGAAAAAAGATAGCAATACAATTTTTTCGACTCGTTGCTATGAATCGTGTAAAGTAAGGGGTAATTCAATGAAATGAGGTGCACATACATGAAATGGAAGATTGCCTTTTTCGCGTTACTTGCAATCATCATCGGAGGCTTCCTTGTTGTCGTTTTACTACTTACATCATCATCCGACCAGCAAGCGATCCCAGAAGAACGACAGGTTGAAGATAGACTTGTACCTCTATTCACCGTAGAAACAGATTTAGAGCGGGTGAATCGCTACATTGAATCAGAGTTTGATGAACCATTTACCTTGGATAGCGAGGAAGGTCAATTACGTTTACGAAGTACGTATGAAGTACTCGGTATGAATGTGGACATTCAAGTTCAATTTATCCCAAAAATAACGGAGAACGGCAATATCCGTTTAATAGAAGATGGCTTTTCAGTTGGTGCATTATCGTTACCAGCAAGTACAGTTCTTCGACTCGTCGATGAGGCGGCTGACTTCCCAGACTGGATTTATGTAAATGCAAACGAAGGTGTTATTGATGTTCGTCTTACAGAAATTGAATTAGACAACGATCTAGTTATACAAGCTGAATCGTTTCAAGACGGTCAAATTACGATTCGAGGCAATTATTAAAAAAACGCCTCAATGTCATTGAGGCGCTATACGTGGAGAAGAGCTTGCAGATATGAGAGGCGTAGGCTCTTCTTCAAGTGTAAGTGTGTTAAATTGATCTGTGAAATCTTCACCGTAAATATGGCGGACAACAGTAGCCACTTCAGAGAACTCTGGGTATTTACCATATAAACTCTTCAGTGGAAGTGTGCTTTGGAGCGTATCATGCGATTCAGATGAAAAGGATTCCATCGTCTTTAAGAACAGAGACTTGCCTTGTTCAGTTAATTGAACATAAGTATGTCTACGGTCTTCTTCTTGCTTCCCCATAACAATTAAGTTTCTTTCTTCTAACTTTTTCGAAAAATTGTACGCTGTTGAAACGTGCATTACACCATATTTAGCAATTTCAGATAATACAGGTGAGCCGAATTGATAAGTAATCCAAAGAATTTGATGTTCATTAATGTTTAACCCGTGGGGTTGTAGCCATCGTTGCCAGTCTTTCTCAACTGACTTCCAAAGTGCTTTGCTCAAATACGCAAGACGATGCTTAAAAGCGAGCGATTGTTCCCAATCTTTTCTAGCCTGGTCCATAACAGTCCTCCACAATTTGTGTCATTTCACTACACGATTCAGAAGTTTTTATAAATATTGTAAAAAGATGTCTTAGCTTTAGTATAGGTAAAAAGTATTTAAAATGGAAGAGAAAACCACAATGTCTTTGAAATTCATTGTGGTTTTCTTTAGATATTTCTGTTTTATCGGTGCTTTTTCGCAAATTCGTCCATGAAATTTTGTAAAACTTCACAAGATTCCATAGGGACAGCATTGTAAATCGAAGCTCGTACTCCTCCTACAGAGCGGTGCCCATTTAATCCGCTAAAGAGCTTTTCAGAAGCTTCTGTCAAAAACTGCTTTGTTAACTCTTCAGTCGGTAACATCCATGTGACGTTCATTAATGAACGAGACGCGTTGTCACTATGTCCTTTATAAAACCCGTTACTCTCGTCAATCGCATGATAAAGAAGCGCAGCTTTCTGCTCGTTGCGACGTTTCATTTCTTCAAGGCCACCTTGTTCTTTGATCCAAGTTAATACAGTTTTCATCATGTAGATCGCAAACGTCGGAGGGGTGTTATACAACGAGTTTCCTTCTATATGTGTTTGATAACGCATAATCGCTGGAAGTTGTTCCGCATGTTCTGTAAAGCGCTCGACTAAGTCGCGTTTAACGATTACAACCGTAACACCAGACGGTCCAAGGTTTTTTTGAGCTCCTGCGTAAATCAAGTCAAAATGATCAACCGGAATTGGACGACTGAAGATGTCACTACTCATATCTGCAAAAACTGGGGCATTCCACTCTTTAAGAGGCTCATAATCTTTCCAGGCTGTTCCGTAAATCGTATTATTAGACGTCAAATGAACATAAGCGTCATCTTTACTCGTCTTAATCGTATCAAAAGCTGGAATGTAAGTGTAATGATCGGCTTTAGACGAAGCACCACTATACGTTTGCCCGATATAATTTGCTTCTTTTTTAGCTTTCTCTGACCATGAACCGGTTAAAACGTAGTTCGCTCTCGTGCCACGCTTTAAAAAGTTGTATGGAATCATCGCAAACTGATGACTAGCACCACCTTGTAAAAAAAGAACTTCATAACGATCGTCAATATTCATAAGCTCTTTAATAAGCGTCTTTGCTTCTTCATGCACTTGCTCGTAACTGTTCCCGCGATGGCTATGTTCCATAATGGACATGCCTGTTTGTTTATAATTCAGTAGCTCATCTTGAGCCACTCGTAAAACCGATTCAGGTAGAGCGGCAGGTCCAGCATTGAAATTATGTATTCTTTCTCTAGGCATATTCATTCTCCTTCCATTGAGTTAAGAAGGGTGGTCACCCTTCTTAATCAATTACGCCAGTCGTGTTTGTAATTGCGCTGCGATTTTTTGCATGTCGTCTGTGCTTAATTTGTCACCTTGGTTTTGATCCCAGTTCGAATAAATTTCATCATCACCGTAACGTGGGATGAAATGAAGGTGATAGTGAAATACCGTTTGAGAGGCAGCTTCACCATTATTGTTGACGAGGTTCATACCGACACTGCCAAATTGTTCTTTTAACGCTCTGGCAATTTTAGGTGCGTTTTTCATGAGTGCTGCAGCCGTTTCTTCTTGTAACTCGAAGATGTTTTCTTCGTGCGTTTTTGGAATGAGGAGCGTGTGACCTTTCGTTACTTGGCTAATATCAAAAAATGCCACACAATTTTCATCTTCGTATACTTTTGTTGATGGGATGTCTCCTGCAATGATTTTACAAAATACACAGTTTTCTTCGTGTGCAGACAATGTGAGTCCTCCTTTACTACTTGTAAGTCTACTATAGCAAATCTGTCGTTAATTCACACTTCAAAACTTACATCCGTTTTCAATTTTAAAGGTTAAGGGTACAATAAACATATTGGCAAGATATGGAGGGACACAATGACACAACTACTACACGTTCAAAGCGTTTCCGGCGGCTATAATCCGAATAAGCCTGTCATTAAGAAGGTCGAGTTTGGCGTTGAGCGCGGTGAGATTGTCGGTCTCATTGGCTTGAATGGCGCGGGGAAAAGTACGACGATCAAGCACATTTTAGGATTGTTAGAGCCGACAGATGGAGCCATTACGCTAAATGGGAAGACGATTGCAGATGATTTAGATACGTATCGACAAACGATGAGCTTTATCCCTGAAACTCCAATTTTATACGATGAACTAACGTTATGGGAGCACCTTCGTTTAACAGCGATGGCATATGATCTTACCGATTGGGAAGAGCGAGCCGAATCGCTATTGAAAACATACCGAATGGCAAAAATGAAACACTGGTTTCCGAGTAATTTCTCGAAAGGGATGCGCCAAAAAGTCATGATTATGTGTGCGTTTTTAGTGAAACCAGAGCTGTATGTTGTTGATGAGCCATTTCTCGGACTCGATCCTGTCGGAATCCAGTCACTACTCGACCAAATGGTCGAAATGAAAAATAGTGGTGCAGGCATTTTAATGTCTACCCACATTTTGACTACGGCAGAAAAGTATTGTGATCGTTTCGTATTGTTACACCACGGCACGGTTTACTTAAAGGGGACGCTTGCTGAACTTCGCACACAAGCCAACATGCCAAACGCAGGTCTTGATGAGATTTATGTTGAAATGACAAAGGAAGATGATCGATGAGTATTGATCAATTGTGGCAAGAGAGGGCTAGAGAGTTTTGGTCAGTGAGTAGACGCTACATAACGCTCATGGCAAATAGCGGTTTAATGGTTGCCATCGGTGGGATCGTACTCATCATCGGCATTTACTATAATTCGTTTTTGGACTGGCTTCCAAGCACATTTCCAGTCGTACAAGTTCTAGCTGTCTTGTTTGCTTTTATGTTGACGAAGACGTCTGTACGGACGTTTTTCCAAACGGGCGATCTCGTTTACTTGCTACCTATGGAAGCAAAGATGAATCATTATTTACAAAGCGCACTCCGTTATAGTTGGTTCATGCAAAGTATCGTACTTGCGCTCGTGTTGTTTTTACTCGGACCCCTTTATACCGACCGAATTGGTGAATTTAATCAATTACTCATTACATTTCTTATTCTAATTGCAGCGAAAGGATGGAATGTGTTTGCCTATTGGTCGGAGCTAAGGTACCAGTACGTTTCTCAACAGTGGAAGTTGCGATGGCTACGATTCGTGGTAAACCTCGTATTTGTGTTTTTCGTATTTATGCTCGAGTGGTGGTTCGTGCTTGCTGTAGGGGTTGTCATGATTCTACTCTTTTTCGGATATTATCGACCGTTACACGAGAAATACCGTTTGAAATGGGATCAGTTAATTTCATTAGAGGAAGAACGGCTAAATTCGTTTTACACATTTGCGAATGCTTTCGTTGATGTTCCACACATTAAGGCAAGAATAAGAAGACGAAGCATCCTTTCGAATCAATGGAATCGCTTAGTGACAAAGCAAAGCAATACGTACGTATTTTTGTACGGTAAAACGTTTGCACGTTCTGGTGATTATTTCGGTATTATGATTCGGTTAGCCATTGTAGGAGCGCTGTTAATTTACGCAACACCAGAAGACCTTCAAGGACTAGCCGTCGTTATTGCGATTTTGTTCACGTACATTACAGGATCACAACTGGTGACGATTTACCATCATCATAAGACGATGGTTTGGCCTGAACTATATCCAGTTCCTGAACAAGTGAGGCAACAATCGGTTCAATCGCTCGTTCGCAATGTCATGGTCATTCAATCGATTTGGTTTACGATCATTACGTTTATCACATCTTGGTCGATCTTCTATAGTATGATTGCATTGTTTATGATGCTTTTAATGGTCATTGCTTATGTTAAAGTTCAACTTCCTAAATGGTTTAAACAATCACTACACGCGTTATCTTAATGACGGGGAGGACGTTGCAATGGAAGCATATGAAAAGGAAGCTCTTATGGAGCTAAATGCTTGGAAACGCAAACTGGCAAAAAACCCATCGATGGTCAAAGATTGGACAAAGTCATTTCAATCAAAAATGAACGGGTACGTTCCTGACAAAGTACACGTGACCATCGGGAATGCAATACGACAGATGATTGATACGACGATGAATACGAGTGAATACGTCCAAAAGAAAGAACCGCTACAACACATGTCATTAGAACAAAGAGACGAAGCGTTACAAAAAGCAATCGTTTCGTACCGCAGAACTGCAAGCTTAGAAGGAGCGGGCACAGGTGCTGGAGGCATACTCCTTGGTATGAGTGACTTCCCGATGTTACTTGCCATAAAAATGCGCTTTCTATTCACAACCGCTCAGATATATGGCTATGATCCGAAGCGTGTCGATGAACGTTTGTTTTTGCTAAACGTTTTTCAAATGGCCTTCTCAAGCCGCACGACACAACGAGAAACGTTAGCGAGAATGGAGCAGTGGCAGACGTTTATTGACGAGTTTGGAGAAGAACTAACGATTGACCAAGCGATTGACTGGGTAACGTTCCAACTGGAATATCGAGACTTCATCGATGTACCTAAGACATTGCAGCTCATCCCAGGGTTCGGATTGTTTGTCGGTGCAACAATTAATTATCAACTACTCATTCAACTCGGAGAAGCTGCACAATACTGTTACCGGATTCGCTGGTTTCAAGACCAATTGAAACAATAAAGAAGAAAGCTCTGGTTCTGAGAATCAGGGTTTTTTCTTTTTGGCATTTGCTTGCTTCGTTTGGCTAATCCCAACATAGAGGAGAGCTTGCCGGGGTCAAGAATGAAAGGCAGTCCATTTGGACTGCCTTTTCATTATGATTCTTTATAATAATCAATTGCTGCTTTTGCGAGTGTCTTTGCTGCGACGAGCATCGCTCGCTCATCGAAGTCAAAGAGGGGATGGTGGTGAGGCGCATTGTTTCTTCCGTCCATAAATGCTGCACCGGTGAAGAAAAATGAACCTTTCGTTTTTTGTAAGTAGTAAGAGAAATCTTCACTTGCAAGTACAGGTTCTCGTTCATGCACGCCATTGACATCTGTAATGCTAGAAGCGATCTTCGCGATGTAGTTCGTCTCTGCTGCATGGTTAACGACAGGAGGATACCCTCTGCCATAGTCATATTCAACAGTTGCACCGTAGGCTTTTGCTGTGTTTTCTGCAATTTCAAAGATATCTTGTTCTATTTGATTGCGAACATCTTCTTGGAATGTACGAACGGTTCCGACCATTTCGACTGAATCTGCAATGACGTTGTACGGGTTGTCAGCAATGAACTTGCCAATCGAAACTACTGCAGAGTAGAGAGGGTTTACACGTCTGGCGACGATCGTTTGGATGTTATTTACGATTTGTGAACCGATGACAACGGCATCTTTTGTCGTATGTGGAAGAGCACCGTGACCGCCTTTACCGTTTACTTTGATCGTAAAATGGTCAGCAGATGCCATAAAAGGGCCGCTACAATGTTGAACTGTACCAAGGGGATCTTGTGACCATAGATGCGTTCCAAATACAACGTCCACACCATCTAAGGCTCCGTCTTTAATCATCGGTGCAGCACCGCCAGGTGATAACTCTTCTGCATGCTGGTGAAGGAATACGACCGTTCCGTGAAGCTCGTCTTCAACTTGTTTTAGCGCCTTTGCTAAGATGAGCAACGTCGCTGTGTGACCGTCGTGACCGCAAGCGTGCATCACTCCGTCTACTTTTGACTTATACGGCACATCTTTTTGGTCTTGAATTGGTAGGGCGTCAAAATCGGCACGAAGGGCAACGACAGGTCCTGGATTTTTGCCACTTATTTTAGCAACGACCCCGTTGCCACCGACATGTTCCTGAACTTCATTTCCTAATTTTTTATGATAATCTGCAATGTACTTAGCAGTGTTCGTTTCATGGAATGAAACTTCTGGATTTTCATGAAGATGTCTACGAATTTCGACCATTTCGTCAAAGTGGTTGTCTAATAATTGGAACAGTTTATCTTGCATCGTGGATTCCTCCTTAAGTATCTGTCTATTGTAACATAGGAAAAAAATTAGCAATGTCCGAAGCGCAATATTATAATAAATCTGAAACTTAAATGAGCGTTGTTACGTAACTATCGTAGCAACTCATATGGAGGTAAGACATGACGACAAAATCGGCGTTACACATCGTGTTCGTAATCATATTGTTTAGTAGTATTTTTTTGAATGTAACCTTATTAGGTATAACAGCGTTTGGATTTATAGTACCTCTTATTAGCGCCATGATTTTTACGTGGTTGTTAATGAGTAAGGAACCGATGAGTGCTTATCTTTTCGGTGTGTTGGCTGCAGGGCTCGCGGCTAGCCCGTGGGTGCCGATTCCATCATTTCTGTTCTTGTTCACACCGCTTCTGTACATTATTGGTGTGCGCTTTTTCAAAGCAAATACAGAAGAAATTGATGTGGACCGGTTAGCAGCAGGTGAGAAGGATGATCTAAATGAATCAGCTAAATTCAGTCAGGAAAGCCGTGAGTCATTTGATAACAACATTGAACAAATTCCAAATCAACAATGGATTATTTTTGATGAAGAAAAGTATAAAAAACAAGCCTTTACGCTAGGTGATGAGACAAACTTCAATGTGATTTTCGGAACGCTACATTTAGATCTTACACGTGCGGACCTTCAGCATGATCATCTGGAATTATCCATCTTAAATACGTTCGGTGACGTGCGGATTATCGTTCCGCGCGATTGGTCAGTTGAAGTTGAATCGAATATTGTGATGGGGTCGACCCGTGCATTTAATCGATCACTTGAGGGGATGTTTAAACAAAAGACGTTACGCTTTGGTACGGACCAAGCGTCTTTAGGGCATATTCATATTAAGCTCATTAACGTTCTCGGAAGCTCTCGATTAAAGCTTGAAAAAGAGAAAAAAAGCGCAGGACTTTTCTAGCTTTATTCTACAAAATTTGAGGTCTTCCCCACCAGTTTACATGATTTTGCCAAGTTTATTGTACTATAATAGGGTAAGCATGTAACATTTAACTAGTAAAAGGCTCCTTGTTTTACGTGTACTGGAGGAAGCTAACGATGAAACCAAAAAAAATGAATAAATATGTTTTTATAAGTATTGTTGCAGTTTTATCGACATTCGTATTAGCGTTCGGAAGTTATGCGAGTGCGTTAATTGCTGGCAACTTATTAACGGATGAAGACAAGTTGAATTTTGCGCAAACAACGACCGTTGTTGATGAGCAAGGGGATCAAATTGCTCGATTGTACATTGAAGACCGTGAGAATGTATCGATCGATGAAATTCCAGAGCATGTTCAACACGCCTTTATCTCTGTGGAAGATCATCGCTTTTACGATCATCAAGGTGTGGATTTTATAGCGATTGGGCGAGCACTTTACCGAGATATTCTAGCGGGTGCAGCAGTAGAAGGTGGGAGTACGATTACCCAACAACTTGCGAAGAATGTCTACTTAGAAAATGAAAAAACGCTCATGAGAAAAACGAAAGAAGTCTTAATCAGTATGAATCTTGAGCGACAGTTTTCAAAAGATACGCTACTTGAGATGTACTTGAATCAAATTTATTTCGGACACGGAGTGTATGGAATTGAGCGAGCGTCTGAGCAATACTTCGGCAAAAGCGCAAAAGACTTAACAATTGCTGAAGGGGCGCTTCTTGCAGCAATTCCTAAAGCGCCGTATAACTATTCTCCAGCATCGGATGTTGAACGAGCAGAAAAGCGTCGTGGGACGGTGCTTGCGCTCATGGAACGACATGGTTATATTAACAACGAAACGAGAGAAGCCGCGGCTCAAACCGCGATTCAAACCGATTTACACACAGAACCTGACATGCACCCGGCTTGGTTTACGTATGTGGATATGCTCATTACAGAAAGCATTGAAAAGCACGGCATATCTGAACAACAAATACTAACAGGTGGATACCGAATTGAAGTTCCGATTCATAAAGATGTACAAATGGCAGCATACGAAGCTTTTCAAGAGAACGGCAACTTTCCTGGTGAGAGTGAGCAAGTACAAGCGTCCTATGTATTGCTAGATAATGACACTGGTGCTGTAAAAGCCGTACAAGGGGGACGAGATTACGTTCGGAAAGGGTTGAACCGTACGACGATTAAGCGACAGCCTGGATCATCATTTAAGCCGTTATCAGTTTTTGCACCTGCACTTGAGAGTGGCGAATACAAACCCTATTCAATGCTGAAAGATGAAAAGCTCGAGTACGGGGATTATAGCCCGAGTAACGTAACAAACGAGTATCAAGGGAACATTACGATGCGAGATGCGATTGTGCAATCAACAAACACGTCTGCTGTGTGGCTTTTAAATGAAATGGGAATCGATCAAGGTCTAGAATGGGCAAACGAAGCTGTAACGCCGTTTAAAGACGAGGGCCTATCTGTTGCTCTTGGCGGGATGTCTGAAGGCGTGACACCATTAGATATGGCTTCTGCGTATACGTCATTTGCTAACGGCGGTGTAAAGTCAGATCCGTATTTTATTTCTTCAATTAGAACGAAGTCAGGAAACAACTTAATTGAACCTGCAATTGAGCAGCAACGGCTGCTTAGTGAGCAGAATGCATGGTACATGACTCGGATGTTAGAAGGCGCTGTAGAAGAAGGGACAGGCCGACCGGGTGAGACGAACCATGCACTTGCAGGGAAAACGGGGACAACGAACTTTGAAGGTGTAGAAGGAGCCAACCGTGATGCTTGGTTTGTCGGTTACACCCCGCAATACACTGGCGCTTTATGGATGGGCTATGACAGCACAACAGAAGAGCAGCATTTGCAAGAAGGCAGTGCATACCCTACGAGACTGTTTAAGCAGTTAGTGAATACTGAGCCAGTCACTGAACAAGGCGTTGCGTTTATGAAACCAGATGGTGTGCAAGATCTTGAATCACCGGTACAATTAGCGCAAGTCGATGATTTAGATGCGGAGCTAACGTTAGAAGGAGAAGGGTTTTTAAATGTTGAACTAAGGTGGACGGCAGCTGAAGATGATCGTCTCGTCTACAACATTTATGAAGTTAAAGGTGGAGAAGCAAGTAAGGTCGGAGAAGTCACAGGTAAGGGAACGTACACGGTGAACCGTGCCAATGTGTTTTCTTTAAATGACTATATGGTCGTTCCTTACAATCCACAAACCGGTCAAGAAGGTGAGCCGTCTAATGTGGCCGGTGTCCAATTTATGTCACTGTTCTAAAAAGAGACCCGTATCCTTTTCGTGGATACGGGTTTTGTGTTGTGGAGGTACGTTCACTTAATGATTGTGTGCTCAGACTTGTCACAGAGGCTACCTAAGCGTGTAGCGGGTGTAATCACTACAACTCCTGTGCTTTTACATGATCATTATGAGCGGTACTGCTGCAATTGATCATCAATATCGATCGAGACTTTTTGTAACTCGTCAGCGGTGATCGTAATGGATTCAACCGTAGACGCTTGTTCTTGAATCGCGCGTGAAATGGATTGGCCGTTCATCATTGTTGACTTTGATTTTGACTGAATCGTTTTTAGCTCAGTGAGAACATTCGTGCTACTCGATTGCAACTCTCTAATTAACGTTTCAATATTGGCAGCCATTTCTTTCGTTGATTGAATCGTATGTTCAATGCGATTAAACGTATCAGATAAGTCAAGCAACGTTTCTTGGCCTTCATCAATTTGTTTTTTACTAATCGTCGTTTGAGTGATCGTATTGTCGATTTTGTCGTTCATTTCTTTCAACGTCTTGCTAATTGATTTCGAAGATTGCTCACTTTCATCAGCGAGATCACGGATTTGCTTCGCTACGACTAAAAATCCTTCACCACTCTGTTTCGTTCTAGCCGATTCAATGTTTGCATTTAATGAAAGCAGTCTCGTTTGGCTATTTACATCGTAAATGTGATTAATAATTGTAATTACCTGGTCTGAAGATTGTTTTGCAAGTTGGATCGTCTTTTCAGTTTGTTCGTGTTGATTTTTAATGGCTTGCATTTTCTGAAGTGATCGTTCTAAGTTTTCTTTGCCGACCGCAACTTTATTGTTCGATTCATCATTCGTTTGTAAAACGTATTGCACCTCGGTATACGTGTTTTGTAAGTTGTCGTGTACCGTAGTAAACCGAGTATTGGATTGCTGAATATGTTCGTTAAGCGACGTTTGCACGTCGGAGATTTCTTGCACCGAACTCGCAATGTCTGTTGAACCGGCGTTTACTTGCTGAACAGCAGCGGCTAATTCTTGGCTTGAAGATGATAATGAACGACTTGCAGTCGTCATGTTGCTCATCGTCCCGGCTAAGTGTCGGTTCATTTCATTAAGGTCTTCTGAAAGCTTCGATAATTCATCGTTACCGTCTTCAGGCAATGGTGATCCGTCAAGATTACCAGAAGCAATGGTCGATGCCCGAGTGGACAATCGTTTAATTTTTGACGTCATTCGAGTCGTAAAGCGATAGAAAATGCTTCCTGCGATCACTGTCGCAACAATACTAACAATGATTGCGACAACGCCGATGGAGCGAATGCTTTCAAAGCTTTCGGTTGATGCATGCTCTGCTTGTACGAGAAAATGATCTTCCAAAATGTTCGCATGATCCATAATCTCTGAACTCAAAAACTCAAATCCTTGCCACGTTTGTTCGCTTGGGATCGTGCTACTTTCAATATAAGAAGACATTCGAGTGTCAAACATTTGATTAAGCATTTCTAATCGATTTACAGAAGTAACTTCTTCTCGGCCATCGACATGCTCTGAGAGGGTGGAAGTGAGTTCGTTCATCTGTTCAGATAACGCTATGTATTCATTGAAGTTTGGATCTTCTCCTTCGGTGAGTTCTGTAACGATAATGTATTTTTGTTGAAACGTCGTTGTTGTTTCTTGGGCATCACGTGCCAGCTCATTCCAAAAGCCAATTTCATCGGTTTGCGAAGACGCATTTTGTAATAAAACAAAAATAATTAAAAACCCAATTAGAAAGCAAAATGTGAGTAGTAACAGTATGGATAGCAGTTTCGAGCGAATCGTCCGTAAGCGAATGATCTCCACCCCCTTGTTATGATGAAAGCTTAAATTGTGTAAAGAGCTTCTCAAGGTCCTCTACAATTGTTGCCAATTCTTTAGAAGCAAAAGTGATGGCATCCATCGTAGCCGTTTGCTCTTCAATTGTTGCTGCAATCATCGTACTATTTGCGGTTGCATCTTCAGACGATTGTTGGATGGAATATAGTTCGTTTGAGACGGCAGCACTTTGTTCTTTAACAGCCGAAACAAAACGGTGAATCGTAAGCGACCTTGCTTGTACGGTTTGAAATGCTTCTAAAAATTGAGCATAAGTCGTTGCCAACTCGTCAAGGACGTATGTCCCTTCTGTAATTAAATCTGTACTTTTTTTCGATTGAACAGTGGAAGACTGAATGTTTTCTGCCATCGAAGAAATCGTTTCCGTAATTTGATTCGCTGCATGTTCACTTTCTAATGCGAGTTTACCGACTTCTTCGGCAACGACAGCAAACCCTCTACCAGAACGTCCAGCACGGGAAGCTTCAATATTCGCATTTAATGCAAGCAAACTCGTTTGATTTGAAATATTTTTAATGTTAGTGACAACATGGTGGATGTCTTCTACAGCCTGATTTAATTCCACGATTGTTTTTTCATGGTGATCGTTTTGGGTTTTAATGTGTAGCATATGGTCAACGGACTGTTGTAATTTCTTTTGTCCTAAGACGACTTGGTCATACGATTGCTCATTGTCTGTCACGATTGTTTGTAGTGACGATGCAGCATGTACGATTTCTTGATCCATTATCGTAAATGTTTGTTTTGAACGATTGATCGATTCGTGCAATTCTGATTGTTGTTCAGCGATATGTTGCACCGAGTTTGTCACTGTTTCAGCACCTGAATTGACATCTGTAGTCGTCGCAACGAGCTCTTGTGACGAAGAAGTGATCGTTTGGCTGGCTCCTGATAACTTAACAATCATCGATCTAAGTTGATTCGTCATAAGGTTGATGTTTTGTGCGAGCTGAGACAATTCATCACGCCCTTTGACAGGGAGGTCAGCCCTGGATAAGTCACCACTTGCTACACGTCTTGCGCGATTTGAAATTTTACGAATAATCGTCGATATTCGTTGTGCAACGACCCAAAAGATCACAGAACCGATACTCGTAGCTATAACAAAAACAAGTAAACTTCCAATCACTGCTTGTTGCATCGCTGCTTGCATTTCTTGTTCGGATCGCTCTGCATTAAGGTTAAAGTAACTTTCTAACTCACTTGCATACGTACGCATCTCAGCATTTAAATAGCCGAAACCATCAAGGGTGCTGGAACTTGGTACAATTTCTAGCGTCACATACTGCTGTACTCTCGTATTAAACATCTCATTAAAAAACTGCAAACGTTCTAGCGCTGATTGTGCTTCTTCATTTTCAATTGCTGCTTCTAAATTGAGCAAAATTGTATCCATGCGCTCATCAAGTGTATGAAAACGTGAATAGTCAGGCTCATCATACAAGTAAATGTTGTTAATGAAGATGTACTTTTCTTGGAATGTGGAAGAAACTTCTTGTGCTTGTAACGCGTAATCGTTCCATTCACTAAGTTGTTCAACTTGTGCATCCATTTGCCGAATTAAGAGAAAGATAAGAAGAAATCCGAGCAAAAAACAAAAAATTATAAACGTGAGTGCAAGAAACATTTTTGATTTCAAGCTAGTTCCATTCCCTTTCATATCCAAATCCCCCCTTTTTAGTTCATTTTAAATGTGACATTCTTCTACGATTTTATGAACGTTTTACCAAGGTTCTACACAAGACAATCATTCTTCTATATGGTAAAAAGGTATAGGACTTTGATTTTCTATCGTAAAACTTTCATTTTGGCGTACGTTTACGTGTAAGAATGGGTATGCTATGGGAATAGGCATACATAGCACTAATACTATTATCGGTAAATCATTTAATGTTTAAAGGGATTGTTTAGAGGAGTGTTTATTTGTGGGAGCTTTTAATGATCGTTTTCTTCGTGCAGCAAATGGTGTAGGAGAGAAGACAAAACCAGTTTGGTACATGAGACAAGCTGGACGTTCACAACCGGAATATCGGGAATTGAAAAAGAAGTACTCATTATTTGGAATTACAAAAGACCCTGAGCTTTGCGCTTATGTAACAAAGCTTCCAGTTGACCAGTACAACAATGACGCGGCAATTCTTTATAAAGATATTATGACACCACTCCCAGCGATTGGCGTTGATGTGGAAATCAAAAGCGGTATCGGTCCAGTCATTCATAATCCAATTAAAAATAAAGCAGATATTGAACGATTAGGTTCACTTGACCCAGGTGTAGATGTGCCACACGTCATTGAAACGATTAAACTGCTCAGAACGCAATTGGATGTACCGTTGATTACGTTTGCTGGTGCACCATTTACGATGGCAAGTTACATGATTGAAGGCGGTCCATCGAAATCGTATGAAAACACGAAAGCGATGATGTATGGAAGCAAAGAAGAATGGGATCTTCTTATGGATAAGCTTAGTGACCTTACGATTACGTATGCGAAAGCACAAATTGCGGCAGGTGCTCAAGCGTTCCAAATCTTTGATTCTTGGGTAGGTACGTTAAGTGCAAGTGATTACCGTACATTTGTAAAGCCAACGATGGCGAAAATCTTCTCAGAGCTTAAAAAAGAAGACATTCCATTGATTACGTTCGGTGTAGGAACGAGACACTTGCTTAAGGAATGGAATGACTTAGACGTTGATGTTATTGGTCTAGATTGGCGTACTTCTGTAACAGAAGCGAGAGAGATGGGTATCCAAAAGACGTTGCAAGGAAACTTAGATCCAGCTATTTTATTAGCTCCGTGGGACACAATTGAAGCGCGGGCGAAGAAAATACTTGATGAAACAGAAAATGACCCGAGCTTTATTTTTAATCTCGGTCACGGTGTTACGCCTTCAATTTTACCGGATACGTTAAGACGTTTAACGCAATTTGTTCACGAATACAGCGGGAGGAATCAATAATGAGCAAGAAAACGATCGGTTTACTCGTTATGGCTTACGGTACACCTAGAAGCCAAGACGAAATCGAACCATACTACACACACATTCGACACGGAAGAAAACCATCAGACGAAGCATTGCAAGATTTGACTGATCGCTATGAAGCGATTGGTGGTGTTTCTCCTCTCGCTCGTATTACAAATGAGCAAATGCAAGCGCTCGAAGATCGTTTGAATGAAAGAGAAACAGACATTGAATACAAAGCGTATCTTGGATTGAAGCACATTGATCCATTTATTGAAGATGCCGTTGAGAGTATGAAAAAAGACGGCATTGAAGAGGCTGTTAGCATTGTTTTGGCGCCACACTATTCGACGTTTAGTGTGAAATCATACAATGGACGAGCGGTAAAGAAATCCGAAGAAATTGATGGTCCAACGATTCATGCCGTTGAAAGCTGGTATACGGAGCCTAAATTTATTAAATATTGGTCTGATCAATTAAAGGAAACGCTCGATCGTGTTGGTCGTGACAACTCTGTCGTGATTTTCTCTGCTCATAGCCTCCCGGAGAAAATTCTTGCGGATAACGATCCTTACGTTGATCAATTGCGAGAAACGAGTCGTCTCGTTGCAGAAGCTGCTGACGTAAAGAACTATGAAATTGGCTGGCAAAGTGAAGGGAACACTGCCGACAAATGGTTAGGACCAGATGTTCAAGATTTAACACGTGATTTATATGAAGCCCGTGGTTATGAAACGTTTGTTTATTGCCCACTTGGTTTTGTCGCTGATCATTTGGAAGTTCTTTATGACAACGATTATGAGTGCAAAGTTGTCACTGATGATCTACAAGTGAATTACGAGCGACCACCAATGCCTAATGCTAAATCGTTGTTTATTGACGGACTTGCAGATGCGGTATTAAAACAATTGGAATACAGTCGCTAAAATGAAAGTAGCGATTATCGGCGGAGGGATCACGGGGCTCTCCGCCCTTTATGAGTTGAGCAAACATCCTGAAGTTGATGCTGAACTTTTTGAAGCAAGTCAGATGCTCGGTGGGAAGATCCGGTCTTATCATCGAGAGGATTTTGTCGTTGAGCGAGGTGCGGACTCATTTCTAGCTCGAAAGCCCGAATTAATGGCGCTCGTGTCTGAATTAGGCATTGAAGATCAGCTCGTCACAAATGAAACAGGACAAGCGTTTATTTTGTATAACGAAGAGTTGCATCCAATTCCAAAGCCGTCTTCAATGGGGATCCCTTCAAGTTTAAAGCCGTTGCTTTCGACTTCGTTACTTTCAACTAAAGGCAAGATGCGAGCGTCATTGGATCTTGTTAAGCCAAAAGCAAAGTTGGATGAAGATGTAGCGGCAGGGCAGTTGTTTCGTTACCGTTTCGGTGATGAAATGGTTGACCGCTTGTTAGAACCTTTGCTTTCAGGGATTTATGCAGGTTCTTTAAATGAATTAAGTCTAGAGTCTACATTGCCTCAATTTAAAGCACTTGCTACTAAGCATCGAAGCTTAATAAAAGCGAGTGAAGCAATTCAGAAGAAACAGCCTACAGCGGGGACGAATACTGGGCAGTTTCGTACATTTAAAAACGGGCTTATTACGGTTATAGAAGCGTTAGAAGCCAGGCTAGATCAAGCGTCGATTCATAAAGATCATAAGCTCGTTTCAATTGAGCGTGATGGCAATCAACATCGACTCAGTTTTGAGAACGGGCATGAAGAAATTGCGGATGCTGTCATTATGACGGTCCCGCAACCGGTCGCAGCCACTACATTTGTTGAAGACGGACTTTCTGAGCGGTTAGAGCGTCTACGAGGTGCGTCGGTCGCAACGGTTGCCCTTGCGTTTCGTGAAAGTGATGTAAGTGAACGGGCGGATGGTACTGGATTTCTCGTACCAAAAGGGAACGACACCGTCATTAAAGCCGTAACGTTTGTTGATAAAAAATGGCCAACAGCCGTACCAGACGGTTACGTCTTACTTCGATCGTTCGTTGGACGGCCAGGGCAAGAGGAAATTGTCAACGAGAGCGATGACGTCATTGTTGAACAAGTGATCAAAGGCTTGAGCAAAATGCTCGAGATTAACGGCATTCCTCTATGGTATGATGTTGAACGGTGGCAAGAAGCAATGCCAACGTATACAGTCGGTCATAAACAGCGCGTACAACAATGGAGAGAAGCAGTTAACGATACGTATCCCTACGTGCTTTTAGCGGGCGCTTCGTACGATGGTGTCGGTTTGCCTGATTGCGTACGACAAGGGATAAATGCGACGAATCAAATCGTAAATCAAGTGAAAAATAATGATAAACAGTAGGTGGGCTGTCTCATAGCCCTCCTTTTTTCATTGGCAGAGGGGACAGTCCCCCGACGCTTTAACGTGCTGGGGGACAGTCCCCCAGTGCGGTAACGTTGTACTCTAGCGGGGGACTGTCCCCTATGGTTTGTGTTACAATAATGACATTAATGAACGAGGTGAACGTGGATGTTTATCGATTATGTAAATATATTTATTAAGTCTGGCGATGGTGGAAACGGGATGGTTGCCTTTCGCCGTGAAAAGTACGTACCAGATGGTGGTCCTGCAGGAGGGGACGGAGGTAAAGGTGGCGATATAATCTTTCGTGTTGATGAAGGATTACGTACACTTATGGATTTCCGTTACCAAAAGCACTTTAAGGCAGATCGTGGAGAGCACGGTCGTTCAAAGAACCAACACGGAAAGAATGCGAATCCGTCGATCGTTCTCGTGCCACCAGGTACAGTCGTAAAAGACAAAGAATCAGGCGCTGTTATTGCTGATTTAACAGAACACAACGAGGAAGCTCTCGTTGCAAAAGGTGGACGTGGTGGACTTGGGAACACTCGTTTTGCCACGCCGAAGAACCCTGCACCTGAACATGCAGAAAACGGTGAACCAGGAATTGAACGAGAATTAATTCTCGAATTGAAATTGCTCGCAGATGTAGGATTAATCGGGTTCCCGAGTGTTGGGAAGTCAACATTCTTATCTGTAGCAACGTCTGCAAAGCCTAAAATTGCAGACTACCCATTTACGACAATTAAACCTAATCTTGGTGTTGTTCAATCAGAAGACGGACGCAGTTTCGTACTTGCTGATCTTCCAGGATTAATTGAAGGTGCACATGAAGGCGTTGGACTTGGTCACCAGTTCTTACGACACATTGAACGTACAAAAGTACTCGTTCACCTTATTGACGTTTCAGGTTTGAGCGGTCGAGATCCTTACGAAGATTACGTAACGATCAACGAAGAAATTAAAGCGTACAATGAGGTGCTCACAAAGCGCCCACAAATCGTCGTAGCAAACAAGACGGATATGCCAGATAGTGAAGAGACACTCAATGCATTTCTTGAGAAGTTGGATGATGACAATGTCACGGTTTATCGACTATCTACACTAAACCGTCAAGGGTTACATGCTCTTATTGAAACGATTGTAAATGAGCTTGAAAATGCGCCTGAAATCGACGCTTTTGAGAAGAGTGAAGAAGAGCAAGAAGGTGTGTTATATAAATACACGAAAAAAGAGCCGTTCGTCATTACACGCGATGATGAGGGTACGTATGTGTTATCTGGTGAAGAGCTTGAACGTAAAATTGTCATGCTTGACTTAAACCGTACAGAAAGTGCGAGACGTTTCTCTCGTACGATGAGACAAATGGGTGTTGACCAGGCGCTACGTGAACGTGGAGCCAAAGATGGCGACCTCGTGCGTCTTGCCGGAATTGAATTTGAATTTATCGATGAATAAGTAATGTTTTGGTGGTGAGGGCTATGGCAGAAGAAATTGATCAATTTTATCTTGTTCGAGAAGATATGTTGACCGAGGCAATGCAAAAGACATTACGAGCCAAAGTATTATTAGAAAACGGTTCAGCTGAAACGATCGGTGAGGCCGTTAAACAAGTGGATTTAAGTCGAAGTGCATTTTATAAATACCGTGATGCAGTTTTTCCATTTCATACGATGATTCAAGAGAAGATCATTACCTTTTCAATTCATCTTGCTGACCGCTCTGGTGCATTGTCGAATTTGCTTAGAATTGTAGCGAATACCGATTCAAATGTGCTAACGATTAACCAGACGATCCCACTCGGCGGTCGAGCGAATATTACGCTCACCGTCGATACGAGCATGGTCAATGTGGAAATTCAACAACTGATGGCAGATATAAAAGCGATGGAAGCAGTAGAAAAAGTAGAAATCATCGGCTCTGGCGCTGCTGGAGTATAGATGAATAGAAGAGATGGAGTGGAGTTTGTGACGAATAAAGTAGCTTTTTTAGGACCAGCGGGTACGTTTACTGAAATTGCTGCCCGAGCGTTTTTGCCAGATGCAAAGCGTATGCCTTATAAAGACATTCCGAGTACGTTACATGCACTTGAAAAAAACCAAGTTGATGCAGCCGTCGTTCCTTTAGAAAATACAATTGAAGGATCCGTAAACATATCGCTTGATTATTTAATTCATAAACACGATTTTCCGATCATTGGAGAAGTGGCCATCCCAATTGCACAACATTTACTTGTTCACCCATCCGTAAACGACTTGCATGACATTGATACCGTTTATTCGCACCCACACGCCATTGCTCAATGCCACGAATTTATTACCGGAGAATTAGATGAGGTTGAACAAAAGTTTGCAACTTCAACGGCTCAGGCGGCAAGAGAAGTGAGTGAGAATGAACATACGAACATAGCTGCAATTGCAAATGAATTAGCAGCTGAAAAATATGGATTAAAAGTAATACAAGAAAACATTCATGACTTTACGAACAATCACACGCGATTTGTTCTCGTATCGCCTAATGATGTGGCACCAAGCTTCTTAAAAGCCAATGAACAGCATAGCAAAACGAAAGTGGTCGTGACATTACCTTCAGATTTCTCTGGGGCATTGCATCAAGTGCTTTCGGCATTTGCTTGGCGTAAACTAAACTTAACAAAAATTGAATCGCGTCCAACAAAAACCGGACTCGGTAACTATTTCTTTATTATTGATGTGGAACATGCGTATGATGAAGTTTTGTTGCCAGGTGCTTTAGAAGAACTAAAAGCGCTCGGATGTGAGACTCGCGTACTCGGCACTTACCCATCACTATTTGTTCAAGTAAAAGAACGCTCGCTCTAACGAAACGAATACTCCTCGTAACTCGTGCATATCTTGTATGGGAAGAACCAATTGGTAACGGATCATACGGGTTACGGGAGGGACATTAATTGTGAAAATTCATATTGTGCAAAAAGGCGATACGTTATGGAACTTAGCGAAGAAATATGATGTGAACTTTGAGGAACTTAAAGCAGCAAACACGCAAATTGCAAACCCTGATATGGTAATGCCTGGAATGAAAATTAAAGTTCCGGGAAAAGGCGTTCAAGCTAAAAAAGAAGTACAGGTAAAGTCCAAAAAGGCAGAACCTGCAAAAGACTACACGGTTAAAGAGCAGCCTGCTCCGAAAAAGGAGCAACCAAAAGCGAAAGAAGCCCCTGCAGTGAAGCCGCCGCCGATGAAAATGCCAAAGATGGAAGTACCAAAAAAAGAATACAAAGTTGAGCCGAAAAAAGTTCCTCAAAAAGAAACGAAAAAGCCTGTGCCATCAAAAATGACAAAGCCAGCTCCTGCAAAGGTTGAGAAGAAAGTTGAGAAAAAACCGGTCATGAAAGAACAAGAGAAACCGCAAAAGCCAATGCCGAAACCTCAACCGCAAATGCACGTTCAGCCTCAGCCGATGCCAATGCAACATCCTTGTATGGAGTCTTATCCGTCTTATGGACACATGAATTATGGTCAACCAGTACCGCCGCATTTAATGCAATATTGTTATCCGTGTGCACCTTCAATGTATCCTGGTGCGATGCCTTATCAGCAAATGGCACCACCGATGATGCATCACGGTCACGGGTATGAATCGTATCCATTTGCAGAAGGCTATAGTTATGAGAACCTTCCTTATGAGTTACAATATCAAGGCTCATATGATGTGCCGAACCATCGAGGACATGAAGGTTCAATTGCGCAGATGACGTCTCCATATATGGGTTATGCTCCGGTTGATCCATATGGTTATTATGCTCAACCGATGTATCCGCCAAACTACTATCAGCCAACAAGTCCGGATGACGAACAGAAAGAGTAAGTTGGAGAGCTTTCCTCTTTATAACAGGTGTATCAATTCCCCCTTTATCACATCCTAGGTGTGAGGGGGGATTTTTCTTTTATGAAAAAATTTGCACTGTCAATTACAGCTTGTACAATGCTTGCTGCAGGACTTGCCGGATGTGGTGGAAATAATAACGCTGCAGAACCAATTCCTGATCGAGTAAATTACGACATGAATTACGTCAATGATTACCGCGGAGCAGATCATGATTATGAGATGACCCGTGCAAATCGTGGAGATCGTGGGGAAGGACCAATTACTGACATGTTAACGGTTGACGATCGCACGACAAGAACAGAGCGCCATGATAGCACTCATAACGTTAATGACGGAATGGGAAGTTCGTGGGCTTATGGTAATCCACGTGATGTCGTCGATAAAGACCATTATACGCAAGGTGAACGAGATGCCAATCAGGCACGTTTCCAAAAGTATAATGGCGAAACTGGGGATCACCCTGGTATGGTAAATGAACGTGGTCAGCTAAACAATGACCACCATCAAGGTCACACTACAAAGTACAACAACAGTACTGAACATGACCTTGAAAGAACGATTGACCATGCAGTAGAAAACATGGATCGCATTGGTGATAGTCATGTTGTTGTTGATGGAGACCATGTCGTCATAGCAGTTCGCGGAAGTAACATCGATGATGATCTGAAGGCGAAAATTAAAAATACCGTTGAAGATCATACGAACAAAACCGTGTATGTCACCGATGATGATGAGATGTTCGGGAAAGTCCGTAACGTCACACGTGATATCCGTAATGCTGGTGGGGAAATGGTCGATGAAACAAGAGCGACTTTTGAAGATATGCTTGGTGACCTTGGCAATATGGCCGAGCGCCCATTTGAACGTAGTCGCTAACCAACAAGCGCAAAAGGACTCCAGTCCTTTTGCGCTTTACTAATTCGTGATATATTTACATATTGGGGAGGAATGACAATGGCTGGACATTCTAAATGGAACAACATAAAAAGGCGTAAAGAAGCTCAAGATTCAAAACGAGCGAAAGTATTTACAAAAATTACGAAAGAAATTTTTGCGTCTGTTCGTGCAGGTGGCGATGATCCTGCTACCAACCTAAGACTTCGCCTTGCTATACAAAAAGGTAAAGAGGCAAACTTACCAAGTGATAATATAGAAAGAACTATTAAAAAAGCTGCAGGAAATCAAGATGGCGTTACGTATGAAGAAATTACGTACGAAGGGTATGGACCAGGAGGGGCAGCAATCTTCATTGACGTGTTAACGGACAACAGAAACCGGACGGTGGCAGATTTACGCTACGCGTTTTCACGAAATGGGGGCAACCTTGGTGAAGCGGGATCGGTATCTTTTCTTTTCGAAGATGCTGGCATAATTGTTATCCATTTAGGCGATCTTGATGAAGAAGAGCTTATGCTAGAAGCGATTGAAGCAGGAGCATTAGAGTTTGAAGTTGAAGAACATACAGCGCTGATTACAACCGCTTACGGTGATCTTCAAGATGTAAAAAAAGCACTCGTTGATGCAGGTTATACCATTGAGACCTCTGAACTCACAAAGATCCCAACAGTCACGACTCAACTTAACCCAGAACAAGAGGAAACGATGGTAAAGCTCATTGATAAACTTGAAGACAATGACGATGTTCAAAACGTTTATCACAATGCTGAGCTTTCCTAAGAATACGTGTTCCCATTGAAGTGAGCGTTATGCTACACTGAAGAGAAACGATGGAAAAGGGGACAATCCATGTATGAACGTTTAAGTGGGGCGATTGTTTATCGTGACCACGAGTCTGTCACTGTCGACATTCATGGTGTCGGTTATCACGTCTACTGTGCAAATCCATTTGCGTATGAAATTAACGAGAGTGCAACAGTAAACGTATTTATTTATACACATATCATTCAAGATGCGATTAAGCTGTTCGGCTTTAAGTCGAGAGAAGAGCGCGTGCTCTTTAGTCGATTGTTGCAAGTGTCAGGAATTGGTCCGAAAGGGGCTTTAGCGGTGCTTGCTGAGGGGAATTCCAAAGTCGTGATTCAAGCCATTGAAGAAGAGAATGAAACGATGTTGACGAAGTTCCCTGGAATTGGCAAGAAAACGGCGAGACAAATGATTCTTGATCTTAAAGGCAAGCTTGACTTCGTTATGGATGAAGAACAATTGATGGCTACTGGACCGTTGTTTGCTAAAGAAAGCGACGCCTTAGATGAAGCCATGGATGCTCTACGAGCGCTCGGTTACGGTGAGCGTGAGATTAAGAAAGCAGAGAAGGCATTACAAGGAAACGATTTGACTGCTGATGAATACGTAAGGCAAGCCCTTCGATTATTTGTTGAACGGTAAAGGGGGGGATTTAAGTGGACGACCGCGTCATTTCAAAAGAAGCGTTAACGAAGGAAGAAGAACAGTTAGACCAAGGGATTCGACCGCTTAGTTTTGCGGATTATATCGGGCAAGATCAAGTGAAAAAGAATTTACAAGTCTTTATTCAAGCTGCCAAACTTCGTGAAGAAAGCTTAGATCACGTGTTGTTGTATGGTCCTCCAGGTCTTGGAAAGACGACTCTTGCTACAATTATTGCACACGAGATGGGCGTTAATATTCGAACGACATCTGGACCAGCAATCGACCGACCCGGTGATTTGGCTGCGATTCTGACGACGCTCGAGCCAGGCGATGTTCTTTTTATCGATGAAATCCATCGGTTAAATCGTTCAGTTGAAGAAGTGTTATACCCTGCGATGGAAGACTTTTGTTTGGATATTGTGATTGGCAAAGGAACAGAGGCGAAGTCGATGCGATTGGACCTTCCTCCGTTTACACTCGTTGGAGCAACGACGAGGGCTGGCATGTTGAGCGCACCGTTACGCGATCGTTTTGGTGTGTTGAGTCGGCTTGAATATTATTCTCTTGAGGAACTAGCGTCGATTGTAATACGTAGTAGTAAGTTGCTTTCTTTAGAAATGAAAGAACAAGCAGCACTCGAAATTGCAAGACGTTCTCGTGCCACACCGCGAATTGCAAATCGACTGTTACGACGCGTTAGAGACTTCGCGCAAGTGTCAGACAGTGGAACGGCAGTCGGCTATGAAGCGACGGAAAAGGCGTTAGAGCAACTACAAGTCGATCCGCTAGGGCTTGATCCTAATGACGTGCGCTTACTTTCAATGATCGTTCAGAAGTTCAAAGGTGGTCCAGTTGGGCTCGAGACGATGGCAGCGATGGTTGGAGAGGAATCAGAAACAATTGAAGACGTTTATGAGCCTTATCTGTTACAGATCGGCTTTTTGCAACGTACACCGAGAGGAAGACTCGTGACGCCGCTAGCGTATGAACACTTTAATTTCGATAAGGGAGATGTCTAAACGTTGGCAGAGTTTCCAAAATGGCTCGTAATTATAGGTGTTACACTCATTGCGATCGGTTTGTTATGGCAAGTTGGCGGGAAGTTTTTGCCGTTAGGTAAACTGCCTGGTGATTTTATTTTTCGCGGCGAGAATACGACGGTGTATTTTCCGATTGTGACGTCGATTATCATTAGTGTTGTTTTATCATTGGTGCTATTTTTAATCGGGCGTTTTCGTTAATTAGATGCAGGAGTGACCACGATGAAAGTAAAAGACTTTGATTTTGATTTACCTGAGGAGTTGATTGCTCAAACTCCTTTAGAACAACGAGATACATCAAAATTATTAATGCTAGATGCTGATGACGGTAGTGTACGACATGAAACGTTCCAGCATATTGTATCTTTATTTGAGCCTGGAGATTGTCTCGTACTGAACGATACGAAAGTGATCCCGGCACGCGTTTTCGGTACGAAAGAACAAGGAGGCGCAAACATTGAGTGCTTGCTTTTGAAAGATGAAGGAAATGATACGTGGGAAGCACTCGTAAAGCCTGCCAAACGCGTTAAAGTTGGTACGACCATTTCATTTGGAGATGGCAGATTAAAAGCAACGTGTACGGAGATTCTTGCTCATGGAGGACGGAAGTTGTCGTTTTCTTACGAAGGCGTCTTTCTTGAAGTGCTTGAAAGCTTAGGAGAAATGCCACTACCTCCATATATTACGGAGCGCTTGGATGAACAAGATCGTTATCAGACGGTATTTGCTAAGCGTTCAGGTGCAGCAGCAGCACCAACTGCAGGTTTGCACTTTACCGAACAACTGCTGGGCGAGTTAAAAGACCGAGGTGTGAACATCTGTTATATTACGCTCCACGTTGGCCTTGGGACGTTTCGTCCGGTAAGTGTAGACATGATTGAAGAGCATGACATGCATGCGGAGTTTTACGAGATGAATGATGCAACAGCGACGGTTTTGAATGAAGCGAAATCAGCTGGACGTTCAATCGTTGCTTGTGGAACGACTTCAGCGAGAACTCTTGAGACGATCGTTAATGAACATGAAGTTTTTACAGCATGTTCTGGCTGGACAGATATTTTCATTTTTCCAGGTTACGAATGGAAAGCGATTGATGGATTGATTACGAATTTCCATTTGCCAAAATCAACATTAATGATGCTCGTTAGTGCCTTTTCTAGTCGAGAGCACATTATGAATGCGTATAAAGAAGCCATAGCAAAGCGCTACCGCTTCTTTAGTTTTGGCGATGCGATGGTTATGAAGAAAGGAATCAACAACTAATGACAGCCGTGTATTATGAACATATTAAGACATGCAAGCAGTCTGGGGCTAGGCTTGGAAAAGTGCATACGCCTCACGGAAGCTTTGATACGCCAATGTTTATGCCAGTCGGGACACTCGCAACCGTAAAAATGATGAGTCCTGACGAGCTAAAAGAGATGGATGCACAAATCATTCTTTCAAACACATACCATTTATGGTTACGTCCTGGAGAAGATTTGATTCGCGAAGCTGGCGGATTGCACTCATTTATGAATTGGGATCGTCCAATCTTAACCGATTCTGGTGGATTTCAAGTGTTTAGTTTGAGTAAACTCCGCGACATTGACGAAGAAGGTGTACGTTTTCGCAATCATATTAGCGGAGAGAAGCTTTTCCTATCACCTGAGAAAGCGATGCAAATTCAACATGCATTAGGGTCTGACATTATGATGGCATTTGATGAATGCCCTCCATATCCTGCTGAGTACAAGTATATGAAAGATAGCGTAGAACGTACGAGTCGTTGGGCAGAGCGTTGTCTCCGTGAACATGAAGGCAATACGACTCAAGGGTTGTTTGGTATTGTTCAAGGTGGGGAGTATAAAGACTTGAGACGTCAAAGCGCTGAGGATCTCGTATCAATGGATTTCCCAGGCTATGCGATCGGTGGTTTATCCGTAGGGGAGCCGAAACATGTCATGAACAAAGTGCTTGAAGAAACGATGCCGCATTTACCTGACAACAAGCCAAGGTACTTGATGGGAGTCGGTTCCGCGGACGCCCTTATTGACGGTGCGATTCGTGGTGTGGATATGTTTGATTGTGTATTGCCAACAAGAATTGGTCGTAACGGGACGTGTATGACTTCTGAAGGTCGTAAAGTCATTCGTAATGCTGAATTTGCTCGCGATTTCCGTCCAATTGATGAGAAATGTGATTGCTATGCGTGTAAAAATTATTCAAGAGCATACATTCGTCATTTAGTTAAGAGCAAAGAAGCGTTCGGTTTTCGTTTAACCTCTTACCATAACTTGTATTTCCTGCTAAACTTAATGGTGAACGTTCGTGAGGCGATTAAAGAGGACCGTCTTCTTGATTTCAAAGAAGAGTTTTTTGAGCAATATGGTTTTAATCGTCCAGATGCAAAGAACTTCTAAATGAGGGTTTGCAGTTTAAAATATTGTACATGAAAAGCAAAAAGTGGTACATGTACAATAAGGAAAGGAGTGAACATAGATGGCATTAGAACCTATTATTATGCTCGTTCTGATGTTTGCAATCGTCTATTTCCTGCTCATTCGTCCGCAGCAAAAGCGTCAGAAGCAGGTACGTGAGATGCATTCGAACTTGCAAAAAGGCGATGACATCATCACAATCGGCGGATTGCATGGAACAATTGATGCAATTGATGAAGAGAAAATTGTTTTGCTAGTTAACGATAATCGTAAGCTAACATATGATCGTTCAGCAGTACGTGAAGTAGTTAACCAAAACTAATTAAAAACCCGAAGCAGTTACTCACTGCTTCGGGTTTTTGCGTCTCTTTTAACGTATTGAAGAACGAATACCAACACCAATCATGCCTCCAACCATCGCAGTGACAAGACATAATGAAAACAATAAAAGTTGAGAAAGCATAATCGCATTGCCATATCCAAGGTATTGAATTGTAATCGCTAAGATGACAAACATCGCACCAGCTAGTAAGCCGAATAACCACCCTTTAGCCCCTGCTTTCATTGCAGCGACCATGCCACCAATAAACGTGATGATCAGCGTAATTGCCATCGTAACCCCGCCGATCGAGTGCTCAGATATTGAACTTAACCGTAAAATTGTTGCTAAGATTAAACTGCTAGCTAATACGAGACAGAGCATCGTTAGCAATGAACCACCAATTGCTCTCGTAAAAGTGTGATCCATACTGTTCCTCCTCTAAATTGAAGTTGTCAACGCTTGACCGTGTTCGTCTACTTAAACATATGCAGAAGTTGCTTTGATAGAAGAAAAAGTTACATGAGCTTACAACAGTTGAGGAATACTACTCGTTAATGAGTTACGAGGAGCGAATACATTGGAAGAGTTGTTCTCAATTTTTTGGCGTGTGCTTTTTTATTATTTCTTTTTGTTAATAGCGATTCGTGTGATGGGAAAGCGCGAAGTCGGTGAGCTAACACTTCTTGATTTTATTGTTTCCATTATGATTGCAGAATTTGCAGTTAAAGGAATTGAAGAGCGCAATATTATAATTGGTACGTTTCCGATCGTTGTGTTAGCATGTACACAAATTATATTAGCGTACGTATCGTTGAAAAGTAATCGGATGAGGGATCTATTAGACGGGGTACCTTCATTAATTATTGAAAACGGCAAAGTGAATGAAACGGAAATGCGTAAACAGCGGTACAACTTTGATGACTTGTTGCTACAGTTAAGGCAACACGATATTACGGACTTTTCTAGAGTGGCATATGCGGTACTTGAGCCTTCCGGTGATTTGTCGGTGATTGAAATTGAAACGACTGCAGGAGATGTCGTGTTTCCCTTTCCTTTCATTATTGATGGTGAAGTTCAAAAGAAACATTTAAACCATATCGGGAAAAGTCGGGATTGGTTAGTGAAAGAGCTTATGAAGCGAGGGTATACCGATCTCAAAAAAATTGCTGTTTGTTCAGGAAGTCGAAATGGTCACTTGATTATCGATGAGAAGCACTGAGTCATAGAAAAGCCTCCAGGTTAAATGGAGGCCTTTTATCCTAACGAAACAGTGATTGAAGTATCGGCAAACGACTGATATTCTTGAAATGAAGCAATCGAAAGATAAATAGTCCGATCATGTAGACAAAAAGTGAAATGACAATGCTTAAAAGTGTACCTGAAAGCATATGGTCTGCTGTAACAAACGTTTTAAAGCTCATCGTGGCAGCGCCAACGGTGAGGAGGGTGACGATGGCGGTATTCACCCAATCTTTAATGCGAATCGTAAATCCGACAGCTCGTGAGACACTTATGAAATGAAGCAAAGTTACGAGCACCATACTACAACAGATGGCAAGGGCAACGCCCATCATTCCAAGCTCAGGACGAGAAGCTAGAAAAGCAATCGCTGTAATTTTTACGACAGCGCCAATCAAACTGTTGTACATCGCGGATTTGGCAAGGTTGAGTGCTTGCAAAATTGCTTGCAACGGCCCTTGAAAGTATAAAAATATACAAAATGGAGCCATTAGTTTTAAATAGATTGCAGCTTGGGGTGCATGATACATGAGCGTTAAAATCGGGACTGCAAATACATACAGCACAACGATTGAGATCCCACCGGACAATAAAGCCACTTTTGTTGTCTGTTGAAGTCGCCTCTGTATGAGGGTGTGGTCATTTTTGCTGTGTGCTTCACTAATGGCAGGTACGAGTGAGACTGATAAGCCATATGTGATAAATGAAGGTAAGAATAGGAGCGGTACGACAAAGCCACTCAATTCACCGTATTGGCTCGTAGCAAGCACCGTCGCAACGCCTGCAACAGCTAAGCTTTGTGCGACAACGATTGGCTCAAGGAATAGGGAGACACTTCCTACGAGTCGACTGCCAGTCGTTGGCAAGGCAATCTCCATTAAGTCTTTAAATGTTTGTTTCCCGCCTTCGAGGGCGCTCATAAAGTTTTTGCGAACTTTTAACGTTTTTTTCCGTTTAAATACGTAAATGATGTAAAGTAAAGAGGCGAGTTCCCCGAGTACAGCAGAAATCATTGCACCTGCGGCCGCAAATTCAACGCCGTATGGCAGTAAAGCACTCGTACAAATGGCTACAAATGCGATACGTACAACTTGTTCAATCACTTGTGCGATTGCAATCGGACGCATGTTTTGCATGCCTTGGAAATAGCCACGAACAACGGCAGATAATGCCACGATTGGTACAATTGGAATGATGGCAAGGAGCGGGTATAGTGCTCTTGCGTCGGTTAACATCCATTCAGCGAGAAATGGTGCAATCACGATAATGAGTAGGGTGAAGATTACACTTAGTATACCGGTTACTGTGAGTGACACGACGAGAATGCGTTTTTTTCGCATTCGATCGCCATTCGCGTCGGCTTCAGCAATTAATTTTGAGATTGCTACGGGTAAACCGAGTTGTGTTAAGGTGATGACGAGTAAAAATGTCGGAATCGCCATCATATACAAACCCATTCCTTCAGAGCCCATGATTCTAGCAACAACAATCTTATTTACGAAACCGAGTATTCGTGTTACCAACCCGGCGATAATTAAGATTAACGCGCCTGCAAAAAACGATTGCTTGGACATAGCCGCCCTCCTCGATGTTAGACATTTAAGGGTTGTCCGTTTTACATATGTATGCCGAAGTTGTCCAAGCATGACTAGTTGATGAACCTGATCACAAAAGAGGTGAAGTGAAGTGAATCCGCAACAGTTTGACGTGTGGAAAGATGATTTAGAGCCTGTTTTAATTTTGAAAGTAGATGAATTTCAATTACTAGGTTACGAAGAAGCGACAAAAGAACTCGTTTGGCAAGCAGGAATCCAGAAACTTCGAAAACAACCGGAGTTCGTTCCGTTTTATCAATTTGTTAATTCGTTTATGCGGTTGTCAGTGACAGATTATATGAATCATGTTACGATTTCAGCTTATCGAGGCGAGATGGACGGGATGGATTCGGGTCGTAATGATTTAGAAAGTTTACTCGATGATGTACTACGTCATTGACACTCAATTTTCTACGTCCGTATAATAGAGATATTGTGCCAAATCAACTGTATATGTTTTACATATCAGAACGTGATTGTTTTGTTCACTAAGGAGGACCTCTTATGGGTAAAAAAGGGCTGAGAATTGGTGCGTTTTTCGCCATTGTCATTGCTCTTGGCGTACTCATCGCACAAACAGCGACTGATGTAGCGAGAGATACAAATTTAGGATTAGATTTACAAGGCGGTTTTGAAGTGTTGTACGAGCTTCAGCCTGATGATGGAGAGTTGACACAAGAAGACATCCAATCAACCGCAACCGCTTTGAATCAACGTGTTAACGTACTGGGTGTATCTGAACCTGCGATATCTGTTGAGGGAGAAGACAGAATACGTGTTCAACTCCCAGGCGTTGAAGATCAACAAACAGCTCGAGAAACACTTGGTACTGAAGCTGAATTATCATTCCGTGATATTGATGACAACTTATTAATGACAGGGGAGTCGCTTCAACAAGGGGGATCACAAGCAACATTTAATGAGAACAATGAGCCGATTGTCTCATTAACAATTAGTGATGGAGAATTGTTCGGAGAGATTACAACGGAACTTGCTCAAAAATCATATCCAGAAAACTTACTCGTTATTTGGCTTGATTATGAAGAAGGCATGAGCTTTGAAGAGGAAGCGCAAAAAGAAGATCCGGCATTTATGTCAGCAGCGACGGTACAACAAACGTTAACGACAGATGCAAGTATTACGGGAAACTTTACACTTGAAGAAACAGAATTTCTAGCAGATATTTTGAATGCAGGCTCATTGCCGGTTTCTCTTGAAGAAGTGTACTCGAATGCAGTTGGGGCATCACTTGGTGAGCAAGCATTACAACAAACATTGTTTGCCGGTATGATAGGTGTGGCCTTGATCTTTCTTTATATGATCGGTTACTACCGATTTATGGGTATCATTGCGGCGATTACGCTTTCCGTTTATATTTACCTCGTTATGATTTTCTTTAATGCGATCCAAGGTGTACTTACGTTACCTGGTATTGCTGCACTCATACTTGGTGTCGGTATGGCAGTCGATGCAAACATATTAACGTATGAGCGGATTAAGGAAGAATTGAAAGACGGGAAATCAGTGAAATCTGCATACATTGCAGGAAGTCGTAGAGCTTTAGGAACGATTATTGACGCCAACATTACGACAATCATTGCCGCAGCAGTGATGTTCTATTTCGGAACAAGCGCAGTACAGGGATTTGCGGTCATGTTAATTGTTAGTATTCTAACAAGCTTTATTACAGCGGTCTGGGGTGCGAGACTCTTACTTGGATTATGGGTCAATAGTCGTGCGTTAAATCGTAAGTATTGGCTATTCGGTGTGAAGGGACGTGATGTTCGTGGACTTTAATATGGCGAATAAGAACATTGACCTTATTAAACATCGAAAGAAGTATTTTGGTCTTTCCATTATCATTGTATTAATCGGAGCTATTTTACTTTCAACGGTAGGTCTTAACTTAGGGATTGACTTTGAAAGTGGTACTCGTGTAGATGTTGCTTCAAGTGAGACGTTAACAGAAGAAGAAGTTGCAGATCACTTTATACAGGCCGGGGGCTATGAGCCTGATGATATTACACTTGCCGGTGATAATAATGAACAAGCATCCGCACGGTTTATTGGTGCGATGCCTCAAGAAGATGTAACGGCCATTCAAAGCTACTTTATTGATGAATTTGGTGAAGAACCAAGTGTAAGTACGGTTTCACCACAAATCGGTCGAGAACTTGCACAAAATGCGATCATCGCAACGCTTATAGCGGCGTTTGGAATCGTCATTTATGTTGCATTTCGATTTGAATTTTTATATGGTGTTGCAGCCGTGGTTGCGCTTTTATATGATGCGTTTTTCGTCTTGACGATGTTTAGCATCTTTCAACTAGAAGTAAACATTCCATTTATTGCAGCCATATTAACCGTTGTTGGTTATTCGATCAATGATACGATCGTAACATTTGACCGAATAAGAGAGAATATGAAGAAACAAGATGAAATCAAAGGGTTTGATCATCTTGCAAAAGTAGTAAACGATAGTTTACTTCAAACGTTAACGCGCTCGATTAATACGGTATTAACCGTTTTGTTCGCAGCGGTTGCGATTTGGTTACTCGGTAGTTCAGCGATTATGTCGTTTGCTTTTGCGATCGTTATTGGTCTGATTGCCGGAACGTATTCTTCATTGTTCCTTGCAGCTCAACTTTGGCTCGTTATGAAACATCGTTCTCTTGAAAGACAAAAGAATAAACCTGTAGAGGCCGAAGAATACTAAGTCAGATACCCCTTCAAGATGAAGGGGTATCTTTACCGTCCATATCTATGAGAAGGGAGTGGGGGAAGACGTGGATACAGCCACAAAGGAGCGCTACAAAAAAATAAATTTTGCTGCTTGGTTAGGGATTGTTATTAATATCGTCTTAGCACTCGTCAAAGGCATTGTTGGGGTTTTTGCAAACAGTCGAGCATTGATTGCTGATGCTGTCCATTCAGCAGCCGATGTGGTGACGTCCTTTGCCGTTTTAATTGGTGTGCGAGCAGCAGAGTTACCTCCAGATAAAGATCATCCATATGGACACGGCAAAGCCGAATCGATTACAGCCATCATCGTGAGTGTGTTACTATTTATGGTCGGTTTAGAAATTGCGATGAGTACGTTCGGGGACATCGGTTCAGAAAACCCAGTTCCACAAATGATCGCGCTATATGTGATCATCATTTCCATCATCATTAAGGAGCTTTTGTTTCGTTATAAGCTTCATTTGGGGAGAAAGTACAATAGCGAAGCGATCATTACGGATGCATGGCATCACCGCTCAGATGCCTATTCTTCAATCGCAGCAATGGCCGGGATTATTGCTTCGTTACTCGGTGCCCACTTTGGCATTGCGTGGTTGATGTACGGTGACATGTTTGCAGGAATTCTCGTTGCTGTACTCGTTATGGTGATGGCATTTAAACTCGGAAAAGATGCTGTTCACAATGCGCTTGATCACGTTTTGCATGATGAGGATACGGTAGAGATGAAGCAAAATGTACGAAAAGTAGTAGGTGTGTATCATATTGATGAGTTTCATGCAAGAGAGCATGGACATTACGTAATTGTAGATATTAAAATAGGAGTAGATCCGACAATTTCTGTACGTGAAGGTCATGACATTGCTAAGAATGTCAAGGCAGTGCTTATGGAAGAAGAACGTGTGCGCAACGTACTCGTTCATGTAAATCCATTAGATGAAGTGGAAGATGAGACTGGAGTGAACGAACAATGAGAGGGCAATGGACATTAATCTTAGGGTTAGTTGCGGCATTAATCATTTCAATCTTTGCAGTGATCAATGTAGATTCTGTAACGGTAGACTTTATGTTTACAACAGCTCAAGTGCCACTGATCTTAATTATTCTAGGCTCGGTATTAATGGGCGGTGTTATTGTTGGGGCGGTTGGACTACTTAAGGTGTACAAACTCCAACAAGAAATAAAACGTCTAAAGAAAAATCAACAAGAAGGCCGACAAGTAAGCGATCATCCAGATCCCGTTGATAATAACGACGAAAATCAAGAAAACGAAACGACATGAAAAGTTCATTGTCGTTCCGCTGTCTCTTCTGTATAATAGTTACGGTCAGGTGAGGAGGTCGCTACCGATGTTACAACCAACAACAAAGTGGGAACTGAAAACTGAATCGGAATCTGCCCAAGTGTTAGCTACACAACTAGAGGTATCGCGCTTAACCGCCCACCTCCTGATCAATCGTGGATGTGATACAAAAGAAAAAGCGGAAGCTTTTTTACATATGAATGAGGATCGTATGCACGATCCTTTTCTTATGAAAGGGATGAAAGAAGCCGTTGATCGTATTCATCAAGCGATTATTGATCAAGAAAAAATTGTCGTTTTTGGCGATTATGATGTTGACGGTGTTTCAAGCACAGCGCTAATGCTTGAGACCCTTTCTAAGCTAGGTGCGAAATATGATTGGTACATTCCGAATCGGTTTACTGAAGGTTACGGTCCGAACCGGAATGCCTTTAATAAATTGTACGATGAAGGTGCAACACTACTCATTACTGTAGATACGGGAATTGCTGCGGTTGATACAGTCGCATATGCGAACGAATTAGGATTAGATGTAATCATTACTGATCATCACGAGGTAGGTCCAGAACTACCTAATGCATTTGCGGTCATTAATCCAAAGCAAAAAGATTGTGTATACCCGTTTAGTGACCTTGCGGGTGTTGGTGTTGTGATGAAAGTGGCTCATGCACTTTTAGGTGAAGTTCCTAAAGACGGTCTTGATCTCGTATCATTAGGTACGATTAGTGACTTAGTTCCACTCATCGATGAAAACCGTTATTTTGCCAAACGAGGACTAAGGGTATTATCAAGACTTGATCGCCCAGGCTTGCAGGCACTTTGTGAGTTGAGTGGACTTAGCGATCCACCATTTACAGCAGAGAATGTTGGTTTCGGCTTTGGTCCGCGTTTAAATGCTGCCGGACGAATGAGTAGTGCAGATCCTGCTTGCCAGATCTTGCTTACGACGGATCAAGAAGAAGCCTATCATCTCGCAGAACGTATTGAACAATTAAACGTCGAACGACAACGTACCGTTGAAGAGATCACGACAGAAGCGGTTGCGATGTCTGAGAAGTTGACCGAGCAAGATGCCATTGTCGTCGCAAACGAGAATTGGAATTCTGGGGTAACCGGAATTGTTGCTTCGCGATTGGTCGAGAAGTACCAACGACCGAGCATCGTGATTGCACTTGATTCAGAAGGTGTTGGCAAAGGGTCTGCTAGAAGTATTGAAGGCTTTGATCTGTATGAGTCATTGTCAACGGTCAGAGAGTTGTTCACCCATTTTGGTGGGCATCCGATGGCAGCGGGTTTAACGATTGATCATACGAACATTGATTTGTTACGAGCGCATTTAAACGAAGCTGTAAAACAAACGATGACAGATGAAGATTTCATAAAAACATCTCCTGTAGAATTAGAATTAAAGATGAGTGACGTGACGACGAGCTTAATTAAAGAAATTGAGCAACTTGCTCCATTCGGTGTGAAAAATCCAAAGCCGAGTGTTCTTATTAGAAACGCAGCGATCGCGCAAAAGAAAGCGATAGGCAGCGATCAAACTCACGTAAAGATGCTTCTTGAAAGTGATGGTGTAACGCTTGATTGTATCGGCTTTCGAAAAAGTTACATGAATGATGCTGTTAGCGATGATAGCCTCATCTCAGTCATTGGTGAGCTAGAGAATAATGAGTGGCGAGGAAACGTAAAACCCCAACTGATTATTCGTGATGCTGAGGTTCGTGAAACACAAGTGTTTGATATGAGAGGGAAACCGATTCAAACGATTGAGCGTTTTGATCATGAGACGAGCTACATCGTATTCCAAGATGCAATGAAACAAACACTTACTAATTTAGGGATTGCAGAACATCAAATCATCGATGGTGAGAGTGAAAGGGTTTCTAAATCGGTGACAACTTTTGTGCTCATTGATTTACCAAAGGACCTAGCTTCGCTCGAGAACGTCTTCCGTCATTTTGGAAAGCAGATGGATACGCTATACGTGTTGTTGCAAGACGAAACGAAAGCTTACTTTACATCGCTTCCGACGCGTGAACAATTTAAGTGGTTGTTTGCGTATATTAAACAAGAAGGTACACTTGATATTCATCGCACGATCGAACAAATTGTTCGTCATAAAGGATGGTCTGTCGATACGGTCCGCTTTATGCTTGTCGTTTTTGAAGAGTTGCAGTTTATTACGAAGCGTGGAGGACGCGTCGAGCTCAATGACACACCTTCTAAAAAAGCCTTAACCGACGCTCCAATATACGAGCGTCATCGTAAAAAAGTTGAAGTTGAAACAACGTTGTTAATGTCAACAACTGAGCAACTAAAAACATTTTTTCATCCTTTTTTAGTTGAGCAGCCAATTGAAAGCGAGGAAATACGCAGTGGATTACAAAGCACACATTAAAATTATTGATAATTACCCGAAAGAAGGCATTCAGTTTAAGGATATTACGCCACTTTTGCAAAATGGTCCTGCCTACAAAAAGGCAATTGATGAGATGACAGAATACGTAAAGTCCAAAGACGTTGATATCGTAGTTGGTCCTGAAGCACGTGGTTTTGTTGTCGGATGTCCAATTGCGTACTCTTTAGAGAAGAGTTTCGTGCCTGTTCGTAAAACAGGTAAGCTTCCACGTGAAGTCGTGACAGAAGATTATGGTCTTGAATATGGTAAGGACACACTTGCGATTCACGCTGACAGCATCAAAGAAGGCGATCGTGTGATTATTACTGACGATTTACTTGCAACAGGTGGTACGATTGAAGCGACGATCAAGCTCGTTGAGAAGCTTGGCGGCGTTGTTGTTGGATGTGCGTTTTTAATCGAGCTTCAGTATATTGATAGCCGAGCTAAGATTAAAGATTACGACGTCTTTTCGTTAATTCGTTACTCATAAACGTGTAGGGTGCCTAATTACAGGCACTCTTTTTCTGTAAGGAACTAAAAGAGCAAGCCGAAGGACTTTACAGGCAATCATTTTTTATTGATAATAGATTAAATAGAGATGTAGAGAGATTGATGAAAGGTGATTCCATGACGATCGAGCAGTTATTAGAGCGGGCAGCAGAATACATGTCACAAGAGCACGTAGATTTTATTCATCGTGCTTATTTATACGCAGAGAAAGAACACGAAGGTCAGTATCGGAAGTCCGGCGAACCGTACATTCATCACCCTGTACAAGTAGCTGGAATTTTAATTGAATTGAAGCTAGAGCCTGCAACAATTGCTGGTGCTTTTTTACATGATGTTGTTGAAGATACGGAGACGAGTCTAGAGCAGCTAGAAGAGCATTTCGGTGAAGAAGTGAAAATGCTCGTTGACGGTGTAACAAAGTTAAAGAAGATTAAGTACAAATCCAAAGCTGAGCAACAAGCAGAGAACCACCGTAAGATGGTTGTGGCGATGGCAAGAGACATTCGTGTTATTCTCATTAAATTGGCAGATCGTCTGCACAACATGCGAACGCTTAAGCATCTACCTGCAGAGAAGCAGCGCAGAATCTCTAACGAGACGCTTGAGATTTTTGCACCGCTTGCACATCGACTTGGAATTTCCACGATTAAATGGGAGTTAGAAGATATAGCACTTCGCTATTTAGATCCCCAACAATATTACCGCATCGTTAATTTAATGAAGCAAAAGCGTGCACAACGAGAACAATATATTGATGAAGTCATGACAGACATTCGTTCTAATGTGAAAGAGTTAAATGTGGAAGCAGACATATCAGGTCGTCCGAAGCATATTTATAGCATTTACCGAAAAATGACGATTCAGAAAAAACAATTCAACGAGATTTACGATTTGTTAGCGGTTCGAATTATCGTTAAGAATATTAAAGATTGCTATGCAGTGCTCGGAATTATTCATACACAATGGAAGCCAATGCCTGGTCGTTTTAAAGACTACATTGCAATGCCAAAAGCGAACATGTATCAATCACTCCATACGACAGTGATAGGTCCAAAAGGCGAGCCACTTGAAGTGCAAATTCGCTCTGAAGACATGCACAAGATTGCAGAGTACGGGGTAGCGGCACATTGGGCGTATAAAGAAGGTACACCGACCGGTGTGCAATCATTGGACAAGCTCGGTTGGTTTAGAGAAATTCTCGAATGGCAAAACGATACAACAGATGCAGAAGAGTTTATGGAATCACTTAAGATCGACCTCTTCTCAGATATGGTGTTCGTATTCACACCAAAAGGGGATGTCATTGAATTACCTCGAGGTTCAGTGCCGATTGATTTTGCTTATCGCATTCACACCGAAATCGGAAACCGAACGATCGGTGCAAAAGTGAACAGCAAGATGGTTCCGCTTGATCATCAACTAAAAACAGGCGATATTGTTGATATTTTGACATCAAAGCATTCATATGGACCTTCCCAAGATTGGCAGAAGATCACCCAAAGTTCCCATGCCAAAAACAAAATTAAGCAGTTCTTTAAGAAAGAACGCCGAGATGAGAACGTTCAAAAAGGCCGTGAGGCAATTGAGCGTGAGTTGAAATCACAAGAGTTCAACCCGAAAGAAATTCTCATTGATGAGAACATCAAATCCACAGCAGATAAATTTAGTTTTTCTGGCGAAGAAGATATGTTTGCGGCCGTTGGATACAATGGCATCAGCGCAAAACAAGTCGTGACACGTCTCACTGACAAAAAACGTCAAGAAAATGAGCAACAAGAGAAGAAAACAGTGTCCGATGCTGTAAAAGAAATATCACCACAGACGCCAACAAGAACGAGACGCTCAGGTACAGGTGTAAAAGTAAGAGGCGTTGATAATTTGCTCATTCGTTTATCTCGATGTTGTAACCCTGTACCAGGGGATGACATTATCGGGTTTATTACGAAAGGACGAGGTGTGTCGATTCATCGTACAGATTGTCCGAATATCACAGGTTTAGGTGATGATCGCAGTCGTGTTGTTTCTGTTGAATGGGATGAAGACGACCAGAAAGTAAAGAATTACAACGTTGACATCGAAGTAACAGGGTATGACCGTCGTGGTTTGTTGAATGAAGTGTTAAATGTCGTTGCAGAGTCTAGAACGAACATTCATGCTGTTAATGGACGCTCAGACAAAAACAAAATGGCGACCATTGATATGACGATTGCAATTAACAACATTGATCATTTATATAAAGTCGTAGATAAGATTAAAAAATTGCCAGATGTATACTCTGTTCGAAGAGTCATGCAATAAAGGAGTCGACCATGAGAGTATTACTACAACGTAGCAAAAAGGCTCAAGTCGTCGTTGCTGAAGAAACGGTAGGGCAAATCGATTATGGATACGTATTACTCGTTGGCGTTACACACGAAGATACGGCGAAAGATATCGAATGGTTAGCCGAGAAGATCGTTCACTTACGTTTGTTTGAAGATGATGAAGGGAAGATGAACCATTCCTTACTTGATGTAGGTGGAAGTGTTTTATCTGTCTCCCAGTTCACGTTGTATGGCGATGCGAAAAAAGGCAGAAGGCCAAGTTTTATAAATGCTGCAAAGCCTGATTTTGCAAATGATCTTTACGAGCAATTTAACGAAGCGATTAGAAGCCGAGGCGTTAACGTTGAAACGGGTGTGTTCGGTGCGATGATGGACGTCTCGTTAACGAACGATGGTCCAGTGACGCTAATGCTTGAGTCTCCGCAATAAAGTTTGTGAAGATAGTTGACAATGTGGAGATAGATATTTATGATAGAAAACATACATGCAGACCGTTGATGAAGAAAAGTACTAGATGATTCATGAACACAGAGAAGAAGTGGCCATGGCTGGAAGCCCTTCTGTTCATCCATTTAGGAAAGACACTTCGTAGGGGCTCGTTCGAACGAATGGTTTAGTAGAGCGAGACGTAACACAGGCGTTAACTGTGCTAAGTGGATGTCTTTAATTAGACTTCAAGTTGGGTGGCACCGCGGGTATACTCGTCCCTCTGAATTGTTTTTCAGAGGGGCTTTTTTATGCATTAATTTAGAAGGAGTGACGTTTCATGGCATTTAATATTCCTCGTGGCACGCAAGACTTGTTGCCAGGCGTATCAGAGCAGTGGCAATGGGTGGAGTCTGTTGCAAGAGAAGTGAGCCGGAAATACAATTACCAAGAAATACGTACACCAATTTTTGAGACAACGGAAATTTTCCAACGTAGTGTTGGAGATAGCACAGATATCGTTCAAAAAGAAATGTACACGTTCCAAGATCGTGGTGGGAGACACTTATCGTTACGCCCTGAAGGAACAGCATCCGTTGCTCGTTCATTCGTAGAAAATAAGATGCACGGCAATGTGACGCAGCCGGTAAAGATGTACTACATTGGACCGATGTTTCGTTATGAACGACCAGAATCAGGACGTATGCGTCAGTTCCACCAGTTCGGTGTTGAAGCAATTGGAAGTGACGATCCTGCGATCGATGTAGAAACGATTGCACTTGCGATGGATTTTTACAAAGCGTGTGGCTTAGACAACTTAAAACTTGTACTCAATAGTTTAGGTGACAAAGAAGTACGTAAAAATCACCGCAAAGCGTTAGTTGCGCATTTCTCTGATCGTATTGATGAATTTTGTAGCGACTGCCAAGGGCGACTTGAGACGAACCCACTTCGGATTCTAGATTGTAAAGTTGATCGCAACCACGAACTCGTACAATCTGCACCTTCCATTCAAGAGTATTTGAATGAAACTTCGGTTCAATATTTCGACAAAGTGAAGCAATTGCTTGAAGACATCGGAATTTCGTATGTTGTTGATCCGAATCTAGTGCGCGGTCTTGACTATTATACGAATACAGCATTTGAGATTATGCTTGATGAGCCGGAGTTTGGTGCAATTACGACACTGACTGGTGGCGGACGTTATGAAGGACTTATTGAAGAGTTTGGCGGTCCAAAAACGTCAGGAATAGGCTTTGGGTTAAGCATTGAACGCGTGTTAATGGCGCTTGAAGCGAGAAACAAACTTCCTGAAGTTGGCTCGAGTTTAGACGTGTTTGTTGTAGCTGTTGGAGAGAAAGAGAATGACAAAGCGACAACATTGCTACATGATTTACGTCAAGCGGGCATTAGTTGCGATAAAGATTATGCAGGCAAGAAAATGAAAGCCCAATTTAAAAGCGCAGACCGAGTGAACGCAAGCCGTGTGATCGTCATTGGTGAGCAAGAACTCGAAAGTGGCATCGTCAATGTGAAGAACATGGAATCAGGAGAACAAGAGCAAGTTTCTTTTGAGCACCTTGTTGCTCACTTAACGTCCTTAATATAGAGATCAGATGAGGAGTGTGTTGAAGTGGTAGGAGTAGGAAGAACGCATTACAGCGAAGAAATTACTGAAGCAATTGTTGGCGAACACGTACAGTTAAAAGGGTGGGCACGTACACGTCGTGACCTCGGACAAGTCATTTTTATTGATTTACGCGACCGCAGTGGTGTCGTACAAGTCGTATTTAGCCCAGAAATTAACGAATCGGCGTTGGCTATTGCAGATTCAATACGTAACGAATACGTACTTGATGTAAAAGGGAAAGTCGTTTTACGAGATGAAGAAACGATCAACGACAAAATTCCAACTGGAAGAGTCGAAGTACACGTTGATGAAGTAAAGATCTTAAACGTATCAAAACCACTACCGTTTACGATCGATGAAGACGTACAAATATCTGAAGACATTCGTTTAAAGAAACGCTACCTTGATCTTCGTCGCCCGAACATGCAACGGGTGTTCCGTTTACGCCATCAAGTGACAAAAGAAATTCGTAACTTCTTAGATCATCAAGACTTTATGGAAGCTGAAACACCGATGCTTACAAAGAGCACGCCAGAAGGAGCAAGAGATTACCTCGTTCCAAGTCGTGTCCATGAACATGAATTTTACGCATTGCCACAATCGCCACAGTTGTTTAAACAACTACTGATGGTTGCTGGTTTTGAGCGTTATTATCAGATCGTTCGTTGCTTCCGTGATGAAGATTTACGAGCGGATCGTCAACCAGAATTTACACAAGTCGATATTGAGGCATCGTTTATGGATAGCGAAGACTTGTTTAAAATGTCAGAAGCAATGATGGCGCGCATTATGAAGGCTGTACACAATAAAGACATTGTGACACCGTTCCCGCGTATGACTTACGATGAGGCGATGAACCGTTTCGGATCTGACAAGCCAGATACACGCTTTGCAATGGAGCTCGTAGAGCTTTCAGACATTGTGAAAGACAGTGGTTTCAAAGTATTTACGGGTGCTCTTGAAAAAGGTGGCAAAGTAAAAGGACTAAATGCAAAAGGTCAGGGCGACGCAATGAGTCGTAAAGAAATTGATGACTTAGCAGACTTTGCTGCAATTTACGGTGCTAAAGGCTTAGCGTGGTTAAAGGTAGACGAATCATTGGCGCTTAAAGGACCAATCGCTAAGTTCCTATCGGAAGAGATTCAAGAAGAGATGAAACGTGCGATGAATGCTGAAAGTGGAGACTTACTCATGTTCGCAGCTGATGAATCAAAAGTCGTGTACGACGTTCTCGGTGCGCTTCGTATGAAGTTCGGGAAAGAGCTCGGCTTAATTGATACAGATGCGTACAACTTCTTGTGGGTGACAGACTTCCCGCTCGTTGAATACGACAAAGATGAAGATCGTCATGTCGCTTTACACCATCCGTTCACTCGTCCAGTTGCAGAAGATGTTGAAAAGCTTGCAACAGAGCCAGAAAACGTCATCGCTCATGCGTATGACCTCGTATTAAATGGCTACGAGCTTGGCGGAGGTTCACAGCGTATTCACGAACCGGAATTGCAAATGCAAATGTTTAAAACGCTTGGTTTTACGGAAAAAGAAGCGACAGATCAATTCGGTTTCTTAATTGACGCGCTTAGCCACGGGGCGCCTCCACACGGTGGTATTGCACTAGGACTTGACCGTCTCGTCATGCTACTTGCAGGCGTTGATAACTTACGTGAAGTGATCGCATTCCCGAAAACAGCGAGTGCAAGTTGCTTACTCACTGAAGCACCAAGTCAGGTTAGTCCTAGTCAATGGAAAGAGTTGCATTTACGCCCGCGTTAAATAAACTATTTACGTTCGACGGTGCGAAAGCTTGCAATAAAGTCGGATGGATCGGTTTTTATGTAAAACGTTCGTACACCTTGTGACGTATGTAAATAAAAAAAGCCGATCTCGCCTTCTTGATAGCGATAAGAAACGTCAAAAACCTTCTCAATAACAAAGGATTCATGATCAATGGTAATGCAATCATCATAAAGCACCATATCTGTATCGTAATGCTCGGTGTGCTTTTCAATTGCCCCGATCTTTTGAACGATATGGGTAATGGGTAGTCTGTTAATTGGTTCACTCATAATTTTCCCTCCTCGTTACAGTATACCCAGTGAGAAGAAAGAGTGAAACCTTTAGGCCACTATATTCTTTACTCTTTTGTTGCAGAAGAAACACGTTCGTGCTATACTTTTTACAAGTTAAAGTCCTGTAGTGTTCGTAGCGCACTATACGTTTTGAGCCAACATTTTTTACTAGGGAGCTTGACGTTTCAATAGGAAGTAAATGCCTCGGTAGCTGGGGACTTACGGAGTATTGAACAAGGCACCCACCTGCGATTGCAGGCTTCAAAACTTGGTGATTTTATACGGCACAACGGGACTACATAGTCGAACAAGTTAACGAATGATCAAGGACCCCAATACGTGGGTCCTTTTTACGTTGTTTAGAGTAATACTATACTCCTGAAATGTCTAACCGAAATGATTAAGTCGATTGTTCATGGCAGTAGAGAACCCTCGACTTCTTTATGAATAGAAGTGCGAGGGTTCTTATGAATTGAAAGTAATGTGAAGGTCGTCTGTATTGCCAATCAATTACGGACGTTTTGTTGCTCTCTGTCCGAATTGTGCGTTAATTTGACCTTTCAACATTTTCTCACGAAGCGTCGCGTTTCGTTGCTTGTCCATACGCTTAATTTCAAATGTTTGCATACCGTCTGCCATTTTCTCCGCAATTTCCATGAGTCGTTCAATGTCTAAGAACGAGTATTTTCTTGTGCCGCCTTTGCTACGCTCTGGAAAAACGAGTTGTCGTTCTTCGTAGTAGCGAACTTGTCGTTCGCTAAGGCCTGTTAATTCACAAACGACACCGATGGTGATGACTTTCTTCTTCTTATAGTTCATGACATCCCCGTCCCTTGATGTTATGTATGTTTCCCTAATGATAGCAAAATTCACATACTTCAAGGGGGTCATTGTTAGATTTTCTGTCGAAAAATCTAAAAAAGCGACTATAGGAATAGTCGCTAATCGGCTTTTGAAACTTGTTGTAAATTCCCATTCTCATCCATGCGAAAACTTGAACTCATAAATGAATCAGTTAATGTAGATTCATCCAAAAACATCATATTTCGTGCACGATTAATGACTTGCATTAATGAATCGTGGTCTTGTTCAATCTTTTGTAAACGTTCCCGTAAGTGTTGGTTCTCTTCTGTTAGTGCTTTGTTTTGCTCGAGTACGTTAGAATCATCATGCGATTGATGTTTGTATTGCTGTAAAAACGAAATCACATCGTCAATACTCATCGATTCGCTTTGCTCTTTGGCCGCGTCTGTCTGAGCGGTCGCTCTCGCTTCTCTATGATTATGATTACCAAATGTATGAGCGACTGCATTGGCCGCGTCTTTTCTTTGGTGGTTTTTGCGTTCGCGTTTTGCATCTGCAATTTTGTTATCGTATTGATCACGAACGACCGCATTCCAACGGAATCCACAAGCTGCAGCTGTTCGGTTCAGTTGATCACCAACTTCTTCAAATGCTTTAAGTTGTGTGCTTCCTCGTTTAATGTGATTGAGGACGGTATCTGCAAGCAAAACATCATCTTCGTGTGACCACGCATCTTGTCGAACTTTTGTCATGAAACGTCCCTTCTTCCACTTAAAGATTCTAGTTTTACTATGGACAAACTTCGGAATCTCTATACTTCCATTCATAGAAAGAGGGCGTTTATTTTTGCTTTGTGCGAGATTTGATGTTTTGTTGTGCATCGTGAAAGGCTTGTTCGTACTTGCTTTTCCCGGATAATTTCAAGTAGCGGTGATCTTTAATTGAATCTGGTAAATATTGTTGGGTGACCATGGCATGTTCATAGTCATGGGGATACAAGTAGCCGACGCCTCGGTTCATGGCTTGTGCGCCACTATAATGAGCATCGCGCAAATGATCAGGAATCTTTGGTGAGCCGTACTGACGAATGTCTGCAAACGCTTTGTCTACTGCTTTATATGCTGAATTGGATTTCGGTGATAAGCAAAGTTCAATGACGGCATTGGCAAGCGGGATTCGTGCTTCTGGAAAACCGAGCCGTTCTGACGCTTCAATAGCAGATAACGTCCTTGCGCCAGCTTGTGGGTTTGCAAGTCCAATATCTTCATATGCGATAACGAGTAAGCGGCGATTGATGCTAACGAGATCGCCTGCTTCAATTAAACGAGCTAAATAATGAAGCGCTGCATCTGCATCACTTCCGCGAATCGATTTCTGAAAAGCAGAAAGCACGTCATAATGACCATCACCGTCTTTATCATGGTTAAAGTTCTTTTTTTGTGTACATACTTCGGCAATACGAACGTCAATCTTCACAATGCCGTTGTCATCTTTAGGTGTTGACAATACGGCGAGCTCTAATGCATTTAAAGAAGCCCGTAAGTCTCCATTACAAGAAGTAGCGATATGTTCTAAGGCATCTGGGTCTACTTCTGTGTGCACATCACCTAAACCTCGTTCGTGGTCCGTCAATGCGAGCTTTAACATTGATGTGATGTCTTCAACTTCAAGAGAATGCAATTCGAAGATGTGACAACGACTACGAATCGCTGGATTAACAGAGTGATAGGGATTCGCGGTTGTGGCTCCGATGACAATTAATGTTCCGCTTTCCAAATGGGGCAGTAAAAAGTCTTGTTTCGCCTTATCCAAACGATGGAACTCATCAAGTATTAAGACGAGTTGCCCGTACAACTTCGCTTCTTCAGCGGCAATTTGCAAATCCTTTTTCGTATGCTCTACCGCGTTTAGTAACTTATACTTGAGGTTCATCGTCCCAGCGATGGCGATGGCAGTTGACGTCTTCCCCGTACCAGGTGGACCGTGGAAAATCATCGGGTGTAACACGCCAGCAGTTACCATTCGCGTTATGAGTCCGCCTTCTTCTAATAAATGCTTCTGGCCGACAACTTCATTAATTGTCCTTGGTCGCATGTTGTATGCAAGTGGGGCATGGTTCAATTGAATCACTCCATCTACTAGCGAATACACGTTCTAGTTGTTCAAAGCTTAGCACAAACATCCAAAAACAGACAAGAAGTACAGCCTTGTGTTCAATGAGTAGCGAACATGCTATAATGGCACGTAAAGCACAATGATGAACGAGCGCGTAACTACTATAGATATAAACGTTTGGTTTCTAACGTTAGAGAGGTGTCCATTATGAAGATTTCAACTAAAGGGCGTTACGGATTAACAATTATGATTGCATTAGCGAAAAGACATGGTGAAGGTCCGATTTCATTAAAGTCAATCGCAAAAGATAATAACTTATCAGAGCATTATTTGGAGCAATTAATCGCTCCACTAAGAAATGCCATTTTTGTAAAAAGCGTACGAGGCGCTTATGGTGGTTATATGCTGGCAAAAGAACCGGGTGATATTACCGCAGGTGACATTATCCGAGTTCTAGAAGGTCCAATTACTCCAGTAGAAGTGATGGAAGATGAAGAACCGGCAAAACGAGATTTATGGATTAAAATTCGTGATGCGATTAAAGAAGTGCTTGATTCAACAACGCTTTTAGATCTTGCGAATTATGAAGAGGCAGATACGCAAGAAGATTATATGTTCTACATTTAAGTTAACGATAGAAAGTTGAAGGTGACAAACATGCATGACATTTACCTCGATCATGCGGCAACAACACCCGTTCGTGAAGAAGTTTTTGAAGCGATGAAACCGTACTTTGACGGCACAAAGATTGGAAATGCATCAAGCATTCATCGTTATGGACGTAAAGTACGTGTTGAAATTGACAAAGCAAGAAGAACGGTTGCGAAAAGCATTGGAGCAAGACATGATGAAATTATTTTTACGAGCGGCGGCACTGAGGCAGACAATTTAGCAATTCGAGGAACCGCGGTTGCTAATCGTGCGAACGGTCGCCATATTATTTCTACGAATGCTGAACACCATGCCGTTCTTCACGTTTTGGAGCAATTAGAACGGGAAGGATTTGAAGTGACGTATTTGCCTGTCGGTGTTGACGGTGCCGTTACAACTAAAGAAGTAGAAACGGCACTTCGAGACGACACGATTCTCGTAACGATTATGCACGGCAATAATGAGACGGGCATAGTGAACCCGATTGCTGAGATTGGTGAAATGTTACTAACTCATCAAGCTGTATTTCATACTGATGCCGTTCAATCGTACGCAGTACTTGGGCTTAATGTCGAGCAATTACGGATTAATTTATTATCAGCTTCAGCTCACAAACTTAACGGCCCAAAAGGGGCGGGATTTTTGTATGTCAAAAATCTGACGAACGTATCGCCCCTCTCGTATGGCGGTGAGCAAGAGAAAAAGCTTCGACCAGGGACTGAAAATGCTGCAGCTATTATTGGACTAGAGTCAGCCGTTTTACTAAGAGAAGCAGAAAGAACAGAGCGCTACGAACGTTATTTAACGCTTAAGAAGATGCTTTTAGAGCGGCTTGATGCAAACGGCGTGAATTATGAAAGAAATGACTTTGCAGCTGACGTTACGCTTCCTCATATCGTTAATATTAGTTTCCAAGGTGTCCCAACCGAGCCTTTGCTCGCGCAATTAGATTTGGCGGGCGTGGCAGTAAGTAGTGGTTCAGCATGTACGGCGGGGAGTTTTCAACCGTCACATGTTTTACAAGCGATGTTTGGGGACGATGATGAACGTATAAAAACATCCATTCGATTTAGTATCGGATCAACCAATACAGAACAACAAGTCATAGATACAGCGGATACGCTTGCTAAGGTAACAGCGTTAATCCGTTCAAGATTGCAAACGAGGTGAATACGATGACCAAAGAAAAACACAATACTCGCGTCGTCGTCGGAATGAGTGGTGGAGTAGACTCTTCACTTACAGCAGCACTTCTAAAAGAAGAAGGGTACGACGTCGTCGGTGTATTTATGAAAAACTGGGACGATGAAGATGAAATGGGTGTCTGTACGGCAACAGTTGATTATGAAGACGTTGCAAGAGTTGCCGATCAACTCGACATCCCTTATTACAGTGTGAACTTTGAAAAAGAGTATTGGGACCGTGTCTTTGAATACTTTTTAGAAGAACACCGTAAAGGGCGTACGCCAAACCCAGATGTTATGTGTAACAAAGAAATTAAATTTAAAGCGTTCCTTGATCATGCCATGCTTTTAGGAGCAGATTATGTAGCGACGGGTCACTATGCTCAAATTGAGCGATTAGAAGACGGTACGGTACAAATGCTAAGAGGAAACGACGATAATAAAGACCAAACGTATTTTTTGAGTCAATTAAGCCAAGATCAGTTAACACATGTGCTATTCCCACTCGGGAAGTATGAGAAAAAAGACGTTCGCCAAATGGCACTTGACCGCGAACTTGCAACAGCGACGAAAAAAGATAGTACGGGTATATGCTTCATTGGAGAACGAGATTTCAAATCGTTTTTACAAACGTATTTGCCTGCACAACCCGGTGAAATGCGAACGCCTGAAGGAGAAGTAAAAGGCAAGCATGAAGGGTTAATGTACTATACGCTCGGTCAACGTCAAGGGCTTGGAATTGGTGGAGCGGGAGATCCTTGGTTCGTTGTGGACAAAGATCTTGAGAACAACGTGCTGGTCGTTGGACAAGGGTCTAATCACGAGCGTTTACTCAGTTACGGTTTATACGGGAGTGGTTTGAATTGGATTAGTGGTGATCTTCCAAGTGATCCAGTTCGATTAACAGCCAAGTTCCGCTATCGTCAAAAAGATCAAGAAGTGTTGTTGCACGTGAAAAGTGCAGACGCTTTCTATGTGGAGTTTATTGAAGAGCAACGTGCCATTACACCAGGACAGGCTGTCGTTTTTTATGATGGCGATGTGTGCCTTGGTGGGGGAACGATTGAGTCAGCCATTCGCGAAAAGAAAGATGGGATTGCATGAGTAAAAGTGCGTTCCAAAAAGCGACAGACTATATGAGCCAAGGTGAAGATGAATTAGCACTCGAACAATTTCATCTTGCACTAGAAAATGAAGAAGGCGATCGTGCTGCGATTTATACAAATCTCGGCACGCTTCTTCTTGCTGCCAATGAATATGAAGATGCTTTAAAATGTTATCAACGTGCGATCCAATTGGATGAAAAGCACGCTTCAGCGTATTACGGTGCGGGGAACGTTTGTTATCACGTTGATAAGTTTCAAGAAGCGATTGCGTTTTACAAACAAGCGATTACTTCAGGACTTAATGACGACCAAAGTGTTCATTTTATGATTGGGCTAAGCTACTATCAAGAAGACCAACATGCGTTTGCACTTGCAAGCATGATGCGTGCGGTTGAGTTAAATCGTGAAGATGCTGAAGCGCATTTTTATTGTGGACTCACTTACGCAAAGTTAGACATGATTGCTGATGCGATTCAGCATTTTGAACGAGCGGTTTCGCTAAACTCCGAACATGCAGATGCCTTTTATAACTTAGGTGTTGCGCAAATGTACTTGGAACAACATGATCAAGCGAAAGAAAGTTTTCAATCTGCACTACGAATCCAAAAAGATCATATGCTTGCGTCACACGGGTTGAAGCAAGTAATGGGATCGTCAGAGTAGTATGGAGAGAGGGGAGATGACGGGATGACTGTAGAGGAGATGCCGTATATTACTGGGACGGTAAGTCAACTCATCTTTCGTAACGATGAAAACGGATATACAGTAATGATTGTTGATGTCGAACAGTCAGAACCGAAAGCAGAAACGCACGCAATTACCGTCCTCGGTCATTTCCCGTCTTCACCAGAAGGTGAATTGCTGACGTTTCGGGGCCAGTATACAGAACATCCGAAATACGGACAGCAGTTTAAAAGTGAAACGTATGAAAAGCACATTCCAAGAGAAGGACAGGCGCTCATTCAATACTTATCAAGTGAACGTTTCCCAAAAGTAGGACGCAAGACTGCAGCGATGATTGTTGCCCATTTAGGTGATGCAGCACTCGATCAAATGTTAAATGACCCGACGTGTTTGCAATCGGTGCCGAGCATAAAAGCAGAGCAACGGAAAGTAATTATAGAAACGCTTCAACAAGAACAAGAATCTGCACAATTTATGAATAAGCTTATGAACTATGGATTTGGGATGGAGTTATCGACAAAAATCATTAGCCATTATGGCAATGATACGTTGCGTATTGTGGAGACTGATCCATATCGACTCGTTCAAGATATTGATGGGATTGGTTTTTTTAAAGCAGATGAATTAGGTACACAGCTTGGCATCGAGCCACTTGATCAGAAACGCCTAAAGGCGGGACTCATGCATTCTATCGTGGCAACGAGTATGAGCTCAGGACATGTCTACTTACCTGAATCAGAATGGGTTGAAGAAGCGAAACAAATATTAAATCATCGTTCACCATTTGCAGAAGAAGAGCAATTACTCCAAGCAATTGTGGACCTCGCTGAAGATGGAAAAGTCGCCGTTGATGATGATCGCGGTTACGTTCCGTCTCTTTACTTTGCAGAAAAGGGATTATCGACAAACTTAGAGCGATTGACGGTTGATCGTGAAATTGAAAGCTTTTCTGAAGATCTTTTTTTACAAGAGCTTGGCAAAATGGAAGAACGTTACAATATCTCGTATGCCGAGCAACAAAAAGAAGCAGTTCGTTTAGCATTATCCTCACCGATGATGATTTTAACTGGGGGACCTGGAACGGGTAAAACGACAGTCATACGGGCGATCGTGGAAATGTTCCAGCGTATTCATGGCTGGTCAGAAGATGATTCGAAGAAGTCACCTATTTTACTTGCAGCTCCTACCGGTCGCGCAGCGAAGCGAATGAGTGAAACGACAGGGAGAAACGCCGTAACGATTCACAGGTTAATCGGTTGGCGTGGCGATGACTCAGAGTTTACCGAGCGGGATGAAGATTCTCCGTTAAAAGGAGAGCTGCTCATTATCGACGAAGCATCGATGATTGACATTTGGTTAGCCAATCAATTGTTTAAAGCGATCCCTGCAAAGATGCAAGTCATCATCGTAGGCGATGAGGATCAACTTCCTTCTGTAGGACCAGGTCAAGTGCTCAGTGATTTACTTTCTTCTGGTAAGATCCCTGCTGTTAGACTGTCGCTCGTCTATCGACAAGCAGAAGGTTCTTCAATTACAGACCTTGCACATAGCATTAAAGAAGGGCAGTTGCCGGATGATTTTAAACAACCACTTCATGACCGTGCATTCTTTCCAGGGAGCTCTGCGAACATCGTGCCACTTATTGAGAAAGTTTGCCAAAAAGCAGTTGACCGCGGATATGCCCCTCGTGATGTACAAGTTCTCGTTCCGATGTACCGTGGAGAAGCAGGAATCACTGCGCTCAATGAAAAGCTGCAAGACCTATTTAATCCGAAGAAACCAGGGCAGTCCTCAATTACGTATGGCGATTTAACGCTACGTCAAGGTGATATGGTGTTGCAACTCGTCAACAATCCTGAAGAAAATGTCTACAACGGTGACCGTGGTGAAATTGTTGCGATCCGGCGTGCAAAAGACACTGATGATAAAAAAGAAAAAGTAATTATACGTTTTGATCAACTTGAAGTTGAGTATGAACGTCAAGATTTAAAACAAGTAATGCTTGCGTATTGCTCATCCATTCATAAAGCACAAGGCAGTGAGTTCCCGATTGTGATCGTACCTCTTGTGATGAATTATCGTCGGATGTTAAAGCGGAATTTGTTGTATACTGCGATTACACGTGCTCGTGATTACTTAATTATGGTCGGTGAAGAGCGCGCTTATTCCTTTGCGATTGATCATAATGATCATCATTCCCGTTATTCTTACTTAACCGAAAGAATTGCGCATCTTAAGGAACCGATTACCAATCATAAAACCGATTCTAATCGTTAAAACTACACTCAGTGACAGTCGCCACGTATAGCATCGGCTTTCTTTGACCATTCTTGTGATTAAGAAGATTCACAAGGAGGTTACATCATGCATTGTCCAAATTGCATGTGGAAAGATATCGGAAAGATCGGTGCAAATCAATACTATTGCTGGAAATGTTGCATTGAGCTCGTCGTGAAAGGTTCAACATTGTCCGTATATCAAGTTGAAGAAGACGGTTCACTCGTATCATTAGACGATGTGTTCTCAGAAGCTGAGCGCTGTATTGAACACGAGCAAAGTATGTAATAGACGTTTGGTGACTGTCCAATTGTAAATCATAGGATGGAGCTGGATGGTTCATGAACAAAACATCGTCTTCCCTGCTCGTAGCAGGAATCGGTACAGTAGGAGCGGCCATTTATATGATGAACACGCACGATCGTTCTCATAAACGTTGGATGAACAAGATGAAAAAGAACAAGCACGTAAAAATGTTGAAAAAGGCTTACAAGAATGCCTTTTAAACATTTGCCAAACCGAAGCGGTTTGGCTTTTTTTCGTTTTGGATAAGGATTCGTTAGTTGCCCATCCTAATGAAGAGGGGGGTGATTAAGACGGAACGAAAATGGATGTACCGAGTCGCACTCGTGCTAACCGTATTAGTAAGTTTGTACGTTTTGTATTTACTTACACCTGTGTGGAAACCCGTGCTCGTTAGTCTGTTTAAAATACTTATTCCTTTTATGATCGCTGGATTGTTTGCGTATTTATTGCATCCAGTCATTGATTATTTGGAACGACAAGGTTCTCCACGCTTTTTGTCAGTGTTTATTATTTATACAATCTTTTTCGGGGGCGGTGCTTGGCTTATTGTCGAAACGGCACCGAAAATACTTGAAGAGACAAAAGAGTTGTTGCAAACGCTACCTACTTGGGTTCGTAGTTTTAATGATCAACTGCTCACAATTCATCGTCAAATAGATACATTACCACCGAGTATTCATGATCAAATTGAAAATGGCGTCGTGCGTTTAGAAAATGAAGGCAGTGAAATGATGAATGGTGTGGTCGATCGATTGCCACTCATTTTGGAAGGAATCGCGTTTATATTTTTATTGCCATTCGTCACGTTTTATTTTCTAAAAGACTTGCGGGCATTAGAGAAAGCAGTTGTATTTATAACTCCGAAAAGGTTTCGAGAAACGGGCGAGAAAGTGGCAAAAGCGGCAGATCATGCATTTGGAAGTTATATTCGTGGGCAATTGCTCGTTTCGATTTGTGTGGGGGTTCTTTCTGTTATCGGACTTTGGATTGCAGGTGTCCCTTATCCGATAGTACTTGGGATTTTATTAGGGGTAATGGATTTAATCCCTTATTTTGGTCCGATTCTCGGTGCAATTCCAGTACTCATCATTGCACTTACCGTATCATGGCAAACGGCACTGTTTGCGTTAGTCGCAATCTTAATCATCCAACAGATTGAAGGGAATGTCTTGTCACCAATGATTGTTGGCAAGAGTGCACACTTACATCCACTCATTATTCTGTTTGCTTTGTTATTAGGCTATGAATTTGCCGGGGTGATCGGATTGCTTGTTGCTGTACCGTTATTTGTAATCGCATCAGAAATTATTAAAGTGTTTAGACATACAAAAGGATCAGAACAAAGGGTCTGATCCTTTTATTTTGAGAGCATACCTCGAAAAGCGAAAGCTACATTTTGTGGACGTTCTGCTAACCGGCGCATAAAGTAGCCGTACCAATCTTTACCGTAGGGCACATATGTCCGGAAGCGGTAGCCGTCTTTAACGAGTTGAAGTTGCACATCATTGCGAAAACCGTATAACATTTGGAATTCAAACATTTCCCGGGGAATACCATTTTCTAATGCAAATGTTTTAACTTTTTCAATTAGTTCATGATCGTGTGTGGCAATCGCTGTATAACTCTCATTAAGCATGTGGGTTTTAATCATTTCTAACATATGCTCATCGATTTTTTTCTTATCTTGAATGGCAACACTTGCGTCTTCTTTGTAAGCCCCTTTGACGAAGCGAATTTTCATTCCTTTAAGGCGGTTTGTGTCTTCCACACCAGAGTGAATGTAGGCTTGTAAAACGATACCGATGTTGTCATAGTCTTTACGCAATTCATCAAGTAAATCAAGGGTTTGATCGTAATGAGCGTAATCTTCCATATCAATATTGATCATCGTGTCGTATTGTTTGGCACGTTCAAGCAAGGCACGAATGTGTTTCATACATAAACCTTCGTCTACGTCTAAACCGAGTTTTGTTAACTTTACAGAAAGATAGCAATCAATGTCGTTTTCTTTGATAAAATCTAACGCTTCCATACTTGATTGGAAGGCTTCGATTGCTTCCTCTTCTTCATAAACAAACTCACCTAAATGATCAAGTGTGATCATTCGCCCACTTTCGTTTAATTCCTGCAATGGTTGTAATGAATCTTCAATGGTTAAACCAGCGACAACTTTTGAAGCACCTAATTTAAGGCCCCATCGCTTCGCGTTTTTGTTTAAGAGTTTATTTTTCGACAAATATAAAAAGAAATCTCGGTTTAATTTATGCATTGCCATACCCCTTTTGAAAAGGAAGTTGACCCTTCATTTAAGAGGGGTCAACAGATCCTAATTAGAATTGATCACAAACCGTTTTTGGCTCCATGAAATGTAGGATGTAGCCAGGTCCACCAGCTTTCGTGTCTGTTCCTGACATTTTAAATCCACCAAACGGTTGATATCCGACGATCGCAGCTGTACACCCACGATTGAAGTAGAGGTTACCAACGTGGAATTCATGGCGAGCTTTCTCTAAATGATCACGGTTGTCAGAGATAATGGCTCCTGTTAAGCCGTAATCAGTGTTGTTCGCAATGTCGATGAGCTCATCGATGTCGTTTGCTTTCGAGAAAGCAACGACTGGTCCGAAGATTTCCTCTTGCATGATGCGGGCATTCGGGTCAGCATCTTTGAAGATCGTCGGTTTTACGAAGTAACCTTCTGATTTGTCGCCTGTACCACCTGTTACGAGTGTCGCTTCTGATTTACCGATTTCGATGTACTCAAGAATTTTATCAAATGCAGACTCCTCGCATACGGGTCCCATGTACGTGCTCGCGTGTTGTGGTGCATCAATCGTTAATTCTTCTGTTTTCGCTTTCACACGCTCAATGAGTTCTTCGTACACATCAGCGTGAGCAACGACGCGTGAACACGCAGAACATTTTTGACCGCTAAAACCGAAAGCAGATTGCACGATTGCGTCTGTTGCAATGTCGAGGTTCCCTTCGCGATCGACGATGATCGTGTCTTTTCCACCCATTTCAATGGCTGTTTTCTTTAAGAAGTTCTGCCCAGGTTGAATCTTCGCAGCTTTCTCGTAAATGCTCGTACCGACTTCTTTTGAACCAGTGAAGTTAATAAAGCGTGTTTTTGGATGCTCAACGAGGTAATCACCAATGTCACTGCCGCTTCCTGGGATAAAGTTGACGACGCCTTTAGGCATGCCCGCTTCTTCAAGTACTTCCATAAATTTATACGTAATAACCGGTGTTAAGCTTGCAGGCTTTAGAAGGATCGTGTTTCCTGCAACCATCGGACCAACTGTAGTACCCGCCATAATGGCAAATGGTAAGTTCCAAGGAGATACAGTTACACCAACACCAAGTGGTAAATAAGTGAATGCATTGTGCTCGATTGGACGGCTGTTAATTTCCGCTCCGTCTTTGTATTCGAGCATTTGGCGTGCGTAAAATTCTAAGAAATCAATCGCTTCAGCAGAATCTGCATCTGCTTCTTTCCAAGGCTTCCCAATTTCATACACCATCCAAGCAGAAAACTCATGCTTACGACGGCGAGAGATTGCAGCAGCACGGAAGAGAACGTTTGCGCGTGCTTCAGGTGTCCAGCGGCTCCATGTTTTGAACGCTTCTTGCGCTTTTTCCATTGCTTGTTCTGCTAGGTCTTGATTCGCTTTTGAAACGGTACCAATGATTTCTGAATGGTTTGCTGGGTTGTACGATGTAATTTTGTCTTCGGTTGCAATACGTTCGCCACCGATGATGAGAGGGTAATCTTTGCCGAGTTGTCCTTTCACATACTGAATTGCTTCTTCAATAGCTTGTTTGTTTTCTTTAACTGTAAAATCTGTAAATGGTTCGTGTGTGTATGGGACGACCATGAGATCACTCCTTAAAGTTTATAGACTCACTGCTAGTTAATTGCAAAAACGATGCCAATTTTAAATTCGCGAAAAATAAGGCTTTTACGAATGTGAAGAACTCAAAAAAGCAAAAATATTTGCGTTGAACTGCAAATATTTTTGCTTTTACCTAACGTACTTGGAATTTTGAGAGTTTATACTGCAAATTTTGGCGGCTTAAGCCTAGTCGTTTCGCTGCACGTGATATGTTGTGTTGTTCTATGTCCATGGCTTCGGCAATTAGTTGTTGTTCAACTTTCAGTAAACGTTCGGGTAACGTCTCCGTTTCTTGTAATGGTGAGTGATGCAACGCATTAACAGGTTGAGTATGATGTGACAAATGGTGAGGCAAGTGATGGAGGGTCATCGTTTCTTCGCCATTGACGACATTCAGTGCCCCTTCAATGATGTGTTCTAACTCACGGACATTCCCTGGCCAATGATAGTCACGTAACGATTCCATAACTTCGCGTGAGAGTGTGTGCATGGAAACATTGAATCGTTCACGGTATTTCTTTAGAAAGAAAGTAGATAAAGGAATAATGTCATCCTTACGTTCTTTCAGGGATGGGATAAACAAGCTAACGACGCTTAGGCGGTAAAATAAATCTTTGCGTAACCGACCGTCGGATACCGCATCAATGGGATCTTCGTTCATCGTAGCGAGCAGTCTCACATCGATGGTACGTTCTTTGCTTTCGCCAATGCGTGTAACTTTCTGTTCTTGAATTACACGGAGCAATTTCGGTTGCAAATGAACGGGTAATGAATTAATTTCATCGAGTAACAATGTTCCTCCATCTGCTTGTTCAAAAAGTCCTGGACGGTCAAGAGCCCCAGTAAATGCACCTTTTGATGTGCCAAATAGAATCCCTTCAATAAGGCTTTCAGGGAGGGCAGCGCAGTTTTGTGTGACAAACGGTTCGTGACTGCGACGACTTGCACTATGAATGCTTTGTGCGAACAGTTCTTTACCTGTGCCTGTTTCACCGATCAGCAATACAGTTGAAGACGTACGTGATGCCCGTTTTGCTTGTTCAATTACTGCTTGAAACGATTGAGAAGAGCCAATCATATCGGCAAATTGATAGTGAGAGGCATGTTCATTCGTCCGTTTATCACGAAGCATTTTTTCCATTCTCGTAATGTCATTAGCAAGTTCAACTGCACCGATAATGTGCTCATTATGATAGATTGGATACACGTGGTTCATCGTTGTAATTTCAAGACCTCGTGAATTGAAATACGTCTGTTTTTGGTTTTTTGTCGATTCACCATGATGTAAGGCACGTAGTAATCGGCTTTCTTGTTCGGATTTAAATTGAAACACATCAAGCAACGAACGACCAGCAAAGTCAGCAGTCGTCATTTCTTCAATGTTTCTCATTTTACGGTTATAAATGACCGGTTCTTCGTCGCGGTTAATGATACGAACGCCGATGTCGATCTTTTCAAAAACTTGTTCATACAGTGTGTGTAGTTGCTCATCCATCGTTGTCACCTGCACTTCGTCTAGTGTAAACGTAGTGTAGCAAAAAATTTTGCATTAAAGAAGTGTGAAGTAAAAAATTTGGCAATCTTTTATCGTTTCATTCCGTGAAGAGAGGACGGACTGAAGAATAGAAGTCAAGCGATCGGCAAAACTTGACATGAACCCTATTAGTCGTTGTATTATAAGAAAAGATATGAAAGAACACGATGAAGGAACGAGTAAATGATGTGGCATTGAACGATAGAGACATTCTCCTTAGGCTGAAAGAGAGTGCATGCCCCTCATTGAAGGCTACTCCTGAGTGCAAGTAAACCTTGCCGTTTGCAGCGTTAATGCAGCAGAGTGAGGCACACGATCCGGTGTGCTTAACAAGGGTGGTACCGCGAATAAATGCTTCGTCCCTTTTTGGGACGGGGCTTTTCTGTGTTTACAAAACGATTGGAGGTCATATCAATGAAATCTTTAACATCTGCTGAAGTACGCCAAATGTTTATTGACTTTTTTAAGGAAAAAGGACACGACGTTGAACCGAGTGCATCACTCGTTCCTCACGAAGATCCATCGCTTTTATGGATAAATAGTGGTGTAGCAACACTTAAGAAATATTTCGATGGACGTGTGGTCCCTGAGAACCCTCGGATTGTAAATGCACAAAAATCAATTCGTACGAATGACATTGAAAATGTCGGAAAGACGGCAAGACATCACACGTTTTTTGAAATGCTCGGGAATTTTTCAATTGGAGAGTACTTTAAGGAAGAAGCGATTGAGTGGGCTTGGGAATTTCTAACGAGTGAGAAGTGGATTGGTTTTGATCCTGAAAAGCTTAGTGTTACGGTCCATCCTGAGGACATGGAAGCTTATGATTATTGGAAAATAAATATTAAACTCCCTGAAGAGAGAATCATTCGCTTAGAAGAGAACTTCTGGGACATTGGTGAAGGACCAAGTGGTCCGAACTCTGAAATTTTTTATGATCGTGGACCTGCTTATGGAGATGACGAAAGTGACCCAGAGCTTTATCCGGGTGGGGAAAATGAACGTTACCTAGAAATTTGGAACCTCGTATTTTCTCAGTTTAATCACAACCCTGATGACACGTACACACCACTTCCGAACCAGAATATTGATACGGGAATGGGTCTAGAGCGAATGGTTTCGGTTATTCAAGATACGAAAACAAACTTTGAAACCGATTTGTTTATGCCAATTATTAAAGAAACTGAGAAAATATCTGGGAAGAATTATGGGAATGATGAGTTGGACGACACAGCATTTAAAGTGATCGCTGACCATGCCCGTACGGTTTCGTTTGCCATTGGCGATCGAGCACTTCCTTCAAATGAAGGAAGAGGCTATGTTCTTCGTAGGCTATTACGCCGCGCTGTTCGTTATGCTCAAGCGATAGGTATCGATGAGCCATTCATGTACCGTCTAGTCCCAATCATCGGTGACATTATGAAGTCTTACTATCCTGATGTGAAAGAAAATGAAGCTTTCATTCAAAAAGTCATTAAGAATGAAGAAGAGCGTTTTCATGAAACGTTAGCAGAAGGTCTTGCGCTTTTAAACGATGTTATTGAAACGGCGAAGGCTAAAGGTGCTAACCAAATCGATGGACGAGATGTATTTAAACTTTATGATACGTACGGTTTCCCGGTCGATTTAACCGAAGAGTACGTTGAAGAAGCAGGCTTTTTAATTGACATGGATGGGTTTAATGAAGAAATGAAAGCCCAGCGTGCGCGTGCACGTGCTGCTCGTAAAGAAGACGGTTCAATGCAAAGTCAAAATGAAACGCTACGAACGCTTACAAAAACGAGTACGTTTGTCGGTTATGACAAAACAAAAGTTGCAACCAATGTCATTGCGATTGTCCAAGGGGAAGAATCAAAAGAAGTCATTGAGACTGGAGAAAGTGCAATCGTCTTATTCGACCAAACACCGTTTTATGCTGAGAGTGGTGGACAAGTTGCTGATACTGGGATTATTTCTGGTGACAACTTTGAAGCGACTGTCGAAAATGTATTGCGTGCTCCAAATGGACAACCGATGCACGAGGTGACGGTAACGAGCGGAACGTTGCAACTTGATCAAACAGTCACGGCATCGATTAACGATAAGGCACGTGCAAAAACAGAGAAAAACCACAGTGCGACACACTTGTTGCATCAGGCGTTAAAGGACGTACTAGGCGAACATGTCAACCAAGCAGGATCTTACGTTGGTCCTGACCGTTTGCGATTTGACTTCTCACACTTCGGGTCTGTTACAGCTGAGGAGTTATCAGAGATTGAGCAAATTGTTAACAACAAGATTGCGGACAATATCGCTGTTGTAACTGAGCAAACGAGCATCGAAGACGCAAAAGAAAAAGGTGCAATGGCTCTGTTTGGTGAGAAATATGGTAGTGTCGTTCGTGTTGTTCACATTGGCGATTATAGTATTGAGCTTTGTGGAGGTTGCCACGTTCAAAACTCTTCAGAAATTGGATTGTTAAAGATCGTTACTGAAACGGGAATCGGTGCTGGTGTTCGAAGAATAGAAGCGGTAACAGGTACGGGCGCTTACGTCTATATGAACGAGCAACTTTCGTTGTTAGACGAAGCAAAAGAAGCATTAAAAGTAAAAACAACAAAAGATGTGCCAAGAAGAATCGTTCAATTAAACGATGAGTTAAAAGCGAAAGATCGTGAGATCGAATCGTTAACCGATAAACTTGGCAACATGGATGCATTAAAGATTCTAGATGACAAGCAAGATGTAGACGGTGTTCCAGTCGTGGCTGCAATTGTTGAAGATCGTGATATGGATGCGCTTCGTTCAATTGCAGATGAATTGAAACAAAAACTAGATTCTGGAATTGTCGTTTTAGGTACGAGCAAAAATGGGAAAGTTAACTTAGTCACAACCGTAAGTAAAGACCTTATTCAAGCAGGTTACAAAGCTGGGGAGATCGTTAAAGAGACAGCGAAACTTTGTGGCGGTGGTGGCGGTGGCCGACCAGATATGGCACAAGCAGGTGGAAAAAACCCTGAAAAACTACAATCAGCGATTGAAGCTGTACCTAGTATCGTGCGTTCCATTTCATAAATCTTGTAAATCATGTACAATAGGGTCAAGTTATGTTGGAAAATCGAGAAACGAGGTGGCCTTCTATGAGCTCGAAGGATAATACAGTCAAGTTTAATGTCCAAGATGAACAGGCGGAAGTAAACGTACAAGAAATATTATTTAACGTTTATAATGCGTTGGAAGAAAAAGGATACAACCCAATCAACCAAATTGTCGGATATTTACTATCGGGTGATCCAGCGTATATTCCTAGGCATAATGATGCCCGCTCATTAATTCGTCGCCTCGAACGAGATGAGCTTATTGAGGAGCTTGTGAGACATTATTTGAAAGGTACCGATTAATACGAATGAGAACAATGGCTTTTGATATTGGAGATAAACGAATTGGTGTTGCCGTTAGTGATTTACTCGGACTAACGGCACAAGGACTCGACACGATTCAAGTTCGGTCCATAAACTCTTCATTAGATGAGATGGAGCAACTCATTCATGATAACGAAGTGACAACGGTTGTGGTCGGTTATCCGAAGAACATGGATGGTACGATTGGTCCTCGTGCCGAAAAATCAATAAGGTACAAAGAAGCTCTAGAAGAGCGACTCGATGTTACAGTGAAGTTATGGGACGAACGTTTGACAACGATGTCTGCACAACGTACTCTCTTAGAAGCAGATGTTAGTCGTTCTAAACGGAAAAAAGTCGTAGATAAAATAGCGGCTGTCCTTATACTTCAAGGATTTTTAGACAATACTGCACACAAAACAAGCCTTTAAAGGATAAAAGGAGTAATTATTATGTTAGAAGAAAATGAGCGTATCGTATTACCAGACCCGGATGGCGAAGGGGAGCATGTATTTGAAGTTATGTTCACGTTTGAAGTCGATGATAGCGAAAAGCAATACGTTGTCGTAACGCCTGTCGTTGAAGACGATCAGGAAGAAGATGAAGAAGTTGAGATTTTCGCATTTGAATACGAAGAAAGTGCTGAGGATCCGGAAGGATATACGTTGCACCAAATCGAGTCTGATGAAGAGTGGGAAATGGTCGAAGAAATGATCAACACACTTCTAGAAGACGATGAAACGTTGCTTGTTGATGGTGAAGCCGAAGACAAGGAATAATGAACGGATCGTCCCGGCCCAGGAATTTTTCTGGGACCGGGATTTCTGTTCGTATTGCAGTAGAACTATAGAAGCTTAGGTGGGGGAGGGGACCCTCTTGACAGAAGAATCGAAGGAACCAGTAGATGCGGTGTCAAGGCAGGTGGAGACTGCGCGTAAAGTACGTAAAATCGTAGTTATTGCATTAATTTCTATTGTTTTACTCGTAGCAGTCGTAATTTTATCGGGATATGTTTATTTGCAATCAGCCGTCTCAGCGATGGATGAAGAGGACGAGTCGACGGTAGAAGTTGAGATTCCGATCGGATCATCAACAATGGGGATTGGCCAGATTCTTGAAGAAGAAGGCTTAATTACGAACGCAACTTTTTTTAGATATTACGCTCGCTACCAGAACTATTCTGGATTTCAAGCAGGGAATTATGAGTTAAACCGTGCCATGGATCTTGAAGAGATTATGACGTCACTTCAAGACGGGGTATATATGGAAGAGTACGCGTTTACGTTTGTAATTCCAGAAGGTCTGCAATTAGAGCAGATCGGTGAACGCATTGCTGCCGAAACGGATTACGATGAAGAAGAAGTTTTAGACGTATTAATGGATGAAGACTTTAGCGAACAGTTACTGGAAGAATATCCGTTATTAACTGAAGAAGTGCAAGACGATGATGTGCGTTATGCGTTGGAAGGCTATTTGTTTCCTGCATCGTATGACTTTCTAAGTGAAGATACACCGGTCGAAGAGTTCATTGAAGCGATGGTCGCTCGGATGGCTCAAATTTATGAAACAATTGTACAAGACTATAGCGAGGAAGAAGGAATTGAAGGTCCAGCTGCTGAATTAAGTGTTCATGAAGTTTTGACACTGGCTTCAATTATTGAAAGAGAAGCGGCAACTGCTGAAGACCGGAGGTTGATTTCAGGAGTTCTTCATAATCGCTTAGAAGAGGGTATGCGTCTAGAAGTCGACCCAACCGTTGCTTATGCGATTGGGGAACATCGTTACATGACGAGTTACGACGATCTAGAGACAGACAATCCTTACAATACGTATCGTTTTAGTGGTTTGCCTCCAGGACCGATTGCCAGTCCTGGTGAGGACTCAATTCGAGCGGTATTTGAGCCTACTGACAGTGAGTATTTGTTCTTCTATGCACGTTTTGGTGGAGAAGTAATTTACTCAGAAACGTATGAAGAGCATAATGAAGTACACCAACAATACCGTGATGAATGGATTGAAGGTCAAGCTGATGATGAGGAAGACGACGAATGACGATGGATCGGTTACAATCGTATTTACACGAAGTTCATCCCCGTTTAAACGAGGATGAACTTCTACAAGAAATGGAACATCATGCTTTTGAACACCATGTTCCCATTATTGATTTAGAAAGTGCTCGTTTTTTACAACAGCTTATCGCATTACAGGGTGTTACACGGATTCTAGAATTAGGATCTGCAATTGGTTATTCAGCAATTACGATGGCACATGCGGCTGCTAACGGTACAGTAACGACGTTTGAGCGAGATGAAACCCGCATACAAGATGCACGTACATTTCTTCAAAAAAGCGTTACAAAAGATCAGATTCAACTTATTGAAGGAGATGCCTTTGAGCGGATTGAAGAATTACAAGGCTCCTATGATTTTTTGTTTGTGGATGCATCAAAAGGTCATAACATACGCTTTGTAGAAACGTTCTCACCGTATTTAAAACGAGGTGGTCTGATGGTTGTCGACAACGTCTTGTTTAAAGGGTGGACGTATGAACCGTCAGAGGCTCCGAAACGACTACAACCACTCGCCAAAAAAATGGCGTCGTTTAACGAATGGTTACTCAAGCACCCACAGTTTATGACGACCATTCACCCGATCGGTGATGGGATGGCAGTCGCAATTAAACAGTAAGTATGTATTTTTATTGCTGATTAATGGTAAATTATTGCAAAGCAATTGTATTTTCGTAATAGAATGCGTATGATGAAATTCATATAAAATAAGAGAAGAGTCACGTTCTTCTTAAAGATTTAGAGGAGTGAAAGGCATGGCAGAGGATAAGAAGTATTATATGACAGAAGAAGGTTTACAAAAGTTAGAAGAAGAACTTGAGCACCTTAAGACGACGAGACGCCAAGAAGTTGTCGAACGTATTAAATTGGCTCGTGATTTTGGCGATTTATCGGAGAACTCCGAGTATGATACAGCCAAAGAAGACCAAGCCTTTATCGAAGGTAGAATTAACCAAATTGAGAACATGATTCGCAACTCTGTCATCATTGAAGATGATGGCAACAACGATGAGGTAAGTCTAGGAAAGTCTGTAACGTTTAAAGAACTTCCTGATGGTGATGAAGAAGTGTATACGATTGTAGGGAGCGCAGAATCAGATCCTTTAGAAGGAAAGATTTCGAACGATTCACCGATGGCACAAAGCCTTCTCGGTAAGCGTGTTGGAGATGTAGCGAACGTATCGACGCCTGGTGGCGACATGGAAGTTGAGATTATTAACATCCAATAGTTCAAATTCCGACAAATGGCTCTATCATCTGATTGACAAATCCTTTATAGTAGAAGAGAACATGAATTGCTTTTCTTAATCAACGAAACATTGTAATGAAGGTGATTGCTCAATGGATGAACAAAACGAGTACCGTAGTAGTCGAAACGATTTAAGAAAGAAACGTACGATGAACCGGATTATGAACGTATCGATCGGTGTAGTTGTTGTCCTTATTGGCTTTTTCATGTATCATTTGCTCTTTTCTAGTAGCGACGAAGTCGCAGACGAAGAAGAACCAGCACCTGAACAGATTGAAACCGACGATGAGGTTGATGAGAACGACGATGCAATAGAAGAGAGTGACTCTGAAGAGGAACTTTCTGAAGAAGAGTTAACAGAGCCGATCGAAGAAGATGAGGTTAGTGAAGACGGTGAAGGCAATGATGGTGACAACGATGCACCGCTTGGACCTCCTGAAGACGGCAACTTTGAGCCAGTAGGCACAGAACAAGAATCGCTTGATTTTACGTTTACTGAGGGTACACAAAACCGTTATGAAATGATGCGTGCCATTGAGTATGCTACAGGAATTCCTGAATCAGATTGGGATTACCTCGATCGAATTGAGAATAATGGTGGCGTTGGTCAAGCTCTCGGTCGTATTTTCTATGAAGGGGTTCAATATGAGATTGAAATGGAATGGGTTGAAGGTGAAGGTTGGATGCCATTGAACGTTTCAATCGGATAATAGAGATGCCTGGAATTGCTCATACAATTCCAGGCAATTTTAAGGTATACATACATGTTCTTACTAAGAGAGGATGGAAAGTGTGAAAATCGGTATTATTGGAGCTATGGAAGAAGAAGTTCGTACAATCGCCGCGAATTTAGAGAATCGTAAGGAACAAGAAATTGCTGGTTGTTATTTTTATGAGGGTAATTTATACGGCAAAGAAGTTATTCTTATGCAATCAGGAATCGGAAAGGTAAACGCTGCCATCGGTACGACACTGATGATTGAGTTGTATAAGCCTGATGTTGTCGTGAACAGTGGGGTTGCTGGTGGTTTGGATCGCACGATGAGTGTTGGTGATTTAGTGATTTCGACAGAAGTTCGTTACAATGACGTTGATGCAACTGTCTTTGGTTACGAGTTCGGCCAAGTGCCAGCCATGCCAGCTGCTTATAAGGCAGATGAGAAGACGCACGAAGCGGTTCTTGCTGCTGCAAAGAAAAACCGAATTGACGTGAAATCCGGCCTCGTCTTATCTGGAGATTCGTTTATGAATGATGAAGAGCGAATTGCGATGATCAAAGAAGCGTTTCCTGATGCATTATGTACGGAGATGGAAGCAGGGGCGATTGCACAAGTGGCGCATCGTTTCGGGTGTCCGTTCCTCATTATCCGCGCTTTAAGTGACATCGCAGGGGACGAGGCAATTCACTCGTATGAATCGTTCTTAGATACGACTGCCAAAATTTCTGCAGACCTTGTACAAACGATCATTCAAGATTTGCAATAATTACCTGCTAAAACGCGACTCTTTGCATGCTAGAATGATAGTGACATGCAAGGAGGGCTAACCGATGAAACAGACAGATCGTAAAACAGTTCGAATTAAAGACTATCAACGCTTTGCGATGATTTTTCTGATGCTTGCATTGTTTTTATCGGTTGGGTTTTTGTTGCCTGAACCGTCAGAGCAAATGCGAACGTTGCCAGGTATAACCTTATGGATGACTGCACTCATAGGAGCAATACTTTGTATGGTCGTGAGTCATCGTTTTCAAAGCCAATTAGATAAAGAAAATCAGCAATAAAGATAGATTCTCATACATTAAGACCTAATCCATTTACGTGGGTTAGGTCTTACGTTATTTTCAAGAAGTGTTGAAGAATTCGAGCGGTTAATCCCCAAATATGTCGACCTTCATATTCATAAAAAAGTTCCGGGATAGATGATTTACGAAATTGATAGTCTCGTCCACCGGCGATTTTTTCGTAAGGGAAGTCGTCCGGTGGATCTGGTGTAATTGGAATGATGATTTGATCTGGATGTTGATTTCGAAGGCTTGCAATTGGAACGGTGAACAATTCTGCCACCTCTTCGTTAGGGGCTAATGTGACATCATCAATCATAAAGACGTGGGGATAGACGACAATTCCGTATGCGGTTAACCATCGGTCTAATTCGCCGATATGTGCGGCTTTCGCTCTTGGGATACCTGTTTCTTCACTTAGCTCACGCACGGCCGCTTCACGTGACGTTAAATCTGACAGCTCCATCTTTCCTCCAGGAAAACAGATGTCTCCAGGTTGTTGGCGCATTTTTTGGCTACGAACTTGGAAGAGAAGATTAGGCTCACCATTCACGTGCATAATCGGCAAGGCAACCGCAAACTTACGTGCGGTGTCTTCTCCAATAACACCGGGTAGGCGCTTTCGAAGTGCATTGTAATTGATCAATTCGTCCACTAATGTCAGCCCTTTCATCGGAATAGTTCTGCAAGAAAGTCGTGCAAATAAAGACGGTGCGTCATGCAACATGCATGCGCACCGTACTTCTATGTTATGCGTTTTTTACGTATTTTTCAAACCACATGATGATTTCTTCAAGTCTTTTTTTACGTAACGTAGGAGGACCACTACGACTTAATTCGTGATTGGCGTTAGGGAAGCGAACAAATTCCGTTTCCTTGCCGAGATGTTTAAGGGTAATAAACCATTGCTCGGCTTGTTCAATAGGACAGCGGTAATCAAGTTCTCCGTGTAAGATCAGAAGCGGTGTTTCCACGTCTTTAGCATACTTTAACGGTGAATGATTCCACAGTTTTTCTGGATCTTCATGTAAGTGAGCACCAATTTCCCACTCTGTAAAGTAAAATCCGATATCACTCACACCGTAGAAGCTAAGCCAGTTAGAGATTGAGCGCTGAGTAACAGCTGCTTTAAAGCGGTTCGTCTTCGTGACAATCCAGTTCGTCATAAAGCCACCATAGCTTCCTCCTGTAACGCCGAGGCGGTCGACATCAATCCACTCAACGGATTCAATCGTTTGATCGACAGCAGACATAATGTCTCGGTAGTCATCGCCACCGTAATCTCCTCGTACAAGATCAACAAAGGTTTGACCATAGCCATAACTTCCTCGAGGGTTCGTATACAATACACCGTATCCTTTTCCTGCAAGCGCTTGTAACTCATGAAAAAAGGCATATCCGTACATCGCATGCGGGCCACCGTGGATTTCTGTAATGAGTGGGTATTTTTCACCTTCTTTGAAATCGTATGGCTTTAAAAGCCAGCCTTCAATGGTTGTTCCATCATGGGCAGTAAAGGAGAGTGTCGTTGGTTCTATAAGCTGTACATCTTCTAGTAATGACTGATTAATCCCAGTTAATCGCTGCGGTGTTTCTTCACTGAGAAGGTAATAATCACCTGGTTCTGTTGGGAAACTAATACCTGCAATGACTTCGTCTTGTACGTGATTGTAATGAAAATCAAAGACGTGTGCATCTTCTAAAAATATGGGTTGCAATGATTGATTTAAGTCGATCGTATAGAGCCCAGTTCGACCGTTGCTACTCGCTGTAATGTACAGTGTGTCGTTTGTTTTCCATAGAAAGCCTGGACTACTGCTGCCGCTATTAAAATCAGAAATCATACTATCTGGAAACTGCATGTCATAGTCTTTTGTCAGATTTACGGTATTGCCGTCTTTAACGACATATAATTCGTTTTGAGTCGCACCTGCATGCGTTTTTGTATTGCCAACGTAAGCAAACGATTGCCCGTCTTGTGACCAAGCAGGGAGGCCGTATGTCCCTTTTCCATCTGTCACTTGTTCGCTCTTATGGGTTTCTAAATCAAGCTGATAGACGTCACTGACGAGCTCATGATCGCTATAACGATTGGCTGTGTAGCTAATGACGTTGCCGTTTGGGTGCCAGCTACTTGCATTGCGATCGAAATCCTCTTTCGTTAGTTGCGTAGTTTCTCTCGTATCAACGGTGTATAAAAACAATTGCAGAACCGTATCATCATGAAATCCTTTTGCATCGGATTTGTATTTTAGTCTTGTTACGCGAAGAGGTTCTTTCGCCTTCTTTTCCTGTGCTTCTTTTTTCTCTTCTCGTGTGCGTTCGCCTTCGTTATAGACAATTGTGCCTGCAGCGACAGGTGCACTAAATAAAAGCTGTTGACCGTCTGGAGACCAAATTGGTGCACCAGCACCGTGACGTAAAAAGGTTAATTGTTGAGGCTCTCCACCTGTTGTCGGCATCATCCATAGCTGGGACGTACCACTACGGTTTGATAGGAAGACGACAGATTTTCCATCTGGTGAATAGCGGGGGCTATGATCTTTTACATCACCAAATGTCCACGCATGGCTAATCGTTTGTTCTTGCAATTGTCCAACGTATAAATGACTATTGTAAGACTCTTGTTCGTTAACAGAGGTTTGTACATATATGTATTGATTGCCATCTGGATGAATTTGAACGTCAGAAATACGTTTTAATTCTGACAAATCATGAATCGTAAGTGCTCGCTTTTCCATTTATCATGTCCCCTTCAAAAATAAAGTCAATTCACACTAGTTCTCATTTTAAAAGAAGAGATGCCTCATGACAACGGTTATTTAGAAAGTCGAAATAAAATTTTCGTTCAATTATACGAAAAACTCTTCACATCGATTTGTTCGTGCTCGAATATCCTCCAGTCGTGATTGCATAAGTTTATACACGGTAGGTCGAGGAGGCAGAGGATGAATTCATATTGTAATGAAGTTTTATTACACGATATTTCATTAGAACATCAGATGCGTTCACAGGTGGATATAGAGACGCTAGTTGAAAGCATTCAGCTAACAGGGATTGTAACACCATTAATCGTTGAAAAAGCAGGTGAACATGATTATATCCTCGTAGATGGTCATCGCCGTTACGAAGCATTGCAGCTGCTCGGAATAACGAGCGTCCAATGCTTAATCTATCCAATTACAAGTGCAGGAAATCGATTGTTACGTCAGTTATTGCTTGGTCTTAACTCTAAGTCGTTAACGAAGAACACGATGATTCAGCTGATTGTTAGTTGGTTAGATGCGGCTCAAGAAGAGAAGGATGCCCAGTTAAAGACGTTGTATTTAACGAACAAAGTAAAAGGTAAACCGTCCGATCAATGGATCCGCAAGTTGAACGTACATCAAGATTTGAAGAATTTCCTGATCCATAATTACCGAGAAAACAAAATTGAAGTTGAAACATTGCAAGTCGTTGCGACGGTGAGTGCGTTACCGGGATTCCGTGAACTCGATGATCGCGTGAAATTGAAAGTCGTCGAAATTCTTGTGAATGAATTCTAACGCATACAACTTCGTAAGGACTTAATGATATTGTAAAGAGGATATGTAAATAAATGACAGAATACCCATTAAAAGAGATGGTGCAAGTTGGAGGGGCGGTCTATTTTAGGAGTGATCGCAATGTTTACCACCGTTCAATTTTGGGTCGTGATATGGATCGGCTTGGATCTAAAATTTAGAAAGCTAAACATCGTGACAGAATCAACGGACGTTAAGGACGTGGAGACGCTATTTTATCAGAAATTAGAGCAAGAAATGTACAGAGAAATCATGGAGATTGTTGAAGTAACGAGACGTAAGGAAATTCAAATTGAAGAAGAATAAGTAAAATGGTGACATGTCGTAAGGAAACTGACCACCTCTAGGAAGAAAACGTGCATACGCTAAGAAGAACGCATGTACCAGGAGGTGAAAACATGTCCTATAACCATTGCAAAAGAATTGAAATTAATAATAACTTAATCAACGGTCCGGGGTTAACGCCACAACCGTGGCCAACACCAACACCAGAACCGCCTGTACCGTCTATTTGTGGGAAGGTGTATGTGGCGAATCAGTTAGGTAACTCAGTCAGTGTTATGGATACAGTTACGGGTCAAGTGATTACTACAATCGACTTGAATGGGAGTCCTCTATATATTAGTTATGATTCCAATACAAACCGAATTTTCGTCTCTTTAGTATATATCAATGAACTCGTCATTATTGATCCTGACACAGATACAATTACGGATCAAATTCAGGTCAATGTAACAACACTTAGTGAGGTGCTATTTAATTCGAGTTTAAATCTTTATTATGTTGTGTCTCAAGGAAGTAATGAAATTGTCATTTATGATGGAACGACGTTTGAGGAAGTTGGGCGAGTTAATGTACCAGTTCCTGTCTATTTAGCGATTGATAACAACACGGGTCTAATTTATGCGCCAGCTACTCGTTCGAACTATGTGTCTGTGATAAATGGAAGTACAGAAATTGCTCAAATCATTGTCGGGGCAGCTGGGATTAACCCAGTAGAAATTGCTTTAAATTCAACGACGAGACGCGCCTATGTATCGTTACGAGGAAATAACAGTGTTGCCGTCATAGACACAGTTACGAATACACTTATTACAACGATCACCGTACAAGGAAGCCCGTTTGGAATTGATATTAATCCGGTTACGAATAAAGTGTATGTGACTTTAACGAATGGTGAGTTTGTCGAAATTGATGGGCTTACAAACACGGTCACGAATCGAATTCAAGTGAGTAATTATTCTAGAGCGGTCGTTGTGGATGACGAACGAAACATTGCCTATGTTGCCAACTCCAATGAAAACACTGTTTCCACAATTGATCTAACAACATTTTCCGTTATTCAAACGACCGAAGTGGGCAGTTCACCTAGGAGACTAGCGCTTTATCATTACGAATGCTAGTAAAAACAGAGAGAAACAGAGAGGCCCCGATCAATCAGGTGAACGGGGCTTTTTGAGAAGAAGAGCTTTTATGTGTGCGTGTAATGCAATCGCTTGGCTGAATATCATATACATCTCTGTACATGAGTGTTTAAGTTCACACAATTTTACGTTTATCGAGGTATTTATGAAGTCGTAAAAACATCTTCCCCAAATGTGTCACCACCCAAGCTGTGTGTCGCATAGGATGAGTTGAGGTGACTTGGGGAGGGATTACTATGTCTGGAATTCTTGCAGGCGCTGCATTGCTTATTAAGCAATTGATGATGTTCGTATCGTACGTGAAAAATCACGCGTTCCCGCAGCCGCTTTCTAAAGAAGAAGAGAAAGAATGTCTTGAGAAGATGAAAGAAGGGGATGAAGAAGCCCGTAACAAGTTAATTGAACATAATTTACGACTCGTAGCGCACATTGTTAAGAAATTCGAAAGCACAAAAGAAGACACAGAAGACTTAATCTCCATTGGAACGATCGGACTGATAAAAGGAATTGAAAGCTATTCCCCGAACAAAGGGACGAAGCTTGCGACATACGCAGCACGTTGTATTGAGAATGAGATCCCTATAACAGTAGTGATGCGTAATAAATTGACAAAAGGACAAGCCTATAAGCTATGTCCTTTTGTTTTCTAATTATTGGGTTAAGATCGCTACTATAACTGTAGCACATGTAGCCAGCGCTAATGCTCCAATTGTTATAGTAGTAGCCCAGTTATGTCGATTGCTACTTTTCGTTAAGTCACTTATTTCCTGTTGAGAAGCTTTAATATCAGTTTTTATTTCATCTAAAGCAGACATAAAACGTTCTTCACGGTCGGCTGCTTCCTTTTTATAGGAATCTATATCTCTGATAAGTCGTTCTTCTAATTTATTTTCTCTGCGTTCGCTTCTTTGTTCACTCTCACTTATGGTGGTCTTAATATCTTGCATAAACAGATCATATTTATTGTTGTCTGACATGGTAGCTGCCACCTCGCTTTCAGAGTTTGGTGCATTATAATGTCTAGAAGATCTAAATGTAGAACTTTTTAATATTTTATCAATATCTTCTAGTGCCTCTTCTGTTGTTAGAGTTGGTGTAACTTCTATTGTACCACTTGGAACTACTTCAAGATGCCTTCTTTCAACTCTTCCGTTCGGCTTTGACTTCATGGACGCTTACTCCGATCAAAAACTGGAACAACAATAGATATTTCATCATATTCTTCATTGTGATCTTTGTCTTTGGGAGATGAAGCAATTTTAATAGATATAGTATAGTTCCCTTCAATAGAAAACTTATGATTATTAACATCTAGAGTTACCATTGTAGCAAAGACATCTAATTTTTCGTTTGTATCTGCTCCAATTTTCATGTCATCCATGTGCGATGTCATTACTTGGACATTCTTTGGATCTTTCATTATTACAGAAACATTATATAGTAATTCTGAAGTTAAGTTTGTTAAGGAGAAATTAATTTTGAAAGAAAAGTTATTTGGTAATATATCTAGGTCAATAACACTTATTGGATTAGTAATTATAAAATCTCTACCCGAATCAAAAGTGTTCATTGAAAGTACAATTGCATTAATACTTGGTTTAGTAATCATTTTAACACACCTTTATATGTATAGTGAGAAAAGCGTACTTATTCCTCAAACATCTGGATTGTTGCCAACGATCCATCGGGCAATTTGCTGATGCCATGTACGGGATGACCAAAGGCAAGTTCTAATCGATACATGGCAAATTCCTCGGTTACTAAAAAGTGATCTGCAATTTCTGTAACTAAAACAGCATCGGTTAATTGACAAGCCGTAACATAAACCTCACCTAAAAGCTTGGATGGCATAAGTAGGTAAGCAGCCATCTTTTTAGCTTGGAATTCAATTTTATTAATATCGATTTCAGGTACTTCTAGTTGATGTTGAGTATGAGAGTATATATGGGCAAACTCTTCAGCCAAAACAATCTTTTTTTCTATAGGATCCATACCACTCTTTATATAGATGATCCCACGTCTTCCCCTTGTAATTTGCGAGTAGGATAGAGAAGGATCACCAAATGGCATTGGTTTAATCTTAATACCGAATTTATAGCATATGGCTCCCATGTCAATTTCATCAGGAAAAGTGTATTTAAAAAGTTTTAGCACTTGATTTGCTCGATCTTCCCAATTATCTATAGTCTTTGATATTTTCTGTCTAAGTAGCAATTAATCACCCCATGAAAAGGAGTTACTTTGAAATTACAGATATTTTTTTGGGAAACTCATCGTATAATTGATCGTCTAGAGTTCTACCGTACCTATGTTTTTGTACGCCTCCCCATTGCTTAAAAAAGAAAGCAACATTGTGGTTAATGCATTGGTCCCTAATGTCCAATGCCCAGGATTTTTTCATAGGTCTTGCACCTGGACCAGATTCCCCTCCAACGATTACCCAATGTATTTCAGTTAAATTTAAATTATTTAACGGTCCAATTAATGGTTCGCACGATAAAAATCTTATGTTTGCAGGAACGTGACTTAAATCATCTATTCTATGCGTGACTTGTTCATCTTCAACACTAACACCCATCCATACATTTTCTGGCCACGGTAAATAAGGAGCAAGTTCTTTTAACCTTTTAGATCTCTTAGTAAGAATTTGAAAAGTGTGTTGATTTGCTTCAACCATTGTATTAAAACATTTTTCAATAAATTCAAATGGAATAGATTCATGGAAAAGATCAGACATAGAATTCACAAATATTCTTCGTGGTTTTTTCCATTTAAGTGGTTTGTCTATTAGGTCATAATGCAAAGTGACATTAAATCCATTTAAGTAACGTTTATTACCCATTGCATGTAAACGTTTTGCCATGGTAGCTGCATAACAATGTTTACAACCTTGAGAAACTTTATTACATCCTGTGACAGGATTCCAAGTTGCTTCAGTCCATTCAATATTTGAGTTGCTGGACATTTTAATCACCTCTGATGCAACTATAACATAAGAGTATAAATGCGAACATATATTCTAATAAAAGTGTATCAAAACTTTACTAAACCCTCTAGTCCTTTTAGTTCCATCTATTTTCTTGACTTCTCTTATCATTCCCTTTTCTTCCATGTCCTTCAAAGTCTTTTTTAAAAAAGCAGCTGGATATGATGTTTCTTCTACAATATAGTGTTCAACCATATCTTCAGTAATATTTGATCTGAATCTAAAGTTTTCAAAAATTAGTCTTCCGAGTTTTTCACGATGTTCTTTAAGGTCAATTTCTTCAATAAATTCAAAGTGCATTTGCTCAGTTGAATGTGCTGGTTTAAATAAGTATTGACCAGTATTATCTAACTTCCACATTTGATCTTTCATAAGTTTTAGTCCTTGATAATGGCTTGAAGCAAAGAACAAAAACATTTTTGTTATGTTTCTTTCTTTTTTGAATTCGAAGTTAAGAATAAAATCAGCATATTGATTTAGTTGTCTAGAGTAAAAATCAATAATTACTGACTTCCGAAGGTCACTTTTTTTATCAGTAATCATATCGTGTAATTCAGTCATATTCTCTACTCCAAAATGTTTGTGCAAATGATTTTGTATTTTTAAATTTTCAACAGTTAGAAATCGATTAATTTCTTCGTACATAAAGTTTACTAATACTTCTGACCTGTGATCTTTCAATAATCGGCCAATTGTGTCAATAGGTGTTTGGCTGAAACCAAAAGGGTCAATGAAACAAAAAGTGGGTATCAATTGTTGATCGTCTATATTATCCAAAATGTCAGTGAGGAAGTTGTCAAATGTATTGTTGCTTAAACAAACTTTTACACTTTCGTAGTTTGGTACACTGAAAAACTCTTTTTCATTAGTTATATTCAAGGCGTAATATTTGTTCAATGAATCATTCAAAGAATTTTTAACTTCTAACTCATATTCATTTAAGTAAATTAATATTCCAGGGTCTTCCCAGCCTTTAGATCTCGCCTGATCGCAAAATCCAATAGCTTTGTCAATAATTCTTAAAGGGGAACCCTTGACTTCTAAACCTTCTTCCTTATAAACACCTGCTCCAGCAAATCCATCTATAAGAAGACAGCGATCATCTCTCCCATTTTTCTTAGCACCTAATACTATCTTCCTCATCCAAGGGTCGATATATTTTTCTAGGATTACTAATTTAGCTTCACTGTGGCTTTTTAAACTTCGGAAAAAATCTGTTGACATTTAGCTCACCTCATTAAAATAAATTATTAATTTTTTCTTCAGTACCTTCCTTATTAAATATTAGATATAAAAACTTCCCATGCTATAAAAATTACTAGTAATAAGCGTTTGGTTTAAAGCTTAATTATTCAATTTCCACCTCATAATGTTCAGCATGAGTAGCAGCAAAAAAGATTGCATTGGTGTGCCCGCCCGATACATTTTCGAAACTGTATGCACCTAGTGGTGTGCCAGTTAAAGTAATATCATCATTCTCAAACACACCTTCAGCTTCTTTATACAAGATTGCAGTTATACTATTGAAATTCTCATCAAGGATATGAATATAAGTTAATATTGCACTCGGCATTTCCTCTTCTTCAATTTCAATCACAGTACCGTTTATTTGATAGTGATTTCCATAATGATTGGATAAACTCTTAGTTAGCTCTCTGGTATCAACTTCATCAGCATCAGAGAAAATCTCTTCTGCACTAGCATCTTCACTAAACAAAACTTCATTTTCATTAATAAAATCTATTGATTTATCGTGCATCTCAATTTGATTGTCAGAAGCGTAGGAGGCATGATCTTCAAACATAATAGCGTAAGGAAGCGAATCATTTTCTTCCTCAATTTCGGCTTTAGACGAGGTGTCTTCAGATTCAATAACATTCTCAGTAGATAAATCATCATTAGAAAGTTCTTCAACTGCAGTAACATCTTCAGATGAATTTTCGACCTCAGTCTCGGCGGCATCTAAACCTTCTTCGAAAGATCCAGCTAACTCAGATGAATCAGTAAATGCTACTAGACCAATTAGTCCAACAAAAAACATTAAGAATCCACCAGCAAAAAAGTATCTTCCCCTAAATACATTTGATAATCGATCTGCTTTTTTGGATTTTCTAACAATAAATAAGATAATGCCTGTTAAACCTACAAGTGGTGCTAATAATAAAAGTAAACCCGATAATACTGCCATTGTACCCCTCCAAAATAGATATGTTTATGTCAAAGGATCTAGGAAATAGCACCCTACTTTACCTTGTACAGCATAAAATTGAGAAAATTAACCATCCAAAGGTAAAAAAAATAATAGGAATAAATGTTCGGAATATCTGTTCGGTTTAAGTTTAAAAAGAAAAGCCTTTCGGCTAATCTCTTTCCGGTAGAGGGTCCATACCATCATCGTCTGGATCTAACTCAGCTTCATAATCCTCGCGAACTTTCTTTGTATACTCCCACATTCTAATAAGTTCTTTAACTTTTTTCTCTGTGTTCGTTTGTAGGTCGTTAAACATGATGGGGTGCTTCTTAATTTCTTCAAATACTAGGTATTCTTCTGAACTTAAATTTACTTCTTTCCCAGCCACTGTTACTTCATAAGTATCATCCATATCTTCATAACCGAGAAGATAGTCGGTTGATACATTATAGAACGTTGCCAATTTTTTTATTGTAGGTATATCCGGCTCTACACGATCATTCTCATAGTGAGCATATCGACCACGAGATAAGCCAAGTTTTATTGATACTTCATTTTGTGTTCTTTTACCACGTAATTTCTTTAATCTTTGACCTATGGTTGTGTTAGTCATATAGATCAGCACCTCTATTCACCTCCAATTATAAACAACGAGCGATAAAATTTGTATCTTTGATAAAATTTTTATCAAAAAAGTGTTGACGATAAATTTTGTATCGTTTATATTTAACTTAAGATAAATTTTGTATCAAGAATTGAGGTGTGAAAATGGAAAGAACTCAATTAATTAAACTTAGATTAGAACTTGGAAAAACTCAAAAGGAATTAGCTGACAATCTTGGCATTTCTGCTGTTTACGTTAGGAAGATCGAGAAAGGTGATGTAGATCCAGGTAGAAATACCATTTTGAAATATGTTCATTTCTTTGCAAAAGACATGACTAACTTATTCCCTGATCTTTTTTTTAACATCGATGATAAAAAATGTATCAAAAAGACCGACTCAGCTTAAATGAGAGATTAGTTAGTGAAAGGTGGTGAAGTCCTTGAAAGTAAAACTCATCGAAGGTGAACAACTCAAAAACGGAACGTTGATGCCTCGAGTGTACAGCACTACTAAGAAAATCTTACGTAAAAAAATTGAGTCCGGTGAGTATCAAAGTGAACGAGAAGCGAGTTCTAAAGAATCAATCTAAGTAAAGTTTACCAACCAAAATTGAATAAACGGAGGCGAACGTATTAATGAAAAATGCGAACAATCACTCATTATATAGAGCTTCACGGATAAAAGACATCCTGCGGATTGCACGAGAAAGAGCAAGTCAACCCGAACGCCGTACCAAACAATGGCTTTCACGAGAACTTGGCTTATCCTATAGAGCGTTAACAGCGATTGAAAACGGTGATACTCCACCGAGCTTAGAAACAGCGATTGCATGGTGCGATGCCGTAAACGATTCTTTAGCAAAACAGAAGATCTTATACATTCATGGACTTACACCGTTACCACCTACGGATCCACGCTTACTTGCTGATATGTCTACACAACTTATCAATTTCGTGAATGAAATCAAGGAAGCGGAAGAAGCTGCACGGCAACTACAAATGATTTCAGTAGCGAAGCGTCCAGGCAAGGAATTTAGTCAACTTGAATTAGAAGAAGTCGAAAGCCTACTAAAGCAGATATTGGATGTTAGACAGGCGAGTTATTGTATCGCTGATGTCGCGGAGAATGTTTGGGGTGTAGCAAAAGAGCATGTGCGTAATCGTTGGATTGCTCAATCAATTGCATCAGGAGTTGTCGTAAAGTCCATCGAGCAATACGAGGCTTACAAGTCAGAAAAAGTCTACACAGAACATGTAGAAAAGCTTGTTGCTACAAACGGGTCGCTCTCATGAAAAAGCTTGAAAGTGGAGTGCTAGTCACTTTAGCAATCATCGCATACCTTTCGGCAATGGGAGTTTTCAATCTAATTTGGAGGTGAGTAAGTTGGTTACGAATGACGAATTAAAGTTTTACATCGTACATCACATCAATGTTCTAGGTGTAAAGCGCGGAGTGCCGCAAGTAGCATCAAAGCTAGCATTCGATGAATCTTTCATTCGTAGAGTTTATGCCAAACAAAAAAGAGCCGTTTGAGCGGGCACTCAAATCGACTCAGGGGTTAACCAAAACAATTATAGCTCCATTGTAGCCTAACCCCAGCATTCATGCAATGGGAGCATTGGAGGAACGTATGAAAGTAAAAGAATTGATTGAAGAGCTATCGGAATGTGACTTGGGAGCATCGGTGCGAATCAGAGTGCTTGGTATTAACGAAGATGAATCTACAGAGGTCGTCGCAATAGAGGATATGTTTTCTTACGACAACGTGGAAGACCTTGTTTATATCGTTACTAAAACTGAAGACAATGTACTTGTTGATGCTAAGGAATACGACAAACTCTTGCAGAATAAGGGTGATGCAAATGAATAAGTTGAAACGTTTGGAGCAATTAGGAAATGATCTTGAGAAGTCACACAAGGAGCTAAAAGAACTAGGTCGTTTTTCAGCTCACTATAATACATGGTCAAAGCAACTAGAAATTATAACTGAGCCAGAAACGTTTTTCGCACTATTTGATTCATATGAAATTGAGCATTTGAACGTTTTAGGAACAGACCTCAAGTACAGATTTAATGTTTGCCATAACGGAATGTATTTTTACACGGTGATTAGCGAAGCTGAGTATCTTCAATACGTTAAGAAAGGTGATGTTGTTGGATTATGAAAAAGATCCAGATTGTTAAACTGTCACTTAAAAACTTTAAAGGCATCAAGTCGTTTGTATTACAAGCAGAAGGTGCGGACCTTATGGTGTTTGGAGACAATGCGACTGGTAAGACAACGATCTATGATGCGTTCTTATGGCTCTTGTTCGGCAAAGACTCTACGAATAGCAGCAAGTTTGCGATTAAGACACTGGATCATAAAGGTGAGGTCTTACACGGTCTCGAGCATGAGGTGGAAGTTGTACTGCTAATTGACGGGGTAGTAAAGACACTCAAAAAGGTGTACAGCGAAGAGTGGACGAAAAAGCGTGGCAGAGCAGACAAAGAATTTACAGGACACACGGTTGACCATTATGTAGACACCGTTCCGGCTAAGAAGAAAGAGTTCGATGCTGAGATTGGCAACATTATTTCAGAGGATGTTTTCAAGTTATTAACTTCTCCTTCGTATTTTAATGAGGAATTGAAATGGAAAGACCGTCGAGAAACGTTGTTGACGCTCGCCGGTGCAGATATTGAAGATCAAGAAGTCATTGCTGCGGATAAGAGTCTTGAGAAATTATCCTCTATTCTCAGTGAGCGACCGGTGGACAAGCACCGAGAAATCGTTAAGAAGAAGCAAAAAGACATTAACGAAGAGCTACAAAAGATACCAGTGCGTATTAGTGAGGTGTCCCGCGGTTTGCCTGATTTGAACGGATTGGATCAAGAAGAACTTCACGCTGAATCGCAAGCACTCGAAGCGGATATTGGCGCTAAACAGGATGAAGTAACTCGCTTAAACTCTGGTACGGAAGTGACTGAGCAGAAGCGTTTGCTTAGCGAAATTGAAACCGAAATTAATGAAATCAAAGCAGAGTATCAAGCACACAATCAAAAGCTTGTTTCGGATTTGTCTGAACGAATCCACAGCAAGAAGCTCGAAGCAAATAACATCCAATCAACAATTCGCTCACATCAGCAAGAAATCACTAGTGCAGAACAAAGTATTGCTCGTTATACAGAACAAGCGAACGGCTTACGAGAAGATTGGAAAGCCATAAACGATCGCTCGTTTACATGGAACGATCATAGCCACGATGCAGGAACGGTTTGCCCAACATGTGCACAGAGTTTACCAGAGGATCAAATTGCCGCAGCTAGAGAAAAAGCTGAGCAAGCCAAACAAACTGCACAAGATGCATTTAATCAACGCAAAGCTTCGCAACTAGAAGAGGTAGTGGCAGAAGGCAAGCGTTTGAAAAACCAAATCGAAAGCTTTGAGCAAGTAATTGAAGGCAAAAAAGCGACAATTGAAAGCGATGAAGTTGAGTATCAAAAAGCTCTAAATTCGGTTCAATCACTCGAGGCTGAATATAAAACAGCACAAGAAAAAACGATGGATATTAGTGAGTCGTTTGATTATCAAGAAAAAGTCGATGAGAAGAATCGTATCAACAGTAAGATCGATGAACTTAAACAAGGTGCTCAGAATGCTGTTAGCGCAGTTCAAAACGAAATTGTTGAACTGAAAGAGAAATTAAGCGCTGTGAAGAGTGATCTTTATAAATTTGAGCAAAGCAAAACTGGTAAGGCAAGAATTAGTGAGTTATCTGTACAAGAACGTGACTTAGCCGATCGTTACGAAGAGTTAGAAGAGCAACTATTTTTAGCAGAGCATTTTACTCGCACGAAAACACAAATCATTGAAGATCGAATCAACGGCAAGTTTGAGTTTGCGACATTTAAACTCTTTGAAACACTGGTTAACGGCGGGGTTGAGGAAACGTGCGAGACGCTTTATAAAGGCGTACCTTACTCTAAAGGGCTCAACAATGCAGCGAGAATCAACGTTGGACTCGACATTATTCGTACTTTGTCCGAGCACTACGGTATTTCCGTACCGATCTTTATCGATAACAGCGAAGCAGTGACAGAGCTTTTTGACATCAATGCACAGACGATTGCTCTTACGGTTTCAGGACAGGACAAGCAGTTACGCGTTGAATATGCTAGCGAGCGACACAAGGAGGCGATCTAATGAAACGGTATTATATTTTATCCCTGAAGCACTCGGTAGGCGACCACTACACTTGGTGGCGCCCCGGGGCATGGGGTTATACCCGAGATTTGAATCAAGCTGGAATATTTACTGAGGACGAGATCGAAAAGGAGCCTAGTTATTTTTCAAACGATTGCACAATGCCGGTTGAAGTAGGCTTGGTAAATCGCTCTCAAACAGCAACGATCGTGATAAATGATACTAACAATCAAATTGTATTTAACATCGAAGAGCACTTATCTAATCAATTACAGGAGGCTAACTAATGACAGCAAAAAATGAACTCGCAATGATAAAAAAAGACACCGTTGATGTAGTTGCAAGCAAAGTTAAGGAATTTCAAGAAAAAGGAGAGCTTCACTTTCCTGTTGGGTATTCTCCAGAAAATGCAATGAAGTCTGCCTGGCTCACTCTACAGAGCACACAGGATAAGAATAAGAAACCTGCTTTAGAAGTTTGTACGAAAGACAGTGTTGCTAACTCACTGCTTGAAATGGTTGTTCAAGGATTAAACCCAGCTAAGAAACAAGGGTATTTCATCGTCTACGGTAATCAACTAACGTTCCAACGCTCTTACTTTGGAACAATGGCAGTCACTAAAAGAGTGAGTGGGGCTAACGAGATCGATGCCACAGTCATTTATGAAGAAGATGAAGTGGACTATGACATGTTGAATGGACGTATAACCAACTTACAGCACAAGCAAAAGTTCGGAAACATCAAAAAAGATAAGATAGTCGGTGCCTACGCTGTAATTAAGTTGCCTAACGACCAAGTCTATACGGAAGTAATGACGATCGATGAGCTTCGTATGGCATGGAGTAAGGCACAGTTTTGGGGGAAGGATCAGACGAAAGAAAAGGCTGGGTCCACACATGATGAATTTAAACAAGAGATGGCAAAGAAAACCGTTATAAATCGTGCTTGTAAGCGGTATTTAAACTCCAGTGATGATTCATCTCTTGTTATGGATTATTTCAACCGCAATGATACTGCAGCAGAAGAAGCAAAACATCAGGCGGAACTTAGCGAAAACGCAAATAAAGAGGTCATTGATTTCGAAGCGGAACCGGTAACTGAAGAGGAATCTGAGGTTGTTTCTCAGAGCGAATCAGAATCGCCAAAGGACGATGGTCAAGTATTTAGCAACGGGGAATCTGAAAAGACTTCAAATCAAGAAAGTAATGAGCCACCGTTTTGATCAATATAACGGTGCTCGCTACGGGGTCAACAGGTAACTGTTATCACGTTACAGACGGCAAAACTTCAGTTCTGTTGGAAGCTGGAATTCGATACAGAGAGATTCAACGCAAGCTGAGTTTCCAAACCAGAGATATTGCAGGGTGTCTTATAACTCATGAACACCTGGACCATTGCAAGGCGATCGGTGAGGTGACAAAAGCAGGGATTGATTGTTATATGTCGCAAGGCACAAAAGATGCTGTAAAAGATGATCACCATCGAATGCATGTCGTTGAATCGAAGAAGCAATTCAAGCTAGGATCATGGACAGTGTTGCCGTTTGACGTACAACACGATGTATCAGAGCCATTAGGGTTCTTGCTTCAAAACGATGCAGGAGAACGGCTCCTGTTCGCTACAGACACGTATTATATCCGTTACAAATTCAAAAACCTCACCCATGTGATGGTAGAGGCCAACTACAGCACTCAATTACTTGATCAAAATATAGCGGAGGGCATTGTTCCTCCATTCATGAAGAAGCGTTTAATGAGATCACATTTTAGCATCGAAAACGTTAATGAATTTTTTAACTCAAATGATCTATCGAAACTACAAGAAACGTGGTTGCTGCATCTTAGCAATAACAATAGTGACGAGGATCAGTTTAAGCGCATCATACAAGGCGTAACGGGTAAGCCGGTCTATGTTGCATGAATATCGTGTGCCGATCCCTTATGAGTACCTTGAGATCGCAAAAGAAAGCCCAAACAAAAGGCAGACATTCGCAACCTTTGCTCGTGGCTACATTAAGAGTCAGTACCCAGAATTTGAGTTCGTAAGAATCGATAAGATGGATGTTATTTGTAAGAAGAAAAGTTAGAGGGGAGGGGTGATGTTGCAAGGATACATCAAAGATCATCGGAAGGAATTAGAAAGTGATATATGGATGATGCCCCCTCATTATCATCGGATTTGGCAATACCTTAAATACTCAGCTAATCATCAAGACAAGCGCATTCCCTTCGATGATTGGTTTATAACAATCAAAGCAGGTCAACACCTCACCTCCATTCGAAAGATTGCTAAAGGAGTTGGTTGGTATGAGAGAGGGCAGTTCAAAGAGTTAAATCCAAAAACAGTTTCTAAGGTATTAGAGTGGCTCGTTAATCAAAAGATGATTACTGTAAGTAACGGTCAAAGTAACAACAAGTATACACTCGTAACCCTTTTAAATTGGGAATCATACCAGACTTCGATCAATGAAGGTAACGATGAAAGTAACGGAGAGGGAACACCTAAGGAACAGTTACTGGATATAAACAAGAATGTTAAAGAATGTCTTAAGAATGATTTTACTACTACAGCTACTAATATGCGCATGGAAGAAAGTGACGGAGTGCTTACAGCCGACCGTAACGGTGAGTCTGTTTCGAAAGCAGACGAAATATCACATACTTCTGCCGACCCTGTTCGAACGATCTTGGACAAGTATATTCAGTTGCGTGGTAGTGGATTCATGGAAAGCACAAAAGATTTTACAGCAGCACAAGAGATTGTGGGTGCGGGTGTCAAACTCGATGACGCTCTGGAGTGGCTACAAGAGCGGTTTGATACCTATGCCCCACGACATAACCGAGATAGGATTCAAAGCCTTGATTACTGTGTTGGCTTTATCTTAGATCGACACCATGACAAACAATCACGACAGGATAATCAAAATGGGGTGAGTAACGATGACAAAATTTCAAAGCGTGGAAGAAGTTATGGCGGATATGGAAAAGTATCAAAAACTGCAGAAGAACTTCTCGCAGAAGTCCAGTCTTCCAAAGAAGCCTGGGGCGGATAACGAATGCCCTAAATGCAACGGCAAGGAGCTTGTTTTTTACAAAGTATACAGAGATGAAAATGATGAGTTTGGGACTGATTGGGCGAAACCTTGTGAGTGCTCGGCGAGGAAAGAATGGCAGCGGCGTTTTAAAAGCTCAATGGTCCCTGATGAGTTTGTAGATGCTCGACTTGATAACTTCAACATGGACACTAATATACAAAACCTCATGCATGAGATGACCGTGGATTATTTGCAGGAATTTAGTGTTTATACAGCAGAGGATGGTCGGCAAGAAAAGAAGTTCAGCAACTACAATTTCGGGCTTATAGCAGAAGTTGGTGAGTCTAGTATGCGTGAGCTTAATCCAGTAGACCGCGCAAAGATGAAAAAGCTTAAAAACAACTTCGGGATCGGCAAGACTCACCTTCAAATGGCTTTGGCTAAAAAGCTAGTGAAAGACGGTTTTAACGTATTGGTCGTATCGGATGTCACGTTTATTGATGATCTTATGCAAGCTCGAAAAGCGGATGATAACAACGAGTCGTATTTTAAACTGCTAGATAGCGCCTTAAAAGCGGATGTACTCATTTGGGATGACATTGGAAAAGTAAGCAATACAGAGCCTCGTGAACGGATGTACTACACCATCATTAATGAGCGATATAAACGTAATAAACCCATTGTTTTTAACTCTAATGAAGATCGTAGCTCGCTCGCTGAAAAGATTGGTTATGCAGGTGCAAGCCGATTATTTGGAGAGTGTGGACGATACTTACTTGAGGCATCTGGTAAAGATATGCGGTTTAAGGAGGTTGCGTCCAATGTGTAATGTCTGTGACGGAACGGGGATCGTATACACGCAATTAAGCTACGGATTGCAAGCAGTCGGATGCATTGCTTGCCCTCCAGCTGAACACGATCGACGAGAAAGTGAACGGATTGAAAAATACGAATCTTTGAAAAAGCGAATTGAGGACCACATCAATACAAGGAGGTGTGCGGTGTGATCCCAAGGATTTTGCATTACCCAGGCAGTAAGTGGCGAATTGCTAAATGGATAATTGAACAAATGCCGCCACATGAGACTTATTTGGAGCCGTTCTTTGGGTCAGGCGCCGTACTCTTTACTAAGGACCGAAGCAAACTTGAAACAGTGAATGATCTCGATGAAGATATAGTCAATTTATTTAATGTCATACGTGAGCAACCAGAGCGATTAGCTCATGCGATTTATTACACGCCACACTCAAGACAGGAATATTACAACAGTTACCTCGAGGCAGAAAATAATGTTGAGAAAGCAAGGAGGCTTATTGTACGACTTTGGCAGGGTAGGGGTGGTAAAACTGCCCATCGTACGGGATGGCGTAGCATGATCGAAGGAAATGGACCGTTGCCAGGCAAAGAATGGTTAGCCTTTCCAGATAAGGTAGTATCGATATCTGAACGTTTGAAAGGGGTTCAGATTGAAAAACAACCTGCAGTAAAACTCATTCAAAGATACGCAAGGCAAAACGTATTAATTTATGCAGATCCTCCTTACCTTTTAAATACAAGAACAACTACAGCATACAAGCATGAAATGTCAGATAGAGACCACGAAGAACTTTTAAAGGTTCTAATCGATCATCCTGGACCAGTACTTTTATCGGGATATAAGAGCGATTTGTATGAAGAGATATTGAGTGATTGGAAAAATGAAACGATCTCTTCCGTTGCAGAAGCTGGTGCAAAAAGAGAAGAAGTACTTTGGCTTAATCCTATAGCTGCTGATTGGGTTTATGGTTTACGACTCTGTTAGGAGGCGATCAAGTGATTGACCGAGTAAGCGTTGGTAAACGTTTAAAAGAGCTACGTAAGCGTAGGCGTAAAAACACGACAATTAAAGAAGTCGCAAAAGCCCTAGGAATCCATGAAAACTTATTATCAAGCTATGAAAAAGGCGAGCGGCTTCCATCACCTGACAGAATGATTGTCATTGCTGAGTATTATGGGCAACCGGTTGAAGCCATCTTCTTTGCTTATAGGATTAACAAGTTGATAAAGGAGGCGGAGTGAGTGGAAGATGATTGGGTTAATGATGCGGAACACCATTGTCGGTACTGCAATATTGATTTCAAAGTCTACGTTTTAGGTGATCAACCAGAAGTTCATTTTTGTCCTACGTGTGGAACAACCCAATTTGACTAAGGAGCGAAGGGCGATGAGTAAAGAACAGAAGTTAAAAGAAGTCCTAGAAAGACGGAGGCAATGGGGGAAAACAAGAGATAGTGATTTTGTTTGGCTAACACAAAACTTAAACAAAGCAACGGTATTTGAAGATAAAGAGAAAGCTATAGAAGAGTTTAAATATCATGAAAAGATGATTCTTGAAATGTTTGGAGAAGGCGCAGTATGTAATTTCGGTTATACAAACATCATGAAACATTTTGAGTTTGTGGAAGTGGAAATTTCAAGATAAAAGTCATCGGCAACATTTACGAACATCCACATTACTTGAAGGAGGCTAGTTATGAGTAGGGAGATTAAGTTTCGTGGTAAATCTATTCAAGAGGGTCAATGGGTTTACGGATCAGCCATTTTAGATTACGAAGAAAAGATTGCTTATATAGAAAATATGGGCAACGGTCCAGTCCCTGTTGAGTGGGAGTCAGTCGGTCAATACACAGGACTCATGGACGTTGAACAATTTAACGAACCTAAAGATCTATATACTGCCGATATTGTCACAATGCACCAATTTTTATTTGATGGAACTGAGTATGAAAACGAAATTACAGGCGTTTTGGAATATGATGAAGAGCTAGCTTGCGTTTGCTTAACGAAAATTAAACAAAAGGATATACAAAAGCACATGGGATACGAGGATGATCAAGACGGATTTGAGGGAGAGAAAGTCCCTGTCTGTAATTTCCATGGGCTACATGAATGCAGTTGGACTTATCTAGGCAACATCTACGAAAACAAGGATTTACTGGAGGCTACAAATGGAGCAGCTGTCCCTCCTATCGCCGATTGATGAGGTTGAGATAGCGATCGAGGAGCTTATCGAGACAAAGGTACTGAGGTACAGAGTGCAGCACGATCACGGGGCGGTGTTTACCGCATACGCGCTTACAAAGTACCACATATATGATGTGCTGGTCGCAAGGGACAAGCCATTTAAGAGCAGTGTGGTTGCTAAATACAGCATAGATAGAGTCAAAAAACACATCGGTAAGGTATTTAAGGAGTTGGAGTAGTGAGCTATTGCAAGAAATTAGAAGTGTCAGCAATTTTAGCAAAAGATAACCGAATATTAAGCACGGGGAAAAATAATCCAATTAACGAGTGCAACAATACCGACTGTCACGTTGACGGTCATTGCATCAACACCGTACATGCTGAGGCATCAGCCATTGTAAAAGCGGGGAGCAAGGCAAGAGGAGCGACACTGTTTGTATCACATGAACCATGTTGGCAGTGTCGCAAGCTCATCATAGCTGCAGAAATTAAGACGGTGGTTTATTACAATGCGTATCCAAATCCACTTAATGAGCGTTTTGTAGGTGATGTTGAGTGGATCCATGAAACAAAAGAGGGGATGCATGAATTTGTTCGACCAGTTGGTTTTTAGAAGGGAGAAGGAGTAATGGCACAGTTAAGAATGGCTGCGGATGAGTACCGAAAGAAGGTTGGACAAGGCAATCGAGGTATGGCCTTTGAGACAGCAATCAATCATACAAACCAGATGTATGCATATCAAAATATCGCTCTTATCAATAAACGATCTACACCAGTCAAGGTGACACGAAGCAAAGGCACTAAGGTAGTATCTGGTTACTTTGAAAACAAGAGCACCGTTGACTACGACGGCGTGTATCGAGGTCATTCAATCGTTTTTGAAGCCAAATCGCTGTCTGGCAAGAGTTTTCCGTTAAATAACGTAGCGGATCATCAATATGATTACCTGGATCAAGCGCAAAAGCACGGAGCACGTTCATTCTTACTCATCGAGTTTAGAGACACCAGAGAGGTGTTCCTGCTCCCATACGTAACATTGAAACATTACAAGAGCAAAGCAGATGCAGGTGGTCGTAAGAGCATACCTCTGGAGGACTTTGAAATACATGCATATGGTGTTGAACAAGGTCGGGGCGTTCGAGTCGATTATCTTGCTGCGGTGGAACGGTGGATGAAGGGGTGAGGGAATGACTGATCGACTGAAGGTCGTCCATTCGAGAGTAAATAAGGCGATTAACAAGAAAATCAATGCTGCTCATACAAGGAACGACAGCAAAGAAGTCATGGCATATATAAACGGCTTAATGGCTGCAAGACGGATTATAAAAGAAGAAATGGAGGAATCGGAATGAATATACAATCGGGGGAAGTTGTGATGTTTGAAGGTGAAGAATATGAGGTCTTAACCAAGACATCGACAATCATTAATGACGACTTTGACAGTTTAGGCTTAACAAGGTTTGTTATTTGGTTAGAAAATCTTCGTACAGGAAAGTGCAAATTTGTATTTGAGGAAGATCTAGAAGAATTAGTGGGGGATTCGGAATGAAAACCATGACGAAAAGTGAGCAATTAGAATGGCAACGTAAGGTGATCCGTGAGGAGATTGATCAAGAAGAGGTTAATAAACGGGCTAGAGAGTTAGCAGGGAGGGTGTAAAATGTGGAAACTATTATCGGAGCTAGAGTGCGTCAAAGAGTACGGTCTAGGGCATAGGATAGCTCACCTACTAGGGATTCAGATGTTATCTAAATGTTCAGCAACGATTTATAAGAAATAAAAAAAAGGCCCCTCTCGGAGCCTGTCGCTAGGTAAAGCTTAACATAATGGGAGGGGTAAGAATATGCCAGAAACAAAATTAGAAACAATGACAGCTGAGATTGATTGCTCTGTGAATGCGATGTACATCGTGAAAGATGGAGTAGTGAAGATGATCCCCCCTCTTAGCAGTGGGTACGGCGAACAACATGCTGTTTGGCAAAACGGGAAAATTGATCGAGTCGTAAATAAAGAAATTATAAAAGTTTAAGGCGGTGAAGGTATGCTGCAGAAAGTATTTGATTATCAAAACAAGCAAGTGCGAACTGTGATTGTTGATGATGAGGTATGGTTTGTTGCAAAAGACGTGTGTGAGGTCCTTGAAATTCGAAATAATCGTGATGCGGTTAACCGATTAGATGACGATGAAAAGGGTGTCGTTAATACCGACACCCTTGGTGGAAGCCAAGCCATTCAAGCGATCAACGAGTCTGGCCTCTATGCTTTGATTTTCACTAGTCGAAAGAAAGAAGCGAAAGCCTTTAAGAAGTGGGTAACAAAAGACGTTCTTCCCACAATCCGTAAAACAGGTAAGTACGATCAAAATAAGCCCTCATATACCATCGATGATCCGATCTTAAGAGCAAAAGCCTGGATCAAAGAACAGGAACAAGTGAAGCGATTGGAATTGAAGGCAGCAGAATACGAACATAAAGCTCGATACGTTGATCAGATCCTAGCATCCAAAGGTACTGTAACCACTACACAGATCGCAAAAGATTATGGCATGTCAGGTGTTAAGCTAAATGCAATTCTTAAAGACGAAAAAGTCCAGTATAAGCAAAACGGTCAGTGGCTCTTGTACAGTCAATACCAGGCTAAAGGGTACGTTGAGTCTAATACCGTTGACATCACCCATAGAGACGGCAGACGAGGTGCTGTTATGCATAATCGATGGACGCAAAAAGGTAGACTGTTTATTCATGATATTCTTGAAAAAAATGGGATATTAGCACTAAAAGATCAACAATTGACTGGATAAACATGGTATAATTAATGAGCATAACCTTTGCAATATTTGGAGGTATCAATGATTCAACAAACCTGCACTAAATGCAAAGTAACAAAAGAAATTAATGAATTTACAATAAACAGAACGAAAAAAAGTGGGTTTGAATCACGATGCAAGACTTGTAGAAATGAAGACAAAAGAGAGTATAGAAAAAGAGATCACGTAAAGGTTAAGGAGCGTGCTTACGAAAAAAAGTATCGTAAAGAAAACCCAGATAAGTTAAAAGTATATAATAAGAAGCGTTGGCAAAATCCCGAGGTTAGAGCCTACAAAGAAGAATACAGAAAGAAAAATCCGGAAATATTTAAAAAAAGTTATAGAAAATATAAAGAGAATCATTTTGACAAGTACACTGTCACCAAGCATTTAATTTTTGCGAAGGAAAATGGGTTGAGGGCAGATTGGACAAGAGAAGAATACAACGATTTAGTTGAATTCTTTAATGGTAAGTGCCCACTTACAGGCGATACCGAGGATTTAAGTGTTGATCACTTTATTCCTATTTCTACAGGTCATGGCGGAACTTATTCAGGTAATATTGTAGTAATAAGTAAATCAATGAACTTGCGAAAGGGAAATAAAAATCCCTTTTTATGGGCAGACACTCTTAAAGATGAAGAGATACAAGGTTTCATACGAATGGTTAGATATCTTGCAGATAAAAATAACATGTCACCGGAAGAATTTAAAGATTATGTAGAAGGCTGTTTCAATTAAATAAAAACGTCTTTGAGCAAAGCCTGCAAAAGACATCAATTCCTTAACGGGGATTGGTGTCTTTTTTGTTGTTAATAAAGGGGGTAAAACCGTGAAGCAGAAGCATAAACAAAAGCGTGACGTTACAATCCGAGAGATCATTCAAAGCAAATGTAAACATGAATGGATTGAGATGCCTGAGAAGGAAAACAACAAAGTGGCTGAATTGTGCAAAAGATGCAAACTTAAAAGAGTAACTACAATTCATTTAATTGATTCCCCAATTAAAGCTACAAAGAACACAGAAAAATACTCACCTGGTGAATTGCGTCAGTTAATGGGTGTGTCTCGTCAAATCCATCATAGAGGAAGAGGCGGCGCATTCAGATCTAAATAGTGAGGTGATTTTGATGGAAGTTAAAGAAATAGAGGAACTAATTAGCGACTATCGTTGGATGAAGCGTGAAGTGTTACGTCTTGAGGAATTGTTAAGTAATATGACGGTTAAGTCTTCACATAATGACAACTTAACTGTGAATTATGACATTGAAGCCACGCTTCCAAAAGGATCGTCAGGTATGAGCGCTGCTGAGTATGATCAATTGGATCGCAGAGAAAGGAAACTTATTGACCGAATTAATCGTTACAAAGAAATTATAGAATTCGTTGAATTAGGTGAAGATCATCTACAAAACCCAATTCACGTGGTTATTTATAGCTGCATGATGGAAGGTATGAGTTATCGTGCTATTGCTGCGCACTTAGAAATGAGCAAAGATATGGTTCGGAAGCATCGCGACAACCTTATTAGCCATTTAAGCCAAAATCGCCACTATAGCCAAACTTGGCGGTATTTGAAATACCAAAAACAAATTGTTTAAACTGGTGGTGGTAGGGCAGTTTTTAGAGCACTTACTTGGTTGGTAAACCATTGTGGCCATAACGATTTACTCGTTGTGGTTTTTTTATTTATAATTTAGAATTATATAAACTGAATTATTAATGAGGTGATATTTATTACTGCATTTGCTGAACTAATAAGTGAGAATATGAATGTAATCATACCGATTGTCACTTCTTTTGGAGGTGTAATTCTCGGAGATTACTTATCTAAAAAGAATAGTGCAAAGCATGAGCAAAAATTCCTTAAAAAAGGAATTCTCATAGAAAAATTACAACTTGGTTTGGATGAATACAGTAAGATTAGTAGATCAATATCAAGAATTGACTTGCTTGTGAAGAAGTTACACTTCAATGGTATTGAATTTGATGAGTTTAGACTTTCTAAATTAGAGCATGAATCCGACATCGCTAACTCATGTAGAAAGTTAAGTATAAACACACCAATTTTAACGAGCTATGAAAAACAATATGACGAATTTATTGAAAAATATATTGTAGCAAGTAACATGATGTATGATACATATATTGAAAAGAACAAAAACAAGAAATTCTATAAGGATAAAGTATTTAACTATAATCAGATCACTGAAGAATATAAAGAGTTATTAGAATATATTTCAGGTATTCAAAAACAAATGAGTAATGATTTAAAAGAACAATTAAAATAACACTCTTATAGGGTGTTTTTTTAATGCCTTCGTTGCCAACAGAGCCTATAGAGGAGTGAATGAAACTCCTGCTCTGTTGAGAGCGAATGCAAAACAAACATAATATTGTGGGGGTGGCGGTGCATGTGACATGACGGATCAGCAAAAGAAAGCCTGGCGTGATTACTGTAACGGAATGAAATATAAAGACATCGCAGAAAAACATGGCGTCTCGCTAAACACCGTTAAAAGTTGGAAGAAGCGCCACGCTTGGACTAGGGAAAAGGGTGCACCCAAAAAGCCAGAGGGTGCACCCAAAAAAGCAGGCGCTCCAAGAGGCAATAAGAACGCCATTGGTAATAAGGGTGGCGGTGCTCCAGTTGGAAATAGCAACGCATCTACTCACGGCTTTTTTCGCACCATTTTTCCAGATGATGAAGAGACGTTAGGTATCATCGATGCAATTATGGTTAAGTCGCCAGTGGATATATTACACGAGAACATCGTCATTAAATATGCTGCTATAGCTAGGGCTCAGAAGATCATGTTCGTTATAGATAAAGATGAGTTAATAAAAGAGGTCAGGAAGACCGAGACATACTCTGACGATAATATGACAAACGAAAAGGAAGAATATGAAATTCAATTCGCCTGGGATCGTCATGCTACGTTTTTAAATGCTCAATCAAGAGCGATGGCCGAACTCAGAAGCTTAATAAAAGACTTTATGCTGCTATCAGGTCAAGACGATCAGAGACGCTTACAAATGCAACAAATGGAGCTCGGTATTGAAAAGGCTGAAATCGAGCTAGGAAATATGCGTGGCGATACCGACGGCGATCCACATGAGCAGGTTAGAAATTACGAGGAAGCACTTAATGCGACTGTAGAAGACGTTTTCACAGACGATGAGGTAGAACAGCATGAAGAAGATTAAAAAGGTCACATCGTTTAAATTTCAGCCATTTAGTCGTAAGCAAAAGAAGCTTCTCATGTGGTGGGCTAGCAAGAGTCCATATAAAGACTATGACACGGTGATCGCTGAGGGATCCATACGGTCAGGCAAGACAATCGCAATGATCGACTCGTTTATAACCTGGTCACTAGCCAAACACCGTGATCAGAACTTTATCATTGCTGGTCGATCAATGGGCGCATTAAAGCGTAACGTGCTTGAGCCGATGTTTAAGATCCTTGTTGTTAAAGGCATCGAGTACCATTATCACCGGTCAGAGAATCCACACGTCATTATAGGATCAAACACATACTACCTGTTTGGGGCAAACAACGAAGCTAGTCAGGATACATTACAAGGGTTAACAGCAGCGGGCGCTTATTTGGATGAAGCGGCGCTTTTTCCACGTTCATTTGTTGATCAGGCGCAAGGTCGTTGCTCGGCTGAAACTGGCGATGAGGGCGCGAAGATCTTTCTCAACTGCAACCCGGAAGGTCCTTATCATTGGTTTAAAACGGAGTATATCGACAAGGCAAAAGAAAAGCGTATACTGGTACTCCACTTTCAGATGGATGATAACCTTTCATTGTCTGACAGGGTTAAGAATCGGTACCGCAGGATGTTCTCAGGCGTCTTTTACCAACGTTTTATTCTTGGTTTATGGGTGATGGCTCAGGGTGTCATTTACGATATGTTCCGGGAGGATGAGCATGTAATTGATGAATGGCCGTCCTTAATTCGAGAGTATCAAGTGTGCGTTGACTACGGTACTCAGAACCCAACTGCATTTATCCTACAAGGCATCAAGTACGATCGAGACGGTCAGCGTATCTACTACAACCTTAAAGAGTATTACTACGATGGTCGAAAAAAAGAACGCCAAAAGTTAGATAGCGAGTATCGTAAAGACTTAGAAATCTTCTGTGAAGGTTACACCAACAAGGTGATCATTGATCCATCAGCTGCATCATTAATTGCAGAGATTAGGCGCTCGGGTGAACTAAGCGTCATTCAAGCAAAAAACGATGTGCTGGACGGAATCAGAACTGTAGGTACTACTATAGCCGATGGCAGAAATTACACGCATCGAAAATGCGTAAATTTAATACGTGAGCGTTCGTCTTATGTCTGGGATGAGAAGGCGGCCGAACGTGGAGAAGACGCACCGAAAAAGCAGAATGACCATTGTTCAGATGCTGAGCGCTATGGAATCTATACAAATGAAAAAGGTAATTTAAATATGCCAGTTGATCATGCTGCGCTATTGAGGGGGGTGAAAGTACATGGGTAAGATCTGGAGCGCTATTACCGGTGAGATGTCGAGGTTTAGAGACAATATCACCAGCTTCGGCATTAATCTTATTGGTGGTATGCACAGACCGTATACACTCGATTCCCGCAAAACCGATCATACACTCACAAAAGAGCTTTACGATAATACCAACGATGATTACAAGCTCGGCGGTGGCTTTGTAAAGCCGGTTGTTAATACCTCAGCATCCTTTATGGGAGTGCCAAAGTTTCACAGTCAAGATGAGGAAGCTCAAGAAGTTTTAAAAAGCTTCGTTGAACGAAATCGATCTAAAATGCTGAGGACAGAGCGCAATGCTTTGCGTGATGGTGACTGCTACATCTGGATTACAAGGGAAGAAAATCAGGATACTTCGTTGTTTCCAGAGGAAAAAGACAAGATCGTTTATAATGTATTGCCTCCTGGGCAAGTCAAAGACATCATATTAGATCCGATTACTCATAAACCAGTTGAGTACCAGCTTGAATCAAATGAAGAGTGGGTCGATGATACAGGTTATAAACGACAATTTATTTATAAGCAGAGGATATTGGCAGGTAAAAGAATAGTGGAAGTTGATGGCGATCCACCGGATACAATCGAAGTCGGTGAGATTGATTCCCCGTGGGATTTCTTGCCGATCGTCCATTTTAAAAATGAGTCAGATGAAAGTGAGAAGTTTGGGAAGAGTGAAATTGAATCCATTGAGCCCTATATTAAGGCATATCATGATGTCATGCATCATGCGATGCAAGGGTCAAAAATGAACTCAACGCCGAAATTAAAACTTAAATTAAAGGATGTAGCTGGATTCTTAAGAAATAATTTCGGGATAGATAACCCAGCCGAGTATGCAAGAAAAGGCGGTTCGTTAAATTTAGAAGGAAAAGAAGTCGTGTTCTTATCAGAAGATGAAGAGGCAGGATTTATTGAAGCTCAAAGCCCAACGGGTGATGCGAAGCTGTTACTACAGCTTCTTTTTTATTGCATAGTAGACGCTTCAGAGACGCCTGAATTTGTGTTTGGTGTCCATACGCCGAGCTCTCATGCATCGACTAAAGAGCAAATGCCGGTGTTGGTACGCAAGGTACAACGAAAGCGAGATCAATTTACAGAGCCATTCCAGCGCATTGCTCGTATCGTTTTAGCAATGACCCAGGCGAGCGAGAACAAAGCATTTAGCACATTTGCAACAGAGCTTGAATGGGAAGAAGTAGATCCGCGGGACACGAAAGAGGAAGCCGATGAAATTGAAGTTGTCGTCCGTTCATTGTCTCAAGCAGTAACTACTGGATTAACATCCATTGATGCTGCTGTCGATTTCTTAGCTCGTTATATCGACACCATGGATAAATACGAAGGCAGTGAGGATAGTGAAACGAAAGAAAAAGATAAGCTCATGCGTACCAAGCTCTTAGCTCAAGGATTAGAAGACACTCAACTGCTCGAAGATCAGCGCCGTAAGATCCTCAACTTGCAGAATGGACGAGGTGAGAGCTGATGGAGCTTGATGACGTTATTAATGCCTCTGGACCATATTACAAATGGGCATTAGAACAACGTAAGCAGTACATTGATTTGCGTTTACGTCAGGATCCAGAAATTCGAGCGTTATACCAGCAAGCAAGCCAACAAATTACCCGTCAATTAAGAGACTTAGAGCGCCGTGGTTATACCCAGTTGTCGTTACAGCATCTAGAATCACTGGAAAATCAGCTGAGTCAAGCGTCTAGGACGTTAAATGAGCAGTTAACCACTAAGCTTGATGAGTATTTAGAGCTTGGTGTTAAAGCAGGGGCTTATACAAGCGAGCGAGTGACTGTCGAAGCACTTAAGGGTGCAAATATGAGTATTCAGCCTTATCGTAGCTCAGTCATTAGAGTTAATCACGATGCAGTACAAGCGATGTGGGGACGATCAATCAACGGTCTTAATTTATCTGATCGTATTTGGAAGACTAGCAATAACACTAAGGACCATCTTTCAAAGATTATGAGAGAGGCAATGGCTACAGGTCAGAGTCCTCTTAAAACAGCTGAGTTGCTACAAGAGTACATTAGAGACGGTGTTAAGACCGTGAGCGGCAAGTACCCAGAGCTCATGAGCCGTGTTAATCCTCCAAGAGATTTAGCTTACGAGGCATTGCGACTGGCTCGTACGGAGACGACAGCAGCATACGGTGAAGGCGTGATAGCATCAGCTAAGACAACGCCGATGGTTACAGGTATACAATGGCTCTTATCGCCAAGTCATCCGATTTATGACGTTTGCGACGAGTTGGCTGCAAAAGACACGGGATTAGGACCTGGCATTTATAGAGTTGATGAAGTACCCGTCTTTCCACCCCATCCTAATTGCTTGTGTACTCTGGTTACGGTGTTTGAAGAACTCGATACATTTACAAATAAGTTGAAGGAGTGGTTAGATGATCCGTCATCACACCCTGAAATTGAACAATGGTACCAAGAAAACGCAGCTTAGCAGAGAGGAGGTGTAATAACGTGGATTGGTTATTATTATTTGGAGAAATGCAAAGCACTGATGATACTCGTGTAGAGGACATACCGTTAGCTCCTTCAGTAGACATTGAAGCATTGAAAAAAGGCGACGAGGAACCATTAGAGGTAGTAGTATCAATTCCAGCAAGTAAGTCTACTCGTGGCTGGAATTACTCATCAAGTGCACTTAAGTCAATCGTCAACAAAGTTAATCAGTCAACACTTGCAGGGTTTAAAGGCCATCAAAAGCCAGAAGATGTTAGCAATCAATTCCTCAATCCAGCCACACACTGGATAGGCGCTAAGATGGAGGGTGAGACTGCTTATTTTCGAGGGGTTGTAGACTCGACAGAAAAAGATCTAAAGCGATGGATCCGCAGCGGCCGTATCAAACAGGTATCGATCTTTGGTCGTCCTAAGCTACAAAAAGCAAACGGTCAAACCAATGTTGTTGATTACGATGCGATGTCAATTGATTGGACGCCGTTAGATCGGGCTGGAATGCAGACGAGTATTGTCGCGATGTCCGGTGAGATGTGGGGTGTTGAAGGTGAGGGACCACAAGATACTAATAAAGGAGGCAACAAAACTATGAATCCAGAAGAGCTTTTGAAAGAGCTAAAAAAAATGTACGGGAATAAACAAGTAACCATGACTATGATTGCCGGTGAAATGGGACTCAAAGCCGAGGATATCGCAGGAGAATTAGATCAGAAGTGGACATCTAACCTCGTAGAATCTGAAAAGACGTTACAACAAGTGCAGACGGCGTTAGGCGTTACCGGAGAAATGGATGTAGTTAATGAAGCCAAGAAAGCAGCTGAAGCATTGCAGAAGCAGTCTACAGAAGATGTAGAATCGATGGTCGGTGAAATGATGACTGAAAAAGTTTCTAGCGATGCGGTTAGAAAAGAATTGAATGATGAGAAAACAGTGCTTGGTCGTCTTTGGTCTTACCATAAGGGCGGTCTTAAAGAAGGCATCACTAAAGATGAGCTAGCTGCTGAAATGGATGGTTTTTTAAAGCAAGGCATTGTTGCTGAAATGATCAGCAAGCAACATACAGAGCTACCAGCTGGAACGTCTTTTACAGACAACAAGCAGACTAATACTATGACAGCTACTCGTAAGAGTACAACTCAACTTTAAATAGGAGGGGTATAAATGGACGTTAAAGGCAGACCGTATCCAACGACACGACACTATGATCAACGAGCAAAAGTATCTGACGGGCAGAGTGTGAGGGTTAAAATTCCAGAAGGAAAAGATATTGTTCCGCAAAACCTGTACCTCATTGACGGCTTCTTAGGTTTTGCTACCGGTCAAGATGATTTAGCAGGCGAGCTTATTCTAACTGTCGAGCGAGCAGAGTTTGAAACAAATCAGGTGAAGCCAGATACAGAATATAGCCTTGGTGATCAAGTGTATTTTGATCAAACAGATGAGGTGCTAACTAAAGAACCGAATGATCGCTTTGCAGGGATTGTCACTAATCCATTAGATAGCAAAGGGAACATTTGGTTTATTTTATTTAATCAAGGCAGTCAAACTTCAGGAGGGTCAGGCGTTTCTCAACAAGCATTCGATGCGTTGAAAGAAGAGGTTGAGCAATTAAAGCAACAGGTTGATGGAGGGGGAGAATAAGCATGATCAAAGTACACAGTCGCGATACAAGATTGGAAGAACGACGTAAAGCTGAAGTTAAAGAAGCGGTAAGTTTCATTGTAAATGGTGAAATGGACACTGTTGATAAAGTCATTAATAAAGGTGCTTTTGAGACATTAGAGCTGAGCAAACCAATCGGTGAGATGATGACTAACTCAACAACACGCAAGGAATTTTTGCGTAAGGTTGTATTAGACGTGGAGCTCGGACGTGAGCAGGTTCCTACGCTTTATCAGCCAATCTATGATGTGATTTCAGACCCTAATATGCCTAAAGAATTTGAGGCTAAATGGGCACAGTATGGAGCTGTCATCTTTGCGGAACATCTAGAAGGTGAAGAGGTGAAGTTCGGTTCTCTCAATGCTGAAGAAGGTCCTATTGCGCGTATCAAGGGTTATAGTGCAGGTTTTGAATATACTAAAGAAATTCAAATGTTTAACCAAGCATTTAATTTAGAGATCCTTAACCGTGCTTATGGAGAAGCTCACAATGCAATCCTTAACCACCTTCATTTTGCACCTATCATTAAGCACTCTTATAAACCTAAAAATAAGACTACAGCAGTTTATGAGAATGAACTAAGCAAGGTGTTGCCAAGCGCTGAGGGAGCTCATATCGGCTTGTCTATGCGTGCTACTCTGCGAAAAGCATTAAGTGACGCTCGTATCGAAAAGCGTCCAGGTAACATCCTTCTCGCTTCAGAGGCGGATCGTGAAGCAATTGAAGAAGGAATGGGGCAATTTTATATTCAGGCGACACCGTATAGCCCAGTGTCAGGTATTACGGATGTGATCTATTACGATGGTTGGGAAACGACGGTAGGTAAAAAAGATTATACGTACGATGGAGTTAAACCAGGTGAAGCTTACCTCATTCGTCCGAAGCGTGGTTTTAAAGAGCTTATTAAGCAACCTTTACAAATCCAGTCTACAGCCGGGGACTTAACTCGTTTGGTCGAAGCTCAAATTGTTGGTGATTTCTGGAGAGGCGTCTTTGCAGCAGTTGAAGAAAACGTTCAAAAGATTCAATTGCCTGGGTATTAATTATGAGTTTTACAGATAAGGATTTAATCAAGCTGAGGCGTTATACAAATGATGTTGGCAAGAAATTATTTGATGACGATGAGCTGATGAGCATCTTGGAGGATCATAGTGACGTTAATCAAGCTGCTTCAACGGTGTGGGCGATCCGTGCAGGATCTTTGGAAACGGAAATAGAATCGTATTCAGTTGGTCAAGAAACCTACCACACCACTAAGTTAAAGGATAAATTGGAACATGCTTTAAAAATGGTTCAACATTACTCACATTTAGGACACGGAGAAGGCGGTGGAGATACCGGCTTCATTTTTAATGTTAAAAGACCGGATGTGATGTAATGAAGGATTTTGTTAATTTGCGTAGGGATCACGTAAAAATGGCTATTGATGATAATCCGATCTCTATAACGATTAAATGGGTTGAGCTTATTCGTGAAGGCGGGGGACGTAAAGAAGTGCCAAGGGAAATTGGTCCTCTAAAGTGCCGTAAATATCTTGCTAAAGCTCCAGGTCTTAATAAGAGCACTGATGTGCAAGGTAGTCGTAAAAGTCAGCATGATTTTAATTTGTTGGTACCTTATGACGCCAGGCTACCGTTAACCATTAAAGATGAGCTCACGGTGCCAATGCACGGTATGTCATTTAGGTTTTTATCGATTACCCCACAGTATCAGTCTGATGAGCTCGTTTGCTATCATTGTGAGCTCGAAAGGGTGATCTAATGTCTAAGTTAGGCGGAATTACTGAAGATCGCTTAAAGCGTAATATGGCTGCATTATATATTTTGGGTAACAGACTCGGTAAAGATATGGAACGTCATGCTAAAACATCGGCACCCTGGACGGATCGTACAGGATCGGCAAGGGGTGGCATACAAGGTGGGGCTGAAAAAACAACAAGAGGTGCAACAATTGTTCTTGCTCACAGTCAGCAACACGGTGCTTTTTTGGAGCTTGGTACGGGTCTGTATGGTCCTATTGGTGCGCCATATGATATTGTACCGACTCTATCATCTGCACTGTTTTGGGATGGTGCTAATCATCCCGTAACGAGTGTTAGGCGTCATCCTGGGATGGAAGCAAGACCGATCCTGAAACCAACTGCTGAAAGACACAAACATGCTATTAAGCGTAGTGTGCAGCAGTTGTTTGGAGGTAATTAATGCGTGAATTAATACGCCAACATTTAATTGAGAATGGTTTTGAGCATGTATATGAACCAACGGTTGTGACTACAGCAGATGAACCGCCTTATTTGATATTACAGAAGGGTTTGCAAGATGGTCCTTCAGGTCATACAAGCGATAAAACAACGATTATAGTTTATCCGTGTGTAAAGAACCTTACATTTAATGCACTGGACAGTCAGGCGCAAGACATTGTTGAAGCACTTGATTTTCAGTGGCTAGTGAAAGATGGGAAACCTTACTTTGTGCAGTATGTAAATGCTGAGCAAGATACGTTTGTTGAAGATTGGCAGGTGTACACTAAGGGACTTAACTTCGAGGTTGTTGCTTTAGATTGGATTGATAATAAGACCACAGATCCCGATCCGATTGAAGCGCTGAATGACTGGACAAATTTTCAATTTGATTATTTGCAGACTGATCCACAGAGTTGGCAACCTACAAATAAAAGTCCTGGTTTATATTGGCGGTTAGAACGCATCACACGTTCCGAGCATACAGCTTGGGGTGCATGGCTTGATGTTCAAATAAAAGGTCATCTAGTAATGCCTGATCGAGTCCACCGTAGCAGGGTCTTAAAAGATCTTGCGCAAACACTCGCTTGGCAGAAAGAAATCCTTATGAGAGATCAATCAACCTTATTTTTCGAACAAGCAATTACTGTAGATAATGGCGCAGATATGATCTCACAAGGGCAAGTGACGTTACCTTGTCGCTATGGTGTCCTCTACAGAGAGGATCATGATAAGTTACATGAAATTAACTTTGGAGGTGTCGTGATTGACCGATAAAAAGAAACAAGAAGCAGAACAGCCAAAAGCTAAAGAGAATCAAAATAAAAAAGAAACAACAACAAATACCAAAAAAGTTGAGGTTGCATATCACAAGGCAGAGATCTTGATGAATGCAGCCTCTTTTAATGTTAGTAATGAGGTATTATCAGGTGCGCTATTTGCGGTGAATAAGGATCAATTAACGAAATCAGAAGTCGAACAAGCGATTAAAGAATATAGATATAAGGAGGTTAAATAGATATGAGTGGTAGAGTACTAAGTCCGAATGTATCAATGCCTAGACCTGGGTCATTCGTGCATTTTTATAATGCTGGTTATTCGGCTCCCAGCTTTACAACTAGAGGTGTAACTGCTGCAATTCTTGCAGCGAGTTTTGGTGCCGTAGGGGAAGTTACTACAATTCGGAACCCAGAAGAGATTGTCGAACTAATTGGTCCTAATGAAGAAGCAGAAAAAAGCTTTCAAGCTGGAACTCAAGTATTACATGTAGTGAGAGTAGGTAGTGGAGGAAAAACCGCCAAAACAACCATTGGTGAAATCGAGTTAGAAACTAAGCATCCTACAGAACGTAAATTTAATGTAAGTATTCGAGAAAGTTTGGTTCCAGGTACTAAAGATTTTATTCTGTTTGAAAAACAACACCTGTTAGAACGATTTGATTTTGAAAGTGGTTCAAATGAAACGGATGAATTAATCAACCTCATCAATGAGAGAAGTAAATACCTTACAGCTAAGAAAAGAGAATCAAGCGGTGGTGGAGACGAAGAAATCGAATCCATGACTGCAAACCAATCACTAACTGGCGGAGAAAATCCAGAAGTTAGAGCTGGTGATTACGCTGAAATCATGAATAAGCTCGATAAGTATGCGTTTATGAATTTGTTTACTGACGTAACAGACATGCAAGTCCATGTATCACTTCAAACATATATCTCTCGACGATTTAACGAAGGACTTCGTTGTTTTGGTGTTGTTGGTGAAGGGTTAGGTGTTAGATTCTCGGAAAGAAAAGCAAACGCTCTATCTTTTGATGATTTTAAGATTGTGTATGTAGGTAACGGATTTCTCGATGAAGAGGGTCAAACCGTAGAAGGTAGTGGAGCAGTAGCATATGTAGCTGGTGTATCTGGTTCAGTTGATTATCGTGATAGTTTAACGCATAAACGTGTAGTTGGATCCACGGGAATCTATAGTGATTTGGATATTCGCCAGTATGACGAAGCTGCTAAATCTGGGATGCTGGTCTTTTCTGAATCCAATGAAGGTAGTGCCATGATTGATTATGGTATCAATACAAAAACAACTTTCGATGAGAATGAAGATTTAGGCTGGAATAAGATTCGACGATTAAGAACGCGTTACGAACTAATTGATCGCTTAGTGGGCGTATCAGATGGTTTGATTGAACGTGGGATGGACACCAATGATGATGGAAGAGCTCAATTCATCATGGAAGGCAACGAAGTCATTCAGAACATGCCTGGTATTGACTCTGGAGAAATTGTATTAAGTACAACCAATCCACCACATGGGGACAGTGCTTGGTATGAAATCATTAATATTACTGATCTTGATTCAGTAGAAAAATATCACCTTAATTTTGGATTCAGACGATAGGAGGGCTTATAAATGGCAGATGGACGTTATATATTACGTAGTTGTGTACCAGACGGATCAATCGATGTTGCAAACATTCAACCTGGGGAGGTCATTCAACGTGAATGGTCATTCCGTGTAAACATGCCGCCTGAAATTCAAGAGGCATTGGATAACGGCGAGTTAGATCCACGCAATATTAACCGGGGTTATGATGGTAAATTGTTTGATGGAGAAGGTAACTGGCTAGCAGAGGTTAATACATTTCATGTTCAACTGAATGTTACAAACTCTGATTATCAACCAGCAGGGCAAAAAATTACGTGGGCAATTCCGATGTCTTACACCGTTACTTTAACGTTTACAGAAACAGTAGTTAAGGATGCTGTGATGTTGAGTAAAGTCATGGGAGGATTTCAAAATGATGCTCCTGATGCATTGCTTAATTTCCAAGGATTTATTAAAGGACGAGCTGCATAAAAAATACAAAATGATGGGCGTAGGGATAACCTGCGCCTTAATAATTGGAGGAATTTAAATGACTGAAAAACTTACTCAAGCAGAAATGGAAGAAAAAGAAGCAGAGCGTGAAGATTTACTAGAAAATGAAACGGATTTATTAAACTCGTTACTCGAAGCGCATAACTACAAACAGGAAAAGCATCAAAAAATTGATATTATTCGAGACGGAAAGCGATACTTTTCTTTCTCTGTTAAGGGCATTGATGATGAAACACAAGAGGCCATTCGGAAAAAATATACATCAATAGAAGGTAAAGGTCGAAAGCAACAGCAAAAATTCGATGGCGTAGGATTCAGCAATTCTCTAATTTACAATGCAACAATTGATGAAGATAAGCAAAAGTTATGGAATAACAAAGAACTTCGAAAACAACTGGATGTATTATCTCCTGCTGATGTTGTAGGTGCTGTCCTGTTATCAGGTGAAAAAGATCGTGTTGGAGAGGTAATCCATGAGTTATCGGGCTTTAACGATGACTATGACGATCCAGATGTTGACCCTGATTTAGATTTAGCAAAAAACTAATAGAAGCTGGGGGAGTAACCACTCTCCTAGCTGAAATTTATTTAAGTAATGGTGATCCACCTTCTAAAGTCATGTCTATGCCTAAAGGAGAACGCTCAATTGCTTTAATGGCTGCTCAAGTAAGGGTGAAAGAACGTAAAGATCATGAGAACAACGTTAAAACGATTGCAAAAGGTCTTACTGGTAGGAGGTGACACCTGTCGCAAATAATGAGGTTTATCGCATAGAAATACCTATTGAAGCCGAAGATCGGTACTCAGATGAATTTAGTCGAGCCCGGAGGAGCACAGAACGCTTCGAACGATCAGTTGAACGTACAAGGACTCGGACTGAACGATTAACAAGGCGTCGGTGGGAGATGCGCCTTAGCGCTAGGGATGGTGCAACAGGTGTCATCGGAAGAGCCACAATAATGGCGCAACGTGCTGCAAGACGAACATATCGTATGATAATGAGAGCAGCGGACTATGCAACACCAGTAATGAGATCTATAAATCGTAATGGAAATCGTTTACTCAGGACCAGTTATCGAATTACAATACGAGCTGTTGATATGGCAACACGTACTATAAGGAATATTAATCGAAGTATCAATAGCACTTTAGGGGTCATAGGTTTTGCAGGAGGAAGTGCTGCAGGAGTTGTGATCCCTTTAAAGTTAGTTGCCGATCGCCAAAACATGGAAACGGCTTTTGAAGTACTTCTAGGAAGTGCTGAGGAAGCAACAAAACGAGTTCAAGAGTTAACTGATTTTGCCCAATCTACTCCGTTTATGCGTGATGAAATCTTTGAATCGTCTCGTATACTTGAGATATTCACTCAAGGTGCGCTTGCAACAGGTGATGGATTAAAGCAAATTGGTGATATAGCTTCAGGCACTCAACAACCCTTCTCAGATGTAGCTTTATGGATGGGGCGTATGTATGACGCTATGCAATCTGGTCGTCCAATTGGCGAGATGGGTGCGAGGCTTCAAGAAATGGGTGCAATTTCAGGTGAGCAAAGAGCACGACTAGATGATCTTGCTGCAAGTGGTAAAGACATATCAGAAATTTGGCCAAAGGTCACTGAAGAATTTTCTAGGTTTGATGGAATGATGGAGAAGGTTTCCAAGAACTTAGGAAATTTATTTTTGTATGTGTATGCTTTTGCTCAGGAAGATATATTGAGACCTTGGGGTGAAGGGTTATCAAGAACTATACAGCCCGCCCTAGAAAAGTTTTCATCTTGGCAAGCTGAGAATCGAGATATTATTGATGCTTGGAAAGAGGACATACGAGATTTTGCTGAGAGCTTTTCGGGAAACATTCTTGATGGAGTATACTGGTCTATTGATCACTTGAACAATAATTATATAAATAACGAAGAATTCCAAGAACTCGACCTAGGTGGTCGGGTTCGTTTTGTTATGGATGACATTAGCGATCTGTTTAGTAACTGGTGGTCAGAGAATGGAGAAGATCAAGTTACTAGCTTCGCAGATTCATTCGGTAGCAATCTTGGAAGCGCACTTAATGGAGCTATTTTAGGAATCTTAGGGGTGGATTCTGAAGACTCAAGCCCATTTGCCGAAGCTGGAGTTACCGCAGGGAAATCATTTATAGATGGATTTATAGAACAAATCAATTTTGGTGATATTGGACAAGGTATTTTTGATTTGTGGTCTTCATCACTTCCGTCTACAGAGAAAAGCATTGGCGGTAATATCATATCAGGTCTTTTCCAAGGCTTCTTGCTAAGTCAATTGTTGAGTATCGGAGGCAAATTATTTGGTGGATTAAGAGGGCCAGGTCGAATGATTGGTGGTCTTTTTGGCAGAGGCAATAAAGATCGAAACCGAAGAATGCCTAGAGAAGATCAAAGACAGCAGAGTCAGCAAAGGCGAGGTGGTCGTAGAGGGATTTGGGGGCGCACTGCTGGAGCTATTAGCGGTTTGTTTACAGCTGGTGCTGCAATACCAGATTCTGATAACGAACGACGCACGAGAAGTCAGCGACATTCAGGACCAGGCGTCTGGGGAAGAGTTGTAGGGTCTACAAGAGGCTTATTTAATCGTAATCCAGCAACAGCAAATGGCTTTGTGTCCTCTCCTTACGCCCCAGGTGGCGGTGGCGGAATGATGCGATCGATGGGTCGGACGATTCGCCCGCTTGCAATCGGTGCAAGTCTGATGGACATTTTCAGCGCTGAAGAAGGTGAGCGTGGTGGCTTATTAGCATATCTAGGTGGTTCGCTTGCAGGAGGAGCTGCAGGAGCTAAAGGCGGTGCTGCTCTCGGTGCTGTATTAGGACCTAAAGGCGCTGCAGTCGGCGGGATTGTTGGAGCCATCGGTGGTGCAATCGGTGGAGAAAAGTTTGTTGAGTGGATGGACACCAATGGCATTCTTCAATCTATCTCTGACACAATCTTTAATGGGTCTTGGTGGAGTCAAAAGTGGGAAGATGTCAAGAGCTGGGCTAGAGAAGCATGGTCTAATGTCACTGATGTATGGGATTCGGTTTTAGAGAGTGCAGATAACACCATTTTCAATAGTGGTTGGTGGTTAGAAAAATGGCAATCCGTGAAAGGATGGTTTGCCGATGCTTGGGGCAATGCCAAAGATGTATTTGATGGCTGGTTAGAGACAGCTGAAGAAACAATCTTCAGTATGGATTGGTGGATGTATCAAGCTGGTTATGTTCTTGGCGTCCTCGAAAACACCTTATTTAGCAGCGATTGGTGGTTAGAGCGTTGGGATAGTGTTAAAGAGTGGGCTGCCGAGAAATGGGAATCTGTTGATGAAATATGGCAAGACGTTTTGGAGTCCCTCGAAGGTACTATTTTTCATTCTGACTGGTGGCTAGAACGCTGGGAAAACGTCAAGACATGGGCTGCTGAAAAATGGGAAGAAGCACAAGAAGTCTGGGAATCTGTAAAAGAAAACATAAGTGAGACCATCTTTAATGCTGAATGGTGGTCAGAGCGCTGGGAAGATACTAAATCTTGGGCTCAAGAAAAGTGGGATGAAGCTCAAGAGGTTTGGGATTCTGCAATTGATCGAATAGAATCAACTATCTTTAGTGCTGATTGGTGGTTAGAGCGTTGGGATAGTGTTAAAAATTGGGCATCTGATAAGTGGAATGAATTCACTGAAGTCTGGGAAAGCGTTAAAGAAGGTATAAGTGATAGCCTCTTTAGTAAAGATTGGTGGAATGAAAAGTGGGAAGGTGTTAAAAGCTGGGCTACATCTGCTCTCGCAAGTATTGGTTCTAGTGTAGTTGGTTGGGTTGGTTCATTTGGAAGTGGGAGAAATGATGGCGGAAAAGAAGGATTTAACTCTTATGCAAATGGTGGCATGATCGATCGCCCACATTTGGGGTTGGTTGGTGAAGCCGGGCCAGAAGCTATAATCCCACTTTCTAGCGCAAGAAGAAAAAGAGCAATGCAATTATACGAGCAAACAGGTAAGAGGCTGGGTGTCAACGCATATGCAAATGGTGGCATTCAAGGCAGTGTATCTGATTTGCCAATGGCATCAGGTCAAGGCGGTACAGTAGCAACAACACTAGGGGTAAGCTCAATTGGTGCCGACTTTACGACAGAAGCAGAAGAATACGGCCGTACCTTCGTGAAGTCCGTAGATGATGGCGTACAAGGGAATGTTGTTGATCTTGAATCTTGGAAAGCTAGAAACATCAAGCAACCTATGGATCAAGAAGTGGCTGAATCTCCTAATTACGGTCGTGGCGTCGTACTTGGATTTAAGCAAGGCCAAGACAGTACACCTACTGAAACACTCTCGTACCTTGAAACAAACGTACAAGCCCCATTTTTATTAATGCGTGATCGATCTATATCGTGGGGCTCTGGAGCAATTGACGAGTTTAACTCAGGTATGCGGTCGCGTGGAGCTAATGTTAGTGAGGCTGCAACGGAATTAGCGAAACGAGTGGAGTCGGCGTTTAGAGCAGAGCTTGGCATTAACTCACCATCAACAGTAATGGCTGAAATGGGAATGTGGTCAGCGCTAGGGTTTGTTAATGGACTAAGCGATGTCGATGTTGAAGGGTATGCTAAAAAGCAACTGGCTGCTCTAATGGCTTTATATGGTGGTTTTCAACCAGACTTTGGAGCTGGATTTACCATGACGAGTGGCTTTGGTCCTCGCAGAAGTCCAGGGGGAATTGGATCTACAAATCACCGTGGCGTGGATTATGCTGCAGCGATGGGGACTCCTATTCGAGCTCAAGCAGGCGGTATGGTTAACTTTGCTGGTCGTCAAGGCGGTTATGGAAACATCGTACGTATCTCTGGTGCTGGAGGTATGGAGTATTTGTATGCCCATAACTCAGTCAATATGGTGCGTCGTGGTCAGATGGTGACACCTGGGCAAGTAATTGGTTTAGTTGGTAGTACTGGTAACAGTACGGGTCCTCATGTTCATTATGAAGTAAGACGCGGTGGCTCTGCCATTAACCCTATGGGTCACGTTAGAGGCTTTCACAAGGGTGGAATGGTTCGTGGTCGTCAATTTGCTGAACTTGGTGAGACGGGTGATGAGGTAGTTATCCCATTTGCCAATAGCCATAGAGCTCGAGCACGTAACTTATATGAGCAGACCGGGCGACGCCTTGGTATTAAGCCAATTGATATGGGCGGTGGCTATGAAGGTGAAGGAACGACAAACATTACAATCCACCAAGACGGCAAAGGCGGTATCACTGTTGAAAATCTAGAAATTCATATTGATGCAAGTGGCGTTTCGAGTGTTGAAGAATTAAGAGAAATGGTACCTGACATCGCAGAAGATTTACTCGTTGAACTTATGAAAGCCATTGAACAAAGTCAAGACAATAAATCTGCATAGGAGGCGAGTGCATGAAGGTATCACTCAAACGGGGAGATCGTGCATTCGTTCTCCCTTTTAATCCAGAGCAAATATTAATCACAAATTCAACGAGGACTGTAAATGTAACGCCAGTCAATTATGGAACCGTTGAAATTGCTCGAGGCAGAGAACCAATAAAGGTTAATATTCAGGGGAAGTTGTTTGGAGAAAAAAGAAACCTGCCGAAACTCTCTGATCACACTGCAGATGAAGTTAAATCTTGGCTTGAAGAGTGGATCGGAGCACGACAGGTTAGATTTATTATCACCGATACTGACATTAATATTCCTATTATCATCAAAAGCTTTGAACCTAGGATAAGCGGCGGACATGGAGATTATGAATATACGTTAGATCTCGTTGAGTTTAGGGATTTGCAGGTAAATACCTTTGGTAATGCACCGGAGGTTAAGCCTGAGGAAGAAACATCATCAACAACAAACCAACAAAATAAGACTCATGTTGTTAAAAGTGGCGAGACTCTTTGGGGGCTCGCTACTCGTTTTTATGATGATGGGTCACAGTATAAAAAAATTGAAAATGCCAATCGAGATTTAATTAAAAATCCAGATCTAATACAACCAGGTTGGAAGCTCACAATACCATCATAAGGAGGCAGAACAATGGATATTAGCGTACAAGAAATCGAGTATAGATATGTGTTGGAGCCTCCAGATGGTAAAAAAATTAATATTACAAACATCGTCACTGCAGCGTCTCATGAAGAAATGAAAGAAGAGATTGCTGCTCGACTCTCACTCACTGTGAAACAGATAAAGCATGAGGGGGATTGGATCAGCAAGAAGCTCTTTTTAGGTAGTCAATTACGAGTTGAATATCGCTTGAACGAAACAGAGAATTGGGAAGAGTTATTCCGAGGTACGAATTATCGCTTTACAGGAAAGACAAGTAGCGATTCAGGCCTTGATCTAACGATATACGACAATCTTTACCCGATGGCGCAATCAGAGGATCAAGTCAAAATTAATAAAAGTGAGACGGTATCTGAGACAATCAGCAAGCTTGCAAAAAAGTGGAATGTGCCATTAGGAGATGTTGCAACGATCTCGTATGCTCCAGGGGCAGAGCTCTATAGAGGCGACAAAATAGGATACATCATTACAGAGCGATTAAAGAAGACACGAGAACGAAAGCGCGGGAATTACCAATTGCGTAGCAGTAAAGGCAAGATACACGTTATTGAAGAAGGTAAAAACGAATTTGGCTTTATATTTGACCGTGACTTTATAGATAGTGCAGAACAAGACCACTCCATCGAAAACATCGTGACAAGGGTTAAAGTGTTTGGCAATAGTGATGAGGATGATCAAAAAGCACCAGTGCTGCATGAAGTAGATGGAAGAACTGAATTTGGAATTATTCAACGTGTGGAATTTGGTGCAGAAGATCGTGCAGATGCAAGGGAAATTGCTAGCGAAATTATGGAGGAACACGGAAGAGTCGAAGAAAAATACTCGTTTTCATCACCTGACTTACCGATGTTACGCAAAGGCGACTTAGTTGAAGTGGCTTTAGGATGGCGTGGCAAATACATTGTTAAAAGTATTAGCAGAAACATTGCTCAAATGAGTATGAACATTGATTTAGAGAGGGCGAGGTCATAGTGGGAAAAGGGGCAGATGGATTTACAACATATATTCGTAATGTCGTTAATGAATTGTTTGATCGCAAATTAGGCAGATACAAAAATGAGTACGGTCGAGTGAATCATGATGGGTCCATTACCCTTGATGAGTTGCCAGATTTTCGTTTCACACGATCAGAATACATCACGCTTAATAATTTATCGTTATCGCCAGGTGACCGAGTCTATTGTGGTAAGGATCCGTCAGGCAACCTAGTGATTATTGGGAGGCTGTAGCTATGCTTTATCCTACCTGGGAAGTACCAGAATCCGTTGAGTTTGATATGTTAGAGGATCAAGGTGATGGTGTAATTGCTTTAGGTGATACGCCACTCATCGATACTAAATCAATGAAATTACATGTAAATCCATTAGGTAGACCTATATTAGTATCAGAATTAGAGGCGTTTGCTCAATGGATTTACAACGCATTAAAAACAGAAAGAGGTAAGTATCTTGCTTATTCCTCAAGTTTTGGAATTGAATTATCTGATCTAACAGAAGAAATGGATCGTGATGTCATAGCTTCAGAAGTTAAGAGAAGAGCTAAAGAGTTAATACTACGTGATAACCGTGCAATATCTATACGAGAAGAAGCTACAGAGGTACAGGGAGATGAACTCTTTGTATCTTTTATTATTGAGACGATTTACGGTGAACTAAGTATGAATCGAATACGAATCGGGGGTGATTGACGTTGAACATTCAAGATTTACCACCATTCTTGCAAGATTATAATGTTGAAGATATTCGACAAGACATTCTAAACAAATTTCCAAGTCATCTTGATCGCACTGAAGGTCAATTTAGTTGGAATATCTCATCGCCTTTTGCTCAAGTTATGTCAAAAATGGCATTGATGTACGTTCAAGAATTACTGTTAAGGTCGAACCCGCTTACAGCAAGGGGTGAGTATCTTGATGCTCTTCTACCTGAATTGCCGAGAATAAGAGCTACTTACGCTACAGGCAATATACAGGTTAGTCTAAGACCAAACACTCTAATACCGCAAGGATCACTTGTAGCAATTGAGGGTGATAATACGCAAGATCCGATATACTACACGACTGTGACGCAAGCAAGCTCAGGATCAACAGGGACAGTTATAGTTGCGGTAAGAGCAGAACAAGCAGGAAGTGGTAGCAATGCTCCTGTGGGTACTGTTGGGGTGTGGGTATCGCCCCCTAACTTGGGAGTAACGGCTGTTGAGAATATTGATGCTCTCTCTGGTGGTATTGATGAAGAAGATGACGAAACGTATAGGCAACGATATTTAAATCGTGCACGTAGCCGTGAAACCACAGGTAATCAAGCGATGTACAAAAACGAAGTTGAAAACATTGCTGGTGTAGGACGTGCTATTGTACAACGTGCTCGGTATGGACCAGGTACAGTAGGCATTTCGGTGGTGGGCTCGAATGGACAGCCGGCAGAGCGAGAGGTATTAGACCGTGTGCAAGATTACATTGCTGAGCCTAATCGGATTTACTTTACCAACGCTGTACATGAAAGCGTAGAAACATTGAGGGTTAATATCCCATCTACTGAAAATTATCTCGATCTTCCTACCGAGTCTTATTGGTTTTTAAAAATTGCTCTACAAGCAGAGGAAATTAAGAACTGTACAATCAGTGTTGTTGAAAAAGGAACAAATCTTGTCGTAAATAAGGATCTTACAAGTGAGGATAAAGCGATTTATGACGGAGAGTACGGTATTGCTGAATATCACTACGTAGCGGATAGAGAGAAAGAATATGAGTTACTTATTGAAAATGAAGATGACAATGACTTACGAATGGAATTATTAGTTAATCAATCTGTTTTTGATAAGCAGGAGCATGAAGGCATTGCTTCGGTTGAGCATCGAGTTTATGTTGAGAGTGCTGTTGGTCAAGTGGTTAATATTGAAGCTAAACTTTTATATGAAGGATCGTCTCTTGAGAGCATAACTCATGAAGCACGAGCTAACATTGAAAGTTATATCGAGAGACAGATTCAATCTAATCAGAATGAGCTCAGGTACAATACAATCGGAAAGCAGTTGTTACTGGTAAACGGCGTTGTAGATTTTGAAGAATTGCATATCAACGGACAAACAAATAATATCGTCTTAGCCGATCAGCAGGTACCACTGTTGGGTGAGGTTTTGCTTTATGAATAACCCATATGAAGAGCTGTTAAGCTACTTACCACCACACACACATGATGAAGTTACAAAGGCTATTTTTAAAGGGATTTCTCCTTTCATTGATAGTCTTACTAAGGATTTAGATGATACACAAAGACAATCTGATCCTAGTAAAACTACTTGGTTAATTGAAGCATGGGAGCATGTATATGGCGTTAGTTTAGAGCCTGAGGATACATTAGAGGACCGTAGGCGTAGGATTAATACAATGCGGGATGCCCAAGACCTCACACCCGTACAATTTAAAGTACTACTGAATCGCTTTGCAGTTAATGGTGGAATTTGGCTAATAAGAGATCCAGAAACTTTTACTATAACTGCTTACGCTGTAAGACAAGATCTTGTTGATTATAATGGCATGATTGAGACAGCTTATGGAGTATTGCCTGCAAATACAATATTTAGAGTGAATTTAAGTGATCGGATTGTACAGAGAATAGGCTGGATTGAGGAGCAAAAAATTAATATGTTTGTGTGTCCAATTCCAAGCGACTCTCTCCTACCCGATGAAGTTTTAATGCCATGCTAGGAGGTGCTTTAAATTGTTCTGGTCAGGTCAGTATATCTTTAAATTAAATGATGAAGAAGTCGTTCGTAACGACATTCACAACGAAGGTTTAAACCTTTTGAGAGATCTTTTAGCTGGAATACCGAGAGAGGCAAAGATTAAGTCAATTGCGTTTGGAGACAATGATTCACCTATCGATATAAGTGATACTTCATTAAAAAATGAACGATTCCGTAAAGACTTTGAAAGCTTAGAACGTACAGCAATTGGCACATTAGAATACAAAACATTTATTTCTGATGAAGAGGCTACTTTCCACATCCGGGAAGCAGCCGTTTTTTGTGAGGACGGAACGATGATTAGCCGAATACTTTATGACTTGGATAAATCAGATAATGCACATCCGTTCTCTTTTGAAGTAGTGCGTCGTGACATTATTGCAAGGGGTGGATGAGGATGAGTTACGAAAAAACAATATGGAGACCAGGGCAAGGACCAGGGATTAGTGCAGATCGGTTGAACAATATGGAGGATGGTATTGAAAAAGCTCATATTGCCTTGGAAGAAAACACAATGATGCTCGATCTAGACTATGCAACAGCATCGGAGTCACCATCCGTCTATCCATATGGTATAACTACATTCCGCACTTGGAATGAAGAAGCAGGTTGGCCGACTCAACATGGTCTAGTCACAACCAACTTTCAGCAAGACAATGCATACGCTTATCAAACGTTTTTGAGCACTGATAGCGACGCAGTATTTATGTTTAGAAACTGGGCTAGTGACCGCCAAGAGTGGCGTGAGTGGAAGCGGATGGCAGACGGTGTAATTTTTGATGAACACGTAGCCGACACGAACACCCACATTACGCAAGCAGAGCGTGAAGCTTGGAACGACAAGGAAACTCCAGAAAAAGCACAAGAAAAAGCGAATCAAGCCGAAAATAGCGCTAACGAATATACCGATAATCACGCTCAGTCTTACATCGCTCATGATGAGATTAGCAATCGCAAGCGCCTAAATAAAGATGACTCAGGTATCTTTACAGCGATCGAATGGCGCCGAGAAGACGATACACTTGCCAAGCGATCTGTTTTATCAGGCGGCGAGTCACCTGACTATGAGCAGCGCACTGTCACGTATTTTGGGCTAGATGGAACATCCATTGTACAGACGGTTATTTATGACCAACTATACGATGATGATGGCGACTGGATCGAGGAGGTGCCACGGTAATGCAAGATATACAGCTTCATGGGATTGGCGCTGGTGCTAACTTGCGAGGTCGTAGAAAGATCAATTTTTATGTGCAGGATACGGAGCCGACAGCGCGTAATGTTGGGGATGTGTGGATTGAATACGATACACCATTAGACGTCAGATTATCTGAGTCGGAATTATCTACAAAAGATGAAGGGATTGTGTGGCAACAAATTGATAATTTGGAGTATCTGTTTGATTTAGAGCACGTCAATGCTTTTTTTGATGGAGATAACGAAGAATTGATTGTTAGAGTCGCTGAAGATGAGATTAAAGCCAGCCTTAATAGCAAAGGGACTTTATTGTGGGAAAACGGTATGATGCACGCGTTCGGTGAATTGGGGTCTGTATTTCTGTGGAATGAAGAAGAATCGCTATGGTTTAATCTACAAGCACATGCTTGGAATGGAGATGGATGGCAAACTATTTCTAGGGTACAAGTTACGCTTTACGATAATGGTGAGCAAGTTTATCAATTTGTCGGTAATCATGGTCGTGTTTATTTTAATAACGACAATATAGAGATGTGGATTACTGATAGTGCGTCCCCAGGCGCAAGGTTTGTAAGCGAGGAATTAATCGATGTAACGGGATACAGCAAATTGGAAGTCCATTATAGACATAATCGGCAATCAGGTAATAGCACATCGTTCCAATTCGGTATTTCAAGCAACAATAACACCACCGCGTTTGATGCTCAATTTAGTACTCTTGTTCCTTCAACAGCTATGGTAGTAGATGAAGTGGACATAAGTAATTTTTACGGTGATTATTATATAAAAGCATATGGGCGTTCTCAATTAAGTAGTAACGCGAGGATATATGTCCATAAAATTATTTTGAAAAGATAGGAGGAAACACGATGGTTTATTTAAAGTACCATGATGATAAACGCCAAGTGGTGTCAACATACGATTCATTGCCTGATCCACAAGAAGGATACAGCATTGCTCAATCAGATTCGTTTAATGTAGGGGATGAGTTTGAGTACACGATTTGGGTCAATAGCGTAGATGACGATGGCGTATTGATGTCGTTTACAGCTATTCGTAATAATCCGCAGGCGAAAAGGCTTCTACTAGAAAATCAAGATTTAAAAGTGATAAACGAAACTTTGAAGATTGAAGTAGCAGACCTTTGGTTTGACACTATGAATCAAGAAGATCGAAACAATAATCAAGATATGGACATTGCCGATCAGTGGTTTGCGATTATGGAAATTGAAGAAAGGGTGAATAACTAATGTGGTTTGACCGAATTGATCGTTTTTATAATACTGTTAATAATCAAGGTGGGCGTCTGTGGGAGATTGACAGAGTGGTGCGAGCGGTAGAATGTAATAACATTACGGAGGCAGAGTTTGAAGAGATTACTGGCATAAATTATCAGGAGCACATTAACGCAGTGTAGGGCGTATTTTTTATACCTAAAAACCGCCCCTTTTTCTACTCTATATCTGACTTATATAGTAGGAGGGGATATTTACGTAATCAGTACAATTATGTAAAATTAACTCCAATAGTAATAAAGTGAGGTCTGTTTATGAAAAAAAAGTATGTACAACCATCGTTGGAGTTATCAGCATTCAATTGTCCTCATTGCGAGGTGTTATGTCCTCAAGTTAAATACCCAATAGGTAAAATTGATCCTGGTCAAGAGATTATATCCGAGTCTTTGACTCAAATAACAAAACCTCGAGCAGTGGGTTCTGGGGGAATTAGTTTTGATGTAGGAGTACCTAAGCAGACTAACAAATGGGATTTGACAATTTCAGTTTGTAATGAGTGTAGAAAATATACAATCTGGGAAAGTAATAATATTGTATTTCCGAAGCAAACAGGATTACCGTTAGCATTTGAAGATATGCCAAGTGATGTAAAGGAAATATACAATGAGGCAACTTCAATATTTAATGATTCACCTAGGGCTTCTGCAGCATTGTTACGATTGGCAATTGAAACTTTGATACCACAGCTTCCAGAATATGAAATAAAAAAGACCGATCTAAACGGAATGATTGGGGAGTTAGTTGAACAAGGAGTGCCAAGATTTGTTCAAAAAGGTTTAGACTCATTAAGAGTAGTTGGAAATGATTCCATACATGCGGATAGCTTAATGAACATTAAAGACAAAAGAGAGGATGTTTTATATCTTTTCGATTTGATTAATTTAATGGTGGAAAAATTAATTATTGAACAAAAAACAATTGAATCTTTTTATAGTAGACTACCTGAGAACAAGTTAGATGGTATTCAAAGTAGAGATAAACAAAAATAACGTCCTTTTAAGGGCGTATTTTTTATGTGAAAAAAGGGGGCATTTATGGAGGTGGTGAGCAATGTGAAACCAGCAATGGCTTTGATTTCATTAGTTATGTCTTTCTTATTTGGTGGGTGGTCGATCTTGATCGGCGCACTCATCTTTTTTGTGTCGTTTGATTATCTTACCGGGGTGATCTCTGCTGGATATAGGGGAGAACTTAATGCTCGAATAGGGTTTTGGGGTATCCCCAAAAAAATTATGATCTTTGGTGTTGTTGCGATTGCTCATATAATTGATCAGGTTTATCTGGACCAGTTAGATTATCCGCTAACGATCGGTGAGCTGGATATATCAGTTATGTCTGCAGCGATTATTTATTACTTGTTTAACGAGCTAATCAGCATAACAGAAAATTTAGGGAGGATGGGGCTCACCATGCCAGTACCGGTGTTAAGAGCCGTTGACATCTTCAAAGGGACGAGCTATTACGAAAAAAACAAAAAGGACGATGAAAAATGACAGAGATTTTAGTATTAGCATCTATTATTGGACCTGTAACAGCAGGGGTTGTGCAGTTAGTAAAACAGTCAGGTATTGGTAACCGGTTATTGCCTCTTATTGCGCTTACTATCGGTATTGGATTAGGTGCGGCAGCATTTACGTTTACCGACTTGGATCTGGTTGAGCGTTTATGGGCAGGTGGCATCAGTGGACTAGCAGCGGTTGGTTTGTTTGAGCTCACGAAGCACGTTAAACCTAGCAAGGAGGGATAAATTTGATTAAACCTACTTTAAGGTGGGGAAGTCTTACACCAATCCGTCAGGTTAGACGGATTATCATTCACCATCCCGGCGCTGTCCGTTACTCATATTTACAGGTTCATAACCAACATCGCAACCAAGGCTGGTCTGGGGCTGGTTACAATTACTATCTGCAAAAGAACCATGAATATTATGAGCTTAGAGGTCTTAATGTAGGGGCGCACGCTGCCAATAACAATAGCGATTCATTAGGCGTTTGTGTGGAAGGAAACTACGATGTTGAACACATCGACGAAGAACTATTCTTACGTTTTGTACAAGAGGTACGTAAGCTTATACGTCAACACGGGTTAACGGCAAACGATGTGTACCGTCATAGTGATGTTGGCAATACAAGTTGCCCTGGTCGCAACTTCCCGTGGGCACGGTTTAAACGCTTAATCGGGCAATCAGAAGAAGTTAAGTCAATTGTTCATAATCCGAAGGAAGAGGTGAAATATGTGACTGCACTTGGTTTTACATGGGGTAGCTCAAAAGAACTATTCGAAGAGGTACTAGCTGAACATGGAAATCCTAACGAAAAGAAAGCATATGAAGATGGTGAATTAACAACTAGCGATGCTATTGGTGTGTTAACAAAAGCTACGTTACACAAGGATGAGCCTAGCGAAACCGTACCAGAGGTACACCGTGAGTTTATGGAATTGAAGGTTAGAGAAGGCGTCACCAATGGAGAAAAACCAAATCATAGTGTGACTCGAGCGCAAGCCGTAACGATGATTGGACGCAATGAGCGCCTTAACCACAACACACGTACTGTCTGGACACCGATCATCAAGGCTTGGGCAGATAAATCGATCAATGGTGACCAAGCAATTCAACAGTCTTGGGTTGAGAAGATTGAAGAGGGTACGATGACGCAAGAAGAACTTTTGAGATTGCAAGGTGAAAAAGTTGTTCGAGGTCTTAAGCACGTTTAGTTGAAAAGATAAACGAATCAGATTATATTTGAAATAGAAATTCTCTTATTTAAGTCAATTCCCCTCACATATTGTGGGGGTCTTTTTTTATATTTTCAGATTGACTAAAAATAGAATTATCAGTATATTTAACTAGGAAGAATAGATTTGAGCATTGTTCTCTCTGTACCGTCCCCCATCCTCTCAGAAAGGTGGGGGTTTTTATTCGTCTTTTTGCATTTTGATATGGTTGTTTATAAATCTATTTAAGTCCTCTATAGCTTCAATTGGAAAATCGGTTAAAAATTGATTTGACTTACCAAAAAATAAAACATTCCCATAAATGTTTTTATCCTCTAATTCTAAATAATATGTGCCACTTACAATTTCTTCTCCATATGCCATTATACAATTTTCGAGGCCGTATTGATTTATATCCAAGAAAGAGGCTCTCATTTCTCCTATAAGATTGATCATGCGTTTGTTTGTTTTCAAAATACGGTTATTACCATGACTTAAAATACCAAAGGTTTCAATTTCATTGGACGTTTTCAAGCTAACCTTTTTTGCTTTGACGGTTGTCTTCATTTTATAACTCCTCATTTTCTTCCTCCCAAATTTCATATACCTCCATACCTAATTCTTTGCATATCTTATATGCATTTTCAAATGTTGGTAATGATTTATTATTAACTAATGAACTAATACCAGCTTGACTAATACCGACTGCTTTAGCAAACTCTCCTTGTTTTATATTTTTTTCCCACAGGATAATTTTTAATCTACATCTAAATTCCATTCGGTTCACCCCTAATTTTATATTAGACAGAAATATTACATGTCCTTTAATTTTTTTTATTAAGACAAGATATAAAGTACATGCAGACTGCAATATTATCTAATAAGTGACAGCACATCATGAAAATCTTAATACTTGAAAATCAACGGTAGCAACGGATCCAGCAAATAATTACTCAAACTTAAAAGCCCAACTATTTACTATGTAAATACTTTCGGGGAGGTGGGAAATTGCTTTTAGAGCTAGCTGGATTGACGTCTGTGAAAATTGGAAGTTCTGTAGTCGCACTTGGGGTCATCGGTTTCACAAAATTTAAAAGTACAAATCAACCAATTAATGACGGTAAGAAAATACAACAGATCTTGTACAGCAACGGTTGCAGAATTAATGACGGCATAAAAGAAAGGACCATAAGGCTGCATCGTAAAAGAAAAATTGCTGATGGTTACGAGTATGTTTTTCAGCTGCCGTTGGGGATTGGATTTGAAGATATTGAATCAAGGAAACAACTGATTGAAGATGGTTTGAACATTAAGAAAGCAGAAGTATCGCTAAAGGATTATTTAAAGCTACGGCCTAACTGTAATTTTATAAGGGATATTAAACGAATCATGAACCCATGGCACATGAAAGCTATGAAAGAGGTGTCTCTGTATTTTGATGGGATGATGAAGGTACGAGTGTATGATGAACGGCTACCAAATGAGCTTCATTGGAATGATGAGCAACACAGGTCAAAGACTTGGTCCGTCTGCGTTGGCAAGGAGCGTGAAGGAGTAATCTTTCATGATTTTGAAGAAGTGGCGCATTTGATCGTTGCGGGAGCTAGTGGATACGGGAAATCGGTATATTTGAAGTCCATGATTACAACACTCATCGAGCAAAACCCTGACGACGTTGAGTTTTCATTGTTTGATCTAAAAGAAGGCTCAGCATTTGCTCGTTTTAAAGATTGCAAACAAGTGAAACGGATTGTCACCGATCCAGAGGATGCTAAAGAATCTCTTGCAGCGATCGTCGATGACATGAAGCGTCAGACAGCAAATTGTGTAGCCAATAATTATGAAGACGTAAGAGAAGCAGGCATAAAGAAGCGTCATTTTGTGGTGCTTGATGAAGGTGGCGAGTTAGCACAAAGCGCACCTAAAGCTCTTGAACACATTAAAACGATAGCAAGATTAGGACGTGGCGCTGGATACCGTTTAGTTTACGGCACTCAATATCCGACTAATGAGACGTTGCCATCGCAGGTGCGGCAAAACGTAGGAGCGAGACTGACATTTGTTTTACAGTCTCAGGTAGCATCGATCGCAACGATTGATGAGGGTGGAGCAGAGGAATTACCTGATATAAAGGGACGTGGCATTTATAAACGAACTAAGAAAACGATCGTCCAAGTGCCGTTTATGAGCAACGCTGTTATCAATGAGAAGATAGCACCTCATGTGAATATTAGACCACGAGAAGGGGATGTGAATCATGCATCACAAGACCTCTGTGTACCTACAAAGAATCGAAAATATCCTATTGTCATTGAGGAGACTTGATTTATTGACTGGACAGCAGCTTATGCGAATTCATAATACCAAGAGCATTGCTAATACTAATCGTCTGTTACGTAGCATGTCAGAGTATCTGCACTCATTTCAGCATGGCAATAAAAAAGTCTATTATTTAAATAAAAAGGGTCGAGAGTGTGTGAACAGTAGCAAAGTGGTCAAGAAAACTAATCAAATCGATCATATTTTAATGCGTAATAATCTTTACATTATGTACGGTTTTCCATCTAGTTGGAGGAATGAAGCTCGTATAAGTATCGGGGATCGGCAGGTAGTAGCAGACGCCTTTTTTAAATATGAAGGAAAAGCATGTTTTGTTGAAGTGGACCATAGACAAGCGATGAAAGAAAACGTTAAAAAGATCGAACGATACAACGAACTAAGTTCTAACAGTGAAGAGCCATTTAACCTGGTTTGGCTCACAAGCCTTAAGTCAAGAGAATCTACACTATCTAAAGAGTGCATTGAACGAGGCATAAATCACGTCGTCCTCACAGCAGATGACTTATCAGCAATGGGGGTTGTGTGATGGCTAAGAGAAAGAGCGCAGCTCCTAAAACCAAAAGTAACTCACGATCACTGAAAAACTCTGAATACAAGAGTAGGACTACCAAAGCAAAATCAAAAAAGAAACAGTCAAAACGAAAAAAAGCAGTTGCCCGCGCTAAAAAAGTAGGACGTGTAGGGTTGGAGGCATATTTAACGTATTCACCAAACGGATCGAAGAGGAGAATTCAACTTAACACATTGAAAAGGGTGATTAAATCATGAGTTATTTTGACAGCTTCCGTAAAGTTGAATCATTTACTGTTCAAGAATTCATGCGAGGCGATCATCATAAAAGCAGAAAAGAAAGGAAGAAAGAAGAAAAATTAGTCGCCTTAACGACCGCAACCGCAATTTCAGGAGGGATTGCGGTGCAACCTTGGCTTTTTTCAATGGTAAACGCTGCAGAAGCAATACCTGTAGGAGCCTTAGGGGATGGTGTAAAGTCTAGAATTGTACACAGTTTTGACCCCTTAATTGATTTATTACAAAATTTAAGTTTGCCTCTAGCTGGAGTAATGGTAACAGTAGGTGGAATATTCGTTATGTTGGGGATGAAAGAGCGTGGTTACAGTCTTTTGATGCAAGCGTCCATTGGCTATATACTGCTACAATTGTCTCCGTTGTTTATGGATTTGCTGGTTTCTATTGGTGAATCAATATGAATATACATGACCCCAGTAGTTATTACTGGGGTTTTATATCTGAGATGAATTCGAATTTTAGATAGTGGATTTCATCGTCTGTGTCTACGATATGAAATTGTTTTTGATTACCGTTTATAAAGTGACACTCACCGAGGATCTCGTAGAAAAACCCATCTTCCCAATATTCAAACCGTATCAAGTGTTTGTACTCCATGCACTCGCCGATGACCCTTCCGAAATCTTCCCACTGTTGTTCATCGAGCAAAGGTTGTTTGACCTTTTTATTATCATGCTGATGCTTTAACCACTCTTCACGTTGTTCGGGCAAAATCATCCGCATGGACTCCCATCGCATATTTGATCCTGGACTTAATTTGTTGCCTTTCATGATGCGATCACCGAGGCATCGATGATGTATTTGTACTGTAGCACCCAAAAATCTTGTCTGTGCTTTAGGGTTAGTTGGCGGTCAGTGTTATCGATTTTGGTGATTTTTCCTATGGCCGTTTGTTCTCCATCGTTATAATAGGTGATGCTTATTTGATTGTTAAGTGATCTTGATATGTTAATCGTGTTCACAATCGTACTCCAATTACGGTTCAAAAGGGCACCTCCATAGTTATTATGTTCTATATGAACGATTATACACGAACAAAAGTTCGATAAAAAGTCTTGATTTCGAATGTATGTTCGTATATTATGAGATCAAATAGAACGGAGTGGTGAAGATGACTAAGAAACAAGAAGAGGCTTTAAAAGTTGCAATTACTTATATTGAAAATAACGGTTACGCTCCCACGTTTCGTGAATTGGCAGAATTGCTTGGCGTGAAGGCGGTGTCAGCTGTACATACGCTGTTTAGCCGTTTGAAGGCGAAAGGTATCGTAACTTGGGAGTACGACAAACCTCGAACACTGAAAATACTTAAACGGGAGGTTACGTGATGAATAGTTATGTATTGCAACACTCTTTATCATCAGGAGAACCCGTGAACATTATATATGAAGCAAAGGATGGATCATTAAGTCAACGATTAGTAACTGTCCGTAGGATGGATAAAAAAACCGCACTGGTCTGGTGTCATAAACGAGAAGATATAAGAACAATGCAAGTTGTAAATATTTTAGCAGCAGAAAAGCAAAAAGAGTATGCGTAAAAGCGTGCTCTTTTTTTACTAAATATTAGAAATGTAATTGTCAAGAGTACAAGCTGCACCTTCATATTTATAAAATGGAGGTGTGGCGATATGCGTGTAATTTTAAAAGAAGGCGAATCAGCGAGTGAGATGAGGCGTGAATGTTATGCGCTTATGAAAAGCTATTACCAAAAGCGGAGAGTGAAGACAAATGATAGCACTTTACATTCGTGTCAGCACAGAAGAGCAGAGCAAGCACGGGTACAGCATCGAGGGGCAGATACGGGACTGTCAGGAGAAAGCAAAAACAAAAGAAGCGATTGAATACATTGACGATGGTGTTAGCGGTTCAGTGTTAGATCGACCTGCTTTATCAAGGCTAAGAGAGGATATTAAGAAGGGTAGCATTAGTAAAGTAATTTGTTACGATCCTGACCGTTTATCAAGGAAGTTGGTCCATCAATTAATCATTACAGAAGAAATTGAGAAGAAAGCTTCTATAGAATATGTGAATGGTGAGTTTGCAAGAACTCCAGAGGGCATGCTTTTTTATCAAATGAGAGGTGCAATCGCAGAGTTTGAAAAAGAGAAAATTAATGAACGTATGTCTCGTGGACGACTTAACAAAGCCAAAAAAGGCAAGGTAGTTAAAAACGGTCATATGTTAGGGTACAGCTATGATAAAGAAAATGGAATGTATGTAGTTAATGAAGAAGAAGCCAAGATAGTGCAGATGATATTTAGTCTTTTTGTTAGTCCCCCATCTCATATTAAAGGTATGAACTCTATTGCTGGATACCTTAACCAAATGAACATTCCAACTAAACGAGGCAAGGGAATTTGGCATCGCAATGTTGTGCGTCAAATCCTCTACAACGAGACCTATACTGGCGTATACCATCAAAATAAATGGAATACGGAAGATATGCTTGGAAACAAGTATCGTGAAGCAGAAGATCGTGTAATGATCTCGGTAAGACCTAAAGAAGACTGGATTACGATTGAAGTACCAGCAATTATAGACGAACAGACGTTTAAATATGCTCAGAATAAATTGCAAACCATTAAGAGGCGCTCTACAAAGCAAGGAAACCGCAAATACATGCTAAGTGGACTTTGCAGGTGTGGTAAGTGTGGCAACACGATTACAGGCCGATACGCTAAGAATTGGAGCAAGTATAGACGTGAGTATACTTGTCTAAAAAATTCTGTAGGCGCGAAGTTTCCTGGATGCAGACCAATAATGCGAATCCATGCCGATCAACTAGAGACTGAAGTATGGCAAAGGGTAGAAGCCTATTTAAATGACCCCGGCGAGATTAGCGCTACATCAGAAGAGGACAATTTGAATGTACCTAACTTTGAAGAAGAGAACATTGCTCGATTAAATGAGGAAATTGAAAAACTAAGATCTGCTCGTAAAAGATTGTTTGAACTTTTTAGTGGAGATTTAGATATATCTACAGAAGAAATACGAGAACAATTAAACGCTAATTCTCAAAAGGAAAAAGAGCTGCAAATAAAATTAGAAGATCTTGAGGTAAGGAACGAAGAGTATCAGAGTCATCAAGCAGACGAAGCTTTATTTGAAGAAGTGGCATCTTTTTACTTTGAGAAACAAGGTGACTTGAAGTTTGAAGAAAAACAAGAAATCATGAACAAACTAATCAGAGAAATTATTATTTACGAGGATCGAACAGAGATTATTACTTTCTAAGCGTAGGTACTGTAATAAAGATCGAAATACTCATGCACTTACGTTCATTGAAAAAGGTACGTAAAGATGTTTCCATTAATGAACCCATCGGAGCGGATAAAGAAGGTAATGAATTAAGTTTACTTGAAATTCTTCAAGATGATGCACCCGATGTTGTTGAAGCGTTACAACTAAAAATGGAGAAAAAGCAAATTTATGAGTGTATACATGTATTAACCGATCGAGAAAAAGAAGTCGTCATAGGTAGGTTTGGTCTTGGAGAAGACGAGGAACGAACACAGAGGGAGATTGCGAAGGATTTAGGCATATCACGGAGCTATGTATCCCGAATTGAAAAACGAGCCTTATTAAAGCTTTTCCAAGCGTTCTACAAGAAACAAAAAGGAGAACAAGTCTAGAGAAAGAGAAAAGGACAGAGCCGACGAATCGGCCTGTCCTTTTTTAACGCTATAAGTAAACTATTCGTTAACAGCGTCTTTAAGTTGCTTTCCTGGACGGAATGCAGGGTTCTTAGTTGCTGGGATTTCAATCTCATCACCAGTTTGTGGGTTGCGTCCCTTACGGGAAGCACGCTCACGTACTTCAAAGCTTCCGAAACCAACTAGTTGAACTTTGTCACCAGTTTTAAGCGTGTCAGTAATGTTGTCGAATACTGCGTCTACAGCTTTTGAAGCTTCTTTTTTGGAAAGATCTGCGTGTTCTGCAACAGCATTGATCAAATCAGTCTTATTCATTGAAATAACTCCCTTTCATTACAGTTTAATCCGGGTACACTACAAATTTACTCATGAAACCTTGCTATGTCAAGTGTTCAAGGGATATTTAAGCCAATTGAAGTGATTAAAACCAGTATTGCCGAGTTTGAATCATTTCAATCGTGTGCTCGATAACTCTCTAAATACTTATCGCGTAGAGATTTCTTCAGCCTTTGAATTGTCTCGCTCTGGCTTAAGTTCCTCCGGATAGCTATCGTGTAGTTCGTCGAATTGTGTGTTCTCCCATAACTCAACACCGATGCGGTGTGCGGACCTTGAAATAATCATTGCGGCAACAGGTGCCGTCAAAAAAACGAATAAAATCGTGAAAAATAGTGAAAAAAGGAGCGTTCCTCTGCCCATAAACGTAATAAATGTTCCTATGATGATTAAGATTACACCGAGTGTAGCACTTTTTGTAGCTGCGTGCATACGCCCGTAAATGTCTTTGAGGCGTATGATCCCAAGCGAACCGATTAGGCTTAGTAGGCAACCGCCAATGATGAATATGCTAATGAGAATCTCGATCAATGACGACACCTCTTTCTAAGAATTTTGCAAGAGCTACGGAACCGATAAATGCTAGAATTCCGATAATCATCGTAACTTCTACATAGGCAGTTGAATCTTGTTGGATCATGATAATACAGATTAGCCCGATTAAGTTCAAGCCAAACGAATCTAATGCAACGATTCGGTCTGAAGTCGTTGGTCCGATTAACGCACGAATTAAGCACAATCCAACGGAGATGGACAAAATAATAAGACCGATGTCCATAACTAATTCAAACATTACTCGCCCACCTCCCGGATCGCACGTTCAAAACTATTTGTAATGTCATCAATAACTTTTTGGCGATCGTCCACATGCATGCTATGAATATAGAGTGTTCTAGCATCGAGTGAATAGTCCATCGTCAATGTTCCTGGCGTCAACGTGACGAGCATAGATAAGACAGTGATTTCCCAGTCGTATTTTAGCGTCGTAGGCACAGCGATAATTCCAGGTTTGACGTCTTTTTTCAGTCGAGGGTTTAACACGATTTTGACCATATCATAATTTGCAAGGACGAGCTCTTTAATAAACAACCCGATTAATTTAACGAGTGCCCAAACTTTTTTCATGTAGTAGGATTCGTTTAGTGCACCTCTTAAAAAGTATACAGCAATCGCTCCAATTACAAAGCCGATGAGTAAATCGGAGCTATGGTAACTTTGTTGTAAAGAAGCCCAAAGCAACATAATTAAAATGTTAATTAGAAATTGAAATCCCATATGATCTACTCTCCTAACACCGAAGTGATATAAATCGTTGGATCTAGAATCTCATCGGCAATTTCCGTTGTGAACTGTAAAACAGGTTCTGCACCAAAGCCAATGACAACCGTTAAAATGACGAGTGGAGCAACGGAGTAAAGGAGTTTACGTACGGATATTTTTTGTCGTTCTTCATCGTGTTTTGCTTTGCCCCAATAGACGAACTTCATAATCTTAATCATTGAATATAGGGTGAGAAGACCAACAAAGAGTGCAACCGCAACGACAATATAGTTCCCTTCCTCAAGACCGCCTAACACGAGCGGGTATTTTGCAAAGAAACCGGCCAGAGGTGGAATGCCAGCAAGAGACATCGCTGTTATGAAAAACAGCCAAGCAAGCCATGGGTGACTAGAAATAACGCCTCCCATTTTCTTCAAATCGGAAGTTCCAGTTATTTTTTCAGTAACACCTGCAAATTGGAACAGAGCGGTTTTAACGATACTGTGATGTGCAATGAAATAAATCGCACCAGCAATGGCAATTGGTGAGAAGATACTAAAGCCCATCATAATATAGCCATACTGGCTAATGCAGTGATATGCAAGAATGCTCTTATAGTTATAACTTGCAACTGCACCAAGAACGCCAAGGATCATCGTAAATGCAGCCATTACGAGGAGAACGGTGTGCGTAAAGTCAGGGTCGTGATTAAATACAACTGTGAACATACGAATAATCGCATATAAGCCAACTTTTGTTAGCAAGCCACCAAATAGTGCTGCGATCGCTGTTGGAGGCCCTGTGTACGCTCGAGGTAGCCAGAAGTAAAGAGGGAACAAGCCACCTTTAATTCCGAATACGACAATAAAGAGAACGGCGATTACGTTTAGTATGTTATCTTGTCCAAGCTCTGCGACACGAACACCAAGGTGTGCAAAGTTTAACGTTCCAGTCGCTGCATAAATATAAGCGACTCCTGCAAGAAAAAGCATCGATGCAAACAAGTTAATGACAAAGTACTTAAATGTTTCTCGTAACTGAAAGTTTGTTGAGCCGTGCGCCATCAAAATGTAAGAAGAGATGAGCATGACTTCAAAGAACACGAACAAGTTGAACAAGTCACCTGTCATGAAAGAACCGTTAATCCCTGTAAGCAGGAAAAAGAAAAACGGATAGAAGAAATATCGAGATCGAATTGGGCTAATCGTTTTAAAAGCAAAGAACAAGGTACTGGTTGCAACGATTGCTGATACGAGCAACATAAATGCTGCTAAGCGATCGATGACTAGGGGGATACCGTAAGGTGGTTGCCAGTCACCAAGCTCCATAACGAGCGTGCCGTTTACAGCAACCGCAATAAATAAAGTTATACTGCCAATTAATAATGCAATCATCGTTATTCCACTAATGATCTTTTGTGCTTTTTCATTTTTGGAGAAAAAGATCAATACGGCACCCATGATGACAGGGATTAACAGTGGCAGGAGGACGAGATTAGTCATCGTTTGACCCCCTTAATTCGTCAAGGTTATCGGTTTTATGGAATTTATACGTACGGTAGGCAATAGCAAGTGAAAACGAAGTCATACCGAAACTAATAACGATCGCTGTCAAAATCAATGCCTGAGGTAGTGGATCAGTAAATGCTTGGTCGTAACGGTCAACGAGAGCCGGCATTCCTTGTTTTAGCCCTGCCATCGTCAACAGTAACAAGTGAGCTCCGTGAGATAGAAGTAGCAGACCCATTACGACACGTATAATGCTTTTAGATAATAACAAATAGGTTCCTACCATAAATAGAACCCCGATGCTAATCGACATAAGTAGTTCCATATTATGTGTCCTCCGCTATTGCCAAGATAATAATTAGAGCAGAACCACCGACACCTAAATAGATACCAAAGTCAAATAAAACTGCAGTAGTAAGCTCAAATTCTCCGAAAAAAGGTAAAGTGAAATAGTCGAAGAACTGGGTGAGATAAGGTTTACCAACAATCGTTCCGATCAGTCCTGTAAGCAACGATATTAAAATACCTGCACCGATCCAATTGGCATAATTCATCGGTAACATTTTATTTATTTTACGTCGGTCAAAGGTGAGGTAGAGGAGTAAGATGCTCGTCGCGAGCATCAACCCTCCGATAAAGCCACCACCAGGATTGTTATGACCTGCAAAGAATAAATAAATGGAAAGTGCAAGGATTAAAAATGCCGTTACACGAGTGATATGGATAAAAAGTAAATTATTTGTTTTCCATTTCATGCTCATAAATCTTCACCCTCCTTCATTCGAAGTTTTACGAGCGTTACTACAGCTAGTGCTGCTATACCAAGAACTAATAACTCAAGTACTGTATCGAGACCACGGTAGTCGACGAGAACGACGTTAACGACGTTGTAACCACCGGCAAGATCTGCAGAGTTTTCGACTTGATAGTTTGAAATTGGAATTAAGTCGTGCCCTTGCTGATAAGCATTAGCTCCGAGAGCAACTGCAGTTACTGTAATACCAACAGCAACTGAGATCATTACTCTTGGGAATGCAAAGGTTGGTTTGTCTTTTTCTTTCCTGAGACCAGGAAGGTGGTAAAACGCAAGCATAAATAAAATGACAACGACAGTTTCAACGAGCAATTGAGTCATCGCAACATCCGGAGCACGGAAGATAACGAAAAACAATGCGATATAGAAGCCGACAAAGCCTAGTACAGCAACGGCTGCGACACGCTGTTGAATAAATGGAATGGCTAAAACAGATACGATAAAGAACAGCACTAAAATGGCTTCGTAAACCGTAATTTCACTCATTCCTGCAAGATTGAGCCCGAAAGCATCAAACTTAAACATTGTGTACATGACAAGCAAAATTAAAAAGACGGAGATAAATGATAGATAGTCTTTTAATCTACCTGTCATTTGCAACTTTGTAACGCCTTTTGAGCTTGACACAAGACCTTTTAGTCCATAGTCATAGAGGCCATTCACTGGATCTCGCTCTCGTTGATAAATGGAGAAGTTCTCCCATTTTCTCATCGTGGCATACAACAGTGAACCTAGAACAACGACTGCTATCGTCATAAACAGTTCAAGTTCCCATCCGTGCCAATGATAAATGTCGACATTAAATGCAGGGTGATCTTGAGGAACGCCTTGCATAATCGATGCGATCGCAGGTTCTAGCAAAACTGGAGAAATGATATTTGGGAAGATCCCAACGATCACTACGATGGTTACGAGAATAATTGGACTGATAAGCATCCCGATTGGTGCTTCGTGAACGTGCTTCGAGAAGTTGTCTGGTTTGAACTTTCCACCAAACGTGCGGAAAACAAAAATGGCACAATATAAGAACGTAAAAATGCTCGCGATCCAACCGACGATTGGGAACCAAATGGCTGCACTTTCAATCGAGAAAATGCTGTACTCGGTCACATCGGTGAGTGCCATAAAGAATTTCTCTTTGCTTAGAAAACCGTTAAATGGTGGCAATCCAGCCATCGAAGCCGCACCAATTACAGAAATCGTGAACGTCGCAGGCATAATCGTCATGAGACCACCGAGCTTTCGGATGTCTCTCGTACCTGTTTCATGGTCTACGATTCCCGCAGCCATAAATAGACTTCCTTTGAATGTAGCGTGATTAAAAAGGTGGAAGACGGCAGCTAATACTGCTCCTGTGTAAATTTCATTAGGAACATCAAAGTAAAGTGCTGCAGACCCGATTCCTAGTAAACTCATAATCATTCCGAGCTGACTAATCGTAGAGAAGGCGAGTATGCTTTTAAGGTCTTTCTGACGGACAGCTGATAGTGAACCGTACAATAACGTAATCAGACCGAAACTTGAGAGAATCCAGAACCATTCTGCTGTTCCTCCGAAAAACGGTGTGAATCGAGCAACAAGGTAAATTCCTGCTTTTACCATCGTGGCTGAATGTAAGTATGCACTAACAGGTGTTGGCGCTTCCATTGCATCAGGTAACCAAATGTGAAATGGAAACTGTGCAGATTTCGTAAAGGCTCCAACGAGAATTAATATCATTGCAGCTAAGAAATAGGGATGGTTAACCGCTGTATCCGCTTGGGCAATCATCTCTTGAATACTCAGTGTGCCTGTAATAATGGATAGTAAAGCAATACCACCAAGCATTGTAAAACCGCCAAAAACGGTAATGAGCGTGGACTTTTGTGCACCTTCGATTGATGCTTCACGTTTATACCAATAACTAATGAGAAGCATTGAAGATAGACTCGTGATCTCCCAGAAGACATATAAAACGAGGATATTATCACTTAAGACAACTCCAAGCATTGCACCCATGAATAATAGGAGATATACATAAAAGTTATGTAATGCCTCTCGTTTCTTATCAAGGTAGTAAATGGAATAAAGGACGACTAAAAAGCCAATTCCGGTTATTAAGAGAGCAAATAAAAGCCCCCATCCATCTATAAAAACGGAAAAGTCCATTCCGAGCGTTGGGACCCATGAAATAGAATGATAATAGTAGTTGCCATTCATTACATCAGGAATGAATGTTAAAAAGTATCCAAACAACACGAGAGGAATAACAAATACGAACCAACCCGTGTGAACGGAGCGTAGCCATTTGTAGAGCAGTGGAATGAAAATCGCTGCAACAAATGGTAGAAGTACTGCGAAAAGCGTTAGCGACATGGACTCCGCCCCTCCTTATTCATCATAAGATAACTAATTATTAGCTTGTGCCAATTTAAAAAAAGTATAACCTATGCTCTACCTCCCTTGCATTAGTAAACATTTGCTTTCTATCTGTGTCATTAAATAGGAACAAAACGATTCACTTTCATGGATTTAGTTCTAATTTCCTACAATGGGTGTATTTCCAGCATTATACAAGTAGAAAGTATTCGAATTAAAAATAAGTAGTGCACCTTGTGCACTACTCAAGAAGGTATACCCCTATTATCTTCAATTCAAACTAATGGTTAAGAGCGGGTGTAAGCGATCGCCGTTCTACTTCAGAACGAATAATTGCGATAAAGTCATCACTTAGCTTTAAATAGAGTGCCTTTTCATATGCTTCAAGTAACATTTCATCTGAAAGGTTTCGCATAATTAAGCCGCGATGAGCGGGTACACCTCCTCTTACATCATTGCCTCTCTTTTAATCTATTATGATCCTATCACGAACCGTGAAAGCGAACAACTTCACGGTTATCCACATAATAGAGTGGATAACATGTGTGTAGATTGTTGAAATTGTAGTTTATCCCTTATAAATATTAGCGAGGATAAGTGGATAACATTATCCACAGATTTCAGAATGCAAGAATTGTCGAAAAGTAATTCTAGTTTTTCTTAAAAGTTGAGCGAAAGAGACGGTAAAGATTGAAATAACAAGGGAAAGGCGGTATACTTTCAGTTTAGTGATAACGTTGAGGAGGCGCTCTATTGTTAGGTTTTATGGTTCCTGATCAGTTTGCGGAAAGCATTTATGACATAGATTTTGAAGAGTTAAAACAACAAGGCATTAAAGGAGTTATTACGGACCTTGATAACACGCTTGTCGAATGGGATCGAGCGGATGCAACGCCAGAGCTTCTCGAATGGATCGAAATGGTACAAAGTGAAGGCTTTAAGATTACGATTGTATCGAACAACAAGAAAAAGCGAGTCGGTACATTTTCTGAACCGACTGGTGTTTCTTGGATTCACTCCGCAAAAAAGCCATTAACACGAGCTTTTCGCCGTGCTACAAAAGAAATGAATTTGACGAAAGATCAAGTCGTTGTCGTTGGAGATCAATTGCTTACTGATGTATTTGGTGGAAATCGGGGAGGCTATCATACAATTCTCGTTGTCCCCGTATCTAAAACAGACGGTTGGTTTACAAAAGCGAATCGAAGAGTAGAACGTATGGTCATGAAGCGACTTGAAAAACACAAAGAATAAAGGAGTTTTTACTTTTGAACGAGCAAATCATCTGTTCTGGATGCGGGATTCCAGTTCAAACGAAAGACAGTGACAAGCCGGGGTACGCTCCTAAAGCAGCATTAGAACGGGACGTTATTGTGTGCCAGCGTTGTTATCGGCTTACCCACTATAATGAAGTGCCTGACGTTCCACTTACGGACAAGGACTTTGATAAGCTTCTAGATGATGTATCAAAAAGTGATGCATTAGTTGTGATGATTGTCGACCTCTTTGATGTTGAAGGTAGCTGGATGATGAAACGTAAAGACCTTAATCATTTACCTTTAGTCATCGTCGGCAACAAATTCGACTTGCTTCCACATTCCGTAAATGAGAACAAAATCAAGTTGTGGCTCAAGAAAGAAGCGATGAAGCGAGGGTATAAACCTGAGAAGATCGACTTGATGAGTGCGAATAAAAAGGCTGACGTTATGCGCATTGCAGCTTTGATTGATCAAGTTCGTAATGGGAAAGATGTGTATATCATCGGCAGTGCGAACGTAGGGAAGTCAACGTTTATTAACCAAATCATCCGTGCGTTTGATGGGGATGAAGATCAGTTGATTACAACGTCGATTTATCCAGGTACGACACTTGCGTTCATTGATTTACCACTGGATGACGGAAGCAAAATGTACGATACTCCAGGCATCATTAACCCAAATCAAATGTACCGTTCTATTCCTCAAAAAGAAATGAAGTTGCTACAACCGAAACGTGAAATTAAACCGATTGTGTTCCAATTGAAAGAAGAACAAACACTGTTTATTGGTAGTTTAGCAAGGTTTGATTTTGTGTCAGGGGAGGCGAACCATTTCGTTTGTTACTTCCCGGAGAAATTTACGCCTCACCGAACGAAATTGTCACAAGCAGATGATTTGTATGCACGTCATAAAGGTGAAACAATCCTTTCGCCCCCTTCTAAGGAATCATTAGAAGAAGTACCACCTTTAAAAGCAGAGACGTTTACGATTGCCCACGATAAAACAGATATCGTCATCCCTGGTCTCGGCTGGGTGACTGTAGGCCATAAAGGAGCGGTCGTTACCGTTCATGCTCCTGAGAATATAAAGGTTACCTTAAGAGAAGCGATCATTTAAGGAGGATCATATGGACAATTATGCAGTAATCGGAAAACCGATTCATCATTCCATGTCGCCATTTCTACACAATGCCCATTTTGAACAACAAGACGATGCTGCATATTATACAGCCTATGAAGTGGACCTGAGTGAGTTAGAACAAACAGTTGATGCCTTCAAGACGTTAAAGGTTCGAGGATGGAATGTAACGGTTCCGCATAAAATCGCGATTATGCCTTTTTTGGATGAATTGAGTGAAGAAGCAGCTCGAATCGGTGCGGTCAACACCGTCGTACAAGTTGATGGGAAGCTGATTGGATACAATACCGATTCAAGAGGGTATTTAAACGCCCTCCTTTCCATGACTGGACAGTCGCTAAAAGAGATGAATGTGCTCGTTGTTGGAGCCGGCGGTGCTTCGCGGGCGGTCGTTTACGGACTCATGGATTATGGCGTTACGAATCTTTCAGTGACAAACCGTACAGCCTTAAAAATTGAAGAAATGCAACGTGACTTTATTGAAGTAGGAACGGTAAATAGCTTAACGTTTGCTAAAGCCAACGAATGCCTTGAGCAGTTTGATCTTGTTATTAATACAACATCAATCGGTTTAAACGGAGAAGACTTGGATTTCTTAGCATCGAGTAAGCTTAAAGAAGGCGTGTATTTAAGCGATTTAATCTATAATCCTGAAATAACGACTTGGCTTAGTACGAACAAACATAAAGCACGTGCGATCCAAAACGGACTCGGGATGTTTGTTGAACAAGCTGCACTTGCCTATGAATATTGGACAGGCAAACGTGCAGATCGACCTGTTATGGAAAACTTAGTAAAAAGAAAGCTGGGAATTGAACATGAAGTTAACAAATAAGCAGTTAAAATACCTTCGCGGAGAAGCGAATGCATTGAAGCCGATCTTTCAAGTCGGCAAAGCAGGAGTGAATCCGAATCTTATTGACCAAGTAAAAGATGCTCTTGAAGTGAGAGAATTAATTAAAGTCAGTGTGTTGCAAAACTGCCCTGAAGACAAATCTGTTGTCGCTACGAAAGTATCGGAGAGAAGTGGAGCAGCACTCGTACAAGTGATTGGGTATACGATTGTGCTCTACAAACCTTCAAAAGAGAACAAGCAAATTCAGTTACCGCAATAAGGAGCTACGTTATGCGCAAAAAGGTTGGCATTCTTGGAGGTACATTTGATCCTCCACATTACGGCCATCTTGTCTTAGCAGAACAAGTCCTAGATCAAACGGAAGTCAATGAAATTTGGTTTATGCCGACAAACGTACCGCCACACAAGAAAAATGAAGGAATGGCTACAAAAGAACAGCGACTTAAGATGGCTGAGCTTGCAATTAAAGACCAGGAGCGTTTTTTTGTGAGTGATGTTGAGTTTGAACGTTCAGGTCCTTCTTACACGATTAATACGATTGCAAAACTTCAACGTGCTTATCCAGATGATACGTTTTTCTTTATTATTGGCGGGGATATGGTCAATCAACTAGAAGATTGGTATAAGATTGAACAATTAAAGAAGCTCGTGACGTTTATCGTTGCAGAACGACCCAATGATCCTCTATCACATGAACAAAAGATGAACCCTGCGTTCATTTATGTGTCGATCCCTCAATTGGATTTGTCATCATCAACGATTCGCGAGCGGGTTAAATTGAATCAGAGCATTCGTTACTTGTTGCCAGAAAACGTTCGAGTGTTTGTAAAGGAGCATGGCCTTTATGAATAACGAAGAGATTCGAAAAATAGTCGCAGACGTTTTACCAGAACAAAGATATAAACATACGCTTGGTGTCGCTGAAACGGCAATAGAGTTAGGTGCTAGATTTGCACCAACGTTATGTGAAGCTTCTTTAGAACGTGCGAGCTTAGTGCATGACTATAAAAAGCCTTTCGGTAGAGTAGAGCTTACAGAGCTATTACAGCAGTATGAACCGAATGAGGATTTTTCCAGCTACGGTGGTGTCTTATTACACGGTCCTGTAGCTGCGTATTTATTAAAGGAAGATTTTGGGATTGAGGATGAGGAAATCTTTCATGCCGTCTACTACCATACGACTGGCAGAGCGAAGATGTCCTTGTTTGAGAAGATTATCTTCCTAGCTGATTTTATCGAGCCAGGACGTCATTTCCCTGGTGTGCATGAAGTACGTAAATTAGCAGAAAAAGACCTTGATTTAGCTGTCTTAGAAAGCTTACGTAGCACGATTCATCATTTGTCAGCAAAGCATGTATTAATTCATCCATTAACATTATCCGCATATAACGATCAAGTGAGAACAGCAAAGTAAAGGAGCGTTTACGAACGTATGAATAATAAAGAATTGTTAAAGGTTGCTGTCCAAGCAGCGGACGGCAAAAACGCACAGAACCTCATGGCATTGGACATGAAAGGAATTTCCATCCTTGCCGACTATTTTATCATTGGTCACGGAGGGTCAGTAAAGCAAGTCCAGGCGATCGCCAATGAAGTGAAATCGATGGCTGAAAAAGCTGGTGCTGAAGTGAAGCGTATGGAAGGATATCAAGAAGGTCGTTGGGTACTCGTTGATCTTGGTGATGTTGTTGCGCACATTTTCCATGAGGAAGACCGCTTATACTACAACATTGAAAAACTATGGGGCGAAGCTGATCAAGTCGAGATTAGTCAAATGCTCGCATAAGGAGTGGTCACCGGTGTACCGTGAAGGTGCGAGTTATTATGATTTTCTAATGAATGAAGCGCCATATGAGCGTTGGAAAATGTGGGTCGATGAGCGATTACACATGACAAACAAAAAGGGACCGCAGTCGATTCTAGACGTTGGCTGTGGCACTGGAACATTTATGTCACTTATAATGCGTGATGGTCACGATGCGACTGGGGTAGATGTGTCAGAAGACATGTTAGCCATTGCTGATTCGAAGATTCGTCGTGAGACGGATCAAGTGCCGCAATTATCTTGTCAGAACATGACTGAGCTCTCATTGCCACAAACCTATGATGTCATTACGGTTTTATGTGATTCTTTGAATTACGTGATTGAAGAGCAAGACGTACAACAGGCGTTAATGAAGTTTTTTGAGCATCTTAATCACGATGGAATGTTATTGTTTGATGTTCATTCCATTCAAAAAATGACAGAAGAGTTTCCTGGTTTTTCTTATGGTGATAACGATCCTGCACAAAGTTTAATTTGGAACAGTTACGCCATTGAAGATGTTCATGGGGCTGTAGAGCATGAACTATCATTTTTTGAAGAAACCTCATCAGGACTATACAAACGTTATGATGAACTTCATACACAACGGAGCTTCGCTATTGATACATATGTATCTTGGTTAGAAGAAGCTGGATTTACAGAAATTAGTGTCGTTAAAGACTTCACACATGAACGTGCAAGTGATCAAGATGAGCGGATCTTTTTCATAGCTAAAAAACAAATTGATCAATAAAATGAGGCTGTAGTATACTTTTACCAAGTAACTACAGTCTTTTCCTCGTATGTCCCTTCCTTATTCTTTATTCCAACTGTTACTCACAATTTGTATCTGGAGGTGATTTCATTCGAACGTTTAAAAGAGAATTGGAAATGGTTTGTTGCTATACCGAGCGTAATTGTTATAATTGGTAGTGTTTTGTTGTGGCAATCTTTATCTGAACCGGCTGTTCAAAGTAATGACGAGGAGATGCTCTTCACATCTTTAGAACAAATTGAGGGAAAAGAAGAGCTGGAACCTGAAGAAGATCCGATGTTGCCTACAACATTATTTGTGGATGTGAAAGGAGAAGTAACTAAACCTGGCGTCTATGAACTACAACACGATGACCGCGTAGTTGATGCTATATACATTGCCGGAGGGCTTTCGGAAAATGGAAGCGATCTTGTGATTAATTATGCGCAAAAGCTTGTTGACGAAATGGTTATTTACGTTCCTCACATTGACGATGATCTTGAACAAGGAGAAATTTGGGAAGCAAATGTAGGACAATCTGAAGAATCAACGCGAGTAAACCTGAACCAAAGCAATGAAGTAGAGTTGCAAACATTACCAGGAATCGGACCGTCGAAAGCAGCTGCAATTATTTCGTATCGCGAAGAAAATGGACCGTTTCAAACGATTGAAGAATTAACAAATGTTCCTGGATTTGGAAGTAAAACGTTAACAAATCTAGAATTGTTAATAGAAGTGTAATAATTATTTGACGAATCCATAAATAGTCATTGTTTTTCGAGATTTACTATATTACAATCAGAACATCGCATTGAAGGGGGATATAGATATGAAAAAGTTTAAGCGATCTTTCGTACCACTTGCTATTGCAAGTATTGCACTTGTTGCATGTAGTTCAGATCCAACTGAAGGAGAAAATGAAGGTGCTGAAACTGATTCTACTTCGACTGAAGATTCAGAAGAGGATGAAGAAGATGGAGAGGCTACAGGTGGAGAAGGTGGTAACTTTGTTTTGGCGATGCCCGCTGACGCCGTTACTCTAGACCCACACCAAATTACAGATGTACCATCTCACATCGTAACGCTTAATTTGTACGAAAATTTAATCATGTTCGATGAGGATATGGAACTTCAACCAGTCCTTGCTGAATCATATGAGCAAATTGATGACTTGACGTGGGAATTTTACTTACGAGAAGGAATCACGTTCCATGATGGAGCAGAATTTAATGCAGATGCCGTTGTCACAAATTTCGATCGATTTTTAGATCCTGAGACTGCATCACCACGTGCATCATTATTTGAACCTGTTGAATCTGTAGAGGCGGTTGATGAATTTACCGTACAAATTACAACAGATGAGCCTTTTGCACCGTTAATCCCTCACTTAGCCCACGGTTCTGCGGGAATTATTAGCCCAGACTCTATCGAAGCTGATGAGAACATTACGGTAAATCCTGTAGGGACAGGTCCTTTCGAGCTTGAGAATTGGGAGCAAGGAAATGAAATTGTACTTGCCCGCTATGAAGACTATTGGGGTGATAGTGCGATCTTGGATAATGTCACACTCAAAGTCGTTCCTGAGCAATCAACAAGAATGGCAATGATCGAGCAAGGCGAAGCTCATTTTATGCAACAAATTGAACCAGCGAATGTTGGTAGAATTGAATCGTTAGACAACGTTGAAGTTGTTACGCAAGAAGGTTTTGGGATTGACTATATTGGCTTTAATACGTCGGTAGAACCATTTGATGATCCACTCGTTCGTCAAGCGCTTTCGATGGCACTTGATAGTGAAGCAATTGTTGAAGGGTTATATGAAGGGTATGGACAGGTTGCAACGAATCCGTTAAATGACATCGTAAACGGTGCAAGTGCAGACGTTGAAGGTCTTACGTATGATCCTGAGCAAGCAGCAGAACTACTAGCAGAGGCAGGTTATGAAGATGGATTCTCTGCTACGTTAATTACAAATGATGCAAACCCGATGCGTGTTCAAATTGCAGAGCTCGCGCAAGACCAGTTTGGTGAGTTAGGCATTGATATTTCAATTGAGCAAATGGAGTGGGGCGCGTATTTAGACCGCGTTGATAGTGGTGATACTGAAATGTTTATTCTCGGATGGTCAATTTCATCTGGAGATGCTGATAATGGACTACACCCATTGTTCCACTCAGATAACGTAGGTGCCAATGGAAACCAGACGTTCTTCGAAAACGATGAACTTGATGAGCTTTTAGACGCTGCTCGTGAAGAGATGGATGAAGATGCTAGACAAGAACTCTATCAACAAGCACAACAAATTCTAGCTGATGAAGCGCCAATGATCTATACGTTGCACACTGACTATGTAGTTGGGGTTGCCGACTCTGTGAATGACTTTATTCACTACCCGAACGGTCAATTCCCATTCTGGCAAATTTCGATTAGTGAAGAAGCTGGAGACAGCTCGTATTAATAAAAACTTTCCTTTTGGATCTAGTTCATTCTAGGTCCTTAAGGTACTTATTGGAGTGAAGTAGAATGAGCGAAACATGGAAGCTTGAAACGAAGGCGATTCATTCTGGTCAAGAGATTGATCAATCAACTGGTGCAAGAGCAGTTCCGATCTATCAAACGACATCTTACGGTTTTGACAACGCTGACCATGCTGCAAACTTATTTTCACTACAAGAGAACGGAAACATCTATACGAGGATCATGAACCCGACACAAGCCGTATTTGAGGATCGGATTGCCGATCTTGAAGGTGGCATCGCCGCTTTAGCGACGGCAAGTGGAAGTTCAGCGATTCATCTTGCCATCTTGAACATTTGCCGTAGTGGCGATGAAGTGGTGGCATCAAGCTCTTTATACGGTGGAACATACAATTTATTTAAGCATACGTTGCCTGAAATGGGCATTAATGTACGCTTTGTTGACATTGATGACCCTAACGAATATAAAGCTGCAATCACTGATAAAACAAAAGCTGTGTATGGCGAGCTAATCGGAAACCCAGATGGCAAAATCTTAGACATCGAGGCCGTTGCTAACGTAGCTCATGAAGCAGGCCTCCCGCTTATCGTGGATGCGACACTTGCTACCCCGTACTTATGCCGACCCATTGAACACGGGGCAGACATTGTTGTTCACTCAGCAACAAAGTTTATCGGTGGTCATGGAACGTCCATTGCAGGTGTGATCGTAGATAGTGGTCGTTTTGATTGGACGAATGGGAACTTCCCGATGTTTACTGAGCCCGACCCGAGTTATCACGGTGTCGTCTTTAGTGAGGCAGTAGGAGAGCTTGCGTATATTATTCGAGCGAGAGTGCGTCTGCTACGTGATCTGGGACCTGCAATTTCACCACAAAATGCATTTTTGATGTTGCAAGGCCTTGAAACGTTGCATTTACGAATGGAACGACACGTTGAAAACGCAAAGAAAGTTACAGAGTATTTGGAGAAGCATCCATCCGTAGATTGGGTGAGTTATGCGGGCTCTGCAAATCATGAAAGCTACTCATTAGCTGAGAAGTATTTCTCTTACGGTCCTGGTGCTGTTCTTACGTTTGGAATAAAAGGTGGGCATGAAGCTGGTAAAGCGTTCATCAATCAAGTGAAACTACACTCACACGTTGCGAATGTAGGCGATGCAAAGTCGCTTATTATCCACCCAGCAAGTACAACTCATCAGCAACTAACCGAAGACGAACAAAAGCAAGCGGGAGTAAGTCCTGAATTGATTCGTTTATCAGTTGGGATTGAACATGCTGATGATATTATTGCGGACCTAGAGCAAGCGTTTCGTGAGGTGTAATTGTTAACGACAATTCTTCGCCACACATTTCCGTGTAGCATTGCGATCATTATTGCTATACTCCTCGTTTTCATGAGTGCACAAAGCGCAATTGTCTTGTTGCTAGGTGCACTCCTTTTACTATTCTACTACTTACCTAAGCTAACCCCTCCATTAATTATCTCAACAGTTAGTAGCTTCTTGTTTATGTACATGTATACTCTTCATTTTGATGAACGGAATGAGACGCAATTACATGAAGATATGCAACAATTTCATGTTGAGTTGAACTCTCTCATTCAAGTGGACGGTAACCTTGCGACTTTTCAAGTGAAAACGCTAGAAGAGAACGAACGGGTTGCTGTGCGTTTGCGAATTGATTCGGAGGAAGATCAACACTTACTTAAGACTACAAAAGTAGGTGAGATCTGTCATATTACCGGAGAGCTTATAAGCCCGAGTCCTTCACGCAACTTTCATGGGTTTGACTATGAGGAGTATCTTTATTTGCAGCGTATACACTGGACTTTATCGACAACGAGTACAGAAATGAGTTGTGAGGAACGTGCAAATCTCTTTAGTTCGGACCGTATTCATGAATGGAGACTCTATGCGCTTTCTGTGATCGATGAACGGTTTAGTGAGCATGTGAGTGGTGTCATGACCGCCCTTTTATTCGGTGATCGCTCATTCATCGGCGTAGACGTACTAACTGCGTATCAAGACCTCGGTATTATACATTTACTCGCCATTTCTGGACTACACGTAGGGATCGTAAGTGGGATGGCTTACTATGTGCTAAAACGAAGTGGCATTACGAAAGAGCGATCAGCTGAAATGTTACTTGTATTATTACCTGTATATGCCGTACTTGCTGGAGGGGCACCTTCGGTAATACGGGCAGTCACGATGACCATGATCGTTTTTGCAGCGATTCGTATGCATTGGCGAGCGCTTTCTGTTCATAATTTGAGCTTCGCGGCTTGTGTAATGTTAATCGTGAATCCTTACTACCTTTTTCATATTGGATTTCAGCTATCGTTTAGTTTAACGTTTTCAATTATTCTCTCCGTACATTACATGCAACAACTTCGAACGAAACTTCTGCAGTCACTTTTTATTTGTGTTCTTACGCAACTCTTTTCATTTCCAATCATCGTTTATTATTTCCATACGTATTCCCTATGGAGTTTAGTGCTCAATATTATGTATGTTCCGTTTGTATCGGTGTTTCTACTGCCTGTTTTGTGGGGCTTGTTTTTCGTATCCTTTTTTTCAATGCCATTAATGATGTTTGGTGATCGCGTACTAGAGCATGTGCTTCAGTTTATTCATCATTTTTTTGTCTCGGTGCAACAGTGGCCTACAGGATGGACGGCATTTGGCGAGACATCAATGCCTTGGGTAGGTTTACTACTTCTATTGACGACAGTGATGCTGATTTTACTAGTACGTAGAAAGCGAAAGTTACTTGTGATCGTAACGGTTGGTTATGTAAGTAGTCTGCTTTATCCACTATATTCTCCATACTTTAGCAATGAAACCGTCATTACGTTTATTGACGTTGGACAAGGGGATAGCATTCTTATTGAACTTCCTAGGCGGGAAGGGACGATGTTAATTGATGCGGGTGGCTACTTACCGATTCCAATAGAAGATTGGGAGAGGAGGAAAGTTGCACCTGACCCAGGTAGGCAAAGCGTAGCTCCTTATTTAAAGGCGAGGGGAATCAAGACAGTTGATTATGTCGTTGCATCACATGCTGATTATGACCATGTTGGAGGTCTATTTGAAATCATAGAACAGTTCAATGTTAAGACGATCCTATACCCTCATATAGAGCTTGAAGGGGAAGTTGAACAACGGTTACTTACTCGTGCATTGGAGCGAGGAGCAACTGTAAAGCTGCAAGCAAGGGGGGATGTAATTGCCACATCTAATGCGAACTTCCAGGTGCTGCAACCGAAGAAGACAACAGGTACGATTGACAATAAGAACGATCATTCGCTCGTTTTATTCGTTGAAATTGGTGGACTAACCTGGTTGTTTACTGGCGACTTAGAAGAAGAAGGTGAACGACAGCTTATAGGGGAATACCCAACTTTGGAAGTAGATGTTCTAAAGGCTGGGCATCACGGTAGTCGAACATCATCAACAGATGCCTTTATTGAGCACATTAAACCAAGTGTAGCGGTAATCACAGCTGGTGAAGACAATCGCTTTAATCACCCTCATCCTGACGTTGTTGAAACGTTTCGAAGGCACAACGTTCAAGTTGTTGGTACTCATGAAAACGGAGCCATTCGCTTTATACACGATGGTCACTCGTGGAGCGTGGAAGTGAAGAAAAGTTCAGTACATTAAAAAAAGACCTTCTTAATAATAGGAAGGTCTTTCTTACGTGCTACATTCTACTTGCAAACTCAATGATAACTCCAATGACAAAAATCGTCGCGAAAAAGCCGAAGGAAACAGCCACTCCAACGATCGCATCGTTGAAATCGTTACGTTTACTTTGAACTTCTTTTTCAAAATCGTTATGCATTCGTGACCCTCCTCATTCATCGTCAAGTATAAGACAAGCATGAAAAAAAATCTACTCTTGTCATAAAAATACCTTAGTTTTTTAAGGGATGTGAAGTGTGATTTCTCACTTTTGTTAAGAGTTGTCACCCATAAAGAACGATGGCATAGGATACGATAAAAGCAGAAGCTCTTCATGATTACCGTTTGCCGGACAGTTCCTAGGTCTCTCTGGCAAGCGTTCATATAAATTGAGGCAGTGTAGAGAAATCTAGACTGCTTCTCCCATTTCTTATCATACATAATTGGTGATACAATAGATATGATGAAACGAATAAGCAAAGTGTATGCATGAAAGAGTGAGATCATGACTTCTTACATAGAAGCAAAAAAGGACATTAATCGAGGCAAGTTAAGTCGTGTCTACCTTATTTATGGAATGGAAACGTATATGATTGACGATCTTACACAATCGATTGTCAAACAGGTGTTACGTGAAGACGATGCAGAATTTAACTTGTCACAATATGATTTACGTGACACAGCCATTCAAGTCGGATTAGAAGATATTGAAACACCATCTTTTTTCGGTACGGAAAAAGTCATCGTTATGAAACATGCCTTCTTGTTAACTGGCCAGAAACGTAAAGATAGTGCTGAACATGATTTACGCCAATTTGAGCGGTACTTGGACAAAGAAAATCAAGAGAATGATTATGTCATTTTTACAGTTGAAGCTGAAAAGCTAGATGAACGAAAGAAAATCGTAAAAAAGCTAAAAAAGCATGCAACAGTGGTACAAGCAGCACCACTTGCCGGTACAGAGCTTGAACGATTCGTCAATTCACAAGCGAAGCAATACGACGTGACGTTTTTGGATGAGGCGATTACGTTATTTCTTGAAGTAACGACACCAGATTTGCAAGCGAGAAAAACCGAAATTGAGAAATTAGCATTGTACGTAGGTCCTGGTGGGACAATTACGAAAGATACCGTCAATGAACTCGTCTCAAAAAGTTTGGAAGATAACGTGTTTACATTAATCGATGCGATTTCAAGCGGACAAGCAGAACGAGCGCTTATGATGTATCAAGATCTTGTTTTTCAAGGTGAAGAGCCGATTAAGCTCGTTGCGTTAATTGGAAGACAAATACGGATGATGAGCCTTATTATTGATATGGAAGAACGAGGGTATTCTCAACAAAAGATGGCGCAAGGTTTAGGTGTGCCGCCATTTGTTGTCGGTAAGATTCGCAAGAAAACGACAGGGCTTAATCCTCGTGCACTTCATGAGGCGCTGTCAACTTTAGCAGAAGTCGACTACAAGATGAAAACCGGTTACGCTGATAAGGAGACCGCTATGGTTACCTATATTGCGAGGCTTAGTCAACAATTACATGAAGCTTAAAAAAGACCTCTGAACAAAGTTCAGGGGTCTTTTAAGTAATAAAACGACTCGCTAGAGTCGTTACATTATTTAGCAACAGCGTTTAGTTTACGCTCCATTTGAGACTTTTTGCGAGCAGCTTTGTTCTTATGAATAAGCCCTTTGTTCGCAGCTTTGTCTACTTTTTGCTCAGCGAGTAAAAATACTGCTTTTGCACCTTCAACATCGTTAGAATCGATTTTCTTATCGAATTCTTTGATTGTTGTACGCATCGCAGACTTAAACGCTTGGTTCTTAACGCGTTTTTGTTCGTTAACAAGAATACGTTTCTTTGCTGATTTAATGTTAGCCAAATCATTCACCTCCCCAACTTACTTCATGCTACAGATTAATACGTTTATATAAAATCATCGCATGTATCCAATGTATGACAGATGAATTGTACCAAATCCAACCGACTGATGCAAGCTGATCTTCGGATAAAAAACGGTGACTAGGAAAGCCTAAAAATACATTTGATGAAGTTGAGGTGGATAACGACATGTCTGAGCAAGAATTTGATAATAGCAAAGTCACATTTTTTCGTAGAACGGATTTGGCAGTTGAAGATGAAAACGTCTTACCGAATCGTCATCGAGATGGAATCCACGTGGAAGAACATGAAGAAGATGACATCACCATCACGAATGTAACAATCAATGAGAAAGCAGCGGAGATGACAGGGAAACAAGCGGGACGGTATTTGACGTTAGAAGCATTAGGGATCAGGCAAAAAGATCCGAAGCTACAAGGAGATTTTATTAAAGTATTTAGTAGAGAGTTGATGAAGTTTCTAGATGAAGCAGGAATTAAGAAGACGAGCACTTGTTTAATCGTTGGACTTGGTAACCGTGATGTCACGCCAGATGCATTAGGTCCAAGAACGGTTGATCAATTGTTAATCACAAGACACTTGCTAGAGCTTGGTCATAAAGAAGCAAATGACGGTTATCGTTCGGTTGCAGCAATTGCACCAGGGGTAATGGGTGTGACTGGGATTGAAACATCAGAGATTATTTATGGGACGGTCGAAAAGGTAAAGCCGGACTTTGTAATTGCGATCGATGCCTTAGCGGCGCGCTCCATCGAACGTGTTAATGCGACTGTGCAAATTTCAGATACAGGTATTCATCCAGGCTCAGGTGTTCAAAATGCTCGCAAAAAAATTAATGAGGAAACGATTCACGTACCCGTCATTGCCATTGGAATTCCAACCGTAGTAGATGCCGTTTCGATTACGAGTGATACGATTGATTTCCTTTTCAAACACTTTGGTAGAGAAATTAAAGACCAAGATAAGCCGTCTTCTTCACTTGTGCCGAGTGGTATGACTTTTGGTGAGCGAAAGAAACTAACCGATGAAGACCAACTAGGTGATGAAGAACGGGAACAATACTTTGGCATTGTCGGGAAACTACCAGAAGCTGATAAACGCCAGCTTATTGAAGAGGTGTTAAATCCACTAGGTCACAATCTGATGGTAACCCCAAAAGAGGTTGATACATTTATGGATGATATGGCTAACGTGCTTGCTGAAGGGTTAAATATCGCCTTACACGATGCCGTAACTGACGAGAACAGTGGCCACTATACTCACAATTAATTCTAGTAAATGTACAAGTTTTAGTTCTGTTCGTTCGACACGCTCATAGAATGGTAGCGTAAGGGGGAGTGCTCTTGCGTTACCAACAGTCACACGTTATTACAGTTTCGAAAGTACACATCCAGTCACTCGTCATTACAGTGATCGCGTTTGTCATCGTTTCCTTTGTTGTGATTGCCATGTTAACAACGGCAGGGAACTATAATCGTTTTGCATCGACGGCGGTTCACGATTTTACGTCAACGCTGCAAAGCGAACTGTTTATTCATGTTATTGGCACAGAGAATCGACATTACCTTGAAGCTGCATCAGAGATGAGTACACCAAGCCTATCAAGCGTCGCTTTAGAACTAGCAACGCAAGTGAACCTAGAGGACCCGAGAACCTTTCTAGGACGTGAACTCCCTGGGTTTGAAGTGTTTGATGACACGATTGTCGTAGCAGGAGAAGGAACAGATTTAACTACGATGTCTATAGAATCTTCGCCACCTCCTGATGCTTTTATAGATCAAGAAGATGATAAGGGAGAACAAGAAGAAGTAAGACCTTCGCTCTCTCATGAAGATGCGCTCGTACACATCGTCCATACACACAACCGAGAAGCCTTTCATCCATATAGTGGTGGTGAGAACTACGCCACCGAACAAAACATCGTTGAAGTTGGAAAAGAAATCGGAAGACATTTAGATGAAGCAGGAATTCCAGTGGATGTAAATGAAGATGACATTCACGGAATGCTCATTGATCGAGGTTTGCATTTTAGTAGGTCGTATGATGTTTCAAGAGACGTTGTTGTAGATGCGAAAAATAAAAATGACAACTTGGAGTTTTTCATCGATGTTCATCGTGACTCTCAGCCACACGATATTACGACCGCAACAATCAATGGCGAAGCGATGGCAAGAACGTTTTTTGTTGTAGGAACTGACCATCCTGACTACGAACGTAACAAGGCGCTTGCAACGGAACTTCATTATCGCCTTGAAGACGAGTATCCAGGTTTAAGTCGTGGGGTGTTGGAACGTGGCGGAGCAGGAACAAATGGAGTGTTCAATCAAGACCTCTCCCCAAACGCGATGCTCATTGAAATGGGTGGCATTGATAATACATTTGATGAATTAAACCGTAGTGCAGAAGCATTTGCAACGATTGTAGAAACGTATATTTATGAACAGTTAGAAGAGGAGGAAGGCGAATGAGGCTAAAGCGTGGCGCATCACTGCTAATGTTTGGACTCGTGCTGTTTTTAAGTGGCGTTTTAAGTGGTCATTATTATGCATATTATCAATGGGGAGAAGTGTACCATGATGAACGAGTCGTCGATGAAGAAGTGCTAAAAGAAAAATCTGAAAGCATGGAAGATCAAGGTATGAACCTTTCAGAACGTCAAGAACAGCTTCGTCAAAATGACTCGTCGAACTTCTTTTCAGATCTCGGTAAAACACTCGGAGGTTCGCCTCGCTGAGTGTTTTTTCTTGCTTTATAATTGCTGTATGTGTGTCGTATTGCTATAATGTAGGGTAGTTTTCAATCGAGGACGAGGTTCTTTAAGATCAGGAGTGATGGAATGAACAATCAAGAAAGACAAGAGCGACAACAGAGAATACGTAACTTCTCTATCATTGCTCATATTGACCATGGTAAATCTACGCTTGCCGATCGGATCTTAGAACAAACAAAAACCGTATCAGCGCGTGAGATGCAAGATCAGTTGCTAGATGCAATGGATCTAGAGCGTGAACGAGGCATTACGATCAAACTGAATTCTGTACAGTTGAAATATGTTGCAAAAGATGGCGAGGAATACATCTTTCATTTAATTGATACACCAGGCCACGTCGACTTTTCATACGAAGTGTCGAGAAGTTTGGCTGCTTGTGAAGGCGCCTTACTCGTTGTGGATGCCTCTCAAGGGATTGAAGCACAAACGCTTGCGAATGTGTACTTAGCGCTAGATAACGACTTAGAAATTCTGCCTGTCATTAATAAAGTCGATTTACCGAGTGCTGAACCTGAGCGCGTGAAGCAAGAGATTGAAGATGTCATTGGACTTGAAGCAGGAGATGCGGTTCATGCTTCTGGAAAAAGTGGCATTGGAATCGGCGATATACTAGAGCAAGTCGTCGAGAAAGTTCCTGCACCAACGGGTGATCCTGAAGCGCCATTAAAAGCGTTGATTTTTGATTCTCTCTATGACTCTTACCGAGGCGTGATTGCGTACATACGAATCGTAGAAGGGACTGTCAAAAAAGGCGATAAGATTCGCATGATGGCGACGGGTAAAGAATTTGAAGTCAATGAAGTAGGGATTATGACACCAAAACCAATCGCAACACAAGAGTTAACGGTTGGAGATGTTGGCTTCTTAACAGCATCAATAAAAAACGTTGGAGATTCTCGTGTCGGGGATACAATTACGTCAGTAGTCAACCCTGCAGAAGAACCTCTACCAGGTTACAAACGGATGAACCCGATGGTGTACTGTGGGTTGTACCCAATTGACGCAAGTGACTATAACGCATTACGAGACGCACTAGAACGTCTTGAGTTAAATGATAGTGCCCTTCAGTATGAAGCGGAAACGTCACAAGCACTTGGATTTGGTTTCCGTTGTGGGTTCCTCGGTCTTCTTCATATGGAGATCGTTCAAGAGCGAATTGAACGAGAATATAACATTGATCTCATTACGACGGCACCGAGTGTTATTTATGATGTGACGCTATTAGACGGATCAAAAGTTCAAATTGATAACCCGTCCAACATGCCAGATGCACAATCGATTGATTTTGTTGAAGAGCCTTACGTGAAAAGTACAGTGATGGTACCAAATGATTACGTTGGAGCTGTTATGGATCTTTGCCAAAAGAAGCGAGGCAACTTCATCGATATGACGTACATGGATGCTAATCGTGTGAACTTGATTTATGAGCTACCATTAACTGAAATTGTCTACGATTTCTTTGATCAATTGAAATCAAATACAAAAGGATATGCGTCATTCGATTATGAAATGATCGGCTATCGAACGTCTAAGCTTGTGAAGATGGACATCTTGTTAAACAGCGAAAAAGTCGATGCCTTATCGATTATCGTACACCGTGACATGGCGTATGACCGTGGGAAGATTATCGTAGATAAATTAAAAGAACTCATTCCAAGGCAGCAATTTGAAGTGCCTGTACAAGCGAGTATTGGAAACAAAGTGATCGCGAGATCCACAATTAAAGCGCTCCGTAAAAACGTCCTTTCAAAATGCTACGGAGGAGACATCACGAGAAAGCGTAAACTTCTTGAGAAGCAAAAAGAAGGTAAAAAGCGCATGAAGAACGTCGGAAGTGTCGAAGTTCCTCAAGAAGCATTCATGAGTGTTCTAAAAATGGACGACCAAAAATAAGAGGTTGATTGCGATGAAACAAGGGTTATATGTTCATATCCCATTTTGTAAACAGATCTGTCATTATTGTGATTTCAATAAAGTGCTCGTCAAAAACCAACCCGTAGATACGTATGTCAGTGCTCTTCTAACCGAAGGGCGCTTACGACTTCGCGGGAATACGTATCACTCCAATACGATTTACATTGGAGGGGGGACACCGACGGCGCTGTCAGCGAACCAATTGGATCAGTTGTTTACAAACTTGCATAAAGCAGGGATTAGCTGGGATGAAGCGAGTGAAGTCACGTTAGAAGTAAATCCTGATGGTGTAACTACAGAACAGCTTAAAGTAGTTCGTGCGCACGGCATTAATCGACTAAGTGTAGGTGTGCAAACCTTTGACACAACGTTGCTTGAGACAATTGGTCGGACGCATAGTGTTGCTGACGTTCATGCATTGCTTGAGAAGGCACGTGGTCTAGGGTTTAACAACATTTCCATTGATTTGATGTATGCTTTACCAGGACAAACAGAAGACAGCTGGCTTCAAACCGTTGATCGAGCGATCGAACTACAACCCGATCATATTTCTGCGTACGGGTTAAAAATTGAGCCAAAAACGCAATTTCATAACTGGCAAAAATCTGGTCAAATTATCGCAATGGATCAAGATGATGAAGCAGATCTTTATGAGTTGCTCATTAACAAGTTGGAGAAAGCTGGCTACTTCCAATATGAAATTAGCAATTTTGCTAAGTCAGGAAAAGAGAGCCGTCACAATCTCTTGTATTGGGAGAATGAATCGTATTTAGCGCTCGGCGCTGGTGCTCACGGCTATGTTGAGCACGAGCGTTACCAAAACATCGGTCCGATTCCCCATTATTTAAAAGCGATCGAAAATGAAGAATTACCAACGAGAAAAGTAGATCGCATTTCAAAAAATGAACAGATGGAAGAAGAGATGTTTTTAGGATTACGTCTTCGAAAAGGAGTAAGCCAAGCGAATTTCGATCGTAAATATGAAGTGACGATGCAATCGGTTTATGGTGAAGCCATTGAACGTTTGTTACGAGATGAACTCGTTGAGTGGAACGATGATTGCCTTCGTTTAACGGAGCGAGGTCAACTACTTGGCAATGAAGTCTTTGCCCAATTTTTACTACCAAAAGATGAAGAAGCGATTCGTTGACAAACCGAATCGCTTTTGATAAATTATTGAGTAGATTTAGCACTCAAGATATTCGAGTGCTAACAGGGGTGATAGGCGTATGTTAAGTCGTCGTCAACTATACATTTTACAAGCAATTGTAGATGATTACGTTCAAACAGCTGAACCAGTCGGCTCAAGAAGCATCTCCAAACGTGAAGATGTGGATTTTAGCGCAGCTACGATTCGAAATGAGATGGCGGATTTAGAAGAAATGGGTTTTTTAATGAAACCCCATAGTTCTTCTGGACGTATTCCTTCTCATAAAGGCTATCGCCTGTACGTAGATCAACTGTTAAATGTAACAGAGAACAATCATTTAGGATTGATCACTTCTGTGCAACAACTATTTGATTCAAGAGTTTCTGAAGTGGAAGCAGTCATGAGAAAAACGGCTGCGGTGCTTTCAGAGATGACAAATTATGTATCTGTCGTATTAGGTCCAGCAATGTCGAATACGAAATTGAAACAACTTCAAATTATCCCATTATCTACGACTCAAGCTGTAGCAATTCTCGTTACGGACTCTGGTCATGTTGAGAATCGTACGTTTGATATTCCCCGTAATATGTCAATAAGCGACTTGGAGAAATTCGTAAATATATTAAACGAACAGCTTACTGATAGTCCGATTAAACAATGGGAAGCTTTAATGTCGAATGAAATCGAGCGTCTCCTTAGACAGCATGTAGACCATTATGAGAAGATCCATCAAGATTTGTCTGCTGCTTTTAAACCGAAAGTAAATGAACAGATTTTCTATAATGGCATGTTGAATTTGCTTGCTCAACCAGAGTTTAAAGACGTTGAGAAGATCAGGCAAATGCTAGAGTGGCTTGAAGATAAGAAAGAAGTCTATTCATTGTTAAATGCAATGAATTCAAAAGGACTTACCGTCAAAATTGGTGAAGAGAATCGCTTTGAACTGTTCGATGACATTAGCATGATTACTGCGACGTATGCCATTGATGGTGATACGGTCGGTAGCATTGGGCTCATCGGTCCTACTCGCATGCAATATGAACGAGCGATTCAAATTATTACTCAGATGGCAGACGGTTTATCCACATCATTGACGAGACTGTATCGTCACGATGCATAACATGATTAAGTTACAATAAGAGACGTGGATACGTTTGGAGGTGCCTCGCATGACTGAAGATAAGAACAACGAACAACGAGAAGAAGAGACGGTCATCGATGAACAAGTTGAAGACTCTACGGATAAGAACGTAGAAATCTTAGACGGTGACACAGAGGTAGAAGAATCAGATAGTGACGACCCTAAAGAAGTTGAGATTACGGAGCTTCGTAACAAGCTTCTACGTCAACAAGCAGATTACGATAACTTCCGTCGTCGTACGAGACAAGAGAAGGAAGCGGATGCGAAATACCGCTCTCAACGCTTAATCGAATCTGTTCTACCTGTTATGGACAATTTCTCTCGTGCTTTGAAGCACGAAGCTGAAACAGAGGAAGGTCAGAACATCCATAAAGGGATGGCTATGGTATACGACCAACTCGTTGAGGCATTGAAGTCTGAGGGCTTAGAAGAAATTCCAACTGAAGGTGAAGCATTTGATCCAACTATTCATCAAGCAGTGATGCAAGTAGAAGAAGAAGGGTTTGAAAGCAATCAAATAGTGGAAGAACTTCAAAAGGGTTATCTACTGAAAGACCGGGTCGTGCGACCTGCAATGGTGAAAGTCAACGCGTAAGCGTTTTGGCGATAGATGAATTTGATTATGATGTAATGGAGATTCAAGGAGGACATTTGCGATGAGTAAAGTAATTGGTATTGACTTAGGAACAACAAACTCCTGTGTGGCAGTTATGGAGGGTGGCGAAGCGGTCGTTATTCCTAACCCAGAAGGTAACCGTACAACACCTTCAGTTGTTGCATTTAAAGATGGAGAGCGCCAAGTAGGGGAAGTCGCTAAACGTCAAGCGATCACGAACCCTAACACGATTTTATCAATCAAACGTCATATGGGTACAGACCACAAAGAAGAAGTAGAAGGTAAAGATTATTCACCACAAGAAATCTCTGCCATCATCCTTCAAAAGCTTAAGTCTGATGCGGAAGCATACCTCGGTGAAACGGTTTCTAAAGCAGTTATTACCGTACCAGCTTACTTCAATGACTCTCAACGTCAAGCAACAAAAGACGCTGGTAAAATTGCAGGTCTTGAAGTTGAGCGAATCGTAAACGAGCCAACAGCAGCGGCACTTGCATATGGCCTTGAGAAAGACGAAGATCAAACGATTCTCGTATATGACCTCGGTGGTGGTACGTTTGACGTATCCATTCTAGAGCTTGGCGATGGATTCTTCGAAGTTAAGTCAACATCTGGTGATAATGAGCTCGGTGGAGATGACTTTGACGAAGTAATCATTGATCATATGGTAGAAGAATTCAAGAAAGAAAACGGCATCGACTTAAAGCAAGATAAAATGGCGATGCAACGCCTTAAAGATACAGCTGAGAAAGCGAAGAAAGATCTTTCTGGTGTAACGAATACTCAACTTTCACTACCATTTATTACAGCAGATGCATCAGGTCCTAAGCACCTTGAGATGAACCTTACACGTGCGAAGTTTGATGAGCTTTCATCACACCTCGTTGAGCGTACAATGGAACCAACACGCCGTGCGATTCAAGATTCAGGTCTTTCTGCATCTGAGATCGACAAGATCATTCTTGTAGGTGGTTCGACTCGTATTCCAGCTGTACAAGACGGAATTAAGAAACTTACAGGTAAAGATCCTCACAAAGGTGTAAACCCTGACGAAGTCGTTGCACTTGGTGCTGCGGTTCAAGCAGGTGTACTTGCAGGTGACGTAAAAGACGTTGTTCTTTTAGACGTTACACCACTTTCACTAGGGATTGAGACGATGGGTGGCGTATTCACTCGTTTAATCGAGCGTAATACAACGATCCCTACGAGCCAGTCTCAAGTATTCTCAACGGCTGCTGATAACCAACCGTCAGTAGACATCCATGTTCTTCAAGGAGAGCGTGAAATGGCTGGTGACAACAAGACACTCGGTCGTTTCCAATTGAATGAGATTCCACCAGCACCACGTGGTGTTCCTCAAATCGAAGTAAGCTTCGATATTGATGCGAACGGAATCGTTAACGTTCGTGCGAAAGACAAAGGCACGAACAAAGAACAATCAATTACGATCACGTCTTCTTCAGGTCTTTCTGATGATGAGATCGAAAACATGGTTAAACAAGCTGAAGAAAATGCTGAAGCCGACAAAGCTCGTAAAGAAGAAGCAGAGCTTCGCAATGAATCGGACAGCCTAATCTTCACTGTTGATAAAACAATCAAAGATCTTGGTGAAAACGTAGAAGAAGCAGACAAAGAAAAAGCAGAAGCTGCGAAAACGAAGCTCCAAGAAACATTGCAAGGAACGGACCTAGAAGCGATCCGTACTGCAAAAGATGAGCTCCAAGAAAGTGTCCACGCTCTTTCTCAAAAGATGTATGAGCAAATGGCACAAGAGCAACAAGCGCAAGGTGCTGAAGGTGAAGAGCAAGGCACAAAGCAAGAAGATGACGTCGTTGACACAGAGTTTGAAGAAGTAAAAGACGACGAAGAAAATAAAGAGAACAAGTAACACTACGTAAAAAGTCAAAGTCAGGTTCGCTTGACTTTGGCTTTTTTACTTAGTGTCAACACCTTGCGGGTTTTTGTAATTCCCTGTAAGATAATCGTCATGTGAGAAGGAACGGGAGTGAAACGGAGAATGAGTAAACGAGACTTCTATGAAGTGCTCGGTGTAAGTGAAGGTGCATCAGGTGATGAGATTAAGAAAGCGTACCGTAAATTGGCGCGTAAATATCATCCAGATGTGAACAAAGAAAGCGATGCCGAGGATAAATTTAAAGAAGTAAAAGAAGCCTATGATACGTTGAGCGATCCACAAAAGAAAGCCCACTATGATCAATTCGGTCATACTGATCCAAACCAAGGATTTGGCGGTGGCGGTGCTGACTTTGGTGGCAGTGGTTTTGGTGATATTTTCGATATGTTCTTTGGTGGCGGTGGCGGAAGACGCGATCCGAACGCTCCACGCCAAGGCGCTGACTTACAGTACACGATGACGCTTGAGTTTAAAGAAGCGATTTTCGGTAAAGAAGAAGAAATTGAAATTCCGCGAGAAGAAAGCTGTAATACGTGTTCAGGTTCAGGTGCGAAACCAGGAACATCACCTGACACGTGTAACCGATGTGGCGGTAGCGGCCAGTTAAACGTTGAGCAAAACACTCCGTTTGGGCGTGTTGTTAACCGTCGAGTGTGTGATACGTGTGAAGGTAAAGGACAAACGATTAAAGACAAGTGTACGACGTGTGGTGGCGATGGTCGTGTGCAAAAACGCAAAAAAGTGCGCGTAAACATTCCAGCAGGAATCGATCACGGTCAACAAATGCGTCAAGCAGGGCAAGGTGAAGCAGGTGTTAACGGCGGACCTCCAGGAGACCTGTATATTGTCATTAACGTAAAGCCTCATGAATTCTTCGAACGTGATGGCGATGATATTCGTTGTGAAATGCCACTGACGTTTACTCAAGCGGCACTCGGGGACGAGATTGAAGTGCCTGCCTTAAGTGGTAAAGTGAAAATCAAAGTGCCTGCAGGAACACAGTCTGGGCGTCAATTTAGACTTCGTGGTAAAGGTGCAAGAAATGTACATGGCCGTGGTACTGGAGATCAAATTATTACGGTGCGTGTCATTACGCCAACGAAGCTTACGGACAAACAACGAACATTGCTTAAAGAGTTTGCTGAGGAAAGTGGAGAAACCGTTGATGAGCATAGCGACAGTTTCTTCGATAAGGTAAAACGAGCATTTCGTGGTGATTGATGAATGAAGAACGAGGCTTCCTTTTAGGAAGCCCCGTTCTATTTTTTAAGTGAAGAAACGAGGGATTGTTGATGCAATGGATTGAATGTCGTGTACATACAACACATGCAGCACATGAATTGATCGCACAACTGTTTATAACGCATGGAGCGAATGGAACCGTATTGGAAGATAGTCGCGGGAAAGATTTTACCCCGGAGCCGTGGACCGATATTATTGGAAAGCCAAAGACTGAACATTTACCGACCGATGGTGTCGTTGTAAAAGCTTATTTCCCTGATGACGGTACGCTCGAAGCGACATTAAGCGCTGTAAAAAAAGATCTCGTCCAGTTAGAAGTAACAACAAATCAACCGGTTGCACAAACTGAAATTCTGCTTACGACAGTGCATGAAGAAGATTGGGCTGAGGCGTGGAAAGCGTATTACAAACCTGTGCAAGTTAGTGAGACGATGAGCATTGTACCGACTTGGGAAAGTTATGAGAAACGTCGAGAAGATGAACACGTCATCACAATGGACCCTGGTATGGCATTTGGGACAGGTACACATGAAACAACCTTACTTTGTTTACAAGCTTTAGAACATATTGTGAACGATGGGGATACAGTCATTGATGTCGGTACAGGTTCTGGTATACTTAGCATCGCAGCGGCTAAACTAGGAGCAAAGGCTGTTCATGCCGTTGATCTTGATCCACTAGCGGTTCAAGTAGCAAAGGAAAATAGTGAAGCGAACAACGTAAGTGAACGTATAACGATTGAACAACGTGATTTGTTAAGTGAATCATCAAACGAACAAAAAGCAGACATTGTCGTAGCCAATCTTCTCGCACATCTTGTCATCGCGCTTGCTCCTGATATTCACCGTCACTTGAAAGTCGGTGGAAAGCTTGTAGTTAGTGGAATTATTAAGCAAAAAGAACAAGAAGTCATTGACGTTTTAAAGCAGGAAAACTTTCAAATTGATGACGTCTTAGAGCAAAAGGATTGGGTCGCTATTCGTTGTAGACTAACAGAAGTTGGAGGCGAATAATGCAGCGGTATTTCATCGAGCAAAACGAGTGGACGAAACAAACGGTGACGCTCACTGGTGAGCAAGCAAAGCATATTGCAAAAGTGATGCGGATGCGTGAAGGTGACAAAGTCGTTTGTGTTAATAAAGAAGACCAACTTGCAGGTGTATTTCGGATTCAGTCAATCGCTGAACAACACGTCATTGCCGAATTTGAAGAAGAATTGTTATCTGACGTTGAACTTGGAATTCATGTTACAATAGCTCAAGCTGATATTAAAGGTGACAAGTTTGAATATGTCCTCCAAAAAGGCACGGAACTTGGTGCAAGTCGTTTTCACGGTTTTTCTGCAAAGCATTCGGTCGTTAAATGGGATCACAAAAAACAAGATAAGAAGCTTTCTCGATATCAGAAGATCGTTCAAGAAGCTGCCGAGCAATCGGAACGCTTAGTGCTTCCTTCAGTTATGCATTTTCCTAACGTTGATTCACTCTTAAGTGATTCATATGACCATCGTTGGATTATTTCTGAAGTCGCAGCAAGAGACGGTAAGCATGATGCTTTACATGGAGCAATGCAACAGTTGCAACACGGGGACCGTTTGCTCGCAGTGTTTGGTCCAGAAGGCGGCTTTAGCGAAGAAGAGCATGAGCGACTCGTTAAGGAAGGCTTTCAGCAGGTGAGTTTAGGTCCGAGAATTTTGCGTGCCGAAACGGCATCTCCTGCATTACTTAGCATGATCAGTTATCAATTTGAATTAATGAGGTGAAGTTTTATGCCAAGTGTGGCATTCCATACACTCGGTTGTAAGGTCAACCATTACGAAACAGAAGCAATTTGGCAGCTATTCAAAGAAGCGGGTTACGCGCAACGTGAAGGTGAAGATGAAGCGGATGTTTACGTAATTAATACATGTACAGTAACGAACACAGGTGACAAAAAGAGTCGCCAAGTCATTCGACGAGCGATTCGTAACAACCCTGAAGCTGTTATTTGTGTAACAGGGTGTTATGCACAAACATCTTCAGCAGAAATTATGGATATTCCTGGCGTCGATATCGTCGTTGGTACACAAGATCGTAAGAAAATGATCGGATACATCGATGAGTTCAGGAAAACGCGTGAGCCGATGAATGCAGTCGGCAACATTATGAAAACACGTACGTATGAAGAACTCGGTGTGCCAGCATTTCGTGATCGTACGCGTGCGAGTTTGAAAATCCAAGAAGGTTGCAATAACTTTTGCACATTCTGTATTATTCCATGGGCAAAAGGTTTACTTCGTTCGCGCGAACCAGAACAAGTGTTATCTCAAGCGAAGCAACTCGTAGAAGCAGGGTACAAAGAGATTGTACTAACAGGCATTCATACTGCGGGTTACGGCGAAGACTTTAAAGATTACAACTTTGCGGCACTTCTTCGAGAACTTGAGCAAGTTGATGGGATTGAGCGTCTACGTATTTCGTCCATTGAAGCGAGTCAAATTACAGACGAAGTCGTAGAGGTCGTTAAGCAATCTGATAAGATCGTTAACCATTTCCACATTCCTTTACAAGCGGGCTCTGATACGGTGTTAAAGCGCATGAGAAGAAAGTATACGACGGAATTCTATCGTGAACGAGTTGCGCGTTTGAAGCGTATTTTCCCAGATCTTGCAATTACAACAGACGTCATTGTCGGATTTCCTGGTGAAACGGAAGAAGAATTCCAAGAAACGTATGCATTTATTCAAGAGATTGGTTACTCTGAGCTTCACGTGTTTCCATACTCCAAGCGTACAGGCACGCCTGCAGCGAGACACCAAAACCAAGTAGACGATGAAACGAAGAACGAACGTGTGCATAAACTCATTGCGTTGTCTGAGCAAATGGCAAAAGAATATGCATCAAGGTTTGAAGACGAAGTCGTTGAAGTCATCCCAGAAGAAGAAGACAAAGAGCAACCTGGAAAAGGCATTTACGTCGGCTATACGACGAACTACTTGAAAGTTAAAGTACAGGCGACAGAAGAGATGGTCGGTCAAATCGTAAAAGCAAAGATTACGAAAGCAGGATATCCTCATAACGAAGCAGAATTTGTTCGTGTGATGGACGTTAAAGCGCCAGCTTCAATCTAACACTTGTATTCATTAAGAAACCTTTTGATAAAGGAGCAATGAAGCGCTCCAAGCATCAAAAGGTTTTTTGTATGAAACATTGAGATAGGTGTTTGTTGGATATAGTAATTTTCTATACTCTACCACCTGTCATTCGCTCAATAAGCGTTGCAAAAGGGTGAATGAACGGCAACAGTACGAGAGAACAAACTAAATTAAAAATCACCGATGCGTGAGCAACTTGTGCCGCAGGATCACTCGTTAAGTGCATAACAATGTCAGAGAAGAAGCCAACAAACGGCAAAAACAATAGTGCCCCACCAAGATTTAGCACGACGTTTGCCATTGCTGTTTGCATCGCGCCTCGTCCAGCTCCGATTGCGGCAATGACTGCCGTTAAACAAGTTCCAACGTTTGAACCCATCATAATTGAGATGGCTTCATTTAAATTTAACAAGTCATTCGCATACAATTGAATGGCGATGGCAATGGTTGCCGTGCTTGATTGAATAATAGATGCGATTACAGTACCACCAAGTAACGAAGATAAATTACTAAAATCTTGGTTTAGAAATGCTTGGAGAATTGAGGTTGTTGCCAAGTTTTGACCCCAATTGCCCATACCATCCATCGCAAGAAACATACAACCGATCCCACTGAAAATCATCCCGAATAGAAAAAGACCTCTATAGCGAGAAAGCAAACAAACAAAGCCGAGTGCCAGTGCGATAATTCCGAGTGTTTCTCCAGATAGTACGAGGATTTCTAGCGTAATCGTCGTACCGACATTTGCGCCGAGTATAATAGCAATCGTTTGCCTAAAAGGAATTAGCCCAGCAGCGACGAGACTAACTGCGAGAACCATGACAGCAGTGGAGCTTTGTAACGTTGCAGTTACAGCGAAGCCGACGATAAATCCGAGCAATGGATGGCTCGTACTCGTATAAATCATCGTCTTCACCCGTGCGGGTGTGGCTCGTTCTAATCCTAAGCGAATTAGTGCAATCCCAAATAAGAAAATAAAAATGTAAACGACAATCATCATAAACGAAGATTCCATAGCCCGTCCTCCATAATTCATCTATATGAGGACAAGAAGAGAATATTCAAAAACTGAAATAACTCTTGCAAACTGACTAAGTATGCAGTACAATTTAGTAAAATGACTTCACTAGTACAAGATCTTTTTACGAAGAGGTCATGATTGTGAGCGGTACTGCGGAGGGAGGGATTCAAAATGGCTGAAACACGTATTAGAAAGAATGAGTCGCTCGATTCAGCGTTGCGCCGTTTTAAGAAAAATGTTTCGAAAGACGGTACTCTAGCTGAGGTCCGCAAGCGTAAACATTATGAGAAGCCAAGCGTTAAACGAAAGAAAAAATCAGAAGCTGCGCGTAAGCGTAAGTTCTAAGTTTTTCTAAACGAGCGTATGAAACCCTCGATACAATTGTATCGAGGGTTTTTCACATTTTAGTACGATTTTTTGAAACCCTTAAGGGTGTTATTACGTAAATAGTGTAAAGCAACAAGTGGCAGCGCTTGTCTTCGTGCTTCTTCGTTGTGTAAAATGGTGATAACGGTTACGTAAGCGATAGAAGGGTGGGAACAAATGAGTAAGGTGCACCGAATTTCTCTGTTTTTGTTGCTGCTCGTTGCAGGAATGTTTTTGCCGTTTTTATCAAGTGCGCAAAGTGATCAAACCGTGCATGTGATCCCTGTTGAACAGACGGTAGAGCGGGGGCTTGAAGCCTTTTTAGATCGAGCGATTTACACTGCCGTAGAACAAGGCGCGGACCATATTCTACTAGAAATGGATACGCCGGGCGGCGCTGTGAACGCAGCAACGAATATCGTAGGGAAAATACAAGAGACAGAAGTTCCGATTACTACATTTGTGCTAGGTGAAAATTACGGCGCGATTTCAGCGGGTGCTTATATTGCATTGTACACAGACAACATCTTTATGCAGCCAGGTGCTCAAATTGGAAACGCGAGTGTGATTGACGGTGCTGGTAATGCAGCAGATCAAAAGGTTGCTCAAAACTGGGCAACAGAGATGCGGACAGCAGCGCAAAGTAGTGATCATGACCGACCACCAGATATTGCAGAGGAAATGGTGAATCCAGATAAACCCATTTCTTTATCTGCTGATGAAGCTGTTAACAATGGCTACGCTGAAGGGAAAGTCGATAATCGGGAAGAAGTGCTTGCGAAATTAGATCTTGCTGATGCGGAAATCGTAGAGCAAGAGATTACATTTTTTGAGACGCTAACGAGGTGGATTACTCATCCAGCGATGATTTCGGTTCTACTTGCAGTAGGTGCAGTCGGCTTAATTGCCGAGTTTTTCACTCCTGGATTTGGCATTGCCGGTTTAATTGGCCTTTCATCCTTAGGGTTATTTTTCTTTGGTCATTTGTTTGCAGGATTTGCAGGATGGGAAAGTTTAATCCTTCTCATAGTCGGATTAATTCTTATAGTTATTGAAATAGTGTTTACAGGCTTTGGATTGTTTGGTTTACTAGGTGTTGGAGCTATTATCGGCAGTATTTCCCTTGCCTCCTTTGATACGTCGCAGATTTTTGTTTCGATCGGAATTGCAGTAGCAGCTGCAGCAGCGGCGGCTTTCGTGTTATTTAAATACTTCGGTCGAATTGGTTTGATGAAACGATTCGTCTTGGCCGATCAGTTGTCAACGAAAGAATCTGAAGAGCGACACCTGACCCAAAAGCAACTCGTTGGAGAAGTTGGCGTTGCTTTAACCCCACTACGTCCAGGTGGAATCGGTGAATTTAACGGTCAGAATATTGACGTTGTCACAGAGGGAAGCTTTGTAGAGCAGGGAATAGAAATTCAAGTCGTTCGGACGAACGGGGCAAGTATTGTTGTACGAGAAAAGCTGTAAACTACAATTAAGGGGGATTTAGTAACATGGATGAACTATTCAACACAGGTAACATTATGATTATTGTAGTTGTTGCAATTGTAATCATTTTGTTCGCGATTTTGTTTACTTTCGTTCCAGTTCGTTTATGGATTGCAGCGGTTGCTGCCAATGTAAAAGTAGGGATCTTCACGTTAGTCGGGATGCGACTACGTAATGTTGTTCCAAAACGAGTTGTAGAACCATTGATCAAAGCAAAGAAAGCAGGCCTTGATGTAACGATTAACATGCTTGAAGGGCACTATTTAGCTGGTGGTAATGTGGACCGCGTAATTAACGCTTTAATCGCAGCTCACCGAGCAAATATTGAACTTACATTTGAGCGTGCAGCAGCAATTGACTTAGCGGGTCGTGACGTACTTGAAGCGGTTCAAATGAGTGTAAACCCGAAAGTAATTGAAACACCATTTATTGCAGGTGTGGCGATGGACGGGATTGAAATTAAAGCGAAATCACGTATTACGGTACGTGCGAACATCGACCGCCTTGTCGGTGGTGCTGGTGAAGATACAGTAATTGCCCGTGTAGGTGAAGGTATTGTATCAACGATCGGTTCAAACCACGATCATAAGAAAGTTCTAGAGAATCCTGACATGATCTCACAAACCGTTCTTAGTAAAGGATTGGATTCGGGTACAGCATTCGAGATTCTATCCATTGATATTGCGGATATTGATATCGGTAAGAACATTGGTGCAGAACTTCAAACAGATCAAGCTGAGGCAGATAAGAACATTGCACAAGCAAAAGCAGAAGAGCGTCGTGCGATGGCCGTTGCCAAAGAACAAGAAATGAAAGCTCGTGTTGAAGAAATGCGTGCGAAAGTTGTTGAAGCAGAAGCTGAAGTACCAATGGCGATGGCTGAAGCATTCCGAGCTGGTAACTTAGGTGTTATGGACTACGTTAATTTCCAAAACGTGCAAGCTGATACAGATATGCGCGAGAGCATCGGTAAAGCAACACATGATGAAACCGATCAAGATCCTCACCAAAATCGGTAACCGCAACTAACGTAGCGGCTCTCGAATAAAAGGAGGGGTCACCTGTGGATTTTATATGGATTGTGTTGATTATGTTCATCGTATCGAGTTTGATTAACATGTTCACGCAAAAACAACAAAAGCAACAACAAGAACGTCAAAAGCCTGGTACAGGTGGTCAACCACAAGATGCAAGTAGGCAACCATCGCAAGGTAATCAACGGGAGCAACAACCAACACAAGAGCAGGACAATCCGTTTGGTGACCTAGGCCGACAACTTGAAGAAATGTTTGGTGGTGGACAACAACAGCGGACAGACCACCCTACAGAGCGTCAAACCGAAGCGAATACTGAGATGTATTCTGAAGCGAGACAAAATGACGAAGTTGTTGTTAGTGATGAAATGAAAGAATATGAACGTAAACGTGAAGAAGCGAGAAAACGTCGTCTTGAAGCTGAACAACAGTTAAAAGATAAAGTTGTCAATCTCGAATCTAAGCGTCGAGTGGCTGATGCGTCTCAAGCGGTCTCCTTTAAGAACATTACGTCAAAAGACGTCGTTCAAGGTATGATTTGGTCTGAGATTTTAACCGAGCCGCGTGGTACAAAGCCACATCGCATAAGAAGAACACGTTCAAGATAAGTGTCATAAGATAAAGCATCCTCATCGTTGAGGGTGCTTTTTCTTTTGTTACAAACGAAGTGGTAAACAGCCAGTTACATACATACGAATAGATATAGGAGGGAATGTTTGTGAGCGCTATCTCAAAGAAGTTTCGCAAGCTAATTAGCAAAGGGATGCAAATTCCTATTGATGTTACGTTAGGATTGCCGAGGGTGACAATGATCGGTCAATTGCATGTCTATGTTGAGAATCATCAAGGCATTCTTTCCTTTACACCAGAGCGCGTACACTTGCGTCTTACTGACGGCGAGTTAATCGTTGTCGGGCAAAACATCATCATTAAAGCAATTTTACCAGAGGAGCTCATCCTCGAAGGAACGATTGATGAAATAAAACATGTGTAATGAAAGAAGGAGGACGTGTTGATCATGAGCAAAAAAACGTGGCTCGGCACGGTTGTTACGACGGTTGAAGGAGAGGGAGTTGAATCGTTTATTAACGCATGTACGTCTCAAAACATTCAATTTATGAATGTTGAAAGGACGAGCATGACAAGCGTACGCGCAGTTATTCTAATCGAAGACGTAAGAAAGTTAAGAAAAATCGCACGTAAACGTGGACTCGTTATTCGTTTTTTAGAGAGAGATGGCATGTACTTGATCAAAGAGCGGAGTAAGAAGCGATTTGGGTTCATCATTGGAATTGTTGCTTTTTGTGTTGCGCTAGGTTTGCTTTCACAGCTCGTGTGGAAGGTTGATATTGAGGGGGCTTCTCCTCTCGTTGAACAAGACGTTCGTGAGTGGGCTGAACAAGAAGGCTTAAGAATCGGACAGCCTCAATGGCGATTAGCTCCAGAAGCAGACATTCAACAACGTGTAACAGAGGAAGTGCCTGGCGCTACTTGGATTGGTGTTGAAAAGATTGGGACAAAGTATCAATTCAGAGTCGTTGAACAACATCTTGCTGAAGAACAAGAACAGCTTCCCCCTCGTCATTTAATTGCGAATAAAAATGGTGTTATTCAACAGATGTATGTCGAAAATGGTCGTGCCGTCGTAAAGAGCAATGACGTCGTTCAAAAAGGAGAATTGCTCGTATCTGGATTGATCGGAAGAGAAGGAGAAGAAACTGCAATTGCTGCAAAGGGTGAAGTGATGGCTGAGACGTGGTATCAAGGAACAGTAGAAGCTCCTCTTCAATTAAGCGGCACTGCATCAACAGGTGAAACGAAAAATCAATACACGTTTACATGGAACGATTATTCATTTGTGTTTTGGAACAAAGATGCTGAAGTGGAATATGAGCAATTCCATAGAGAGACCGATCAGTTAACGTTACCACTCGGATTTGTAACTGTTCCATTACCGATCGAAAAAACGACGTATGAACAACGAGACACGATGACAATTGAGTACAGTGAAGAAGAAGCGATTGAGCATGCGGTATCAATTGGGAAGAATCATCTAGAGCAACAATTGGACAACGATGCGAAGATCATCGCTGAAAATATTTTACAGACACAAACAGACAATGGTAAAGTTAAGCTATCCATACATTATCAAGTCGTTGAAAATATTGTACAAGTTGCGCCTATACAACAAGGAGATTGAGTAATTTGACAGAACGAAAAGTCATTGATTTGCACGTAGAAGATTCCACAGAATTGCAAACTTTGTTCGGTCCGAATGACACACATCTTAAACGGGCAGAAGAGCTTCTTGGCGTTTCCATTGTTACTAGGGGCGAAGCGCTCGTTGTGACTGGCAAGGAAGAATATATCAATCGGATTGAACGCGTCTTTTTAAAGCTGCTGTCACTGCTTCGACAAGGTACGCTCATTAGTGAGCGGGATGTAATTTATGCATTGCAGTTGGACGAAGATAAGCAGCTCGATAAGTTAAACCACATGTATCAGGAAACGATTGCGATTAATGCAAAAGGCAAACCGATCGTTGTGAAAACACTCGGACAACAAAAGTATGTTCGTGCGATTCGTAACCACGACCTAATCTTTGGTATCGGTCCTGCGGGTACTGGGAAAACGTATTTGGCAGTCGTTATGGCTGTAAGTGCCTTGAAAGCTGGACAAGTAGAACGCATCGTTTTAACGAGACCAGCCGTTGAAGCGGGTGAGAACTTAGGATTTTTACCTGGTGACTTGAAAGAGAAAGTTGATCCATATTTACGCCCGCTTTATGATGCGCTTCATGACATTTTTGGTACAGAGCATACGGCAAGGTTAATGGAAAGAGGGACGATTGAAGTTGCACCTCTTGCTTATATGCGTGGTCGTACGTTGGATGATGCGTTTGTGATCTTAGATGAAGCTCAAAATACGACCCCTGAGCAGATGAAGATGTTCCTCACGCGTCTAGGCTTTGGTTCAAAAATGATCGTTAACGGCGACCTTACTCAAATTGATTTACCAAAAGGTAAGAAATCTGGTTTAGGAATTGCGAAAGACATTCTTGGTCATGTGAATGGAATTAGCTTTATTTACCTCGAAGGTGCTGACGTCGTTCGTCATACACTCGTTAAGCGGATTCTTGAAGCCTATGACACGAACGAAGAATCGTCACTATAGGGCGAATGGAGGAGAATCGCCGTGTCACAGAAATCCAACAAAAAGCAGACTGCTCTTAACAATCGTTACATTCGACTAGGGTTGTTTCTGTTACTCGGGGTTCTTCTTTACGTATCAACATTTAACAATGTTGTACCTGAGCAATTGGACATCTCATTGTCTGAACCAGCTCCACAAGACATCCGTTCTCCTATTACAATTGAACACGAAGAACAAACAGCAGAACGAAGGCGAGAAGCTGTCGCGACGATCGATCCTGTCTATACACTTCAAACGCATTATGCAACAACGCAAACAGATAAAGTGAATGCAATCTTTGATTTGGCAATCACACTTCAATCAGAGATGGAAGAAGAATCTGAAGAAGCTGACGAGCCTCCTAGTACCGATGAACAAGTCGAATATATGCAAGATGCACTAAGTGAAAATGTAGATCAATCCATTTCTAGCGCAACGATTGAGACGCTTTTAACATCTTCAAATCAAGAGTTAAGAACAGCAAGAGATGTGGCTAGAAATGCGATCTTTGAAGTTATGAACGATGGCATTTCTGTTGATCAAGTTCCGACGGCGCGTGAAGAAGCAGAAGAGCGGGTGTCCCGTTCTATTACAAGCAGTCGAATGCAAAGTGCTGTGTCTGAGATAACGACGTCTCTTGTAACCGCGAATTATATTTATGATGATGAAGCGACAAACGAGCAAGTCGAACTGGCGGTTAGTGAAGTCGACCCAGTGTTGATTCGAGAAGGGCAACTTCTTGCGCAAGAAGGAGAAGTCATTGGTCCGGAAGCTTATGAACAAATGCGACTCGTTGGGCTTCTTGATGATAGTACGTCTTTGTATCCATACATAGGGTTGTTAATCTTTGTAGGTCTTCTTTTACTTTTGTTGCAATTGTACATGATGCAAACGAGTGCTCCGATTCATAACAGTAATAAATATTTGCTTTTGTATGTTATTGTATTTGTCGTGATGCTCGTAATCATGAATTTGCAAAGCTTAATCATTCAATTCGACCTAACAGGCGTCATGTGGTTAACGCCGATGGCACTTGGACCGATGTTGCTTGCACAATTGATTAATTACCGTGTCGCGCTCTTTTCTGCAACGTTGTTTGCGATTACTGGTAGTATTATTTTTAGTCATGCAGCGGCAAGTTCGTTCCATTCTTCATTCTTAATTTACGCGATATTAAGCGGATTTGCGGGTGTGTTTTTTATCGGTAAGCAACCGCGGATCTCAAAAGTGCTCCAAGCAGGGATCTTTGTTGCGTTAATTAACGGTTTAGCGGTTACGTTGCTCCACATGCTGAACAATCAGCAAGTTGTTTTTCAAACGTACGGCAATGAAGTAAGCTTTGCAGTGCTCTCTGGCTTTTTATCAGCAATTTTGTCTCTAGGCCTCTTGCCGTTTTTTGAAACAGGCTTTAATATATTATCGAAAACGAAACTCATTGAATTAACGAATGCAAACCAACCGCTACTTCGGAAGATTTTGCTTGAAGCTCCGGGAACGTATCACCATAGTGTAATGGTTGCTAACCTTTCTGAAGCGGCATCTGAAGCAATTGGTGCAAATGGTCTGCTTGCTCGTGTAGGTGCTTATTATCACGACTTAGGTAAAACGAAAAATCCGATGTACTTTATTGAAAACCAAATGCAAATTGAGAATCCGCACGATCGATTACCGCCAGAGCGAAGCAAGCAAATTATTATTGATCATCCGTATGACGGGGCAGCGATCCTTGAAAAACACAACTTCCCGAAAGAGATTGTTGATATCGCAAAGGAACATCACGGTACAACTTTATTGAAGTTCTTCTACTATAAGGCGAAAGAACAAGGCAAAGAACCTGTAGAGTCAGAGTATCGATATCCTGGACCACGGGCACAATTTAAAGAATCGGCGATTATCGGAATTGCAGATAGCGTTGAAGCTGCAGTCCGTTCAATGCCTAATCCAACAGAAGAGAAAATTCGGAACCTCGTCGATGCGATCATTCGTGATCGTCTTGTTGACCAGCAATTTAACGAATGTGATATTACATTAAAAGAGTTAGCGACTGTCGCAGATTCAATGTGTGAAACGTTGAAAGGGACGTTTCATTCTAGAATTGAATATCCAGACGATGAGCAAGGAGAAGTAAAGGAAAATGAGTGAAAACATTGATGTGATTGATGAAACAAATACGTTAACTGACGAACGAATAGAGCTCGTCAAAAATGTAATCTTGTTCTCGTATAAGCATCTTGAGCTTGATGAAACGACGGAATGTTCCTTGGTGTTCGTGCATGAAGATCGAATCCAAGAACTAAATCGTGACTACCGGAATAAAGATGCGGTTACAGACGTATTGTCGTTTGCATTGAATGACGATGAACAAATGCCAGGAGACGAGCATGTACTTGGAGATATCGTTATTTGTGTAGAACGAATGAAAGAACAGGCTGAAGAATATGAGCATTCAATTGAGCGTGAACTAGCGTTCTTAAGCGTGCACGGTCTATTGCATTTACTCGGATATGACCATATGGATGAAGAAGAAGAACGTGAAATGTTTACGTTGCAGGAGGAACTGTTAAGCGCTTATGGGTTGGGGAGAGAAGCGTAAACGTAAAGGCTTTCGCAGGTTACTACATTCTTTTGTATACGCCTTTCAAGGATTATACTATGTACTTCGTCATGAACAGAACATGCAAATCCACTTAGGCGTATCGCTTTTGATTATTGTGTTCGGCCTCATGGTCGAATTATCACCATTAAGATGGGCGATTTTAATGATCGTCATCGGTGGAGTGATTGCTCTTGAAATGGTCAATACGGCAATTGAACGAATCGTTGACCTCGTGTCGAGTGACTTTCATCCACTTGCAGGAATCGCAAAAGATGTGGCAGCATCAGCGGTCCTTATCTTTAGTATGATTGCTGTCGTTGTTGGTATAATTATATTTTTTGAACCACTATTGCAATGGATCTCATAGAGGAGGAGCATACATTGACGAACCAATTACAACAATTAGCAGAAAATGCTCGAACACACGCATATGTCCCTTATTCCACATTTCAAGTAGGTGCAAGCCTTGAGACGGAAGATGGTACGTTATACAGCGGGTGTAACATTGAAAATGCGTCTTACGGATTGACGAATTGTGCCGAAAGAACGGCCATTTTTAAAGCGATGTCAGAAGGGCATCGGAAAATCAAAAAACTTTATGTAACAGCAGATACGAAAGGACCAGTTTCGCCGTGCGGAGCTTGTCGTCAAGTGATTGCTGAATTTATGGACCAAGATGGAGAGGTTATTCTCGCCAACGTAAACGGAGAGAAGCGCTCGGTTACGATCCAACAATTATTGCCAGGTGCATTTGAAGCAGGAGATATGGATGAACAAAAATAATCAATTTAAATCGGGATTTGTCTCATTAATCGGTAGACCGAATGCAGGGAAGTCGACATTATTAAATCAAGTTATCGGCCAAAAGATTGCGATTATGAGCGATAAACCCCAAACGACACGTAATAAAATCCAAGCGGTTTACACGACAGAAAACGAACAGCTCGTATTTCTAGATACACCAGGCGTTCATAAGCCAAAACATAAGCTCGGTGAGTTTATGGTCAATCAAGCGCTAGACACGTTAAAAGAAGTTGACGTCGTCTTGTTCTTTATCGATGTTGCCGAACCATTTGGAAAAGGCGAAGAGTTTATCCTTGAATCGCTTAAAAAGATTCAGACACCAGTGTTTCTCGTAATGAACAAAATCGATAAAGTCCACCCAGAGCAATTGCTTGAGCGAATTGAAGAATATCGTCATCATTATGATTTCAAAGAGATCATTCCAATCTCAGCGTTAGAAGGGCAAAATGTTCCTGTCTTAGTGGAGAATCTCGTAAAGTACATGCCAGAGGGGCCGCAATATTATCCTGATGAGCAAATCACAGACCACCCTGAACGGTTTATTATTGCTGAGCTTATTCGTGAGAAGGTGCTTTATCATACTCGTGATGAAATCCCTCACAGTGTTGCGGTTGTCATTGATCAAGTGAAGGAACGCCCTGATCGCAAAACATATGTACAAGCAACGATTGTTGTTGAGCGGAATTCTCAAAAAGGAATTGTCATCGGAAAACGTGGGGCGATGTTAAAACAAGTCGGACAAGAAGCGCGAAAGGATATTCGCAAATTACTTGGAACAGACGTGTTTCTAGAACTATGGGTTAAAGTGCAAAAAGATTGGCGAAACAAAGCGCGATTTTTGAATGAACAAGGCTATTCGAATCGAGAATAAGTAAATGTCGTGCAAAAACAATAAGATTTACTCGAAACAATGGTGATCTACTCGAAGCCATTGTTTTTTTTCGTTGGACAACTTATAGTCAACATAACGATTATGAACGTCAGATAGCGGGTAATAACCCAAGTATTACTACTTATGAAGAATTGCACTTATGCTCATTCTAAACATATGTTACTTTAAAAGGGGTGCTTTCTTATGTTGAGTTATTGGAAGTTATTTTCTTTAACCGGGAATTTGGATTCGTACCTATTGCATAAAGAAAATGAATGCGTTGATGATGGGGAAGAAAGTCTACACGAAATAGAAGAACAAGATAGTGAATGATTACTGAGGAAGAAGCGACGACATGTTAGACAAAAGCGAAGGGATCGTCATACGGACTATTCCATATGGCGAGTCCCATATCATTGTAAAAGTGTACACGAAAGAGCGTGGCAAAATTGCTTTAATGGCGAAAGGCGCAAAGAAACCAAAGAGCCAATTTGCTGCAATTGCTCAACCTTATGCACATGCATATTTTACGTTTTATTATCGGCAAAGCATGAGCACGTTGTCACAAGGAGAAATGTTACATTCGTTCCGTCATTTGCGTGAGAATTTGGATAAAGGGGCTTATGCTGCGTATTTACTCGAGTTGCTCGATGCAGCGACAGAAGAACACGTGCCAAGTCCAGCTACGTTTTCTCTTATCTTATCGATGCTCGGTCGATTAAGAGACGGTGATGACCTTGACGTAATTAAGATGTTATTTGAACTGAAGATGACGCATTTGTTAGGCATACGCCCACAATTAGACGCTTGTGTAAACTGTGGCAGAACGTCAGGTGTGTTTTCGTTTTCAGTTCGAGAAGCTGGATTTCTATGTCATCATTGCATAGAGATTGATCCGTATCGTTATTCACTGGATGATAAACAAGTCAAGTTGTTACGAATGTTATATTACGTAAAGCCAGACCAACTCGGTCAACTCGCATTAAACGACCAGAATAAGATTGCGTTAAAGACAGTGATCGACGGCTATTATGAGTCGTATGCTGGATTAAATTTAAAAACGAAACGTTTCTTAGATCAATGGGTGAATTGGAACCCTGATCTACCTAAGTAGCTTGCTCTTTAGAGTTGACAGTCTTTAATTTTTTATGTATGATAACTTTTACGACTAACTACATAATTCACGATGAGAAAGAGGAGTACACAGAGACTTGTCGTTTTTAGCGAGTGTGGGAAAGTGCAAGCCACGTAACGATAACTGTGGAAGGAACTTTTGAGTGAATAGAACTTAAGTGGTGCGATTTGCACAATTAGGGTGGAACCGCGGTTATTAATCGTCCCTAGCTCAAAAATGAGCTAGGGGCGTTTTTTGCTTTTACGTAGATGAAGAAAGGGTAGGGATTAAACACATGAATGTTCAACAAGTCATTCTTAAATTACAATCGTTTTGGGCTGAACAAAACTGTTTTATTATGCAACCGTACGATGTAGAAAAAGGCGCAGGAACGATGAACCCAATGACATTTTTACGAAGCATAGGGCCAGAACCGTGGAATGCGGCGTATGTCGAGCCTTCAAGAAGACCATCAGACGGCAGATACGGAGACAACCCAAATCGTCTGTATCAGCATCATCAATTTCAAGTCATTATGAAACCATCGCCTCCAAACATTCAAGAGTTGTATCTTGAAAGCTTAAAGGCACTTGGCATTGATCCTTTAGAACATGATATTCGGTTTGTTGAAGACAATTGGGAAGATGCCACGCTAAATGCATGGGGTCTTGGTTGGGAAGTTTGGCTTGACGGAATGGAGATTACGCAATTCACGTACTTCCAGCAAGTAGGTGGGCTTGATGCGGATCCAGTCGCGGTTGAATTAACGTACGGTTTAGAACGACTCTGCTCTTACATTCAAGACAAAGAAAATGTGTTTGATCTAGAATGGGAAGCAGGCTATACGTATCGTGATATCTTCTATCAACCAGAATTTGAGCATTCGACGTACACGTTTGAAGTGGCCGATCATGATATGCTTCAGAAGTTGTTTGTGACGTACGAAAAAGAAGCAGGGATTGCACTCGATAAAAACCTCGTCTTCCCGGCTTATGACTATATTTTAAAGTGTTCACATACGTTTAACCTGCTTGATGCAGGTGGTGCAATTTCAGTAACAGAACGAACGGGATACATTCGAAGAGTGAGAAACCTTGCTAGAAAATGTGCATCCATTCATTATGCTGAACGTGAACGTTTAGGATTCCCACTACTAAAAGCAGAGAAAAAGGGGGAAGCGTAACGATGGGTAAGGCATTAGTACTTGAATTAGGTGTTGAAGAAATACCAGCACAACTTGTTGATCTCGCACAGAATACATTTGAAGCAAACATTCGAACTTGGCTAAAAGAAAATCGCTTAGATTACGATCAGTTACAAGGCTTCTCGACTCCGAGGCGTTTTGGCGTTACCGTTTCCAATTTAGCAGAAGAGCAACCAGATGCAGTTGAAAAGTCTAGAGGTCCTGCAGTATCCATTGCTAAAGACGAAAACGGTGAGTGGACGAAAGCTGCAATTGGCTTTGCTAAAGGAAAAGGCTTAGACGTTGATGACCTTACAGTAGAAGAAACAGAACAAGGCACGTACGTGTATGCGGTGAAAAAAGTAAGTGGTGTAAAAACGATTGATTTGTTAAAAGAAACATTTCCGTTGTTTTTAAACATTCCATTCCCTAAAAGCATGCGTTGGGGCTCAAATAAAACGAGATATGTACGACCAATTCATTGGCTCGTTGCATTGTATGGGGATGCGGTCGTTGATGGCAGTGTTGCAGGCATTAAAGCTGGAAGAACGACGAGAGGACACCGCTTTTTAGGAGAAACAATTGACGTTTTGCACGCCGATGAGTTCGAAGAAAAACTTTTGAGCGAGTATGTGATCGTTGACCCAACGAAGCGCCAAGATGCAATTCGTCAACAGATCGGCTTACTAGAAGAAGAGCACAATTGGAACGTTGATGTTGAGGAAGGCTTACTACAAGAAGTCACGAACCTAGTTGAATACCCAACAGCATTGTTTGGCTCATTCTCTGAGGAGTTTTTGCAGCTTCCGGATGAAGTGTTAATTACATCAATGCGTGAGCATCAACGTTATTTTGCAGTACACAGTCAAGCAGGTGAGTTGTTGCCTTACTTTATTACTGTTCGTAATGGGGATCATCGTCATCTGGAGAATATTCGCCGAGGCAACGAAAAAGTGCTACGTGCACGACTTTCAGATGGTGTGTTTTTCTACAAAGAAGATCAAAAGCACTCTCTTGACACGTTAGTTTCCCGTATGGACGTTATTGTTGAACACGAGAAAATTGGAACGATCAAAGAGAAAAGTGAACGCACGAAGCAGTTGGTTGAGAAGTTATCAAGTGCAATTAGTGAAAGTGGCGATGTGTCATCAAACGCGGCACGTGCTGCTGAATTTTTAAAGATCGACCTATCTACGAATATGGTTGATGAATTTCCAGAGTTGCAAGGCTTAATGGGTAGTGATTATGCAAATCGACTTGGGGAAAATGAAAAGGTAACAACGGCAATTCGAGAGCATTATTTGCCACGATTTGTCGGTGATGACTTGCCAACAGCCGTTGAAAGTGCGCTAGTTAGTGTATCTGATAAGCTTGATACGATTACGAGTTCGTTCGCAATTGGACTCAAACCAACGGGTTCACAAGATCCTTACGGTTTAAGAAGGCAAGCAGCGGCAATTGTTAACGTAACACGCCACTTTAAGCTTTCCTTTACGTACGAAGCGTTACGTGATTATGCAATTGAGATTTCTAATGCAGCTGCATATCCATCAGAAACCGAGTCGTTAAAGGATGACTTGGATGAGTTTTTCAAACTTCGCTTTAAAGCAGCACTAGAGGAGCGAGGCATTTCTTACGATATTATTGAAGCGATTCTCGTATCGCCATTCGGACGAATTGATGTACTATTTGATAAAGCTGACGTATTACAAGAGCTTCATCACACAAAGCGTCTTAAAGACGTAACTGAAGCATTAAGCCGTGTGAATAACATTGCAAAGAAGCAAGAAGGACCAGCCGATGTTCAAGTTGCTTTGTTTGAAAAAGACGAGGAACGAGAACTGTACGATGCTTACGTTTCATTGAAAGATGCACTCAGCGTGAAGCTTTTGAATGGTGAAGTATCAAGTTCATTTGAAGAACTAGAAAAACTTGCACCAGTCATTCACCGTTACTTTGAAGGTATTATGGTTATGAGCGACAATGATCAATTGAAGCAGAATCGTTTAGCACAAATGCAAGTTCTCTCATTGGAGATCAGTCGCTTTGCGCAGTTCCAAGCCCTCGTTTTACCTTCTTGATGAATACACTAAGCGGTAAAGGCGGTGATGAGCCATCGAATTGACGAGTCGACAAGAAAAGATACTAGAAATTGTAAAGCAAGAAGGTCCGATTACTGGTGAGAAAATCGCTGAGAAGTTGTCGCTTACCCGTGCTACATTACGTCCAGACTTAGCCATTTTAACGATGGTCGGGTTTCTTGGGGCAAGACCTCGTGTCGGTTATTACTACACAGGTAAAGCTGGTGCGGAAATCCCTTTAGAACAGCTAAAAAATATCCGTGTAAAAGATTATCAATCCATTCCAGTCGTCGTTAAGGAGTCAGATTCGGTTTATGATGCCATTAGCACGATGTTCCTTGAAGACGTTGGGACCATTTTTGTGTTAGATGCGAAGTCAAACCTTGCAGGAGTGCTTTCTAGAAAAGACTTACTTCGAGCAAGTCTTGGTAATCAAGAATTAGAATCGATGCCAGTAAGCATTATTATGACGAGAATGCCTAATATAACAGTTTGTTATAAAGATGATTTAATGATTGAAGTATGTAAGCGACTCATTGAAAAACAAATCGATGCCTTGCCGGTCGTTAATCGTAAAAGTCCTAGGGAGTTTGAAGTCATCGGCCGTATTACAAAAACGACGACGACCAAGCTTCTCGTGGATCTAGTGAATCGAGATCTGCCGCTAAAGGAGGAGAAATATGACTAAATTTCAGGCGCACCCGATCGTTTATGTTGTCTCAGATTCTGTGGGAGAGACTGCGGAATTAGTCATTCGAGCGGCTGCGAGTCAATTTGGAGAGACGTCAATTGAAGTTCGGAGAATTCCTTATGTTGAAGATGAGGCAACCATCAATGAAGTAATCTCACTTGCAAAAGATGTAGGCGCAATGATTGCGTACACGCTCGTCGTTCCTGAGATTAAAGCGTACATGCAAATGTCTGCAGAACGTGAGAAAGTAGAAGCGGTTGATTTACTCGGTCCGATCCTTGACAAATTAACGACGTTGCTTCAGTTGCAGCCAAAGTATGAGCCAGGTCTCGTCTATCGTTTAGATGAAGATTATTTTCAAAAGGTCGAGGCGATTGAGTTTGCCGTGAAGTATGATGATGGTCGTGATCCACGTGGTGTATTGCATGCAGATATCGTCTTAATCGGGGTGTCAAGAACTTCGAAAACGCCGTTATCCCAATACCTTGCACATAAACGATTAAAAGTGGCCAACGTACCGATCGTACCAGAACTCGATCCCCCTGAAGAACTTTTTAAGATTTCACCTGAAAAATGTATCGGCTTGAAGATTTCACCGGAAAAACTCATTGAGATTCGTTCAGAACGCTTAAAGTCACTTGGCTTAAAGGCAGAAGCGAACTATGCAAGCTTAGAGCGAATTAAGAGTGAATTAGAGTATTCAGAAGCGATTATGGAACGCATCGGATGTCGTGTCATCGATGTATCTAATAAAGCAGTTGAAGAAACTGCCAATATCATTTCGAGCTACTTTAAAGCTTAAAATAAAATCGATGCGGAAACGAACCATTCACTTTCCGCATCTTTTCACTTGAAATCGACGAAATTCGAGCTTTTTTTTAGACAAGTATAGTCAACGAAATAAAATTCAATTATAATAGTGTAATGCGTAGAAGTGACGTCTATTATATTTTTTAACGAATAGACGTTTTTTATAGAGGTATAATGCAGTTTTTGTAGAATTGGTTTGCAATGTAGGCAAGTTTGGGTAAAGAATACGAGTTAGCGATCGTCACCCTTAGCTATTATTGTCAGAACTTATTTGCAAACTTTATTCATTTTTTGATGTGCCAAACAATAAAATCGAACGATGTGGTGGTGATCGTTGATTGTCTCATCCAATACCGGAATCGCTCATCCAAGAAGTTCGTGAACGAGCGGAGATCGTCGATGTAATTGGTGAAGTCGTTCAACTGAAGAAGCAAGGGCAAGGGCGTTACGTCGGACTATGTCCTTTCCACGGTGAGAACACACCTTCTTTTTCAGTATCAAAAGATCGACAGCTGTATTATTGTTTTGGTTGTGGGGCGGCTGGGAATGTCATTTCATTTATGACAGATTACGAAAAGCTGTCTTTTCGTGATGCCATTATCCGCCTAGCTGAAATGACAAATGTTGATGTATCTGAAGTGGCTACAGATGAAGATAGTTCGGACGTTCATGATCCGCTTAGGCGCGCTCATGAGTTAGCTGCCCGGTTTTATCACCATTTGTTTATGAATACAGAACAAGGTCGCAATGCTTTTCAATATATGGAAAACCGTGGTCTTACTGAACAAGCGTTACTTCATTTCCAAATTGGTTACGCGCCAAATGAACGTTCGTCACTTACAACGTTACTCGAAAAGCGTGAGTTTGATGTTCAGTCACTAGAATCTGGTGGACTGTTACAGTTTCCTGAAGACGGACGAAAAGCGTATGATCGTTTTCACAACCGGGTAATGTTTCCTTTGCATGACCTTCAAGGTCGAGTTATTGGCTTTAATGGGCGAACGCTTCACAAAGAATCGAAGCCGAAGTATTTAAATAGCCCTGAAACCGAACTGTTCAAGAAAAATGAAATCTTATACGGGTTTCATTTGGCGAAACAAACGGTTCGAAAGAAAGATCAACTCGTATTGTTTGAAGGTTGCATGGATGTGATTTCTGCCTGGATGGCAGGTGTTGATCACGGCATGGCAGCGCTTGGGACATCGCTTACGACGCGGCAAGCGAAATTGATTCGCAAGTTAACAGAGAACGTCGTTCTCTGTTATGACGGTGATCATGCCGGGCGCGAGGCGGCTTTTAAGAACGCACAAAGCTTACAGAGCGTCGGTTGCAACGTTTTAATTTGTCCAATTCCAGATGGTAGCGATCCTGATGAATATATTCAGACACAAGGTCATGAAGCATTTCGAACACTCGTCTACGAACGTTCTCAATCGGTAACGTCGTTTAAAATCCAATCGTTAAGACGTGAGAAAAACTTACAGCGAGAAGGAGAACAACGCTTATATATCGAACAGGTATTAGAGATACTTTTAGACATCGAAAGTGCCATTGATCGAGAATATTATTTAAAGGAGCTTTCTTTTGAATTTAACCTTTCGATGGAGGCGTTGCACACTGAATTAAATGATCTTTCCAGGAAACAACACGTTCACGAACGGAGCAACCATCAGAATCGATCTGTAACGACTGAGCAGCGACCAGCTCCAATGAAATCGAAGCCTAAGCCCGAAACCGGGTTAATGCCTGCGTTTCATAACGCAGAACGCATGTTATTAAAAGCGATGATTGAAGAAGAGGAATGGGCGCAAGCGGTTGAAGAAGCAATCGGTGGTAACTTCAATGTTGATCAGTACGCAGCCATCGCGGCTTATCTGTATGCCTATTATGCAGAAGGTCGTCAAGAAGGCGGTAATGAGTTTGTTATGTATGTAAAAGACCCTGACTTGGCAAGAATTGCAACAGAAATTGTTTTTGAGCCAAGTGTAGAAATGACCAAAGAAGCCTTTGAAGATTATATCAACTTGGTTAAGAACTATCCAACTTGGGTAGAAATAGAAGGAAAAGAACAAGAACTTAAGAATGCTGAACAACGAAAAGATATAGAAGCCGCGGTACAAATTGGGAATCAATTGATTGCTCTTAAGAAGAAATTCGGGAGCAAACTCCCATTTAAGCGTACGAGAGTACGCTAAAATACACGCATTTTTGTTAAGTGTTTTCGTTTGGAATTGGAAGGAGGGAGATCGAATGGCAGAGAAACCATCTCGCTTAGCTGAAGGTGAATTGTCGATCGATCAAGTCAAAGAGCAGCTCGTTGAAATTGGAAAGAAACGTGGTGTACTATCCTACACCGAGGTTACCGAGAAATTAGCACCGTATGATCAAGACTCAGACCAAATGGATGAATTTTTTGAGTATCTTGGTGAGCAAGGTGTCGATTTGCTCAACGAAGGCGAAGAAGTCCCTAGTATGGATCAAGTGGCAAAAGAGACAGATCTTGATCTAAATGATTTAAGTGTACCACCAGGTATTAAGATTAACGACCCTGTTCGTATGTACCTTAAAGAAATTGGACGTGTTCCATTGCTTTCTGCAGAGGAAGAAATCAATCTTGCCAAGCGGATTGAAGAAGATGATGAAGAAGCAAAGCGTCGTCTAGCAGAAGCAAACTTGCGTCTCGTCGTTTCCATTGCCAAACGTTATGTAGGGCGAGGAATGTTATTCCTTGATCTCATTCAAGAAGGTAATATGGGTCTTATTAAAGCGGTAGAGAAGTTTGACTATAATAAAGGGTTTAAGTTCAGTACGTATGCAACTTGGTGGATTCGTCAAGCGATTACGCGTGCGATTGCTGACCAGGCGCGTACAATCCGAATCCCAGTTCACATGGTAGAAACAATTAACAAGTTGATCCGTGTGCAACGTCAATTGTTGCAAGATCTTGGACGCGAACCAACTCCAGAAGAAGTATCTGAGGAAATGGACCTTACACCAGATAAAGTGCGTGAGATCTTAAAGATTGCACAAGAGCCAGTGTCATTAGAAACACCAATTGGTGAAGAAGATGATTCTCATCTTGGTGACTTTATTGAAGACCAAGAAGCGCTAGCACCATCTGATGCTGCAGCTTATGAGCTTCTTAAAGAGCAACTTGAAGACGTCCTAGATACACTTACTGACCGTGAAGAGAACGTACTGCGTCTACGCTTCGGTCTAGATGACGGTCGTACGCGTACACTTGAAGAAGTAGGTAAAGTGTTCGGCGTAACACGTGAGCGAATTCGTCAAATTGAAGCGAAGGCCTTGCGTAAGTTGCGTCATCCTAGTCGTAGTAAGCGTTTGAAAGACTTTATGGAGTAGAAAGTTCGTTATGCGGGTTGCACTCCTAATACTGCAACCCGTTTTTTTCATATTACCGAGCTTTCAATCGAAATGCAAATTACGTCAAAGTAAAAATGACAATTTACGAAAACAAACGGCGGAAGACTTTTCTTTCATCTAGTTTTCGTATAAAATAAAAACCGAATCGTTTTTCTACGTATACATAAAGTTATGTTTGAGGAGGAAGGCTCGTGAAGGGACAACCATTAATACCATTCGCTATTATTGCGGGGGTTGGTATCTTGTTAATCATTACGTTTTCGTTCATCGGTTTAGGTGCTGGTGGCGACGATGCTGATGATAATGGAGATTCAGGATCTGGCGATCCAGTCGAGATGGCTGATGCATTGTTTGAAGATAACTGTCTAAGCTGTCACGGCGATAATGGAGCTGGAGGTTCTGCACCACCAATCGCTGGTATGGATTCAGAAGCAGTACTTCAAGCGATTGAAGAAGGACCAGGAATGATGCCTGCAGATTTAGTAACTGGTGAAGAAGCTGAAGCTGTAGCTGAGTACGTTGCAAATCAATAACAATGAAAAAAGGAGCCCTGTAAGGCTCCTTTTTCTATGATTGGCGTTTTTTCGTCAGGGAAAGAGGGTACAAACATGATGCACGTTGAACAGCTATCTGAGCGTTTACGTTTTATTGCCTTGAACACTCCGAGAAATACGACAGTTGCAGATATCGGAACCGATCACGCGCAACTGCCTGTTGCATTAGCTCTTGACGGATTGATAAAAAAAGCAGTAGCAAGTGATGTAAATGGTGGACCATTCCAAAATGCACTTCGAAATGTAAGCAATCATCAGTTAACAGAACTGATTGAAGTACGACATGGTAATGGTTTAACGACGATTAAAGAAAGTGATGAGGTAGATGTGATTACGATCGCTGGTATGGGTGGTGGTCTGATCTGTGACATTCTAACTAAAGGAAAGCGGCACTTATTTAATGCTAAGACGTTAATATTACAAGCGAACGTTGCAGCAGAGCTCGTTCGATCATGGTTGCATAATCACGGTTACAAGCTTCAAAATGAAACGATGATTCAAGAAGGTGAACACTTCTATGAAGTAATCGTTGCAGTGAGTAACGATGAAGCAGTCGTTGATCCTTACGAAGGTGTAGACGAAACGTTAGCGATGCGTTTTGGACCGTTGTTAATGAAAGAGCAGTCAGATGCGTTTATGCAAAAATGGCACAATGAATACGCGCATTTACAACGAATTAAAGAGCAAATTGCGATTGCGAACCATCAAGATTTAAATAGCAACGAAGCTTACGTAAGAATTCAAAAGCAAATCGATCAAATTGAGGAGGTCATTCCGAATGTCAGCAACAGTACAAGAGGTCATTAACATCGTCGAAGGCTTTGCGCCAAAGTCATTGGCTGTTGATGGAGATCCTATAGGGCTTACGGTTGGGGATGCCAATGCAGTCGTTACACGAGTGATGACTACGCTTGATGTGACCGAGCAAGTCGTCGATGAGGCAGTAGAAAACGGAGTGAACATGATTGTCGCTCATCATCCACTTCTATTTGTCCCTTTACAAGCCATCGATGTGAACGCACCTAAAGGAAAGATTGTGCACAAATGTTTAACGAATAACATTAGTGTTTATTCAGCTCATACGAACCTTGATATCGCTGAAGGTGGCGTGAACGATTGGTTAGCAGAAAAGTTAGGAATTGAAGACACAGAGGTACTTGTACCAACGGAAAGTGAAAAGCTATACAAGCTCGTAGCGTTTGTGCCGAGTGAAGATGCAGAGAAGGTGCGGGACGCGATTGGTGATGCTGGCGCTGGTCATATCGGCAACTATTCCCATTGTTCATTCTCTGCCGCAGGGACAGGCTCCTTTTTACCAGGCGATGAGACAAACCCGCACATTGGACAACAAGGTGTAAAGACGAAAGTAGATGAAGAGCGAATTGAAACGATCGTTCCTGAGCCGTTACATCAAGCTGTCATTCAAGCTCTTCATCGTGCTCATCCGTATGAAGAAGTTGCCTACGATCTTTATCCATTGGCACTTGATGGCAAATCGCTCGGTTTAGGTCGAATTGGCAAGCTACGTGAACAAACGACACTGAAACAATTTCTCGGAGAGATGAAAGAAACGTTTAAGATAGATGGACTTCGTTATGTTGGCGAGTTGGACCAACCGATAGAAACGGTCGCTGTACTAGGCGGCGATGGCAACAACTATTGGAAGAATGCCAAACAAAAAGGAGCAGATGTGTACGTGACTGGAGATTTAAAGTTCCATAACGCACAAGATGCTCAGATCGAAGGGCTTGCACTCGTTGATCCTGGTCACCATGTCGAAGAAGTGATGAAGCGTGGGCTTCTAGAAGTAATTCAAAACGAAGCAGAGAAGCGTGGACTAGTGATTGAAGTGATTGATTCTAAACTGAATACGGATCCCTTTTCATTTCTATAAAAAATCACCCCGGTTATGTCTAAAAAGGACAACTGGGGTGTTTTTCGTTATTCGTATTCTTTTTCAAACGTGATCGTGCTTCGAGTCGTATCGATGTGACGTACGGACTGTTCAATACTTTCTCGTTTCGGCTCTAAGAAAGGAGGTAAGGACAGTTTTTCACCAAGTGTTTCGTATGGCTCATCGCCCATAAAACCGGGACCGTCTGTAGCAAGTTCAAATAAAATGCCTTGTGTGACACGAGCATATAGGGAAGCGAAGAAGTGTCGATCAACAAAGCCTGAGTTTGGAATTTTATGGTTGTTGAGACGGTCGATCCATTCTTTTAAGACGGTTTGATCTTCAACGCGAAAGGCCGCGTGGTGTACAGTCCCATATCCTTGTCTTCCAGAAGGTAATACAGTATTGTGTTCAACGATCACTTGTGCGCCGTTTCCACCTTCACCGACTTCAAATAACGTGTGTGGAGATTCTTCTTTTACTTCACTGAATTGAAGCACTTGCTCTAGAAATGCGCCCATGCCTTCTTTTTGTGACGTTCGTATATGAACAGGCCCAAGTCCTGTAATTGCGTACTCTAATGGAATCGGACCTTCTTGCCAAGGAGTACCACTTAAAACGCCTTCGTTGTTCTCGTCCGAGATGAGTTGATACAACTGCCCGTCAAAGTCAGTGAAGTCAAGCACTCGTTTACCAAATTGTTGTGTGATTGCTTTATGCTCGACACCTAAGCGAGTGAACCGTTTTTCCCAATAGAGTAAAGCATCGTCGCTCGGAACGCGAAAAGAAGTTTTGTAAATCTCATCGTTTCCGTGTTGTCCTTTAGGAATTCCAGGGAAATCAAAGAATGTCATATCCGTTCCTGCTTGACCACGATCGTCAGCAAAGAATAGGTGATACGTTTGAATATCGTCTTGATTGACGGTTTTTTTTACGAGTCGCATTCCGAGTGTATACGTAAAAAACTCATAGTTTTTCTCAGCACTGCTCGTTATTGCTGTAACATGGTGGACGCCTTTAAGAGAATTCACGTCTAATCACACCTTTCAGGTTATCAGTTTAATTATAAACTAACAAATTGAATAAAAAAAAGCAAGTCAGAAGACTCGCCTTTTATCGTGCTCTAGATTTCATGTTTTTACGTAATGGTGGTAAAATCTTCGCACCAGAAATCTTACGTTCTCTCGTCCACGTCGATTCATCGTTAGGATCGTATTGGTCTAAAAAGAGAACAACTTCACGCGCAATACCTGTTGGGGTAGAAGCCCCTGCAGTAACAGCGACTTTGTTCACGCCTTCTAACCATTCAAGCTTTAATTCGCTAATGTCAGCAATACGATAAGCATTCGTTTCTGCAATGTCTTTTGATACTTGAGCAAGTCGGTTTGAGTTGTTACTCATCGGATCACCAACAACGATAAGAAGATCAGCGTCTTTCGCTTGATCACCGACAGCTTCTTGTCTCACTTGTGTTGCAAGACAAATCTCATTGTGAACTTCTGCATGTGGGTACTTCTCTAACGTACGTTCCATGATGTTCTTAACATCCCATTGACTCATTGTCGTCTGGTTTGTGATGATCACATTGCCTCGTGTAAGTGCAAGGTTCTCAACGTCTTCTAACGTTTCAATGAGGTGTACGTGTTCTGGAGCGACACCAATTGCACCTTCAGGTTCTGGATGACCGCGCTTTCCGATATAGACGATATCGTATTCAAGCGCTTTTTTCTCAAGGATTAAGTCGTGGGTAACGGTAACGTCAGGACACGTCGCATCAATGGTCGTTAACCCTTTTTCGTCAGCAAGTTTGCGAACTTCTGGTGAAACGCCGTGAGCTGTAAAGATCACAGTGCCTGTATCGACTTGCTTTAATATTTCAAGACGGTTTGGCCCATCTAAAGAGATGACCCCTTCTTCCTCAAAGGCATCCGTTACGTGTTGATTGTGAACGATCATGCCAAGAATATAGATTGGTCTTGGTAAACTTTCATCATTTGCTGCTTGGCGAGCAATAACCATAGCGTCTACAACACCGTAGCAGTACCCTCTCGGGGTGATTTTCATAACTTCCATCGCCAAGTCCTCCAATGCTTTTAGGCTACATGTAATTATACAGGTAGATGGAGAGATTGAAAAGGAAACTGACTGCTAAATGTACAGTTTTGGAGGAGGATCATCACCGGTATACCACTGATTGGCACGTGTTTGTGACAAATCAATGTCAGAAGTCTCATTTACGTGTTCATGCGAGTCTACAAATTGAGTGTGCTCACTCTCTATTCGATCGTCTTGTAATGGTGGTTCAAATTGCTGCGACTCTTCAATCATTAATTCTTGTTCATTGTTTGCTAAGGGAGATTGTCGTGAATTTCTTCGCATCTGATTTACTTGACGAACGACACCAGGAATTTGACGCACCATCGGACCGTATCGTCGAATAACAGGGATCCATTTGGCGCCACCTTGAATAATTGGCATAAAGCGACTAATTGAAGCTAAAGCGCCACCACCTGAGGCGAGTGCTGACCCTCCAAGTCCAGAAGACAAGGCGCCACCCATTGCAGCGGGAGCGGCTCCTCCGGCAAACGGAAATGCACTTGCCATAGGTAGCGCCGAGCGTGCAGCTAAAGCACTCATCGGTGGTCCCATAGGCAAAGGCATGGGAGGATATCCATACATTTTTATAAGCCCCTTTCATTACAGAGTTATCTTCAGTTAGGATATGCAACGAAGAGGCGTCGGTTCTTCTTTGGGGCATGCTATTCTTTTTAAGTTCATCTATGGTAAAATAAAATGATGTGTCGAACGTATACAAGACACGAGAACTTTGAGGTGAACACACAATGAGTGCATGGAAACGATTAAACATTCACGAGGAATTAGCAGAAAAGCTTGAAGCAGATCGGATTACCCGTCCAACTGAAATTCAAGAACGCTTAATTCCGGCTATTATAAATGGGAAAGATGCGATTGGACAATCGCAAACTGGAACTGGAAAAACGTTGTCTTTTGTTCTACCAATTTTAAGCAAACTTGAAATGGATATGGATGAATTACAAGTCGTCATTGCTGCACCAACGCGAGAGTTAGCGGAGCAAATTTACAAAGTGACGAGAGATTTAATCCAAACGGATGCTTACGCTGGTGTAAGAATTCAGCGTGTAATTGGCGGTACAGATAAAGATCGTTCGATTGACAAGCTAAAACGTCCGCCACATATCGTTGTAGCAACACCTGGACGTTTAAATGATCTCGTTTGTAAAGAGCGTGCCTTAAGCGTTCATCAAGTACGAACATTAATCATTGATGAAGCCGATCAAATGCTTGATATGGGCTTTATTAAAGAAGTGGATCAAGTGGCGTCGTACATGCCTGATGGTCTACAAATGCTCGTATTCTCTGCCACGATTCCAGAGAAATTACAGCCGTTTTTGAAGAAATATATGAACAATCCTCGCCACGTACATGTGCAACCAAATACACCGTCTCCAAAAGGCTTAAAGCATTACTTAATGCCACTAAAGAGTCGTAATCGCGAGAAGTTCGCTGTAGAGATTGCACAAACGCTTCGACCATTTCTTTGTTTAGTATTCGTGAATACGAAGAAAGAAGCAGACAGCTTAACAGAACTGTTCATTGAAAACGGAATTGAAACGGAGACGTTACACGGGGATTTAAGTGCTAGAGAGCGAAAACAAGCGATGCGTAAGATCGTCAAGGCATCTGTACCATATGTTGTTTGTACAGATCTAGCTGCAAGAGGAATGGATATTGAAGGTGTGTCTCACGTGATCAATGTTCGCATTCCAAAAGAGTTGGAGTACTATCAGCATCGCGCCGGTCGTACCGCGAGAAAAGATTTAAGCGGGGATGTATATACGATTGTTGATAAAGAAGATTATCCTGCGCTTCATAAGCTTCAACAACAACGATTTTTCTTCCATTATCTTGACCTAAAGAACGGCGAATGGAAAGAAATTGAACAACTCGGTAGCGGTTATGCTCCTGGAAAAACGAAGCGTAGAACTCGTACAGACCAAGCGCCACTCCCAACGGTTAAGAAAAAAGATATCAAACCAGGATATAAGAAAAAGTTACGTGAAAAGAGCAATAGCAGGAGGAGAAAGTAAATGGCGTTACAGAAGATTGGTTCGCACGTCTCTATGAACGGAAAGAAAATGTTGCTCGGTTCAAGTGAAGAAGCAGCAAGTTATGGCGCAAGTGCTATGATGATCTATACCGGTGCTCCTCAGAATACACGTCGCAAAGCGATTGAAGAGCTAAACATCGAAGCAGGACGAGCACACATGAAAGAAAACGGCATCGAGGAATTGGTCGTTCACGCGCCTTACATTATTAACATCGGCAATTCTGTTAAGCCAGAAACATTTGATCTTGGTGTACGGTTTTTACGATCAGAGATTGAACGAACAGATGCACTAGGTGGAAAACAAATCGTGTTGCACCCAGGGGCGCATGTCGGGGAAGGTGCTGACAAAGGGATTGCCAAGATCATTGAAGGTTTAAACGAAGTAATTGACCCAAATCAAAACGTAAACATTGCGCTTGAGACGATGGCTGGCAAAGGCTCAGAGTGTGGGAGAAGCTTTGATGAGTTAGCACAAATCATCGACGGTGTGACACACAATGAGAAGCTAACGATTTGTTTTGATACGTGTCACGTTCACGATGCAGGTTATGATCTTGTCCATAACTTTGACGGAGTCATGGAACAGTTCGACTCCATCATCGGCCTCGATCGCCTTGCAGTTTTACATGTGAATGACAGTAAAAACCCACAAGGCGCTCGTAAAGACCGTCATGAAAACTTAGGCTTTGGTCATATCGGTTTCGATGCATTAAATTACATCGTTCATCATGAGGTTGTCAAAGACGTTCCTAAGATTCTTGAGACACCGTATGTTGGGGAAGAGAAGAAGGACAAGCGTCCTCCGTACCGTTTTGAAATCAACATGCTTAAAGAAGCGTCTTTTGATGAGCAAGTCAAAGAAAAGATTATGGGCGTGTAAAAACGCTATAATCGATGACCAAATTGCGCATATAAGTCATGAAGCAGCATCGCATGTTCTTTCGATGTTGCTTTTTCGACTTTATTAATAAAGGCATGCACAGAGGCTTGGTCTTTGAGGTTGACTTTTTCGGTTCGTGCTAAGTGTAGCAACTTACTAGCCTCATCAATCGTAATGTCAATTCCTCGTTCATGTGCCATACTAACTAACTGTTGAGGTGACATGTTTTTAATGTATTGTTGAATAATACCCATCCACATTTCGATCACATCCTTTAAAAGTAGTGTATGCAATAATGGGCTTGGCTAGTAACAAAGAATTCCAGAAAATCGCATAATTTAGCAAATATGCTATTCATAAAATTGAAGATTTAGTATACTTACAATATACAGATTCAGGAATTGTTCATATGAGGAGAGAATAAGCATATGAAAAGTCCAGCACAACTACAAGTGATCGATGAAGAAAAGGATATTTTTCAAGCATTAAGTAGAGAATTACGCGTCATTGTAGAACAAAATGGAAGCATTAATTATAAGAATCATGATGCTCGTAATTTTTTTAATGAAACAGAGCCGTTTTTTCATTCACTAATTGGTGATGAGTGGGTAAAGGCGATGACTTTTCTTAAGCGCATGTTTGAGGATGGTAAGTCGCATGAAGCAACACTCGTTCATCGGTTTCATGGCGAAGAGTACCGTGTTTTTTATCGTGGTCAATATGCTTCTGGTCGTTTTTATTTAGTTGGACAAAGTCAACCGAGAGAACAATTAGAAGAAGCGAATGCGTTTACGCAATTAATGAAGCAACTTCCGTGTGGGATTATACGAGTGAATCACCAGTTAGCGATTACCGATTTAAATCATCAATTTGAGAACTTAGTCTTTTCTCAAAATACGTATTTACTACCAGAGTTGCCAATTGCATCATTACAATCAGAATCGGAATATGGTCGAATTATGTATGAATGCATTATGGAGACGTTATGGACGCGTAAAGATAGTACAAAAAGGTTCGTATCTGGTGAAGATGTAAGAATAGTTGCACATAGTGTGTATTTGGCTGGACATCAAGAAGTGGTCGGTTTTATCTTTGATGAAAGTGCAGAGTTAAAGTATGAAAGTTTACTCGCATATCGCCAACAGATGGAATCGGTTTCGCACTTAGCAGCGGGAGTGGCTCATGAGCTTAGAAACCCTTTGTCTGTCATTCGTGGTTTTTTGCAACTGTCAGAGCTTACGGACAGTTTTCACAAGTACAGTCATACGATATTCTCAGAAGTTGATCGTATGAATGTAATTATTGAGAACTTCTTATCTATGTCTAGACGGAAGTTTGAAAGGAAATTGCAAGCGCCAATGGGGGTCATGCGCTCAGTAGAAGACATCATACGTTCAGAATGTCTTTTGAAAGATGTCGTCTTTGAAGCGAAGTTCGAAGAAACAGATCGGAAAATTCTAATGAATGAGACGATGATTAAACAGGTAATCTTAAATTTACTTCGTAATTCAATAGAAGCTTATTCTGAAGAGGCTTTGAACAAGCGTTTTAACATTCATTCTGACATCGTTAGTAACCATTATCGAATTAAAGCAGCCGACAATGGTTCTGGAATTCCAGCCGAGATCCTCAATAAGCTCGGAGAGCCGTTCACAACGACAAAAGACAAAGGAACAGGCATCGGGATATCGTTATCGAAGAAGCTAATTGAAGATCATGGCGGAACGTTTAAGATTGAGAGTGAAGTAAATGTTGGTACGGTCGTAACGTTAATGTTACCGTTTTACGATTGATCTTCTTCGGTGAAGATCATCCGGTATTTCGTTTTTGTTGCCCGCTCTAACTGTCGTAACGAAAGGGTGGCATGTTGTTGCTCGAAGTAATAACTTTCCCCTTTTTTTACATGAAAGACGAATTGCAAGTAACGACTACGACCGACATTTTTAAGTTCTACTTTAGCGATGATTTCTCGCCCAGTAACGTAAAGTGAAGCGGCCATTCGTATAATAGCACCGAGAATCTCGAGTTTCCTGATCCAACGCCCGTGTAGAATGCGCTTATACTGTAGCGCTTTTTTTCTTAGTCGTTTGATCGATGTGAAAGAACTTAAAAGCGCTAAAGAAATTCGTTCTTCGTGAGTGAAGCCATCGAGTGACCGATTAATGAGGACATTCAACGTATGGGCATGGGCATGCTCTTCATCGATGTAATGCCCGAGCATCCGCAGATGAGAACTAAATAAAAGCAATTGCTCAATTTGCGCTCGTTCTTCATCAGTGTCATTAGGGAACAGCAAGTGGTAGTAGGAACGAGCGAGAGAGTATACGGCTTTCCCATACGTGTCCGATAAGTTGAATTCTCTCATCAGTTGATAGATGGTTTCTCTTTTTACGTTGACGAAGCGCCTCGTTTGTCGGTCTTGCAAGAGCTTGTCATAGAGGATTCCGTCACGTAACCCTTTACGACTAATAATGAGGTTTTTGCCTTCTGTGTGCCTCATCAACTCTGCAATAAAGAGTCCAGCAGGGACGATATTTCCTGCTCGTTCTTGTGATAGTCCGGCAATTTCACTACGTTTAACCGGTGGAATTTTGCGTAAGTAGTGAAACGTATCATGAAGTTGAGTGTCCGTCATTTCATATTGGTGTAATCCCGACACGGGGTACTGTTGGCGTTTGCGGTGAACCGCCGCTAATTGACGAACACTTCCGCCGACACCGATTAAAGGGACACCCAGTTTCTTTAACCATGAAAGTTGCCTGAAGTGTTCATGAGCAACGTGCCGGATCCGCTTCATGGAAGCTTGATCTTCGTTCCACATTTTTGCAAGTGTTAGCGCACCAATCGGGAAACTATACGATTCGACAATTTCACGATTTTTAAAATAGACAACTTCTGTGCTACTTCCTCCCATGTCAAACATGAGTCCGTCCTTAATATTTGTACTGTTAATTGTGGCTAAATACCCGTAATAAGCTTCCTCTTCCCCCGAAAGGACACGGATTGTAATCCCCATTGATTGATTAATATGTTGCAATATATCTTGTTGGTTCGTTGCTCGTCGAATGGCAGCAGTTGCGACAGCTTCCACATGATTTACATTCTGAGCATCCAAAACCGCTTTAAATTGTGTAAACACTTGTGTTAATACGATAAAACCCTCGCGTTTTAATGCATCTTCTTCATTTAAATACTCGCTTAGACGTGCAGCAATTTTTAAATTGTATAACGATCGATAACGTCGTTTTGCATCAATTCCATAAATAACGAGGCGAATGGAGTTAGAACCAACATCAATAATGGCCATTCGCTCTTGTTCAATCATACTTAAACCTCCAATCAACCATTCCGTTTACAAAGATGGCGATGTGCGTTATACTACTAAAAGTAAATCGTAATGATTACGTTTGTAGTTCTTTGCTTTTTTGAAACTAGGGGGAAATAATGATGGCAAAAGCATCAACCATCGTTGAAGTAAACAATTTAACTTACCAATATACAGATCGACCCGTATTACAAAACTTGAACTTATCGATCGAAGAAGGGTCGTTTTTAGGACTCGTCGGTCCAAACGGTTCCGGAAAATCTACATTAATCAAGTGTATACTGGGCTTAATAAAACCGCAAGCTGGAAAACTTTCGTTATTCGGTTCAGAACTTCATCGTTTTGATGATTGGTCAAAAGTCGGCTACGTTTCTCAACGCGCGAATCGATTTAATGCAGGCTTTCCAGCAACTGTTTTTGAAGTTGTATCTATGGGGCTTTTTGGCCAACTTGGTTTATTTCGTTTTATGAAACGCAATGACCGGAATAAAGTGATGCAAGCACTAAAAACAGTTGAGATGGATGCTTATGCAAAACAACCAATCGGGAAGCTTTCTGGTGGACAACAGCAACGGGTTCTAATTGCGCGTGCACTCGTTAGCGAACCAACATTACTCATCTTAGATGAACCGACAGTTGGGATCGACGCGACTTCTGCAAGACGATTTTATGATTTGCTTCGTAAATTAAATCAAGATCAAGGACTAACACTTTTACTCGTTAGCCATGATGTTGGGACGATGACAAAGTACGTCACAAATGTTGCTTGTTTGAACAAGTCCATTCATTTTCACGGTACTGCGCATGAATTTGAAACGAATCCTAATTTATCTTCTCTTTACGGTTATGATGTCCAACATATCATTCATGAACACGAGGAAATTGCGAAATGATCGATGTTTTTTTTCAATATGACTTTTTACGAAATGCATTAATTGCTGGAGTATTAATTGGCCTTATTGCACCAATGCTCGGTGTGTTTCTCGTTGTAAAACGGATGTCACTCGTAGCCGATGCACTCTCACACATTACGTTAACAGGGATCGCCTTACACTTATTATTAGCGAACTTCTTTGCCATATTTTCGTTATATGATCCGATTTATATGGGAATGGTATTCGCAGTAATTGGCTCTCTCTTTATTAATCAGTTACGCACGGTTTATGGGCACTTTAAAGAGTTAGCGATTCCGATTATCTTGTCTGCTGGCGTTGGACTTGCTGTTATTTTTATTTCTTTGGCAGATGGATTTAACACGGACTTATATTCTTATTTATTCGGTAGCGTTGCAGCGGTGGGTAGCAATGACTTAATGACGATTATCATTATAGCGGTCATCGTATTAGTGTTATTGTTTGTCTTTTATAAAGAATGGTTTTTCTTATCGTTTGATGAAGAGCAAGCAGCTATTTCAGGACTAAAAGGCAAATGGTTGGAGTTATTATTTTCGATTTTAGTAGCGCTCGTTATTGCAGCGTCAATCCGTATCGTCGGAATTCTACTCGTATCGGCATTGATGACATTACCTGTCGCAAGTGCGATGCAGTGGGCGAAGAGCTTTAAGCAAATGTTCGTGTACGCTGCCATATTCGGTCAAATCTCGGTTTTAAGCGGGATCTTTCTCGGTTTTCACTTAGATTTAGCTCCAGGTGGGGTCATTGTCGTCTTTGCAGTGATCATCTTGCTTCTAAGCTTACTTAAAAATAAAATCGTAAAAGCATCTTTAAATCGAAACGTTCAAAATCGATAAAGTTTGTATCATTTGCTATAATTGTGATGAAATGTTTGATCTTGGAGGTACAAAATGAATGTAACTAAGGCAATTCACTCGTTGAAGTCTTCCGGATACAAGTATACTGACAAACGTAAAGATATCATTGAGTTTTTAAGTGAACGTGATGGGTATACACCAGCTAAAGAAGTGCTCGTGTTTATGCAAGAAAAATATAACGGTTTGAGCTTTGATACAGTTTATCGTAATTTATCTCTATTCGCTGAAATTGGCATTTTAGAAGCTAGTGAATGGGAAGGGGAGAAGCGTTTTCGATTAAGCTGTATCGGAAGCCATCACCATCATATGATTTGTTTAACTTGTGGAAAGACGAAGCACATTGATGCATGTCCGATGGAGCAGATGAGGTTGTCCCAAGATGATTTCTCTGTAACGAGTCACAAATTTGAAGTATTCGGCTATTGCAAGACATGTCAATAAAGACCAATCAAGCAGAACAGCTTGATTGGTCTTTATTTTTTGTTGAAACCAAAAATTCCCTATAAAGTTGTCAGCATAAATCTTCATGATCATCACATAATAGTAATGCCCGCTTGAGCCGGGTAGGGAGGGAATGTAGGTGGCAGATGATGAACGTTACAATGAGCGTCCAGAAGAAAGACGTGAAATGACGGACCCACTCATCGATAACTACAACCAAGGTTATATGGAAGAAACCTCCGCGGAAGTCAGCTCACCGAATCTAGATTACCGCATGGACCGGACAGGTCCAGGTGACAGCGATTTGGAGACAGATGAAGAAAAGGGTCGTAGCTCTGTGGGAGCTGGATTAGGTACAGCAGCGATTATTATGTCGATTGTTTCCCTCTTTTTTCTTCCTGTCATATTAGGTGCCGCTGGGATCGTAACTGGTTTTTTTGCTCGCCAGCAAGGAGCTGTCGGTCTAGGATGGTGGGCGATCGGGATCGGTGCACTCTCGATTCTCATGACATTTCTGTTTGCACCGTTTATGTAAAACAAAAGAAACCCCGTACGGGGTTTCTTTTGTTATGTCGTAGAATTCGCTGCTTCTTGATCTCGTAATTTTTGATAATGCTCTTCAGCGAGTTTATCGACTTCTTTCTTTAATTCATCAACCATAATTTCTTCTGGTACTTTACGGATGATTTCTCCGTGTCTAAAGAGAAGACCTTCGCCTTTTGCACCAGCAATTCCAATGTCAGCTTCTCGAGCTTCACCTGGTCCGTTTACCGCACAGCCAAGGACAGCTACTTTAAGAGGTGCTTTTACGTGAGAAATATACTCCTCAACTTCGTTAGCGATGCTAATTAAGTCAATCTCAATTCGCCCGCAAGTTGGACAAGAAATTAACGTAGCCGCATTAGATGCAAGACCGAATGTTTTCAGAAGTTCACGAGCTACCTTTACTTCTTCAACTGGATCAGCGCTTAAGGAGATGCGCATTGTGTTACCGATTCCTTTACTTAGAATTGTTCCAAGTCCAGCGGCACTTTTAATTGTACCTGCAAAAAGTGTCCCAGATTCAGTGATTCCTAAGTGAAGAGGGTAGTCAAACGCTTGCGCTGCTTTTTCGTAGGCTTCAACTGCAAGATCAACGTTTGAGGCCTTCATCGAAACGATAATGTCATGAAAATCGAGTTCTTCCAAAATCGAAATATGGTGAAGAGCACTTTCAACCATCGCATCTGCTGTCGGATAGCCATATTTCTCAAGTAAGTGACGTTCTAATGAACCAGCATTAACGCCGATTCGAATTGGAATCCCTTTTTCTTTCGCAGCTTTTACGACAAGTTCAACTTTGTCACGCTTACCGATATTTCCTGGGTTAATACGAATTTTATCTGCACCGGCTTCAATGGCCTTTAATGCAAGTCGATAATCAAAATGAATATCGACAACGAGCGGAATGTTAATGCGAGATTTAATCTCAGCAAGTGCATCTGCTGCTCGTGGGTCAGGGCATGCAACACGAACAACCTGACAACCAGCTTCTTCTAGACGGCTGATTTCAGCGACGGTCGCTTCCACATCATGTGTTTTTGTTGTCGTCATACTTTGGATGATGACTTCATCGTTACCACCGATTACAAGGTTACCGACGTTAACTGGCCTCGTTTTCGTACGATGGGTTAGTTCACTCATTATTCCTTCGCCCCTTTAATGACGCTATTCTTTATAACAGGAAGTCCTGCTTAAAAGTTTAACATATCATAAAGAAGTCAAACGGCAGTCGATGTCGATGACTTCTTGCTCTACTCATTGTAGCAACGCCTCATGTGTATTGGCAAGCTAAGAGCGTCAACCTTAATATCTCGTTCACAATTATTGTCCATAGATAGGAAATGTATAAATCTCTCCAGCTTTTAATTGTTCATATTCCGTGCCATCATTTAACGTTTCAAAGTCTTGTTTAATGTCTTCAATAGAAATAACGATCGCTTCTTCATGGAGTTGTTCGAGTATGGTGAGTAGCGTTTGTCCACTTTCAACCTCAATGGCTACAGTATCAACAATTCGATCAGGCAGTGGAGCTATTTCTTCAACATGATCTGCCTCATCTTGTTCTACAGAATCTGCTGTAGCGGGTTCTTCATTTATAAATGAACCTTCTACTGGCAAACTCCCACGTGACAAATCATAATAGACGGCAACAGCAACGAGTAGAATTGACGCAACCCAAATCCATTTTTTCATCGTGTAACCTCTCCATTCGAATAACGACTATATAAATAACTTATCTATGTATAAGTATATGCTTGTCTTGTGGAAAAATGCTGTGAAAATATAAAAAAGCTTCAGATTTTCTTTTCATTTCACAAGACGTGTGGTAGAACCGAAAAGAAGAATAGAACGGAATTTGACAGGGGGAAAACACTCCAATGAAAAAACTTTCAATTTTGGGGATGGCAGCTTTATTAATCGGATCGAGTTTTGCAGTTCCACAAACTGCGAGCGCGGATGCAGGTCCAGGAGATGTCATTGTAACGCTCGGTGAAGACTTAACACCTGCTCAACGAGAGAGTTTATTAGCAGAAATGGGCAGTGATGAAAACGCCAATATTGTAACGGTCTCAAACGCAGAAGAACATGATTATTTAGGTGAATACATCCCAGCTGGAAAAATTGGGAGCAACGCTTTATCATCTGCACGCATTACGATCGAAGAGCCAGGCACAGGTGTTAATGTAGAAACGAATAACATTAACTGGGTATCTGAAGGAATGTATGCAAATGCACTTGTGACAGCAGGTGTAGAGGATGCAGACATTTATGTTACTGCACCGTCATCCATTTCAGGCACGGGTGCATTAACGGGTATTCTAAAGGCGTATGATTCAGAAGCGGATGGTCTTTCAGAAGAACGGATGCGTATTGCGAATGAAGAAATGGTAGAGACGGGTGAACTTGGTGATCGGATTGGTATGGAGGAAGCAACAGAACTAGTCACACAAATTAAAGAAACCATTGCAGAAGAAAATGTAGAAAATGAAGATGATTTACGAGCACTCATTCAACGTATTGCTTCAGATTTAGGCATTGAATTAACGGATGAAGAACTGGACGGTCTTGTCTCTTTATTTATGAGAATGCAAGATTTAAACATTGATTGGAACCAATTAGGAGAGCAAGTGAATCAGATTCGCGATAATATTGGTGATTGGTTAAGTCAAGAAGAAACACAGAATTTCTTTCAATCGGTAATGGATTTCTTTAGTGAATTAATCGATTCGATTGCTGATTGGTTCAACTCAAACGAGAGTGAATCTTCGAGTGGTTCTTAAATAATATAATGTATAAAACCCCGAAACCGTTATACGATTCGTATAACGGTTTCGGGGTTTTATTGTTACACGAGAAGTCAATGAATAATAATAAACGATATTCAAACAAAGGAACGTCTATTTGATGATGAGATTGTGCAGAATAAAGCATTTTTTGCTATAATATACTTAGATATGAAACCGTTTTAGCCTTCTTTACGTATAGAAAAGAAAGCAACGTTTTGGGAGGGGTGTATAAAGATGGCTTGGTTGGATTACAGTTTTGTCGGTTTTCTCGTTGTTGTACTTGCCACGATGTTTCTAATTGGAGAATTGCTCGTGAAGTCACGAGGGATTTTTGGTGTGGTTGGTGTCGTATTAATTACCCTTTATTTTGCTCATCATTTAGACGGATTAGGCAATGCGTGGGTCGTTGGGGCGTATTTGATCGGTTTAACGTTAATTCTTATAGATGGTAAGTTATTTGGAGATGGGATGGTTTCTGCACTCGGTGTAGGGCTAATGATTGTCGGTTTAGCGATTCCAGCACCAGACTTGTTGTATTCTGTTCTCGTCGGTTTTGGCGTGTTAATCGGTGGCTCTGGAGCGTTTTTATTTATGAAAGTGTTCCCTAGACGTGAACTGTGGACGAAGATGACATTTAAAGATACGTTATCTAGTGAAGAAGGCTATAATTCGATGAATGAATCGTATCGTGATCTCGTTGGAAAAACAGGGAAGACACTTAGTGATTTCAGACCTACAGGAACCGTGGAAATTGAAGGACAACCGTACAGCGCAACGACAGGTGCCAGTTGGTTGAAAGCGAACGTTGACGTTGAAGTGAAGTCTGTTGATGGTACACGGATTTTAATTGCGGAGATTCCGAAAGAAAACAAAGAAGAAGTGTAAAGAACCCTCAGTGTTGAGGGTTCTTTTTTTAAGTAAACGATTAAATGGTCGTAGAGGTTCCTACCGAAGTAGCGTATTTACAAAATAGAACGTCTCAAAACAGTAGAATCTTCTGATGTATAAAGGGATCTTTGCATCGTGGAGAGGATCTTTGGGCAACCTAACTTGGAGTCAGGTATAAAGATAGATGGTATATACAATTCAAAAATGTACAATAAAGGAAGTGAGATTATATGCGGAAAAAAGAATCGTATGATAATCTTTACATAATCTTTACAAACCTTTGATGATACATTAATAATTGACACGTATGATCGATTTTGGGTAAACGATCTAATACTAGGTTTTGAAGGGATGAGGAGTTTGGACGTAATGGATCTCCTGTTTCTATTTCTCGGGGGTATAGGAATCTTTTTATTTGGTATGAAGTTTATGAGCGACGGCTTAACGAAAATTGCCGGTGATCGCTTACGAGATCTTTTGGATCGCTTCACATCAAATCCATTAAAAGGAGTCCTTGTCGGGATTGTTGTAACAGTGTTACTACAATCAAGTACGGCAACAATTGTATTAACCGTTGGACTTGTTAATGCAGGTTTTATGACACTGACGCAAGCGATTGGTGTTATTATGGGTGCGAACGTTGGTACCACAACGACAGCAATCATTATCGGGATTAACATTTCTGCTTACGCACTACCGATTATTTTCTTAGGTACATTCTTTATTTTCTTCTTTAAGAACAAAAAATTGAACAACATAGGACAAGTTATATTCGGTTTTGGTGCGCTATTCCTAGGGCTTGAATTTATGGGTGATGGTGTAGAACCACTAAAAGACAACGCCTTTTTTGCGGAGTTAACGCTTAGCATGAGTGATAACCCAATTCTCGGTGTTATTGTCGGTACGGTGTTTACAGCTATTATTCAAAGTTCTACAGCAGCAATTGGTTTACTTCAAAGCTTCTACGATTCAGGAGCGATGGACTTAAATGCAGCGTTGCCAGTATTATTCGGTGACAACATTGGTACGACAATCACAGCTGTCATTGCTTCAATTGGAGCAAGTGTCGCTGCGAAGCGTACAGCACTCAGTCACGTTATATTTAACCTAATTGGTGCTACCGTCATTATGATTCTACTCGTACCGTTTACAAACCTTATTGTTTGGTTTGAAGAAACGTTAAACTTATCACCGCCAATGACGATTGCTTTTGCTCACGGTACGTATAACGTTGCAAATCTATTGCTACAAGTTGCCTTTATCGGTGTACTAGCAACGATTGTAACGAAATTAATACCAGGCAAGAGTGAAGAGATTGAGTACAAAGCGAAACACCTCGATCCGACGTTCATACAACGAGCGCCATCGATTGCACTTGGTCAAGCACGTGCAGAAACACTACGTATGGCGAACTTTGCTGAACTAGGATTAGAAGAAGTGCTCAAGTATCTGCATACGAACAATCGTAAAAATGCGGAACGAACGATCCAATATGAAGAAGCCATTAATAATCTTGATCGCACGATTACAGATTATCTAATGCAAATTTCTAACCGATCACTTTCAAGTGATGATTCATTCACGCATACGATGTTGCTCGATACTGTACGTGACATTGAACGAATCGGTGATCATATGGAAAACATTATGGAACTCGTTGACTATCAAATCAAAAACAAAGTAATATTATCTGAAGATGCAAAAGCAGATTTAGAAGAAATGTTTACTCTTACACGTAAAACGTTGAAAGACGCTGTCTATGCATTAGAGCATCATGATGTTGAAGCTGCTCGTGCAACCGAACAACAAGAAGATGAAATTGACAAGATGGAACGTAAAATGCGTAAGAAGCACATTATGCGTATGAATGAAGGTCGTTGTTCTGGTTCAGCAGGAATCGTGTTCGTCGATATCGTAAGTAACTTAGAGCGAATCGGTGACCACTCGGTGAACATTGCTGAAGCTGTTTTAAATGAAGAGAAGTAATAGAAGGAGATGAGTGAGATGGATATCGTATGGATTGTACTTTCAATTGTTTGCTTTGCGTTAGCAATCATCGGTGTGGTATACCCAATCATACCGAGTGCACCAGCGTATATCCTTTCACTCGTTTTTCTAGCTCTTTATACAGGCTTTGATTATTTTGGTTGGTTTTTCTATACAGCGCAAGGTATTCTCGTCGTTTTAATGCTCGTCATTGACTTTTTAACGAGTTATTACGGCATTACGAAAATCGGCGGATCAAAAGCTGCGGTATGGGGAAGTGTTGTCGGGTTACTTCTCGGCCCACTTCTTATTCCTTTACCGTTATTCAATTTGTTGATCGGTGCCTTTATCGGTGCAATTGTTGGTGAACTGATAGCAGGCGGCCGTAATCTTAAGAAGTTATCACAAATTGGACTTGGGTCATTGCTCGGATTTATCGGTGGAGTGATCGGTAAGTTTGTACTAATTTTTGTCGGCATGATTCTAGTAGCCGCTGCATTAATTTGGTAGATTATTAGAATTTAGCTTGCGGCATATAGTTTTGTGTGGTATATTAGCAAATGTCCAATTCATGGCGGTGTAGCTCAGCTGGCTAGAGCGTACGGTTCATACCCGTGAGGTCGGGGGTTCGACTCCCTCCGCCGCCACCAATTACATAATTGCGAATATGGCGGCTGTGGCGAAGTGGTTAACGCACCGGATTGTGGTTCCGGCACTCGTGAGTTCGATTCTCATCAGCCGCCCCATGTTTGGACCCTTAGCTCAGTTGGTTAGAGCAGACGGCTCATAACCGTCCGGTCGTAGGTTCGAGTCCTACAGGGTCCACCATATCGTAATCATTCAAATCATTAACGATTGTTAATGGTTTTTTTATTTTATAGTAGTGTTTATAAAAATAGCGATACTAGCTTCATGAAAAAATATGTTTAGTAAATAAAGATGTAGGGAAGCAAAACTATAAGCGCACGAAGTTAATTTACTTGCCAAAAGTTAGGTGCTTTGCTAATGTAAAATTGAGGTAAGTTGAATAGCAATGATGAATGTTATTGCTACCATACTCAAATTTAACATTACAATCGATTCGTAGGAGGAGATTTATTATGACTAATTATCAACTTCCCGATCTTCCATATGCAGCAAATGCGTTGGAACCACACATTGATGAGACAACAATGAACATTCATCATGGGAAACACCACAACACGTACGTAACGAAACTTAACGATGCGCTTAAAGGACACGAAAGTCTTGCAAGCCAATCTGTTGAGGATCTTGTGACGAACCTTGATAAGGTTCCAGAAGACATTCGTACAGCAGTACGTAACAACGGTGGTGGCCATGCTAACCACAAGTTGTTCTGGACAATCCTTAGCCCAGAAGGTGGCGGCAAGCCATCTGGAGACCTACTCGCTGCTATTGAGAACAAATGGGGCACATTCGATGCATTCCAAGAAGAGTTCACAAACACAGCACTAGGCCGCTTCGGTTCTGGTTGGGCTTGGCTCGTTGTGAACAACGGCAACCTTGAAATCCAAAACACACTAAACCAAGATTCGCCACTTACAGAAGGTAAAACACCTGTACTCGGTCTTGACGTTTGGGAGCACGCGTACTACCTAAACTATCAAAACCGTCGTCCAGACTATGTAGCGGCATTCTGGGACGTTGTAAACTGGCAAGAAGTTGCTCGTCGCTTCGACGAAGCAAAGTAATGGATTAATATAAGACGAAGACCAATCGGTCTTCGTTTTTTTTGTGTAGAGCAAGCAAGAAGGCAAAGTTAGGTGCAAGAGAAGCGGTGCGCGTAGCAAGAGGCGTGTAGCGTAGTGCAAGAGAAGCGGTGCGCGTAGCAAGAGAGGCGTGTAGCGTAGTGCAAGAGAAGCGGTGCGCGTAGCAAGAGGCGTGTAGCGTGGTGCAAGAGAAGCGGTGCGCGTAGCAAGAGGCGTGTAGCGTGGTGCAAGAGAAGCGGTGCGCGTAGCAAGAGAAGCGGTGCGTGTTGCAAGAGAAGCTAGGCGTGTAGCAAGACAAACCAAGTATGGAGCAAGAGAAGCATGCAGGGATAATCCTCGTCAGTTTTTTACACTCTCATCTACAAGGATCAAATTAACGCTTACCTATGAAAATATTCGGTGTCTGATTTGAGGGTAGATTACATCATTCCAAGAAGTCTTTTTTGGAAAATCATGTATGATTGACCTTGCATCTGCACACGCTACTTTCGAGGTGAGGTGGCGGATGCGGTTGTGGTTAAAGAATTTAATTCCAGACTTCGTTTATCATAATAAAGACTTTAAGTTGTTACTACTTACGGGGGGCTTGTATGCATTAAGTACAGCGCTCTCTAATACGTTTGTGAACGTTTACTTATGGAAGCAATCTGAAGATATTTTAGCGATAGCTTTGTACAATTTAGCTTCGGTACTATTCCAGCCGCTGGCGTTTTTTTTAGCGGGGCGCTTGACGAAACGCCTTGATCGTACGACGGTCTTACGGATTGGGGTTGGAATGCTAGCAGTATTTTATTTAGTTGTGTTACTAGCTGGAACAAATGCCAGTCAGATGCTTATCATTCTCGGAGCGATTTTAGGTCTTGGTTTTGGTGTTTATTGGCTTGCGTTTAACGTATTAACATTTGAAATTACAGAGCCTGAGACGAGAGATGTCTTTAACGGGTTTTTAGGGTTGTTCTCGTCGTTTGCGGGGATGATTGGGCCATTTTCAGCCGGGATCATTATTCACTATTTTCCTGGGTTTGTTGGCTACCAGACGATCTTCGCAATTTCTCTATTATTGTTTGCGATTGCGGTCGTGTTATCGTTTTACTTCAAACGCAGAAATTCGTCAGGCATTTTCAGGATTAGTAGTGTGTGGCAACGACGCCATGAAGATGATAACTGGAGAAGGATTCTCTTTGCGCATTTTTTTCAAGGGTTAAGAGAAGGTGTCTTTGTTTTTATTATAGTGATTTGGATTTATACGACGACAGGAAGTGAGATGGCGCTTGGGACGTATGGATTGATTACGTCAGCGATTTCGTTTTTTGCATACTTTCTTGTTGGTCGCTATTTAAAAGCAAAGTATCGTAAAAGTGGTATTTTAATTGGTGCGTTATTGCTTTATCTTTCACTATTTATCATCATCGGCGATCAGACGTTTACCCGCCTGCTTATTTATGGGATGATCATTTCATTTGCATATCCACTCGTGTTCGTTCCTTACGTTTCAATGACGTACGACATTATCGGGAAAGCGTATAAAGCTGCTTCTATGCGCGTTGAATACCTAGTGATGCGCGAATGGTTTTTAAACGCTGGACGTGCGTTTTCAATTGTTGGATTTATGGTTGCCGTCCAATATATGGGTGAAGAGCGTGGCATTATGTTTACCTTGCTTCTCTTTGGTGCAGGGCACTTGTTTTTATATATGGCCATCCGTCCGATCGCTTTTGGACGAGCTGCGAAAAAACAACAAGAGTTCTCATCAAAAGGGATGGAAGATGCAGAGCGGCAGTCGTAGTCACAAAATCGTCGTTTATCGCTAAAGACCCTCGTGATACAATAAGAACGGTTATGTTGAACACACAAGAGGGGAGCTTACATAATGGTGAATGATCGACGAAAAAATCACATCCCTTTTCGATTAAATGTGCTATTTTTCGGTGTGTTTATTTTATTTTCTGTGTTGATTTTAAGGCTAGGCTATATTCAAATTGTTGAAGGCGAGTCTTACGATTTAATGCTAAGTCAACAAGAAGAGCAAACAGCAAATGTGGATGCACCGCGGGGGTTAATGATTGATCGCTATGACAATGTCGTTGTAGATAACGATTTGCAACTATCCTTGACGTATACAAATACACCGCGTAATGATCTTGAGCGTTATGAAATTGCGCATCAACTCGTGGACTATTTAAACATTGAAGATGAGCAAATTGAATCTGTGAATGCAAGAGAATGGAAAGATTATTATCTTTACAAAGGTTCTATGGAAGAAGACGGACCGATCTCGACACACGTTTCTAGTCTAACGACAGATCAAGAAGCGAACGAATTGGACGATGATGAGTTTTATCAATTGCAATTAAATCGATTAGACGAAGAAGAGATTGCAGATAGCTTTGCATATGAAGAGCAACAAGCAGTTGTCATTTGGGCTGAGATGCTTAGCGGATACAATTATTCTCCGAATCGAATTGCAAGAAATTTAAGTGAAGAAGAAGCGCATCGACTCGGTGAAGTTTTGCATGATATGCCAGGGACGGATATTTTACGAGATTCTGAACGAATCTATCCTTACGGTAATTCATTTAGACGCCTATTTGGTGGGACAGGTAGCATTCCAGCAGAACAGTTGGATGGGTATGTTGGTCGTGGATATGAACGAAGCGACACGGTCGGCACGTCGTTTTTAGAGTCACAGTATGAAAATGTGTTACGTGGCGAAAAAGCAGTCATGCGAACGGATGCAGAAGGAAATGTAACGACAGATCCTGGTCGTCGTGGCAATGATTTAATCTTAACGATTGATATGGCATTGCAACAAGAAGTAGAAGAGATTATCAATCAAGAAATGACAGGATCATTTATTGCCGATCGAGAAGCGTATGTCATTATGATGGAACCTAACACAGGAGAGATTTTAACGATTGCAGGATATGAAGGTGAAAACCTGGGTGCGACGACGAGTACCTTTGAAATGGGTTCAACGGTGAAGATGGCGACGATGTTAGCTGGTTATCATCACGGAGTTGTTGATCACGGCACGGTCGTTCGAGATGCACCGATTACAATCCCAAGCTCGCCGACCATTCGTTCTTGGCAGACGATGGGATACATTAACGATATCGATGCCATCCGAAGATCCTCGAACATTTATATGACAGAAATCGCAATGAGACTTGCGGATTATAACATGTCTACGAATAGTTGGGGCGCATTATCAGAGTCTTATCAAGCACTGCGGGATCATTACCGACAGTTTGGATTAGGAACGGAAACGGGAATTGATTTACCGAGTGAATCAACGGGTTTAATTGGAAACAACCAACAAGGTGAGGTATTGTTCTTAAGCTTTGGACAATATGATACGTACACACCAATGCAACTTGCGCAGTATACCGCAACGATGGCAAACGGTGGAAAACGTATGAAACCTCAACTCGTTCGTGAAATTCGTGAACCGAGTAACGGGGAAGAAAACTCAGGAGCAATCGTAAGACAAAGTCAACCAGAAGTATTAAATACCGTGGATAATACAGATGCCGATTTTGAGCGCATGCAAACGGCAATGAGACAAGTGATTAGCGTTGGTGGCCAAGGAGGCGGGACGGCGAATAGTTACTTTAATTCTGCTACGTATGAAGCGGCTGGTAAGACGGGAACAGCTCAAATTATGACGAATGGTATGAACGGAAACAACCAATCGTTCGTAGGATATGCTCCTTTTGATGACCCAGAAGTAGCGATTGCTGTTGTCGTACCAAATGTAGCACTCGAACGTGCGGGTGGAAGACAAGGGATTGCGAACCATATTGCACGCGAATCGCTTCAAGCGTATTTCGATTTACAAGAAGATCGAAGTAATCCAGAACAAGAAGAAGATGAAGAAGAAATATACGGTGACCCAGAAGCATAAAGGAAATGAAAATGCCATCAAAGTAGCTAAACTTTGATGGCATTTTCTAATTCGGTTAAGGTGTTGTGAATGTCTCGATAATCTCATCGATCGAGTACTCATTGGTTACGTTATGAAGACCGGTTTGGATTTGCGTTTGTCGTTCTCGTTCATAAAGCGGTTCAATAAATTCATTCGTTGTGCTTATGAAGCCGCTATCAACGAGTAGTTGTGCAACGTCGTCACTCGTCATCCCTTCATGTATAACGACATAAAGTACCGTTTCTTCATTTTGTTCATCAACAATCCGTTCAGTTTCTGAGACAGGGAAATCATAGTCTCGCTCGAGCAATGCATTGTATAGTGTTTCATCGGTATAGTCATCAATTGAACTCGTCGGAGCAGCAGGACGGGCGGTTTCTGAGATCGCGTCACTTTCGTTGTCATCTTGGAAGAAGTATTGAAACGAAATGACAACAACTGCTGCAATGAACAAGCCAGATGCAAGTCCTCGTAATGTGTGAGATGTCATCGTTACGATCCTTTTAGCGATGAAGGAAGCAGATGTAGCACTTCATCTTCACTTAGTTGTAGTTGTTTAGAAATTTCTAATACTGAATGACCGTGTGAGATTTTTTCAGCGATCGTCTGTTTTAGTTGGTGCAATGAGCTCGTTTGTTTTTCTTTTTTTGTTGTAGTGACTAATAATTCTTCTTCAAGTCGCTCTACTTTCGTTTGTAACGTATACACATCACCCATAAGTTGCAACGTATGCTGCTCAACCGATTGATCTTGTTTGACGTCTTGTTTTTGCTTTATTATAGACAAAATAAAGCAGAGGACGCTTAGACTTAATAAGATAATAACGACAATGTCCAACAAGATCCCCCCTTTTTTTAACGATAGTGCCATTATACTACGTGATGTGTACAACTTCATCTTGATTTATTGCCTAAAAACTGTTAGTATATGTTGGTATGATTGCGATGATAGGAGGGATACGGATGCGCGTTCAAGTAACACTTGCATGCACGGAAACGGGTGACCGCAACTATATAACAACAAAAAACAAACGTACGAATCCAGAGCGTATTGAATTTAAGAAATATAGTCCAAGACTACAAAAGCATACGCTCCACCGTGAAACGAAGTAAGCAGCAGATTTTTTGCTGCTTCTTTTTATATGGAAAAAAGGTGAGGATACGGTGAATGAAAAAGAAATTCTTCGTAAATCGATACTAAATGCTCTTAAAACAATGACAGATGATGAGTTAGAACAAAGAGCTGAACCATTATATGAGCGCTTCATGAAGCAACCAATTATTCAAGATGCGAAAACAGTGGCGCTAACAATAAGCATGGCACATGAGTTGCCGACGAGGCCACTCATCGAGAAGCTATGGTCGTTGTCAAAAACGATTGTCGTACCGAGGGTCACGTGCTCTAAAGCAAGACTGATGGATTTTTACATACTTTCATCCTTTGAAAACTTAGTCACGTCTTCGTTCGGTGTGTTAGAACCGGACCCAACGACAGCAAAACAGATCGACAAAGCGTTAATTGATGTCGCAGTCGTGCCAGGTGTTGCCTTCAACAATAAAGGATATAGAATTGGCTATGGCGGTGGCTATTACGATACATTTCTAGAAGAGTATCCTAGCATTGCGACGATTAGCTTGCTATATGATTTTCAATTACAACAGAAGGTCCATGAAGAGCCTCATGACCAACGTGTGGATCACTTAATCATTGAAGGTGATAAAGGATGATGATATATAGTAGTGCAATTGCTCTGATTGCCATCGTTGCGTATCGTTTTAAATCGTTAACAGGTTTAGGCGCACTGACTGCGTTTTTGATCGGGGTATTAATTGCTTATTTCTTCGAAGTTCAAGGGTTAATCATATTAGCGTTATTTTTTATTACGAGTACGGTGTTAGGGAGGTTAAAAGCTTCTTCGTTTACTCGTGAAAAGGAACAACGAACATCGCTTCAAGTGCTCGCTAATGGCGGAGTTGCAGCTGTCGCAGCCTTGCTCGTGCCTTTTTTTGGCGACATTGCGGTGTACCTTTTTCTAGCATCACTTGCTGCTGCGACGAGCGATACGTGGGCCACTGAAATTGGAAGGCGTTATGGCGGAAAACCGTTTCATTTAAGACAAATTTCCAAAGATGAAATCGGTCGTTCGGGTGCGATGACGATTATTGGGACGATCGCTAGTCTAGCTGGCAGTTTCCTTATCGCGATTGCAGGTTTTGCATTGTTTTCGTTACCTGCCATTTCAATTGTGATTATTACGTTGGCTGGATTTATCGGTGCGTTTATTGATACGGTCGTTGGTGCTTTTATTCAAGAAGAACGTCGTTGTGTCGTTTGCGGTGACTTAACAGAGGACAAGCATCACTGTGAAAGGCAAACGGTGTTCGGCCGTGGTGTACCAAAGATCACCAATAATGTCGTCAACTTCATATGTACGAGTTCGGCGGCGCTCATCACTTTGCTATTTGTATAGTGTTTTTCTTTTTAAAGCAAACTAAAAAGAAAAAGGTGATGAGCAATGAAAAGACTACTATGTTTTCTACTCGTAATGGTCGTTACGACGATTCTTTATCAATACCGACATGTGTTTATTAATAAATTACTTATGAATGAAGCGAGAAGACGTTTTATCATTTCTACGATGATGAACATAAAACCGATTCGTCGGAGAATGTTAGCACGTTATTCTCCATTTCAATAGGAGATATTGTTCGCAACTATTCGTCAACTGCCTTAGTATTAGAGATAAGGGAATGAATAGATAAAGGATGAATGCAATGGAGGTTAGAGATCAAGACGTTCTCTTTTGGGAACTCGCCCATCATCTCGTTACTAAGAATAACTTTAAAGCCTTACACGTGAGTGGCGATCGTAAGCAACTATGGCTTGAAAGAGAGACCGACCACGACGTTACGGTCATCAGTATGTCTAAGATTGATATGGCGTACAGTCGTGGTCTAGAAGACCACATGAAAGAAGTGGCCAATCAATTTCAAGTGCTAAAGAAACCACCAAGAAAAAAAGAAGTGAATTACTATCATCTCTACGTAACGTCAATTGCACCAGTAGACAATTGGCAACAGAAAACGAATGAAATTCTTTATACAGATGCAAGCAAGAAGCGGCCTGTTATCACAAAATTGTTTGCCGCTTCAATTGGTGCACATCATGGGGACGACATCACTCGCTTTTTAGAAACCATTCAGGCAAGTGAAGGCTTTCCGACAAAAGAGCAGATGTTGCCTGATCACGAACAAGTAAAACAGCATCAAGTGACGAGAAAGCGCATTGAAGTTCTCGATGAGTTGGAACGTGAACAAAAAGAAATTCAAAAAGTTTTCGCCTACGGAAAGCCTAGGTTTACGATGGTGCTACTCGTACTCATCGCAACCGTCTTTATTCTTATTGAAACGCTCGCTAGTTCTCAAGACGTGTTAGCGTTGATTGATTTTGGGGCAAAGTACAATCCAGCGATCGACAACGGGGAAGTATGGCGTTTTGTCACATCGATGTTTTTGCATATCGGCATTTTTCACTTGTTAATGAACGCATTAGCGCTGTTTTACTTAGGGAATGCGGTTGAGCGAATTTATGGTACCGGACGATTTGTGTTTATTTATTTCGCAGCTGGAATTGTCGGTTCAATTGCGAGTTATGCGTTCACATCCCAAGTATCAGCAGGTGCAAGTGGAGCAATCTTCGGTTGTTTTGGAGCGTTATTATACTTTGGTCTCGTATATCGTGACTTGTTCTTTAAGACGATGGGAAAAAGCTTGCTCATCATCTTAGCGATTAATATTGTCTTTGGAACCGTTGTTCCGATGGTTGATAACGGTGCGCACATGGGCGGATTACTTGGCGGGTTTTTAGCCGCATCCATCGTCCAGTTACCGCACGTTAAACACGGATTACGAAGAGTCATTGGAGCGGTCGCATTAGTGGTCGTTGCCGCAGGTGTTTTTACATACGGGTACGTTAGTGAATCTTCGGTTAGTTCACTACCCCTTGTGGAAATGCAAATTAGCCAAGAATTAATGGAAGAAGAGCGTTTTGACGAGGCGTATGATGTGATGTCTGAAGTAATTGATCATACAGAAGCTCCCGAAGCGTACTTCGTCATTGGTAACAGTGAAGTGGGTCGACACAATTATGAAGAAGCATTGCACTATTATGAGCAAGCCGTTGCAGGGAATCCTGAATTCCATGAAGCGGTGTACAACTTAGGGTATACGTACTATCAACTCGGTGATGCAGAACAAGGCCGTGAGTACGTGGAGCAGGCGATGGAGATGAACCCGGACAATTCTCATTATGAGGATTTCTATGAGCGGATGGAAGGGTAAATATCTTCTCACGTATTCATTAAATCATCAAAGTTACGACGTTTACTAGACGTCGTAACTTTTTTTGATCGATTTTTTGTGAAGTTGCATTCACAACCGATCTCTTCCGAACCTGCAATCTTGCTTTGGTATTCAAAACGTAGCAGTCTTAAAACAAATGACAAGTCTTCGTTTTTCTGTGCATACACATGTACGACCTAAACAAAAAGGAGCCCATAATTATGATTGCTGCGTTTATGGTTGCTGTTGCCTTTGGGGCAATGCTCGTACATCAACGTGTCACGGATGTCGAAAAATGGATGCTATTAATCGTCCTCTTGTTTGGAGGTTGCGGTTATTTAGGGTTAGTACTTGCGAACTCTTACTTTGCGTTTTTGTCGCCATCTTGGTTAAGCGGATTTTGGTCAACGTGTACGATCATCTTTATTACTGCAGCTGTCGTTGGTTATCATCCGTATTACGGGTTTTTTGGACGGAAAGATGTACGGATTTGGGCGAGTATGCTCGGGTTATTTTTCTTAACAGGGGCGCTTGTGAACGTCTGGTTCTCGCAAATCCTCACGTTTATTTTACTTCTTATTATATTTGTCATTGGATTGTTTGCAGGATTTTATTTACAAAATCTACTCTCCTTACAATGGTCGCGTTTTCGGTATTTACCTTTTGTTCCTCTCGTATTTCTAGTTTTCGCGACCGCGGGAAAGTTGCTATAATGTAGCTATGGAAGATTTTAAAAATGTGTATGATATACGTCAATTCTTAATGAAATACAACAGTGTCATTTATACGAGAGATCCAATTACCGATTTATACTTAATGGAGGAAGAACTACGAGCGCTCTACGATGTCAAACTGATTGACCCAAAGCGCTACATGCACGGCAAGTTATTGCTCGGTCGTGAAGCAGAGCGCCTTCAAGCCGAACACAACAAAAAAACAGACGACATGGAGGAGTTATGAACGTCGTCGTAATTGGGGTGGATATTGGCGCGAGTACCATAAAGTTAGGCGCATTTACGACCTTGGGTCAATTGCAATACAAATGGTCGATCAAAACAAATGTTGCAAATAACGGTGAGTCCATTGCAAGTGATATTGCAACGAGTATAAAAAGTCAAATGCGAACGAGCGACAAGCTTTTAAGCATTGGTGTCGGTGTTCCAGGTTTTGTTCCTGCAAAAAGTGGCGTTGTTCACGGTGCAGTAAACGTTGGTTGGAAAGAGTACAACCTCAAGGCACGGATTGAACGACTGCTGGATGTTTCGGTCTTTGTGAACAACGATGCGAACCTAGCAGCGCTCGGGGAATATTGGCAAGGAGCAGGCCAACAAAGTGAAACACTCTTACTCGTAACGCTCGGTACAGGTGTTGGTGGTGGCATTATTCATCGTGGAGAAATAATAAATGGCCCAAATGGTACAGGTGGAGAGATTGGACATGTTACAATAAAGCCAGGAGGTAGACTTTGCGCGTGTAATCGACGTGGCTGTCTAGAAGAATACATAGGAACAAAAGGATTTGCGAATACGTTGCGTGACAAATTAAGTGAAAAACGTAACGTTACAACCGAGCTTGAGTGGGATGACTCTGTCGAGTCCATTGTAAAAGCTGCAAAATCTGGTGATCACGTCGCACTTGAGATTATCGAAGAGTGTACGTATTATTTAGCACTTGCTCTTGCAAACGCTGTCACGCTAATCAATCCGAACAAAGTACTGATTGGTGGAGGGATTTCAGCTGCTCGCGATTCGCTCTTTCAGCCACTTCGTAAGCACTTTTCTCGTTTTGCACTGCTTGAAACAGACCCTAAGACGTTAATTGTGCCTGCAAAACTGGGCAATGAAGCCGGGATTTACGGTGCAGCAAAGCTGGCACTAGATCGTCACAGCGCAGAGATTAATCATCTGAGAGGAGAATGAATCAAATGAATAAAGCGATATCAATTGTAGGTGTTCCGATGGACCTAGGACAAAGTCGAAGAGGAGTGGACATGGGTCCAAGTGCAATTCGGTATGCAGGCGCAGTCGAACGAATTGAGAATTTATCGTACGCAATTGAAGACTGTGGAGATATTTTGATTGAACGTCCTACTGAGAAAGAAGCATCTCCTTCCAACTTAAAACATTTACATACTGTTGTTAACGCAAGTCTTGCATTAAAACGTACAGTTTCTGAAATTGTAGAAAATGGCAAATTCCCGCTCGTTTTTGGCGGGGATCATAGCATCGCGATCGGATCACTCGCAGGAATTACGCCACATTATGAACAACTCGGCGTTATATGGTATGATGCTCACGGAGACCTTAACACTGAAGAAACATCCCCATCAGGGAATATCCACGGCATGCCACTTTCGGTAGCGCTCGGACGGGGAAATAAGCAGTTAACTGAACTTTTTCAAGATCATCCTTTAAAAGAAGAAAACATCGTATTAATCGGTGTTCGTGCGTTAGACGAAGCTGAGAAAGAATTTATTAGAACGTCTAATATTACCGTTTTTACGATGCATGAAGTGGATCGCCTCGGAATGACTGAGGTGATGTCACGTTCGCTTAAACATCTTGAACATTGTGATGGCATCCACCTAAGCTTAGATCTAGATGGTCTAGATCCACTGGATGCTCCTGGAGTCGGGACGCCTGTTGTAGGTGGACTGTCTTATCGCGAGAGTCATCTTGCGATGGAAATGTTGCACGAGTCAAAACGCATCACGTCGTGTGAGTTTGTTGAAGTAAATCCGATACTTGATGAGAAGAATAAAACAGCAGAAGCTGCCGTTGCTCTGATGGGTTCGTTATTTGGTGAGAAGTTAAAATAACTGGAGGGGACAATTGTCTCATGGAAGCAAAAGAATACCGCATTGAACGAGATTTTTTAGGGGAAAAACACGTTCCGGTTGATGCTTATTACGGCATTCAAACGGTACGAGCGATGGAGAACTTTCCAATTACTGGCTATCCGCCACATCCTGCACTAATTCAAGCATTTGGTTACGTGAAGAAAGCTGCAGCAATGGCGAACCGTGACGTTGGAAACCTGAACGAGTCACTTGCAAGTGCAATTATCCGCGCATCAGAAGAAGTCATTGAAGGACAACATAACGGTGAATTTGTCGTTGATGCTATTCAAGGTGGTGCAGGAACTTCATTTAACATGAACGCAAATGAAGTGATTGCCAATCGAGCAATTGAAATTTTAGGATACGAGAAAGGCGATTATATGAGATTGAGTCCAAACACGCACGTGAACATGGCTCAATCAACGAATGACGCGTTTCCAACGGCGATCCATATTTCAGCTCTAAAGCTTTCAAAAGGCTTGCAAAACGCGTTAGATGCGGTCATTGATACATTAGAGAAAAAAGAAGCAGCATTTGATGATGTCATTAAAATGGGACGTACACATTTGCAAGATGCCGTACCAATTCGTCTCGGTCAAGAGATGGGTGCGTATCGTCGCATGTTAGAGCGCGATCGTGGACGTATTCGTCGTGCGCTTGACAACTTGTATGAAATTAACATGGGAGCTACAGCCGTTGGGACAGGCTTAAATGCTCAGCCAGAGTACATTAAAACAGTTTCTGAGTATTTAGCGCAACTGACGGGTCTTCCACTCGTAAGTGCGAAGCATCTCGTCGATGCAACGCAGAACACAGACGCTTACACAGAGCTATCTGGCTCGTTGAAAGTCCTTGCCATTAACCTTTCAAAAATGGCAAATGACTTGCGTTTAATGAGTTCAGGACCGAAGACAGGCATTAATGAAATTAACTTGCCTGCACGCCAACCAGGCTCTTCAATCATGCCAGGTAAAGTGAATCCGGTCATGTGTGAAGTTGTGAACCAAATCTCATTCCAAGTAATCGGAAACGACCAGACAATCTCATTGGCTTCAGAAGCGGGGCAACTTGAGTTAAACGTAATGGAACCAGTGCTCGTATTTAACTTGTTGCAATCTTTATCCATTCTTGATAATGGATTAACCGTCTTCCGCAAGTATGCACTTGAAGGCATGACTGCAAATGTGGAACATAGTAAAGAGCAAGTTCATCGTAGTGTCGGTATTGTAACGGCCATTAACCCTCACGTCGGTTATGAAGTCGCTTCGAGAGTCGCAAAAGAAGCACTTTCAACCGGACGTTCAGTGAAAGAGATCTGCCTTGAGCGTGGCATTCTTTCTGAAGAAGAACTCGATGAAATTCTAGATGCACAAGAAATGACAAACCCAGGTATTGCTGGTAAACGTTTCATGGAATAATACATGACAGAGCTGTCTCGTAAATTACTTACGGGTCAGCTCTTTTTTTAGTTATTGTCGGTCAGTGATACTGTATGTTTAGAAAAGTAGGAATTCCCCATCGAGAAATGCTCCAACAATCCCTATACTAAGAGTTCATTATAGTTTATTAAGGTGGTGAAGAAGTGAAGCAATTAAAACGATTCGTCTCGTTCGTTTTTCTAATTATACTTGTTCCCGAACTAGCTAATGCAGAAGATTCAAACGATCGAGTAACAAATCTCGCTCTTGAGATGGTTGGAGAAAATCAACAAGAGTTTTTAACGTCTGAGTTTGTCCAGTATGTGTATGAAGAAGTGATCGGTGTTCATCTACCAAGATTCGCAAGAGAACAACAACAAATGGGACAAGCCATCGAGCGACGTGACTTACAGTCTGGCGATGTCGTATTTTTCCAAGGCTCTTCTTTGATGTCTGGGATTTACATTAACGATGGACGCTTTGTGATTGTCACGAGTGAAGGCATTTCAGAGCGCAATTTTAATCATAGCGATTATTGGTCAGACGCCTATCATGGCGCGGTGAGATTTAGTCAAGACGAGGAGATTGATCCGGCAGCGGAACTGGCTTTAGAAAACGTTGGTGAAAACGATCAAAGCTTCATTACCTCAGAGTTTGTTCAGTTTATTTATGAAGAAGCGAGAGGGATTTCGTTGCCTCGCGCAGCAAGTGATCAATGGATTGAAGGCGATGACGTTGACGAATTACAATCGGGAGATGTTGTGTTTTTTCAAGGCAGCTTCTTAATGTCTGGCATCTATATCGGAAATGGACAGTTTGTCATCGTAACGACTGAAGGTATTGTCCAACGAAACATGGAGACGAGTAGTTATTATCAAGATCGATACGTCGGGGCTAAACGATATGATGGCGATTCATCCCCGCCTACGGATCATGACATTGTGCAGTTGGCACGTGAACTCATAGGTACACCGTATAATCGCACTGGTTCAAGTCCAGAGGAAGGGTTTAATTCAGGCTCATTTGTCTATTACGTGTACAAGGAAATCACCGGAAGTTGGCTTTCAAAACGAACGCCAGCATTGTATGAAGCTGGTATGGAGGTTGAACGAGAAGACCTGGAACCAGGGGACCTCGTCTTTTTCGAAAATGATGATGGGGAGTTGATCGCTGGAATCTATTCAGAAGATGATCAATTTGTCATTGCAACGTCATCTGGCGTTGAAGAGCGGCATTTGGATTACAATACGTATTATTCGGACCGTTATGTCGGTGCTGCACGTTATACCGATGACAGATTGGAAAAATCAAATCCACTGACCTATGAGGAGCATGAGAACCCAATTATCAGGGAGGCGATGAACTATATCGGAACGCCGTATTTAATGACCGGAAGTACGTTGGATGCATTTGATTGCTCCTTTTTTGTACAAATGGTTTTTAGGGAAGCGATGGATGTTCATTTACCCCGAATCAGTTATAAGCAATGGGAAGTCGGAGAAACAATGCTTCCTGAAGGCACGGACATTAATGACGTTGAATTAGATGAAGAATTGCGTCCTGGAGATGTCTTATATTTCTCAGGAACGTGGCAAGAAGGCATCTCTCACACTGCCATTTATTTAGGAGAAGATTACATCATTCACGCAACAGGAGAAGAAGGACAGACAACGATTTCTTATATGAGTGAGTATTGGCGAGATCATTTCACCGGAGCAAAACGGTTTGATGATTTGACGATCCAGTACGACAATGAGGCGATTTTTGAAGCTTATCAATTGCTAGGCACGGATTATAAACAAGGTGGTACTACCCCAGATGATGGTTTTGATACAGGAGGGTTTGTACAGTACGTCTACAACGAAGCTTATCATTACGAGCTTCCTCGTTTTGGGAGAGAACAGTGGGAAGAAGGAACAGAAGTTTCAATTGAAGCAGCTGAACCGGGAGATCTTCTGTTTTTCCAAGGTTCGAGCATTATTCCCGCTCTGTATATCGGAAACAATCAAATGATCGTGACGACCGTTTCAAACGGTGTAACGGTGATCGATTTGACAACGAGTGAATACTGGCCACCTCGTTTAATCGGTGCAAGAACGTATAATACAGATCGACGTGACCTTGAAGTCGTTCAAATTGCAAGAAGTTATATTGATGAATCGTTTGTTGATACGTCGGCAACATTTATGCAACAGCTGTTTTACGAAGCGTCAGGCATTGAATTACCAGATAACATCGATGACTTACAACAAACGGGTGAGAGCATCCATGTTGAAGAACTAAACGAAGGTGACCTTCTGTTTTTTGAGAATCCGAAGTTAGTTGGAATTTACACTGGTGATGGTCAATTCATTACAATTGTACAAGATCAAGTATCTGAACAATCATTAGACGGAGAACAGCGATGGATTGATCGATTTGTAGAAGGAAGAACGATGAATGACGTGTGAAACGTTAGCTAGTTAAACGTTCTGAATACATTTAAACGAGCTCATCGAATTCTTCGATGAGCTCGTATTATTAAATTGCCTAATTGCTGTCTGAGAGATTAGCTAGCAAATACTTCGTTAAGTTTCGCAATCGCAAAATCAAGATCTTCTTTCGAGATCGTAAGAGGTGGCGCAAGGCGTAGTACATTTTCGTGTGTTTCTTTACAGAGCATGCCTTTTTCCATTAAGCTTTCGCAATATTTTCTTGCGGGTTCATGCAATTCGATTCCGATAAACAACCCTCTTCCGCGTACTTCTTTAATGGCAGGGTGCTTAATTTTTTTGCACTCTTCCATAAAATAATTGCCTAATTTTTCGGCACGTTGAGCAAGGTCTTCTTCAATAATGACGTCCATGGCAGCGATGGATACGGCACATGCAAGCGGATTACCACCAAACGTTGAGCCGTGCGAACCAGGTTCAAAGAGGTTGAGCACGTCTTCGTCTCCACAAACCGCAGAAATTGGCATAACTCCCCCGCCAAGTGCCTTCCCGAGAATGTAAAGATCAGGCGTAACATTTTCATGTTCGCAAGCGAACATTTTCCCGGTACGAGCGAGACCACATTGAATTTCATCAGCAATCATCAGTACATTTTCTTTTGTGCATAACTCACGAACGTCTTGCAAAAATCCAGTCGGTGGAATTAGAATTCCCGCTTCACCTTGAACTGGTTCGAACATAAATGCAGCCGTGTTTTCTGTGATGGCAGCTTTTAATGCATCGATATCACCGTAGGGAATGACTTTGATCCCTGGAAGAAGTGGACCGAAGTCTTTTTGGTATTCTTCGTTTGATGATAACGACACGGCAGCGAGCGTACGGCCATGGAAATTATCTGTACAAACGATAATTTCAGCTTGGTTGTTGGCAATACCTTTTACACGGTAACCCCATCGACGTGCCGCTTTAATTGCTGTTTCTACGGCTTCTGCTCCAGTGTTCATCGGTAGAATTTTATTTTTACCTGTTAAGTTAGATAGCTTCTCATAAAATGGTCCAATTTGGTCGTTATGGAAAGCGCGAGAGGATAAAGTTAATCGATCGGCTTGCGCTTTTAATGCATCAATAATTTTAGGGTGACGATGACCTTGGTTGACTGCTGAATAAGCGCTTAGCATATCAAGAAATTCGTTGCCATCCGCGTCTTTCACCCAAGAGCCAGTTCCTTCAGAGATCACGACAGGAAGTGGATGATAATTTGGTGCTCCGTAATGATCGTGTTGTGAAATTAAGTTTTTAGTATTCGACATGTATAGTCACTCCTTTTCTCACCTTTATTCTTATGCAATTTTCAAGCCAACTATAGAAGAGGTGTGTCAAAAAATGCTGGATTTGCTATAATAAAAGAATCAATTGGGAAAGGGGAACGTCCTATGGTTATGAGCCGGGAAAGTGTGTGTCATTTATTATCTTTACTTGACGTTGGCGTCCATATTATTGATCAACGTGGAGTGACGATGTACTACAACGATCAGATGGCAACGATTGAAGGCATGGACCCACAAGACGTCATTAACCGGCCAGTCCAAGAGGTTTTCTCTTTCAAGCGCGTTGAAGACAGTACATTGCTTACGGCGATTCATACAAAACAAAGCTCACGGTCTAGAAAACAATCATACAAAAACGCATATGGTCATGATGTGACAACGATTAATCGGACGAGCCCATTGTATGACGCGGATCGATGCATCGGGGCGGTCGAGTTGTCTCGAGATGTGACACGGTTAGAGCATTATATGGAGCAAAGTGCGACGAAGCGGCAGAGTGAACGGTTTACGTTTGCTGATATTATCGGACATTCGAAAGCGTTGCTTCGTGTGATTGAAGAAGCAAAGCGGGCTACTCGAACGACGTCTTCGGTTTTAGTTATCGGTGAAACGGGGACGGGAAAAGAGTTGTTTGCTGAAAGTATTCATACTGGAAGTGAGCGACAAAACGGCCCATATGTGACCCAAAACTGTGCCGCCATCCCAGAGACGTTGCTTGAGAGTATTTTGTTTGGAACCGCCACGGGAGCTTTTACCGGTGCGAAAGAAAAGGCTGGCTTGTTTGAACAAGCGAATGGGGGCACGTTGCTTTTAGATGAGCTTAATTCCTTGCCGATGGTGCTCCAAGCGAAACTACTACGCGTCTTGCAAGATAAGCGCGTGCGGCGGGTCGGTGCAATTCAAGATCAAAAAGTCGATGTAAGGGTCGTTGCGACGATGAACGAAGACCCGATTGTAGCAATTGAAGAAGGACGACTTCGTCGTGATTTGTATTACCGTCTAAACGTCGTTAGTCTGCACGTACCCCCTCTGCGGGAACGAAAAGAAGACATTGAGCCACTCGTTTTCTCGTTCGTTAATAAATTTAACAAGCGATTCAATTTAAAGATACGAGAAATGAGTGAAGGGTTTATGCACCAGGTGCACGATCATGATTACCCGGGTAATGTAAGAGAACTGGAGCATGTTATTGAAGGAGCAATGAATTTTATCGACGACGAAGATGTTTGTTTACGACAAGAACACCTGCCAAATTATTTTGCAGTAGTAGCAGAACGTTCTGAGTCAGTGACAACATCGCAAACCTTTCATGATTACATGTATGAACAAGAACGGCAGTACTTACAACGTGCTTTACAAGAACATCACGGAAACATTTCGCAAACAGCGAAAGCCATTGGTATGAGTCGGCAGACACTTCAATACCGAATTAAAAAACTAAACATAAAGGAAGATACATGATGCTTCAAAATGGTCTATACGCAATTACAGCAGAGGAGTTGCATCCTGGACGCCCTCTTCTTGAAGTAATGGAAGAAACGCTTCAGGGTGGCGCTAAAATGATTCAATATCGTGACAAAAATGGTTCTAAGAAACAAGTCATCGAGAATGCAAGGGCGCTTTCTGCATTAGCCAAAAGCTACGATGTTCCGTTTATTATGAACGATCATTTAGATGTGGCACTGATTATTGATGCTGACGGGGTTCATTTTGGTCAAGATGACGTTCCGCTCACCGAAGCAAGAAAGCTACTCGGACCGAACAAGCTCATCGGAATCTCTACACATTCACTCGAAGAAGCAGTACGTGCAGAACGAGACGGGGCGGATTATATCGGTGTAGGTCCGGTATTTGCTACGGCTACGAAAAAAGATGCGCAACAAGAAATCGGCCTTACATTGTTACGAAAAATTGTCGAAGGTGTTGCCATTCCAACGGTTGCTATTGGTGGAATTAATCAGCAAAATGCATTGTCAGTCATTGAAACAGGCGTAACACAAGTTGCTGTTATTAGTGATGTGTTACAAGCAACATCGGTAAAACAAGCAGCGCAGACGTTTCAAACTTTATATGATCAGGGGAGAAAAAATGTTTAAAGGTAGCAACAAATGGATGTTAATTATACCAGGGGCGTTAATGGTTTTCCTTTTCGTCGGGGGATACTTTTATGTTTCAAGTGCAGATCGTATTGATCATGAAGAATTAAAAGAGACACTAACGTTAGAAGGGCACATTGAAGAAGAAACGGTATCTGTTCATTGGGACTGGGGAATGCTTCCTGATGGAGAGATTGAAGGCGAAGAGTATGTTGGTGTGATTTTTTATGATGACAACGATGAACAAATTCACGGATCAGAAGTCGTAGATGCATCGGTCACGTTATACCAAAGCGGAAATGAAACGAATGAACTTGAAGGAGATATTGTTGACGATGGTGTTATCTTCTCATTTCCAAACCGTCTAGATGCCTATACTGTATACGGGGTTGAAGGAGAAGCAACAATTGAACTTGAAACAACGGTCGATCGTGCAGAAGTGTATTACTTGCACACGTGGGAAAACCATGCAGGACAACGTGGAGACGACCCATCTTTTGAAGAGCCACCGTTCCCTGGTATGGACGCTTATGATTATTTCTACTGGGTGAAAGAAATAGAGATCACGAACTAAATTGAACAGCTTAAAAAAGACTGCAGCAAATGCATTTTGCTGCAGTCTTTTTGCTGTTTCGTGAGTGCTTATAAATGATGTGAGTCTAAAGTCTTGTTTCGATTGAACGATGATTGGGTAAAGTTACCTACTTAATTGAAATTGGAGGGCTTTTTAAATGTATCGAATTACCATTGTAAACGTTGAGCATAAAGTGATTGGCATTCATTGGACGAGTGAATTAACTTCAGAAGGAGTTGAAGAAGCTAATCGTGACATTGAACGACTCATTCAACAATTCTCTACACCAGGATTTGATGTGCTCGTTTATATGCAAGATGTCACTGCATTCCAACCAGAAACGCAAAAGGCAATCGTATCCCATCAGGAATGGCTATTAGAAGTTGGCATGCAACGAGCAGCTGTGATTGTAAAAAGTCAAGTTGCTAAATTACAGTTAAAGCGAACAACAAGGCAATCCAAACATAAACGAGAATTGCATTTTTTGACTGAAGACGAGGCGTTGTCATTTTTAATAGAAAACCCCGTGCATGAACAAATCACCTAAGATTAACTCAAAAAATAATGCAAAAATTAAGAAGTTGGATTACTCTAACAGAAACAACTAAACATATTGAGGGATCGTTATGTGGGTAATCGTAGGGGTTGTTGCTATAGTAGCAACGATTACTAATCTTTGTATGTACAAATCAGGTAAGGATTATAAGCTTGCCATGGCGATGGGGTTGTCATTTACGGCGTTAACACTTTGTGCAGAATATAGTCTTGTATCAGAGTGGGTAAAAGTCGAAGATTGGGCAGCTTTATTGGACGTCGTACCGGGTATGGAGAGAGCTTTATGGGTTTTTACAATCGTTTCTATTCTACTAAATATAGCTCCAATTATTTTGGAGCGAAAAGCTAAGAAATAAAGACAAGCTAAACAAACAGAACTCCTGCTTTTGTGGGATTCTGTTTTTTAGTATTGATCGTAAGCGTCATATTCTTTTCCGAAAATAGAACAAAACAAAAGAAGGAATCTGTAGTTCATTGTCGAATCTTTACGGTTGAGAGAGTTGACAAGAAGCTAGAAAGGAAGGTGAAGCGTTGGTTGGGATTGTGTATGAAGATGTTCATTCACTATTTCAAGCGGCATTTTTAGAACGTGCGACAGATGTACACTTTCATCCGCTTAAAGAGCAAACAATCGTTTATTTTCGGAAGCAAGGTGTTTTAATGGAACATAGTCGCCTACCCCGTAAGCTTAGCGATAAGCTTATTGCACATTTGAAGTTCCAGTCAGGCATGGATATTGGGGAGCGAAGGATGCCTCAAGACGGTTCGCTATCGTTTCAGTTTGGTGAAGAACACGTTGCGATTCGGCTTTCAACGATGCCCATTACTTTTGGTGAACGCTTAGCTGCTCGATTACTTCCGCTTTCAAATCAATATCAAATCGAGACCGTAACGGCGGACGTTAACGCTAAGAAACAACTGCAGCAATTTTGTACACTTACCCACGGATTAATTCTACTCACAGGACCAACGGGTTCTGGTAAGACAACAACGATGTATGCCCTTCTTGAAGAAGTATCAAATGATCAACTCCGCCACATCATTTCTGTAGAAGACCCTATTGAAAAACCAAATCCACTTTATACCCAATTGCAAGTGAATGAACAAGCTGGACTAAGTTATGCGAACGCATTAAAGGCGGCGCTTCGTCACGATCCGGATGTGCTGATGATCGGAGAAATTCGAGATGAAATTACCGCCAAAATTGCAGTGAGAGCCGCAATGACAGGTCACCTCGTGCTCACTTCATTACACACGAGACATCCTGCAGGTGCACTCGTGAGATTGATGGAATTCGGCCTTAGTGCCAATTATTTGTATGAAAGTGTCGTTGCAGTTGTATCTCAAACGCTAGTTACTCATCCGTCAGGCAGGGTGGCATCTTATCAGTTTTTGAGTGGCGAGCCTTTGCTATTGCAAATTGCACGTTGCCAAGAACAGAATTTACTTGATCATGAATTGCCACTCGGTACGTATGTATGAAGAAAAAGTGGAAAGCGAGTGACAAAGCGAACTTTTTCTTGAATTTAAGTCGGCTGCTTGAGCGAGGGTACACGTTGCATCACGGCGCGTCGTTATTAGGAATACAAGACGGTCCCTATGCGAAATCAATCATTGCGAATTGGTTGACGGCACTCGGGGAAGGAAAGTCGTGGGGAGAGGCGTTGGAGCGGTTAGAATTGCCTAACGATATTCAAGCTTATTTATTTTTTTCGGAACGATATGGACGACTAAATCGAGGGTTTTATTACGCTGGACGGATGTTAAAAGAGCGTGAAAAAATCAAACAACAATTCATGACGATTGCACGATATCCAATTTTGTTAATTTGGATCATCGCAATGTTATTCTCCTTTATGGTTTTCTTCGTGTTTCCTCAATTCGAAGCTTTATTTCAAACGATGGATATTGAATACCCCGCCATTACAACGATGACCTTCCTATTCTTTCAATCCATTCCTTATGGTTTCCTTCTGCTTTTGATCGTGATCACGATCGGTGTGATCTATTATTATGGGTCATTTAAGAACAAAACGAGCCTACAACAATATCATCTCATACTAAAAATCCCTCTCATCAACCGACTGCTTCGTATGTACTTGACGTATTCGTTTAGTCTCCAGTTCGGGCAACTGTTAAAAGGAGGACTGCATGTTTTAGATGTGCTTACTGTGTTTGTCGACCAAAGCCGTCTGTCTATTTTTAAAGAAGAAGGAGAACGAATGAAAGAAGAATTAAACGAAGGATTGCAGTTTCCAGACGTTGTCGTCAACAGTGGCTGCTACACAGCAGAGTTTAAAGAAATTATTCAACACGGTCAGCAAACGGGAAAACTTGCAGATGATTTGATTCACTATAGTGAAATGCTCTGGAAGGATCTATTACAACGTGTGCAACAAATCACGATGACGATTCAACCGATTTTATTTCTCGTTATTGGACTGTTTATGTTGTTGCTCTTTCTGTCTATATTCTTACCGATTTTTCAATTGATTACGTCGATCGACGCCTATTAAAGGAGGGCAATATGCTCATTCATGAACAAAAACGAAGTGAAGTAGAACATGCACTTGAACGACTTGAACAGCGGATGCACCGACTTGAAATACAGCAATGTTTAGACATAGAACTGCTGCTTAAACGCATGTATGAGAGGGAACAGCGATGATGAATCTAATTCGGCGTTTTTATCATGATCAAAAAGGGTTTACGCTCATTGAAATGATGATCGTGTTGCTAATTATTTCGATTTTGTTGCTCGTTGCGGTTCCGAATATGGTGAAAAATAGTGATGTGGCCCACTCAAAAAGTTGTGAAGCGACAATCGATCTGATTCAATCTCAAGTCGGTAGTTTTTCAGTGGAATCGGGGAAGAAAGCTGAAGACATTACATTGAACGATTTAGAAGGGTATGTCGAGCGAACAACATGTTCAGACGGTACAGAGTTAGAAATTGTCAACGGCATTGTACGTGGAAAAACGTCTAATTCGTAACGAAGGCTTTACGCTCATTGAAATGGCGATTGTCTTGTTGATCGTAAGTATTTGTGCGTTCGTCTCAGTCGCTATTTCAACGGAGTTAATGAAACAACGAGCAACAGATGCGTTTATCGAGCAATTCGTCACGGATTTGTATTTTGCTCAGCAACAGGCGATGGCAAATAGCCAAACCGTACATGTTCATGTTCAAACAGAAGCATTGCAATATGAAGTGAAAATGGATGAGAAAGTTCTTACGTCCCAACCGTTCCCTGAAGACATGAGAGCTGCGGGCTTAACGATGGCACCAGATCTCATTATGTTTAGAACGAATGGCAACTTGCGGTTTTCAGGCTCATTTCAGTTTGAAGGGAAACGTCACAATTATCGATTTGTGTTTTTAATCGGTTCAGGGAGATTTTATTATGTTAAATCAAAGTCAAGGGTTCACACTCATTGAAGTTGTTTCGGCGTTGTTGTTGCTGTCCATTTTAAGTGCCAGTATGATTCCCGTCTTACATGCGATTTATGAAGAGAGAGCTGACGTGTCTCATGAATTTAAAGCAATCTCCATGCTCATTAGTGATGAAAAGACGACCGGAACGATGTATCAATCGTTTACCGATGGTGAAACACAATGTCTCTCTTGGGAGCATTGGCGTAAAAGGGAGCGATTCGTTTGTCTCGAACTTCCGTAAATAATCAAGGGTTTACGTTACTTGAAACGGTGATTGCGATGATGATTTTCTTTTCAGTTCTTTATGTTGTCCCACTTTTATATGGGGCGATTAATCCGCCACAAGCTGAACGGAGTGAGCAACGTCAAGAGCTACTCGTCTTATTCCAACAACTTCAAAAAGAAAGCCTATACAGCGTGTCTTATGACATTCCAAACCCGCACCGTTTAGAAATGACCGATGTCGAAGGGACGGTGCGAACGATCCAAATGCAAAATAATCAACTGATTATGAGAGTAAACAATCAAGGTCATACGATTATGTTGAACGCTTTAGAGCGCTTTGAAGTGAAACGAGGCAATCGTGGGGTCGTCATAACAATTACCCTTCAGAATGAGCGTCATTCGCTTGCTCTTTCAGACGTGATCATCGAGAAAGGAGAATGGCTATCGGTGAAAAGGGAGCTATAATGCCGTATATTCTCGTATTATGCTTCGTATTCAGTGCGCTCGTTGCAACGCAAGCGCTCCTCTTTTTGACTGAAAAACAAATGGTTACGTCGTACCAGCATTATATGCAAGCCTCATTGCTCATCGAGAAGTCAAAAAAAGAGTGGTGGCGCCAGTTTGAACGTGGTGATGACAAACGAGCGGGAACGTATCACTATGATTCTGGAACCGTGAGTTATACACAAAAAGCAACAAACAGTGACTATGATGAAGTTGTGATTATTGCAAAGTTGAACACAGATACGGTAGTTAATCATCGTTTTTTTATAAAGCGGTTATACGTTGAAGAAGAAGTAGAGTAAGAGATTCAATATAAATTTAATTCTTTCTAAGTAGATTGTAAAAAGAGAATTATTAACTTCAACCTAACCTCTAAGTCCTTATGTGGGGGTTAGGTGGTTTAAACTTTTAAACTACAAGAAGGTTTATTTTTTGAACTATTAAATTTCAATATATAATTGTAAGACTTACTTGAAAGTTGTTCATTACTTACACCGTAGTCACTTGAATGGCTAGTAATTCTTACACGAAAATTGGCCCATATCATTAGTGAAATCTTTCATAATTATTGTTGGACATTTGTTTTTTTTAATTGAATATTTATTAACATATAAAAACTAGTCTTCATTGTATGAAAGATTGCACCTGAACTAATGTTTTAAGAAGCCTCAATGAATAGGGACAATAAATTGGTTGGGTTAAAAGCCTTAATAGGAAACAATGTAATTAGATGTATGAAAACGAGATAGTTATAATGAAATTCGAGATAAAAGTTTTGAATATTAAATTTTATAAATTTGTAATTATATAACGTATTGACCATAATATGACAATAATATACACTGTGTCTTAACTTAAATATGTTTAATTTTCATATTTAAGAATTTAATTTTTGGAGGTTTTATTTTGAATAATTTATCTATTCTGTTATCAGGCTTATTAATGGCTTCTTTAACTAGTGAAGTTGATGCCAATGATGCAGATAAGATTGAGTTTACCGAAATTGAGGGAGAAATTACTGAAATTGAAGGGTTTACTGAAACACAATCAGATGGTTCAGCAATACTTAGCAACCTCGAATTATTTCACAATCAAGGAGAGGTTGATGCAAAAGGGTCTTTTTTATTAAATGGTGTAGAATCTGAATTGGAGTTTGAGGGTTTACTTTACCCTTTTGGCGGTAAAGGATTTCGAGATGATGATGTAATTGGTGATATTGAGATAATGGACGAAAATTATAATATCTTACAGTTTCTAATTGAAAATGAAGGTAAATTTTTAACGATTTTAGTTGAGGATGTAAAAAATCAATCATGGTTTAAATTCGAAGAAGAGTTAGACAACTCATTGTTCGATAACATACTTAAAGGAGCGGAAGTATCTTTAGAAGCGAATAGTTTAAATGATAGAGAACAATTTGAAAAAGTGGCACCTCTATATAATGTGAATAATAATTCAGATATCATAAGTGAGGAGTCAGAAACAGACACCTTAGAGCAAAGCTATAATGCTAACACAGATAAAGAAATTGACATTCAAAGTAGGGATATTTCTGTTCAAAACGTATCTGAAGTAGGTGTTGCTCTAAATGAGTTAAAAATAACTGGTAGCGCAAATTTGGATGATTATTCTATCCCTAATAGCGTTTTTAGAAATTCTGGATGGTCATATGATTCCAGTATAGCAGATTATTCTGACGGTGGTGGTACTTATCATTCTTATAGTACCACGCAGGTTGGTTCTACAATAACTCAAATTAGTTTTATGGATACGGGAGCATATTTTCAAGGATTTACATCGTCAGGTGTGAATAGATTTGACGTTACAACAACTCTTGCTGATTCATTAATGGTTGAATTAGATCATAATACTAATGAGTTAAGTATCCTCTATTACGGTGGAGGAGTTGATATTCGAGATTTTGAAAATGGTATGTTTGCATTGACAGGGGAAAATGTTTTTAGAAATCAAACATTGAATGGATCAAACGTATCTGAATCAGGTAATGGTGCAGTAAGTTTCTTAGTTGGATTAGTTCCGCATGGAAGCACAATTACAGATTTGGTAGATATAATTGGGGATAATGGTAGTGATAATTTAGGTAATACAATAGGATTTACACATTCGACTTTTGAAGATCAGAGACGAAACTTAGATGGTAGGGTTTATCGGGGTATTAGAGCGGTCGCTAGTAATCATACTTTAAGCTCAGAAGGTGCTAATCTCACTTTTCAAGGCGAAATCCACTCACCTGATCATGACATAACGCTTGATTATTCAATTAAGCATGTAGCAAGACATAACCTCTAATAACAAGAATTTTAGACAAAAGCATTTTAGGAATAAGAAAACCGAACTAAATTCATCATTCTAAAATTGGAATGGTGAATGAGTTCGGTTTTTCTAATAGAGAACTTTATAAGCTGTAATCATCGTCTTTAGTGTTAGGCAATTTCAGTTATTTCACAGTCTATTTGTTATTTGTCGAGTACATTATCCTCTATACTTTTTCGAAGATAATTATCTCCTTGAATATCAAAATAATCACCATACATAAATATCTGATTTTCTTTGAGATGAATAAAATGGGGTTGATCTGAACCAGTATCAATAATAATACTAAACATTCTTTCATTTGGGCTAAAGGGCTCTCCGCTTTTTAGTTTCATATCAGTTGCCCTTTCTATAAGATACAAAATGAATTCTTTATCTTCTACTAAAACAGAGTCTGCATTTTCCTGTTCAATTATCAGTGTATCGATGGACCCGTTTTTTTTCGTGAATTCATTAATTTTGTCACCAAATGTAGTTACATTTATGTAGTTAATGCTAAGTAAAGCAATTATGATTGCAATAACAATTGATATGAGTAACCATATTCTTTTCAAATAACTCACTCCATTATTATAGATAAAATCACTCTAAATATACGATATTAGAACACATAATTAAACAGTAATTGCCAAAAAAGGTACAATATTATTATTAAGAGGATAATATTTTTTATTTAGTAATACAATATATGTTCTTACACCCGTATATTGAAATGGCGATTGTCTTGTTGATCGTAAGTATTTGTGCGTTCGTCTCAGTCGCTAATTCAACGGAGTTAATGAAACAACAAGCAACAGATGCGTTTATCGAGCAATTCGTCACGGACTTGTATTTTGCTCAGCAACAGGCGATGGCAAATAGCCAAACCGTACATGTTCATGTTCAAACAGAAGCCGTATTTACAAAAGGCGAATTACAGTGTCTTTCTTGGGAACATTGGCGTAAAAGGGAGCGATCCGTTTGTCTCGAAGTTCCGTAAATAATCAAGGGTTTACACTGCTTGAAACGGTGATCGCGATGATGATTTTCTTTTCAATTCTGTATGTCGTCCCTCTACTTTATGACGCGATCCATCCTCCGCAAAGTGAACGAGGTGAGCAACGCCAAGAGCTACTCGTATTATTCCAACAACTACAAAAAGAAAGCCTTTACAGTGTGTCTTATGATATTCCAAATCCGTACCGTTTAGAAATGACGGATGTTGAAGGAACGGTGCGAATAATTCAAATGCAAAATAACCAACTGATTATGAGAGTGAACAATCAAGGTCACACGATTTTATTGAACGCTTTAGAGCGCTTTGAAGTGAAACGAGGCAATCGTGGGGTCGTCATAACAATTACCCTTCAGAATGAGCGTCATTCGCTTGCTCTTTCAGACGTGATCATCGAGAAAGGAGAATGGCTATCGGTGAAAAGGGAGCTATAATGCCGTATATTCTCGTATTATGCTTCGTATTCAGTGCGCTCGTTGCAACGCAAGCGCTCCTCTTTTTGACTGAAAAACAAATGGTTACGTCGTACCAGCATTATATGCAAGCCTCATTGCTCATCGAGAAGTCAAAAAAAGAGTGGTGGCGCCAGTTTGAACGTGGTGATGACAAACGAGCGGGAACGTATCACTATGATTCTGGAACCGTGAGTTATACACAAAAAGCAACGAGTAGTGATTACGATGAAGTCGTGTTCACATCAAAAACGACAGCCGACACGACAGTCGTTCATCGGTTTTACATCATGCGGATTGATGTTGAAGAAGACGAGGCGAATGAAGACGATTACGAACCTTCCAACCACGAGTTGGAAGGTTCTTTTAGGTTTAACAATCGTTTCGTTTGCATAGAGTAAGAACAAACGTTCTTTTTGAAGGTGGTGGAGGTCTTTGCAAACCATTCTCGAGACATCGTGTGTAAAACGTCAGAAGCTTTGTATGATCTACAAAAGTGAAGGTGGTAATTTCACAAAGCGGGTCGTACGTATTCAAACGTATGACGACCGTTTAATAAATGCGTGGTGCTTTAAGAGTCAAGCGTACCGACGATTTTTACGGAAAAATATTTTGGCAATCGAACCTGTAAATACGTATGGATAAATCGTCACAAAACCGTCAATGATAAGGAACAGGAGTTGATCTAGATGAACCCGAATCCTTATTTAAAATATCTAGTTGAATCATTTCTAAAAGGGCTAGAGAACTTTTTTTCGCATGAAACAAGTTATTGGGAGCGCAGAAAGGCGCGAAAGAAAAGGAAAGTAAAGCTGTTTACGATGTTTGGAATGGTGCCGACTGCAATGAAAATTTCGTACCGTCAAGCAAGAAAAAAGCAACCGACACGTTTTATCTTGGCAAACCGCAGGGAAAAGTAATTTACAACGACACAAAAATTCATATATAATGTGAGTATCGAGATGGACAATCTTTTGAGTTTCGCAGCAAGGAGGGAACAATATGAACAACGAAATGGGCCGGATGTTCCGTGTTATGGGGTTCTGGACAGGGATCTTTGCTGTCTTGTTCTTCGTCGGGAACATGTATGAAATGGCACTTATTTTCTTTGCGAATACGGCAGCTTTTGTTGGATTAGGCTTTATGAACTTGTCAGAGCGTAATTACATTTACATCTTTGGCGCTTACTTAACACTGTTTATGGTCGTGTTTTCCGTATACTCGATTTTCATTATGGAACCGTCATTTGGCCACTAAACAAAATGAACATACATAAAAGGCGGTTTTGGCCGCCTTTTCGAATGTTCTATAGACCGTTTAAAAACGGGTTCTGTTCCGTTTCTTGTTGAATTGTTGTAGTCGGACCGTGACCTGGAGCTACTTCTGTCGTTTCAGGAAGTTCTAGCAACTTCTCGTGAATACTTAAAAGGAGCTCTTCGTGATTTCCGCCTGGAAGATCGGTTCTGCCGATTCCTCCTTGGAAAAGCACGTCTCCAGAGAACACAGTACCTGACGATGCATGATAATAAGAGACACTCCCTGGTGAATGTCCTGGAGTATGGTAAACGTCAAATGCGAAATTACCGACTTGAAGGTTTCCTTCATCTGTAATCAGCTTCTCAGCTGCCTTTACGGTGAACCCTTGTCCGTTTAGGAAGTTACTTGAACGGTTCAGTTCATCGTCTGTTAGCCAATCTGCTTCGATGTCGTGAATATAAACGGGAATGTTAAACGCTTCTCGAATATGATCGACCGCACCGATATGATCAAAGTGTGCGTGTGTAAGCAAGATCGCAATTGGTTGTAACGAAGCGTTTCGTATTGCCGTTTCAAATGCTTCACCGTCCCCACCAGGATCGAAGATGATAGCTTCTAGGTTTTCATTGTAAAGCACATAAGCATTGGTTTGCAGGGGCCCTAAGGGCACTTGAGACCATTTCATTTAATGAATCCACTCCTTTTCCTATTTCAATGCTATTGTACACAGTCGCATTGTTTTTGAAAAGGAATGGCGCTCTTACGTGTTGAACTTTACGATAACTTCTTTGTAAGGAGAGAATGACTTATGGCAATGGGTTCAATTACATTAGCGGTTGCGATTCTTTCAGCGATTGCGTTAGTTAGAGAATTAAAGCGTCGTAACTTCCTAGGAGTTGCGGTTTCACTAGCGAGTATTCTCGTTTTCGGATTCTTTGGGATCATGACGCTAATTACAGGTGCTCCAGAAGCATAACGAACAAAAAGGCTGTTCACAATGTCAATGACGTTGTGAGCAGCCTTTTTTATTTTACGAACTTTGAAGGTAAAACACCCCGCCATTAATAAAGTTGAGTTCAATGGCTGGTTGGTATTGTTCTTTGATTGCTATTTGCTCTAACTGATAGGCTTCTTGATCACTTGCTTCTTGATCTTGGTAGAAACGATCAAGAAGCAATAAATCATCTTCCATACGCCGTACGGCTTCGTCTGCCCACGCATGCTTTGTTGAAGAAAGTTCCTTTAGAACGTATTGTTTAATGCGAGCGACCGCACTTTTCGGTTGGATGAGTCCAGCCATTTTAAATGCCATTTCTGGGATGCTCGATTGCACATTACGATTACGCAAGACGTCCATAAAGTTATCTACCGTTTCACCATTAATAAGTTGGACGCCAAATGAGCGTAATTCATCTCTTCTACGGTGACACGTGTACGAAATACGAACGTTTAAACAGAGCCACGGATATAGTGCTGTTCGAGAATGAGGGGCGGTCTGCTCGTAAAGCCTCGTAAACCGGCCTTTATTTAAAGCAGAAGAGAAAAACTGATGCAACCTTGGTGAGCCAAAGTGCACTTTTTCAAATCCGTTTGAGTTCTCGACGTTTGTTGTCATCCGCATTTGCATCGGTTGCGGAGTTGCTCCGGTTTTATCAAGGTAATGCCAATAAAAGGGTCGATTCATTAACTCTTCATCAAGTTCACGCGTGAGTTGTACTTCAATGTCTTCGGGACTTCGTGATAAAAATTGTGCACCTGACGTTGTTAAGTAGCGCTCAATGTAACGATGGACTTTCGCTTGATTCACCTTACGCACCTCCTTTTTTCATATACGTTGACAATTGTTGAAGCTTTTCTTGTGCGATCACTTCGGACTCTTCGGAGAGCGCATCTTGAACGTAGTGTTCAAGCTTCGTGGATTGTGAGCGTTCTAAGATGTCATCAAGGTGTCCGATGACGCCTTCAAACATTTCGATTTTCTCGTAAAGAAGTCTTAGAATCCTCTCTTCGATCGTATTGCCGACGGCATAGTTTGTAATGTGTACTTCGTGTTCTTGTCCGAGTCGATGGATTCGGCCAATTCGTTGCTCCACACGCATCGGATTCCACGGCAGGTCGTAGTTAATCATATGGTGACAAAACTGCAAGTTAAGCCCTTCGCCGCCAGCTTCCGTTGCGATCATTACTTGTGCATAGTCACGGAATAGTTGGCGCATCCAATCTTTTTTGCTACGTTTAAAGCCTCCTCTAAAAGGAACGGACTTAATGCCGTTCTGTTGAAGAAACCACTGCAAATACGCTTGAGTAGCACGGTATTCGGTGAAGATAATCGTTTTTTCTTTGCTTTCGTGAAGTTGCTTTAGTACGTGTTCTGCTTTCGCATTCCGATTCGCTTGTTGCATCTTTGTAATTAACGGTTGTACGAGTTCCTCGGTAAGAAACCCTTTTTTTAACATGTTAGACAGCGTGACGCCTAACGCTTGTTTGCTTGAACACGTTTCACGTAGAAGTGTCGTAAGTGATAAACCGTGCATGTTCGTATCTTTTAACCGTTTTACTTCTTCATACAAGTCAATTTCCTCGTTCGTAAATGTGACCATGTAGTTTTCTACGTTGCGCTTTTTCCAGTCGATTTTCGTATCTGCTCTTCGGTTGCGGACCATCACGTGTTGAACGAGTGTTTTAATGTCGTCGTTGCTCAAGTCTTTTTGGTCTTCTTTGTATTGGCGTTTGAATGATTGTTCATCGCCTAAGTGACCAGGCTTTAAGATTGAGACGAGATGAAACAGTTCTTCAATGCGATTTTGAACAGGCGTCGCTGTGAGTAGGAGGCAGAATCGTTTTTTTAGTTGTCGGATAAATTCATAGTTTTTTGTGCTTGCGTTTTTGAGTTTGTGTGCCTCATCGATAATAATCATGTCGTAAGGTTGTTGCAGTACGATATCTCGGTGAGGTTGTCTTTTGGCGGTTTCCATCGATGTGACAACAACGTCTGCTTGTTCCCAAACGTACGATTTCTTTTGTGGGATGGCAGGAATGTGGAATTTCTCGTTTAACTCGCTTGACCATTGATTTACTAGTGAGGCGGGTGCTAGGATTAATACTTTTTTTACGAGACCACGAATCATATATTCTTTCAGCACGAGTCCGGCTTCAATCGTTTTTCCAAGACCAACTTCGTCTGCTAATATGGCTTTGCCATTCATGTCTTCCACAACCCGGCGAGCGGTTTCTAATTGATGCTCGTACGGGGTTAAGTTCGGTAAGTATGATGGAGCAACGAGTCCATCAAACGATGGCACAGCACGATGTTCTTCTGCTTCGAACGCTAAATTAAACATTTCCCAAGAAGCGAATGGACCGTCGTTGTCGAGGCGTTTTTGAAATTCTTGTTCCCAATCAGTAGAAAAGTCAATATCGATATACATGTACTCTCCTCATTTACGATAAAATCATTGGCAGTCGGTTAGCATGATGCTAAACTAGCAATATAGTACGTACGAGTAGTAAAGATTTCGTAGTCGCAACATACTTCATAGTATGTAATTTTCCTAAGCTTTCTATACAACTGAATCATTGGCGGGTGATGACAGAGGGAGAGTTCGCAAGTTTCAAAGCGGCGCCGAAGGAGCAAGCACTACATGTGTGAATCTCTCAGGCAAAAGTACTTCTGTTTGACGCAACTCTGGAGAGTGCTCATGTATTGAGCCACCCACGAAGACACACCGATGATTGAATCATCGGAAGAAACTTTCTGGTCAACGGACAGAGCTTTTCAACGATTGTTGGAGAGTTCTGTCTTTTTTTATTAAAGAATTGTGGAGGCGATGACAAACGTGACGAATTTGCGTACAGCTTTATACGATGCACACGTAGACTTAGGCGCAAAAATGGTGCCATTTGGTGGATGGGAGATGCCCGTTCAGTATACATCGATTAAAGAAGAGCACTATGCCGTTCGAAATCATGTAGGGCTCTTTGATGTCTCTCATATGGGCGAAGCTTTTGTTGAAGGAGAGGGCGCACTAGAGACGTTACAAACGGTCATGACAAATGATGTATCAAAGCTAACACCGGGAAAAGCTCAATACTCACTAATGTGTACAGAACAAGGTGGAACGGTTGACGATTTACTCGTCTATTGTTTTGATAACGAGCGTTACCTCGTGATCCCGAATGCAGCAAATCGAAACAAAGACATTGAATGGATCAAGGCACATCAAAAACCGAATACGACGATTACAGACGTTTCTGATGACTATGCACTATTAGCGTTGCAAGGTCCGAAATCTGAAGAGGTATTACAATCACTCGTTTCTGAACCTTTGAACGAGCTTGGATTTTTTCAATTTTTAGCTGAATCGAAGCTTCTCGGTACATCTGCGATCATTTCAAGAAGTGGGTATACCGGAGAAGATGGATTTGAAATTTATTGCAAATCAGAAGATGCGAAAACGATTTGGGATGCACTCCTTAAACAAGAAGTGACTCCTTGTGGTCTCGGCGCAAGAGATACACTTCGACTTGAGGCGCGTTTGCCATTATACGGTCAAGAATTGTCAGACTCGATTAGCCCACTTGAAGCAAAGCTAGGGTTTGCTGTTAAAACGAAAAAGACTCAGCCGTTTATTGGTCAAAAAGCCTTGCAAGAAGAGAAGGAACAAGGTGTTAAGCGCCAACTCGTTGGCATTGAAATGATTGGCAAAGGCATACCGAGAACCGATTATCCTGTGTACAACGAACGAGAAGAAGTGATCGGTCATGTGACAAGTGGTACGCAATCGCCAACACTTGGCACGAATGTAGGACTTGCACTACTTGATGAAGCTTACGCTGCCATTGACACGACTGTCCGTGTTGGCATAAGAAAGCGAATTGTTGAAGCGAAAGTCATCCAAACACCGTTTTATAAACGCTAGGAGGGAAAACATGTCAAACCATCGTTATTTACCAATGACTGAAGAAGATCGTAAAGAAATGTTGCAAGTAGTTGGGGCAAACGACGTCGCCGATTTATTTGCGGATATTCCAACAAAAGTACGTCCAGCAACCTCTATGAATATTAAACCAGCATTAAAAGAGCGCGATTTACTTAAGCACTTTACAGAGTTAAGTAATCGAAATGTATCAACGAAAGATTTCCCGTCATTTTTAGGAGCGGGTGTCTACGATCACCATATCCCAGCAACCGTTGATGCCGTCATTTCTCGTTCGGAATTCTACACAGCTTATACGCCATACCAACCGGAAATTTCTCAAGGTGAATTGCAAGCAATTTTTGAATTCCAGACGATGATTGCAGAGATTACAGGAATGGACCTTGCGAATTCCTCAATGTATGACGGTCATACGGCTCTTGCTGAAGCGGTCGTAATGGTTGCAGGTCATCTGAAAATGAAAAAACAACGCGTGCTCGTCTCTGACACTGTACATCCAGAAGCACGTGATGTGATTGATACGTATGTATTAGGCCCAAGATTGAATGTCGCTTCTGTGAATGAAGCGAAAGGAAAGACAGACGTAAATGACCTTAAAGAAAAGCTTGATGATGACGTGTGCGCGGTCGTCGTACAATACCCGAACTTCTACGGTGGAATTGAAGATTTAAAAGCGATTCGCGAGGCGTGTGATGAATCGGGTGCGATGATGATTGTAAAAAGCAACCCTCTCGCATTAGGTGTGTTAACGCCACCAGGAGAGTTTGGTGCAGATGTAGTTGTTGGTGATACCCAGCCATTTGGTATTCCTAGTCAGTACGGCGGTCCTCACTGTGGATACTTTGCAACGAAAAAAGCATTGATGCGAAAAGTACCTGGTCGTCTTGTAGGGCAAACAGTCGATGAAGATGGGACACGTGGGTTTGTGCTTACATTACAAGCGAGAGAACAACATATTCGAAGAGACAAAGCGACATCGAATATTTGTTCAAACCAAGCGTTAAACGCCCTTGGTAGTTCTGTTGCGATGACGGCACTTGGAAAGAGCGGATTAAAGGAACTCGCGGTTCACAACTTAAAAAAGGCGCATTATGCAAAACAACAAGTTGAGAATGCTGGATTTACGATCGTCAATGAAGGTCCTCATTTCAATGAATTTGTTGTTGATGTAGGAAGTAACGTTGTTGAGGTAAACAAAAAGCTGATCGATAAAGGGTTTATCGGAGGCTTAGATCTTGGACGATTTGATCAAGCGAGTGACAATCATATGCTCGTCTGTGTAACAGAGATGCGAACAAAAGAAGAAATTGATCGATTCGTTAAAGCATTGGAGGAGAGCAAATGAGAACGAAAGAGCAGCCGCTTATTTTTGAATTAAGTCGTAAAGGTCGTAAAGGCGATTCACTTCCAGAACTCGATGTGCCTGACGTATCAGTGGAAGAATTGCTTGAGGATTCCTACATTCGAAAAGAAGAAGCAAAATTACCAGAAGTGTCTGAGCTTCAACTCGTTCGCCATTATACGGCGCTTTCTAACCGAAACTTTGGTGTTGATTCTGGGTTTTACCCTCTCGGTTCTTGTACGATGAAATACAACCCGAAAGTGAACGAAGTCGTCGCGAGAATGCCAGGTTTGTCTCACATTCATCCGTATCAGCCCGAAGAGCAAGTACAAGGGGCATTAGAATTGATGCACGAATTGCAAGAGTCATTAGCAGAAATGACAGGGATGAAGGAAGTGACGTTGCAATCAGCAGCAGGTGCTCAAGGAGAATGGACAGGGTTAATGATGATCCGTGCGTTCCATGAAGCTAATGGTGATGTTGAGCGTACGAAAGTGATTGTACCTGACTCGGCTCACGGTACGAACCCAGCATCGGCGAGTGTCGCTGGTTTTGATTCAGTGACGGTGCGTACGGATGAGCGAGGTCTCGTTGACTTAGATCATTTACGTGAAGTGGTTGGTAAGGATACGGCAGCGCTCATGCTTACGAATCCAAATACCCTCGGGTTATTTGAAGAAGATATCGTTCAAATGGCTGAAATTATTCACAGCGCCGGTGGTAAATTGTATTATGATGGAGCTAATTCTAATGCCATCTTAGATAAAGCACGTCCTGGTGATATGGGCTTTGACGTTGTGCATTTGAACTTGCATAAAACGTTCACCGGACCTCACGGAGGCGGCGGTCCTGGAAGTGGTCCAGTCGGAGTTAAAGAAGATTTAGTGCCATTTTTACCGAAGCCACTCCTCATTAAAAAAGAAGAACAATATACGTGGGATTACGATCGTCCGCAATCAATCGGACGTGTTAAGCCGTTTTATGGAAACTTCGGTATCAATGTACGTGCGTATTCTTATATTCGTACGATGGGTCTAGAAGGCTTAAAGCAAGTATCTGAAGATGCGGTATTAAACGCGAACTATTTAATGAAGCGTCTTGAGCCGTATTATGATGTGCCGTACTCTCAATATTGCAAACATGAATTTGTCGTGTCAGCAAAACGACAAAAAGATCAAGGCGTACGCGCATTAGACATTGCAAAGCGCCTGCTTGATTATGGGTATCATCCACCGACGATGTATTTCCCGTTAAATGTAGAAGAGTGCATGATGATTGAACCGACGGAGACAGAGTCGAAAGAAACGTTAGATGAATTTGCTGACGCTTTGATTGCTATTAGTAAAGAAGTAGAAGAGAACCCTGATTATGTATTAGAAGCGCCACATCATACTGTTGTTTCAAGACTCGATGAAACGACAGCGGCAAGAAAGCCAATTTTAAAACACGAGCAATAATAAAAACGAAGCACAAACTCACAGATTGAGTTTGTGCTTCGTTTTAATGAGAACGTCGACGTTCTTGTTCATTTTTTAATTTTTCAGGAGTTACATCTGTACCTTCTTCATCGACGACAGTCACATTAGAAATTGTGTCTTTTACTTGGCCACGAATATAGCCGAGGTATTCTTGTCTGAGTTTCGCTTGCTCGTTTTGCTCATTCTCAGTTAGGCCAATTTCTTTGGACTTTTTGGCAAGTTCGTTAATACGTTCAATAATTGGAATCATCGTGTGCTCCTTCCATTGATCTTTCATTTATACGTAACGATTGTAATTACATGCATACTTAAAGAGATAATTTTATCATTTGTTTGTAACGTTTGCAATAAAATGCCCTTTCTAATGAATGAAAGGGCATTGGCTTATTTCTTCTTCACTTTTCCTGTCCATTTACGAAAGCCACCCTTTAAGTAGAAAAGACGATCGTTGTTAGTCTTTTTCTTAATCATACGAGCAGCTTGACGACTTCTTGCTCCAGAGTGGTCATACAAATACACGTCTTGGTCAGGACGAACTTCAGACAAACGTTGTTTTAATTGGGAAAGTGGAATGTTCCGAGCGCCTAAAATGTGGCCGCCATCGTATTCCCGTTGTTCACGCACGTCAATCAATTGGGATTTACGATATCCTTGAATAAATTGATCTTGCGTTAATGGGCTTAAGAATTTCGGTGTTGATAGTCTTCTAAACAAAAACACAATCAAGAAACCAATTAATAGCCCCCATAAAATATAACTGATCACGTTCATAACATCCATGTATGTTCCCCCTACGAAAAGCTAGTACATCCTTTTCTATTATAAGTCGGAACTGCACGTTACGCAAAGGTTGTCTTCGCCGATGCAAACAAGTGTTACTTTTGCTACACTTAATAAGATTGGAGAGGTGAAATGTATGCAAAAAGAAACATGGCTTTTTCTAGAGTCGGGTGCATGTTCCCCGTCTTACAACATGGCTTTAGATGAAAAATTGTTGCAGTGGCATAGCGAAGGGAAGATTCCACCAGTGATTCGCTTTTATGAATGGAATCCAGCATCTCTTTCTCTTGGCTACTTTCAGAAGATACATAAAGAAATCAATATTACCGCAGTAGAAGAACATGAACTTGGGATTGTGCGCCGTCCTACTGGAGGACGTGCAGTGTTACATGACAAAGAATTGACGTATAGCGTCATCGTCAATGAAGACCATCCTAAGATGCCTGAGACAGTAACTGAAGCATACCGTGTCATTTCAGAAGGATTGCTAGAAGGGTTCAGACAATTAGGATTAGAAGCGAATCTATCGATTCCGAAAACGAAAGAAGATACCGATGCATTGAAAAACCCAACATCTGCCGTTTGTTTTGATGCTCCATCTTGGTATGAGCTTGTTGTTGAAGGGAAAAAAATAGCAGGAAGTGCGCAAACGCGTCAAAAAGGCGTCATCTTACAACACGGCGCAATTGTGCTTGCTTTTGACGTCGATCAACTATTTAGTGTGTTCAAGTTCAAAGATGATCGCATGCGAGAACAAATGCAAAAGCGGTTCCTTCAAAAAGCCGTTAGCATTCAAGACCTAACAAGCACTGACGTAACCATCCCTCAATTGAGAGAAGCTTTTAAAGTCGGCTTTGAGCAAGGCCTTGACGTTCATTTAGAACCAATGATGTTAACGGAAGAACAAAAGCAAGAGGTAGAATCGTTAGCGATTGAGCGCTATCAATCAGACGACTGGACGTATCGTAGATAATAAAAATAAGGCTAGTACGACTCTGAAGTGATTTCAGAAAGTGTTTAGCTACATGTAGTTTTTTGAAAGCAGAGTAACATCTCCAGAGCAGGAGTATGCCTTAACTAAGGAAAACCGTACAATGGCAATCAAAGCCTATATATTTCTTAATGGTTTATCAAAAAAAGAACGAGCACCCGTTTAAGTTCGGGCGTTCGTTCTTTGATTTTGTCTTGTTCAGTGCATTTATATTACGTTACTCGCCTTGTTCAGTTTTAACTACGTCTTCATCAAAACGCTTTTGTAACGATTTCGTTAATGGTCCGACAGTTAATTTATGATGCACGGTACCTCTTAACTCAACGATCGGAGTAATCTCACTTGTCGTACTCGTAATAAAGGCTTCATCAATGTTCTTCATATCTTCGACTTGAATGGGTTCAAAGACTACGGATTTCCCGTGTTCTTCAATATAGTCGAGAACGAGTTGGCGAGTAATGCCATTTAAGATGTAATTGTTTGCAGGGTGAGTTTGTACAACATCGCCTTTAATGATGAATAAATTCGATGAAGAACCTTCAGTCATTAAGTCACCACGGTGCAATAAGGCTTCTTGACAGTCGTGATCAGCGGCTTTGCGTTTGGCCATGACATTGCCTAGCAAGTTTACCGTTTTAATGTCACAACGTAGCCAGCGTTCATCTTCGGTTAAGTACGTAGCAATTCCTTCAGACATCGCTTGTTGTGGTCGCTCCATTGGCTTTGTGAATGCAAAGATCAAAGGTTCAGTATGGCGCTCATATAGATGGTTACGATCAGCGGAGCCGCGGGAAAGTTGGACGTAAATGATTCCTTCGTTTAATTCGTTTTCTTTAAGCAGCTCTAGAAGGGAGTTCGTTAAGCTTTGCTTAACATCGTAATCAAACGGGATGTCCAATTCTTCAGCGCTTCGTTGAAAGCGTTGCATGTGCATTTCCATTTGGAAAGGAAATCCTCCATAAATTCGAATCACCTCGTAAATGCCATCACCAAAATACATGCTGCGATCATCAAATGAAAACGAAGCTTCTTCTCGATTAATGAGTTGTTCATTTATTAATACTTTCTCACTCAACTGATTCCACGCCTTTCATATGTGCTCTAATGAAGAACACATCACGATTATTCTGACTTCTATCATACCACGATTTGCTTTCTTTTCGAAGTGATGCTTTTCTTGAATCTGTCGTTGTTTGTCATGCGCCAATTCGGTACAATAAAGAATGTGATAAAAGAGTTGTGCCCAGAACGCAATTGAATGGGGGAACACACGATGGCAACAGCTAGCATGGAAGACTATTTAGAACGAATCTATCAATTGATTGAAGATAAAGGGTATGCTCGGGTGTCTGATATCGCAGATACACTAGAAGTGCATCCATCTTCTGTAACGAAAATGGTTCAAAAGCTTGATAAAAGTGGTTACGTCGTTTATGAAAAATACCGAGGACTGATCCTAACATCAAAAGGTAATAAAATTGGAAAGCGGCTTGTCTATCGTCATGAGTTGTTGGAAGAATTTTTACAGTTGATTGGTGTCGATGAATCGTTCATTTATCAAGACGTTGAAGGGATTGAGCATCATATTAGTTGGGATGCGATTGACCGCATAGGAGATCTTGTTCAGTACTTCAAAGACGATCCGGCGCGTCTAAACGCGCTAAACAACTATCATAAAGAAGAAGAATAGATAAGGGGTGGAAGAGGTGCAGACTTACACGATGATCATAGCCGGCGTGACGAGGCACCTACCGATCGTCCCGATCTCAGAACATACAGCGATTGCCAGTTTCGTGATGCTTGGAGATACAGTGCTTACAAAAGCAACAGCAAAGGCGCTCGTCGATCAATTGCCAGAAGCTGATGTTTTAGTTACGGCAGAAGCCAAAGGCATTCCGTTGGCACAAGAACTCTCGAGTTTGTTGAATCACGATCAGTATGTTGTTGCACGTAAAACAGTGAAACCTTACATGAGTGAACCACTCGTACTAACGGTAAAATCCATTACGACCGATGTAGAGCAGACACTCGTATTGGATGAACGAGATGCTCAAAAGCTTAAAGGCAAGCGGATCGTGCTCGTAGACGATGTTGTATCAACAGGCGAATCGATTGCGGCACTGCAAGAACTTGTTGAAAGGGCAGGGGGTAACGTTGTTGCCAAAACCGCTGTACTTGCAGAAGGCAGTGCAAACGATCAACAAGATCTCATTTATCTAGAAGAACTTCCTTTGTTTCCAATTGAAAAAAAGCCGATTTAGCGGTTTGCTCCAAAAGTTCGTAAAAACAATTTTTGGGCAAACGATGCTAAATCGGCTTTTTTTTATTCTTTTTGTGCAGGTGTTGGTTCTTCTTTTGGTTGGTCCTCTTTCAAATTGATTTGAAAAAGTCCTGCTTCTTTCGCGCTTAAGATCGCCATATAAACAAATGGACCTAAGATTAATCCCATCACACCAAAGAATACGAAACCGAAGTACATCGATAATACGGTCGGCAAAGCATTCATGCCAATCGAGTCTCCGAGTACTTTAGGTTCTAAAATACGACGAATGATGAGGAGAACGAGCGCTAAAATGTTTAATTGAATCCCCATCGTGACATCACCTAAGATCATCGCTAACAATCCCCATGGGACGAGTACGAGGGCAGGGCCTACGTAAAGTGGAATAATGTCTACGACCCAAATGATGAGTGAGAGTATAAAAGCAGAGCCTGGTGATATGTAAAGAAGACTGATGTACGTGAGAATAAAGACTCCTAAGCTAAGAATAAATTGAGCTTTCCACCAGCCTAAGAATACTCGACCCATCCGGTGAAAGACGAATCGTAATTTCTCGGATGTTTCCGTTTTGAAGAAGTTAAAGAAATTCCCAAGAAGTCGAGGTAAATCCAAACTAAATAGAAACAGCGTAATTAAGTAAATAAGCACTACGAAGAGCATATTTGGAATCGCAGACAAAAACGAACCGAGTAGCCCGACAAGATTGGTCGTAATGCTAAGCGCGAAATCAATCGCATCTTCTGAAAGACGCTCAAGTTCACGGGCGATTTGATACCCTTGTGGTAAATCTCTCAACAATTGATTAAATTGAATAATCAAGTCGTTCGCAAACCGTTGCAATTCAAGTGCGTATTGTGGGAGTTGTTGTGACCAACTTACAATACTTCTCATTAGACTTGTCACAGCAAAGTACAGCCCGATTGCACTAATGGCTACAAATAACAAAAATACAATCGTAACAGGCAGAAGGCGCTTTTCAGTTTTTAACTGCTTTTTAAAGAAGCGAACAAAAGGTTCAAAAATCATGGCAGTTAATAACGCTAATAGTAGCGGCATAAATGCCGAAAAATTGTAATAAACAAATAGCCCGATCAAGATGAGGGCAATGATGATTAAAATCCGTTTGACTAACGTTTTAGTTAACAACAGGTGCCTCCTTCGCTTCGTTGAAGCGCTATAATGCAAAAATCCTTATCTCTATATTATACGGCAAATTTTAGGATGTAAAATGGAATCGGAAGTTTTTTTGCATAAACGTAGAAAAGCAACAAACATTTCGTTTGTTGCTTACGTAAAGTATTCAATTTTGGAATTGGGAAAATAGTGGTCTACGTAGCGATACAATGTATCTTTCATCACTTCTTCTTGGTCTTTTTCATACACGTATTTGTGAATTCCGTAGCGCCCCCATTTTTTCCTTCGTTTCGTTTTATCAAGTTCTAACTTTGTCATCGGATAGTTTTTTTCGATGACGCGTTTCGCAGGTTGTGTAAACCGATGTTGGATAAATTCAAATGTAATGTTGTCTCGACCGTTACTCGGAAGTTGGTTAGACAGCTTTTTAAATAAGGTTTCATAGCCTTCTTCCCAACCGTCATGTAAATAGATCGGGGCGACGATAAAGCCGAGTGGGTAGCCTGCTTCTTGAACTTTAGCAGCGGCTTCAATTCGTTTATCAAGCGTTGACGTTCCAGGCTCAAAGTACCGAATTACAAAGTCAGCATTAACACTGAATCGAAAGCGGGTTTTTCCGCGGTGATCTGCATCCAACAAATGGTCAACATGTTCGAATTTCGTGACGAAGCGAAGCTTTCCTAATTCGCTTTTGGCCATATGTTCAATCGCATGCTTAAGAGAATGAGTAATATGATCAATGCCAACAATGTCTGACGTACAAGAGGCTTCAAACCTGGTCTGTTCAGGAGCTCTTTCCAACATGTAGTTGTCCGCTTGTTTTAAGATTTCATCGGTGTTCACATACGTTCGAATGTACGGTTTACTACCCATCGTTGTTTGCAAATAACAATAATGACAATGACCCATGCAACCAGTTGCTAAAGGGATTGCATATTCAGCCGACGGTTTAGACGTATCAAACTTTAATGTTTTTCGAATGCCAACGACAAGCGTTGATTTTGCGTTTCGATATTTTTGAAAATGGTTGTCACCAGGTAAATTGCGGATTTGGTTGTGTGACGTAGTCTCATGTATTTCAGTTCCTAAGTCTTTGAAATAATCATAGAGTTTCTTGCCTAGTGGGTAGTCAAAAGCTTTTGGTTCTATATAAATTCGCTCAGGCATAAATGGCTTCATGGTTTTCCCCCTTACATTGGTTCTGGGTCGGTGCCAAAGTAGTAAGAATACGCTTCCTCAGCCTCTTCATAACTGTTAAAAACCGCAAGTTCTTCAGTAATTGGATAAAACTCATCCATTAAATAAATCGTTTGTGAAAGAGGATCTTGTGGGTCGTTAACGACAGTTGCTTCACGGATGTTTGCAACGTCTTGCGTGTGGGGATTACGGTGGATCACATACAGCGTTTCACCTGCTTTGTAGTCCATCAAACGTTCTCCTCCTTTCTCTATAACTAACTTGTGCGTATCTTTTTCGTCGTACGCTAGGAGTGAACTGGCGATCAATCCTTACATTTCCTGTAAGGACAACACGCAACTTCTTCTTTGTGCGCATAGTGTGTAGGTGTGGGGAGTTGGTGTTTCAATGCTGATTGACGGTGTCTTTGCAGGTGGTGGTGTAAAAGCCTTTGCCTTCATTGGCGCATTGCAGGCGATGGAAGAAAAGAACTTCACGTTTTCTAGAATCGCAGGTACGAGTGCAGGAGCCATTATGGGGAGCTTAATGGCTGCGGGATATACGAGCAAGGAGATTCGAGAGATGTTCGATGAAGTGGAACTTAAGATGTTCCTCGATCCTACAGCTTGGGCGAAAACATTTCCACATTTACTCAAATGGGTAGGCGTCTACTTTGGGCTTGGATTATATAAAGGAAATAAATTAGAAGAGTGGTTAGCGAATAAGCTTGAGGCAAAAGGGGTTCGAACGTTCGGTGATTTGCCAAATGATCAACTAAGAGTTGTGGCAGCAGATATTTCAAAAAGCCGAATGCTCGTTTTGCCAGATGACCTTGAGCATTACGGCATCATTCCAGACTCGTTCCCTGTCGCTCGCGCGGTACGAATGAGTTGTAGTTTACCATTTTTCTTCCAGCCTGTTCGGTTGTTTGATAAAGGTGGAACGTCATCATTAGTCGTTGATGGTGGGATTTTAAGTAATTTTCCGATGTGGTTATTTCGAAAGCATCGTTCAAAGCGACCATTGCTCGGTTTTCAACTTAATCCAGAACCGGCGGATCATGATAAAAACTCGATTACAAATGCACTCGAGTTATACGGATCGATTTTTGAGACGATGCAAAAAAGCCACGATTCACGATATATTGATTCTGGTCACGAGAACAACGTCGTGTTTATTCCGATTGAGACGGTTAGGACGACGAGTTTTTCTTTAACGGATGAAGATCGAGAAAAGTTGGTTACTCTAGGATATGAGACGACAAAACAGTATTTGAAAACGTGGAGTCGCTAAAAAATGCGCTGACGAAAATTATCGTCGCGCATTTTTTTTCTTGCCATTAACGACCTTTAAGTGGGTCGGATTTCGCTTTTTCTTTACACTAACCGCATCGGGGTTTTTATTGTTTGTTTTTCGTCGTTGTTTGTCTTGTTTGAGTGCACGCTTGTAATTCGGGTCCACCCGTTGACCTTGAACTTGTGGACGAATAAAGCGAGTGAGAACGAAATAGAGAATTACCCCGATTACAGCAGTGATGACGAGCATTAAGAGCAGTCCAGATGGATTGAAGATCAGTTGAGAACCAAGTCCAATCACTGCAAGGAAGCTAATAATCAAAACGAAAGGGTTTTTTAGAAACGACTGCAAACGCTCATCTCCTTTTAAACGATGTTACTGCCGGCTTTTTCTGCCTTTAGTTGCTCATCGCGTTCTAGCAGTTTTTCAAAAGAAGCAATCGATACTTCAACTTGGTCGTCTTTTGGTTGTTTCGTTGTAAGTAGTTGCAACCATAAGCCAGGGAGCCCGAGCCATTTTAACACAGGGATGTCTCGTAACTTGTTCGTAAACTGCAACACTTCATAGGAAACTCCGAGAACGACTGGAATGAGTAATAAACGATGTACAATTCGCTCAAACAAATTATCAAACGGTACGAGCAAATAAATCAGCACACCGATAATGACGGTAAACAGCATAAAGCTACTACCACAACGGTAATGCAATCGAGAGTGCTCTTGTACATTCTCGACCGTCAATGGTTTATTTGATTCATACGTGTTGATCACTTTATGTTCGGCACCGTGGTATTGAAATACCCGTTTAATGAGTGGGGTTAACGAGATCAAATAAATGTACCCAACGAGAATAATGGTCTTAAATAAACCTTCAAGTAAGTTCTGAGCTACATGTCCAGGGAAAGGTCCGGATAAGAGTTCAGCTAAAAAGACTGGGACGAGTGTAAAGATGACAGTTCCGATTAAAAATGCAAACACTGCCATGGCAGCGACACCTATAAAGCTCACGATCTTAGAACGCTGCTCCTCAGTAACGATATTCTCATCATCATCGGGGTGAACGTCATAACGATCAGAGGCAAAGTTCATATGTTTACTTCCCATCGCTGCTGCTTCAATCAGAGCAACAGTACCTCGAACGAAAGGAATTTTCTTTAGCTTCTGTAGTGTAGGCATTGGCTTTCGGACGTTTTCGAAGTATTCGATATCACCGGTGTTCCGGCGTATTGCAGAAACAGTCGTTTCTTTACCTGCAAACATTACACCTTCAATGAGGGCTTGACCACCATAGGCGGGTTTTCCTGTAGAGGGAGACGTTTGTTCTTGTTCTTGTTTTTGTTCTTCGCTCATGTTGGCACCTATCTTTCAACTCTTTGGTTTGCTATGGTTTCTATTCTACAACAAGATGCAACTCACCTCCACGACACAGTTTTAAAAGAGAGAAAATCTACTGTGAAGAGAATGAGCACAACTCATTTGTACCATACTATGGATCAATGAGGTGAGTAAATAATGCCAACAAAACAAAATCGAAAAACAGATACGAAAGATTTGCCGTATAGCGTAAAAGTTCTCTTAATAGGAGCTGTAGGAGGTCTTTTGTGGAGTTCCATTTGGTACGGAGCTTATTTTTTTAATTTTACAGATGTCGGTCCGAATTTATTTTGGATGGCATGGTCACTTGGAGATTGGACAGAAGAGAAAACAGGTCAATGGCTTGCTATTCTCATGATTACGATCGGCTCGATTGCAATCGCCTTTCTTTATCGTTATAGTCTTGCGAAGATTAGTAGCATGTGGATGGGAATTGGCTTTGGAGCCGTACTATGGGTGCTGATTTTTTACATTGCTAATCCGTTATTTGTCGGGTTAGATTCAGTTCAAGAGTTAAGTAATATCACAATCACGAGTACCATTTGTTTGTTTATTAGTTACGGTCTATTTGTCGGATATTCCATTGCTTATGAAGAAGAGTTGCAAAAATACGGAGGAACATAATGGCTAGATTTCCTAAACATGTGCTAAGATAGAGGTGATGTAATCGTAAGTTTTGCGAGGAGGAACGAAAGCGAATGAAACGAGTTGACAATGTTAGAAAACAGTTTCAATCATTAGGCATCGATGCGTTTATCGTTGAGAGCGAGGCCAATCGTAGATACCTTTCGCATTTTACTGGGAGTGCAGGGGTCGTTTTTTTAACGGAAAGTGAGTCATATTTTATTACCGATTTTCGTTACGTCGAACAAGCAACGAGTCAATGTGTTGGTTACACGATTGTTGAGCACAAAGGTTCGGTTGCTACGGAAATACAAGAACTTGTAAAGAAGCATAACGTGAAGGCAGTCGGCTTTGAGAAATCGTATACAACCTTTGAGAAGTATGAGTTGTATAAGCACGAACATTCGATTCCATTGGTTCCTTTAAGTGGGGTTGTGGAATCATTGCGTCAGTTCAAAGACGAAGAAGAAATTGTGACGATGAAGAAGGCTGCAGCAATTGCAGATGAAGCTTACGCGCACATTTTAAATTACATAAAGCCTGGAATGCGAGAAAAAGAAGTTCGTGATGAGCTAGAGTTTAAAATGCGACAACTTGGTGCTGATGGATCATCATTTGATATGATTGTTGCTTCAGGAGCACGAGGTGCATTGCCTCACGGTGTTGCAAGTGACAAAGTCATCGAGGAAGGTGAACTTGTTACCCTTGATTTTGGTGCGATTTATGAAGGGTATTGCTCAGACATTACACGTACTCTCGCTGTCGGAGAACCTAGTGAACAAATGAAAAAGGTCTTTGACACGGTATTACAAGCACAGTTAAAAGGTGTAGAGCAAATTAAACCTGGAATGACAGGACAAGAAGCAGACGATATTTGTCGTTCGTACATTTATGAACAAGGGTATGAAGGCAAGTTCGGTCACGGTTTAGGGCACGGGCTTGGCATTGAAGTTCATGAAGAACCGAGACTTTCTCCGAAAGGTAACGTCGTATTGCAACCAGGAATGGTCGTAACCGTTGAACCTGGGGTTTATTTACCAGGGATCGGTGGCGTACGAATTGAAGATGACATCGTCATTACAGAAACCGGGAATGAGCGTTTAACGACGTCTGATAAAACGCTTAAGTATGCGGGGCAAAACTAGAAAAAGGTGGATATACGAAGATGATTTCAGTAAACGATTTTAAAACAGGTCTTACGATCGAAGTAGATAACGATTTATTTTCAGTGTTAGAATTCCAACATGTAAAACCAGGAAAAGGCGCTGCTTTTGTTCGTTCAAAATTAAAGAATTTGCGTACTGGTAACATCGCTGAGAAAACATTCCGCGGTGGGGAAAAAGTAAATAAAGCTCATATCGACCGTGACAAAATGCAATATCTCTACTCAAATGGAGATGAGCATTCTTTTATGAACATGGAGTCATTTGAGCAAATTGAGTTGCAAACGGAGCAAATTAAGTATGAACTAAACTTCTTGAAAGAAAATATGGAAGTTCACATTACGCAATACGGCACAGAAACACTTGGGGTTGAGCTACCTAACTCTGTAGAGCTGACGGTAACTGAAACAGATCCAGGAATTAAAGGGGATACAGCTTCAGGTGGTCACAAGCCAGCAACACTTGAAACTGGATTCCGGGTAAACGTTCCGTTCTTTGTTAACGAAGGCGACGTTCTTGTTGTTGATACACGTAAAGGGGAATACGTTTCCCGCGCATAGTAAAGAAAAAAGCACTTTAAACGTTTCTGTTTAAAGTGCTTTCAGGCTGTTGAGAAAGTCATTTCTCAACAGCTTTTTCTTATTTATAGACGCCGAATCATAACCACGCTTTGTTATAATAGAGAAAAGAACGG